>NZ_CP012589.1:0-420000 GCF_001278825.1 Capnocytophaga sp. oral taxon 323
AAGCCCAAGGGGAAAAAGGTACTGATGGTACTAATGGCACCAACGGTCAAGACGGTCAAAACGGTCTTACGCCTCATATAGGATACAATGGTAATTGGTTTATAGGGAATCAAGATACTCATATAAAAGTTCAAGGAGATAAAGGAGACAAAGGAGAAACAGGTGCTACAGGAGCACAAGGGCTTCCCGGTAAAGATGGCTCTAAAATATATTCAGGACAAGGCAAACCCGTGAGTCAAGGAGTAGAAGGCGATTACTATATCGATACTGAAGCTAAAATATTCTATGGACCTAAAACCAATACAGGCTGGCCCTCTACCGGTATTTCTCTTACCGCTCAACAAATGAGTGACACAGACTATGAACTTAGCACTGACGGAAAGACCTTAGTAAAATGGAAAAATGAGAAAACACTTTTTATCGATATGAATACTGACCCTAAGCTAAAAGATGTAGAAATCATAGCTGACAATGCTTTTAACGCAGAAGTAAATAAACTCACATACCAGTTGAGAACTTTCGTCATTGGGGATAAAGTAAAAGATATAGGGGCTAAGGCTTTCTATCTATGTACTAAATTGACAAGTGTAGAAGTATCGAACGAGAATATAAGAAGAGAGATTACAAAAATAAAAACACAAACCTTTGCTAATTGTACTCATCTACAAAATGTAGATATTCCTTCGAGCGTTATTACTATTGAAGCAAGAGCTTTCACAGGTTGTAATAGACTTACAAGTGTTATACTTCCTGAAACAGTAAACAATATAGTAAATAATGCCTTTGCAAAGTGTGATAATTTGCATACCGTAATCATACGTAACCCTAATGCTTTTAGTATAGGCACTATGGCATTTAATCAAACACTCTTGCGCAACATTTATGTCCCTTCCGGGAAAGTAGAGGAATATAAAACATTAAACCCTCAATACAAAGATTTTATCAAATAAGATATAAATAAAAAAAGCTACCAATTCGGTAGCTTTTTTTATTACCTTTTATCTTTTACCTGTTACCTGAATAAACGCTTCTTCCAAATTAAATGCTTGCACTTCGGTAATAAGGTTTTGAGGCGTGTCTTCTTTTAGCAATTGTCCTTCGTTTAAAATACCTACACGGTCACAAAAATCCTGTGCCTCTTGTAAATGATGGGAGGTGTAAAGTATCGACATTCCTCCTTTGTTCAATTCCTTTAAATAATCGATAATAATATTTTTGGATTGCACATCCACCCCCACTGTAGGTTCGTCTAAGAAAAGCACCTCAGGGCTGTGCAATATACCCGCCACCAAGTTGATACGGCGTTTCATTCCTCCCGAAAAATGAGCAATTTTCTTATTGGCAACTGAGGCTAAGGCTACTCGTTCAAGAGCTTCGTCAGTGAGTGCTTTTAGTTGTTTGCCTTTGAGTCCATACAGGCTACCGAAATAATACAAGTTTTCGCGAGCGGTAAGCGTAGGATACAAAGCGTATTCTTGCGGAACCACCCCTATTTTATACCTAAGGCTTGTATCTTTATAAGTAAGTCCTACAATAGAAAAACTCCCCATCGTAGGTTTGATACTCCCAAAAAGAATAGACATCAGGGTAGTTTTTCCTGCTCCATTAGGTCCTAAAATACCATAAATTTCTCCTCTTCTCACCTTAAACGACACATCGTTCAAGGCAAGGCTAGTGGCTTCTTTATATTGTTTGCTGAGGTGGGTTACCTCGATGGCATTGGGGGGTGTACTCATATTCTCAAAAGCTAAAAAGCGGGGCAAGTTAGTCAAAATATTGCAATTAGCAAAGTTTTTTGTACATTTGCAGGGTTTTAATAGGTAACAAGTAACACAATGAACGAAAATGTAACGCTTAGAATAGCAATGCCTCAGGATACTCCTGCTATTTGGGCAATCCTATCTGCTGCTATTCAGCGTCGCAAAGCCGATGGCAGTAACCAGTGGCAAGACGGCTACCCTAATGAAGAGGTTATAGCTAACGATATCGCCCATCAATATGGCTATGTACTCACAGAAGGCAACGAAATATTAGGCTATGTTGCTCTCCTCATCAACAGCGAACCTGCTTATGAGGCTATCAAGGGCGAATGGCTTACCAATGCCGACTTTATGGTATTTCATCGCGTAGCAATTTCGCCTGACCATTTGGGGCGTGGCTTAGCAAAGTTTCTTCTTCAAAAGATAGAGGAAATAGCTCACAATAAAGGCATTCCTTCTTTGCGAGCCGATACTAATTTCGATAATGCCCCGATGTTACACCTATTCGAAAAATTAGGCTATAAGTACTGCGGTGAAGTTACTTTCAGAGGTACTCCCCGCAAAGCCTTTGAGAAAAAACTATGAATCAAGAATTACTCACCTATTTAGAACATTTTATTACCGAAGAACGCAAGGAACGTTTTTTACAGGTAATAAGCGCGCGTACCAATCACTTTACGGTAGCGATGGAAGATGTATTCCAAATGCATAACACCAGTGCCGTAGTGCGCACTTGCGAAGTCTTTGGCGTGCAACAAGCACACAGCATAGAAGGACGATTTGGAAAACGCCTCGATGCCAAAATAGCAATGGGTGCTCAAAAATGGGTAGACGTCTTTCGTTATAACGATACCCAAAGTTGTATCGATGCCCTCCGTGCCCAAGGTTACCAAATAGTGGCAACAACCCCACACAAGGACGCTTATTTCCTCAACGATTTCGATATTAGTAAAAAGAGTGCTTTCTTCTTTGGTACAGAAAAAGAAGGGCTCTCTGAGCAAGTACTCTCACAAGCTGATACATATTTAAAAATTCCAATGGTAGGTTTTACCGAAAGTTTGAATATTTCGGTAGCGGTAGCCATTGTTTTGCAACAGCTTACTGATAAACTCCGCCGTAGCCAAGTAGCTTGGCAACTCACCGACGAAGAACGCCTCAGCACTCTTATCAATTGGACAAAGAAATCCATTCGCAACGTAAAAGATGTGCTCAAAAGATACGAAGAACTCACCGCTCAAAAATAAAAACCTTCAATAAACTTCCTCCTATCTTCGCATTAACTACAAGAAATCTTCATCATTTCTTTGTTCATTCTTTTCCTACTGGTCTGCTCTGCTACGACTGCCCGTGCGGCTTGCACCGTCTTTTGTATGAACTTTGCCAAAGTTTCAAACATTGCCAAAGTTGAACTCTACTAATAACCTTCTTTTTATCTCTATCTTAAATTCGCCTTACCTTCATCGTAGGTTCGTCTTTTGTTCATCATTCCTTCGTCTTTTGTTCGTCTTTTGTTCGTTGTAGACCCACTGTAGACCCACTGTAGACCCACTGTAGAGCCACTGAAAAGCCACTGAAAAGCCACTCATCGTTCGATTATCCCATAAGCTTTGTATAGTCCTCTCCCAATTTTACCATTAATCATTAACCATTAACCATTAACTACACTTCCCATTTACTAATTTTCAAATTTGCTAATTTTCTAATCTTTATTTGGTATTTCTGGTATTTAAGGTATTACAATTTCTTCACTCATTTTTTTCATAATTCGTAATCCGTAATTTGTAATTATTTTGTACCTTTGCACCGAGAAGAGATTTTTAACCATTTACAGAAATGAATACTATAACAAAAACAAACTTTAAATTCCCTAAACAAAAATCCGTTTACAGAGGGAAAGTGCGTGATGTGTATCAACTTAAAGATGATACCCTCATTATGATTGCTACCGACCGTATTTCGGCTTTCGATACCATTCTACCCAAAGGTATTCCTTACAAAGGTCAGATATTAAATCAAATGGCTGTAAGTTTCTTGCAACAAACTGAAGATATTGTACCTAACTGGCTTATAGCTTCTCCTGACCCCAATGTTTCTATTGGTCAAGTGTGCGAACCACTAAAAGTGGAAATGGTCATTCGCGGTTATCTTGCAGGGCACTCGGCTCGTCTCTACAAAAATGGCGTGCGCAAACTATCGGGTGTCCCCTTGCCAGAAGGCTTGCGAGAGTTCGATATGTTCCCACAACACCCCATTATTACTCCGGCTACCAAAGCCGAACAAGGCTTGCACGACGAAGATATTTCCCGTGAAGACCTCATTCGCAAAGGAATTGTAAGCGAGGAAGACTATCGATTGATGGAAAAATACACCTACGCACTCTTTGCTCGCGGTACTGAAATCGCCTCTAAACACGGACTCATCTTGGTAGATACTAAATACGAATTCGGTAAAACTCGCGATGGCGAAATAGTGCTCATCGACGAAATTCACACCCCCGATTCCTCTCGTTATTTCTATAAAGAAGGCTATGACGAACGACAAGAAAACGGTGAACCCCAAATACAACTCTCCAAAGAATTCGTACGCCAGTGGCTCATTTCGAAGGGCTTTCAAGGTGAAAAAGGGCAAAAAGTACCTACGATGACTGATAAGTATGTACAATCCGTTTCTGAGCGTTATATAGAGCTCTACGAGAATATTATGGGCGAGAAATTCCTCCCCGCCGATACTTCCGATATAGAGAACCGCATCTACGACAACATAATGCGATTTTTGCAGAATCAATAATCAATGAAAAAAGGTCGCTTTTGCGTCCTATACTTTGCCAAAGTTGAATAGCGCTCGTTAATTGTTAATTGTCAATTGTCAATTGTTAATTGAACCACGATGTCTACATATCATTAGGAAGTAACTTAGGAAATCGTAAAGCCTACCTGCAACAAGCCATTGAAGGCATTGCGATGCGGGTGGGTACTATTGTCGATATAGCCCCTGTTTACGAAACACCCTCGTGGGGTTTTTCGGGGGAAGCTTTCCTGAACACCTGCTTGCTATGTCGTACCTTTCTCTCACCTGAGGAAGTATTAGTACAGCTCTTGCAAATAGAACAAGAACTCGGGCGAGAGCGTATGCCTCAGTCCAAAGGCTACCAATCACGCACTATCGACCTCGATATTCTTTTCTACGACGATAAAGTTATTAATACCGAAGTGCTCACTGTGCCTCATCCTCTCTTGCACCGCCGTAAGTTTGTACTGAAACCTTTAGCAAATATCGACGACCTCAAAGTACACCCTGTACTCAAAAAAACGGTTGCCGAACTCCTACGCACTACCGATGATACTTCACCCGTGCAACGCCTTACCGACCAACTGTCGTTTCCTGCGCAAAAATCACCGTTTTTGAATTATAAGTATATTGCTATTGAGGGGAATATAGGTTCTGGAAAGACCACTTTGGCGACTAAAATAGCCGAAGACTTCAATGCAAAGCTCATCTTAGAGCAGTTTTCCGATAATCCTTTCTTGCCTAAATTCTACGAGAACCCCAAACAATACGGTTTTACGTTGGAGATGTCGTTCCTTACCGAACGCTACCAGCAAATGTGTGAACAGTTGGCACAAATGGACTTGTTCAAGGAGTTCGTCGTCTCCGATTATGATATCTTCAAATCACTTATCTTTTCTAAGGTAACTCTTACCGATGATGAATTTGTATTGTACCGTAAGCTTTTTTACATTCTTTATAGCCAAATCATCAAACCCGATTTGTATGTATTCCTCTATCAAAATACCGACCGTCTTATTGAAAATATCAAGAAACGTGGTAGAACATATGAACAAAACATCTCCCCCGATTATCTCAAAAAGATACACTATGGCTATTTAGATTTCATACAGAAGAATACCGCTATGAATTCTCTTATCATTGATGTAACCGACCTCGATTTTGTAAAACACTACACTCATTACGAGTATATTATAGAAAAGATACGCGAGAATTAATTTTCAGTATACACTTTGCTAAAGTTTTAAATTTTGGCAAAGTTGAATAACTTTTATTTTGATAAATCCACTCTAAAAATATGGTTTTCTATACATTATAAGTATCCAAATGAAAAGAAACACAATATGGTTTATAGCAATTGGATAGTTTATAAAAGAGTAGACTAAATACCATTTCTCCTAATTTGCGAATTCACAAATTAGCTAATTTGTCAATTATTCGTATCTTTGCCCCCGATTTTTAAACTACAACAAAATGTCAGCAGTTAGAAAAGAATACAAACGAGTAACTACCAAATCGGTAGTAGAGATGAAAGCCAATGGCGAAAAGATTTCGATGCTTACCGCCTACGATTATACATTTGCTAAACTATTAGATAGTGCCGGTATCGATGTGCTATTGGTAGGCGACTCTGCCAGTAATGTAATGGCAGGTCACGAAACTACCCTCCCTATCACCTTAGACCAAATGATTTATCACGCCTCATCAGTAGTACGTGGGGTGAGTCGCGCCCTTATAGTGGTAGATTTGCCTTTTGGTACTTACCAATCCGACCCTAAAAAGGCGTTGCGCTCAGCTATTAGAATAATGAAAGAAAGTGGGGCTCACGCAATTAAATTGGAGGGAGGTAAAGAGGAAGCCGAGAGCATCAAGCGCATTGTAAATGCGGGTATTCCAGTAATGGGACACTTGGGGCTCACTCCTCAATCTATTCACCAGTTTGGTTCATTCGCTTTGCGTGCTAAAGAAGAAGCCGAAGCTCAAAAACTCAAAGAAGATGCTAAGTTATTAGAACAATTGGGTTGTTTTGCTATTGTATTAGAGAAAATACCTGCTACATTGGCTGAAGAAGTAGCCAAGAGTGTGCATATTCCCATTATAGGGATTGGGGCTGGTAGTGCAGTAGACGGACAAGTATTGGTGATGCAGGATATGCTCGGTATGAGCAATGAATTCCAGCCTCGTTTCTTGCGCAAATATGCCAATTTGCAAGAAGTGATTACTAATGCCGTGTCGCATTACATCGAAGACGTAAAAAGCGTCGATTTTCCTAACGAAAAAGAACAGTATTAATGTTCCGTCATCAAGGTAAAAAGCGTACCGCCAAACACAATCTACAAATAGCCGTAGTACTCTCATTTGTTGCAGGAATGGTGAACGTTACCGGCTTTTTGTTTGTGGGTAAACTTACCACCAATGTTACGGGACATTTTGCATATTTTATCTATGATGTGTCGGTAGCTGAGTTTTGGAAAGGACTCATTTACTTTCTCTACATCTTTGCTTTCCTCATAGGTTCCTTCACTTCGGGCTTACTCATCGAGAATGCTAATTATCATCGCACTCAGAACAAGTATCTCAAACCTACACTCTTGGAGTGTTTGGCTTTGTTATCGGTAGTAGGGTTACACGCTTTTTCTTCCAATGATATTCCCGCCGATGTTACTGCTTGTATCTTGCTCTTTGCAATGGGCTTGCAGAATGCTTTTGTGACTAAAATTTCTAACTCGGTAGTGCGTACTACCCACCTTACAGGTCTCTTCACCGATTTAGGTATCGAACTCGCCCAAAGAATTTACCTTAATCGTAATCACTACGAGCAGCAACACACGCATTTGCGAAACACCATTCGTCTCAGACTCTTTATCATTGCATTCTTCTTTCTAGGGGGATTTAGTGCGGGGTATTTTTATATTGAACGAGGTTTTTCAATATATACTCTGCTCATTTCGGTAGCCATTCTTCTCTTAGGTCTTTTCTACGACGGAATGCGCTTTTTCTATTTCACTAATAAACGACATTATGAAACTTATCACAAACGCCGAAAACGTAGACGTGCTTTACGAAGACAATCACGTTATCGCCGTAAACAAGCGAGTAGGCGACATAGTTCAGGGCGACAAGACGGGGGACACTCCGCTTAGCGATATTGTCAAACAATACCTTAAACAAAAATATAACAAACCTGGGGAGGTATTCCTTGGAGTGGTACATCGCTTAGATCGCCCTACTACGGGAGTGGTGCTCTTTGCCAAAACCTCTAAAGCTCTCGCACGCCTCAATACGATGTTTGCTAACAAGCAGGAAGTACAGAAAACCTATTGGGCGTTGGTAGATGCAAAACCTCCTGTCGAGGAAGATAAACTTACCCATTGGTTGGTGCGTAATGAAAAGCAAAATAAGTCGGTAGCATATAATAAAGAAATGCAGTATAGCAAGAAAGCTGTATTGCACTATAAGTTATTGAAATCGTATGAACGTTATTACCTATTAGAAATTGACCTTATTACGGGGCGTCATCACCAGATAAGAGCGCAATTAGCTGCCATAGGATTGCACATCAAAGGAGACCTGAAGTACGGCGCTAAACGTTCCAATCCCGATGGTGGTATCTGTCTTCACGCTCATAGCTTAAGCTTTGTTCACCCTGTAAAGAAAGAACCTATTAAGATTATTGCAGAAGCCCCTTTCTCTTTCTTGTAGTTAATTGCTAATTCATATAGCTTAGAGTTATAGAATTTTTACAATTTCATTTATACTTTCTTCTTCAGTAAGATTGTCCATAGAGATAATATAGTTAGCTTGCATATAAAAAGAGTTGCGTTCAAACAGATGTTTGCGAATGAAATCCTCTAAATCAGCATCATTAATTTCAGAGAGTAGAGGGCGATGCGGTTTTTCTTTAATAAGACGTCTGGCTAAGGTCTTAGGTTGGTATTTTAGATAAATAGATAAAGAAGTAGCTTCTTTTATTAAAGACATATTATTGCCAAAGCAAGGTGTTCCCCCTCCTAAGGATAATATAAAGTCTTCTTTTTTTTGTAATAACTCCTTTAAATAAAGAGTTTCTTTTTTTCGGAAATAAATCTCTCCTTTACTACTAAAAATCTCTTGTACTGATAGCTTTTCAGTTTCAGCAATATAAGAATCAAGGTCAATAAAAGGAATGTTTTTAAGGTGAGCTATAGCTTGTCCAAGAGTAGTTTTACCGCTTCCCATATAGCCAAGTAAAATTATTTTCATATATAAGGTATTGTATAATAGATGTTTGAAATGTAATGCTAAAAATAAACTGCAAAAATAATACTTTTTTTCTTGTTACATAAGAAATTTGTTATATCTTTGCACCCGCAAAACAATAAAGACACTGAATTGTTATAATGACTCGGTAGCTCAGCTGGTAGAGCACGACACTCTTAATGTTGGGGTCCAGGGTTCGATCCCCTGCCGGGTCACAAGGGTTATACAATTTGTTTTTTTATTTTTAAGGGACTTGGTAGCTCAGTTGGTAGAGCACAACACTTTTAATGTTGGGGTCCTGGGTTCGAGCCCCAGCCAGGTCACAAGGGTTATACAATTTGTTTTTTTATTTTTAAGGGACTTGGTAGCTCAGTTGGTAGAGCACAACACTTTTAATGTTGGGGTCCTGGGTTCGAGCCCCAGCCAGGTCACAAATGCGTAAGCCTACGTGGAGAAATTGGTAGACTCGCCATCTTGAGGGGGTGGTGCTCGTTAGGGCGTGCTGGTTCGAATCCAGTCGTAGGCACAAAAAGATAAGACTACTTTATTGATAAAGTAGTCTTTTTTATTGTCTATATTTATATTTTTTTAATTATAATACTTTTAAAGCACTTTCTTTAGTCCACCCTATTTTTCCATTAGCTAAACGAATTTTTATCCAGTCATTATTCTTTTCTATAATTTCTACTTTAGTACCTTCGTGAAGCTGTACTACTTCATTGCTATAAGAATTGGCTTCAGAAAATACCCGTACCGTTTTATCGAATAAGATAGCGTATTTTTCACCGTCTACTTGCCTTTTGTGAAAATCAGCGATGAAATAAGTGCCTACCGCTACTGCTACTGATACGAACATCAAGGTGAAAAAGAGCCGTTTGAGGGCAGTTTGTTCTAAAAAGTAGTAACAAAAGAAACTCAATACAAATACCATTACTCCTATTATAGAGAGCACTGCCCACGTTTGCAAGCTAAACAAACCTGTAATAGCATCGGAGAGCTGGCGTAACCAGGTTTTAGGTAGGGGTGTAATAGCATCTACCTTCATTTGGTTTGCCAATAGGAGTCCGTTTTTAGCCTGTTGGTTTTTGGGGTTTAGCTGGAGAGCTTTCTCATAATAATAGATACTTTCAGGCACGTGATTCAGTTTGTAATAAGTATTTGCTAAATTATAATACAAAGCAGATGATTCTTTACCAGACTTTAAGATTGATTTGTATTGGTCAATTGCATTTTGGTACTCTCCTTGGTCGTAATATTGGGTTGCTTTCTCGAAGGGATTTTCGTTAGTTTGAGAGAAAACAGAGAAAGAGAGCAACAGCAAGAGTGATATGATGATGTTGTTTTTCATTTTATTACTTGTTTTTCACTTGTTTGTCGAGGGCAGAGATTACTTGTACTGCCTCGCTAAAATCTTTTTCCATAGAAGCATCGGTGTGATGCTGAGAGTAGCGTGCCATTTCGCAATTAGCGAGTAATGCCATAAACTGAGCTACGGTAGCTTCAGTAGCTTTTCGGCTGAGCAATAGTTCAGTGATTTTATCTTTGCTCATTTCAGCTGTTTCAATTTTTAATTTGGCTTTTAAGTAATTGTGCAAGGCGCGTTCTAACGCTTCGTAGAAGGTACCTTTATCACCTAATTTACGTTTAGCTTCTCCCAGATATTTCTTCGCTAATCTATTGGCTACTCTTACTTTATTACCTTCGATATCTCCGGCTCTTTGCATTTTGATATGCCACCAGATAAGTACAATAGGGATAAGAAGCAAAGGCAAGAACAACCATAAATAGTAAGCTGTAGAACCAAAGAATACGGGTTGGTGCATTGGCTGAAGGTCGGCATTGGTTTGAAGACCTTCTGGTTTTAGAGGAATGTTATTACTATTAGCCGTGTCATTAGCCTGGTTTTCGGCTGTAGGACCTTCGGTTACATCTATCCAAATATCTTCGGTTTTTACAGTTTCATATTTCTGAGTATTAGGGTTGAAATACGAGAAAGAGAGTCCTGAAATAGGATATTTCCCTTTGTATTCAGGGACGATAGTATAGGTTTGTTCTAAGCGTCCTTTCATTCCGTTAAGAGAAGTGTTGATGTCTTCTTTTTGTTCGGGAGCATATACTTCTAACGATGATGGGAAAGTAGGCTTAGGTAAATCAAACAGTTTAAAATTACCATTACCTGATACTTCTATTTTTAGTTGAGTACTTTCATTAGCTTTGAGTGTTTGTTTAGTAGCATTTACGGAAAAAGAGAAGTTACCGACTGCCCCTGAGAAGTTTTCGGGTTTTCCTTCCTCAGGTAAGGGTTTTATGTTTAAAACACGACTACCAGAGCTTACTTTGCGTGATATTTCTTCATAGAAAGGACGCCCAAAGAAGTCTCGTTGTCCTGTAGGAGCATTGATAATAGCTTCTACAGACAGAGGCTCGAGAGTGATAGCTCCTGTTTTTTGAGGGTAAAGCACTATTCTTTTTACTACAATACAACGGTAGGAACGACCTTGATAAGAACAATTTTCTACCTCATAATTTTGCAGACGTATATCTTGACTCCAGAAGTTAGGGTATTTTGGTACATCTAACAAACGCAGATTACTAAGAGATATTTCTCCTCCTACATAAAGTCGATATACCACACTTACAGCTTCGTTAAGGTATGGGTTGGGCTTTGAAACTTCGGCAAGAAGGAATAGGTTTTCACGTGCGATATCGTTAGTATTTCTGTCTATTGAGGGAGTTTTTACTGCCTCGGTGACGGTGATGGCTATGGGGTTTGTTTTATATGTTCTACCGTCAATTTCTATACTTGCTTGTCCTATGGTAAACTTACCTTTGGCAGTAGGTTGGAGAATGTAAATATAAGTTTTGGAGAAACTACTTACTCCATTAATCCACGATCTTGAAACCGATTGCGAAGGTCCCATTACTATGGTAAAACCGTGAAAGTTAGGCGGAGTAAAGTTATCGCCGTCTTTATTCATAGAGAACTCTATGCGCAAGCGTTCGTTAGCCCCTAATTGATTTTTACTCACTTCGGCTTTGAACTCTACTTGTTGTGCATAGAGACTTTGGATTAAGAAAGTTATAAAGAATATTATCTTGTATTTCATTTTAGCTTTTACTTATTAAAAGGGCGAATAGCCATTCGCCCCTACTACTACCAATCTTTTTCAGTTTTAGCGCGTTGACCTTTTACTTTTTGAGCGTTAATTTTCTCTTGGGTTTTGCGCTCTTCGTTGTTCATTGCCTCCAAGATACGCTCCATTTGTTGTGGCGAAAGAGAAGAAGGACGTTGCTCACCTTGTCCTTGTCCGCTTTGGTTTTTATTCTGTTGGTTGTTTTGGTTAGGGTCTTTTTGGTCGTCGCCCTTGTCTTTGTTTTTATCCTGTTTATCGCCTTGATCTTTTTTATTATCTTTATTGTCTTTGTTGTCCTGATTATTCTTGTTATCTTGGTTTTTATTCTGGTTATTTTGGTTCTGTTGATTATTCTGATTATTCTGATTTTGCTGGTTCTGTTGATTGTTTTGATTTTGTTGGTTGTTTTTATCTTTATTGTCTTTGTTGTTTTGAGGTGGAGGTGGGTTTTGTTTAAGCATTTCTTTGGCTACTGCCAAATTGTAACGGGTTTCTTCATCTTTAGGATTATGACGCAGAGCTTCTTTATAAGAGAGCACCGCCTTTTCATACTCTTTGTTCTTCATAAAGGCATTGCCTAAATTGTGGAAAGCCTTGTGTTTTTCTTCTTCGGTTATCTTATCGGAGGTTGAGGCGTTTTTAAGTCGGGAGAAAGCCTCGTCGTAACTCTTTTGTTGATAGTACATCGTACCGAGATTATACTGTGCAGTAGCGTTGTTTTTATCTTCGGCTATTGCTTTGCGATATTCTACTTCGGCTTGTACAGGTTTATCGCCTTTGAGAGCGGTGTTGCCCTCGTACGTATATTTTTTAGAGTTAGCAATTGCTTTTTGAGCCTCTTTTTCGGCTTTGGATTGTGCAAAAGCAGAGAGGGATAGTAAGGATAATGTTATGTATAGAACGTTTTTCATAGTAGATTGTTTGTTTTCAACTTTGCCAAAGTTTCAAACTTTGGCAAAGCTCAGGACACACTATTTGTCTTTTTCTTTTTCGTTGAATAGATTCAATTTCTTTACCCATTGGGTTTTGCGTTCAAAGATAGCGAGGTCTAAGATGAGCAAGAGCAAAGCTCCGCCTAAAAACCACTGAAATTGGTCTTTGAAATCTACGAACTTTTGGGTATCGAACTGACTTTTTTCAGTACCGTCTAATATCTTGTTAATTTGGCTTACTACTTTTTGGGTATTATCGCCGTCGAGGTATTCACCTCCTGCATTGATGGCTATCTGTTGCAAGAGTTCGCGGTTGAGTTTGGTAATCACTACCTCGCCATTGCGGTCGCGCTTATACGTTTGTTCGCCTCCGTCTTTGATAGGGATAGGAGCGCCTTTTTCGGTGCCGATACCTATGGTGTAGATATGTATTCCTTTTTCTTGTGCTTCGGTAGCGATTTCGGTAGCACCCATTTCGTGGTCTTCGCCATCGGTGAGGATAAAGAGCAAGCGCGCAGTGGGAGTATTCTCATCGAAATAGTTGCTTGCCATACGTATTGCTTCCTGAATGGCAGTTCCCTGAGAGGAAAGCATATCGGTGTTCATACCTTGTAGAAACATCTTAGCGGCAGAATGGTCGGTAGTGAGAGCGAGCTGAGGATAAGCGCTAGCTGCATAAGCTACGATACCTACACGGTCGCCTTTTAGCTGACTAATGGTTTCGAAAGCGATGCGTTTTGCCTTTTCCAAACGATTGGGGGCTACATCTTCGGCAAGCATACTTTTAGAGACATCAACAGCAAAGACGATATCTACCCCTTCGCGTTTTACGGTTTCAATTTTTGTACCTATCTTGGGGTTAGCGAGGGCGATGCTCAGTAGCACAAGCACTACTGCCAAGACACTCCATTTCACCCAGAGTTTGAATCGCGAACGGTCAGGAGCTAAACGCCTAAGGGCAGGGGAGGAGGCAAATTGTCTTTGCAACCGACGTTTGCGAAGCATTGAAAGGGCAAAGATGATAAATAGCGGAATGAGTACCGCTATGAGCCAAAGATATATTTTTTCGTCGATATGAATCATAATTAGTTAAAAGATAAGAGTTAAGAGCTAAAAGTCGCAAAGGCTTTTATTATTAACTTTTAATTCATAGCTGTTAATCAAATACTGCGCCAAAACGATGCAAAGATACAAAATAATTTATAAAATTAGAAAATGAGGTGCGAGTTTGAGTTAGAGGAATGAGGCTGTGCCTCAGAAATTAAACAAAATTTAAACAAAATCAAGGCTGCGCCTTGTAAAGTAACTTTTTGGCAAAGTGTGTGTCGCAAAAAAATGACACATCGGAGATTTCGGAAGGAAACGGAATAGTTCGGAAGTGGGTCGAGAGGGATTTTGGTGAAAAAAGGCTATGAGGAGGGTGAGGGTAGCTTATAGAGAGCTTATAGGAAGCTTATACGAATCTTGGACGATTGGTATAGAAAGGGTATATAAGTAATTGACTTATAATATAATACAGTGATGCAAAAAATGGCAAAAATAGGGTTTCGAGGCGAAAGAAAGAGGAAGAGGTGCTAGGCCTTAGGCCATAGGCACTAGGGGGGAGTATGACGGAAACTTCTCGCTGGCTATCCTCAAAGGGGGAGATGCGATGCAAAAGCGACAATTGAGACTTTGATGAATCTTAGGGGATTGTTATACAAAGGCTGTTGGAGCGTTTAATAATCAGTGAATTATATTTTAAGGTTTTAGATTTTAATTATTTAGTTTGTCAATTCGAAAAATAGTTGTACCTTTGCGCCCTGAAAAAATTACGTAATAAAATTAGCATTGCAATGAAAAAAGAAATTCACCCAGAATCTTACCGTTTGGTGGCTTTCAAAGATATGTCGAACGACGATATCTTCATCACAAAGTCTACCGTAGAAACAAAAGAGACTATTGAAGTAGAAGGGGTTGAGTATCCATTAGTAAAATTAGAGATTTCTCGCACTTCGCACCCTTACTACACTGGTAAATCTAAACTTATCGACACAGCCGGACGTATTGATAAGTTTAAAAACAAATACGCTAAGTTCCAAAAATAACATAGCAACTTTTAAAAACCTCCTCACGGAGGTTTTTTTTCTTATGAAAATACTTTCGGTCTCTCTTCATAATATCGCTTCTATAGAAGGTCCCTTTACGCTTAATTTGGAAGCTGAACCCCTTAAATCGGTGGGGTTATTTGCTATTACAGGAGCGACAGGGGCAGGCAAATCTACCATTTTAGATGCTATTTGCCTTGCGCTTTACAACGATACCCCTCGCTTGGCAACTACAAAAAACTCGGTTGCTATTGCTGACGGCTCGGCTGAGGTGCAGGTGAATAATGTGAAGAACCTCTTGCGCAAAGGGGCGATTTCGGGCTATGCCAAAGTGGTATTTCAGGCGGTAGACGGCAAGACTTATGAAGCGGAATGGCAGGTACGCAGAGCCTATAACAAACTTTCGGGGGCAATTCAGCCTGAAACTTTACAACTTACTTGCCTAACGGATAACCAACTGATTGCTGAGAACCGCAAGACATTGGTGCTCGAAAAGATAAAGGAATGCGTAGGCTTGACTTTTGACGAGTTTACCAAATCGGTGATTTTGGCACAAGGAGACTTTACGTCGTTCTTAAAAGCGAATGATGATAAGCGGTCGGATATTTTAGAAAAACTCACAGGTACGGAGATTTACACACGCATTTCTAAGCAAGTGTACGAACTCAACAAGCAACATAAAAACGAACTCCAACTTTTAGAAAAACAGCTCGAAAACATTGTTTTTTTAACGGAAGAAGAGCGCAGTGCCTTAACCGAGCAACTTACAGCCGATGAAGAGAGGTTAAAAACCTTACAAGCCTCGCTCGCTACTTTAAAAGAACAACAACAGTGGTTTGACAATCAGAAGTTGTACACTCAGCAATGGCAAGAGGCTATTGCCAATAAAGAAAAAGCCGAACAAGAGAAAACCTCGCAAGCGGAACGTTTTGGAGAGCTTGCTATCATAGAGCAATTACAAGCCATAAAAGGGGATATCCTCACCGAGCAAAGGGAAAAAGAACTATTAGCAACCGCTCAGCAACATTTGAAGGAAGCTACTACCGAAAAAGAACGGCTCACAGCTGATAAAGCTAAAGTATCCGAGCAAAAATCGCTAACCGAAAACGATTTGGCTACTACCAAAAAGGCTTATGAAACTGCCAAACCTGCTATTGCCAAAGCAAAGGAATTGGACGTACGACTTGCAGAACTAACGCAGATTTTTGAGCAAAAGCAGCAGCAACAAGAGGCAAAAAAGAGTGCTTTGCAAGCTAAAAAAGAGTCGCTTGAAAAAGTAACTGAACATATACAGAAAGGGGAGAGGTACATTCAGCAAGAAGAGCAGTGGCTCAACACTCACCCTGATGAAGCGCAGTTGTACCGCAATGCGTTGTGGCTCAAACAGCTTGTGGAAGAACAGCAACAACTCAATGAAAAACTAACTGCCCATAGCCAAGCAGAAGAACGCCTTAGACAACAACTCAATGAGCTGAAAGCACAATACCCTATACAGGCACTCCCCTCAACTGATATAGAGACGCTTGCCAAACAGCAGAAGGCTTATCTCACCGCCTTGCAAGTATATCAGGCGGATAGAGAGATTGCCAAACATATCAAGCAATATACTGACGCAAAGGTTCAGGGAGAAGCGCTTTTACAAGAGATGCAAAACACCCAAAACCAAATATTGGAAACATTGCAACGTTTAAAAACAGAGAAGATAGCCACCCAAATAGCTTGTGATACAGCGGAACGCATTTACCAAAGGGCACAAATAGAAAATACCAAAGATGTAGCGTTTTTGAGAGAACATTTGGTGGAAGGAGAAGCCTGCCCCGTATGTGGTTCGGTACACCACCCCAATGCTCATAAAGCAGTAGCTGAACACCTGATAGATACAGTGCAAGAAGAATTTCTAACAGCTAAAAAACAATTAGAAACGCTTACCAAAGAGGTTATCACCAAAGAAACGGAGCTCAAAGAACTGCAAAAACGTATAGAGAGTCAGACAACAGAAAACGCAGAGCGTACGGATTTATGGCAACAAGAGAGCGAACGCTTGTCGCAATCAGTGTATTATACGACCTATCCTTCTGTGAAAATAGAAGAATATATCACGGATAAGATAGCAAAAACAGAACATCTTTTAGCGGAAAACGAGCGTCTTTTTGAAGTCCTCAACCGACTCAAATCGCTTACTGATGAGCTGAATACCCTTGTGAAAGACGCTGAAAATTACGAGCAACAACGGCAAAAATACAGTCAGCAATTACAGAGCTTACAACTTTCGGACGCTTGGCTTACCCTTTGGGAAACCGATATTGTGCAATTTCAAACCCAAATTATCACTGCTAAAACCGACTGGGAAGCGCATTCGGCTTGTATCGAGAAATACAAAAAGCGCCTTGCTGAACTCACCCAAGAGCGCACTGAGCTCGCCTCCTCACAACAAGTACTCCGTCAAGAGCTCACCGAATTGACAGTGGCAATCGATAAAGACCAAGCGCAATTGCAAACGCTGAAAGAAGAACGTGCGGGATTGTTAGAAGGAAAATCGGTTCAAGTAATAGAAGAGAGTTACCAACAGCAGTTAGAGCGATTAACAACTCTTTTAGAGCAAACGCAACAGCAATACAACGCTATTTTATTGGAGATAACGGCTAATGAAAAAACCTTAGAGGCCTTAGCGATGCAACAACAGCAATCGCAAGCTCATATAGCCGAAGCAACTCACAAAATAGAAGAATGGCTTACAGCCTACAAGCCTGCTCAAATAGAGCATATAAGAAGGAAAATGCAAGAGTGGGCGAATCGTTCTCACGAATGGCTACAATCAGAGCGCCAAGCCCTTCAATCGTTAAATGACCGCATTGCACAATACAATACCATTGCGAATGAAAAACAGCAAGCGCTTGAAACACTAAAAGAAAAAAGACCACTCAACTTTACAGAAGAAGATATCGTTCAGCAGTTGGCAGAACAGACAGCAGAAGAAGATACTTTGCGCGATACGGTAGTCACTCAAAAGAGTCGGCTTTTAAATGATGAGCAACAGCGAGCAATAGCAGTTGAGTTGCACACAGCCAAAGAAGAAAAGGAAAAACTCGCTCATCGTTGGAGCTTGCTCAACGACCTGATAGGAAGTAGTACAGGTAATGCGTTTCGCAAATACGCACAGGAGTACACTTTGGATATGCTCTTGCAATATGCTAATGTGCAGATGCGCTACCTCAATAGGCGCTACACCCTGCAACGCATTCCTAACTCTCTTAGTCTGCAAGTGATAGACAACGATATGGGAGCAGAAGTGCGCTCGGTATACTCACTTTCAGGAGGAGAATCGTTTTTGGTATCCTTGGCTTTAGCTTTGGCACTTTCGTCTCTTTCATCTACCAAAATGAACGTAGAAACCCTCTTTATAGACGAAGGTTTTGGTTCTTTAGACTCTGAGACACTTTCAGTAGCCTTAGATGCCTTAGAGAGTTTGCAAAATCAAGGGAAGAAAGTGGGAGTTATCTCTCACGTACAGGAGATGGTAGAGCGTATTGCTGTGAAAGTAGTGGTACAGAAGGAAGGTAATGGAAAGAGTAAGATAGTGGTTAGTAATTGATTATGAAGAGAATATATACTATAGGACATTCCACACATACATTGGAAGAATTTATAGAGATGTTACAATCGTTTGAGATACAACATTTAGTTGATATCAGAGGGTTACCAGGCTCTAACAAATATTCGCAATTTAATAAAGAAAACTTAGAGGTAGTATTACCCGAAATTGGGATAGCCTATACCCATCTCACGTTATTAGGTGGTAGACGTAAAGTACATAAAGACTCTAAGAATACTCGTTGGCATAACGAGTCCTTCCGAGCTTATGCTGATTATATGGAGACCTATGATTTTGAAAAAGGTATTGCTCAACTCATTGCTATAGCTGAAAAAGAAACTACTGCTTATATGTGTGCAGAGGCTGTTTGGTGGCGTTGTCATAGGTCGATGGTATCAGATTATTTGAAAGCCAAGGGTTGGCAAGTAAATCATATTATGGCAATAGGTAAGGAAGAACCTCATAGATACACCGCTCCTGCTCGTATTATAGGAGATAGAGTAGTGTATTACGATGATGGAGAGATTTTAAATCTCTAACACAATAAATCAGATATAGAAAAAGATTAGAGAAAATCTTTATTAAAAGAACTGTGAAAAAGTATGTAAACATTAAAAGAATACGATGAAAGTAAAAGACATAACTAAAGTTCTTGAAACTCTTGCACCACTTGATTATGCTGAGAGTTTTGACAATGTAGGCTTATTGGTAGGTGACGCCAATGCCGAAGTAACAGGAGTGCTCATCACCTTAGATACATTAGAAGCTGTGGTAGAAGAAGCTATTGAAAAGAATTGTAATCTCATTGTTAGTTTCCACCCGATTATCTTCAGTGGACTTAAATCGCTTACAGGGAAGACCTATGTGGAACGAGTAGTGATGAAAGCGATTCGACATCAGATAGCTATTTACAGTATGCATACGGCTTTAGACAATCAGCTGTTAGGAGTGAATGCTTCTATTGCTGACCGTTTAGGATTGCATAATCGCTCCATACTTATTCCACAGCCTAATGTTATTAGAAAACTTATTACCTATGTTCCAAAAGCTAATGCTGAAAAGCTACGTAAAGCACTCTTCGAAGCAGGAGCGGGGAATATTGGCAACTATGCGGAATGTAGTTTCAATCTTGAAGGGAAAGGCACTTATAAGGGCAATGAATCTTCGCACCCAACTATTGGTGAACCCAATGTATTTCACACAGAAGATGAAACACAAATAGGAGTTATTTTTCCCAAGCACTTACAATCTCAAATACTAAAAGCACTTCACCAAAATCACCCTTATGAAGAGGTGGCTTATGAGATATATATACTCGAAAACGAGCACCAACATATAGGAATGGGTATGATAGGGGAATTTGAAACCCCGATGAGTGAGGCAGATTTCCTTGTTTATTTAAAAGAAAAAATGGAGTCAAGCTGTATTAGGTATTCAGCATTCAGGGGAAAAGAAGTGAAAAAAGTAGCTGTATTGGGAGGAAGTGGTGCTTTTGCAATAGGAGATGCTAAGCGAACAGGAGCAGATGTTTTTGTGAGTGCAGACTTTAAATACCACGATTTTTTCAGGGCTGAGGGGAAAATATTATTAGCAGATATAGGTCATTTTGAAAGTGAACAATACATAAAATTTATTTTATTTGAGTATCTTTCAAAAAAAATTCCTACTTTTGCCCTCTCAATATCAAATGTAGATACAAATCCTATCAAATATTATTCATAGATATGGCACAAAAAGTGGATATAACCGTAGAAGAAAAATTAAGAGCATTGTATGATTTACAGCTCATCGATTCTAAGATTGATGAGTTACAGAACACTCGTGGTGAGCTTCCGTTAGAAGTCTCAGACCTTGAAGATGAGGTAGAGGGTTTAAAAAAACGTCACGTAAAGTTTAAGGAAGAGTTAGACGAATTGCAGGCAGGAATTGCTGAGAAGAAGGCAAAAATTGAAGAGGCAAAAGCCCTTATTAAAAAATATACTACCCAGCAAAAGAATGTACGTAACAATCGTGAATATACCTCTCTTTCTAAAGAGATAGAATTTCAAGAGTTAGAAGTACAGTTGGCAGAAAAACGCATTAAAGAAGGTAAAGCGCAAGTAGACCAAAAGAAAGAGGCTATTAAGCAAGTAGATGAGCGCAAAGCCCAACGTGATGCGCACCTCAAGCACAAAAAAGCTGAACTTGATTCTGTTTTGGCAGAGACTGAGAAAGAGGAGGAATTTTTAAGAGAAAAAGCAGAAGAGTATGCGGCTAAAATTGAAGAGCGTTTGCTAAAAGCCTATCAACGCATTCGCAGTAGCGTGATGAACCGTTTAGCAATAGTGCCAATTCAGCGTGGAGCCTCTGGAGGTTCATTCTTTGCTATTCCACCACAAGTACAAGTAGAAATTGCCTCTCGTAGAAAGATTATTACTGATGAGCACAGTGGACGAATCTTGGTAGATGCAGCTTTAGCTGAAGAAGAAAGAGAAAAGATGGAAACTTTGTTTAAAAGTTTTAAATCTTAGAAGGTAAGTAATGAGGAAACTAATTATATTAAGAAAAATGAGTCCAGCAATCACTGGACTCATTTTATTTTTATTTAATATTTAATAAGCTTTAGCAAAAAGCACTCGTTTTTTCGAAGGCTTTCCCGAGTAGATGCAAGCCCCTGATTCTTCCTTGATATCCAAAGGTATACAACGTATAGTTGCTTTGGTTTCTTCTTTGATACGCTCTTCAGTTTCGGGAGTACCATCCCAGTGTGCTGAGAGGAAACCTCCTTTAGTTTCCAACAATTCCTTGAACTCATCATAGCTATTTACCTCGGTAATATGGGTATTGCGGTACTCCAAAGCTTTGTTGTACATATTGGATTGAATATTCTCTAAAAGCTGCTGAATATGAGCTACAATTTGGCTACTAGCTACTGTCTCTTTGGTAAGGGTATCGCGACGGGCTACTTCGAAGGTATTGTGCTCTATGTCGCGTTGTCCTACAGCTAAGCGCACGGGAACGCCTTTGAGTTCGTACTCGTGGAACTTGAAGCCTGGCGATTGGGTATCGCGATCGTCGAATTTTACACTGATATTGTGTTTTTTGAGTTCTTCAATTAAAGGCTGAATATGGGAGCGCACTTTTTCTAATTGTTCTGCTCCTTTGTAGATAGGCACGATTACCACTTGTATAGGAGCCAATTTAGGAGGAAGTACTAATCCATTGTCATCGCTGTGGGTCATAATCAAAGCACCCATTAAGCGGGTTGAGACCCCCCAAGAGCTCGCCCATACATATTCTTGTTTACCTTCTTTGCTCACATATTTCACGTCAAAGGCTTTGGCGAAGTTCTGTCCTAAGAAGTGTGATGTTCCTGCTTGCAGTGCTTTTCCGTCTTGCATAAGGGCTTCTATACAGTAGGTATCGTCAGCCCCTGCAAAGCGTTCGCTTTCACTTTTTACACCTTTTATTACAGGCACAGCCATAAAGTTCTCTACGAAGTTGGCGTATACGTTCATCATCTTTTGAGCTTCTTCTATGGCTTCCTCTTTTGTAGCGTGAGCGGTATGTCCCTCCTGCCATAAAAACTCAGCAGTGCGCAAAAACAAGCGGGTACGCATCTCCCAGCGCACTACATTTGCCCATTGGTTGATGAGTATAGGCAAATCACGGTAAGACTGTATCCAGTTTTTGTAGGTGTTCCAAATAATCGCCTCTGAGGTAGGACGAACTATCAGTTCTTCTTCGAGTTTTGCTTCGGGGTCTACCATTAGTTTACCCTTTTCATTAGGGTCGGCTTTAAGACGATAGTGGGTTACTACGGCACATTCTTTAGCAAAACCTTCAGCATTCTTTTCCTCTGCTTCAAAATAACTTTTGGGTACAAATAAAGGAAAATAAGCATTGGTGTGACCAGTTTCTTTAAACATACGGTCGAGCTCTGCTTGCATTTTTTCCCAAATAGCATAGCCGTAAGGTTTGATTACCATACAGCCACGCACACCTGAACTTTCGGCTAAATCAGCTTTTACAACCAATTCGTTATACCATTTAGAATAGTCTTCACTGCGTGATGTTAAATTCTTGCTCATATATTTTTTAAACTCTTTTTATAGGTTTTTTGGCTTTTCTCCTTACCACTTTGGTAGGATTTTCAGTGCCATTTTTAGGGTGTTTTTGTTTGTAGTAGTGTAGACAGCTTTCTATGTAAAAATCTCCTTGATTCCTGATAAGCCCTGCTACATTATCGTTAAACCATATCTCAGCTAAGTTAGCTTTTAGATATTTTGATATATCATTGCTGTTTCGTTTGAAATCTATGTTGATTTTACGCTCTTTTAAAAACTTTGAAAAGGCGTTGAGCATTTCTTTGGGCACTTTGTATCCCCCTATGAAATAAGACTTTTGTGGCTTATGGTTCTGAGAAGGGTGACTGTCTAAGTATTCAAACAAAAAGAAGTTCGTAAGTCCTGAGTTTAGCACTTCATTTACCATATAGGTTTCCGGTTTCATATCTATCGGTACATATACGTCAGGGTAGATACCACCACCACCATACACTACTTTTCCTTTAGGAGTTGTAAACTTTAAAGAATCGGGGACTGTAGCATTATCTATTTGGAAGCTTCTGCGCTGGTGACGCAAGTTGTAGGGCTTTTGTATAGAGCGTCCTGTTGGAGTGTAGTAGCGAGCGGTAGTAAGGCGTACTGCCGAACCATCAGGTAGGGGCATTTCGCTTTGTACTAATCCCTTGCCGAAAGTTCTACGTCCTACAATCACACCTCTATCGTTATCCTGTAAAGCCCCTGCTACAATTTCACTAGCTGAGGCGCTATTTTCATTGACAAGTACAAATATAGGTTTATTTTCGAATAACCCACCAGCAGTAGAATAGGTTTCTTCTATTTCTTTGCGATTATTTTTGGTAAATACAATCATCTTATCCTTTGCTAAGAACTCATCGGCTATCTGAATTCCTACATTGAGAAAGCCGCCAGAATTATTACGCAAATCTAGAATTAAACTGTTAATACCTTCTTTTTCTAAAGCTTTAAGTGCTGAGTCAAATTCGTCATTAGTAGTTTCGGCAAACCTATTCATACGTATATAGCCTAAAGTATCATTTACTTTGTAAAAACAATCAATGCTTTTAATAGGAATAAACTTTCGCTCAATACCTATCTTAAAAAGACTATCTTTACTTTTTCGGTAAATAGTTAAATCTACTTTTGACCCCATTTCTCCTTTGAGAATATTTTTGATTTTATCAGTATTTAAGTGTTTTTTAAACAAGGTATCTTTCCCTGCTATTAAAATACGGTCACCAAAACGAATACCTTTGTGCATTGCATCACTTCCCTCAATAGGTTTGATTACGGCAATGGTATCTTTGTACATATAAAAGCTAATACCCACACCTACGAACTTACCACTCATCGTTTCGGCTACCTCTTGGATATCACTTTTAGAGATATAAGTGGAGTGAGGATCTAATTTGCGCAAAATACTGTTTATTGTGAGGTCTACAATACTATCGGTATTTACTTTATCTACATAGTCCTCTTCTATATAATCGATAAGTCTGTTTAATTTCACTTTATAAGGATTCTCTTGCACCGTATCTATATCAGTAATAGGCATAGGTACAGGTGGAGGAGGCTTGGGAATGTAGAAATTCGCAAGCTGTCTTCCTAAAACAAGTCCTAATGCTAAACTTAAGCCTATAAATATGGGGAGTATGTAGTGTTTGTTTTTCATTGAATGATATTATTTGCCAAAGGCAGTAATCCCTTGTTTTATCCATTTGTAAAACTCATCGGGGTCATCGGTATCAAGGGTATATCCTATTGGGTCTACTAAGTTCTCTCCTTGGAGATTCATCAGCACGTAAAAGGGCTGTGTATTGGCTTTGTAATGGAGGGTCTGGAACTCACTCCATTTTTGTCCAATGGTTTTTATCATCTTGCCTTCTCTAATTTGTGAAGCTCTCACTTCGCTTTCGGGTAGCGGACGTTTATCGTCTACGTACAACGAAATTAATACCACTTCATTTCTAAGAACATCGAGCACTTGAGGGTTAGGCCATACGTTTTGTTCCATTTTGCGGCAGTTTACACAAGACCAGCCAGTAAAGTCTAACAATACGGGTTTGTTCACTTGTTTGGCATAAGCTAATCCTTTTTCATAATCATCAAAAGTAACGATATTGTGAGGTTTGAACAAGTGCGCTCCTTCAGGAAGAGCACCTTCATCTACGCTCGCACTACCTCCGTCAGCGGTATAGCCTACACCGTAAGGCGATTCGCTATAATGTTGCGGAGGAGGAAAAGCATTGATAAGGTTGAGTGGTGCCCCCCATAACCCCGGAATCATATAAACCGTAAAACTAAGAGTTAGTAAGCCTAATAGCAGGCGACCTACTGAAATACGGTCGGTGGCATCGTCGTGAGGCAAACGTATTTTTCCAAAAAGGTAAAGTGATAAGGCGCCAAAAACTGCAATCCAAATAGCGATAAATACTTCGCGTTCTATCCAGTGGTATTGCAATACCAAGTCGGCATTAGAAAGGAATTTGAATGCTAACGCCAATTCTAAAAATCCCAATACCACTTTCACGGTGTTCATCCAACCACCTGATTTAGGCAAGGAGTGCAACCAACCAGGAAAGGCTGCGAACAAGGCAAAAGGCAAGGCTATTGCCAATGAGAAGCCGAACATCCCGATAATAGGAGCGATACCCCCTTCGGAAGCAGCTTGTACTAACAAAGTACCTACAATAGGACCTGTGCACGAGAATGATACGATAGCTAAAGCCAACGCCATAAAGAAGATACCTATAAAACCACTGCGGTCGGCTTGAGCATCTACTTTGGTACTCCACGAGCTGGGCAAAGTAATTTCAAACGCACCTAAAAACGAAATGGCAAATACTACCAATATCAAGAAAAAGATGAGGTTGAACCAGAAATTACTTGCTAAAGCATTCAAAGCATCTGCACCAAAGATAGCAGTAATAGCCGAGCCCAACAATACGTAAATCACAATGATAGAAATACCATAGATTACAGCATTCTTCACTCCTTTAGCTTTAGTTTTGCTCTGTTTGGTAAAATAACTCACCGTCATAGGAATCATTGGGAATACACAAGGAGTGAGCAATGCAGCAAAGCCAGAAAGAAAAGATATAAAGAATATTGTCCACAGACCTTGACGTGAGATAGGGGTAGTAGCAGGAGCTTTTGTTGTTGTAGTTTGACTTACGGTAGTTGTAGGAACTGTATTATTTCCGTCGGTATTATTACCAAAAGTAAACTGAGGAGTTGCCACTTTGCTTGCAACAGGAGCTCCCGAAAGGGAAAACTCTAAATCTACTGTGTCAGGAGGCAAACAGTTGCTATCGTCACAGCTCATAAACTCTACCGTTGCTTTTATAGAAGCTACAGGTTTTACTATTTTGATGTGTTGTTTGAACACGGCTTGATTGTGAAAATAAGCAATTTCCATATCAAAAACCTTGTCGTGCTTTTGTATAGGTTTACTTTCTTCGGTCTTACCCATAAGCTCGAAGTTTGCGCTTCTTTCAAAAGTAAAGGTGGTAGGAATAGGTCCTTTAGGCGGAATGTTTTGTGCGTAGAGCTTCCAGCCAGCCTCAATGGAAGCTGTTGCTACCAAATAATATTCGTTATCGCTGATTTTTTCAACCGCTGTTTTCCATTTTACAGGGTTATGTATTTGAGCATTTGCTATTGCAACAAGTACTACAAATATCAGTGTTATTATTTTCTTCATTCGTTATTGAGTTTATGAGTGATAAATTTTAGAGTGCAAAATTACAACAAAATAATGATATGTACAATTTTTAATGATTAGAGAAATCATTAATAAATCTTGCCATATAGAAACCATCATATCCCGATTGATGAGCAAAAATCACTTCCTCAGCTTCTAAGCGAAACTCTTTTCCTGCTTCCGAAGCTAAAAAAGTCTCTACTTGTTGATGATTCTCAGAAGGTAATATAGAACAAGTAGCATAGACAAGTTTGCCTCCTTTTTTTAGCAATTTACTGTACTGTTGTAAAATTTCCTGTTGAGTAGTGCGTATTTCGTCCAAGAATTTAGGTTGCAATTTCCATTTTGCATCTGGGTTACGGCGCAGTACGCCGAGTCCGCTACAAGGGGCATCAATGAGTACGCGGTCGAATGTGCCGTGCATACGTTTGAGCTGTTTGGGTTCTATGAGTTTAGTTTCTATGTTAAAAACCCCGTTACGTCGTGCTCTGCGTTTGAGCTCTTGCAATTTCTGCTCGTAGATATCCATCGCTATAATCTGACCTTTGTTTTGCATTAGGGTAGCGAGGTGTAAGGTTTTACCTCCTGCTCCAGCACAAGTGTCGATTACACGTTTCACCTTGTCGTCTATCTGCATAAAGGGTGCTACTTTTTGAGAGGAAGCATCTTGTACCTCAAACAGTCCATCGGCAAAGGCTTGGGTTTTAAAGATATTGCTGCGCTCTACTAACTGCAAAGCATCGGGGTAATCGCGCAAAGGATAAGTTTCTACTCCTTCTTGTCGCAAAAACTGTTGCAAGTGTTCCAAAGAAGTTTTAAGGGTATTCACTCGCAATACTACGGGAGCTAAACTGTTAAGGGCGTGCAATTCATCTGTCCACAACGTTTCTCCTAATTCTTGTGCTCCCAAAGTATCTAACCAGTCGGGTACTGATTCACGTAGTTTTCTTACCTTAGAGAGTTCGTCGAACTTGCCTTTGATACGACGTGCAGGAGTATCTTCAAAATAGTTTCCCCAATCCGGCAAGGCAATACTTTTGAGAGTCGCCCACACGGCAAACATACGGCGTAGATTATGCACTGTAAAGGGTTCGTACACTTCCGCAATCTCGGCATAAAGCCGTTTCCAACGCACAATGTCATAAATAGTTTCGGCAATAAAGGCTCTATCGCGAGCACCCCAACGCTTGTCTTTTTTCAGTTGTTTTTCTACTACCTTATCGGCGTATTGCCCTTCGTTAAAAATAAAGGTAAGTCCCTCTATTACGGCATCTACTAAGTTTCTGTGTAATTTCATTATACTAAAAATAAGACGGTAATTTTTGTATTACCGTCTCTTTACTTTATCATATTATAGGGGCGAATTACAATTCGCCCCTATAATATGATGCAAAAGTAACTTTAATAATTATTTAATTAAAAAAGCTGTGCAGTAAAGGTAAACAAGAAGTTACCGTAAGTTGATTTTATTTGAGCATTATCGGTAAGTATTGTTTCGTACATTTGGTATAGGTTTGTTTGTTTAGCAATGTCATAAGACGCATCTAAACGAATACCTCCTAAAGTAACCCCTGCTCCAAACGAATAGCCAGTGAGGTCGCCTACCGTAGCCACCTTTTTGCGATATGGACTTTGCTCGTAACGATAACCTCCGCGAAGGCTTATATAGTTAGTACTTGCTGGTTCATTCTTAAACATTTTGAAAGGAATACGAAACTCTCCTCCTACGCGTAAGGTAGAAGTATCACCCAAATCATTTTGGATAATATTATTCTCACCTTCCATATTACTACTTCTAAACTTTAGATTGTTATAAGCTCTATAAGTATAATCTACACTTAGTATGGCTCTTTTCTTGATAATATAAGCTAAACTACCTGTCCACGCGCTCGGAGTACGGAATTTATATTCACGTTCATACCAAATTTCATCTCCATAACGATTGATAAGCTCAACGTCTGAATCAAAAGTTCTAGTAGCAACACCTACAGTACCATACAACACTTGTCTGTACTCTTCTTTCATTCTATACCACGTAGGCGATTGATAGCTCATACCTAAACGCAAGTCATCTGTTATTTTTATAATAGCTCCTAACTGCAAAGAAAAACCATCTCCTGTGGTATTGATATATTGCTTATGGTTAGCATATCGCAAAAAAGGATTAGTGCCTTGAAAATTATCATCTTTTGCACTATAAAGAGCTTTTTCATTGATGTTATGAACATTCAAGTTTAATCCTAAGCCTATAAAGTCTCCCAACTGTGAAGCAAAATTGAAGTTATATTTATTCACATAACCTGAACGATCTATTCTATAAGTTTGTAACCGTTCTCTATTATCTCCACTAGGATTATAAGCAATGTTAGTCGTAGAAGTAGCAGTAGGAGTGATAAGTTGAGCCATCATTCCTAAATAAGCCATTTGTGCAGCATACCCTTCTGTTTTTCCTAATTTAGCATAAAATTCTCCCACATCTCGTTGGTTACCTTCTGTCCCTGTTATACGATCAGGACCTCCTGAAAAAGTGCCATAACTAAACGGATTTCCGTTATTA
Organism: Capnocytophaga sp. oral taxon 323; assembly: GCF_001278825.1. NCBI lineage: Bacteria > Pseudomonadati > Bacteroidota > Flavobacteriia > Flavobacteriales > Flavobacteriaceae > Capnocytophaga > Capnocytophaga sp. oral taxon 323. The sequence continues at coordinate 28,856 of NZ_CP012589.1, forward strand.
CCTTTTGTAGCATAGTACAAAAAATAATTATCTAATCCTTTGTTATTGTAAGCAGAATATGAAAACTTATCATTATCAAATGTTTTTGCTAATTGATAATTAAATCCAAAACTCACTTTCTTAAAAGTAGCAGAAGCATCTGGTAAGAGAAACACAACTCCAAACTGATTCAGATTGAAGTCATTATTAGTCATTTTAGTATTTCTATTTAAAAAAGTAATCTCTCTTTTCTGATTGTTGTTATTTAAAGAAAATGAAATTTCAGAACTGCTAAAGATAGAACTCGCCGCAGGATTGACATTGATAGCAGAAGGGTCGCCTCCCAAGGCTCCGAAAGCTCCACTCATCGCTTTAAAACGAGCTGTTCCTGTAAGCTCTTCTGTTGAGTAACGCAAAGCATCAGTATAATTCTGTGCTTGTACATTAGCTACGAAAAGAAAAGCTCCTAAAAGTAATATATGATTGATTTTTTTCATTTGTTAATATTTTTAATCACGATTAGAACTTCTGTATCCTCCTCCACTATTAGAGGAACTGCTACTGTTGTAGTTTCCTCCTGAATTACTATTGCTATAGTTAGAACTTCTGCCTGAATAGTTAGAATTATTAGACTCATAAGCTCTTCTTAATTCATAGCCTGAAGGAGCTCTATTATAATCATTGTTACGCCCTTGATTTTGGTAATTAGGACGACCTGCTTCATTGCTATAATTATTACCTTGTGTTTGAGAACGATTGTAAGAGCCTCTATTGTAATCACTATAACGGTTAGGGTCGCCTCTGCGTTCATCATCTCTTATGATAGCTCTTCCTCTGCTTCCGCCATAGTAATCTCTACCATATGAACGATTGGGCTCATAATAGTAATCTCTTGGGCGATAATAGTCGTAATAATAGCCATATCCATAGTATGGGTATCCGTAATATCCATAATAAGGATAGCCATAGTAACCGTAGTAAGGATAGTAACCTCCGTAGTAACCACCCCAATAAGGGTCGTAATAATTACCCCAGCCCCAACCTAAGGAAAAGCTCCAGCCAGAGCGATAAGGGCGATAGTAAGGGTAGTCGTAATAGCTATAATAAGGATACCAAGCTCCGTAGCCCCAATAGTTATTCCAGCCGTAATAAGGATTTATCCAACCGTTATTATACACATTTACATTCACTCGTGAAGGGTTACTGCCCCAACCTCCGTAAGAGGAGTTGCCTGTATAGGCATTGGAGCGATAGCTATTCACATCGGTGAAATGTGTAAAACTACTGTCAGTTTTTTGTTGATATTGTTGTGCCTTCTCACTGAAAAAATCCTTATATTTATTAGGGGTATAACGGTTTTCAGGAGGATAGTCATAACGTTCAGGATAGCTTTCTCTCTCCACGTATCTTACCCTTTCGGGTACAGGGTCGTTATAGATACCATCGGCATAGTAATAACCTACGCACGAGGTAAGTGCTAATGAGGCTACCAGACCTAAGGAGAGGTATCTCATCGTTTTTCTGAGGTTAAAATTCTTTTTCATCGTCAATCGTTTTTAGTTAATAGTGTGTAATTAATGGTTTATGGTTAATGGTTAGTGCTTAATGAATGTAAATCAATTTCTGTGCCAAAATCTATGTACTTCTCACTCTTCACTTTTTACTTCTTTCAGTTGGGTGCCCCAAAAGAGTACCTTTTCGCCAAAAGTTTCAGCAGACTGTTGTAGGAGTTTAGGAATAGTGTGCTCAATGAAATGTAATAACTGGGCGGGTGAAGTAGTTTCGTGATGAATGGCATAGTGTTTTTCAGGTACATTTAATACTTTAAACACTCGTACTCTCTCTATGGTTTTATTAGTGTTTATAGTAGGTAAATAAACGTTTTGTAACCATTCTTGCCACTGGGTGAATACCTCATCGCTTATCACCACTGTTAAATTATATACATACATTACCCATTTATTTTTTGCAAAGATAATAAATAATTCATAACTTTGCAACCAATTTATAAATAAATTAAAAACGTATGGCAAGTATTCGCAATTTAAAAAAGGACATTAACTACGTGTTGGGTGATATTATCGATGCAGTGTATTTCACAGGAAAGATGCAAACTGAGGAAGGTAAGGCTCTTGTAACCGAAATTCTCAATGATTTTGATACGCTTATCGATAAAGTAGCCGATAAAACAGTGGAAAACAGAGGCGCCCACCTCAAACAAGTGAGAAGAGACTTTGAACAAAAAGCGGGCGCTCTTATCGAGAAACTCAACGCATTACCATAAGTTAGAAATATAGCTTAAACACTGAAAAAGTTTATTTGTAAGAGTATTGCAAAATACCCTTATGGGGTTGCTTGTGTCTGTTTTTGAGAAAGAGATACAGAAGATAAGTTTGGCAAAAAGTATGCAATAAGTCCCATCAAAGGCAAGAAAGAACATAGTTTATAAACGAAGTCAATACTGGTTATGTCTATCAATTTGCCTAATACTGCTGAAGCCAATCCGCCCATACCAAAGGCAAAACCATAGAAAAATCCTGAAATCATTCCTATTTTCTGGGGCAAAAGCTCTTGTGAATAGACTAAAATAGAGGCAAAAGCCGATGAGATGATAAACCCTATCAGCACGATGAGTACTGCCGTAGTGGTAGCATCGGCGTAAGGCAACCAAAGCGCAAAGGGGGCAGCCCCTAAGATTGAAAACCAAATAATAAATTTTCTTCCTACTTTATCACCTAAAAAACCTCCAATAAGTGAGCCCGCAGCTACTGCTCCTAAAAAGTAAAATAGGTATACCTGTGCCTCAGCATTACTAAATCCGAATTTTTTAATAGTATAAAACTGAAAATAATTGTTGATAGCTGCTGTATAGAAGTTCTTGGAGAATACTAACAACATCAGTATAATCATAGAGTTGCGTATTTGTGCACGGGTGAGATTAGGCAACACTACAGGTTTTTTAGCTTTCTTTTTGAGCAATTTAAGCAGAATGCTACGCCATTTGCCTATGAGGAGCAGTATAAGCATTGCAAAGATAGAGAACCCTGCAAACCATGTTAAATTGCCTTGATGACTTTCTTCTACGACTCGTCCGTCGATTACTTTTTTGCTGAACAATAGTAATATCACCAATAGAGGAGCTAAGGCTGTCCCAAAGTTACCACCCAACTGGAAGATAGCTTGTGCGAACGAGCGTCTGCCTCCTGAGGCTAAAAATGCTACTCTGGACGATTCGGGGTGGAATACCGATGAACCTACCCCTATGAATACTACCGAGCACAGTATAGCTGTATAGCTACTCGCCAACGATAAACTCACGATTCCCATAGTGGTAAATGCCATTCCCAATACTTGTGAGTAAGGCTTAGGGTGCTTATCGGTATAATTGCCTACTAAGGGTTGCAATATAGAGGCTGAAAGTTGGTAACAGAGTGTAATCACCCCTACTTGCGCCATTGTGAGAGCATATTTGCTTTGCAGAGCAGGATAAATAGACGGAATGACCCCTTGAATGAGGTCATTGAGTCCGTGTGCTAAGGCGATAAGCAGTAAAATGCGATATTGTGGTTTGTTTTCTTGATACATTTTAAGCGTAGAACAACTGTGTGAGTACCGAGTTAGAAAGGATAATCACTATACTTGTCCATACAAACGAAACGGTACTCGCTTTCCCAACGTCCAGTGCACCTCCTTTCATATAATAGCCGTGATAGGACGGGATAGTAGCCAAGAAGAAGGCAAATACTATCGTTTTGGTGAAAGCGTATATCATACTATAAGGTTTGAAGTCGTATTGTACTCCTTGTACAAATTCGGCAGAGGTGGTATAACCACTCATCACCGCTGAAGCCCAGCCTCCTAGTACCCCTAAGTACATACCTAAGGCGATGAGAAAAGGCATTAACATTAGGGCTACTATCTTTGGGAATACTAGATAATTCACTGAGTTTACTCCCATAATATCAAGAGCATCAATCTGTTCGGTTACGCGCATCGTACCTATACTGGAAGTGATAAACGACCCTATTTTTCCTGCCAAGATGATAGCTGTAAAGGTGGGGGCAAACTCCAATACAATAGATTGACGAGTAGCGAAACCTATGAGATATTTAGGAATAAAAGGGTTATCGATATTTAGGGCGGTTTGTACTGCTACTACCCCTCCTACAAAGAAAGAGATAAAAGTCACGATACCTATTGACCCAAATATTAAATCGTCTATCTCACGCAAGATAAGGTCTTTCATTATCGACCAGCGGGTGCGTTTGCGAAAGACATCATAAAGCATTATAAAATAGCCTCCTACGGCTGCAATGTGTTTCATACGTTGTTTAAAAAGCGTTTATTAGTGTTTAAAATGTCGTACTCCTGTGAATACCATTCCCATTTGGTGTGCATCGCAATAATCGATGCTGGCTTGGTCTTTGATAGACCCCCCAGGTTGTATCACCGAACGGATACCTTCGTTGTGAGCGATTTCTACACAATCGGGGAAGGGGAAGAAGGCATCGCTTGCCATTACTGCATCGTTGAGGTCAAACTGAAATTCTTTAGCCTTTTCAATAGCTTGTTTAAGAGCATCTACACGACTGGTTTGTCCTGTACCACTTGCAATGAGCTGTTTATTCTTTGCCAATACAATGGTATTCGATTTGGTATTCTTACATATTTTAGAAGCAAAGAAGAGGTCTTCGAGCACTTCGGCTGACGGTTTTACAGCGGTTACGTATTGTACATCTTCTATGCTATCGGTTTTGAGGTCTTTTTCTTGTACCAAATAGCCGTTGAGACACGAGCGCACACTTGTTGTAGGCATTTTGGCTTTCTTCTGTACTAAAATAATACGGTTTTTCTTCTGTTCGAGTATTTTTAGGGCTTCATCGCTGTAAGAAGGTGCAATGATTACCTCAAAGAACAGCGAGTGAATGGTTTCGGCAGTAGCTGAATCTATCTTAGTATTAGAGATGAGAATGCCACCAAAAGCTGATACGGGGTCACCTGCAAGAGCATCTTTATATGCCTCGTGTATCGTTTTGCGTGTTGCTACCCCGCAAGCATTGTTGTGTTTCAGTATGGCAAAAGTAGGGTCGTCACCTACAAATTCAGCCATTAAGTTTACGGCGGCATCTACATCTAACAAATTGTTGTAAGAGAGCTCTTTGCCGTGTAGTTTATCGAAAAGGGCATCGAAATTACCGTAAAATTCTCCTTTTTGATGAGGGTTTTCGCCGTAGCGTAATACTTGTCCGTCGCACTCGTTAATCGCTAAGGTAGGAATTTCTTCTGTTTGATTAAAATAGTTGAAGATAGCGGTATCGTAGTGTGAGGATACTCGGAAAGCCTTAGTAGCAAAGGAGTGGCGCTCTTCCAAAGTAGAGCTACCGTGCTGTTCGTTTAAAATGTACAAAAGGTCAGCATATTGGTTTACCGATGCCACACAAAGCACATCTTTATAGTTTTTGGCAGCTGCACGAATAAGCGAAATACCTCCTATATCTATCTTTTCAATAATCTCTTGGTCGCTGGCTCCGCTGGTTACTGTTTTTTCGAAAGGATATAAGTCTACAATCACTATATCGATTTGAGGGATAGCATATTGCTTCATTTCTTCAGTATCTTGTGCATTATCCTGACGGTTGAGGATACCTCCGAAGATTTTAGGGTGGAGCGTCTTGACACGTCCGCCGAAAATGGGAGGATAATCGGTGATAGATTCGACGGGAACTACCTCTACGCCTAATTTCTTGATAAAATCTTCAGTACCTCCTGTGGAGTAAATAGTAATTCCTAAGGTTTTCATTCTGTGAATGATAGGCTCTAATCCTGTTTTGTCGAAAACAGATATTAAGGCAGATTTAGCTTGTTTTGCAGTGCTCATTTGGAAAAAAGGTTTCATTTTAGGCTACAAAAATACTACTTTTTATCAATACCAAGCAAACAAAAGATTAAAAAAATGCTAATAATACCGGAAATGAGGAAATGAGAAAATGAGGAAATGAGAAAATGAGGAAATGAGAAAATGAGGAAATGAGAAAATGAGGTGCGAGCTTGAGTTAGAGGAATGAGGCTATGCCTCAGAAATTAAACAAAATCAAGGCTACGCCTTGTAAACCAGCAGAGGGATTGTTAGTTTGTTCAACTTTGCCCAAGTTTCAAACTTGAGCAAAGTTAGAGATGAAAAAGCGATGTGTTGGGACTGTTAGGAGAATTCGGAAGGAAACAAAGATTTTCAGAAGGAGACTAGGAGGGATTTTGATGAAAAAAGGCTATAAGGAGGGTGGGGGTAGCTTATAGAGAGCTTATAGGAAGCTTATACGAATCTTGGACGATTGGTATAGAAAGGGTATATAAATAGTTGATTAATAATATGATACAATAGGGTTAAAAATGGTAAAAACGGGGTTTCGAGGCGAAAGAAAAAGGAATAGGTGATAGGCCTTAGGGCATAGGCACTAGGAGGGAGTATGACAAAAAAGGGAATTAGCAAATTAGAAAATTTGGAAATTAGCAAATTTGTGGAAGGAGTTTAGTAGGGGTGTGGTGACGGGAAAAATGATAAAACCTCCCCCTTTACACATACCCAGCTGTCGCTGGCTACCTTCAAAGGGAGAATGTAGAGACGGAGAAAGTGGAGGAAAAGTGAAGGTAATGCGGAGGAAATATGGAGGAAATATGGAGGAAAAGTGGAGGAGATTTTAACTTTACTAAAGTTTTAAATTATGGAAAAGTTTGCGATGCAAAAGCGATTTTGAGACTTTTTAAGCATCTCCGGCGTAACGACACAAAGAAAAAAGGGTGAGTGTGACAACGTTATAGTGAAGGGCTATTGTTTGTAAAATCTTGTGTTTTGGGAGTTGATTTTTTCGTAGATAGCAGTTAATTCAAAAAAAAGTTGTATTTTTGACCCCTCAATAAAACTATACAGAAAGAACTTTGTTACATTATAAACGTCAACTCACTTTCATTATCAGCTTATTAGTGGTAAGCTCCTGTCTTTGGTATGCGGAATCATTCGCCTTTAAGTCGGGTGGTTTTCACTATACAACTCCGTGGGCAGTGCGCGATACTATCAAAAAAGATACAGTAGAGCCTAAAAACGACCGCCGTGGGCGACGTATTAAGCCTAAGAAACCTTCGGAAAAAGCTAAAGATTCCCTTAAAAACGATACGATTAAAAAAACTAAGAATGCCTTGGAAGACATTGTGAAATACAAGGCTAAGGACAGTATTGTGTTCAATAAGGTGAAGAACGAAATCATTTTGTACAACGAAACTAATGTGCAATATACTGATATTGACATCACTGCGGGAATAGACGTGATTAACTATGAGAAAGGCGAAGTGTATGCCGGACGCCTAAAAGACAGCGTGGGAGAATATACCCAACACCCTGTATTTAAGCAAGGTAGTGATGTAATAGAGCCTGATTCTATTCGCTTTAACTATCGCAACCAGAAGGCGATTATCCGCAATGCTTATACCAAGCAGGACGAAAACAACATAAAAGGCGAAATCATCAAGAAGGAGAATGACTCTACTTACTTTATGAGAAACGCAATTATCACTACTGCCGAAGACCTCGACGACCCTGATTATTACATCAAAGTGCGCAAAGCGAAGTTCGTGCCTAAGAAGAAGGTTATCGCAGGGTTTAGCAATATGTATATTGTGGATATTCCTACGCCTTTGGCTATTCCGTTCGCTTATTACCCTATGGTATCGGGACGCACTTCGGGGCTTATCTTCCCTACCTTTGGAGAAGTGAATAACCGTGGCTATTTTTTGCAGAACATAGGTTATTACTTTGTAATTAGCGACAATTTTGACCTTTCGCTTACGGGTGACTATTATACCAATGGTAGCTATGGGCTTAGGGCACAATCGGCTTATGTGAAACGCTACAAGTATTCAGGAAACTTCAATCTTTCATTTGAGAATAACATATACAGTATGAGGGGTTTACCTGACTATTCAGGCAGCCGTATGTACAATATCCAGTGGTCGCATTCCAAAGACGGCAAAGCCAACCCTAATTCTAATTTTTCGGCTTCGGTGAACCTATCGAGCAACAGTAGATATTATCAAGAATCCTACAATCAAGCGAATACGTCGAACTTTTTGAACAACACGATGATGTCGTCTATCTCGTATTCCAAGACATTCCCAGCATATCCTTCAATTAACTTATCGCTATCGGCATCGCATTCACAAAATACGAATACGAAAAGTATTGATATGACACTCCCTTCGATGCGTGCGAGTATGGAGCGCATTTATCCTTTTGCCCGTGAAGGACAAACGAAGAAAGGACTTATCAAGAGTTTGAATTTCCAATACAGTATGCAAGCCGATAACCGTTTTTCGACCTATGACAGTCTGTTTTTTAGTAAAAAGATGTTCGATGAGGCGAAAAACGGGGTGCGACACTCTATACCGGTAAGTACAACTGCTAAGCTATTTAAATACGTTACCTTAGGGTTGAACTCATCAGTAAACGAGACGTGGCAATTTAAGACAATTCGCCGTAAGGACTTCAACAGCAATACGGGCAAGGTGGGCATTGACACCCTCAGCGGTTTTGACCGTTTTATGACGTACAACCTCGGGGCAAGTCTCGGTACGACTATCTACGGTACTTTCCGTTTTGGTAAGAACGCTAAAATACAAGCTATTCGGCACGTAATGCGACCCTCGGTGAGTTATGGTTATAATCCTTCTTTTGACCAGTATTACGATTATTACATTTCGGACGCTTATGGCAACCGCTCACAATACACCCGTTTTGAGGGGGGTATCTATGGTACGCCAAGTTTGGGTGAGTCGCAATCGATAGGGTTCTCATTGGCAAACACCTTTGAAGCCAAAGTGAAACAAAAAGATAGTACTGATGCTGAGCCGAAAAAGGTAATGCTCTTGAACAGTCTCAATTTCAGTTCTAACTACAACGTGATTACCAAGCAGTTTAGTCCGCTGAACATTACGGGGGGTACTTCGTTTTTCAACGGGAAGCTTGGGGTGAACTTTGGAGCAACACTCAACCCTTATGCAATAGACAACAACGGACGACAAATGGAGAAATGGAATATAGACAACGGCGGTAGTCTTTTTAGGCTTACTAACGCCAATATTTCTACTAACTATTCATTCTCGAACAAAGATAAAAAAGACAAGAATAAAGACAAACAGACGGGTAACGTAGCGGGAGGACGTACTGATGACCTCTTTGGGTCGTCGAAACCACTAAGCGAAGTGCAGGATATGGATAAGAACCGCAAAGAAGGCGAGGATAAAGAAGAGAAGAAGACCTTTTACAAGGCAGTTATCCCTTGGGACATAACCTTAGCACACTCGCTTACTTATAGCAATCAGGCACGCGAAAATAAGATATCCAACAACTCGCTAATGTTCTCAGGCAACGTATCGCTCACGCCCAAATGGCAAGTAGGAGTTTCGAGCGGTTATGACTTTGTAAACCAAGGATTCACCTATACCCAATTACGTTTTGAGCGCGATTTGAGCAGTTTCCGTATGAGTTTTCAGTTTACTCCGTTCGGTTATCGCAGTTCGTGGTATTTCTTTATCGGCATCAAAGCCTCAATGCTTTCAGACCTAAAATGGGAGAAGAACAAAGAGCCGGATAGGGTCTTAAGGTAAAAGGTAAGAGGTAAAAGGTAACAAAGAAAATTATGAAAGAAAAGATACAACAACTTCGGGAGGAACTCAATGAGCACAATTATAACTACTATGTGCTGGACAATCCTACGATTTCGGATTATGAGTTCGACCAAAAGCTCAAAGAACTACAAGCCTTAGAGCAAGCATACCCAGAGTTTTACGATGAGAATTCGCCTACTGTACGCGTGGGAGGTTCTGTTACTAAAAGTTTTCCAACCGTAGTACACGAATACCGTATGTACTCGTTAGATAACTCTTATTCTAAGGAAGACTTAGAGGAATGGGAACAGCGTATTATCAAGACGTTGGGCAGTGACCAAATTAACTTTACTTGCGAACTGAAATACGACGGTGCTTCTATAGATTTGTTGTACGAAAACGGCAAGCTTAAACAAGCTACTACTCGTGGTGATGGTATTCAAGGTGACGATATTACCGCCAATGTGCGTACGATTCGTTCAGTACCCTTGCAACTAAAAGGCGATTACCCTGAACGTTTTTACATTCGCGGGGAGATAGTAATGCCTAAAAAAGCCTTTGAAAACCTCAATAAGGAACGTATAGCAGCTGGCGAAGACCCTTTTATGAACCCTCGTAACACCGCCAGCGGTAGTCTCAAATTGCAAGATACTGCCGAGGTTGCTAAACGAGGTTTAGATTGCTTGTTGTACTTTTTGGTAGGGAACACAGGTATAAAGAGTCAGTTTGAGAGTTTAGAAAAAGCGCGCGAATGGGGCTTTAAAGTGCCTAATATTTCCAAATTGTGCCATTCTACTGCCGAAGTGATGGACTTTATCAACGAATGGGATACCAAACGCCACACTTTGCCTTATGAAACTGATGGGGTAGTGGTAAAGGTAGATAGTATTGCCCAGCAAGAAGAGTTAGGATATACTTCAAAATCGCCGCGTTGGGCAATGGCTTACAAGTTCAAAGCAGAACAAGTAGACACTGTTTTAGAGAGTATTTCCTACCAAGTGGGACGTACGGGAGCTATTACTCCGGTGGCAAATCTCAAACCCGTGTTATTAGCGGGAACCGTAGTAAAACGTGCTTCATTGCATAATGCTGACCAGGTTGAAAAGCTTGATATTCGCATAGGCGACTCGGTATATGTAGAAAAAGGCGGGGAGATTATCCCTAAAATTGTAGGCGTGAACTTAGATAAGCGCGAAGCAGATGCTCAACCCGTGAAATATATCACCCATTGTCCTGAATGTGGTACCGAGTTGGTGCGTAACGAAGGCGAAGCGCAACACTACTGTCCTAATGCTTATGGCTGTCCGCCCCAGATTACAGGTAAGATTCAGCATTTTATCTCACGCAAAGCAATGGATATAGAAGGCTTAGGTGAAGAGACAGTAGAACAACTCTTCCGTGCTGGTATTATCTATACTTATGCTGACCTCTATGAGGTAACCGTAGAGAAATTGCTCCCCTTAGAGCGTATGGCACAAAAGAGTGCTGAGAATATTGTTAAAGGTATTCAGAAATCAAAAGAAATACCTTTTGAACGCGTGCTTTTTGCTTTGGGGATTAGATATGTAGGTGAGACTGTTGCCAAGAAACTGGCACGCCACTACAAAACGATTGAAGCCCTAGAAAATGCCACTGTCGAACAGTTGGTGGAAGTAGATGAAATAGGGAACCAAATAGCTAGCAGTATAGTAAACTTCTTCGCTGATGACTACAACTGTCAACTCATCGATAGGCTCAAAGGCTATGGCTTGCAGTTTTCGATTAATGAACAAGCCACCGAAGGTCAAACTGATACCCTCAAAGGGCTTACCTTTGTGGTCTCTGGGGTCTTTCACTTGTATTCACGGGAGGAACTCAAAGCCCTTATTGAACAACACGGAGGTAAAGTAGGGTCGTCTATCTCTTCTAAAACTAATTACGTGATAGTAGGCGATAATATGGGACCAAGTAAGAAAGAAAAAGCCGAGCAATTAGGTGTGAAGATGATTAGTGAAGAAGAATTTAATGCAATGATTTTGTAAGTAGAGTTGCATATCCTTTTATGCTATAGCCTTTTCTTTGTTTGTTAAAATAAATAATCCTTCTCATAAAAAGCAATGCCCCCAAAAGTACTAACCTTTGGGGGCATTTGTCATTATTATTCTAAGCGATTATACTTACTATTTCAATTCAAAAGTTGTTTTACGAGCTAACTGACGTGCTCTTGAAGAGTTCTTATCAACACTTGCATCTACGCCTTTTCCTTCGGCAGTAATACGAGAGCCATCAATACCTGCTTTCACAAGCAAATCTTTCACAGCATCAGCACGTTTTTGTGATAAAGTTTGGTTGTACTGAGTACCTCCTAATTCATCAGCGTAACCATTAATATTAATGTGTGCATTAGGATTAGATTTCATATATTTAGCTACAAAATCTACAGCCCAAGAAGATGATATCTGTGGTTTAGATGAATTGAAATCGAAGTAAGCATTGATATAACCTTTTCTAATGAGGTCAGCTGCTACATCATCATCTTTTACTTCTCCGTTTTCACCTACTTTATCTTTTGCTTTGTAATTGTCGTTTAAGTAGCTTTCAATTTCATCAGGAACGTTGTTGCCATTGGCATCGTTCATTTTGTTTTGCTTGTTAGCCACTTCACTCTTCAAGTCAGCAACGTTATTTTCAAGGTTAGCTACGCGTTGAGCTACTTCTTCTAATTCGTCTTTTTTAGAAGCTGCTGCCCAATCGGCGTGTTTACCGTGTTTACCGAGAGCAATATTTAAACCAGCAGTAAGGGTAAAGTGGTTTCCTTGGAAGCCTTGTTGTCCATTAGCTGATTTTGTGTCATAAGTAAGTTGTTGCTTACTATTGATGTACATTGACGCATCAAGCAAAAAAGCTATACGGTTAGAAATTCTCAGCTGAGGAGTAAGACCTACTGTAAGAAATGCTATTTGGTCCGGTTTAGAAATATAATCACTATTAAGCTGTGAATATCCAAAACCTGCGTGCAATAGTAATCCTAAGTCACTTGTCCATTCTTCAAAACTAAGAACACTCGCAAGGTTTGCTACCCCTTGTAGGTTTACATTCCAAAGTCTAGATTCAAAATTAGGCGTATCGTCATCATTCTTAAAAACGTCGTAACCACCGCCTAAGCGAACCCCAAACTTGTTGTTTGCCATATAGCGCACACCTGCATTTGTGCTCCATAAATTAGGCGTATTAGTACTATACCCACTTGTAAAAGGAGTGGTAGGTTTATTAAACCCTCCATTTATATCAATAGACCATTTGTTATAGTCATTCTGTTGTGCTTGGACTCCAAAGAAAACCAATGAAGCCAATAGTAAAATGCTTCTTTTCATTACTTTCTGATTTTATAATTATACAAAAACTGGGGCAAAGGTATAACTTTTTTTTGTATTCAAAAAGTTTTTAACAAACTTTAAAACTTCTGCTCTTCTCTATTGCATAAGTTTTTAGTGCTTATCTTTGTGTTTTAATAACATTCTTTCCAATGGTGTGATAGCACTATCAACCCCTTCTTCAAAAGTCTTAAACTGTTTCTTTACCACAAGACTTTCTCCTGGGATATGTACTTTCACTTCTACTATTTTATTTTCTTTGGTATTGGTATTTTCCAACTTCAAATGCACATCTGCTTCAATAATCCTATCGTAAAAATTATCGAGCTTATCGAGTTTTTTCTGAATAAAGTCTACTAATTTTTGGTCGACTGTAAAATCAACTGGGTGTACGTGTACTTTCATAATGTTTACAAATTTAAGGTTTAACAATTCAATTATTCTTCCTCATTGCTTTTGCCGTTTGCCCGAGGGTGTGCTTTCTTATACTGCTTTTTGAGTTCAGCCAAGCTGGTGTTCGTATACACTTGGGTAGAAGCCAAGCTGGAATGCCCCAGTAGTTCCTTCACAGTATAAAGGTCTGCTCCATTATCTAACAAATGACTCGCAAATGAGTGTCTCAATACGTGAGGACTCACATCTTTCTTTGTTGTTACAACACTAAAATACGAATTAATAATTCTGTATACCAGTGTCGAATATATCTTTTTACCATTCTTTACTAAAAATAGATAATCCTGGCTTTTTTCATTCTTTACCTCCTCTCTTAAAACTAAATATTCTTTAAGAGTGTTTTCAAGCTCAGGAATAATAGGTATATACCGCTCTTTATCACCTTTCCCAAGCACTTTTATTTGTTTTTGCTCAAAATCCACATCGCTTACTTTCAGTCCAGACAACTCTGAGCGACGTATACCCGTAGCATAAAGCGTCTCAATCACTGCCCTATTCCTCACTTCATCAAATGAGTCCTTCGATGAAAAAAAGGACAACACCTTTTCAATCTCAGCTTCCGAAAAAGGCAACTTGTGCTTCTTCTCCGTTTTCAATAAAAATATGCCTTTCTCAAACGGACTTATTTCTATTTGTTTCGTCTTCTTCAAGAAATTGTAATAAGTCTTTAAAGCCGATAACTTCCTATTGATACTCCTAAATGAAATAGTTTCATCCGATAAGTGTATAATCCATTTCTTTATATCTTCTTGGTCAGCTTGTTCTAAACAGCAATCTTCCCCCTTTTCCTCATATAGACTCTTAATAAACTTCTCAAAACTCCTAAGGTCGTGTTTATAAGCCTCAACTGTATGGTCAGAATATTTCATCTCTATCGAAAGATAAATAATAAAGGCGTTGATAGACATAGGTTAAAAATTTAGTTGATTAGTAAACTCAGTTTCTCAAGCAAGGTTCTCACCTTTCTTCGCTACAAAATAAGTAAATATTTTTGACATACTCCATAAAAAAAGTGTTAAATTTTAAGATGAATTGTTAATTATTTTTTTACTTGTAGAAAATGAGAGAGTTATATTTCTCTTTTTCTTCCTATAAAATTTCTTTTCTTACTAAATATATTAAAATCATTTTACATTACTGTCCGGTTCTAATCGCTTCCACAGGATTGAGCCGTGCAGCCGACGATGCAGGTATAATACCCGAAAGTAAACCTACTACAAACGAGATTCCTAAGCCTATCGCTACGTTCTTAAACGATAGCACAAAATTAAACCCATCACTACTGCTCCGAATTATAAAGGTTAGTAACCACACAAAGAACAACCCAAAAAGTCCTCCGATGATAGCCAAAAGCACCGCTTCAAACAAAAACTGAAACAAGATAAACTGGTTTTTAGCTCCTAACGACTTTTGTACTCCTATAAGGCTCGTGCGTTCTTTCACGCTCACAAACATAATATTAGCAATACCAAAGCCCCCTACCAAGATTGAAAAGCCTCCTATAATCCAGCCCACCACATTCATCATACTAATCGTCTCGTCTATCATATCGGTAAACGACGATATTTTATTGACAAAGAAGTTATCTATATCCTCAGGTTTGAGTCCGCGATAAGCACGGAATTTCTGGCGCAATACCGCTTCATACTCCGCCATATCTACTCCTTTTTTAGGCTTTAACACTACTCCACTGGGTAGCCCTTGTGGACCTGTATTCATAAATCCTCTTACGAAATTAGCTGGCACATAAGCATTATCATCGGGACCTCCCCCCAGTTCGCCATATTTTTTCAGTACCCCAATAACTGTGAGTCGGCGACCAAAAATGCGTATCTCTTTATTCATAGGGTCTTCCTCACCAAAAAGCTGTTCAGCCAGATTATGCCCTAATATAACTACCGCAGTACCGGCATTCGCTTCAGCTTCGTTGTAAAACCTACCTTTTTCTATCCTAATATCACTTATTTGTTCAACTCCTGCCGAAGTAGATTGTATAGTAGGCGACGGAATCGTTTTGCCATTGTATTTTATCGTCGAAAATACCCCAAACAATTCATACACCACAGCTTCAGTATTAGGTATTTCACGCTTCATAAATTCATATTCCTGATAGCTAACTTGCGGAAAGTTCAAGCGTTGCCAGCGGGGCACATCGGTAGGAGCAAAAGAGAATTTAGAGACGTTTATCATATTCTTGTCTAACCCCGAAAGGCTCTCTTGAATACTTCTATTCAGTGAATCAACCGCCGCCAATACCGATATAATAGAGAAGATTCCCACCGTTACACCCAATAACGAAAGGAAAGTGCGGAGCTTATTGTCTCGCAACGATTTGATTGCGAAGTTAAAACTCTCCTTTAATAGCTGCAAATAAATAAACATAGGTCAGTTATACTTGTATTTCTTTTTGCAAATGTACATTATTTTTTTTAATTAAATAGGAAATATTTTTTTCTTTCCTCCACTTCTTCGTCACCACATTTCCCCTTTTGAAGACTGCCAGCGAGAAGTTTTCACCACATCACCTTCACTTTTTCCGTCGCTACACTTCCCCTTTCCCGTCATACTTCCCCTAGTGCCTATGGCTTAAGTCCTATCACCTCTTCCTCTTTCTTTCGCCTCGAAACCCCGTTTTTAACATTTTTAGTCCTATTGTATCATATTATTAATCAACTATTTATATACCCTTTCTATACCAATCGTCCAAGATTCGTATAAGCTTCCTATAAGCTCTCTATAAGCTACCCCCACCCTCCTTATAGCTTTTTTTCATCAAAATTCCTCTTAACCTTCTTCCGAATCTCTCCGATATCTTCCGAATTCTCTTGATAGTCCCAACTCATCGTCTTTGCGGTACACACTTTGCCAAAGTTTCAAACTTTGGCAAAGTTGAATAAACTGACAATACCTCCGCTGGTGCTTTTCTTGTAGCTCGCACCTCATTTACCAATTCTCTAATTTACTAATTTTCTTTGCCTGTCGTGCTACGACTGCCTGTGCGGCTTGCACCTTTGGCAAAGTTGAATTATGGTATTATCGACATTTTTGGTATTAAAAAATTATTTCTTATCTTTGCATTGCATTTACATCTACATTTGAGAAAGGAAAAACGATGATAACGCTCAAAAATATCAAAGCATTTATTAAAAAATCACTTGTGTTCAAGGTTTTAGCCTTTGCTATAGCCTTAGTACTCATCTTGCAAGTATTTCCCGAAAAAGCGAAATTTAAATACGAATTTCGCAAAGGAGAGCTTTGGCAACACGAAAACCTATATGCCCCTTTTGATTTTCCCTTAAAGAAAACAGAAGAGCAAATAAAAGCCGAAAAACAACAAATAACCAACCAATCTACGGTGTATTACAAGCAAGATACTACCGCCTTTGTGAGTGCTAAGCAAAAGTTTGAACAGAAAAAGTACGCTTATTTTAAACATCTGCCCGACGATAAACGAGAACTCTTGCTTAAAAAAGCTGAGGCTTTTTTAGCGGAAAGCTATCACAATGGAGTGATGCTTAATCAGCCTGCGTTTAGCCCTTCTGAAATCTTCATTATCAAGCATAACAATCAAATAGTAGAAGTGCCTGCCGAACGTGTGTTATATCTTCAACAGTTGGCAACAGCTATTAAAAACTATTTCGATACCGCCCCTTATAATGAGTATCACAAAAATTACTACGACCTTTTCTTTGAAATCCTTACTCCTAACCTCGTAATCGACCAAAATTTCACTCAAAAAGCGCTTACTCAAAACCTTAAAGAGATAGTCTATACGCGCGGTTGGGTAAATAAAGGGAAACTCATCATTGCCAAAGGTGAATTGGTAGAGGGCGAAAAACTGAATACCCTGTTGTCGCTCAAAGACGAGTACGAAACCCAGACGTGGAGTCAGAACAACTATAATTGGTCGCTTTTAGGTTATTACACGTTAGTAGCTATGGTATTGCTACTGATGGCGTTATACTTAAAAATATACGAAAATAAATTATATAAAAGCAACCTTAAATTGAGTGTTATTTTACTCAATATGCTCAGTATGATTCTTTTCGTAGGGCTCATTTCAAGGTATTTCCCCGATTATATCTATATTGTCCCCGTAGGAATGATGGTGCTCATTCTCAAGTCGTTTTTCGATTTGCGTACCGTCCTCTTTGTGTATATCAGTACCATACTCATCACAGGCTTTATTGTGCCCAATAGCTTCCAGTTTGTATTCATACAGATTGTGGCTGCTATGGCTATCATTCTTACCCCTAAGGGAATGCACTACCGATTGAGCAGTTTTGTATCGGCGGGACTCATCACGGCTGCCTATTTAATTATTTATATCGCTTTCCACACCATTACCGAAGGAACACTCAAAGGGCTCGATATCTCTTTACTTACTCTTTTTATCCTCAATGGTATTGGTATTCTTTTTTCGCAACCCTTTACATATATCTACGAACGTACTTTTGGCTTAGTTTCCGATGTCTCTCTCTTGGAACTCTCCGATACAAATACCAAGCTCTTGCGTCAGCTCTCCGAAAAAGCTCCAGGCACCTTCCAGCACTCTATGCAAGTGGCTAATCTTGCCGAAGCTGCTGCTGCCGAGATTGGAGCTAATACCCTCTTGGTGCGTGTAGGTGCCCTCTATCACGACATCGGTAAGATGGAAAACCCTATTTACTTTACCGAAAACCAAAAAACAAGCCTCAACCCTCACGACCAGCTCACTCCTGAACAAAGCGCTAAGGTGATTATCAAGCACGTAGCCGATGGAGTAGAACTCGCTCATAAAAACAAACTGCCAAAACGCATTATCGATTTCATTAAAACCCATCACGGGCGCAGTCTTACTTATTATTTCTATCGCAAAGCCTTAGACTTAAATCCCGAAGGTACTAAGGAAGAAGACTTCCGTTATCCAGGTCCTATTCCTTTCTCCAAAGAAACCGCTATTCTTATGATGGCTGATTCGGTTGAAGCAGCTACTAAGAGCCTCAAAAATCCTACCTTCGAAGCTCTCAATGAGTTTGTAGACCGTATTATCAAAAAACAGTTAGACGATAATCAGTTTGCCAATTCCGATATATCTTTCAAAGAAATCGAAGCTATCAAACGCATATTTAAAAGCAAACTTACCAATATCTATCACGTGCGCATCGAATACCCTGAATAACCTAATGAAGATAATAAAACTACCATCGGTGCTTGGCACTTGTATCTTACTTTTTTTTACGTGGGTAATCTACGGGCAAAACCCTACGGAATACTATTTTAAACGTATTTCCATTGAACACGGTCTCTCTCAATCGGGCGTTACCGCTATTGTACGTGACCATAAGGGAATTTTGTGGATAGGTACTCGCCAGGGTATCAATAGGGTAGACCGTAATCATATCAAAAGGTATACTGAGTCTTACATCTATCATCTTTATGAAGATACCCAGCATAACCTTTGGGCTGTAACCGATAAAGGCGTATGGCAATACGACCCAAATAAAGATACTTTTACCTCTAAAATCCAGCAACAACTCTTCTCCATTTGTGCTACTGAGCAAGGGGTTTACTTTGGTGGATATAGTGCTATCTACCAGTATAACTACAAAACTAAAAATATAGGGCGTTTGCCTTTGAGGAAAGAACCTAAAACAAAAGATAAAGAATGCCTCATTACCTATCTATGTCCTGTTGATAATACAACCTTTCTTGTAGGTACTGAAAACGATGGTATTTATAAGTATTCTCTTACCTCAGAACTGTTGAGTTTGTTTATTGAAAATACAAGCCCACTGAGTTCTTTGTATTATGATGCACAACGCAAAGAAGTGTATTATTCTATTTTTCAAAAAGGGCTTTTTCGTGCTACCCTTGCAGGTGAATTGCGCTCACATTACGATACTCACAATACTCTTTTGTCCAATGATATTATCTTAGATATCAAGCCTTATAAAGGCAATATATGGTTAGCCACCGATGGGGGAGGAGTATCGGTTTTTAGTCCTGAGAAGAACACTTTTTACAATATTCAGCATAGTGCCGGTAATATACATTCCTTGCCGGTCAATTCCATTACAGTGCTTTATGAAGATCCTAATCATAACCTTTGGGCAGGTACAGTGCGCGATGGCGTTTTTCTCTTTAAAGAAACCTATATTAAGACTTATACCGATAGTGCGTTAGGAAGTAGCAATGGGTTAAGTGAACGCGCTGTGATAAGTTTGTTCGAAGCTCCCAATGGTATCATATGGATAGGCACCGATGGAGGAGGTATCAATGCTTTTAACCCCAAAACAGAACAATTTGTACATCATACCAATACGTATAACGATAAGGTTTCTTCTATTACTTACTTTTCACCTAATGAGTTATTGGTCTCTCTCTATGGCAAAGGTCTTTTCATATATAATATTCTGAGTCGTTCCTACACTCCTTTCTTGCTCATCGATGAAGCTACTGACCAGCAAGAGTGTCACGCAGGCTTTACTCCCTTTGTATATCACATTGATAAAGATAAAATACTCATTACAGCTAAAAACACCTATCTGTATAATCTTCAAAACAAAGAGTTTAATAAAATTTCTTTTGCCGAAGGGCTTACTCCTAAAAATGCCTTACAGCTCAAAGCACAACAAGGTGATACTTTATTTCTCTCCAAAGGAAATGTACTCTACCAAATGAAGTTATCGGAAGCTAAGATAACACGTTATCTAACCCTTAATGAGGGGTATACTATTAGCGCAGTATGCAATGATAAAGCTCATCACACCCTTTGGATTGCTACTTCCAATGGGTTGTTTAGTTATGCGATACCACAAAAGAAGCTAAGTGCCGTAGGAACCGATAATATGTTCCACCAAATTAGCTATATGCAACTCGATACTGAACAGCGTTTGTGGATTAATGCTTCCAATGTGCTGTTTTCTTATCATATTCCCGATAAGAAGATAATGATTTGGGACGATTCCGATGGCTTTCTCCACAACGATGTGCTTACAGGTTATGTACAGTTGTTGCCTTCCTCTTACATCTATATGGGAGGAGTTGGTGGTTTTGTGAAGATAAATAAGAATATTTACACCGAAGAGAGTAGTACTCCTTTACTCTTTTTGCAAAATATAGAATTGAACGGCAAAATATATACCGCTGAAAACTTTCCTAAAGAGGTACCCCCTTATTTCAATACCTTAAAACTAAATGTAGGATTGAATGAAAAAGATATGTTTAGGCGCATACTCTTCCGTTTTAAGATTAAAAATAACGCCCAAACTTCGGTGATTGAAACCTATGACAATAGTTTAGATATCTCTTTGCTTTCAGTAGGAAAATACCAAGTAGAAGTCGCTTGTATGACTAAAAATGGCTATTGGACGAAAGATACCTCATTGCTCAACTTCGAAGTGCTTCCTGTGTGGTATCAACGCACTTCTTTTTTGGTAGGAGTTTCTTTGCTTTTGTTGGCTATTATTGCAGGTGTAATGTGGGGTTATTTGCGTCGTAAAAAGCAACAACTCAAATGGCAAATAGCTTTGCATCAGCAGGAACTCAATGAAGATAAAATACAATTCCTCACCAATGTAAGTCACGAATTGCGCACGCCTCTTACCCTCATTTATGCACCGTTAAAGCGTCTGCTTAATCATACCGAGAGTGGTAAACTCACGCGTTCACAGAAAACCCAGTTAGAGAGTGCTTTCCGTCAAGCTACTACTATGAAGAATATTATCAATTGGGTATTAGACTACAACCGTAATACTTCGTTAGAAAATACACTCACCAAAGCCTATACTGATTTGAATCACCTTATCACCGATAGTGCTAAAGATTTTGAACAAGAATTTGAAACAAAGCACATAAGTTTAGAACTACACCTCGATAAAAATCTACCCCCTGTAGAGTTGGATAGTGCTAAGATAAGGGTAGTCCTTTCTAATCTACTAATGAATGCAGTAAAGTTTAGTAATGAGTATTCTACTATACACATTCGCAGTAGTTATAACGAACAAAAAGTGCGTTTTCAAGTAGAAAATACCGGTATAGGATTGCATAATATTGATATGGATAAGCTCTTTACTCGTTTTGAACAAGGAAAACACAACCAGCGAGGTAGTGGTATAGGGTTGGCTTATTGTAAAGAATTAGTCGAGAAACATCTCGGTACTATTGGGGCTTATCAAGATGAAGAAGAGCAAACAGTTTTTTATGTAGAATTACCTTATTCTCATAGCACTGAGGGCGTCCTTCACAAGTTTGAAGGTGAAGAAGAACAAACTGAAGCCCCAGAGAAGATAGCAGTAACTATGGATACCTCTATGTATTCTGTACTCTTAGTAGATGATAATCCTGATTTTTTAAATTATCTTTATGATGAACTTCGTCCGTTGTTTAAAAGCGTTTTAAAAGCAGTAAATGGTGAGGAGGCTTTGTTGTTATTAAAAACGCACCAGCCCGATATTATCATTAGCGATGTGATGATGCCTGTAATGAATGGTTATCAGTTGTGTAAAGAGGTGAAAGAGCATTTGCAAATCAGTCATATTCCCGTAATATTACTCACGGCTAAAAGTGATACCGAAAGTCAAAAGATAGGCTATAAATTAGGTGCCGATGCTTATCTCTCTAAACCTTTTGATATAGATCTTTTGCTTTCAGTAATAGGTAATTTGCTCAAACAAAAAGAGCTCATCAAGCAACGTTATGAAAAAGAACTATTGATTCCTTCACCTGCACTTACTACTATCAGCAATGCTGACGAAGTGTTTATGATAAAACTTAATGAAATCATCAAAAAACACTATAGTAATATCGACTTAGATGTAACAATGATTTCTGAAGCAATGGCAATGAGTCGTGCTTCGGTGTATAATAAAATGAAACAAATTACAGGCATTGGTATCAGTGAATATATCAATAAGTATCGCATAGAAGTAGCTTGCCAGCTCTTAAAACAAACGGAAAAATCAGTTACTGATATAGCTTTTGAAGTAGGATTTAATTCTTCTAAGTATTTTAGTACAGTCTTTAAACAAGCTACTAAAATAACGCCACGTGATTATAGAGAAGGTATGAAGTGATAAAGAAAAACAAAAAAGAGAGGCTACCTCAAAACTTTTTGAGGTAGCCTCTCTAAATAAATATGTAATACTATGAGTTTCTATTTCCAATCTTTTTTCTTAGAGGTCTTACCAATACCTGGGTTAAAGCTATTGGTAGGGTCAAGAGAGTTGTAAAAGTTCTTAAGGTCGTCGTTAGCGTGATATAAATGTCCTACATTGTGTTCTGCAGGATATTGTGCGCCACGAGTGTCTAATATTTTGAGCATCTCTTCTTCTATTTCCTCACAGTTGTAACCTTTCTTAATCACGTAATCTTGATGGAATACGTGGCACATAAAGTGTCCATAGTACAATTTGTAAAGTATCTTAGCGTCGAGTTCAGGAGGAAGCTTTTCAAACCAATCTTCATCATTGCGACGCAAAGCGATGTCTAAAGCGACGATATCTTCTACCTCGTCCTCGTGTACTGAACGATAGCGAATAGCTGCTGAAGCCACTGCAAAGCGCAAGAGCATTGCTGCTTGTGCAAGTTTGGCATCACACTCTATATAAGCTCCTTTAGTACTATCGGCAAATTCTTTTTGCAAATAAGCCCTAGCTTCGTCAACTCCTTTGCCTCCCATTTTTAAAATGAGATGGTGCTCGTATTGGTTGCGGTAGTCCCACAATATTTTGGGGAGGTGTTGAGGCATTAGTTTAGAGGTGAATTGTAAGAATTTTTCACTGAAATGGTTGGGCATAAAAGGTAGTTTTTTAGCTACGCGGTCGCCCCACGCTTTGAGAGAAAAGAGCTTGGGTAAGTATTCAGTACCTACATTTTTGATATACCAAAAAGTATCTTTACCGTATTTAGCAGCGATATCAAAGGCGGTACGGTGAATATACTCGCCAGAAATAGGAATTTCTTCGAAAGTACCGAGCATATCACGGCGCAATTTGGTAAGTACCGCTGTGTTGTTAGTACCTATATAGAATACAGCTGTTTTTTTCTCGGCAGGGAAAGTATCCACGCGTACGGCAAAAACTCCTAAACGACCTGCACTACCTGAGGCTTCGTATAAGCGAGTTGGGTCGGCATTGAAGCGAGCAGGCGTATTGGCATTAATCTCACGTACGTGGTTACAATAGTCGTGATCGTGTCCTTTCTTATCAGAAGTGTGAATATCCTTTGCTTGGTATCTACCCTCTTGCAGATTGGTAAGTATTTCCTTAGGAGTACTTCCTAAATCAATACCTAAGTGATTAATAAGTTCTAATTTACCGTTGGCATTGCGTTGGGCATAGAGAGCCATTTCAGTATAAGCAGGACCACGTTGTACTAAAGAACCGCCAGAATTGTTGCACACGCCTCCAATAACTGAAGCCCCAATGCAAGAGGAGCCTATTACTGAATGAGGTTCGCGATTATGGGGTTTTAACTCTTGTTCCAAGTGGTTGAGTGTTGCTCCTGTAAGACATATAGCTTGTTTGGCATCAAGTATAAGCTGAATATTGTCATTACGCATCGTGTTGATGATTACTACATCGCGGTCGTAATCGTTACCAAAAGGATTAGACCCTCCCGTGATACCTGTATTGGCAGCTTGTGAAATTACAATTACATCAGCTGCTACACAAGCTTCGAGTACTTGCCATTGTTCCCACAAAGTAGCGGGACGCACCACGGCAATTGCATTTCCGGTACCAAAACGATACCCAGTGCGGTAACGTTCAGTTTTTGAAGGGTCGGTAATAACGTACTTTGCACCAACAATGTGGCGCAAGGTTTCTAATAGATTTTGTGTGGTCATTATTTCTTGGATTTATAGTTGAGTGTCAAGCCAAATTGGGGCTGTGTGAGGAAATCGTGTTGAATGAAAGGCTCTACTGTGAGGCGTTCATCTACATTGAATTGTTTGAGATGTGCATCGACATTCGCCTCAATGATGTTTAGGGCATATAAGCCTATCCCTATAAGAATAGAAAGCTCTTTATTACGACGATAGAACTGTATGCCTCGTCTTAATCCATCGGTACTGAGACGCGGTTGTCCACTGGGGGTAGTGCCATAAAATTCATCATCGGTAAATCCTTGTTGACGACGTTTGTAGGCAGTGAGGTAACGATCGTATTCCTTAGAGTTTTGTATGTAGAAGTATATTGGGGTACCGATAGCAATATACACCAAAGGTACTTTCCAATAGCTCTTGTTGTATATCTGACCTAAACCTGGGATAACAGCTGAATAGAAGGCAGCTTTAGCAGGCGAAAGAGGGTCGGTATTCCAAGGGACTTTTTTCATATTGTCTTGCATAACAGCTATCTGCACAGAGTCAGAGGGTGTTTTTACCACTTCCTCTGTATCGTCTTGTGCATACGAAATACCCACTCCCATAAGTAGGGCTATTATCAAAACAATCTTTCTACTCATCCTTTTTGTGTAATAAACTTTGAATACGTTTGAAATCTTCCTCTGAACTAAAAGGAATGGTAAGGCTACCTTTGCCGTTCTTGCTCATCTTTACAGTAACTTTAGTACCAAAAAAATGATTAAAACTACTCATATTTTCTTTGATATAAGTAGGTACTTCAGTTTTACTATTGCTTTTAGGGATTTGAATACTTACCACATTAGAAGTTTCGGAGTTTTGCAAGCGGCGCACTAACTCTTCGGTATCACGCACTGATAGGTTATCGGAAATGATACGCTGGTATACTTCTGCTTGTTGTTCAGGGTTTTCTATGGCGATTATTGCACGACCGTGCCCCATAGAAATGAATCCGTCGCGTATGCCTGTTTGAATGATAGGAGCGAGTTTGAGCAAACGCAAATAGTTTGTAATGGTAGAACGTTTCTTGCCCACACGTTTGCTCATTTGGTCTTGAGTGAGATTCACCTGCTCGATGAGCTGTTGATAAGAAAGAGCAATCTCTATGGGGTCTAAATCTTGACGCTGAATATTCTCTACCAAAGCCATTGTGAGCGACTCGTTGTCATCAGCAATGCGAATATAGGCAGGAATGGTTTTCAGTCCAGCTAATTTAGAAGCTCTGAAACGGCGTTCGCCCGAAATGAGTTGATATTTGTTTTCTCCGTCGAGTTTGCGTACAGTGATAGGTTGCACTACCCCTAATTCCTCAATAGAGGAAGCGAGCCCTTGTAGCTCTTCTTCATTAAAAGAAGTACGAGGCTGAAAAGGGTTCGTTTCTATCAGGTCGAGTTCAAGTTCTATGATATTTCCTACAATCTTATCGGCATTTTTATCTTTGATAGAATTAATAGCCACTTCGGGGCTATTGCCAAAAATAGCTGAAATACCTCTCCCCAAGGCAGGTTTTTTAGCAGGTTTTGTCATTATACTGTTTTGTTTTTATCTATAATCTCTTGAGCTAAGTTGATGTGATTGGTAGCCCCTTTGCTGGTAGCATCGTAGTTGATGATAGTTTCACCAAAACTAGGTGCTTCACTAAGGCGTACATTACGCTGAATAATGGTTTTGAATACCATATCGCTGAAGTGTTTTTGTACCTCTTCTACCACTTGGTTAGACAAACGTAAGCGCGCATCGTACATAGTGAGTAATAAGCCTTCGATATCCAAATTGGGATTGAAGGTTTTTTGTACACTCTTGATAGTATTAAGAAGTTTACCCAACCCTTCCAAAGCGAAATACTCACACTGGATAGGTATAATCACCGAGTTAGCTGCTGTAAGAGCATTCAGGGTGATAAGTCCCAACGAGGGTGCACAGTCTATTAAAATGTAATCGTATTGGTCTTTGATAGACTCTAAGGCTTTTTTGAGCATATATTCTCGTTGTTCTTTGTCTACGAGCTCAATCTCAATAGCCACTAAGTTGATGTGAGCAGCGATAAGGTCGAGATTAGGAGAGCTGGTGTGAACAATCATATCTTTAGCCTCCATAGTGTGTTCCAAAAGCTCGTAAGTACCGTGCTCAATAGAATCTACATCAATACCTATGCCAGAAGTAGCATTTGCCTGCGGATCGGCATCGATGAGTAATACTTTTTTCTCCAATACGCCCAATGCGGCGGCTAAGTTCACGGAAGTAGTGGTTTTACCTACTCCTCCTTTTTGGTTTGCAATAGCTATTATTTTACCCATAGATTTATATTTTAAAAGTTAAACGGAAGCTCTTGTTTGGCTACTTCAGCCAAGGTAGCTTCATTTTTATCGGTAGCACTCTTAATGGTTTTGTTTAAGGCAACTATCCAAAAGTCCTTGATTTCTTGGAGTTTGCCCACCATATCCATCATATTTTCAAACATAATATTTTATTCTTTCAGAGGGCAAAAGTACAACTTTTTTTGAAACGTCACACAAAAAATACAATCAATAATTGTGCTACCATTATTCGCAAGAATGTAGTAAGCGGATATACACTTGCATAAGTGAGTGCGGGAATCTCGGAGTTCGACATATCATTAGCAAAAGCCAAAGCTGGCGGGTCGGTTGAAGCTCCAGAGAGTAATCCGCAGATACCCAAATAGTCTAATTTTGCTTTAAATCGTGCTACTAAAGAGGTGATAATAAGTGGTATAAGAGTGATGAGTGCTCCTAAACACATCCAGTACAAGCCTTGTCCGTGCAAGATAGTTTCTATAAAAGTAGCTCCTGCGTCTAAGCCTACACTGGCAAGGAAGAGCACAATACCTATCTCTCGTACCATCAGGTTGGCACTTTGCGATACGTAGTGAGTTACTGAGAATTTACCGCCATAACGGCTGATAAGAATGGCAACAATCAGAGGGCCTCCCGCTAACCCTAATTTTACAGGTACAGGTATGCCAGGGATAGCGAAAGGAATACTACCTAATAATACACCAAGAGTAATACCCATAAAGAGCTCAGCTATGTGAGGGGTTTGCATACGTCGTTTAGAATTACCGAACTCTTTGCTTACGAGTTGTATGTGCGATTCATCGCCTATTACAGTAATGGTATCACCAAACTGTAATTTGGTATCGGCAGCAGGCACAAACTCAATACCTGCACGATATACACGAGTGATGGTTACTCCAAAACGTTTGCGTACATCGAGCTCTGCAAGAGTTTTAGTGAAAATAGCACGTTGGGTAACGTTGATACGGCGTGAAGTATAGCGCATATCTTTTACATCAGGGAAATAATCCAAAATGGAAACGCTGTCACCTATTAGGGTCAAAAACTTCTCATTTTCTTTTTGGTTAGCTACTATCAGTACGATGTCGCCTTCTTCTATCAGTGTGTCGGCACTAGCTAATATAATCTCTCCTTTTCTACACATACGCGAGATGGTAAAGTCGAAATCAAGAGTTTGTTTGATAACGCTCAATTTTTTACCAAAGAGGGCAGGATTGCTTACTTTTATCGCGAATCGATTGATCACTACTTGATCTTTAGAGTGACGTACAGAATTTAAACGTTTTTCAACATCTAAATTCACTTTTAAGAAGGCTTTGAGCCCTAACATTACCAAGATAATTCCTAACACCCCAAAAGGATAAGCAACAGCATAGGCGGTAGAGAGGTTCGGCATTGTAGCTGGGTCGCCTTTAAATACATCTTCTAAAGTAGCTTGAGCAGCTCCTAACCCTGGGGTATTGGTTACGGCACCTGACATTATACCTACCAAGGTACCCATATCGGTTTGGGTGATGTAGTGGATAGCAATTACAGTAAGTACACAACTCACAATAGAGAGTACTGCCAAGAGATTGAATTTAATGCCTTCTTTTTGGAAGGAGGCAAAAAGCCAGGGCCTACTTGTAGTCCGATGGTGTATACGAACAGAATCAATCCGAACTCTTTTACAAAATGTTGAATATGGGGGTTTACAGTGAATCCTAATTCGGCCATAGCGATACCTGCGAAAAGTACCCAAGCAATACCAAAAGAGATGCCAAATATTTTAATTTTTCCTAAAGCAACTCCTACTGCGATGACCACGCTATACACTATCACAGTGTAAGCCACACTCTCGTGGTTAGTCATCAAGTTCCAAAGCCATTCCATTTAATGTCTAATGATTAATGTTTAGTGTTTTATGATTAATTAAGCCCCCGAACCCCCGAAGAGGGACAATCCACAAATACAAGTGTTTGTAAGGGAACTGTTTTTATATAGATTTAAGAGAAACTTTGCCAAAGGTGCGAGCTACACGGGCAGAGAACTTTGGCAAAGTTAAAATTTTATTTATTATCCTAAGAATGGATAACGATAGTCTACTGGTGGTACAAAAGTTTCTTTGATAAGGCGTGGCGATACCCAGCGCAATAGGTTTTGGGCAGACCCAGCTTTGTCGTTAGTACCTGAGGCGCGTGCACCACCGAAAGGTTGTTGCCCTACTACGGCTCCCGTAGGTTTATCGTTGATATAGAAATTACCCGCTGCGTTTTCGAGTACTTTTACTGCTTCGTCTAACGCATAACGACAAGTACCAAATACAGCTCCTGTGAGTGCATAAACTGAAGTTTCATCAACGAGTTTTAAGGTTTCTTCCCATTTAGAGTCATCATATACATACACAGTTACTATAGGTCCGAAAAGTTCGGTTTCCATAGTGGTGTAATGTGGATTGGTGGTTACAATCACGGTAGGTTCTATAAAGTATCCTTTGCTTTTATCATATCCACCACCTACAAAAATCTCGGCATCTTTGTCTTTTTTAGCTTGGTCTATATATTTAGCTAATTTATCGAAAGAATGTTCGTGAATTACCGCAGTGATGAAGTTCTCAAAGTTTTCAGGAGAACCCATTTTGAAAGAGAGTACATCTTTTTTTACCAATTTCAGCGTTTCGTCTGCCTTCGATTTAGGTAAGTACACGCGAGAAGCAGCACTACATTTTTGTCCTTGATATTCAAAAGCTCCACGAGTAATAGCCGTAGCTACTTGTTTGGGGCAAGCACTTGGGTGGGCGATGATAAAGTCTTTACCACCTGTTTCACCTACAATTTTAGGATAAGAGCGATAGAGATGAATATTGTTACCTATCTTTTTCCAAATATCTTGAAATACTTCGGTAGAGCCTGTAAAATGAATACCTGCGAAATGAGGGCTTGCTAAAACAGTATCGGTAATCATAGCTGCATCGCCGTGCAATACGTTGATAACACCATCGGGTAAACCTGCTTTTCTGAGGACTTCTACTATCATTTCAGCGGAAAATATTTGTGAAGTACTTGGCTTCCAAATGACTACATTTCCCATAAGGGCAGCACTGGTAGGGAGGTTGCCTGAGATAGCGGTGAAGTTAAAAGGCGTTACAGCATATACAAAACCTTCCAACGGACGGTATTCTACACGATTCCATACGCCTTCGGAAGAGTTAGGCTGGTCGTTATAAATATTAGCCATAAATTGCACATTGAAGCGCAAGAAGTCTATTAGCTCGCAAGCAGAATCTATTTCGGCTTGGTGTACGGTTTTAGACTGCGCTATCATAGTAGCAGCGTTCATTTTAGCACGATAAGGACCTGCAATGAGGTCGGCCGCTTTTAAAAAGATAGCAGCGCGTTCTTCCCACGCAAGGTTAGCCCAATGAGTACGCGCCTTTAGCGCTGCTTCGATGGCTTGTTGCACGTGTTCTTTGCTCGCTTTGTGGTAAACACCCAATGAGTGCTTATGGTCGTGAGGGGAATGCATTTCACCTGTCTGACCTGTACGTACGGCTTCACCTCCAATATAGAGAGGGGCATCTACTTTAGTATTCCACAATTCTTTATAGGCTTGTAGTACAGCCTCACGCTCAGTACTTCCTGGCGCATAACTTTTTACGGGTTCGTTGGTAGCTTTAGGAACCTTAAAAAATCCTTTTCCCATAGTATAGTTGTTTTTAGTTGTTGATACAATTCGAAAATTTCGGCTAAATTACAACAATTATTTGAATGTGCAAATTTTGATGAGATAATTTCTCAATTCAGGTGAAAGATAAAAGGTAGAGAGTAAAGAGTATGTTATAACTTCGTACAATTGTTTTAACTCGTTTGATAACTTTTTATGCTGTGAGCAAGTTGAGATATTTTAGTGAAAAGTAAAGAGAGAAAAATGTTTTGAGGAGGAAAATGTATCTGAATATCAATGTTTATTTGAAGGAAGAGCGAAGCTAAGACGAACAAAAGACGAACAAAAGACGAACAAAAGACGAACAATGAACGGTGCAAAACACGCGAACAGATATAGAATGAACGGAGGGTAATAGGAGTAAAACGAGTATAAACTAGTTTTATTAGCTTTACTTATTGTTTAAAAAAAGAGACTGTTCCTTAAAAAAGAACAGTCTCTTTTATTATTGCTAAGTGATATGCACAAAATTATAAAAAGGTACCACTGCTTTCAGGAGAAAGATCAGAAGCTATAATGTCGTCTTGATCTTTTTTTATTTCGGCTTTACTAACGCCAAACTCGCGCATTGCATCTTCTACCGTCTTGTCTTCTCGCAAAAGGTCTGTGTAGATATGTATAGGTATTTTTACATCTAACACTTTATTAGCAGGCACAGTATTATAGGCTAGATTTGCGGGCTTGGTGGCAAAAACACCTAATACGATTTGTAAATCGAAGTTTATATAGGTTCTTTTTACTTCAAAAAAGCCTTTCAAGCCTATCTGCTCTTTACGAAGTACTCCTTTAGGGGCATTAGGGTTTTTATCAAAACCACCGCCTTTGATGTACAACTCTTCAGGATTAGTATCACGATATTTGTAGTCGAGTGCTTCAGCTTGGGTAGGCACAGTTGTATTGCTGGCTACTGCTGAAAAATTATTTGCGATAAAGAAGAATTGGTAGTGATTAGGAGCATCACCGGTGCTCAGTTGTGCATTTACACGCTTGCCGTCTTTGTCGTAAAAAATCAATTCTATACCGTATAAGCTCACGCCTGCATTGTGCTGATGATTGTGGAGAGCATCTTCGTCCTCATCTTCATCGTGGTGATCATCAGCCACTACATCAGTTCCTTCCCAGCGGATAGCAGTAGGGTTATCGGTAGCAGGTGTAGGCACTCCATTTATGTTATTAAAATAGAAACGTTGTACTGTTTTGAGGTATTTCACAGGGTAATCGGGGTTTCCGTGAAAATAGCCGTGAGAATGCCCTTTGGTAAAGCGCACTTCGAGTTTGCTCCACGCAAATTCAGTAGGGTCTGTAATAATAGGGTTTTCTGGGTCTTTGTCCTTACTGCAAGAATTTAGGGTTATTGTTACAAATAGTAAAAATAAACTGATTTTTAAGATATAATATATTCTTTTCATCGTTTTTTAATATTAAAAGTTATTGTTTTGTAAATAATGTATTAGCGAGGTATCACCTTTGCCAAAGTTTAAAATTTTGGCAAAGTTCATAATACACACAGCTAACGAATAATCTGTATAGGTACTGTCATATCGGAGTCTGAGGTGAAGGCATTAGAATACTCCACTACGTTGTATGGACGCTCTTCTTGAGTTTTAGGGTTGAGCTTATTAGCAATAAGAAAGTGTGCTAACTTGATGCGCAACTTGTAATCACCTGCGGTAGCCTCGTCTTTAATGTGAAAGACGCCTTTTAGTCCAATAGGGTCGCGTTGCTCAGGGTTGGTTTTATCCCAAGTGCGCAAGCGTAATTTCACCCCTTGTGTGCCGTAAGTACCATTTTCGGGGTCGGTATCCTGATATACATAGCTTAGGGCTTTGTTCATAGCCGTTACCATAGCGGTTCTTCCCGCTTCATCTTTAGGATACTCTCCTTGAAATAACTGAAAGAAGTGCTGATGAATAGGAGCCATTTTGGCACTTACAAACTCGTGGTTCATACGAGCTCCATTGTTGTAATAGACAATCTCGAAACGATATTCGTGTCCCACTTGCCATTTTATAGGCTCGGTGATGTCATATACTATTCCTTTAGCTGACTTGTTGGCGGTGCGCTCTTGCACCTCGTTAGTCCCTAAATTGGTAATGATAAACTGTACTTTGTCGGGCATATCGTGCCCTCTGTCTTTGGTTTCATCGTTTGGAGGAGTGGGTTTAGTGTCGTCTTTACTACAACTGCCCATTGTAAAACATACTAATGCTATTAGACTAATAGCTTTTAAATAATAAGATATCTTTTTCATTTTAATAGTGTTTAAAAATTGTAATTTATTCTTAAATATACGTTCCTACCCAAATCGTGGGCATAATACCTAAAACGATTAGTGTATTCCTTATATTCGGTGTTAAAAAGGTTTTCGGCGGATAACCTTATGTCCAGGGTTTGGCGTTTGCCGATATCCAAAGTACCTCCTATGCTCGCCTCGAAAAGGTGATAGGCATCAGGTGTAGTAGGTACTAACTCTTGTGAGGGCTCAAAGCGTGTTTGCTTGGCTACAAAAGTATGTCCTATGCTAGCACTCATACGGCTCAATAAACTGTTGCGATGCGTTTTGTTATATTCTAGCGACTGACTCAAACGAGGGGCAGGGATAAACGGAAAGTAACGCCCTGTTTTCACTTCGTTAGCCCATACTACTGAGGCTTTCAAATGGTAGTCTAAACTTGTAGGATTGCCTACTTGTGCTACTCTGTTTTTGTTTAGCAAACGAAGAGTAGCATCGAGGTCAGCACCTCTAAAAAACGCATTGGCTTGGGTGTACTGAAAGATAGGATACACGCCTGAAAAGAGGGTTTGCACTTCGCCGGTAGGATAATCGTAAATGTAATTCTTAATATATTGGATATAAAGGTCGAGATTTACATTCCAACGTTTATTCTCATTGTTTAGCAAAAGTGAGGTAACCCACTTCACTCCTGTTTCTGATTCGAGCTTATCGTCACCTAAATCATAAGTGCCTGCGCCGTGATGAAGTCCGCTACTGTACAGTTCGTTCACCTGAGGAGCACGCCACGCTATGCCTATGTTAGATTTCAGTTGTGAAACTCGCCAGAGAGGCATTGTTCCTCCTAAGGTATAGGTGAAATTATGGAAGTTGTGTTCGCCTCCGTAACGCTGTGAGTACATATCATAACCATCGGCATTGAGGTACTTATAGTCGTAACGCACACCTGCTTCTAATAACCAAGCATCTCGCTGAAAACGTTGTATTGCAAAAGCACCATAACTAAGAGAGGCATAGTTAGGGATTACAGGTACTACCCCCGTACCGGGTTGGTTGTAGTTGTCCTGCTTGTTGAAACTACCCCCTATGGTACTCTTCCATTTGCTGTAAGCGTTTTCCCAATACACATCGAGTGCGTGGGTAGTGAGCTCCATATTTAAGGCTGGGATGCGGGTTCTGTCCATTCGGCGAACACTGAACTCCTGACGAATATCTTTCTGAAAAGCGTATTGTGCGGTGAGTTTTCCTCCGAAGGGCAAGAAATAGAACGCTTTACCTTTTAACAGGTGGTGCACTACTTTTTGCTTGGGTGCATTGATGCTATACGAAAACGGATAGGTGGTAAGCGGTCTTCCAATTTCGAACCGAGCGAGCAAATCGTCTAAATTCCCAATATGCGAACCGTAGAACACACTGCTTTCGTTCTCATACCTACTGTAAAATATTTCGGCAGTACCTTTTTCCTTCTGAACGCCTGTTGCTACTGAGAAATTGGCTTCACGAGCAGCAGTGTTATTCAGTAGGTAATTAGCTGTACTGATGTCGCCTGAACGCTTCAAAGTTCCTTGTACACGCCACGCCCAAGAAGGTAACTCGGGGACTGAACTTTCGACTTTTAACGTAGTACTTAATTTGCGTCCGTTAGAGCCAAACGAAGAAGCTAAGTTGGCGTGCAGACCGTCGCTATAAGGGAGTTTTTTTTGTTCTATGAGAATCACTCCACCTAAGGCATCAGAGCCATAACGCACCGATTCAGCACCTTTTACCACCGTTATTTGGTCGGCTACCAAAGGGTCGATTTCGGGAGCGTGGTCGGCACCCCATTGTTGTCCTTCTTGGCGCACTTCGTTGTTGAGTATCAAGATACGATTGCTGTGCAAGCCGTGAATTACCGGTTTGGCAATAGTTGCGCCTGTTTGTATCATCGATACCCCCGATATAGAGGTGAGCACTTTGGCTAAATCGTCGCCTTGTTTCTCTATCAAGCTATTTCTTTTGAGCGAAATGGATATGATAGAAGGGGTTAAGCCTCTCACATACTGCTGAGTTGTATGCCCTGATACGGTAGTCCCTTCGAGTACGCTCACTGCTTCTTTCATTATAATCACAAGAGGTTGTGAGTGTGGAATGATGACAGTACTTTCGTAATCGTGATAGCCTAAATAGGTTACTTTGATAGGGTAAGAGCCCTTGCTGAGTTTTTTTATCGTTACCTTCCCATCGGCATCGCTTATAAAGTGCTTTCCAACGAAATGCACTACCGCATTGCCTAAGGGTAGTTTTTGAGTGTCTTCTATTTGCAGTTGCAACGTTTCTTGCGCATATAGGGAGAATGCACAACTGAATAGCAGAAGACTGAATATCTTTTGCATAAAATCAATTTGGAAATTTTGGGAATTTGAAAATTAGCAAGCTGGATAAGAAGAGGAATGACTCCTCATTTGCTAATTTACTCATTTAGTCATCAGCTAATTACATCGGAGGACCTCTTGAAAAGATAGTAAAGGCGTTTTGAGGAAAGCCTTTTTCGATAAAGAAGAATACTGCTGTTGCACTTTGCTCTAAGAATTGAAAGATAAAAAATGAAGGAGCAAAGAATTGATGCAGTTGTACAAAAATACAATCGTGATGAGTGTCTACCGCTGAAAGGTGAGCGTTGTGATGACACTTATCGCCGGTAGCTATAGCGCATAACTCTTCCTGAGTGTGGTGATTATGAAAGAATTCACCCACCGGAAAAGATACTTTCAGCATACAAAACAGTAGCAGAAAGGCGAAGATGCGCGTGTGTAACGATTGTCTTTTCATAGTTTTCAAGATGCAAAATTACAAAATAATTATGAATTACAAAAAAAAATGTCAATAATGCCAGGAAATGAGAGAATGAGGAAATGAGGAAATGAGAGAATGAGGATTGTCAGTTTATTCAACTTTGCCAAAGGTGCGAGCCGCACAGGCAAAAACTTTGGCAAAGTGTATACCGCAAAATGACGTATAGGAGTTTTCGGAAGATATCGGAGAGATTCGGAAGAGAGGAGGGAGGGTTTTTGATGAAAAAAGGCTATTAGGAGGGTGGGGGTAGCTTATAGAGAGCTTATAGGAAGCTTATACGAATCTTGGACGATTGGTATAGAAAGGGTATATAAGTGGTTGAAAGTGAGTAGTTAAAAGATGAGAAAAAGAGGTAGTTTTGAGGGAAATAAAGCGAAGTGAAACGGAAGTGAGGAGATGGTTGAGATATATGAAAACCATATTTGAACGATATATGTGAATAATTTTGTATATTTGCCGAAAATTAGAATGTATGATAAAACTTATTGTAACGGATATTGATGGTACTTTGGTGAATAATCAGAAGGAGGTACCTGAGAGTTTTTGGGAAGTTTTTAAGGAGATACGAGCCCGTGGAATTAGTTTTTGCGTGGCGAGTGGACGACAAATACAGAGTTTGCACGAGCTTTTTGCACCTATTAAAGACGAGATAGCTTTTGCTCCTGATAACGGAGCTTCGCTAATATACAAAGGGGAGACGCTTTTTGAAAACCCATTGAACCCTAATGGTATTCGCCCCATATTGGAAACTTGTGAACAGATTGGGCAGATAGGGGTAGCGCTTTGTGGAAGAGAGAATGCCTACATTAAGACGGATAGTGTTACTATTTTTGATGAAATAGCCAGACATTATCCCGCTCATACAAAGGTGATGAACTTTTCGGAAGTGAATGATGACATCTTTAAAATAACTATTTGTGATGAAGGAATTTCAAGGATCAATAGCTATCCTCTTTTGAAAAAGTATGAGAATGATTTTAATGTGGTGGTCTCAGGAGAGATATGGCTTGATATTACCCGAAGTGATGTGAATAAAGGGGTGGCGGTAAGACGTCTGCAAGAGAAATTAGGTGTCTTGCCATCGGAAACAGTAGTTTTTGGCGACCATATGAACGATGTGGAAATGATACAAACTGCTGAGATGAGTTACGCGATGAAGAATGCCCAAGAGGCTTTGAAAGCTATTGCTAATTACGTGACTGAATACGATAATAACGAGGCGGGGGTAGTGAAAACTATACAGCATTTGATAAAATAAAAGAAGAATAGCAGAAAAGAAGGAGTACAAAACTCATAAAAAAATAAGAAAGGTTACCTGTTGATTTTCAATAGATAAACTTCTTTTTTGCAAGAAAACTTTAAAATTGAAGGTAAAAAAATAATACAAAAAATATATAAGATACGATTATCTTTTATATATTTGCACCCAGAAATTACAAAAACACTAATATATTTTATTTATGACAGCTAAGAAATTATGGATTTGGCTTGGAGCAACAGTGGCTGCTTCATTCCTTGTGCTGATTCTCTTCGGTGTAGAAATATACCGTACAGCACCTCCTTTCCCCGAAAAGATTGTAACGACCAATGGGGAAGTGCTCTATGAAGGGCAAGACATTAAAGATGGTCAGAATGTTTGGCAATCGATGGGCGGTCAAACCGTAGGTAGTATCTGGGGACACGGTGCTTATATAGCACCCGACTGGAATGCTGATTATCTACACCGCGAATCGGTATTGCTATTAGAGCTTTTTGCTCAGAAAGACGGTAAGGTGTACAAAGACCTGCCTGAAGATGAGCAAGCGAAGTACCAAGTGCAGTTGCGCAAAGAGTTGCGTACGAACACCTTTAACCAAGAAACAGGTGTGATTACCTTCTCGCCAGAGCGTGCTCAGGTGGCTAAAGAGTTGGCTGCGTATTACACCAAACTCTTTATGGACGACCCTTCGCTAAGTGAAACGCGCACTCATTACGCGATTCCGAAGAATGCTATCAAAGACCCTGTGCGTATGCAACAGATGAATGCATTCTTTACGTGGACTTCTTGGGTATGTAGCACTAATCGCCCTAATAGCGATGTAACCTATACCAATAACTGGCCTTATGACCCTGTTATAGGTAATCACCCCTCGACTTCACTACAAATGTGGTCAGGATTTAGCGTACTGATGTTGCTTTTTGGGGTAGGACTCTTGGTGTATTATCACGCAAGCAACAAAGAGGAAGAAGAAAATGAACATCTTCCTGCGGAAGACCCAATGCGCGGTATGAAACCTACACCTTCAATGAAAGCTACCCTTAAATACATTTGGATAGTATCGTTACTTATCTTGGTACAGATGGTGGCAGGGGTGATTACAGCACACTATGGTGTAGAAGGGGGAGGTTTCTTTGGCATTCCGCTTGATATGATATTTCCACAGGCTATTTCGCGTAGTTGGCACGTACAGTTGGCTATTTTCTGGATAGCAACCTCTTGGCTAGCTACAGGGCTTTACATAGCTCCTGCGGTATCAGGACACGAGCCTAAATATCAAAAATTGGGGGTAAATATACTCTTTATCGCCCTACTGATAGTGGTGTTAGGTTCTTTGGCAGGACAATGGTTTGGCGTGATGCAAAAATTGGGCTTAGTAGAAAACTTCTACTTTGGACATCAAGGTTATGAATATCTAGAATTGGGTCGTTTTTGGCAAATACTATTGCTTGTAGGCTTATTCTTGTGGTTGTTCTTGATGGTAAGAGCTTTATTGCCTGCTTTACGAAAGAAAGACGAAAACCGCCATTTGTTATTGCTTTTTGTGTTAGCCTCTATTGCTATTGCAGCTTTCTATGGAGCAGGCTTGATGTACGGTCGCCAAACACATATGGCTATTGCTGAATATTGGCGTTGGTGGGTAGTTCACCTTTGGGTAGAAGGCTTCTTTGAAGTATTTGCTACCGTAGTGGCTGCTTTCTTGTTCTCACGTATGGGCTTATTGCGCTTGAAAGTGGCGAGTGCTTCGGTATTGTTCTCTACCATTATATTCTTAGCAGGGGGTATATTGGGTACATTCCACCACTTGTATTTTAGTGCTACCCCTACGGGTGTATTAGCCTTAGGAGCTACTTTTAGTGCTTTGGAGATTGTGCCTTTGGTACTCATAGGATATGAGGCTTATCACAACTACAAGATTTCTAAATCTACTGAGTGGATAAAAGCCTACAAATGGCCTATCTATTGCTTTATTGCGATGTGTTTCTGGAACTTCCTTGGGGCAGGTATCTTTGGTTTTGCCATTAACCCGCCTATTGCCTTATACTATATTCAAGGATTAAACACTACGGCAGTTCACGGACACGCAGCCCTCTTTGGGGTATATGGTATCCTTGGTATTGGACTTATTTTGTTTGTGCTTCGCGGTTTGTATCCTGATCGTCACTGGAATAACAAGATTCTTGGTTGGGCATTCTGGTTGATAAATATAGGGTTGCTTGTGATGTTAGTAGGAAGCTTACTTCCTATAGGTATTATGCAAGCAGTAGAAGCAATACAAAACGGCTATTGGTCAGCGCGTTCTGAGGAGTTTATGCACACCGATTTGATGCAAACCATACGTTGGTTACGCATTCCAGGTGATATACTCTTAGCAATAGGTGAATTGCTATTGGTATACTTCATCATTGGACTTAAAACCGGTTGGTCATTAAGAGACAAGCGATAATTTACAAAATAAACTTGAAAAAGCCAAAGAGCTGTCCTCAAAAGAGGACAGCTCTTTGGCTTTTTTGGGTATAAAAAAGAGCAAATCATAAGCCGGATTCTGTACCTACTCTTACTGAGCAGGTGCTTATCATTTATCTCGGTTAATGATTGCTCATTAGCTCTAACCGCCTACCCTCCAACATCGGGCGAGCAACCCTCAAACGCTGGTTTACGCGACGTTGCACCTCATAGAGTTTACCTGATTTCACTATGGCATTACCCATACATTCTTTCTGTTGCACTTGTCCTCGCCTCACGGCGGACGGGTGTTACCCGCTATGATGCTCTGTGGTGTCCAGACTTTCCTCTACTTTCGTAGCGATAAGCTGATTTGCTCTTTTAATCTTTATTAGTAGTCTCCTAAAGTTTCAGGATTCTGTGCTAAGCCTTTGGCTAATTGCTCGTCGTTAGGAGCTTTACCGTGCCAAGCGTGAGTGCCCATCATAAAGTCTACCCCATTACCCATTTCGGTATGGAGTAAGATACACACAGGTTTGCCTTTGCCGGTTAAAACTTTTGCATCTGCCAATCCTTTCAAGATAGAGGCGATATCGTTACCCTTTTCAATATCGATTACTTGCCAACCAAAGGCTTCCCATTTGGCGCGAAGGTTGCCCAAAGGCATTACTTTATCGGTAGGTCCATCAATCTGTTTGTGGTTGTAATCTACAGTAGCGATGAGGTTGTCCACTCCTTTACCCCCTGCGTACATTGCCGCTTCCCATATTTGTCCTTCTTGCAGTTCACCATCGCCGTGGAGGGTATATACCAAGTGGTTATCGCCGTTGAGTTTTTTAGCCAAAGCCACCCCAATTGCTACTGAAAGCCCTTGTCCCAATGAACCCGAAGCCACGCGTACACCTTCTAACCCTTCGTGAGGGGTAGGGTGACCTTGTAAGCGAGAATTGAGCAAGCGAAAAGTGTTCAGTTCACTTACTGGAAAGAACCCACGTCGTGCTAATACACTGTAAAACACTGGCGATATATGTCCGTTAGAGAGGAAGAACAAGTCCTCGTTTTTACCTTCCATAGAGAAAGGTAGTTTGATGTCCATTACCTCGTTGTAGAGGCATACAAGGAATTCAGCGCAACCCAAAGAGCCCCCTGGGTGACCTGAATTTACATTGTGAACCATTCTGAGGATATCTCTACGCACCTGCGTAGTAAGGTCGGTAAGTTGCTGGATATTCATTGTATTTCTTCTGTTTTACGTTTTTAATACCGCAAAGGTACAATTTTTAAAGACAAAAGCAACAACGGAAGGATAATAAATTTTATTTCTTCATATAATGAGCTTTCTTATACATTATCTTTGAAAGTAGGAAAGAGGGCATATATGAGAGGAAGCGCATTAACCATTTCATTTGTTTTGGGAATAAAAGCAATGCTTTCTTTTCAGTAATAGCTTGTGCGATTTCCCTCACAGCTTGGGCTTCGGTTACAAGAAAAGGTTTCTTAGAGAGGTCGTTGTGGTTGAGGTCGCGTAGTTTTTGGGTATCTACATAGCCTGGAGCAATGGTGGTAATTGTGATTCCATACCGACGCAAAGCACGGCGATAAGCATCGGCTATTTGTATCATACTACGCTTGGTCTTGGTGTATAGGCTTGACTCGGGGTAGTCTAAAATACCTGAAATAGAAGCAAGTAAAACTATTTGTCCGCCTGTGTGGCACATTGCTTTTCGCCCAACTTCTAAGCAGTTCACAGCTCCCATAATATTGGTTTGAAGCATTGCCACAGCCTCTTCATAGCTAATCTCATCTGCTACATCTTCAGCATAACTACCTGCACAATTGATGAGCAACGACAAAGTCCTCTCACCTACGAATTGCTGTATAACGTTTTGTAATTGCACTATATTGGTTACATCGGCTTGGTACTTCTCAAAACGCGATTCATCAGCGAGCTTTTGCAAATCTCTTCCACATACGCCTACGCGATTGCCTTGTAGGTGATAATAGCTCGCCAATGCTAACCCTATGCCTGAGGTGCCTCCTATAATAAATACATTCATTGTTTAAAAGCGTTTATTGTAGTTTGATAACCGTAGTCCCATTGTTTTTCTATTTGTTCACGATAGTGAGCGTAGCTTTTTGGAAAGTGAATATCTACCGCACATCGCTTCCAGTTGATATACTTCTCTGAGTAAAATCCTTTTAAGACAATAGTAGCATCGCGGGTATCGATGAGGTGAGCGGGATATTCTGCTACTTCGGCTAAACGCTCGTTGCCACTAAAACCTAAAACTGCACGCACTAACGCTTCTTCAGTAGAACTATAAGGCTGTTTTTCCTCTCTTATCACTTCTTGCGAAAGAGTATTTGCTAATTCTATAGGTAGTAAATCTATTGCGCCTCCTGCAAATACATCATCTGCTATATTCACCGGAGCTACGTAGAACATATCAGAAACTGAAATGCGGGCAGCAGTGAGCATTGTTATCTCTGTTTTAAGGATAATATCTTTAGCAACTGCCGATTGTAAATAGTTATCAGAAGAGATTTGAATGGCTTGCAGATTTATATGTCTTGCAGTTTGTGTATCGGTAAAGAGTACTTTTTGGTAAAGCTTACGAGCCCCTCTCCGTTTGCCACATTCATCAGGAGTGAATAACATTTTAGAACCGACAATAATAGTAGGTAGGGCAGAGGAGAAGCGCACTTTGGCGAGACTCGGTAATAGGTTAGAAAGGTCTTGTGCCATTGTTACTAAATAGCGATGATACACATCTTCAATATAAGGAGCGTGCCTCTTGTCGTATTGTTTCTTAAGAGCTAAAAAGCCTATACGGTATAATTGACTATAAGGGGTGAGAGAAAGACTCTTGATGAAGTTATAAAATTCTTCGGATTGCAGGTAGGCTTTGCGAGCAGTATGTGTAGGAAAAGCATTGATGATTAAAGTTGCAAAAGCACCTCCACAAGAGGCTATCAGTAGCGAAGGAGTTTTGCCTAAATCATCTAAAGCATTATACATACCGCCATAAAGGGCAAAACGTGTGCCTCCTCCTGAGAAGACTAAGGAGCGATGGAATGTTTTCACTGTACCCATAGAAAGAACCATATACTGTTAAACAAAAGGCTATCCATACGGTCTAAAAGTCCGCCGTGACCAGGAATAAGGTTGCCAGTATCCTTTACGCCTGCTTTGCGTTTGAGAAAGGAAATACATACATCACCCCAAAAGCCGAAAAAGCTAATAATTACTCCTAAGAGCAACCACGTGTGAAGGGACGCTTGCAAACCGAGCACATACGCCAAACACACGCTTACTAAAGGTGTGAGTAAAATTCCTCCTACGCAACCTGCTATAGTTTTATTTGAACTTACCTCGGGCAGTATCTTTTGCTTGCCAAAGCATTTACCTGATAAGTATTGAAACACGTCATTCAGTTCGGTGGAAACAACCAAAAAGATAAGCCATAGCAAGCCGTTAAGTACTGAAAACAAAAAAAACAAATGTGGATAAGCAAATAGAACGATACCCAAAGAAAGGGCTATATAAGGTGCTTTGTTTTTGGCTACAAAGAAAGTTCCTAAAACTGAAATAATGAGCAGAACTATAGCCCCTAATAAATAAATTTGATAATGAGGAAAACAGAAAAGCAAAACGCCTTGTAGTATGGCAATAACAATAGGTAAGTAACAGGTATTGAAAGAAAAGAGCCGTCCTAACTCTTTTAAACATTGAAAACTCACCCAACATATAAAAATACGCATCGTAAGTTTATTATATACAGCTCCTGCGAAAACAGCAATAATGAATACCCAACTCCTAATGCGAAGAGGTACATCGGCAAACTTACTATGGCTATTAGTGTTGGGCATAAAGTCCTTTTTTGAGACGAATAAAGGTGCTGAGGGACAGTAAAGCAATTATAATCCCGAAGACAATCGCTGAGTAGGAAGTGATAGAAACGCCCCAAAAAGCTAAAAGCCCGTAAATGCCTATCAGTAACGCACGGTCGCTTTTACCCATAGGTCCTTCATAGCGTCTTTCACCACCTAACACTTTACCCATTACGCCGGCAAATTCATTGAGAACGCTGAGCACAATAAAAATAACTACTAAATAAAGGCTTTCGGGGTGATATTTCAGCAAAGGGAAGAAGATGAACACATCAGAAATCACATCACCCAATTCGTTGAGGATTTCACCTAAAGAAGTGGTTTGCTGGAACTCTCGAGCCATCATTCCGTCGAGTGCATTGAGAATCATACGCAAGAGTAAGCCTATAGGTAAGGCTAAGAAGAAGTAACGACATTCAGAGGC
Source organism: Capnocytophaga sp. oral taxon 323 (assembly GCF_001278825.1). Lineage (NCBI taxonomy): Bacteria > Pseudomonadati > Bacteroidota > Flavobacteriia > Flavobacteriales > Flavobacteriaceae > Capnocytophaga > Capnocytophaga sp. oral taxon 323. The sequence continues at coordinate 72,241 of NZ_CP012589.1, forward strand.
TTGCCAAAAGAGCACTCCAATTATTAAAGAAAACAAAATAGCAACTATCGTTATTTGGTTTGCAGTTACTTTCTTACGATGCAAGAACAGCAAGATAGGGTGTAGCAACTGCTGAAATTTAGGTTTTAGTTTGTAAACGGAAATCATATACTGAGCTATATAAACATTGATGAGGCAAAAGTAATAAAAAATAGTGAAAAACAAAACTTGCTTTTCACTATTCACTAATTATTTCTTAAGCCAATTGTTTTCAAACTTACAGTTCTTGTATTCTCCGTTTACTGAAATGTAAGTTTTCTCGATATGTTCTTTCATCCACTTACTGATGGCTTTCAGTTGTTTTTCTTTCAGAGCTAAATCTTGTATCTTTACGTAATCCTTTACAAAGTCGGCTTGGTGTTCCTCAATACGGTTGGTGATTTGGTAAATCTTATAGGTCTTTTTGCCTGTTCTATCTTCGTCGAGGAAAGGTACTGATACCTCATTGTCTTTAAGGTCTGAAATGCGAGCGTAAAGTGTAGGCTCTATACGGGTAAGCTCGAAACGAGTAGAAAGGTCTTCGGGGTTGATAAGCTGACCGCCATCGTTGCGGGTTTCTTTTTCATCGGAGAAATTACGTGCAGCCTCGTCGAAAGTAAGCTCTTTGTTTACAATACGGTCGCGTATTTTGGCTATCTTCTCTTTAGCCTCGTTGAGAGCTTCTTGAGGAATTTCAGGCATTAACAAGATGTGTCGTACACTTACTTCCTTACCGCGAATCTTGTCCATTTGGATAATATGCCAACCGAAGCTAGACTCAAAGGGCTTAGATATTTCTCCTTCCCGCAGAGTGAAGGCTACGTCTTTAAAAGCTTTATCAAAAGCAGAGTTACGGTTGAAGGTGAGTACTTGTCCGCCAGTAGCGCGGTCTTGGGAGTAGAGAATGGCTTTGGTAGAAAAACTCATACCGTTTTCCTCTACATCTTTTTTAATATCGTTGAGTTGGTTTATTACTTTTTGTACCGAACTTTTGGGAGCTACAGGATTGACTACAATTTGAGCGATTTCTAATTCAGTACCAAAGTGCGGACGTTCATCGGCTGGAATAGCGTTGAAGAAAGTACGTACTTCCTCAGGAGTTACTTCTATATCTTTTATAATTTGTTGTTTCATACGCTGAGCGAGCATACTCACTTTTAGGAGGTTGAAAAGCTCGTCGCGCATAGATTGTTCGTCGTCTTTTTTATAGAACTCTAAAAGTTTCTTAATGTCGCCACCTAACTGAGCGGTCAAAAACTCAATACGTTGGTTCACTTGGTCACGTACTTCGCTATCGGTGAGCTTCACACTGTCTTGCACAGCTTGGTGAGCATAGAGTTTGTCTTCCATCAGTTTGCCGAGCATCTGGCAACGGTTGATTTCACGAGTGTCTACCTCTTGCTGTTGCAAATCAATATACGCCTTGTCGATATCTGATTCTAAAATCAAATAATCACCTACTACCGCTGCTACACCATCTACCTTTCTACGCTCATTGTTTTGGGCAAAAAAAGGAGTCGTGAACAACAGTATTACAAGTACTGACCAAATTTTTGTTTTATTCATAAACTTCGTTATTAACTTTAAACGTTCTGTTATTATATCAAAAGATGTGCCTAATTGCACTAACCAATTTGCAAAAGTAGTATTTATATTGGAAAAACGAAACTTTCTACTTTATTTTATTTTAAAACTACCGATGAACCACCCTATTGCGGGAAAGTAAAAAAGAGCAGTGAATGCCCATAACCATTCATAAAAATTACTGAAAATAGGATAGTTTACAATTACTGAAAAACCTTTGTAGGTGATGAGTACCTCGGTGGTGATAAAAGCAAAAAGAAACAGATAAACGAGCCATCGGTTTACTTTGTATACTTCTTCTAAAAACAGCAATAGACCTATGGTTACAATCCCTAGAAAGTTAAAGTGTAAGTAACTTATCAACAGGTCGATGTTTTTAAACAAATAAGGCGTAAGAACAGGGAAAGCACCTGTGAACATCATTACTACTTTGGCGATAAAGAAACTGATAAATACAGTAGCTAAAAAACTCTTAGGTTGTGTTTTTAGGTATAAACGCAATATCATCACTACCGCAATGAGCCAGATAAGCACCGAAGTTCCTCCTACGATATAGTAAATAGGATAGCTAAAATAGCCTACCCAAGAGATGAAAAGCGAACCTATAATTCCCGCTTGAAACAGAATGAATACACGCTTGATGAGCTGAGGATATTGAACCTCCCAACCGTATTTCTTTATAAAGAGTCCCATTAGGCTACTGAGCATAAAACCATTGTATTGAAAGTGCAAAAAGAAGGCAATGGCACACATATACATATCAGAGAACTTGCCATATTTCACTATGGTTACGGGCATTAGCCATATTCCCAAACTCGATAGGATAAGGTACCAAATTCCCATTTTTACAAAAGGAGAAGTGGCATACTTCATAAAAAACTTCGCAAAAAAATAGGTACAGAAGATAAACACTGATGAAAAACTGATAGAAACAGCCCCATATCCTTGAAAAGGAAAGCTACATAACATACCTAATACCGATAACTGAGTGATGTAGAACAGCCATCGGTAACGTTTGTGAAGTTGAGCGTTAAGAGGAATGAAAGTGCGCACTAAAATAGCCGAGAGCAGTACGTATACAAATCCTAAAAGTGCTAAATGCGAATGAGTATGCACGATATTTCGATAATTGAACTCGAAAGGATAGTCCACTACTTGTACCGAGCGCATAAAGATACCCAAGCACACAACTATAGCGAAATAGGTAAATGCCCATCGTACATCAGTTCGTATGTTTAATTTAGTATTCAAAAGTACCATATTCGCTTTTTATAGTGAGACATTTATTATCTGATGAGGCTACCCTACCTATGATTTGCGCTTCTACATTAAATGATTTTGCAATAGTGATAATATCTTCTGCAATGGCTTCCTCTACATAGAGCTCCATACGATGCCCACAGTTGAACACTTGGTACATTTCTTTCCAATCGGTTTTTGATTCTTCTTGAATGAGTTTGAAAAGGGGAGGGGTAGGGAAAAGGTTGTCTTTGATAATATGCAAGTTATCTACAAAGTGCAATATTTTAGTTTGTGCGCCTCCACTGCAATGCACCATTCCACATATTTGGGTATTGTTGTACTTTTCTAATATCTTCTTGATGATAGGAGCATAGGTACGAGTAGGAGAGAGAACGAGTTTGCCAGCGTTTAACGGACTGCCAATTACCTTGTCGGTAAGTTGTTTCGTGCCAGCATATACGAGCTCACTGGGGACAGAGGCATCGAAACTTTCGGGGTATTTGTGTGCTAATACTTTTGCAAACACATCGTGACGCGCTGAGGTGAGTCCGTTGCTACCTATACCGCCATTGTATTCGTTTTCATAGGTAGCTTGACCGTAGGAGGCGAGTCCTACAATCACATTGCCCGCTTTGATATTTGCGTTGTCAATCACTTTACGGCGTTCTATGCGCGCTGTAACGGTAGAATCGACAATGATAGTGCGCACCAAATCACCTACATCGGCAGTTTCTCCCCCTGTAGAATGGATATGCACTCCAAAGGCAGAGAGTTCTGCAATCAGCTCTTCTGTTCCGTTGATAATAGCTGAAATGACTTCCGCAGGAATGAGGTTTTTATTGCGCCCAATGGTGGACGAAAGCATAATATTATCGACTGCTCCCACACACAATAAATCGTCTATGTTCATTATGAGGGCATCTTGTGCAATGCCTTTCCACACGCTTAAGTCACCGGTTTCTTTCCAATACATATATGCCAAAGCCGACTTGGTACCGGCGCCATCGGCGTGCATTATAAGACAATAGTTGTCGTCGCCCGTAAGGTAATCGGGGACTATTTTACAAAAGGCTTTGGGGAATAATCCTTTATTGATATTTTTGATAGCTTTATGCACTTCGTCTTTGGCTGCCGAAACTCCGCGTTGTGCATAACGTTTGCTTACTTCCATTATAGTTTATTTTGAGAGGCAAAGGTAAGAATAATTTATCAATTAGCAAATTTGGTACAGCGTGGTGCGAGCCATAAGGGTAGGTAAAGAATGGACGGACAATAAGTGAAAGAAGGCTTGTAGTTAATGGTTAATGGTTAATGGTTAATGATTAGTGATTAATGGTTAATGGTGAAATTGGGAGAGGATTATACAAAGCTTATAGGATAATTAAACAATGAGTGGCTCTATAGTGGCTCTACAGTGGGTCTACAGTGGGTCTACAGTGGGTCTACAGTGGGTCTACAATGGCTCTACAATGGCTCTACAATGGCTCTACAATGGCTCTACAATGGCTCTACAATGGCTCTACAATGGCTCTACAGTGGCTCTACAATGGGTCAACAGTGATGAATAAACGAAGGAATAACGAAGGAATAACGAAGGAATAACGAAGAATGGACGAAGAATGGACGAAGAATAAACGAAGAATAAACGAAGAATGGACGAAGAATAAACGAAGAATAAACGAAGAATGGACGAAGAAACGATAAATGTAAGATAAATGTAAGATGAATGGAAGGAATAAATGTGTTGTGTATATGACGGTCTTTTGGTGCTGAAAAGGGGAATTTGTACAATTGTTATTATTTTACTACTTTTGCCAAAAATTCTGTACTGATGGAAGCAAATGTTATCAGAGCTGGAAATTACAACGTTTATTTTAATGAGGAAGGAACTGATTTTATCAATCGAATAGTTGCGGAAAAACGTCCTTCGAAGCTGTTTTTGTTGGTGGACAGTCATACCAATGAAAAATGTTTGCCTGTGTTTTTACCTACTCTCATTACTGATATTCCGATAGAAATTATAGAAATAGAAGCGGGAGAACTGCATAAAAACCTCGATACTTGTACGCAAGTGTGGCACGCACTTTCAGAATTAGGAGCCGACCGCAAGAGCTTGCTCATAAACGTAGGAGGAGGAGTGGTAACCGATTTAGGAGGCTTTGTGGCTTCTACCTATATGCGCGGAGTGCCCTTTATTAATGTGCCGACGAGTTTACTGGCAATGGTAGATGCCTCGGTAGGGGGGAAGACGGGGGTGGATTTAGGTCCTTTGAAAAATCTTGTAGGAGTGATAAACAATCCGTTGGGGGTGGTGATAGACTCGCAATATTTAGGAATGTTACCTGCTGAGGAATTGCGTAGCGGAATGGCAGAGATGTTTAAGCACGGACTTATTCGCTCGGAGGCTTATTGGAACAAAATGTGTGATTTGAGAAGCCTTTCGTTAGCTGATTTAGACAGTCTTATTCACGAATCGGTGGTGATAAAGAACGAGGTGGTAATGCAAGACCCGAAAGAATGTGGATTGAGAAAAATACTGAATTACGGTCATACGCTGGGGCACGCTATCGAGTCGTATTGTTTGGAAAACCCTAATCGCCAATGTTTGTTGCACGGAGAGGCTATTGCGATAGGAATAGTGTTGGCTACTTACCTATCGGTGAAAAAGTTAGGATTCCCTAAGGATAAATGCGATAAGGTGAAAAGCGTGTTGGGTGAGTATTTCAGCAAACAAACTTTTCATAAAGAGGATATTGAGGATATTTGTGAGTTGATGCGTTTTGACAAGAAGAATGTAGCGGGCAGAGTACACTTTGTGCTTTTGGAGAAGATAGGTAAGCCTAAAACGGATTGTGTAGTGCCTGACGAAGAGATTTACGAGGCGTTTGAGTATTATAGTGCGAGCCACACGGGGAGATAAAAGGTAAGACGTAAAAGATAAAAGGTAAAGCCAGTGAGGGCTCACAGCTGGGTGTGTGGAGGCGGATTAATTAGCAAATGAGGAAATGAGAAAATGAGCGAATGGGAAAATGGGGAGATGAGAAAATTTGACTAATAAAACAATAATTAATTATGACAACCTTTTTTAGGACGTGACAGTGATTTTTTGGGTGAATATTAAGTGAGGAAACAAAAGAAATTAAAAATATATAAAGAATTAAACATTGAGATATAGCAATTACAATAGTATTTTTTGGTTATTTATTTTGGTGGTGTTACAAGGGTCGGCACAGAGTTATTGGCGCAAAGCTGATTTCTCGACTCAGCGCAGTGTAGCAGTAACTACTAATAACCCAAATTATCAGTATTTTACACTGAATAAAAAGGCGTTTGCACGTGCTTTGGAAACCGATAGTAGACGCAGTGAGGCTACCGTTCAGATACCTGATGCCAACGGAACACTCATTACTTATCGCATTGCTCCTACGCAGGTTCTTTCGGAAGCAGTTGCACGAAAATATCCTTCTATTAAAACTTTTGTGGGTAAATCAGTAACCGACCCCTCTAAACATATTCGTTTTACGTGGAGCGATTATGGGCTTGATGCTATTATGGAAGAAGAGTTGAGCTATTCGTTTATAGAAGCAGAAGATAAAGAAGGTGTTTATTACAGGGTTTATCGTCGTAAGGATGTTGAAAAAGCATTCATAGACTGTAAAACATTAGATGTGCCTACTCTTTTACAGGAAAGTAAGGCGGCTCAACGCCCTTCATTTCAGACTAAACCTATGCAACGTACTTTTCGCATTGCAATTGCTTGTACCCACGAATATACTGATTATTTCTGGGGGAAGGCTTCAGCTTTTGCCCAAATAGTCAGTACGCTAAACCGTGTAAATGAGGTCTATGGGCAACAGTTGTCGATTGTTTTCCAGTTAGTTTCGGACGATAGTATAGTATATGAGACTAAAGATACTGACCCTTTTACGGGTATTAACTACGAAAAAGAATGGTACGAGAATAAAGCTAGTGTACTGCAAGAAGTTTTGGACAACAAGATAGGTAATGCTAATTATGATATAGGGCAGTTGTTTCACAATGCCGCAGAAGGAGGTAATGCAGGTTGTATAGGGTGCGTGTGTACCAACGACCTCAAGGGACAGGGATTTTCGTCTTATCCGTTTGCTTACGTACGCAATAGAAGTGCTTTTGATATAGATGTGGTAGCTCACGAGATAGGACATCAACTGGGGGCACGGCATACTTTTTCTTATCGCAGAGAAGATGGGTCGGGGTCGCAGATGGAACCAGGTAGTGGTACTACTATTATGAGCTACGCAGGAGTTACGCGATATTATGATGTGCAACAGAATGCTGACCCTTATTTTCATCACCGCACTATTTACGATATTACAGATAACCTACAAGGCAAGTCTTGTGCTACCGAAAATTCTACGGGCAACACCCCTCCTGAGATACCCGACTTGAAAAGCTATACTATTCCGTATGGAACTGCCTATTTATTAGAAGGTACTGCTACCGATGCTGATGGCGATGCGTTGCTTTATACGTGGGAAGAAAGCGACAATTATACAGAAACGGGTAATTATTATTTTTCACCTACAATACGTTCAGGAGCTACGGCACGCTCTATGAAACCCTCAGCACAATCATATCGCTATATCCCGCGTTTGGAACGTATAGTAGCGGGTACGCTCACCCAGCAAAAACCTAAAAAAGGAGATGCTTGGGAAACAGTGCTCAACATAGGGCGTACCTTGCATTGGACTTTTATGGTTATCGACCGTCCTTTAGCAAGTAATCAAACAGGAAATACAGCTTATAAAACTATTGATGTGGTAGTGAGTGCAGACGCAGGTCCGTTTAAAGTGAGTTCGCATACCGAGCAAAGCACCTGGTATGTAGGACAAAAAGTAAGTTTGCAGTGGGATGTAGCTAATACTGATAAAGCACCTGTGAACGCCGAAAAAGTGAAAATACTCTTTTCGACTGACGGGGGAGCTACTTTTTCGCATACCTTAGCTACGGGCTTACCCAATAACGGGAAAGCTGAAATAAGCGTGTCTGATGCTATTAAAACGCAGCAAGGAAGGTTTATGGTAAAAGCTGAAGAGAACCTATTTTTGGCGGTGAATGCAGGGAATATCATCGTAAAAGAAGATGATGATGTGGATAATGACGGTATACCTTCGCGTATGGATAACTGTCCGACTGTAGCCAACCCTGACCAAGCTGATGCTGATAATGACGGTATAGGCGACGCTTGTGATGACGATATGGACGGTGATGGAATTTTAAATGTTTTGGATAACTGCCCTACCGTGTCTAACACTACCCAACAAGACACTGACAACGATGGTATAGGAGATGCTTGCGATAACGATATAGATGGAGATGGTTTCTTAAATGACCAAGATAATTGTCCTAATGTATACAATCCAGACCAAGCTGATTTAGACGATGACGGTATAGGCGACGCTTGTGATGACGATGTAGATGGCGACGGAATCCCGAATGCACAAGACCCACAGGTGGATTATGTGCTTATCTCCAACGCTTTTACCCCTAATGGCGATGGGGTGAATGATACTTATGTGATAGCGCGCGCTGAACGATACCCTAATAACACCCTGTATATATTCAATACCTTAGGGCAATTAGTATACTCGGCTCACGGGTACAAGAACCAATGGGACGGAAAGAAATCTGATGGTACCTTAGTGCCACGAGGTTCGTATGTAGCTATTTTCAGCATTGACGGCAGTGAAAAGAACAAGAAACAACTTTGGATTTACATTAATTATTAAGAAGAGAAAAACACAGAATCCTATGAAAAAGATATTATTAAGTATGTTAGTAATAGGCACAAGTGCTTTGCACGCACAAGCTACAGACCCTACATACATTTTTTATCAACAACACGAAAACCTAATAAACCCAGCGGCAGTGGGAATGGAGTTTGGACACACTATTTCGGTGGATATACGCAACCAGTGGCGAGGAATGACCGAAGCCCCACAAACGCAAACCCTTTTTACTACGCATCGTTTGAGTGACCGCGTGGGGTTAGGTTTTTCATTGGCAAGCAACAAAGTATTTATACAGAAACAAGCAGGCATTTACGCTGATTTCTCATATGCAATACCCATTTCGTACAACTCGCGATTGATAGGAGGAATTAAATTTGGCGGTGATTTCTATAATATAGACGGAAGTGATATGACGTATTATAACGGCTTGTATAACCAATATTACCCTAATGGCACACGTATGCACCCTACTTATTATTACGACCCTTATTTGCAAACCATTTCAGGAAAGTTCCAGACTAACTTTGGGGCAGGGCTGTATTATGACCACCCTAACTTTTACGTAGGTTTTTCTATCCCTAATATGCTTGCTACCGATAGGGTGCGAATGGATAATGACCAAATGACTTCTTTAGCCGAAACGATGTACTTCTATACTATAGCAGGCTATTACTGGCGTCTTACTCCTGATTTCACTATTAAACCGCGTTTGCAGATGCGCTTAGCCAAAGGTGAATATCCCTCGACCGATATTACAGTAGCAGGAAACTTTTTGGAACGAGCAGAATTAGGGATTACTTATCGCACAGATAAGGCTGTGAATGCTTATGTGTTATTTAATATTCCTAATTATTATGTATCTATAGGCTATGGTTTTGAGAGCTATTTTCAAACCCATATGAATTTACAGTCGCGCAACTCTCACGAGTTTTTGGTGCAATTTAAATGGTAAGGCTAAGAGGTGAAAATGAAACAAAGAGTGTTATTGTAATTTAGAATTTAAGTGTTTGAGTTGTTTTTGTTTCTAATTGTTAGTTTATATTGTCTTTACTCAAATATTGGAGCTTTGTAGTTACGATTTGCTCTTATCCTTTATTAGAAGAAATTATTATCAGAATGAAAAGAAGATTACTTATCAGTGTTTTTTTGTTTATCGCAGGAGCACTACAAGCTCAATCTATAGATCCTACGTACATATTTTATCAACAACACCAAAACTTGGAGAATCCAGCTGTAGTGGGTGTAGAAAAAGGGCATACTATTTCAGCAGATATTCGCAACCAATGGCGTGGAATGAATGAAGCTCCTCAAACGCAAACCTTTTTTACCACTCACAAGATAACTGACCGCGTGGGCTTAGGGCTTTCAGTAACCAATAATAAAGTATTTATTCAGAAACAAACGGGTGTTTTTGGGGATTTTTCTTATAGAGTGCCTATAAACGAGCATTCTAATATCGTAGGAGGAATTAAGTTTGGAGGAGAGTTTTTTAATATTGATATAAGCCAAATACGAACATATAATCACTTGTACAATGCGGGACAGAATGCTACGCGCTACGACCCCTATTTGCAAGATATCTCGGGAAAGTTCCAATTCAACTTTGGAGCTGGAGTTTATTATGAATTGCGTGACTTTTATGTAGGGCTATCTATCCCCAATATGCTCGCTTCTGATAAAGTGGCTATGGAAAATGATGTAATGACTTCCGTTGCTGAGAATATGTTGTATTATGCAATGGCGGGGTATCATTGGCACATCTCTTCTGATTTTACTCTAAAACCAAGCGTACAAATACGTCTTGCTAAAAAACAAGAAGCCTCAACAAACTTCACTGTAGCTACTGACTATTTAAACCGTGCTGAGGTAGGGCTTACCTATCGCACTGATAAGGCTTTTAGCTCTTATGTACTCTTCAATATTCCGAATTATTATTTATCAGTGGGATATGGTTTTGAAACCTACTTTCAAACACATCTCAATTTACAATCGCGTAACTCTCACGAGTTTTTGGTACAAGTGAAGTGGTAGTGTGAGTTGCACGAGCAATTATTTTACTGTATATTGTAGCGTAGTATATTGTGCCACCCGAAAACCTCCAAGAGGGTTCTCACGAGAATTTCCTTTGTTCACAATATTACCTATGGGGCGCGTAGGAATAGTAAACGGGCCTTGTCCTTCTGATAATCTTATAAGCATTTGCACAAATTCTTTGTATTGAGGGTGAATCCGATAAAGTGTTACGTTTACAATATCTCCTTTGTTTAACTTATCATTATTGAGTCCTGTCATTATAAAGAAAAACTTATGGTTAGCAATGTAGTTATCATCTAAGGAGAAGTAATCAATCTTCTTGCTACTACTTTGTGTCAGCCTTACTAAATAAGCATTGGCTACACCATCACTAATACCGTCAAAGTAGAATTTTAACTCTATTTGGTCACCTAAAAAGCCTCCGTTTTCTTTTTGTACTATTTTGTCAGAAGGTATTATAGGAGCTTCAAGCATTTTGCTCTTAGCAGTATAGGTTTGTCCGTTGAGTTCTATGATAAGTTCATAGTCTTTGCCCAATTCAGGAGTGATACCTGCCGGAAATACATAACGGCTACCGCCTTTTAATGTGGCTATGTTATCAGTGGTAATGGTAGAAGTACCGTCCCATAACGAGAGTTGGTACTCTTGCGTCTGGGTTTGAGTATGTGCTTTGATTTTCACAATGGCGTTATCAATAGCAGGTGAAGGCGTATCGCCAAAATAGGCTTCCGTATAACTGATGTCCACTACAGGATAGGCTTTTGCCTCTCCTTTCTTCCAATCGAGAGATGCATCAATCACTAACTTTTGAGGAGCAGAGTCCAATTTTAAATCTATGACCTCTTCACAAGAAGTTAAAGCTAAAGCACTGAGAAGTATAATATAAATATTTTTTATTTTCATAATAAATAGAGGTTTAAGTATTAGAAACTAAAGTTATAAGTTACACTGGGTATAATACCAAAAATAGAGAGTTTAACGGCTTCATTTTTATGGGTGTCTAAGTTCTCACGGAAGGAAACACTCACAGCATTCTTGCGGTTGTACACGTTGTAAATACCGAATACCCATTCACTTTTCCAACGCTTGTTTGGGCGTTGTGGTGTATAGGTAGCCGAAAGATCCAAACGGTGATAAGTAGGCAAGCGGTATTCGTTGCGTTTGCTATAGTCAGGAACACTCATTCCTAAGTAGTTATAACGCCCTACGGGGTAATTAGTAGGTAAGCCTGATTGAAAGTTAAATACAGCTCCGAATGTCCATTTAGCAGAGAGCTCATAGGTAGCCGTAATCGAAACATCGTGAGGTTTGTCGTAGGGAGCACTATACCAGTCGCCGTAGTTGATACCTATTTCTTCAGAGGTACGTCCTTTAGTTTGCATTTCCGATTTTGAGAGTGTATAAGCTATCCACCCAGTGAGTTTACCGGTGTTTTTACGCAATAACAGTTCCAAACCATAAGCTCTGTTTTCCCCTGTTAGCAATACTTGTTCAATCGCTTCGTTAGCAATGAGGTTCGCACCGTCTATATAGTCTAAGCGATTTTGCACTTTCTTGTAATAAGTTTCAACCTCTATACTGTATTTATCGTCCGAGAAGTTAGAAGCATAACCCAACGCCACTTGGTCAGCTAACTGTGGTTTGATAAACTCATCACTGGGTGCCCATACGTTCAAAGGCGAAGGCGAAGCTGTGTTAGAAATCAAATGTACATATTGAGCCGTACGCGCATAACTCGCTTTTATTGATTTATTATCGTTGAAAGCATAACTCATAGTAAAGCGCGGTTCGAAGTTAGAGTACAAATTTATAATACGGTTGCTACCGTAGTACTTCGTCCCAATAGGAGTCGCTTTCTGATAGATTTGTCGGCTCGTGTTAAATACCACAGGGTTATCATCTTTATACACATTTACAGTACGCTTTCCTAAGTGATAAAAATTACTGAATCGCAAGCCGTATGATACCGTAAGAGCATCTCCTAATTTCTGTTCGGCATCTATATAAAAAGCTGTTTCGGCAGCGTATTTATGGTCAAGAACCTTTTCTTTGATAGTAGAGGCAGGAGATTTAGGGAGGACTTTACCAGGTTTGAAGATATAATATAATCCTTGGAAGCCATAGGTGAATTTAAACTTCTCTGATACATAGTTCTTGAAATCATATTTTAGGTTGAAATTCTCTATCCCTGAAGTCCATATCATATCAATCCAGTTAAAGTCAAACTTATAGTCGTAATTGCTATAAATAGCAGATAAATTAGAGAAGAGCTTCTCAGTAAATAAGTGATTCCAACGTAAATTCACTAAAGCATTACCATAAGCATTAGTAAGGTTATCGCTCAGTTTAAAAAGGTCTCTACCAAAGTAACCCGAAAGATACAGCGCATTATTTTGGTTCAGTTGGTAAGAGAGTTTTGTATTGAGGTCGTAAAAGTACATCGAATTTTCATTGTCGCTCAGTTTAAGGAAGAGATGAGCGTAAGAGGCGCGACCTCCTACTAAAAACGACGCTTTGTCTTTCACTATAGGACCTTCCGCAAGTAATCGTGAAGAGAGCACCCCTATGCCCCCTGTAGCCCCAAATTTGTTCTTGTTACCCTCTTTCTGATAAATATCCAAAACTGAAGCGATACGTCCGCCATAACGTGCTGGAATTCCTCCTTTGTAGAGCTTCATATCACGTATAGCATCAGCGTTGAAGACACTCAAAAAACCAAAGAGGTGCGAAGCGTTGAAAATCGTTGCCTCATCAAGAAGTACTAAATTCTGGTCAGCAGCACCTCCACGCACGTTAAATCCTGATGATGCTTCGCCTGCGTTGCTCACACCTGGCATCTGCATCAGCGTTTTGATAATATCTACTTCACCTACCAATACAGGCAGTTTCTTCACCGTAGCGATAGGAATAGAAGCTACACTCATTTCAGGCTTGCGTACTGCTGTTTTCTGGGTTGTGGCATTTGCAGTTACGTCTACTCCTGTAAGCTGAATAGTCTCAGGCTTCAGTTTGTAATCTTTGCGGATATTCTTGTTTAGTACTATAGTTTCTTGGTGAGTACCATAGCCTATATACTCAATAGTAATGGTATATTTGCCTTCAGGCAAGGTAATAGAATAAAACCCGTACTCGTTGGTAGAGGTACCTGTGTGCAGTTCTTTGATGATAAAGTTTACCCCTAAGAGCTTTTCGCCGTTAGAAGCATCAGCAATCGAACCACTAAGGGTGTATTTGTGCTGTGCAAAAACAGCAGTTGTAGCTACTAAAAACAATAGTAGCAAACATTTTCTTTTCATATGTTACTGTTTTTATTTTTCGGTACAAAAGTATAAGACAAGATGTTTATAGCACTTATCTATTTCTTTTAATAAGTTATCAATTTTGTGTCTTTTTCAGCGCAAAGATATAACAATATTGTGGTTTATACAAAAAACTAATCAATGATTAGTGAAATAATAACCAACGCTTGATTGTTTTTTTACTAAACTTACAACTTCAAAAATCTACTAATTTACCAATTTAAAAAATACCTGTCGTGCTACGACTGCTTGTGTGGCTTGCACTTTCTATTCACTCTTCCATACAAAAAAGTCAGCAATTAGCTTTACACTAACTGCTGACTCTTATCTCATTTGTTAATTCATTAATTGTTTGTGCGACTCGCACCGACTCGCACTATTTTCCTTTACCACCGATAGCAGGGTCTTTCATTCCCTCTTCAATCATAGTGTAGAATTGGTCGAGCTTAGGCAATATCACAATACGAGTACGACGGTTTAGAGCGCGTCCGTTAGCATCACCATTGCTTGCTAATGGCACGTAGTAGCTACGTCCGGCAGCGGTCATACGTTCAGGAGCAACTCCAAAGTCTTTTTGTAATACACGTACAATCTCGGTAGCACGCATTACGCTCAAATCCCAGTTGTCACGAATACAACTTGTTTTGATGTTTACGTTATCGGTGTGTCCTTCCACCATAAACTCAAAGTCAGGTTTATTTTTAACCACTTTTGCAACTTTTTCAAGTACGCTCTTTGCGTTTTTAGAAATAGTGTAGCTACCACTGCTGAAAAGCATCTTATCAGAGATATTGATAAATACCACACCTTTTTCTACTTTGATGTCTACATCTTGGTCGTCTAAGTTACCCAACACTCCTTTGAGGCTTTGTACCAAGGCGAGGTTTATTGAGTCACGACGGGTAACAGCATCGCGCAAATTCTTGATAGTTAAATCTTTTTCACGCAAGCTTTCCAATGATTTTTCAAGGTTCTCAGCACCTTTTTGGGTAAGCGTAGTAAGGTTACCCATATTGTTGATGAGCTGCTGATTGTTTTCTTTGAGCAAGTCGTTCTGATTTTTCATACTCTCCAACTTGTGAGTCAAGTTGTTCTTTTCGTCTAAACACATATTGAGTTTTACGGTAGCAGTGTTTAGCAAATCCTCAGTCTGTTTGTTTCTTGCTTCTAATTCAGCATACTTCTTTTTGGATACGCACGATGTGGTAATTAATCCCAACACCGACATTGCGATAATAAATTTTTTCATATAGTTTATGTTTTAAAATTAATCAATAGGCAAATGTACGCCTTTTTTTATTATTGTGCAATAAAAATGCCAACTTTTCGTCTTATTTGCTTTTTGGCTTCTCTTTAGCCTTCTCTTTTCCAGCCTTATTGTCTTTTTTAAGCGACGGATTTGCAAGCAGATTTTCCTCCTCGTCTATCTCCTCAGGAGTCTTCATTCCCTTAATTTTCTTGGGTTTTATTTTCTTC
Source organism: Capnocytophaga sp. oral taxon 323 (assembly GCF_001278825.1). Taxonomy (NCBI): domain Bacteria; kingdom Pseudomonadati; phylum Bacteroidota; class Flavobacteriia; order Flavobacteriales; family Flavobacteriaceae; genus Capnocytophaga; species Capnocytophaga sp. oral taxon 323. The sequence continues at coordinate 87,665 of NZ_CP012589.1, forward strand.
TCCGCATCGCTAAAAATCTCTTCTTTACTGCGGATACGTTCATCACCTCGCCATATAAATTCCTTAAACTTACGGTCGTTCACGTGTAATTTATCGTCTGGGTATAAATTCCCCGATGGTTGTGTAATAAACACCGTTTGTTGTATTTGCTGGTCTTTGTTTAAATAGAGCTTAATATGACTACAAGTCAGTTTGTTGATGCCTACCAGCTCCTTAGCGTCGTTATACACGTAATAAATAGACTCGGTATTCTGCAAAAAGTCTATTTGTCGCAAAACATTTTTCTTGAATTTGCCATACAAGAACTTACCTTTCACTTGGTTATAGCCATCGCCCAAACTGTCTTTCTCTACCACCAGTGCGTTGTTAAACACTTTCAAAGAGTCCAATTGCTCGGTCTTCGTATTGGCAATCAGGTGAATATTGTCACCCGTCATTTGGCTTTCGCCTGTCCACGCTACAGGTTTGCCCACCATTTGGGTCAGCCCATTAGCCTCGTCAGAGTGAATTGAATCGCACTTGGCTTGCATATCACTTTTGAAAATACGAGCATCGGGGTAAGCGCGAATCACGCGGTGTTGCGGTTTGCCAGTAACCAAAATGCGCTTGCCGTGCATATACATCGAGTCTTTCTCTACTAATGTGATTACCACTGCCTTTTTGGTGATAAACATCGAATCTTTTGCCTTGTGAATTTCGCCGTAATGCCCTCGTACAAAGGTCTTGTTTACCGTGTCCGAAATGAAGATATTGTTAGAGCCCGAAGAAAACTGACGGCGTTTATCAAAATACAAACTGTCGCCCACCAAGGTTTTCAGGTCGTATTCTATCTTAGCGTGCTTCATAAAATACCCCAATTGTCGACGCGTATCGTAAAAACCTCGCTCGCAATACACTTTGTAGTCAGCGCCCACAATGGTAGTTTTGCCGTAAAAATAGGCGTTGCCCGAATTGTGATAATAGTCCAACACCTGCGAATTAACCGTAAAATCTCTATTGACAATCTTTACCGAATTGGTAAATTGGTTTTTCTTGGTCGTTACGTAATACTTTCCTGTTTTACTGGTGAGCTCATTTTCAGGGTCAGTAATTTTCCCGAAATTGTTGTAATAAGCCTCCTGAGAGTTGCGGTCGAAGAAGAGTTCTTGGGTTTCCAGCGTCATATTCCCATTGCGCAATAGCACGTTCTCGCGGGCTACAGCCGTTTTAGTATTCCCTTTATACGATACGTACTGACTGTTCATTTGTAGCGTGTCGCCTTGTTGTAGGACTACATTGCCGTGTGCAATCACCTCGTTTTTCTCCTCATAGAGCACAGCCAAATCGCACCACACGTCTAACCCTTGATGTCGAAACTGTACCCGTTGTCCGTCCGATTTAAAGATAGTAGCCCCGGGGTATTTCTCATTGTCAATTGTAAATTCCCCCCCGTAGATAATTTCGATACGGCGGGTCTTGCTATTGTCATTCTGAGCCCAAAGGTTAGTACAAAAGGTTAATAAACAAGTGAATAATATATAGTAATATGTTTTTTTCATTCAAATTCATTCCAATGATGGTGCAAAGATACGAAAATAATCATAAATGCCAATACATCTATGCCCCACACATCAATTTTTATACCATTCTCTTCCAGTTCACAGCCTTTACGGTTTCTATATTCCTCCTTTTTTGTCTCTATATACTTTCGTTTTTCCAGTCTTCACCCTTCGCTTAATTAACACTTTTTAACTCTTTAATCTTCGCTCTTAATCCCTCATTCTTAACTACTTATATACCCTTTCTATACCAATCGTCCAAGATTCGTATAAGCTTCCTATAAGCTTTCTATAAGCTAACTATACCATAACCCTATCTTCGATACTTTCCGATTTTCTCCGAGATTCTCCGATAACACACCTTTACAATCCCTACTCTATTGAAAAAAATAAGGCAATAGTTTTTCATACCATTGCCTTATTTTTTAACTGTTAAAGATACAAGAAGCACAATCTTTTAGGATTAAGACACATTCCTATAGCGATACTGATAATCTTGTTATCATCATCTACTACCACAGCAGCCTGAAAGAAAACACCTTTTAGATCTTTATCATAAATATAATATACATCTCCCCTATCAGAAGCTACAGCACCACCTTCTGTTTTAAGTTTTTTATCAGCTTCTTTAAAGTTTAGTATCTTATATCTATGTCCTTGTAAGATTTGCTTTATATACAAAAGAGATTCTTTTATTTCATCAATTTCTTTTTTTTGTATAGGTTCTTGTGAGTTTAAACGATGGGAAAATCTGTTGTATATCCTCGTTTTCATAAATATTTAAGATCTCCTCATCAGTATTGAGGAGCGTATGGACATATTCCTCTACTACTTTTCGTTGTTTTGCCTCTTTATTAGGAGGGGTCATCGCTAATAAAGGCAATACTAAAATTAGAAAAAATAACTGTTTCATAAGGTTATTTTACATTATTCTACAGAATAAGACAATGGTTTTATTACCATTGCCTTATTTTTTAACTGTTAAAGATACAGAAAGCATAGCCTTTGTGGTTGACCGCAGATCCCAATAGCAATACTGATAATTTTATAGTCATCATCCACTATCACAGATGCCTCAAAGTATATGTCTTTTTTATCGATATCATAAATATAATATATATTCCCCCTATCAGGAGCTATAGCTTCTCCATTCAGCTTTTCATTAGCTTCTTTAAAGTTTAGTATCTTGTATTTATGTCCCTTTAAGGTTCGCTTTACATACAATAAAAAATTTATCGCATTATTAATCTCATCTTTTGTATAGGTCCTTGTAATTTTTAACAATGGTGTTATATTTTGTATATCTTCATTATTAGAAATCCTTTGTATCACTTCATCGTCTGTATTGAGAAGTGTATGTACATATTCCTCTACTACTTTTCGTTGTCTTGCCTCTTTATTAGGAGGAGTCATTGCTAGTAAAGGGAGTATTAAAATTAAATATAATAACTGTTTCATAGGGTTAGTTTTACATTATTCTACAGAATAAGACAACAGCAAAAAGCCATTGCCTTATTTTTTAACTGTTAAAAATACAGAAAGCATAGCCTTTGTGGGTGGTCACACATTACAATGGCGATACTTATAATTTTATAATTATCATCTACTACCACAGAAGCGTAAAAAAACACACCATCTTCATCTATATCATAAATATAATACACATTTCCCCTATCAGAATCAGGAGGGATTATTTTATCTTTCTTTAATTTTTTAGCACCTTCCTTAAAGTTTAGTATCTTATATCTATGTCCCTGCAAGGTTCGCTTTACATACAACAGAAAATCTACTAAGCCTTCTGTTTCTTCTGTTGGATAGGTCTTAGTAAAGTTAAAAGAAGGAAAAATATTCACTATATCCTCTTTCTTAGCAATACTTTGTATCACTTCATCGTCAGTATTGAGAAGTGTATGTACATACTCTTCTACTACTTTTCGTTGTCTTGCCTCTTTATTAGGAGGAGTCATCGCTAGTAAAGGGAGTATTAAAATTAAAAAAAATAACTGTTTCATCTTAGCAACCATTTCCTTTACTTGCTGGAGCTGTTCCTCCACTTGTATTAATTTTATCTTTAAATGTGGGACTATCTCTTAGAGCTTTACCCAATGCACCAGGGTTAGAACCGCTTCCTATACCCCAATTCGATTTGCTATAAGGTAAAGTAATCCCTGCTAATTTTGCTACGGATATGGCAAAATCAGTACAATTACTACTGCTTAAATTGTATTGACGGGCATAAGATTTTTGAGATAACTCTATAATCTTTTGTAACTGTTCTGGAGAAATCTCAGTCGAAAAAGAAACAGAAAAGTATGCCTATCGTCTTTCCCTAATACGGACGAAACATCATTATTACCTATTGTTCTGATACCTGGTACATTAGGGTAAAATCCATAGGTATATTGGTTTTCTCCTTGTGTAATACCTATAAAAGTATGCCCTACATTTATCCATTTTATAACACCTCCTGTTCCTGGTTTAGGCTCATCTACATAAATGGTTAATGTAGCTCCCTTATTGAGGTCTACTGTGCTAAAGAAGCATTTATTATTAGATATAGGGTGGTCGGGTCTATCAGGAACTGGAGCTTCTTCTTTTTCCTCTTCTTCTTTTGCCATACCTGCTCCTACATTACTACTGCTACCTCCGCCACCTATGGCTCTTCTTTTTTCTCTTAGCTCTTGAAGAGCTATTCTCTTATCTTCTCTATCTCTATCATCATAAAAGTCGCCATAACCATATGGTGAATAATCATAATATGTATAATGAGGAAAGTCAGATTTATTTCTACTTTTTCTAGGAAATCTACCATAAACAGTAACAGGCTCTAACACAAAGTAGTCTTTTCCTCCACCCCCACCTTCGCCTCTTTCCTTTGGGTCATCTCCTTCATCATCTATAGAAAAAGGCAGAGGTGCAATAATAAAAGGACAACTTCTACATATAGGCTTTTCCGCGGTTGCTGAGGCCTCGTTATTATCTATAATTCGATAACTTCCTTTGCGTTTGGGTACTATTTTATGAGTAATAACTCCATCTGTCATTCGGTAAGCCGAAAGAAAGACACCTTTAGTATCAAGCAAATAAAAATCAGCATTTATAATACGACGATCTGCCATAATACTATCTATCTGAGTAAGAAAAAGATATTGCTTAGTCTTCCCATCTTTTTTAAGGAAGAGTACTTCTCCATTGAGTTCTGTTTTAGAGATCCTCACAGGCACTTTGGCATAAGGCATTTCCTCAAAGTCTTTCATTTGCTCAAAATACCGCCAATCGGTTTCTAATTCAATAAACGGGTACTTCCTACGGCTTACACTGTTGGCAGTGCGCTTCTGGTTTTCCGAAGCCTCAAAAAGGCTCTTGGCTTCGTTTAAGCTCACTACCGCTTGTGGGTCTACGGCAGGAACAGGGTCTTGTTGTGGTGCCTCAGGGGCATCTTCACGTTGGCAATAAGTAAGCGCAAGGGCTACCAATGCCAACATTCCAAATTTGAAAGTTCTTTTTCTCATAGTTTATTTATTTTTATTTTTGAGCCAAAAGTATAATATATTTCTTTAAAAGTCAATAGGCAAAAGTAAATTTTAACATTTTGTCCCTCCTTCAAACTTTGCTAAAAAATAGGGTAAATCCTTCATTTTAACATTTTTTTCTTAGTCATTTTGTCCAAACATTGCTGAAAACTCAAAGTTTAAGTCAAATCATTGTATTTTTTTCAATAACACAAACTATAATATTTAACACATTTTAACCCTCTACAATCTGTAAATTTAACTTATTTCTTCCTTTCTAAGCCTCTCCAAGAATTCCAAATAAACTCTCATTTTCTCATTCTCCCATTTTCTCATTCTCACATTCTCTCATTTTCTCATTTCCTCATTTTCTCATTCTCACATTTAATTTAAATTTGGTGGTTGAGTATTAAATTCGTACCTTTGCACTCTATTATATCACGTAGCAAGTAAATGAACAATAACACCCCCTATCATACTCCTGTACTCTTAACGCAAAGCATTGAGGGACTGAATATCAAAGATAATGGCACTTATGTCGACGTTACCTTTGGTGGGGGAGGACATTCGCGCGAAATCTTAAAGCACCTCGGTAAAAACGGACGCCTCTATGCGTTCGACCAAGATGCCGACGCCCTTAATAATACCATCGATGATGAACGTTTTACTCTTATTCAGCAAAACTTTAAGTATCTGCGTCAGTATTTGCGCTTTTATGGAGTAACACAAGTAGATGGGGTTTTGGGTGATTTTGGGGTTTCCTCTCACCAGTTCGATGTAGCTGAGCGTGGTTTCTCTACTCGTTTTGAAGGTACACTCGATATGCGTATGAACCAGCAAGCTCCTCTTTCAGCCCAAGAAGTCGTCAATGAGTATGGCGAGATAGAACTCACTCATATCTTTTTTCAATATGGCGAACTAAAAAATGCCAAAGCGATAGCCCGTGCCATAATCAGTTACCGAGAGCAGAAGCCAATACGCTTAGGCAGTGAACTACAAGAGGCAGTAAAAGCTCTTTTGCCTAAATTTAAAGAGAACAAAGTGTTAGCACAAATCTATCAAGCCATTCGTATAGAGGTAAATGCCGAAATAGAAGCTTTGGAATCATTTTTGCTACAACTCCCTGCCGTAGTCAAGCCCCAAGGGCGTATCAGCCTTATCAGCTATCATTCACTCGAAGACCGCTGTGTAAAACGCTTCATTCGAGACGGACAGTTAGAAGGAGCTCCTGAGAAAGATTGGTATGGCAATGTGTCAGTACCCTTTAAAAAAGTAGGCGGTCTCATCACTCCTGATGATACTGAAATAGCACAAAACAGCCGTGCTCGTAGTGCCAAACTCCGTATCGCCGAACGTTTAAACTCATAACTGAAAAAAAATGGGAAAAGCCACTGATGAAATAAAGAATATATTGCGAGGAAAATTTTTGGTAGAAGGTAAAGAAGCTACCCGAAATTGGTTCTTCATAAGCTTTCTTTTTGCTTTGGGAGTTATAATGATAGCCAGCTCGCATATGGTAGACCGCAAAGTACACCAAATAGCTAAGCTCAACGACGAAGTAAATGAGCTCAAGAGTGAATTCGTCGATGTGCGTTCGCGTTTGCAGAAAGTGCGTTTGGAGTCTTCGCTTTTAGAACAATTAGAAAGTAAAGGACTTAAACAACCCGAAAAACCACCACAAAAAATAAAGGCAATTGTAGAAGAGTAATCTTTGAGATAATAGATAATACAAGTAGAAAGAAGCATTGGAAAAAAACGATAAAAAGATAACATCGCGCACTTATTTGGTAGCCATTATGATGCTACTGATGATAGGTGTCATTGCGGTAAAGCTCATAAAAATACAAATTGATGGTGATGAGTATCGCGCCAAAGTAGACGAAACTACCTTGCGAGAAGCTGATATTATCCCCAGTCAAGGTAATTTGTATTCTGATGATGGTAGCTTGCTTGCCACTTCGGTAACTCGCTATGATATCCGTTGGGACGGTATTGCGCCTTCCAGAGCTAATTTCAATAGGTATGTAAAACCCCTCAGCGATTCGCTTTCGCGTATGTTTGGAAAACCCAATAGCTATTACTTAAATCTCTTTAAAAAAGAACGTAGCTTAAAGAATCGCTATATGCTCGTAGCTACTAATCTGGGCTATAGCGAGTACTCCCGAATCAAGAAATTTCCCCTCTTCAATAAAGGTCCTTATAAAGGCGGTATTATCGTCGAGCGCAATATAAAACGCGAATATCCATTAGGTGGGATTGCACACCGCAGTATCGGCTATGCCCGTACTGATGAAACAGGCTATACTACCCGTGTAGGTTTGGAAGGTGCTTATGCCAGCTATTTGTTAGGAACCAAAGGTCGACGCGTAGAACAAAAAATAGCACAAGGACAGTGGAAACTTGCCAGTGGTTTTAATATCATCGAACCTAAGGACGGCTACGATGTAGTGTCTACCATCAATATTAATATCCAAGATATCGCTCACCACGCTTTGCTTACGCAACTTAAAAAATACAAAGCTCATCACGGTTGTGTGATAGTAATGGAGGTGAATACAGGTGAGATAAAAGCTATTTCTAACTTAGAGCTGAATACTAGAAACGATACATATTCTGAGCGTTATAACTTTGCTATTGGTGAAGCACACGAACCTGGTTCAGTCTTCAAACTAATGACGGTAGTAGCCGCTATGGAAGCCCGCAATATCGATACGACTTATGTGGTAGATATCAAGGAAGGAAAACAACAGTATTACGATAAGACCTTTCAAGACTCTCAACATAGGTTTACAGGAAATATAAGTCTCAACAAAGCTTTTTCGGTCTCTTCTAATGTCGGAATGACAGAACTCGTGCATAGCCTCTTTTCAAAATCTCCTTCTGATTTTACTACCAAGCTCATTCAAATGAACCTAAATCAACCCTTAGGCTTACCTATTTTAGGCGAAGGGATTCCCTATATTCCTACACCTCGCGACAAAATATGGAGTGGGGTAACGCTTGAGTCAATGGCAATAGGTTACTCCGTAAAGATTACTCCTTTGCAAAGCTTGGCTTTCTATAATGCAATTGCCAACGGGGGAGTAATGGTCAAACCTCGAATGATAAAAGAAGTAAAGGAATGGAATAAAACAGTAGAGAAGTTTAATGTGGAGATTATCAATGGTAAAATATGTTCTAAACAAACTGCTGACCGTGCCAAGGGACTATTGGCTAATGTAGTAGAACGTTCCTACGGTTCAGGGCATCGTCTCCATTCTCCCGATTTCTCAATGGCAGGTAAAACAGGTACAGCCCGTAAGAACTATGCCAGTGCCGATAAGAGTAAGCTTAGCTATATATCTTCATTTGCAGGCTTCTTTCCTGTCGATAACCCCAAATACTCTTGTATAGTGGTAATTCACGAACCCGATAAGAGTGTAGGTTTTTATGGAGCCGATGTATCAGGTCCCGTATTTAAGAGTATTGCTCATAAAATCTATACCAATTCGCTGTTGATGGATACGGTAGAAAACGTAGATAAAATATCAGCCAGTACCACAACAAACTACGAAGATTACTACGCCAAAGCTGCTAAGTACAAAACCATAATGCCCGACCTTAGTGGTATGAACGTAATGGACGCTGTTGCTCTCTTGGAGAATATGGGCTTACGAGTGAAATTCTCAGGTGAAGGAAAAGTAAGCACACAATCAATTGCCAAAGGTACTAAAGTGCCCCGCAATATAGTAGTAGTGTTACAATGTGGCAAATTAGAGAATTAACATTATGAACTTAAAAACATTACTTAAAAACATTACTATAAAAACTTCCCTTTATGTGGAAGATAAAGATATTACCTCCGTTTGTTTCGACTCTCGCAAGGTAGAAAAAGGAAGTATGTTTGTTGCTATTTCTGGCACTCAATCTAACGGACACGAATATATAGACCAAGCTATACACAGTGGCGCTACTACTATTGTATGTGAGCACTTACCTCAACAGCCCTTGCCTGATGTAAGCTATATAGTAGTTCCTAATACTCATAGCGCCTTAGCTCTTATCGCGGCTAACTTCTATGGCAATCCTTCCGAAAAACTTACCTTAGTAGGCGTTACAGGCACTAACGGAAAGACTACTATTGCAACGCTTCTCTACCAATTGTTTAGAAAAGCAGGACAAAAAGCAGGCTTGCTCTCTACAGTGGCAGTATACGTAGACGACCAGCGTTTTGAAGCTACTCACACCACCCCCGACCCTCTTCAACTGAATCATTACCTGCACTTAATGGTAGAACAAGGGGTGAAATATTGCTTTATGGAAGTGAGCTCTCACGGCATCGACCAGCATCGTACTGAAGGACTACAGTTTGCAGGAGGTATCTTCACTAACCTCACCCGCGACCACCTCGATTATCACAAGACCTTCGCTGCCTATCGCGATGTGAAAAAGCGTTTCTTTGATGCGTTACCCGCTACCGCTTTTGCCTTAGTAAACAACGATGATAAGAATGGGGCTTTTATGTTACAAAATACCAAAGCTCAAAAGAAAACATACGCACTCAAAACTCACGCAGATTATAAGGCATATATCATTGAGAGTAGATTTGACGGCTTGCTGTTGCGTATCAATCAGCACGAGGTATGGACAAAACTCATAGGTGAGTTTAATGCCTATAACCTTTTGGCGGTATATGCTACAGCTACTCTATTGGGTATTAACGAACTCGAAACGCTTACTCTTATCAGTGCCATAGAACCTGTGGCAGGACGTTTTCAGTATGCAGTATCGGCTACGGGAGTGATTACCATAGTGGATTATGCTCATACCCCCGATGCCCTTGAAAACGTTCTGAAAACCATCAACGATATACGCACTCACAACGAGACCCTCACTACCGTAGTGGGCTGTGGAGGCAATCGCGACAAAGGTAAACGCCCTATAATGGCTGATATAGCAACAACCCTCAGCGATAATGTAATCCTCACTTCCGACAATCCTCGCAATGAAGAACCTGAGACTATTCTTTCCGAAATGGAACAAGGGGTACAGCCACAATACTTTCACAAAGTACAAACTATCACCGACCGTCGTCAGGCAATACAATCCGTTTGCAAGAATGCCAAAAAGGGAGACATCATTCTCATCGCCGGTAAGGGACACGAAACTTACCAAGAAATTAAAGGCGTTAGACACCATTTCGACGACTTTGAAATCGTACGGGAATACTTGGAGCTCTATAAGAAATAAGATTAGGTTTTAAGAGGGAAGTTTTTAAGTATTTACATCATTATAAAAATAAACATTTCCAAGAACTTAAAGCTCTTGGAAATGTTTATTATGCCACTACTTTGTTTTAAGATTTAAATTGTGTATATTTATTTTCCTTATACGACGTTCATTAAAATAAAAAAAGCTCCAACTTTGTTGGAGCTTTTTTCGTGACCTCGACAGGATTCAAACCTGTAACCTTCTGAGCCGTAATCAGATGCGCTATTCAGTTGCGCCACGAGGCCATTGTTGTTCTTGTTTTACGGGTGCAAAGGTACGACCTTTTTTGAAACCTGCAAACTTTTTCACAACTTTTTCACAAATTATTTCTTCTTACTTTACTTGCACTCTCCAGCCGAAGGGGTCTTCTGCCTTGTTATACTGAATGTTAAGTATTGCTTGCTTGATTTTATCGGTATATAATTCAGCAGGGCGATTTACGCTGTAATCTTTGCCTTTATAGCCAAACCCAGATATAGGACTAATTACCGCTGCCGTTCCGCAACCAAACGCTTCTTTCAATTCACCTTTTTCAGCAGCTTCGATAAGTTCGGTTACTTTCACGGGGCGTACTTCGGTTTTGATACCTAATCTTTCGGCTACTGCAATGATACTTTTACGAGTTACCCCATCGAGAATACGTTCACTAGTAGGGCAAGTAACAAGGGTGTCACCAAAACGGAACCATAGGTTCATTGTACCTGCTTCTTCTAAGAATTGGTGAGTAGCATCGTCTGTCCACATCACTTGTTGATAGCCTTCATTGGCAGCTTCCTGAGTAGGGAAAAACTGACCTGCGTAGTTACCTGCTGCTTTAGCAAAACCAAAACCTCCATTAGCAGCACGGCTGTAATAGTCGGCTATTTTTACTTTTACATCGCCTTTGTAGTAAGCTTGTACAGGGGCAGTAATAATCATAAAAAGGTAGTTTTTAGCAGGAGCCGCTTGCACGCCAGCAGTAGTAGCAATCATAAATGGGCGCAAATAGAGGGCATTGCCAAAACCTGGTTTTACCCATTCACTATCGATATCTACAAGAGTGCGGAGTGCCTTATCAAACCATTCTTCGGGGAACTCAGGCATTGCCAATCGTGCGCAAGATTTATTGATACGTTTGTAGTTTTCTTGCGGACGGAATAGAAAAACGTGTCCGTTGTCGTCCTTATAAGCTTTCATTCCCTCAAAAACAGCTTGTCCGTAGTGAAATACGCTTGCCGAAGGCTCAAGGGTTATAGGAGCATAAGGTTTGATGGTTGGGTTTTGCCACTGTCCATCTTTGTATTCGCAGATAAACATATGGTCAGCAAAAGTTTTACCAAAACTCAGTTTTGAAAAGTCTATCTGGTTAATACGACTTTCTTTTACTTTTTCAATCTTTAAATTCATATTGTTTTAGTTTTTGATTTTGTCTAAATTTTTGTCAAAGGTACAAAATATTTTTTAACTTTGTCGCGTAAAACACAAAAATCTTTACCTATATTTTTCAACACACTAACTATTAAACGATTACTTGTTATCTTTTATCTTTTACCTGAACAATGACTCACGAACTTATAAAAACCTCTGATGGCTCTACCAGCTTTTATATTCCGCAGTTGGACGAGACCTATCACTCAGTACACGGCGCGCTTCAAGAAACTCAGCACGTGTTTATCAAAAACGGACTGCAACTATTTGATCACCAAAGCATCTCTATCTTAGAAATTGGCTTTGGCACGGGGCTCAACGCTTTAGCTACTTACAAGGAACACGAATCCTTGCAACTGAATATTCGTTACGAAACGGTAGAAGCCTATCCGCTTTCGTGGGACGAAGCCTCACAGATGAATTTTTCGCAATTGCTGAACGATGTTACACTCACCCCTATCTTTGAACAAATGCATCGCTGTCTCTGGGACAAACCAGTGTCACTTTCTTCATCTTTTAGTTTCAAAAAGCGATTACAACGTTTCGAAACTATCAACGATACCGATACTTTCGACCTTATTTATTTCGATGCTTTTGGGGCGCAAGTACAACCTGAATTGTGGCAAGAAGCTATTTTCCAACAAATGTACACTGCCCTTAAACAAGGAGGCTATTTGGTAACCTACGCTGCCAAAGGCTCTGTGCGTCGTGCAATGCAGGCTTGTGGTTTTATGGTGGAACGATTACCAGGACCGCCTATGAAAAGGGAAATGTTACGCGCTCACAAGGATTAAAGCCCAAATGTCCGTTTTTCACATAGAGTGGAAAAGGTAAGTTGTTAGTATACAATGCTCCTGTACCTAAACCTTGGGGCATTGGGTTGCGAAGTGTGTACGTCCACTGCGCAATGGCATTAAGCCCTATGTTGCTCTCCAAAGCCGATGTTATCCACCAACCTATGCCTAATGTTTCGGCGAGGGTTATCCATTCTTCAGAACCTCTATAACCTCCTATGAGCGAAGGTTTTAAAATGATATACTGCGGTTGTATCTCTCTCAGAAGTCGTTGTTTTTCTTCCCTTGTAAATATCCCTATCAGCTCCTCGTCGAGGGCAATAGGCAGAGGTGTTTGTTCGCATAGTTCAGCCATTGCTTCCCACTGTCCTGCGCGTATAGGCTGTTCAATAGAGTGTAATTGCAAAGTAGCCAAGCGTTCTAAATACCTCAGTGCCTCAGTTGCTTGAAACGCACCATTAGCATCTACCCGTATTTCTATATCGCTTGCCGAAAACTCATTGCGCAAGGCTTTTAAAATGCGATATTCTTCTTCAAAGTCGATCGCTCCTATCTTCATTTTGATACAGCGAAAACCCTGAGCGAGTTTCTCTTTTGTCTGCGTTTTCATAAAGTCTGGAGAGCCCATCCAAATGAGTCCATTGATAGGTATAGCGTCTTTGCCCTTCGTAAAGTTCGAAGGAAAGAGCTCGTACCAGTGTGGAGCTGCTACCGACCTAAATGCTTGTTCCACCCCAAATTGTATAGACGGAAAAGTCTTGAGCTCTTCTAATAAAGCCTTTTCTCCCAAGTGTAAGTGTTGTTCTACCCATTGCAATTTGGTCTCATAATCAGGTACATCATCGGCACTAAGCCCACGAAAGAGATTGCATTCTCCTATGCCTTTTTTGCCCTCTTGTTCTATTACTAAAAAGAAGGTTTCTTTGGAGGTAAGAACCCCTCTTGATGTCCCCGAAGGACGTTTAAAATTGAGAATGTGTTTAATCATAATTTGGTGCAAACCGCACGAGCATTTTATCAATTTGCTAATTTTCTAATTGCTAACTACTAATTTTCTATGGTTTTTATCTATTTGTATCAATTCGACTGTGGTATAAGTATCAGGCAAGTATTTTTCAACCTTTTCCGCCCATTCAATAAAGCACCAATCGCCAGAGTAGAGGTATTCTTCAAAGCCGATATTAAAAGCCTCTTCCTCGTTTTTGATACGGTAAAAATCAAAGTGGTAAATACGACTATCAGCACCTTCATAAGAGTTCACAAGGCTAAAAGTAGGGCTACTCACATTGTCTGTACTACCTAAGGCACGCACCAAGGCTTTGATGAGTGTTGTTTTGCCAAATCCCATTTCTCCTCTAAAAATCACCACTTTGTAGTGTAAGTGAGGCAGAAGTTTTTTTGCAATTGTATCGATATCCGCTAAAGTGTAGGTAAATTCCATAACGTTATTTTTGAGGGCAAAGGTAGCAAATAATTGCGAATGACCTCCGTTTGACATTGAAAAGAATTTTTAATGTTATATACAAAAATCTTAAAAAATCAAAAAATGGAAATTAACTGAATTATAGAAATTATATTATTTTTAACTATTGTATATCAAGTGTTTATATACCTTTTGTATAACAATCTTCCAAGATTCGTTCAAGGTTCCTATAAGCTTCCTATAAGCTAAGTATAAGTTATCTCCTAAATTTAAAAGTTCTTTTTATTTTAAAAAATATTCTTTTTCTCTTTTTTGTTTTCAAAAACTTTCGTATCTTTGACCCAAAATTAGTAGTTGCTAATTGCTATTGTCAATTATTCATTGAATATGATATATATAGAATTATTAATCGTGCTCCTCGCTATCTTTGTAGGAGCGAGAGTAGGAGGTATCGGGCTCGGTATCTTCGGTATGATAGGTTTAGGAATTCTGGTCTTTTGTTTCGGACTCAAACCTGGTAATCCGCCTATTGATGTAATGCTTATCATTGTAGCAGTTATTACAGCGGCTGCTACATTGCAAGCAGCGGGAGGTTTAGATTATTTGGTGAAGGTAGCCGAGAAAATTCTGCGCAGAAATCCTGCTATGATTACCTTCTTGGCGCCTGTACTCTGCTACTTTTTTACTTTGTTTTCAGGTACAGGTCACATTGCCTATTCGCTTTTGCCTATCATTTCCGAAATTGCTACCGATAGCAAGGTACGCCCTGAGCGTCCCCTTTCTATATCGGTAATAGCTTCGCAACAGGCTATTACAGCCAGCCCTATTTCGGCAGCTACAGCCGCTTTACTTTCAGCTGAGCTTTTAGGTAGTAAAGGTATTACGTTAGATAATATTCTGATGGTGTGTATCCCCGCTACGCTCATAGGGGTGATTGTAGGCGCCATAGCCGTGAGTTTTATGGGCGTTCCTCTCGAAAAAGACCCTGAATACCAACGCCGTTTACGTGAAGGTCTTTTAGAAAAAGAAAGTCATACCGCTTCGCAAATGACCGGTAAAGACCTGCAAAGAGCCAAAACGTCAGTGATTATATTCCTTATAGGAGTCCTCTCTATCGTACTTTTTGGTTCTATTGATACCTTGCGTCCATCTTTTGAAGTAGGAGGTGAGAAAGTACAGATGGGAATGACCCAACTCATCGAAATTATAATGATGTCTATCGCTGGCTTGATGATTATCTTTGCTCGAGTAGACATCAACAAAGCAGTAAAAGGCTCGGTATTTATTGCAGGTATGCAAGCCGTGATAGCTATTTTTGGGATTGCTTGGATGGGTGATACTTTTTTCAATGGCAATATTGAGTTCTTCAAAATGCACATCGAACAAATAGTTACTCAATATCCTTTCCTCTTTGCAGTAGCCCTTTTTGTAATGTCTGTTCTTTTATTTAGTCAAGCCGCTACGGTACGAACTCTTTATCCGTTAGGTATTGCCTTAGGTATTCACCCAATGGCAATGATAGCAATGTTCCCTGCTGTGAATGGCTATTTCTTTATCCCTAATTATCCTACCGTAGTAGCTGCTATCAATTTCGATAGAACAGGCACCACTCGCATAGGCAAGTACGTGCTGAACCACTCGTTCCAAATTCCTGGTTTTGTAGCTACTATTGTAGCCATTGCAGTAGGTTACCTAATAATTATGTTTATGTGAAAAATCTAATTTCTAATTCTTAACTTTCCATTCAAAACTAATAACTAAAATCATATATGATGACATTGATGAAAAAAATTGCCCTCTCATTGCTCTTAATGATGACTGTGGCAGTCTTTGCGCAACAAAAGCCAAAGATTCGTATTTTAGCTACTGGCGGTACTATTGCTGGAGTAAGTAAATCGAATACTGAAACCAACTATAAAGCTGGTGAGCTCGGTATTTATCAACTCTTGGAAGCAGTACCCGAAGTGAAGAATATAGCCAATATAAGTGGTGAACAGATTGTGAAAATCGGTTCACAAGATATGAACGATGAGGTATGGCTCACCCTTGCCAAACGCATCAATCAGCTCTTAAATAAAGAAGGATATGATGGTGTGGTAATCACCCACGGTACCGATACAATGGAAGAAACCGCTTACTTCCTCAACCTTACCGTACACAGCAAAAAACCTGTGGTAATGGTAGGAGCAATGCGTCCTGCTACAGGTATGAGTGCCGATGGACCTCTAAACCTCTATAACGCAGTAGTAACTGCTGCCGATAAAAATGCTATGGGGCGTGGGGTAATGGTTTGTATGAACGATATTGTACTTGATGCCAAAGATGTGATTAAAACCAGTACTACAGCTGTCGAAACTTTCCAAGGAGCTAACTATGGCAAATTGGCATATATTCACAACGGTAAGGTATTCTTTAATCGTACTCCTGAAAACAAACACACTTATCAATCAGTGTTTAACGTTGATAATTTGAAACAATTGCCTAAAGTAGGTATCGTATACAGTTATTCTAACGTATCCGAATTGCCAATGAAAGCTTTTATGGACGCTAAATTCGATGGTATTGTACACGCAGGAGTAGGTAATGGTAACCTCTATCACACTATCTTCGATTTGGCAGTAAAAGCTAGAGAGCAAGGCATTCAGTTTGTGCGTTCTTCACGCGTACCTACAGGAGCAACAACTCTCGATGCCGAAGTAGATGATGCTAAATATCAATTTGTAGCTGCACAAGCACTCAACCCACAAAAAGCTCGTGTTCTATTGATGTTAGCACTCACTAAAACCAAAGACTGGAAACAAATCCAAAAATACTTTAATGAATATTAAGATTTAGTCTTTAGTCGTTAGTACTTAGCTAACGATTAAAGACTAACAATTAACGACTAATTTATACTATGAAAAAAATATTATTGGCAATAAGCCTTCTGGTAGGAGGTGTTGCCACCGCACAACAAGATTTGCAAGACCAAATCAACCAATTGAGGGCAGAAATCGACCAGTTAAAAGCTACTGCTCCTGCGCCTCTACCTATGCCACAAGATGAAGAGGAAAACCCTATTCATAAGAAGTTTAATATGTACTTCAACTTTCAATCGAGCTTTGATCTTGAAAAAGTAAAAGACCAAGATATGACTGCTCAATTCAAAGCGCGCCAATTACGATTGGAGGTTCGAGGTGATATTACCGACCGTATTTTCTACCGCTTTCGTCATCGTTTGAACAAATCAAATGCAGGAACTTCTTTGGATAATCTTGCCAAAGCTACCGATATGCTCTATGCAGGTTTCCGTTTAGACGATAAATGGACACTTACTGCAGGTAAAATGTGCCAAGCGTGGGGAGGTTTTGAGTTTGACCTAAACCCAATGAACATCTATGAATATTCTGATTTCGTAGACCATATGGATAATTTTATGTTAGGTGCGATGATTACTTATGCCCCTAATAAAAATCACGAGTTTAACTTCCAAATTACCGATGTGCGTAATGATAGTTTTGAAAAACTATACGCAGGAAGTAGCTTTGAAGCAAGCAAATCACCACTTGCTTATATTTTTAACTGGAATGGTAGTTTCTTTGATAATAAATTGCAAACACGTTGGGGAGCAGGGATTCAGCAAGAGGCTAAAAATATAGCCAATTCGATGGTTATGTTGGGTAGTAAGCTAAACTTACCTAAGTTTCAAGTCTTCTTCGATTATATGATGGCTTATGAAAACTTAGACCGTTTGCAATACGCTTCTGTTTATACCACAACAGCCGTAGCTGTTCCTGCTTATTTAGAAGATACATCTTATAATTCTTTTGTAGTAAAAGCCGAATACCAGCCTATTCCACAACTGAATATTTTTGCACAAGGAATGTATGAAATGGCTGATGTGAAAAATAGTAGTCTCCCTTCTGGGGCTTATAATAACAACTATCGTTCTTATGGCTATTATGCAGGGGTTGAATATTTGCCTTTTGAAAAGCAAGATTTGCGTTTCTTCTTGGCTTATATAGGGCGAGCATATGATTATGAACACCAACCGCTTTCTCCTATGTTAGATAAAAATAGAGTAAGTATTGGTTTGATGTACCGTATTAAGGCATTTTAGTGAATAGTGGATATAGCTGTTAAACATATTACATTACAACAATTCTCCACACCTGTACGTGTGGAGAATTATTGTGTATTTATATTTCGAGGAGAAGGAACTATTGCCGTAGATACGGTGCCCTATCCTTATGAAGGTAATACACTACTTTTTCTATCACCTTATCAATATTTTCAATGGGTAGAAGGCACTGCCAATGATAGCCTACTGTTGGAATTTCACGGTGATTTCTATTGTATTGAGTACCACAAAAAAGAAGTAGCCTGTAACGGACTCCTATTTAACGCTATCTTCTTGCATCCTCATATCAAGGTTACTGATAAACGTTTTGATGAAATAATAACTCTTTTTGAACGTATAGAAGACGAAAGCAAAATGCCTTCCCTTTATTCAGAATCTGTACTCAAATCATACTTGCAACTTATTTTGGCTTTAGCAAGTAAAGAAAAAAGCCTATTGTTAGAGCATACCTCTCTTAAAACTGAACATCATTTAGCTAACGACTTCCAAAAACTCTTAGAAGACCATTTTATTACAGAACGCAATGTGTCCTTTTATGCATCAGCATTATGTCTTACTCCCGATAGTTTTAGCAAGAAAATAAAAACACTTTTAGGAAAAACACCCAATAAACTCATACAAGAACGTGTAGTACTCGAAGCTAAAAAACTGCTTCATCTCACCTATAAATCCATTAAAGAAGTAGCCTTTGAACTCAACTTTGAAGATGAGTTTTATTTCAGTAGGTTCTTTAAAAAAAATGTAGGTCTCTCACCCAAACACTTCCGAAAAAAGGTGGGAATCTCTATCGTTGCCCAGCCTAAAACGGAAAAGTCTATGAAATAACCTTTTTTATCCATTCGAGATACAAAATAATGCCGTATCTTTGCCCCCGCAAATAAAAAGTTAATTTTAAATATTAAATCACTATGCAAAAATTATTATCATTTTTAGCCGATAGCGAACGTTGCTTTGTAAACTTTATCAGGGTCGCTATCTTTATTGTAATGGCTTGGATTGGTGGGCTTAAAGTGTGCCAGTACGAAGCCGATGGTATTGTTCCCTTTGTAACGAATAGCCCGTTTATGAGTTTCTTTTACAACAATTCAGGCAAAACTGCCATTGATGAGAACGGCGTGACAGGTGAAGCAAACAAAGGTAAAGAAGTAGCCCAATACAAGCTACACAAGAATCCTGAAGGGAAGATGGTAAAAGCTAATATTGAATGGCATAAAGAGAACGGTACTTATGTGTTCTCATATGGTTTAGGAGCTTTTATTTGTTTGATAGGATTCCTTACTTTACTCGGTATTTGGTCGCCTAAAATAGGGGTGATAGGAGGCTTACTTACTTTCGGTATGAGTATAGTTACCCTCTCTTTCCTCATCACGACTCCTGAGGTGTATGTGCCTAACTTAGGTGGAGATATGCCTACGCCTGCTTATGGATTCCCTTATCTATCGGGAGCGGGACGTTTAGTATTGAAAGATATTATTATGTCGGCAGGTGGATTGATAGCAGCCTCAGAAGCTGCCCGCCGATTGCTAAAAAAGAATTAGAATTAAGAAAATATTAATTCTATCATCTAATTATAAGGGCTGTCTACCGCAAGGTAGACAGCCCTTTATATAATAAGTGAAGTGGGATTATTTATCTTCAAAAGTCCAATCGCCACGCACTTTAAGCACTTGTTCTATAATATCGCGCACAGCTCCCTGTCCGCCTTCAAGATGCGAAATATAATCGGATACGGCTCTTACTTCGGGCACGGCATCTACGGGGCAAATAGCCAATCCTGCTCGCTTCATTGGGGGGATATCGGGCATATCGTCGCCCATATAAAGTATTTGTTCTCTTTTAAGATGTTTCTCCTTTTGGTATTTCAGAAAGGTTTCGAGCTTTTGGTGACGGAGCATAAAGATATCTTTTACACCGAGATTTTCGAAGCGTTTTTGTACGCCTACGTTACCTCCTCCTGTAATGATACATATGTTGTAACCTTTGGCGATAGCTGTTTTTACCGCAAATCCGTCCTTCATATTCATACTGCGCAATAGATCGCCATCGTTATTTACAAACACTTGAGTATTGGTAAATACGCCATCAACATCAAAAATAAAAGTTGTGATGTTCTTTAAACGTTCTTTATAGTTCTTTCTTTCCATAGGTGTTTATTATTGATTTTGTAATTATATTGTATATTTCTCGTTCATAACCTGCAAGCAAAGCCAAATGGTTAGCAATAGTTTGAGTGTCGCCACGTCGTGCAGGTCCTGTTTGTGCTTCGAGGGCGGGCATTGTTTGGAGTTTTTCGAAAGTATTTTTTAGCAAAGGTTCTAATATTTCAAAAGGAATGGCGTGTGCCTCGCATATTCTTTGACTGATAGCCACCAAATGATTGGTGAAATTATTAACGAAAACAGCCGATAGGTGCATTATACTGCGTTGGTAACTACTGAGCAGATACACTTTTGTGGAAAGCTTTTGAGCTAATGGGTATAGAAATCTTTCCATATCCTCAGTATATTCAGCCTCTAAACAAAAAGGAATGTTTGAAAAATCGACCTGAGTGCTTTTTGAAAAGGATTGTAAAGGGTAAAACACGCCACGTCGGTTTTTGGGTGAGAGTGCCTCCATAGGGGTATTGCCAGAGGTGTGCACTACCAATTGCCCCTCGAAAGGAAGGAAGGCTGAAACTTCACTAATAGCTTCGTCTTTCACGGCTATAATACATATATCGGTGGGGCGCAAGTCGGTAAGGCTGTGAATTTTATCTACCTGAAAATCATTAAACTCAGGGCTGAATTCACTACGGTTATACAACTGCCGAAGGTGCACCTCAGGGAGCTGATAGAGGGCTTTGGTGAGGTGATAAGCCACATTGCCTCCTCCTATGATACTAATATTAATAGCCATATTGACTGCAAAAAAAATGTTAAAAATTGCTTTTTCGCAAATATTCTTCAAAAAAAGACAAGGTTCTGTTTTTTATCTCAAAAATACAAAAGGTTGATAATCAATAAATATTTTTAGTTCTTATCTTTTACTTTACCTCTACTTTACTCGAACCTAAGACGAAGGTAAGACGAACCTAAGACGAAGCTAAGACGAAGCTAAGGCGAAGGAAAGAGGGTATTAAGCTGAAAATCAAACGGAAAAAAGCTGTATTTAGTTTATTGAGAAAAAAATGTTAAAATTGCGTTTTTGGCGAAAAAAACGCAAAAAAATAAATATCATATATTCAGTAAGGGCACAAAGGTAGGAAAATAAAAGCAAATGACAAATTTTATAGAAAAAGTATATAGATTCATTTATTTTGTATATATTTGCAAAAAAATAGGGCTCATTGTATTATCTGCTGGGCAGATATGAATGGAATAAAATACTTCTTTTGTTGATTTTCAATGGATAAGAAGATTAAGTATTAGTTAGATTGCCAATTGTAAAAAACGGATTGTCAATGAATTTATTTAGAAGATTATTTAAAGGGAATGATATAAAAAGTGAAGATGAAGTACGCAAGTTAAATGAACAGCTTCCTGCTGATGAGCAATTTGCGATGAACTTTACTAAAAATGGCGGAAAGTTTATTTATTGCACTACCGAAATACAGGTGCAAGAGGTTTTTCGGCACATACTGAAAGAGTTGGGTGTATATGTGAAGATGAGTAGTAATGCTTCTCACACTATTAAAACAATGTTTGAAGAGCACACGCCACTGTTTACTGCTGATATCGAAACTTCGAACGTGTATTTGACGGATTGCGAGTACCTTATCACTACTTTGGGCGGGATTATGCTCTCTTCGCATCAGTTGAGGCATAAGAATATCAATGAATTACCTGAAATATTTATTGTCTTTGCCAAAACGAGTCAGATGGTGAGAGATATCCCTGAAGGAATGAGAGGCATAAAGAATAAATATCCGCAACAATTTCCTACGGGGCTCATTACGCTACAAAGTTTCACCGATGACCCTGAGAAGAATAGTATCAACCATTACGGCACGAGTTCTAAGAGGACGTACCTGATACTCTTAGAAGATTTACCTATTGATAAATAATAATTTATGAACGAACTCTTCAAAAGAACCATTACAGGCTTTATTTATGTTTTTCTATTGCTATCGGCGATTATGCTCAACGCTGATGCTTTTGACTTCTTGTTTTTATCCTTTGGTATTATTTGTTTATTTGAGTTTAAAAGGCTTATCAGATTAAAGGAATTGCATATATTTTTACTTTTTTTGTTGGTTTGGTGGCTGTTTATTCACTTAAAAACTTATCCTTTCTCAGTTTATATACTGCTTTTGGCTACTTTGCTTGCCAATATATACCTTACGATGATGCTTTTCAACGAAAAAACGCCTATCCGCAAGCAAAGTAACAATACTAAACTGCTTATTAGTTTACTGTATATAGGAGGAGGTTGTATATTTATGCCTCTGATTTACAAATATGAGAATAACCCGAACCCTAATTATTTTTATCAGAATATATTCAACAACGAGTCGCAAATTACGATGATAGGACTGTTGTGTATTATATGGGCGAGTGATAGTTTTGCGTACCTTACAGGCAAAGCCTTTGGCAAACACAAGCTCTTTGAGCGCATTTCGCCTAAGAAAACTATTGAGGGTTTTGTGGGCGGACTCATAGGGGCGATGCTTATCGCTACGGCTATTTCGTATTACAGTGGCAGACCACTATGGCAATGGCTTATATTGGCAGTGATTTTGGTGGTTACCGGTGCGGTAGGTGACCTGGTAGAGTCTAGCTTTAAACGAACTGCTAAGGTAAAGGACAGCGGGACGATACTGCCAGGACACGGAGGTTTACTCGACCGCCTGGATAGTCTTATTTTTGCCTCGCCTTTTGCGTACTTAACGCTACTAATTTTTGACCTTTTTTAATGATGAAATTCTACAAATATCAAGGAACAGGGAACGATTTTGTGATGATAGACAATCGCAAAGGGGTATTTCCTAAAAATAACGAAACGCTTGTGGCACAATTGTGTCATAGGCGTTTTGGCATTGGAGCCGATGGATTAATATTGCTTGAGAACGACCCGCAGTATGATTTCCGTATGGTGTATTACAATTCTGACGGGCGTGAAAGTACGATGTGTGGCAATGGGGGGCGCTGTGTGGTGGCTTTTGCGAAACAATTGGGTATTATAGAACACGAAACGGTATTTATAGCTGTAGATGGGGAGCATTGTGCTACGATTGAAGGCAATAGCTACGTGCGCTTGCAAATGAAAAATGTAACTGAGGTAGAGGAACACAAAGGCTACGTATTCTTAAATACAGGGTCGCCTCACCACGTGCAATGGGTGGAAGAGGTAGGTACCGTAGACGTGAAAAGCGAAGGAGCTACTATACGTTATGGAGAACTTTATGCTACTCAAGGCGGTAGTAACGTGAATTTTGTGAGCAAAGGAGAGAAAGGCTTTAAAGTGCGCACCTATGAGCGCGGAGTGGAAGATGAAACATACTCTTGCGGTACAGGGGTTACAGCTGTAGCGATTGCTCTTTATCACATAGGAGAAACCGATGCACAACAGATTACCCTGCACACTCGAGGAGGTGACTTGCAAGTGGCTTTCGATAGAGTAGGAGAGGGGTATGAGAATATCTATTTGAGTGGTAGTGCTCAATTCGTGTTTGAAGGAACGGTAGAAGAGTTAAGAAGTAAAGAATGATAAAGTTAAGAGCGTTAGAACCTGAGGATATAGATTTCTTGTATCAGTTAGAAAACGAAGAAGCCTTATGGGAGGTGAGTGACACCCAATTGCCTTTTGCTAAGCATTTGCTACAAGATTATATACGGAATGCCCAACAGGATATTTACGAAGCTAAGCAGTATCGCTATGTGATAGCGTTTGAAGAGGGAACGCCTATGGGCTGTGTAGATTTATACGATTTTAGTCCGAAGCACCGCAAAGCAGCTGTGGGAATAGCTCTTTTGCCCGTCTATCGAGGGAAAGGTTATGCCAAAGAAGCCTTGCGACAGTTGATAGCTCATACGCAACAATACTTAGACTTACACCAACTGATTGCTTATATCCCTGCGGATAATGAGGTGAGTATACGCCTTTTTGAGGGAGTAGGATTTAGTTGCAGTGGTGTACAAAAAGACTGGCTTTACAGTCAAGGAGTTTATAAAGATATGTTATTATACCAAAATATTTTCAGATAAGTCATAAAATGATACGAGATATTATTACTTATTTAGAGACCATAAACCCTATACTTGCTGCCTTATACGCTACCATTTTTACGTGGAGTGTAACAGCTTTGGGGGCTGCAGTGGTATTCTTTTTTAAGAAAGAAAACAAGACCGTGTTAGATGGTATGTTAGGCTTTACAGGAGGGGTGATGCTGGCAGCCAGTGTGTGGAGTTTGATAATACCCTCAATTAATATGACAGAAGGTGAAGGCTTTATAAAGGTTCTACCTGCTACGGTAGGGATATTTATGGGGGCACTTTTTCTTTATGTATTAGATAAGTTATTACCACACTTTCACGCCAACTTCAAACAAACAGAAGGTATTAAAACCGATTGGCAAAAAACTACTTTGCTTATTTTAGCTATCACCTTGCACAACATTCCCGAAGGATTGGCCGTAGGGGTACTATTTGGAGGAGTAGCCGCTGGTATTCCCGAAGCCTCTATTGCGGGAGCGGTAACTCTTGCCATCGGTATTGGGCTACAGAACTTTCCTGAAGGAATAGCCGTAGCGATGCCACTCAGACGTATGGGGGTGAGCAGATGTAAGAGCTTTTTTTATGGGCAACTTTCGGCTATTGTAGAACCCATAGCAGGGGTATTGGGTGCTTTTGCAGTACTCTTTTTTACTCCCATACTTCCTTATGCTCTTGCTTTTGCGGCAGGAGCTATGATTTATGTGGTCATAGAAGAGGTAATACCTGAAGCCCAGCAAAATGAGAACACCGATGTTTCTACCATAGGATTTCTAATAGGTTTTGTAGTGATGATGGCAATGGACGTGGTATTGGGCTAACAAATATTTCTTTACAGATGTTTGTGTGATACTGAAAAAAAGCATATATTTGCCCAGAAATAGAAGCAATGAGAAGAGTATTAAACATTAAATAATTTTAATATGCAAAGAGACATTGATATTTTTGAACTAATTGAAGACGAAAGAGAGCGCCAAGAGTTGGGGATTGAGCTCATCGCTTCAGAGAATTTTGTGAGTGACCAAGTGATGGAAGCAGCAGGTTCGGTACTGACTAACAAATATGCTGAAGGTTATCCAGGCAAGCGTTACTACGGCGGTTGTGAAGTAATTGATGAAATAGAGCAAATAGCTATTAACCGCGCTAAAGCGCTTTTTGGTGCTAAATATGCCAATGTACAACCTCATAGCGGTTCGCAAGCTAATGCGGCAGTTTATGCTACTTGTCTTAAACCAGGTGATAAAATTCTCGGTTTCGACCTTTCACACGGCGGACACCTTACACACGGATCTCCTGTGAATTTCTCAGGTAGATTGTACGAACCTGTATTTTATGGGGTAGAAAAGGAAACAGGAAGGCTCAATTACAACAATATATTAGAAATAGCGGAACGAGAGCGCCCTAAAATGATAGTAGCAGGAGCTTCGGCGTATTCTCGTGATATCGATTTTAAATGCTTTAGGGAAATAGCCGATAAGGTAGGTGCTATTCTCTTTGCTGATATTGCACACCCTGCGGGGCTCATTGCCAAAGGACTCTTGAACGACCCTATCCCGTATTGCCATATTGTAACTACTACTACTCATAAAACACTGCGAGGGCCTCGAGGAGGACTTATCTTGATGGGTAAAGATTTTGAGAACCCTTTTGGTATAAAAACTCCTAAGGGAGAAGTGCGAATGATGTCGTCACTTATAGACAGTGCGGTATTCCCAGGTAACCAAGGAGGTCCTTTGGAACATATCATCGCAGCAAAAGCGGTTGCCTTTGGTGAAGCACTCTCCGATGATTTTCTCTATTACGCTATACAAGTGCAAAAGAATGCGCGTAAATTAGCATCTGTTCTTTTAGCAAAAGGCTATGATATCATCTCAAAAGGAACTGACAATCACCTAATGCTTATTGATTTGCGCAATAAAGATGTAAGTGGTAAAGAAGCAGAAGAAGCCCTTGGTAAAGCAGATATTACTGTGAACAAGAATATGGTGCCTTTTGATACTCGCTCGCCTTTTGTAACCAGTGGTATTAGGGTGGGAGTATCAGCAATCACTACTCGTGGACTCAAAGAAGCTGATATGGAACGCATTGCCGACTTTATAGACCGTGCAATTACTAATCGAGATAATGATGAAGTGCTTGAAGAAATAGCAGAAGAAGTAAATATGTTTATGGAAGACAGACCTTTGTTTGCATATTAGTAAATTATAGGCTACTTATATAAAGTATAAACATAGGCTCTTACTAAGTTTTTAGGACTTAGTAAGAGCTTTTTTGTTGCAATGTTTCCTAGACTGTAGACGATACCCATATCCGCATCTTCAACAGGAACTGATGGGGCTAACAATGTGATTGAAGTATTGCAAGACGATACTCCTCCGGAAAGTCTAAAAAGTACAACTACTTTATTCACCTGTCCATCGTGCTACGACCTCTGGCAAAGATGATTATTGGTATTTTTGATATTACTGGTGGTAAGTTAAAAAAGTTAGTTGCTAATTGTGAATTATGAATTATTTATTATCTTTGCACCATCAAATTTGTTATAAAAGATAAAAACAACAAAGCAACGATGGAATCATCACAAGATGAAATGTCCTTTTTAGACCATTTGGAAGCCTTGCGCTGGCACTTGATACGTGCTACTATAGCTGTTTTAGCAGTGGGTGTGGTAGCTTTTGTGTGTAAGGATTTTATTTTCCAAATCATTTTTGCTCCTAAGAATGGCGATTTCTTTACTTACAGAATGTTCTGTAAGATAGGTCATCTTTTTGGATTTGAAAGTGCTTTTTGTGCTGAACAATTGCCTTTTACAATTCAAAGCCGTACAATGGCAGGGCAGTTTTCAGCTCATATCTGGACGTCTATTTGGGCAGGAGTGATTCTCGCATTTCCTTATGTGCTTTATGAAGTGTGGAAATTCATCAGTCCAGCACTCTATGAAAACGAGCGCAAGCTGGCTCGTGGCTTTATTCTTATTGCTTCTTTGCTGTTTTTTATAGGAGTTTTGTTTGGCTATTATCTCATTACCCCACTATCAGTGAATTTCTTAGGGTCTTATTCAGTAAGTCCCGAAGTGAGAAACCAAATAGATTTAAACTCTTATATTTCGGTAGTACGCTCGTCAGTCATTTCGTGTGGCATTATTTTTGAGCTACCTATTGTTGTTTATTTTCTTACCAAATTAGGAGTGATAACACCTGCTTTTATGCGAAAATATCGCCGGCACGCAGTTATTGTAGTGCTTATCATTGCAGCAATTATAACCCCTCCTGATGTAGTAAGCCAAATTATCGTGTCGATACCGATAATGCTCTTATACGAAATAAGTATTTTTATTTCAGCTTACGTTTTAAAAAAAGAACAAAACAAGGTAATTTAATATTTTTAATGGATTGTAATACCTACTTACAGCACCTACCCAACGTGAAAACGTTGAAACAGCTTTGCAAAGGCGAAGCCGTATTAGATTGGATTATTTGTGGTCACGAGTTTGAAGTTTATCACACCTACTACAAAGTAAATGAAGAAGAATATGAAGGCTATGAAGCCCAATGGGGGCACGGCTTTGAAGATGAAGACGGTTCGTCGCTGTCGTTTTATTTTATTGATAAAGCCTGCTTAATCGTTCCCTCTTCGAGCGCCGAAGATAGCAAAGGAGGCGATAATCACGACTTCGAGAAGCGTATCCCGAAGGTGTTCTTGCCGTACTATCGTAAAAACTTTTCAGAAAGTGATATTCCTTTCGTGATATACTCTTTAGATGGCGAAACGTGGCAATGTGTAGAGAACTTCCCTGTGGAAGAACACATCGATAAGTTTGAGTATATTTCTACTGACCCTATGAAATACAAAGAATGGGCAGTGGAATACTTGGGCGACGAAGGCTTCTTGCAAGAAGTAATGAGCGAACAAACCATTACCGACCTTTACGAAGGGAAAGTGCTTACCGAAGAGATGGTGTACAGTATCGTAACTGAAGTGCACGATTGGGTAGATTTAGAAACAGAACTCAACGAAATGCCTTATCGCTTTTCGTTTTAAGATTATATGAAATTAGTAGTAAATAACATCATCAAAATATACAAAGGAAGAAAAGTAGTAAAAGGCGTTTCGCTGGAAGTAAACCAAGGCGAAATTGTAGGACTCTTGGGGCCTAACGGAGCAGGAAAAACGACTTCCTTTTATATGATAGTGGGACTCATCAAGCCCAACGGTGGTACTATTTTTTTGGATAATACCGAAATCACCAGTTATCCGATGTACAAGCGTGCTCAAAGCGGTATTGGGTATTTGGCACAAGAGGCTTCGGTATTTAGAAAGCTGAGTATTGAGGACAACATCAAAAGTGTCCTACAACTCACCAAACTCTCTAAGGCAGAACAACAACGCAAAACCGATGAGCTGATAGAAGAGTTTGGCTTAGGACATATTCGTAAAAATCGTGGAGACTTGCTTTCAGGGGGAGAACGTCGTCGTACAGAAATTGCACGTGCTTTGGCTACCAGTCCGAAGTTTATCTTGCTCGACGAGCCTTTTGCAGGGGTAGACCCTATAGCAGTGGAAGATATCCAACGCATTGTAGCACAGCTCAAAGACAAGAATATAGGTATTCTCATCACCGACCACAATGTGCAGGAAACACTAGCCATTACCGACCGCACTTATTTGATGTTCGAGGGAGGAATCCTCAAATCAGGAGTGCCTGAAGAATTGGCAGCTGATGAGATGGTAAGAAAAGTATACCTTGGAAGAAACTTTGAATTGAGACGCAAGAAAATATTAGAAGATTAGCCAATTAACAATAAAAAGAAATAACTAAAAACTATAATATAATGAAAATTTAGTAGACCGTTTTATTAAGTATATAAAAATAGACTCTCAGTCCAATCCTGAGAGCGAAACAACTCCTAGCACCGAAAAACAATGGAATATGGCAAACCTATTGGTAGAAGAATTGAAAGCCATTGGTTTGCAAGACGTAACTGTAGATGAAAACGCCTACGTGATGGCTACGTTGCCATCGAATGTAGATTACCCAGTGCCTACCATTGGTTTTATTTCTCACTTCGATACATCACCTGACTTCTCTGGTGAAAACGTAAATCCACAGTTTATAGAAAATTATGATGGGGGAGATATTGTCCTCAACAAAGAACAAAACATAGTGTTATCACCTTCTTATTTTGAGGATTTGTTGCTCTATAAAGGCAATACCATTATCACAACCGATGGTACTACCCTTTTAGGAGCTGACGATAAGGCGGGGATTGCCGAAATCGTAACCGCTATGGAATACCTTGTGCAACACCCCGAAATCAAACACGGCAAAATACGCGTAGGCTTTACCCCTGATGAGGAAATAGGACGTGGAGCACATAAATTCGATGTGAAAAAATTCGTTGCCGACTGGGCTTATACAATGGACGGCGGACAAATAGGCGAACTTGAATACGAGAGTTTCAATGCAGCAGGAGCTAAAATTCACTTCAAAGGAAAGAACGTGCATCCTGGTACTGCCAAAAACAAAATGATAAACTCAATGCTCGTAGCTACTCAGTTTATCAATGCACTACCAGCCGATGAGATTCCAGCTCGCACCGAAGGTCGCGAAGGATTCTACCATATTACCGATATTTCTGGAGATGTAGAAAATACAGTAGTACAGCTTATCATCCGCGACCACGACCGCGACCTTTTCAACAAACGCAAAGCCGTAGTACAGCAAATTGTAGACGACCTTAACAAGCAAATCCCTAATGTGGCAGTAGCCGAAATAAAAGACCAATACTACAATATGGGTGAAAAAATCAAACCTGTGATGCATATTGTAGAAGTAGCCGAACGCGCGATGAAAGAATTGGGTATTACCCCTATTACCAAACCTATCCGCGGTGGTACCGATGGTTCTCAACTTAGCTTTATGGGCTTGCCTTGTCCCAATATCTTTGCAGGCGGACATAATTTCCACGGCAAATACGAATTTGTACCCGTAGAAAACCTCGAAAAAGCTACCGAAGTGATTATTCGCATTGCTGAATTAGTAGCAAAAAAATAATATAATTAGCCAATTTATCAATTAGCCAATGTGTTAATTGACAAATTGGCTAATTTGCTAATTTTTCATTAACCATTAATAATTAACCATTAATCATTAAAAAAATGCCTACAATATCACATAGAGCGCAAATATTGCCTCAGTCACCCATTAGAAAACTGACCCCTTACGCTGAAAAGCAGCTAAGGAAGGTAAGACTATTTATCACCTCAATATTGGTCAGCCTGACATTAAAACCCCTGAAATAGCCGTACAAGCCGTAAAAGATTTTACCCCTAAGGTATTGGAATATACAAAAAGTGAGGGAATCGATTCTCTTAGAGAAAAGGTGGTGGAATACTACAAAAAACACGATATTAAGGTAGAAAGTAGTGATATTATCATCACTTGTGGAGGTTCTGAAGCTCTTACCTATGTAATTGCTACTGTTGCCAATGCTGATGATGAAATTATCATTCCAGAACCTTACTATGCGAACTATATTAGCTTTTCAGAAGCCTTTGATGCAGTGTGTGTGCCCATTACGTCTTCTTTTGATGATAACTTTGCCTTACCTCCTATAGAAGAGTTTGAGAAAAAGATAACTCCTAAAACTAAAGCTTTTCTCATTTGTAACCCCGGGAATCCTACAGGCTATCTGTATTCTAAAGAAGAAATTTTGCAATTGGCAGCAATAGCTAAAAAATACGATATTTTCCTTATTTTCGATGAGGTATACCGAGAGTTCGTATATGATGGTGCTACCCATTATTCCATTATGCAAGTAGAAGGCATTGAACAAAATGCTATAATGATAGATTCGGTATCTAAACGTTTTAGTATGTGTGGAGCACGCATCGGGTGGGTAGTCTCTAAGAATAAGGACGTGATGATGTCTGTTTTGAAATTCGCTCAAGCCCGCTTGTCTCCCCCTACTTATTCACAAATAGGAGCCGAACGCGCTTTTGATGTACCCGAAACTTATTTTGAAGAGGTATTAAAGGAATATACTCAGCGTAGGAACGTGCTCATTGAAGAACTCCGAAAAGTAGAAGGTGTACGTGTATCGATGCCTAAGGGGGCTTTCTATTGTATAGCCGAATTGCCTGTAGAAAATGCAGAAGACTTCTGTATATGGCTTTTAGGCCATTTTTCAGTAAATAACGAAACGGTAATGTTGGCTCCTGCCGAAGGTTTTTATGCTACCGAAGGTTTAGGGCGCAACCAAGTGCGTATAGCTTATGTACTCGAGAAGGAGAAGATAGTAAAAGCTATTCACATATTAGGTGAAGCTCTAAAGGAATACAACAAACATTAAAATTTTCTAATTCCTAATAAACTAAACAGTTATATTTTTTAGTGTTAAAAAAACACATAAAATTATTGCTATATCAAAAATATTTTGTACTTTTGAGGCGGAAAATTAAAAACAGACAATGTCAGTAAAAAAAATAGCAGTATTAACATCAGGAGGAGACGCTCCTGGTATGAACGCCGCCATTCGTTCAGTGGTACGTACTTGTGCATACCACAACATCAAAGTGGTAGGTGTATATCGTGGCTATCAGGGAATGATAGAAGGCGATTTTGAAGAAATGAACGCACGTAGCGTTCGAGATATTATCAATAGAGGAGGTACTATCTTGAAATCAGCCCGCTCTAAAGATTTTAAAACTCCTGAAGGGCGCAAGGCAGCTTATGAAAAATTAAAAGCTGCAGGAGTAGATTCTCTTGTAGTAATAGGAGGTGATGGCTCTTTCACTGGAGCACTCTTGTTCAACAAAGAATTTGGTTTCCCCGTAATGGGAATCCCTGGTACTATCGATAACGATATCTATGGTACTGATTTTACTTTGGGATATGATACCGCTCTCAACACTGTAATTGAGGCTATCGACAAGATTAGAGATACTGCAAGCTCTCACAACCGCTTGTTTTTCATAGAAGTAATGGGGCGTGATGCAGGACACATCGCCTTGAACTCTGGAGTAGGGGCAGGTGCTGAAGAAATCTTGATTCCAGAAGAGAATATAGGACTTAAAAAGCTACTTGAATCTTTGGAAAAAAGTCGTAGGACTGGTAAAACTTCTAGCTTGGTAGTGGTTGCTGAAGGCGATAAAATAGGTAAAAACGTATTCGAACTTAAAGAATATGTAGAGCAACACCACCCCGATTACGATGTGCGTGTATCAGTATTAGGGCATATGCAACGTGGAGGTGCTCCTTCTTGCTTCGACCGCGTATTGGCAAGCCGTATGGGGGTAAAAGCAGTAGAATCACTCCTTGAAGGGAAATCTAACTATATGGTAGGAATCCGCAATAATAAAATGGAACTCACTCCGCTTGAAAAAGCTATCAAAGGTAGTTCTAAAATAGATACGGAACTCCTCCGTGTAGCCGAAATAATGGCAACTTAGTAACGTAACAAACTTAAAATTAAATAACGAATAAATTAAATTAAAAGAGAATTATGTCAGTAAAAATTGGAATTAACGGTTTCGGACGTATTGGACGTCTCGTATTCCGTGCTGCTTATGAAAGAGCCGACGTAGAAATCGTTGGTATTAACGACCTTTTGGATGTAGATTACATCGCTTATCTTTTGAAATACGATTCAGTTCACGGAACCTTTAAAGGTGATGTGAAAGTAGAAAATGGTCACTTAGTAGTAGATGGCAAAAAAGTGCGTATCACCGCTGAAAAAGACCCTAACAACCTTAAATGGAACGAAGTACACGCCGATGTAGTTGCTGAATGTACTGGTATCTTCACTACCTTAGAAAAAGCACAAGCTCACATCAATGCAGGGGCTAAAAAAGTAGTTATTTCTGCTCCATCAGCTGATGCTCCTATGTTTGTAATGGGTGTGAACCACAAATCAGTAAAATCTACTGATACTATCGTGTCTAACGCTTCTTGTACAACTAACTGCTTGGCGCCTATCGCTAAAGTATTGAATGATAACTTCGGTATCGAAGAGGCTTTGATGACTACAGTTCACGCTACAACCGCTACACAATTAACTGTAGACGGTCCTTCTAAAAAGGATTGGAGAGGTGGACGTTCAGCACTTTGCAACACCATTCCTTCTACTACCGGTGCTGCTAAAGCTGTAGGTAAAGTAATCCCTGAATTGAATGGTAAACTTACAGGTATGGCATTCCGCGTACCTACTGCCGATGTTTCAGTAGTAGATTTGACTTTCCGCACTAAAAAATCAACTACTTTAGAGGAAATCAACGCTGCTATGAAAAAAGCATCAGAAGGTGAATTGAAAGGTATTCTTGGATACACTGAAGACCTTGTAGTTTCTCAAGATTTCGTAGGTTGCAAAAACACTTCTATTTTTGATGCTAAAGCTGGTATCGGTTTGAGTGCTAACTTCTTCAAAGTAGTTTCTTGGTACGATAACGAAACTGGTTATTCAAACAAATTGGTAGATTTGGCACAGCACATTGCTAAATTGTAATTCATAAAGAAAAAAGGTGAGTTGCCTATGGAGGCATACTCACCTTTTTTAATAGTAAACAACTTAATAAAACCGAAACGATATGATTTTAATTGTAGACAGTGGAGCTACTAAGGCGGATTGGACAGCCTTAAATAGCAAAGGTGAAAAAATATTTTTTACTCAAACTTTAGGGTTAAATCCTGAAGTTCTTACAGAAGAAATTCTCGTAGAGCGTATTACCACCAATTATCAATTGTTTGAGAACAGAAATTCAGTATCAGAAATTTATTTCTATGGTGCTGGTTGTGGTACTGAACGCATTCGTTACTTTGTAGAACGCAGTTTGGCAACTATCTTCAAAAACGCTAAAATAGATGTGAAAGAAGATACTTATGCAGCTGTGTTTGCCACTACAGCTCCCACCGATAAAGCTATCGTATGTATCTTAGGTACAGGTGCTAACTGCTCTTATTGGAATGGTAAAGAATTATACCAAGCAGTAGATTCATTAGGCTATATTTTGATGGACGAATCAAGTGGGAACTTTTATGGTAAACGATTAATTATTGACTATTACTTCAAGAAAATGCCATCAGACCTTGTACAAAAATTTGAAAACCAATATGAATTGGGCTCAGATGTGATTAAAAATCATTTGTACAAGATGCCAAACCCTAACAGTTACTTGGCTACTTTTGCGAAATTCGTAGTAGAAAATAAGAATCACGAATATTGCCGTGAGATGGTGAGAAAAGGTATGCAACTATTTGTAGACCACTGGATTTCTCAGTATGAAGACCGTTACGAAGTGCCTATCAACTTTGTAGGTAGTATTGCTTTCTTCCTCCAAGATATTTTGGAAGAAATATTGACAGAAAACAATCTTAAATTGGGTACAGTGCTAAGAAAACCAATCGATGGTTTGGTTGCTTTCCACGTAAACAAATTCTTTTAATAACGAATAAAAGATAAAATAAAAAAGACACTCACTATTGTGGGTGTCTTTTTATTTTAGAACAATCCGTAGAGGAGAGCATCTATTTTATTGATGATTTCACCTAAATCTTCAGGGTTGTTTACGAAATCAATATTATCTACTTCTATAATGAGTAGTTTCCCCTTGTCATAACTTTTTATCCACTGTTCGTATCGCTGGTTGAGGCGGTTAAGATAGTCTATCGAGATTGTATTTTCGTAATCTCGACCGCGCTTTTGTATTTGGTTTACTAAGTTGGGTACTGAGCTTCTGAGGTAAATCAGTAGGTCTGGTGGGAGAACAAGGCGCTCCATCAGAGCGAATAGTGACTTGTAATTATCGAAATCACGAGAGCTCATCAGTCCCATTTCGTGTAAGTTAGGGGCAAAGATGTGAGCATCTTCGTAAATAGTGCGGTCTTGAATGATGTTATTTCCTTTCTCTCTAAAATCCAAAATCTGTCGGAAGCGACTGTTTAGAAAGTATATTTGTAAATTAAAACTCCAGCGCTCCATTTGGTGATAAAAATCATCTAAATAAGGGTTATCTACCACATCTTCGAAATGGGCTTCCCATTGGTAGTGTTTGGCTAATAGAGAGGTAAGGGTAGTTTTTCCAGCTCCTATATTTCCTGCAATTGCTATGTGCATTTTTAATTAGTTTTTTCAGCTTCCTCACGTAGACATTTTATCATAGAGGTGTTCTTGATTTCTTGTATTACGAAAGAGCTTTGAATGTTAGAGATAATTTCCAATTTAGATATTTTGTGTACTACAAATCTCTGATAATCTTCCATATCGTTGAGCATAACTTTTAGCAGGAAGTCGTAGCCTCCTGCCATATACGAGGCTTCTAACACTTCATCTAAAGTGCTTATATATTTTTCGAACTCATTAAATAATTCGGCACTATGCTTAAGAAGTTTTACTTGACAATAAGCTACCAATTTTTTTCCGAGAGCTTTAGGATTGGCTACCGCTACATATCTTTGAATTATTCCTAGTGATTCTAATCGTTTGATACGTTCGTGAACTGGAGTGATTGATAGGCTTACTTTCTCGGATAATTTTTTAATAGATTGTTTGCTATCTTGTTGTAATTCATCTAAAAGTGCTAAATCAATACGGTCTAATGCATACATACTTTTATAAATTTATTGGGGGTAAAATTAGAAAATATTTTTGATATAGAAGGGGAAAAGACAAAATATTTTTTCTGTTTTTTTATAAAAGGCTCATAATCATTATTATTTTTAGATGAATAATTGGGTTGTAAAAGACTATAACTATAGAAATATTTTCTGAGTAAAGTATGTTTTATAGAATAGGTTATTTTCAATAATAGTTTGTATTGTCTTTAAATTGATTATCAATTGAATCAGCTTTGCCAAAGTGTGTGTCGCAAAAAGAACACATTAGAGTTCTTTTTGAGAGACTCAGTACTATCGAAGGGAAGCGAAGAATATCAAAAGATGGTTGGAGGGGTTTTTGGTGAAAAAAGGGTGTAAGGAGGGTGGGGTTAGCTTATAGAGAGCTTATAGGAAGCTTATACGAATCTTGGACGATTGGTATAGAAAGGGTATATAAGTAATTGATTCATACTGTAATACAGCAAGACTAAAAATGCTAAAAACGGGGTTTCGAGGCGAAAGTAATGGAAAGGTAAAATGAGAATAGAGCGATGGTTGGGTAATTGCCGACAATCCCAATGAGGGCGAATTGTAACGATGAAAATATAAGATTTTACATTTAATTTTGCTCATTTCGTTTAATTATTGTAGCTTTGCCACTGCTATTAAAACAATATTACATTTAAGATGAACGAAATAGACTACAAATTTGTACATAAAGATTTTAGAATCAATGGATTTCCTATAGATAGAGAACGACTTATTATCTTGGCGGTAGCCTACGTGAAAGATGGTTTGCCTTACCGTAAATCGGTGGGGAGGTTTCTTCTGGATTGGCTTGACGACAGGGATTATATAGAAGCGACAACCTCTGGTTCTACTGGCATTCCTAAGCAAATTCACCTTAAGAAACAAGGTATGGTTAATTCGGCTTTGGCTACGGGTGAATACCTTAATCTTTCACCTAAGAATCGTGCTTTGTTGTGTTTGCCAGCTGACTTTATTGCAGGTAAGATGATGCTTATTCGCGCCATTATTTTAGGTTTACACCTTGATATTATTCGCCCTTCGTCTATGCCTTTATCGCTTACCAGCAAGGATTATGATTTTTGTGCAATGATACCTTTGCAAGCGGCGAAATCTCTTACTGATTTGCCTCGTGTGAAGAAGGTAATATTAGGAGGAGCTTCTATTGATGGAGAATTAGAGGCTAAATTACAGAATATTTCCACAGAAGTGTATTCGTCTTACGGAATGACTGAAACCATTTCGCATATTGCGATGCGCAGGGTAAATCACACGATGGAGCACGAAACTACCTATAAAGCAATGCCTAATGTTACGTTTACCCAAGACGACCGCAATTGTTTGGTAATAAATGCACCTTTGATTGCTGACCACCCTGTGATTACTAATGATATTGTAAATCTCATATCGCATAGCGAATTCGAGTGGTTAGGGCGTTTTGACAATATTATCAATTCGGGAGGCTTTAAAGTCTTTCCAGAAAGTGTAGAGCACAAGATTAAGAAGTACATCAAAGGTGATTACTTTATTACTAAAGAACCTGATGATGAGTTAGGGCAACGTGCAGTGCTTTACGTACAGGGTGAGGAGAAGGATTATCCTACTTTGGCACACGATATTTATATGGATAAAGATATGCTGAAATACGAAGTGCCTCGCCAAATCTATTTCGTTCCTAAGTTTGTGTATACCGATAATCAAAAGCTAAGAAGGGACGAAACGGTTAAGAAATACAAGAAATAAGATGAAACTCAAGAGATTTATCCCTTATATATTGCCTTATAAGAAACAGGCAATACTGAACATATTTTTCAATATTCTTTATTCACTCTTTAGTGCTCTTTCGTTTGTGGCACTTATCCCGATGCTTGATGTACTTTTTGGCAAAGCGCAAACAGTAGCTGAAGCTCCTGTATATTCGGGTAATCTGTTGGATTTAGGGAGTTATGGTAAAGCCTACTTAAACTACAAAGTAGGAATTCTTGCGGGAGAAAATACTATTTGGGCTCTTGGAATAGTGATTGCTTTGGTAATTTCACTCTTCTTGCTGAAGAATATGTTTAGCTATTTAGCTTCTTTTTTCATCACTTACCTTCGCAATGGTGTATTACGCGATTTGCGTGATGCTCTTTACAAAAAAGTTGTAAGCCAACCGATAGCATTTTTCTCAGAACAACGCAAAGGCGATATTATGTCGCGTATGGTAGGTGATGTAAACGAAGTACAATACTCATTGCTCTCGGGATTGGAGGCTTTTGTGAGAGAACCTCTTACTATTCTCTTTTCCATTTTGGTGATGCTAGGTATTAGCGTGAAACTCACAGTATTTACCTTTGTATTTATTCCTATTGCAGCGGCAGTAATTTCGAGGATAGGCAAATCACTAAAAAAGAATTCAATAGCTTTACAACAAGAGCAAGGGCGATTTCTTTCGCTTATAGAAGAGACTATAGGGGGATTGCGCGTTATAAAGGCATTTAATGCTGAGGGTATTTTCTCTAAGAAATTTAAGGAATCTAGTAATACTTTTAACCGATTGAGCAATAAGGTAATGAACCGTCAGAACTTAGGGTCGCCAATGAGTGAGTTTCTCGGTATTCTAATGATTGCTATTTTGCTGTGGTTTGGGGGCTCGTTAGTGTTGGTAGATAAAACATTAGAGGGCACTCAATTCATTGCCTTTATGGGATTGGCGTACAATATTCTCACCCCCGCAAAGGCTATCAGTAAGGCATCATACGATATGCGAAAAGGGAATGCAGCAGCCGAACGTATTTTGGAAATTCTTGATTACGAGAATCCTATTAAAGAGTGTGAAAATCCTGTTGTAATTTCTGATTTTACCACTGCTGTAGCTCTGAAAGATATTACTTTTGCGTATGCTGAACTGCCCGTACTCAGTCATTTTTCTTTGGAAATACCTAAAGGAAAGACAATTGCCTTAGTAGGACAATCGGGGAGTGGCAAGAGCACTATTGCGAACCTTATCACTCGTTTTTACGATGTAAATCAGGGAGAGGTACTTATTGATGGGGTGAATGTAAAAGATATGCAAACTGCCTCCTTGCGAAAGCTCATAGGGGTGGTATCGCAGGATTCTATTCTTTTTAATGATACGGTAAAGAACAATCTGCTGATAGGAAAGCCCGATGCAACTGATGAAGAACTAGTGACAGCGGCTAAGATAGCTAATGCTTACGAATTTATAAAAGACCTTCCCAAGGGTTTCGATACCAACATAGGCGATGCAGGTAGTAAACTGAGTGGCGGGCAAAAACAACGCCTTAGTATTGCTCGTGCAGTACTGAAAAACCCACCTATAATGGTACTCGATGAGGCAACTTCGGCACTTGATACTGAAAGCGAGCGTTTGGTACAGAATGCCTTAGAAAATATGATGAAGAATCGCACTTCGGTAGTGATTGCGCACCGGCTTTCAACAATCCAAAATGCTGACCAAATAGTAGTAATGCAAAAAGGGCAAATAGTAGAGCAGGGTACCCATACTGAGCTGATACAAAAGAACGGTATGTATAAAAAGTTAGTGGAAATGCAATCGTTTGAGCAATAAGTTTAGGGTATAGATGCGAGTCGCACAGGCAGGTGCGAGCCGCACGGGCAGATGCGAGCCGCACGGGCAGATAAACAAAAGACGAACAAAGAACGAACAAAAGACGAACAAAAGACGAACAAAGAACGAACAAAAGACGAACAAAAGACGAACAAAGAACGAACAAAAGACGAACAAAGAACGAAGGAAAGACGAACAAAGAACGAAGGAAAGACGAACAAAAGACGAACAAAAGACGAACAAAAGACGAACAAAAGACGAACAATGAACGAAGGAAAGACGAACAATGAACGAAGGAAAGGCGAACAAATGACGAATCTAAACCGAAGAAAAAGCGAATAATAAATCAACTACAAACAGATATTTATACTTATTTATTTAGAACTTTAGCAAGAAGAAAAGAGTGTTTTTACTTTTTTCGTACCTTTGCACCCAAATAGATTATAAACGAACAAAACTAATGAAGAATTTTATAGAAGAATTGCGTTGGCGCGGTATGATTCAGGATATAATGCCTGAAACGGAACAACACCTTATGAAAGGCTTACGCGCCGCTTATGTGGGATTTGACCCTACAGCCGACTCACTGCATATCGGTCATTTAGTGGGCGTAATGATATTGCGCCACTTCCAAAATTGCGGACATAAACCTTATGCACTCGTAGGAGGAGCAACAGGTATGATAGGCGATCCTTCAGGTAAATCAGTAGAACGCAATTTGCTCACCGAAGAAGTATTAGCACACAATATAGCGGGTATCAAAAAACAATTAGCAAAATTTCTTGATTTTGAAAGCACTGCGCCTAATCGCGCTGAACTCGTGAATAACTACGATTGGATGAAAGAGTTCTCATTCCTTTCATTCATTCGCGATATTGGTAAGCACATCACCGTAAACTATATGATGGCTAAGGATTCGGTAAAAAAACGCTTCGACCCTAATGAAAATACTGATGGAATGTCGTTTACTGAGTTCTCATACCAACTTTTGCAAGGTTACGACTTTTTGCATCTCTATCGCGAGAAAAACCTCACTTTACAAATAGGAGGCTCTGACCAATGGGGAAATATCACTACGGGTACTGAACTTATTCGCCGTATTGCAGGCGGAAAGGCGTATGCCCTTACTTGCCCGCTGATTACCAAAGCCGATGGCACTAAATTTGGTAAAAGTGAAGGTGGTAATGTGTGGCTTGATCCTGAGAAAACCTCGCCTTACAAGTTCTTCCAATATTGGATTAATACTTCCGATGCCGATGCAGAACGTTATATAAAAATCTTTACAATGCTCAGCAAAGAGGAAATCAACAGTCTCATCGCTCAGCACACCGAGGCGCCTCACTTGCGCATATTGCAAAACAAATTGGCAGAAGAACTCACCTTATTAGTACACGGACGCGAAGAGCTTGAGAAAGCCAAAAAAGCATCACAAATCCTCTTTGGTAACTCTACTTCTGCCGATTTACGCACTTTAGACGAGAAAACTTTCTTAGAAGTGTTTGACGGCGTACCTCAAGCCGAAGTAAGTGCCGCCGATATTGCTGGTGGACTTGATATGATTGCCATTCTTTCAGCAAAAACAGGTTTTATCAGTTCTAATTCCGAAGCACGTCGTGCCTTGAAAGAGAACTCTATTTCCGTAAATAAAGAGAAAGTAGGTGAAGACTACCAGATAGGGAAAAAAGACCTTGTAGATGGGAAATTTATCTTATTACAACGTGGAAAGAAAAACTACTTTATAGTGAAGAAAGTGTAGCTCTCTATAATATTCAACTTTGCCAAGGGAGCGAGCCGTGCAGGCAGAAAAACTTTGGCAAAGTTTTTAACTTCTAGC
Organism: Capnocytophaga sp. oral taxon 323; assembly: GCF_001278825.1. NCBI lineage: Bacteria > Pseudomonadati > Bacteroidota > Flavobacteriia > Flavobacteriales > Flavobacteriaceae > Capnocytophaga > Capnocytophaga sp. oral taxon 323. Next base: position 128,919 of record NZ_CP012589.1, read on the forward strand.
TCTTAACAATGAAACTCCTCTTACCCTTTATTTTATGTTTCTTACTTATCGCTTGTAAAACAGTAGATATGACTGTGCTAAATGATGTGCCTTTTTGGAATACCAACAGCAAAAGGCAGTAGTAAAAAGCTTTCGGTTGCATTTTTAAAAAATAGATACAAATAGACAATCAATGAAAGTAAGCACCCAAGAAAAGAAACACCCTAATCTTCTTCTATTATATGTACCCCAAAGAGATTACTAAAAATCTCTTTTACTTTTATAAAATCACTTTGTCGTATGGCTAAATGTAGCACACAGTTTTCAGTGAGCAGTTGATGAGTGATGGTGAGGTTCTGCTCTTTTACTACCCGCATTACTTTGTTCATCAGTGGATATTCAAAACTGATGATAAGTTCCTCGGTAATGAGCTTTTCTACAATTTCTACTTCTTGCAAGGTGAGCTGAGCAGTAGTTTTGTAAGCCTGCACCAATCCGCCTACCCCTAATTTAATCCCTCCGAAATAGCGCACTACTACCACCAGTACGTTAGTGAGCTCAAACGACTGTATTTGCCCATAAATAGGAATCCCTGCTGTATTGTTAGGTTCACCGTCGTCGTTAGTGCGATAACGCTGGGTAGTGCCATATCCCAATTGCCACGCATAACACCAATGCCGTGCCGAGAAATGTGCTTTCTTCACAGCTTCGAGATGCACCTTTATCTCCTCTTCAGAAGTAATCGGGAAAGCATAGCCTAAAAACTTACTGCTTTTCTCCTTAAAAATCACCTCTTCTACCGAGGTTGCTATGGTTTTGTAAGTATCCAAATCAGCTAATTATTGAAAGGTATATTTCACTGAAAGTCCTGTGCGAATAGTCGTCATTGGGAAGGCAGTTGAGATAGCCGATTTAGAGAAATTGTATTGGAAATAATACGATGCCAAAAGGTTACGAGTAAGAGCATACTCGGCAGTGAGGTTACCCAACCACGAGGTTTGTCCTGCCGTTACTTGGTTGTTGAATATTTCCATATTGCGTATTACCGTAAACTCATTAAGGTAAGAAAGAGTGCCTTTCAGTACCAAATCGCTCTTCAAGGTAGTGAGATTACCATTTACTCGGGTAACGAAACGCAAATCTTTAAATCGGTATCCTACCCCGAATTTGTATTCGCGTTTGAGAATCTCAGTTAGGTAATCATTATCTAAACTGATAGAAATAGTACGGTCTCGGTTGAATTCTGCCAAGAAGCTCATAGAGTTTTTGAATTCCATATCTGCCCTAATAAGCGGATTGAATTGCTCAGCGAGAGTAACGGTAGAATAGAGTTTCTCATTGAGAAAATCACCTGCTACGTTCGTTTTATTAGGGTTAGCCGGTTCATATTCTAAGTTAGTGCGAAACTCACTAAGCGAGTAGCTAGCACGATAACCGTGAGCCAATGAGAAACGACGGAAAGTATTCTTGATAAACTCTACGCGCATTAGTCCGGTATAGCGTATATTCCACTCAGGGATAGGAATATTCTTGAAAGCGTCAAGCGATACGCCACTGGCGCTACTTCCTGAATAGGCTGCAAAGAAAGCAGGTATCATCACTGCTTGGCTCTTTTTGCTATAACCTATAGGGTAACCTTCTGCATCTACGCTGGCTGGATTCAAACCGCGCGCCTCAGCCAAACGACGTGCTACGGTAAGTCGGTTTTCTTTGAAACGTTCAAAGGCTTCCGACTTGTATTCATCAATCTTATTAAAGGTAGTAGCTATCAAGTTGGTAGAAATATTGAAGCTACCTACTTGGTTACCTACTAATGGATTATAAACAAAGTTCCGCACTTCAAAGGTTTCAGTATAGTTCTCGGTATACTGACGATTAGCCTTTAAGTTGATTTGCAAATCAGGAACAGGTTGCAAATTAGCCGTAAGCAATAGTTGTCTTTCTTGTGATTTGATGTATTGGTCGTTGAAATCAGGAAACTCAGTAAGGTAACCGCGTTTTGCCATCTCGTAACGCAAGTCAGTTTGGTCGCCAAACATAAAGCCTGCCGATGGTTTAAAGGTGCCTAAGAAGCCTACTTGTTGCGTATATCCTGGTATGGTGCGGGCATTGGTAACTGAATAGTTCACTCCTACTGTTTTGAGCATTGTCAAGAAAGTTTTAGCTACACTGGCTTTTTCTCCTCTTGGAGTAGCTTTTACGCCTAAGTAACGATACAGCTGGTCGAAAGTAAGGTTTGCTGTAAAGTTATGCGTATTACCGTTTTGCAAGGTGTTTACTTCTTGGCGTGCCAACTGTAAAAGAGTTTGTGAACCGCGCTGATAGTCGAAATCACCAGAATAAGTATAGTTAGCTTTCATAAACTCAAAGAAAGGAAACTTACTAAAAGGCAAATCGTAGTTCACTTGGAACTTCGAAAAGAAGTGGTCTGGAGTTCCTAAATCCCAGAAATCTGACCAAAGTGATACTTCTTTATTAATGCCTGATATATCCCCATTGCCATCGTACACATAGTAGTTGCGAATGATACTGTTATTAGTAGCATTGAAGTTCAATCGCAATGATTTAGTCAAATTGTAGTTGATAGCGTATTGGTGATTCATCTGGTAATTGCGCTGTTGTAGCTCAGGGAGTGCTTTTTGCTGATTTGCATTCACACCATCAAAATGCACATCGCGGAACAATTGCTTGGTGAAAGAACGATTGATATCAGTAGTGAACATAATGCTGGTAGGCAGAATGTTCAAGTTTATATCTGCTAACCATTGCCAATAGCGCTTATTAGCAAACTTACTACTTTTCTTGAAAGGCTCTACCGCAGTAGGTTTGAAAGTATAGTTGTACATAAATCCTGCGCGCACTTGTTGTTCATCTTCGTAACGCAACTCGTAATCGCGGTGGTTCTTCTCGTTGTAAGCGTAGTTAAAAGTAAAGTTTTCTATGTTGTAAATACGGTTTTTCTGTCCTTCGCCTAAGTTTTTCTTCACCCCGATGAGGTTAATACCGCGTCTTAGTGTATAATCTTCCGCTTGTTCTTTAATAATTTCTCGCTCGCGTGCGTTTTGTGCTACGTCCAATCGGTCTTCTAATTTGATGTCTTGATATACGGGGTCGTACTCTGGGGTCGAGAGTTTCTGCGAGTGATTCAAACCTACTGGTATTTGCATATTCCACTTAGGAGGGAGCAGTTTCCCCGCATTGATGTTCATCATTACATCGTATTCGCGGGTACTTTCTAAGGCGCGCTGATTAGGAGCTTGGTCTACTGCTCCAAAACCTACGGTATGCATACGTCCTGTAGCCGAGATGTTCATTAGTTCGGAGGCATTCGCATCAAGAGAGCCTACGGCTGCCCAACCTCCGTGGTTTTCCAATTCGGCTACACGCAATTCGTTGAACCAATATTCCCCACTCAGTCCATTACTGCCCGATACGTTTTTCACCCCTATCATTACGGCTCTTACACTACCGAGCGAGGGATTCCCTTTGATTACATAACGGTTTTGTCCCGCTACGTGTGGCGCACTCTCAGGTACTACATTGAAGTTTGCATCGTAGTATACTGCATCACTCATTGTTTGGTTGCGTATGCTTATAGCTTTTAACTTGGTGAGCACGTCCATTGGAATAACCAATTGGTTGTTTTGTGGCCATATCAGTTGCTCTGTCGAAGCACCCGCAGGCGTTACCTGTAAGGGTACTTCCACTTGGTAATAGTTGTCGTTAAAGTCAGTACCTACCCGCAAGAAAGCCACTGCCTGATTATCGCTCAGCGGTTTGTTCTTATAGGCTTCAGCGTGTACAAACATCTTGATATACTTGTATTGTCGAAGGTCAAAGCGCATTGCCTTGTATACCGCCCTACTATCGTTGTTTTCAAGGTTATCCACTATGTAAGATAAAGCCTGCTCGTTTTGTTCTACCAAGGTGTTGTTGGTATTAATACGCTCACGGCGTACCCCTGGTGGCATACGGTAAGGGATAGGCTGACGAGTTTCGTTCTCAATTAAGTTTACTGAATTGATTTCTACTTTGGTGCCGTCATCACTTGGGTCGTCCTTATCAGTGCTGAGGGTATAGTTGTAATAACGCCAATCACCGCGAATAAGGTCAAGTGTACCAAAGCGTAATAGCATTTCTTGAGGGAAGCCTGTAAGGTACATACGCATATGGGTCATCGAGTTGATGATATCCATCTTGTCGTTGTTGTTCAATGGATATTGGAACCCTTCTCGCCACATCTCACCGCTGGCAATCGGTATTTTAAACTGTATCCAGCGGGCACTTACTTGTTGCCCGTTAGGTGCTTCTACCGATACCACGCGAATATCATTCACATAAGGGTCAGCAGTGGTGATATTAGGTTTAATACGCACTCTGTATTCAAGGTAGTTGTTGGCGGTGTTCATCGTATAATCACCGTTGATATCTTCATAATCAGGAATTGTGGTCGAACCTCTGTTCGTATTAGTCACTGCCACAGGCGAGTTTCCTTGCGTACCATTGTAGTTGTAATAACGGTTTAAGATACCACCACTACGCGCCAAAAAGTATTCGTAGTTATCCATCGCAGGGTCGTTAGGTGAGGTAGCTACGTTATTGTTGTATATTCTCGATTCTTCGGCGTCGTTGAGTCCATCTAATCCTATATCTTGCAAAGCACGGTTAGATGAGTTGTCATCAAAAGCATATATCAGTGATTGTGCCGCAGGTACTTTACCCCAAGACGAGGTATTAATACTTGAAGTAGAAGAAAGTCCTGGTAAGCCGTTTTCGTATTGTTTTCTACCGTCTTTAAGCACGTCTTCTGATATATTTCCTAAGTTGAAAACCAATTCTCCATTACCACTGTATTCACCTGAATAATAAGGATCCATTACCCAGAACTGCAAGAACTCTATGTTACTTTCTTGAAAATCCGAATAGCTCATACCGCGCATAATCCCTGCCCATTTGTCGTTTTGAGTACGAGAAGCAAAACTTGGGTCGTTGTTATAAGGCCCTTTTACATTAGGGTAATAAGCTAAGTCTAAGGTAGTTTGTACTAACGATTGTCCTTGGGCTAATTGCTGTTGTGGGAAGATTTCTTCTATAAAAATACGACGCGTACTATTCTTAGAGATTTCGCTACTACTTATCTCCGAAGGCTTTTGGTTTGAATAGAACACAGGGTCTATGGTATACCACGATAGTTTAGCACGTCCATAACCATTGCGTAAGTTATTGGGGTCATCAGGTCCATTACCGTATAGGGTGCGTGAAGCTGTACCACTGCCTTGTCCAAATTCCAAAGGCGTGCTCGCCAATTTCCACGCAAGGGGCGAACGCATATCAATAGTGGCTTGCGCTGCCTCAAAGTCGTCTAAGTACACGGTAGTTTCTCCGTCAAAATCATCTGCCTTAGGGGTACCGGCTCTTAGGTAAGCAAATTCACCTCGTATAGATAGATTCGACGGCGCATCGCTCTTAATCGTAGGAATACGGTTTACCCACCGAGTGAGGAAAGGTAGCTCAGTAGAGTAAGTTCCTCCAAAACCGAAGATAGTATTGTTTACGGCTTCTTGCCCGTAGCTGGTCTTTTGGGTATAAGGTCGTTCGCGTAGGTTCACGATAGAACCTCCAATGATAAACTTATCGTTGAATTTGTGTTCTACATTCACGCCCATAAAGCGGGTGGTTTGCCCTCCAAAAATCAGATTGTTCTCTACTGAAACCTGTATAGGCAAGTTGCTCGCTTCAAGACTCGGATTGATAATCTCCACAATTCCTGATTGATAGTCTACTAAATAGTCTAACCCTTCTACCAGTATACGCCCACCTGCAATCACGGTTACTGAACCACGAGGCACATTGAAAGCTCCTAAGGATATACCTCTTCTTCCCGATGACTTATAGCGTCCTTTCATTTGGAACTTATTCTTATCACCGTCCATCTGGGCTTGGGTTTTCGTATTTTTGTATAGTGAAGTATATACGTATTTTCGTTGGTTGTCATTATAAGTTGCAGGGTCATCATAATTTGCACCACCACCTAAGGTGTTGTATAGGTATTCACCAAAAGGCTCTACTTTGGTAAAGAATATTTTTCCGTATTGTTCGTCTACGGTAATGCCCGGAACAAAATCAAAGAACCCGTCACCACCTGGCTGAGGGTCGTTGTATTTGTTGAGGCGGTCGAAGTTGAAGAGATTTAACAAAATGCGGTCTTCCAATCCTGTGGGCCAACCGTTATTGTTTACTTTTTCGATATAGTTAATAGGGGAGGGGTTGGAGTAGAAGATATTCATACGGAAATCTTCTGGTGAAAGCTGTGCCGAACCTACTGAATACACGTTCTTCATCATCAAATCCCAAATAGGGTCTTTCACATTTAGGCGGTTACTTTTAAGCATCTTTAACACCAAAAGGTTGTTGGTAATTGCATTGTTACCACCTCCGTAGAACTGATTGGTAGTTGCCGAGATACCGTCGTTGGCAAACTCACCCACTTGATACACTTGGCTACCGTAGGTATATTGATAAGCCACCGCCAATACCTCATCGCTACTAAGGGCTGTGTTCAGCGATATATAACCGAGTTTGGTATCTACTTTATAGTCCACTCCCTCTTCAAGTTTACGAGCGTTCTCTATAACGGCGTAGTCGTAACCCTGACTCACGTAGGAGCTGTTCGTGCCAAAACCTTGTTGTACCGTAGCCACATCGCGAATAGCGCTAGTAAGTACCGAATTTGGCGTGCCCAAACGTGTAGGGTCGTATTTGTTAGCCCCATTGGCAGGCATATTATTGGTGGTAGCATTAAAGAAGCTGGCTCCTGCTTTATTTCCCAAACGCGTATTCTCCATTTTGGGTTCACCTAAGTCTTGTACAGCCAAGATATTGCGGATATTCCCCATACGGCTATTGCGGTTGGTTACCCACACCTCCAAACGGGTAATTTGTACTTTACTATTGATAAATGGGTAGTTTTCTAAAGCGCGGTCGTAGTTATCACGGAAGAACTGTGCGAGGAAGTAGTTGCGGTTTTCATCGTAGTCAAGAGCCGAAAATTCAAACTCTGTAATAGTGCCACTGCCTTGGGCACTTACGGTCTTTCGCTCCGATTTCTGTTCAGAGAAAACACCCGTGATAGTAGTACGCCCAAATTTAAGTTCTGTCTTCACCCCGAAAAGGCTCTGTGAACCTGTGATGAGTGAGTTAGACATCGGCATTGAGATATTACCCAATTCTATTTTTTGTACGATATCGTCTTCATCAGGGGTATATTCTAATTTAAATACATTTTGGAAATCAAAGGAGGCTTGTGTGTCGTACTGAGCGTTAAGTGTTAGGCGTGTACCTATCTTACCGGTAAGCCCTAAGCTGATGCGCTGTTCAAAATCTAAGCCCCACGAACTGCGGTAACGCGGACTCACTACGGGGTTGTCGTTACGCGTATAGCGTACACCTAAATCTACCCCTACACTTCCCTGCGGAATTAGTTCTATATTGCGCCCCCCGAACACGCTTTCAAAAAAGTCAGAATTTACGTATAATTCGGGCAAGAGGTCACGTTGCGTTTTTTTCTTATCGGCAGTATTGCTTTGGGTATCGCCTATGGCGTCCAATTTAGTTCGGTAGTATTCCTTCATACGCTCACGCAACACCAAGTTTTCATATTGTTGTACCGTGAGAAACATAGGGGTAGAAAGGTCGTAATTTCCTAATTTCTCAGTGTATACATAGCGGTCGAGCGTCGGGTTATAGGTATACTGATGCACAATACTTTTAGGTTGCTCTAACCCTATACGCCCAATGCCATTCCGCACAGTCGTCTCAGTTTGAGTACTCGTAGCGGTTTGGGTCGTAGGGGTTACTTGTGCTTGAACACTGAATCCTGCTAAAAGTAGTAGAAATAAGGTTAAACGTTGCTTTACTGACATCTTATAAGAAATAATTAAACACCTATAAACCAAATTATTGCTATAACGTTATAACCTCTTTTTTGGCAGATAGGTACATTATGAGATAATGTAATTTGGTGCAAAAATATAAAATAAAGTATAATTAGCAAAGGATATCACTTTTTTTCTACACCAAATGTGTAAATTATTTTTTTAAATATACTTCACCTTCACCCTATCTTATCATTATCCTACCTTCGCCTTTTAAACGGATAACCACCCCAGTTGAAATCACCTTCCTCCTCCTAATTCGCTCTTCACTTTCGTTTTTCCTCTCTTTGTACTTCACTTAATTAACATTTTTTAACTTTTTAATATCTGCTCTTAACCTCTCATTATTAACTACTTATATACCCTTTCTATACCAATCGTCCAAGATTCGTATAAGCTTCCTATAAGCTTTCTATAAGCTAACTATACCATAACCCTATCTTCGATATCTTCCGTGTATATCCGAAATACTCCGATAATGTGCTTTTGCAAATCCCTTTCTTTTGCAAAAAATAAGGCAATGGTTTTTCATACCATTGCCTTATAGCAGTTACTCTTTATATTTCTTTTTCGCGTTTATCTATTAACTCTCATCTGCCCTTGTGGCTCGCACTTTTACATCAAACTACCGTCAAAAAGGAAAGGTAGTAAATCTTTGATAGAAGCTGTTCTGATGATATTCCCTTCTGCTCCCATAAAATAAACAGGTATTAGCTTTTTCTGCTTAGTCTCGTATTCTGAAAGTGATTGCCTACACGCTCCACACGGAGAAACAGGGTAACAAGTAGGGTCTTCGGCAGTGCCCGAAATAGCAATCATCTCTATTTCTTCATCAGGACATTGGGTAGAAGCCTGATAAATAGCCACTCTTTCAGCACATAACCCCGACGGATAAGCAGCATTCTCCTGATTAGAACCTATGAAAATCTGTCCGTTTTTAAGACGAACCGCCGCTCCCACTTTAAATTTGGAGTAAGGAGCATAAGCATTTTCTCTAGCCATAATAGCTTGTTGCATTAGTTCTTGTGCTTTTTTTGGCAGGTCAGTAACCCCCTCAAAAACGCTATATTTAATATTTAATTGTTTTTCCGTTTTCATAAGTGAATATTCAATATTTGATTTATGGGGCAAATATACAGAAAATAATCAAAACTAATACACTTTTGTTATGGTTTCAGCATTTTAAAATCTTCTCTACTCTCAATAGGCGTATTTTGGTACTCTAACGTCCAGCCCACAGCTCGGGTAGCAAAAATAAGATTAGAAAGTTCGGTAAGTAATCGATTTTCGGCATTGCTCCTTAGGGTTGAAGCATTCACTTTGCGTTCCAACTCGGCTTTTACCTTCTTCTGTATCTTCTCTACATCGGTAGGAGTAAAAGGGTTCACCTGACTCTGGCTCACGTCGTAATATTTCATCGTTGGGTATATCTTTACCTCTGCCTCTGGTAGCGATTTAATGATGACTTTCTTTTGCTCTTCGTTTACCTCATAGCTGATTTTGTGCAGATCGTAAGCTACCGTTACATCAGCATTTACTACTGTGAGGATTTTCTTATCAAACGAAAGCAAATCCATAAAGTACTTTTGAGTATCGGTATACGAGAGTACTTCTGCAAAATGTCCTTCAGTAACAACCAACTTGCTTACGTTGGCTATTTGCGTTTGTATCAGAGCCGTATCAGCCTCCAATCTCTCTTTGTCTTCTTTCTTATCAGTAAAATACTTTACTAATAGCAAGGCTACTACAGCCACAGCTACTCCTAACAAAAATTTCTTCATTGTCGTATATATTTTTTAATGTAAAAACTTCTTATTTAAACACCAGCTATCGCTGGCTTAATCTATTACCTTTTACCTGTTGCCTATAATGTATCCCAAAAAGCACGCCAAAATTCCTAATCCTACACTTCCTACTACATAAAAAGTAGCTTTTAGTAGTTCATTTTGCTGAAATAATTGCAGTACTTCCAATGAAAAAGTAGAAAACGTGGTGAAGCCTCCCAAAATGCCTGTCATTAGTAATAAAACTAAATAGCTATCTACTTCTCTATTCTTGAAATAACCGTAGAGTATTCCTATCAAGAAACACCCCAATATATTTACCATAAAAATACTTATTGGGAAGGACAATATTTTACCCCATCTACTCAATCCTACTGAAAGCACATAACGAAAAACTCCGCCCATAAAGCTCCCAAGTCCTACTATTAAAACTGATTTTATCATACTTACAATTATTTGGTAATACTGTTAGATTTGTTTATCGTCTGCCCAACTCACAAAAACCGTCATTAAATGAGTTTCGAGGGCTTCGCAATAGCCTACAAAGAAGAAATCTTCTCTTGATAGTTCGCTGTGATGTTGTTTGTTTACTTGTAATAATAATACCAATTTCCGTTCCACTCCTTGTCGCAATCTTCCTGAGAGGCAAAAGTACAGTCCTTTATACCTTCCTCAGGGTATTGTTGCTCACGCAATAGTTTTTGGTGATAGTCGTTTATCTTTTGCAGTAAGCCTGTTTCCTTTGCTTTGCTCAATTCTTCCTCTGTTTTAAAGATGTAAGACACAAAGTAATCTTGCGGGGCTATATAAGCTCCGAAATCCACAGAAGCGTATAGTTCTTGAAAAGTTGCCCTTACCTCTTCTTGTGTTTGGGCAATGATATTTTCCATATTTTGCTCATAATTTTTTTATTTATTATTCTAATAACCACTGTTCATCGGTAAAACCTTTGCGGTAAGCCTTGCCGTGTACATCAATCACAGCGTGCCATTCTTGACAGGTCTCTAAGGGAATTTCAGCAACTAAGGGCATACACTCTTCGCGTAGGGCTTTATAGGTTTGTGCAGTAGAAAGGTTCAGTCGGTTCAAAAGTCGTATAGCGTACTGGTCGGCTATGAACACCTTTCGCTCAAAGATGTACAACAACATTGCATCGGCAGTTTCTTCGCCCACACCTTTGATAGAGAGCAGTTCCTTGCGAAGCTCCTCAGTAGGGATAGCTTCAAACTTTTGTAAGGAAGCTCCGTGCGACACGTACCATTCCATCAGTGCTTTGATGTAAGTGCTTTTTTGCTTGTAGAAGCCTGCCGGACGTATATATTCCTGCAAAGTGTTCAGTTCCATAGCGTGCAAAGCCTCTACCGAGAGCTTGCCCTCTAAGTTAGCAAGGGCTTTTTCGGTATTCTCTTGGGTAGTTTGCTGAATGAGAATCATCGAAATCCAGTCGGTAATGCGATTGGGGTCATTCCACCAATGTTGCTTGCCGTAATGGGCTAATAATTTATTGAAAACTTTGATTTTTTGAGACATAAAATAACCTTCCGATGAGGCAAAGGTACAAAACAATTGACAATTGGCAATTGATAATTGATAAAACCCTCCCTACTAGTAGTATTTCCTACCAGTGGGGAGGGTGTTTTTTAATCCTAATTTGTGTGTTATTTCAGCAAAGAAAGAAATGCTAACAATCGTTGGGCTTGCGCTTTGGCTTTTGCTTCTATATCTTCTTTGGTATAACCTGCATTTACTGATGTCCCGTGAAAATATAAAGGTTCTACATACTTCATCTGCGTATAATAAGCCGTTTGCGCTAAGTTCTTGCAAAACTCATATACTTTGAAATGGTGTTTTCCCAAAGTGTGATATTCACTTTCGGGTGCCCCAACGGTAAAACTTGCGATAAAATATTTCCCTTTGAGCTTATCTCCTTGTGAACCATAAGCAAACTGATAAGTGAAAACCTCATCAAACCAATGCTTGAGTATCGCTGGCATATTATACCAATAAAAAGGATATTGAAAGATAACCTCTTGATGCTTGCGTAAGGCTTCTTGCTCTGCTTTTACATTTATTTGAAAGGTAGGGTATAGCGCTGATAAATTTCTGATTTCAAAATCTATATCGCTACGAGAAAGCTCCTCTATGATAGCCTTATTGGCTATCGATTGGTCAAAATGGGGGTGTGCTAAAATTACTAATGCCATATTGAAATTATTTTTTAATTTTGGCGCAAAATTATAGTACAACTTTCAATCTGGCAATAACTATCTAAATAGATACTTTATAATTTCAACTACTATGGAAACAAAAATAGAGTGTACTGCCCCCAGCGTTCGCTTAGGAGAAAAAAACTATCCTTGCACCATTGCCGTAGCGATGGATTTGATAGGAGGAAAATGGAAAGCCGTGATTTTGTACCACCTTAAAGAAGGTGAAAAGCGATTTAGCGAACTGAGAAAAGACCTCTATTCGGTAACCGAAACTACGCTGAGTATCCAGCTAAAACAATTGGAAAACGACGGGCTTATTTCTAAAGTTGTCTATGGCGAAAAACCTCCTTTGGTGGCTATCTATTCACTCACCGACTTAGGGAAATCTTTTTTGCCCATACTCGATGCCCTTACCCAATGGGGAAATAAAATTGTGCTTGAAAAAGGAACTTTCCTAACGGAATAAAACACAATTATTAATTTCCAAATTTTCTAATTTGCTAATTGCTCAATTATTCTCCGCTTTTTCCTTCAAAGCATTCACTCCATTAATACCCAAACAAAAACCTATATCAAGGATAGCAAGGAGCAAAACGATTCTGCTAATTTGTTAAAAGTTTGTGCAGTTGAGCGTTGAACGAGGGCTGTTCGGTTGCCAAAATACTGAAAAATTCATCGTCGAAAGCCTCGACCTTAGCGACAGCTTGCGCGATGAGTTCGGCACCTTTATCGGTGATAGCAACTACTTTGGCGCGGGTGTCGGTCTTGTGTTCTTCTCTTGTGATGAGGTCTTTGCTCTGCAAAGTGCGCACCACTTGCGAGGTGGTCATTGGGTCTATCTTGGTGAAATTTGCCAAAGATACCTGCGTGATTTCCTTTCCTTGTTGGGCAAACCACTGGGCACTCGCCAAGAGTACAAACTGGGGGTGTGTGAGGTCGAAAGGTTGCAACACTTTTTTGATTCCGCGTTGCCATAGCATACTTACCTGCCAAAGTAAAAGCCCTGAGCTTTCTTCGGCTCTTAAACTAAAAATTGAGTGTTGAGAGGTCATTGTGTAACATTTTAGAGGCTATAAGTTTAAAATCGTTCTCGGATATTTCCAAAATACCAAAGCGAAAAGGATATCCCCACACTTTTTTGTTGGGGATAAAGTCCAATAGCTCGATAAGGTCGGCTATGGGCGTTTCTTCGCAGTCCACAAAAGTAATATTTCTCCTAAACGGACAGAAATTTTCACTCATCTGAAAGGCATAGACTTCCTCGTCTTTCACTTTGCCAATAGCCGTGAAGGCTTGGCATTTGTCTTCTTTTCCAAAATAGCGTTTGGAAGAGTAATAGAGAATACCGTCCCCCTCCTGCATACGCCTCAAAGGCTGTGCCTTGCCGTGGCAGGCTTGGGCAAATCCTCCCGCAACGCCCATTTGTACGTGGTCTCTGCTCGCCACGATAATCCAATATTTGATAGGTCTCTTTTTCATTTATAAATGGAATAAAAACCGTGTGACACACTGCCACACGGCGATTTTTATCAATTGCAAAATTAGCTTAATTCCTTGATTTGCGCAACCAATCGAGCGGCGTGATCTTTGGCTCTTTGTTGTAGGGTTATAAGCACTTCTTTGGGCATTACTTCTGGGATGTACTTCATTCCATAAGAGATTACAGGCTCTTGGAATAGCAGTTTGCAGTGATTGGCAGTTTGTTGGTGAATATTGAGAAAATCGGTAAATGGATAGTTCTGAGCGCCACCGTGTTGGTAAGCCTCTTCAGGTGCTCCGGTAGTGAAAGAAAGGATGAGTTTCTTGCCCATCAGCTTGTTGTCGCCATAAGCAAAGCCGTGTGAAAATACGTTGTCTAACCATTTTTTCAACAAGGCAGGAAGCGAATACCAATTCACAGGGAATTGCCATACAATTACATCTGCTTTTACAAGTTTAGCTTGTTCGGCAGTTACATCAATTTGATAGTTAGGATAAAGGGCTTGCAAGTTACTTACTTCAGCCTCAGGGAGCAGACGTTTTACTTCTTCTAAAATAGCCTTATTGGCGTTAGACGTCTCCATAGTAGGATGCCCGTTGATAATTAGAACTTTCATATAAAATTTAAATTTACTTCTTTATTCGGGTGCAAAGGTAATATGTTTTTATATAATAAGCAAACTTACTATATATTATTTTATAAATATTTTTTTAAGGTGTAGGTATTACTATGAGTTAGGGATATAAAAACTCCCCGCCAGTAGATTTTTCTACAAGCGGGGAGGGCATAATTTGTTACTTTGTTAATTAACAAATTGGCTCATTATCTTATAATTCCAACATCGGTACTTCCATAAGGAGGATTTCACTGTCGGTGGTAGCTTCCAAGGTGAATGCCTCGGTTTCGGTAATACCTAAACCATCGCGTGCATCAAGCACTTGGTCGCCTATTTTCGCCTGTCCGCTGATGACAAATACATACACGCCATTGGAAGCATTGTGCAAGCGGTATTCTTTAGCGTTGCCTGCGGTGAAGTTGGCTAAATTGAACCAAGCGTCTTGGTGTATCCACAAACCTGCATCGTCGGGGTTTGGAGAAACGATTTGTTGGAAATCGTTAGGTTTGGCTTCACTGGCAATTTCCATTTGTGCGTAACGAGGCTCTACATTCATCTTGTTGGGCACTACCCAAATCTGGAAGAACTTCACGGGCTTATTGCTATTGCCATTTATTTCGGAGTGCATAATGCCGGTGCCTGCGCTCATTACTTGTATTTCACCCTTGCTAATGATGCCTTGGTTGCCCATACTATCGCCGTGACGAAGGTCGCCTTCGGTAGGAATAGAGATGATTTCCATATCGCGGTGAGGGTGTTTGCTAAAGCCCATTCCCCCAGCTACAGTATCGTCGTTAATCACCCTAAGAGCACCAAAGTGCACGCGTTCAGGATTGTAATAGTTAGCAAAGCTAAAAGTGTGATAAGTATCAAGCCAGCCGTGGTTAGCGTGTCCACGAGTTTCAACTTTGTGTAAAATGGTTTTCATTTTCTTGTTCCTTTCTTTAAATTAAGTTTGATATATAAGCTAATTAACTAACTTGCTGATTAGTTAATTGGTTAATTAATCTAAGTACCCGAATTTTCCAGCTCTAACATCTTCAAAGGCTTGCACGATTTCCTCACGAGTATTCATCACAAAAGGTCCGTAGGCTACAATAGGCTCGTTGAGCGGTTCGCCACTGAGTACTAATACAATGGCATCATCTTGAGCGGTTACTCTAAAGGTTTCGCCGTCATTTTCCATTAGTACAAAGTGATCAGTAGGGGCTTCATCGGTATTGTTTACCAATACATTGCCTTCTATCACCAAAACAGCCGTATTGTAATGTGCTGGGAAGCTAAAATCGGCAGTGGCACCCTTGCTCAATTTTACATTGAGCATATTTACAGGGCTGAAAGTACTAGCAGCACCCGCTACTTCCTTATAATCACCTGCGATAACTTCTATTTCTACGCCTTCACTGGTATAGCGAGGGATATCGGCGTTCTTGATAGCCTGATATTTAGGAGCAGACATCTTGTATTGAGAAGGCAAATTCACCCATAGTTGTACCATTTGGAAGATTCCCCCTTTTTTGCTCCATTCTTTTTCGTGAAATTCTTTGTGGAGTACGCCACTGGCAGCGGTCATCCATTGTACATCGCCTTGGCTGATAACGCCACCGCCTCCGTTGCTATCGTTATGGGCTACGCTACCTTGGTAGGCAATAGTTACGGTCTCAAAACCGCGATGAGGGTGTACATCTACGCCTTTAGGCTTTTCACTAGCAGGAAATTCATATTTGGAATTGTAATCTAATAGAATGAAAGGATCCATACGCTCCATATCCATTCTAAACCCGCTGGGGATAAAATTATGTACTCTAAAGCCATCGCCTACAAAGTGAGGTTCAGGAGGCGAAGCTACCAATTCTACAGTTCTTGTTTTCATTTGTTGTTCCTTTCTTTATGATTTCGGGTGCAAAAGTACGGCAGGAAAACAAGCTGTGCCTTAATGTAGATTAAGAAATGCTATTGACGGAGTAATTGGGCTTTCATCTTGCTGAAAAACTCAGGTGTAATACCCAAGAAAGCAGCTATTTGTGTTTGTGGTAAGCGGTGAATAAGTTGAGGATAATGTTTTGAAAAAGACACATAACAGTCTTGAGCACTCCCGCTGAGTAGCTCCAAAATACGGTCTTGTAGCACTTGCTGGTTGCGTTCAGAGAGTTTTCTAAATACAAGGTTCAGCGCAGGAATTTCTTCATACAATCTGTTGAGGTTCTCTAAGGTAATGGCTCTTGTGGAGGTCTCTTCCAATGCCTCGGCAGTAAGTAGGGAAGGTGTTTTTTCTTGGAAGCTCCTCATATCAGTAAGCCAATGGTTTTCGGTGGCGAATTGGAAGATATGTTCACCCCCTTTGTCGTCTACTTTATAGAGTTTTAGACAGCCTTCTTCTACGAAATAGAAATACTTACAAGGGTCGCCTTCCTGCCACAATGTTTCGCGTTTGCGGAAAGTACGTTCTACAAAGAGACTGTCTATAAGGGCACTCTCTTTTTCAGTAAGGGGAGTAAGGGAAGAAAAGTAATTGAGTAACATAAGCGTTTTATAAATCTTACAAAAAGTCAAACAAGGTAGTTTTTTCTACTAATGGAAAGGTTCTATAGCTTTTCAGATGTTAGTGAAGGAGAGGCATTATAGCCTCCAACGAACCATTCCTTTTTTTCGCTATCATATCTTAGAATCTCTACAGATGAATTGTCCTTGATATAGAAAAAATAAGTGAAATTTTGATATTCAGACCTAAACAGATAAGAAATTGCTACATTATCAGGGACTAATTTGAGCCTTATGAGTAGCTTTTTTATAAAAAGAGAAGTTTCTTTGTCTTCTTTTAGGGTTTCAAAAGATTTATTTATATCGGAAATGTGTTTTCCAAGATTATTATCAGGGATATAGTCATACATTTCATTGGTTTTAGGGTTAAAGTAGCCTAATATATTAGCTCTCCCACCGTATTGTTGTCCTGCTTGTATATGAAAATAGAATACACCTTTATATTCTTTGGTTTCCATACTATGTGAAAGATATGCAAAAGCTCCCGTATGAGGGTATAATCCTATATAATAGGTCTTGTGTGTCATTGTAGTTAAATCAAAACTTACGGCGGTTACTACTCCCCAACAAGAATAAAAAACAAGTAGCTTATTTTCTAAATGAAATCCTTTGATGATATTATAAGTATGATATGCACCTTCTCCTAAATATTTACTTGTTGTCCAATTAGAGTCCTTTTTATAAGTAGAGATAAATATTTTAGTTGCTTCTCCTGATTTTTTGTCTATATAAAGTGTTTGGAATTCGGCTTGCTTCTCACCACTATCATCTCTGACTAATTGTAGAGAAAAGTCCTTAAAATCTTGTTTGTAGATGGTGTCTATATCTGTCTTAGTTTGACTAAACATATTTTGAGAATAGTTAAGTATAAAGATTAAGAATAGGAATGTTTTCATAGGCTAATTTTTAGAGGATTGTTCAATTTTATCGTTTATTCCTAACCAAATGGCGAATTACAAATTACGAATGATGAGTGCAAAAGTAGTGAATAATTAGCTAATTAAAAAATCCCCGTCGGTAGATTTCTCTTTCAGCGCGGATTTTTTATTTTTACTCAGGTGCGGAATAGGTTACAATATCTATCCCGATGCCGTTGGGGTCTATAATGGCAAAATGACGGTCGCCCCAAGGCTCTTTGCGAAGTTCTATGGCAATGGGTACGCCCCGCTCTTTTAGCTTGTGGTAATAGTCGTCTACGTTCTCTACTTCAATGGTGAGATATACGCCCTGTTGGGTAAAAGGTTTTTGGAAGAGAGGCTGTTGCGAAGGGTGGTTAGGCAACAAAAAACTGATTTCTGCCTCCTGATTGGGGGTGTGCAACAGCAAATAAAAGTCGTTTTCAAAAGTAACACCAAATTGCAATACTTGGGTGTAGAAAGCCTTGCTCTCGGCTAATTTCTCAGTGATAATACCTGCGTTTAATTTCATTCTGATAATGTATTTGTTATTCGGTGGCAAAAGTACCGCAAGTGCAGGGAATACAATTGTAAAAAACGGACATTCTTATAAGCTATGATATTTTATTTTATGCTTAATAATAAGTGTATTTACTTTATTAAAATCCTTCTTTGTTTTTAATTCTATATATTTTCCTTTTTCATTTGGGTAAAGAAAATCATTTATGAAGATTTGAATTTTATAAACTGATTTATATATTCTAAAAGATTCGTAATATTTGATAAATTCGGGAATTAGGTCAATATTTATAATAACTAATTTATTAGATATAAATATGTAAAAATCTTTATTGACAGAATCTTCTCTTAGTTCTTCATCTTTTATTCTATGGATAAAATGGTATTTATATAAGTTATTAGCAAAAGCCTTTATTTTCTTATATCTTACTAAGCGTTCTTTGTTCAATTTAAATGTAGTAACATATACCTCAACAGATTCTATATTTAGAAACTTAGCTAAACATAGCCTATGTTGTCCAGACGTAGTAAAATAATGTTTCCCAAATTTCCAAACATATTTGCTTTCCGCACCACCATATTTGTAATGGATATGATTAATAATATCTTCTTTTGTCTTAAAATTATTAATAACGCGTTTTAATCGTCTCAATTTGCATAATAATTCATACCAATTTATCTTTTCACTAAAATTATAATCAAAATCGTATTCTATTCCTATTATATCTTTTGGATTTATCTTTTCTGTATAACCAAAAGTATTATCCTGTTCAAAAAAATCGAAATATATTAGATCATAGGGGCGAAATACATTTTCTTCAAAGCATTTTTCTTCTTTGAATTCTGGATAGATTCTTTTTAACCAACTTATTCTCTCGTGCTCAATCATTCTACTATTCAAAAACTTCTTTAATCATTTGTTTTATAGTTAGATTTGTAAGCTTAGTTACAATAGGAGTTACATTGTCATAATTATTTTTCCAATGCATTCCATCATTATATATAATACCTAATAAGTAATAAATTTCAGGAGAAGATACTCCCTTACTTTCTGCAAAATCTAATTTCTCTCTTGTTTTATGAGTACCTAAAAACAAAACTTTATCCTCTTCCTTATTTAGCCAGTTATATACATTTTCTTCAATCTTTACTCTTACAGCACAACAAACAGCAAAAGGATCATAATCTTCATTATCATTAAGATATTTTCGAACTTCTTCATTAATATAATTTTTGAAATTATTCCCCTTGCCCCAAGTTTCTTTAAGTCCTAAGTTCCTAAAATCATCTCTTTTATTAATTTCCTCTGTATGATAATGTAATAAATATTTTGATACATCACCTTTTATAGAATCTTCATTTCTACATTTTAGTAATTTTTCAAAATGAATACTTGTTTGTGCTTGTTGTTGATTGAGATAGTATATTTTTAAATCTTTAAAAGCAAAAGTTGTAAAATAGGAAGGGTTTAAATGTGTTAGTATTAGAGGGTAGATATTCTTACCTTCTTGTTTCATTTCATCTATAAACTTAGTAATATAATACTGAACAGCTACAAGATTTGCATCGTCTAAATAATCAAAAACTTCATCAATTATTAAAATATTAGAAGATTTAGTGAGTTTTTCTCTCGCTTTGAACAGCATAGATATAAACGAAAGTACATCTCTTTGCCCATTAGAAATGTCTTTAGCAGGAGGAAACTTTACAACTAATTGGTTTTGCTCTTCTTTTGCCTCTATTTTTTTCCAAGTTGAATCAAAAGTAGAAAGAAAAGCTTTAAAATTAGCTTTTTTTATTATGTATTTACTATATTCATAGACTTTTTCAAATCCTTTCTTATCATCATCGTACAACCATATAAATTGTATTGCTGATAAATAACAGCTAACTTCATTATCCTCATATTTTTTATAATATCGGCAATGCATTTCAAACAAGTAATATTTCTTAGTTCAGATAGATTATTTTCTATATGTGTGAGTATTTCATCCTTTGTTTTATTAGAAGGTAGGGTGTTAATCTTCTTGATAAAACTATTAATTACTTTTTGATTTTTTACCTTGATAGCTTCATCAAATAATTTCTTTTTTCCTTCTTCTTTTTCAAATAATTCTACGATTAAAGTTCTTTTATCTAACAAATAACGAATACTTGTTAACACTTTTGAGTTATTTCCAAAGCGTTTTTGATTTTCTTTTAAAGAATAATTAAACTTTTCATTTCTAGGTATTTTATTCTCTAATACAATATCTTCTATTTCTAAAGTAGCTGTTGCTCTTCCATATTGAGAACCTTTTCCTCTTGCATAAAGCTGGCTATTTATTACAAAACAAGAAAATTCTTGAAAAATTTCATTCTTTGAGCTATCTGCTTCAAGAGTAGTCAGATTTCCACATCTTTCAATAGAAAGACTTATTTTAGGAATAAAATTAAGATCATTTTTATGAAAATGTTCATCTTTCAATTTAATTCTATCTCTATTCAGTGAATTAAAAGCTATAGCAAATGAACTCTTACCAAATCCGTTGGGAGCTACTAGTATGCTTGGTTTATTAGGAATAATATCTAAATTAAATACTTTTTTCTCTATTCCTTTAATATTCTCAATTGTTATACTTTGTATTTTTTCTTGTACCATTTTTTATTTTTTTGAGTACAAAGTTAGTTAAATTTTCTTTACTTCAAAATCTTTTTAACAAATTACTCTGTAAACACCTTGCTCGGGGTATCGCCATAGAATGTTTTAAACGATTTGATAAAGTGGGCTTGGTCGTAATAAGTGTCTAAAAAGGAATGTTTGTGATAGGCTTTTGCACTTAGTATATGTTGGAAGCGCACAATATTGCTAAAAGTCTTTGGGTTATCGCCTATGTAGTAGTCGAAAAGGCGGCGCAACTGTCGGGTGCTGATACCAGTATCTAACTCACTGATGTGTATGCTGCCTTTGCTTTGCAATATCTGCAAAAGTGCCGAGAAAAAGCGCTTGTCCATCTGCAAAGGGCGTTGTGATAGGTGGCGGAGAAAATAGTTGTCCAAGTGTTGTGCTATGGTAGCTAACAAAAGGGGAGTTTCTAACTGCTCGGCTATAAAAGTAGCCAAAGCGGGAACTACCTCGCACAAGGGAATTTCTTGTGCGCTGATTTCAAAAGCATCCTGACCAAAAAGTAGTGGAAAGGCACTGGGCAGAAAGCGTACCCCTACATAGTGAAAGGCGCCCATTATGGGAAACTCTACATACGTATTGCAATAGCCCATAACGGAACTCATCTGCGGGGCGTTGCAGTCAAAAAATAGGTCTATACAACCATCGGCAACTACTCGGTAGCAAAAAGGTGTGTTACGCGGAGGTGATTTTAGTTCCCAATAGCAATAGATAAACGGGCGCAAAGCCTCACACGGAAGAAACTCGGTATAGGTAACCTCTTTTTCTTCTGCAGGAATAACTGATTGCATAGGGTGATAATAGGGACGAAGTGATAACACGTTATTTGCTATTGATGAAGTGCAAAGATAGAAATAATTAGCCAATTTGTCAGATTTGCTAAATAAAGGTTGCGATCTCACTCGAAAAGTTCTAAAGCGATATGCGCACACGCCTCGGCATCGGCTAAGGCGTGGTGATGTTGCTTTAAATCAAACCCAAAATAAGCGGATACAGTGTCTAACTTATGATTCACAAGCTGAGGGAGGAGTTTGCGCGCTTTTTGATAAGTACAAAAGAAAGGATTAGTGTGTTGTGGGAGTTCGTAATAAGCTAATACAGCCCGCAAACAACCTTCATCAAACACACTATTATGAGCTACAAGGGGTAATTTTTTTATTTTTGGCAATATTTCTGCCCATACTTCGGGGAAGAGTGATGCATTTTCGGTGTCGCGCTGTGAAAGACCGTGTATTTGGGTATTGAAATAACTATAAAAGTTTGGTGCAGGTTTAATCAGTTGGTAATAAGTATCGACAATCTCGTTATTTTTTACAAAAACGAGTCCGATACTGCATACGCTACTGCGGTATTGGTTGGCGGTTTCAAAGTCTAAGGCTGCGAAAGTGTTCATTTAGGTAACAAGTAAAGTCAGTGTTTATATCGAACTCACGTTATTTAAGTTGTTTTTTCATCCATTGACTTACCTCGGTGGCGGGGATATCTTCTTGGTTAGAGAAAACGTGGTCGGCTTTTGGAGTGATTGTTAATTCGGCGTTTTTGTAGAAATACAAAAGATATTCACTATACGAGTAAGGTACGGCTCTATCACCTGTTCCGTGAATGATTTTTACCTTTCCTTTGTAACGCTTAGCGGCTTCAAAAGGCTTTATGCGTTGCCCTGAAAGAATATAGTCCTTGCCTACGGTAATTTTGCCTGAGAAGAGGCTCACCTTATCGGGGACATTTAGGGGGTCGAAGGTAGTGCCAAAAAAAGACCCTTGTAACATATTATCGTGAATGATAACTGCTGGAGCTAGCATTGCCACTGCCTTGATTTTGCTCTTGCCGAGTTCTGAACTGAGCAGTATTGAGATCAGCCCTCCTTGTGAATGACCATAGATGCCTATTTTGCTCACAAAAGGCAGTTGTTCAACATACTGAACAATACGGCGTGCATCTTCTAATTCGTTATCGAGGCTCATTTTCTCGAAGTCGCCATCGCTTTTCCCGTGTCCGTTGAAGTCGAAGCGCACAGAAGCAATGCCTTCTTTGGCAAGGGTTTCGGCTATAGTAATGTTTATTTTCTCGTTGATATTTCCAGTAAAACCGTGAAACATAATCACCACGGGGATTTTCTTTTGGTTAAAATTGTCGGGAGTAGTAAGCACACCTCGGAGTTTGCCTACCGCACCTTGTATTTCTATGGGTTCAGTTTTGGCATTAGCCCAAAAAAACGTCGTTAAGAACAATAAAGTCAATACTTTTTTCATCTTATCTGATATTTAGTGTTTATTATTTTACGGGGACTATATAGTTATCCATTTGAAATGACTCTGTGATAAATAATGAGAGTTCAACGTAAGTAATTATTTAAAAAACAGCAAAGTATTTTAATCTTCCACAAAACCAGCGAGTTGGCGCTGCTGGGTAATGTGGAAGATAAATTTTCACGAAATTGACAATTTTACGTTTACTAATTTTGAAGACTACTTTTTCAATCGTTTGAAAACAAAGCGGGTGATAAAAAGCCCTGTAGAATCGTCTTTACCTGAATTACTTTCTACACCACTGGTAACAAAGGCGAGCTCCCATCCTTCTTCACTCATTGCATTGAGTTTGGAAGTGATAAGGGCATCGTTGGCAGCGATATTCTGAAAGCGAATCCCCCCGATGTTAAAGAAGTTCAGCAATTTGGTTTCGTCAAAACCTTTGACACGAATCTCATCACGGTCACTTTTGTTGCGTTCATCGCCGTCTTCGGAGCGGGTGGTGGTAAAATCTTTGTAATTGCGCTCATCGTTAGCCGAAATCAAGCGCGAACGCCCCATTCCAGAAGGTATAACCGATTCTACAGCGGTTACTACTTTAAATTCGTAGGTTTGTGCTGTAGCTACAAAGCCCACAAGGGCTAAACAGAATAAAAAAATCTTTTTCATTGGATTTGTATTTGATGATTTAGGGGCAAAGATACGAAAATAATTAGTAAATTAGTTAATGCGCACTACTACTTTGCCATAACCTGCACTGCTTTCAACATATTGATGAGCAGCAACTATTTCTTCTAAGGCAAATACTTTTTCGGGAGCAACGGGTACATTGTGTTCGTCAATATAAGCAAATAACTGGATAATCTTTTCGGTATTTACACTACCTGAATAGAAAGTGGTAAGATAGGCATTGTGCAGGAGGTCGCGAGTAGGGTCAAAGTCCTCTAAATACCACTTACCGCCTAAAATTCCTGTAGCACAGATGATGCCATATTCTTTTATATGGGCAAATGAATCCTTAATACTTGCAGGTCCCTCCAACTCTAATATTTTATCAAAACACTCATCGGTAGCCAAAACGTTATCATTATCGGCGATAATAGCATCGTAACCCAACCCCAAGAGTACAGCTGCTTTCTCAGTGTTATTACCTCTGATAGAACCTACTACCCTCAGCGTAGGGTATTGAGCTTTTACCAATCGTAAAAAAGCAATGCCTACCCCACTGGCAGCAGCACGCACCAGTACGGTGTCGGTGGGTTTGATTTGTAGATTCTGCATAGAGCCAAAAGCAGTGTAGTAGGTTTCGGGTACTGCCGCAAGGTCGTCCCAACTTAGTGAGGTGGTTATAGGATATACCTGTGTATTGGGCAAGAGGGTATATTCGGCATAACTACCGTCAAAAGCTCTACCCATTTCGCCCATTAGCGAAACAACAGTCTGCCCTTTTTGCAAAGTAGGACTGGTAGTAGCTTCCACTACCCCTACACACTCAATGCCTAAGATACGCGGAAAAATAACCGAAGGTGAGTGCCCTTGCCGCGTGAATATCTCCGAACGGTTGATGCCGAAGCCTTTGATTTTAATTAACGTCCACCCCTCTTTGAGTGTAGGGATAGGGCGTTCTTCTAACTGTAATTGTTGGGCATCACCTGCTTGATGAATAACGATTGCTTTCATTTTTATAAATTACTAATTAACCAATTGTCTTACAAATTCATTGGCAGGGTGTTGTTTAATCATTTCGGGGGTGTCGTATTGCTGAATAACTCCCTTGTCCAACACCAATACTTTAGTACCCAGTGTTAAGGCTTCGGCTATGTCGTGAGTAACAAATACGATAGTAGCCCCTGAGAGCTGATGCAGCACTTTGAGCTCTCGCTGTAGCTGCTGACGGGTAATGATGTCTAACGCCCCAAAAGGCTCGTCCATTAAGATGATTGAAGGGCTTGCCGCTAAGGCTCTTGCAATACCTACCCGCTGCTGCTGTCCGCCCGAAAGCTGATGTGGGAATCGGTTGGCGAGTTCAGGGTCGAGGTTTACCTGTTGTAGTTTTTCGGTTACAATGTGTGTGATGTCGGTTTTAGAGTAGTTTTTCAGACGGAGTACATAAGCAATATTCTCAGCAACAGTGAGGTGCGGAAAGAGGATATTCCCTTGAATTACATAACCTATGTTGCGGCGTAAGGCAATGAGGTCTTCCTCCAAAATATTCTTGTCGTCAATGTATATTTCGCCCTTGTCTGGCAATACCAGCCCGTTAATCATTTTTAGTACGGTGGTTTTGCCAGAGCCTGAAGTGCCTATGATAGTGAGGAAAGTACCGCTTTCAATGGTCAGATTGAAGTCAGCAATAATTTCCTTACCATTATAATTTTTGTGTATATGAGAAAAAGTAATCATCGTTGTGGGTCTAAAAGTCCTTTTTGTAGCAAATAGTTCTTAGCAACTTCTTCAGGTCGTTTCCTTTCAGTTTCTACTAAGAAGTTGAGGTACGCCATCGTAGTATTGTCTATTAGCTGGTTCAGCTTTGCCAAAGTAGTGCGCAGGGTGGGGTAGGAGGTCAGTAGCTCGGTGCGTATTACCGTACCTGCCTTGTAGGAGGGGTACATATTGCGGTCGTCTTGCAGTACCACCACCTCACTTACCGATAGCTGTCCGTCGGTAGTGAATACTACCATAGCATCAATCTTTTTATCGCGCATCGCTTGGTATTTCAGTCCGATGTCCATATCGATTACTTTACCAAAGTGCATACCATAGACTTCTTGCAGTTGCTTGTAGCCGTCTTCGCGCTCGAAGAAATCGTATTCAGCCCCAAAGATAAGTCGCTCGCTCACCTTAGCTAAATCAGTAAAGGTTTTGAGCTGGTATTTTTGAGCCATTTCCTTGCTCACTGCCAAGCTATAAGTATTGTTGAAGCCATATAGGTTAGCCCATTCCAATCCGTATTGCTTTTTATAGGCAGTTTCTAAGTCGGCGAACTTGTACTCGTTGTAAGGGTCTTTGCGTTTGAGTACTGCTTCCCACGCGGTGCCGGTGTACTCGGGGTACATATCAAAGTCTCCGCGCAACATTGCTGGGTGAATGTTGGAGGTGCCACCTCCTACACCATTGGTCAGTCGTACCGAAAGCCCCGTGTCTTGCTCAATAAGCAAAGAAAGCATCTGCCCCAGCAAATAGCTCTCAGTCATCGGTTTGGTAGCGATATGAATATCTTTCGTCTTTTTTGGTGAAAGCACAAAGAAGAGAGTGATGAGTAAAGCCAACACTCCTATCCCTACCAGCTTTAGCGGATTCCGCTTATAGGCAACTTCACGGTGCACCAATCGTTGCTCTACTTTTGCCAAAAGAAAATCAAAACCTAAAGCCAAGAGGGCTATCAGCACACTGCCTATGAGGGTCATCGCACTATTATTGGTAGTGATACCTCTGTAGATAGCCACACCCAAGCCCCCGGCACCTACAAACGAAGCAATCCCTGCCAGCGCAATGGTCATCGTTACCATATTGCGAATGCCCGACATCAGTACAGGCAGGGCTAAGGGGAGTTTGATTTTCCAAAGCAGTTGCCTGCGAGTGCTACCCATTGCCTCTGCAGCTTCTACAATCAGCGGATTGATTTGGGTAATACCCGTATAAGTACTGCGGATAATAGGTAGTAAAGCATAGAGTATTAGAGCAATAAGAGCCGTGAGGTTCCCTACCCCCGTAATAGTGATAAAGAAACCCAATAAAGCGATAGAAGGGATAGTATAGAGCACATTCACAGCCCCCAAGAGCCAAACGGCATACTTGCGGTACTCGCTGATAAAGATCCCCAATAGCACCCCTATAAACGTTGCGATAACAATTGCCAAGAGCGAGATAAGTAAATGCTCAGCAGTCAGGTGCAGGAAGAAAGGGGCTTCCTCACGAAGAAGAGAAATAAAATTCATATAATTAGCAAATGATGTTGCAAAGATACGAAAATAATTAGCAAATTAGCCAATTTGATAATTGACTTCTTCTTACTTAAAAAGTTTCAAAGTCTAAGGTTATGAAAGTATTCATTTGTTCAGGTAAAGGAAAATATAGCAGAGTTTTTACAGGTTAATTTTTAGAGGATTGCTTGATTTTATCGAGTTTTATCCCTAACCAAATGGCTACCCCTAAGGTTTGTATACCACAGGAATATAAGAATGCTTCTCGTATTTCATATAAATGATGTCTATCAATCCATTTACCATCTTCTAAAAAACTGAAAACTATGGCGCCTATATTTACAGAAATAAAGGTGAGCACAAAAAATAGAAGAACACTTATTATTGCGTTTTTAGAAGTGAGTTTTATGTACTTTTCTATGATTTTAGCTATTAAGAAAGAGGGAATTACTCCTGCAAGTAAGGGGATAAAGATAATCCCTATAATTGAATCGGCGGCATCTGTTCCTCCATAGATTATTCCTAATATATATACTGAAATAACAACAATTATAGTCTCTATTATAATTGCTTTGCAAAGTAATGAAGAGGTATGAGGCATAATTTTAATAACGAATTACGAATTACGAATTACGAATTACGAATTACGAATGACGAATGATGAATGACGAATGACGAATGATGAATGATGAATGACGAATGATGAGTGCAAAAGTAGTGAATAATTTGCTAATTAGCAAATTTGTTAATTACTTCATACGCTCTGCCTATAGGAATTTCTGTTTCACCTATATACACAAATTGCTGGGTGTAGGAGGTAATGTGTTGTATATTCACTACATAACTCTTATTAACGCGTACAAATACCGAATCGGGGAGCTGGCTATGTATGTTTTTGAGATTAATCCACGTGATGTAGCGGTCGGTGAAGGTGTGGATAATCACGTAATCTTTCAATGCTTCTATATATAGGATATCGTTATGAGGAATGCGGTAATTGCGTCTATTGGCGCGGATACTGATGTATTGCGTATCGGTAGCTTCAAAGTTGGTTTTCTGCTGAGTGAGCAATTGGTGGTAACTTTCGGCTTTGGCAACGGCTTTTTTAAAGCGTTCGGGAGTAATGGGTTTCACTAAATAGTCGAGGGCATCTACTTCATAGCTGTCTAAGGCATATTGGCTGTAGGCGGTAGTAAAGATAACCAAAGTATGTTCAGGTAAGGTTTTGGTAAACTCCAAGCCATTGACCCCAGGCATCTCTATATCCAAAAAGAGTAAGTGCACTTCGTTCTTTTTCAGAAAGTCGGCAATGCCTACAGTGTTTTTGAAGGTACCCACTACATTCAAATGGCTGTATTGCCTGATAAGGCGCTCCATACCGATACGCGCTAAGGGTTCATCGTCTATTATCAAACAATTCATAGTTGTAGAACTAAGGTTACTATATATTCTTGTGGTAGAGCTTCTTGCAACAGCTTAAAACGGTCGCCATAGAGCAGTTCTAACCGCCGGAGGAGGTTAGTTAATCCTATACCGCTGAATTTTTGTTGAGGATTAGGTTGCAAAGGTACGGAATTGCGCACAGAAAAGTGTAACCATCCTTCTTTTTGTTCGCATTTCATATAGATATAGGTAGGTGCAAGGGCATCAATACTGTGTTTTACAGCGTTTTCGGCTAAGATAAGCAGTATATTAGGAGGCAGTTGTATGCCTTGTATATTCTTTTCGTTGTAGGTAATCTTATAAGTGAAATCATCACGGCGCATTGCTTCCAAAGAAAGAAAATCGGTGAGAAAACGCAATTCAGAAGAGAGAAAAAATCGTTCTTCGTGCGATTGGTAGAGCAAATGCCGCAGGAAATCGGATAATTTTGTGAGGGTGTACGAAGCTTTTTCGGGGTCGATATACAACAATGTGTTGATACTATTGAGCATATTGAACAAAAAGTGTGGTTGTATCTGGCTACGGAGAGCTTGTAGCTCACTTTTGGCAGCTTGTTGCTCTAATTCTTGCATCTTTTCGGTGCTTTTTATCCACAATTGGAATATTTTTATGAGTGTGGATAGCATTATAAAGGGCAATAAACTCAATAATGAAAAGATAAATAGGGTAGGGATAGGCAAAGCCATTGCTTTTTTTAGGTCTTCACTGATAATATACTCTCTCCATATAACGGCATTTAAGTAGTAGGTAATCACTTGACAGATGAAAAGTATCCCTATAAGGCTAAAGGTGTAAGTAACAAGTTTTCCTCTAAACAAAAAGCGCGGAATAAGCACATAGATATTTAAGTAAAAAGCTGCTGTGATAATCATACATCTCTCTATCCAATCCAAGTGGTCTACAAAACCTTTGTAGGCTCCCCATTCTTTAGTAATTAGGAAAAACAACAATAATGATACACAAGCAGTTATATGCCTATAGATGCGATATCTATCGGCAATAAGAAACTGCAAGAAGAGATTGTTTTTTAGAAAAATATAGGGATTTTCGTCCATAGTTTCTATTTGGTAAAGTCATACCTTTTTAGATTTTTGAATCCTATTATTAGTTTCCTCCAATTGTAATCCCTGCCGAAAGGTAAAAAGCAGGGTTAAACTGACTGGAGCGAGAAGTGCCATCTTCATTTTTAGCTTCAGAGGCGAACATAGCACTGAGTTTGCGCTCTCTATAACGTCCTGAGCGGATAAAACTCCCCCCTACAGTAAGTGGAATACTCACGTGTTTACCTATCTTGAACTCAGGTTGCAAACCTACAACAAAAGTCTGCTGACTGAATATTTCCTTTTCTCCATTACGCCTGAGGTAAGCTGAATAACCTCCCATATTAGCTATTAATTTAAGGCTGAGGTTTTCGCGGTAGTTATACCCTAAGGCAACTTTTAGCCCATCAATACTCTCTACTTCAATAGTAAATTTATCGCTAAAAGCACCATTGTATTTAAAATAAAAAGCAGGGAACACCATAGGATAACCGAAACTGTTATTAAGAGCTACACCACCACCTATTTCAAGGTTGTGCCGCCAATGCCATACAAATACCAAAGCTCCATTTGCTACTACATTTTTACCTATATGAATAGACGAAAGACGATTTTCGGGGGTATAGCTTCCTGCACCGAGCGCCATAAGCATAGACCAACGTGTTTTTAAAGGGCGGAGATGAATAGCGCTCACGCCGAGGTTCATCACCTCTGAAGGTAGTTTTTTCCCAATAGGAAAGTTGAGGTTGTTCATCTTTACAAAAGTGCCGTTAAGCCCTACACCCCATACGGTAGGTCGCTGGTAAGGGTCGTCTTCCTCAGGGGGTTGCATAGAGAGGGGTGCCATTGCTCCCACAGAGTAAATCATAGCAGAGCCATCGCCTATATTGCTATCGCTCACCGCATCGTAGAACTTGGAATTGCTCATATACTCTGCTTTTACACTGATTTGCGCTGAAACACTTACTGCAAAGAGTAATGTTATAAGAGTTATTATTTCTTTCACTATAAAATTATTAAGTATTACAGAGGCAAAAGTACAGAAAAACGGATTGTTAGAAGAAAAAGAATTGTTTTTCTATACCAAAAGCGGGAATTGTTAGACTAATTTGAGGCTGTTGACCAATTTATTATAGCTCAAAAATTTTATTTAAAGCAAAGGTAAAAGTTCCTTTAGGGGAGTTGTATACCGCTGATAGCATTTTTTCGGCTAATATTTCGGTAGGCATAGGGCGGTAACGTTTGAAGAGTCCTATTTTGTTGAGGAGAACAATCATTTTGAGTCCAAATTGCTCTCCTTTTCTATCTGACCCTTTGCGCACTAATACTGAGGGTTGGAAAATGAGCAAGCGCGAGAAACCAAGTGCTTTCACAGCATCTTCTAACTGTCCTTTCATACGGTTGTAGAACATTTTAGACTGTGCATTTGCCATTGTTGCCGAGACGAGTACAAAAGTAGGTACCCCATTAGCTTTACACTGCTGGGCAAAGGCGTACTGATAGTCGTAATCCACGCGCCATTGGGCTTCTTTACTACCTGCAACGGCTAAGGTAGTACCCAAACAAGAGAAAGCTACATCGCCGTGCAACAAATCTGCCCACGCCTCAGGGGTATCGAAATTGACCATGTGAGCGTGTAGCTTGGGGTGGGAGAGGGGTAAGGGTTTGCGCACGAAACAATGCACCTCGCTATAAGTATCGTCGGTTAAAAGTTGTGTTACTAAATCTTTTCCGGTAGCGCCTGTAGCGCCGATGATAAGGGCTTTCATTTTTAGGTAAGAGATAAGAGTTAAGAGATAATTTGTTGTGCTGCACAAGGCTGCAAAGATACAAAAAAATACTCATCGGTTATGAATGAAAAGTATTTTTTACTATTTTTGTCGCCTCATAATTAAAGAACTATGGTACAATACTTCCCTTACTTATTGCTTTTGATGGTGGCTATTATGCTACTGATTATGTTGGCTAACCGGCTTAAAGTGGCTTACCCTATTCTCTTGGTTTTAGGAGGGTTAGCGATTAGTCTTATCCCTAATGTGCCTGCTATTACACTCAACCCCGATTTGGTACTCATCATCTTCTTGCCGCCACTTTTATATGCTGATGTTTTTTCGATATCGCTAAAAGAGATGTGGAAATGGCGACGCATTATCTTTAGTTTTGCTTTTATTGTAGTGTTTATTACAGCGGCTGCGGTGGCGTGGGTGGCTAATATGGTATTTCCAGGATTTTCATTAGCCTTAGGGTTTCTTTTAGGAGGAGTGATAGGCTCTACCGATGCCGTGAGTGCTTCAGCGATTATGAATTTTGTGAAGGTGCCTAAACGTATTTCAACGATAATAGAAAGCGAGAGTTTGCTCAACGATGCCTCTTCACTAATTGTATTTAGGTTTGCGGCTTTGGTAGTTACTACCGGTCAGCTGGTGTGGACGGATATAGCATTGAATTTCCTTTGGGTAGTTATTGCTGGGTCACTTATAGGTTTGGCTATCGCTTGGGTGATGAGCAAAATGTATAAATATCTCCCTACCGATGCTAATATAGATGTTATCCTCTCACTTATAGCACCTTATATAATGTATATTGTAGCAAACGAAGTGGGTGCTTCGGGGGTGTTGGCAGTAGTGGCAGGCGGTATGTATATGTCGCTGCATCTTACTAATATTTTTGCTACCTCCACACGTAACAAAGGGGTTGCGGTATGGGGTATTTTAGGTTTTATACTCAATGGCTTTGCCTTTATGCTGATAGGTCTCGACTTGCCTGAAGTACTCAAGGGTATAGAAGCCGAAGGTATGAGTCTTGCCACTGCTACCAACTACGGACTGCTCATCACAGGGGTAGTGGTAGGGGTGCGACTGCTATCATCTTATGGGGCAGTACTTATTACCCAAATAATGAAACGCTTTATCACCGTTGCCGATGAGCGAAACCCTGGTTCTCGGGTGCCTTTGGTATTAGGTTGGGCAGGAATGCGCGGGGTACTCTCATTGGCAGTAGCGCTTTCTATTCCTCTAACTTTAGAGAATGGCGAACCTTTTCCGCATCGCAACCTGATTCTCTACATTACTTTTATAGTGATATTAGCAACCCTATTGCTACAAGGTCTCAGCCTGCCAGCGCTTATCCGATGGGCAAAATTTCCTGATTATAAAGACCATATTCCTGAAGCCGAAGCCGAAAGCCTTATTCGAAAATCTTTAGCGCAAGCTGCTTTGGATTATATGCAAAAGCATTACAAAGAAGGAATTACTGATAGTTTTCTATTACAGAATCAGAAAGATATATGGCAATACCAACTCGATATGCCTAAGTGCAATACTACTCCCGAAGTGCGAAAGAAATACATTGCTATTTTGCATCATCAGCGGGAGATATTGCACCAACTGAATAAAAATCCACGTATTGATGAAGAGCAAATACGCAATTTCCAACGACAGTTGAATTTAGAAGAAGAAAAATGGGAGATGAATTAGTTAATTTGCCGATTTGCCAATTTGTCTTGTAGGCGCGAGCGTCTCGCTCGTGCCCTCAGAACATATTGTTTTATATTAATCAGTTTCTTTTTCGTATTTGCCTCCGTGAAAGTATTCGTAAGCACTCACTTCCAATTCCCCGCAATCAGAAATAAGGCACCCTTCTTCATCGTATATACTATAAACTTGCTGAATGTTGCCTATGGGGCATTCACCGTCTAAGCCTAATAGCACGCTGTAAAACACATCGTTTAACAACAGGTCAATCACTTCTTCTAATTGTTCTTTTTGAGTACTGCTCAGTGCCATTTTTTTTATTTTGGTATTTACAGCTGAAGGATAGTCTGGTTGTACCTGAAAGCACGACTTTAAAAACTCTAGCTTTTCAATATAAAAATTCTTTGCAAATTCGTCTGAGGTCATAATGTTAATTTGTTAATTAGCTGATATGTCTATTTGTTCGGTTTCTCCAAAAATATATTTAGCAAAGTGTTGTTGTAAAGTCATAAAAATTGGTTAATAGAATTAAATGACGCAAAGATACCAAAATTGTGTGTGATGTTATTATTATACCATATAGAAATTGTCTTTTACTCTTAGCTGTTGGTAGTCTTATTCCGCACTTTACGGAAGAAGAATTGGTTACCGACTTTTCCCAAAAGCTCTTCTGTTAGGTAGTTGTTTTTTGTTTTCGCCATAGTTTACTTAGAGTTTAGAGGTCAGGTTTTAGGAATTAGATTAGTGATACAAAGGTAAGGATAAATTTTCAATTAACCATTAACAATTAACCGTTTGATATAGTGATTGTATTCCAGTGGTATTCGCTATAACTTCGCTTAGTGTTCTGGGTAGAGCCACTGTAGAGCCACTGTAGAGCCACTGTAGAGCCACTGTAGAGCCACTGTAGAGCCACTGTAGAGCCACTGTAGAGCCACTGTAGAGCCACTGTAGAGCCACTGAAGAACCACTGAAAAACCACTGAAGAACCACTGAAGAACCACTGAAGATTCGGTATAGCTTCGGTGTAGGTAGTAATAAAAAGGACACGAGCGTTTTGTTCGCATCAGCTTGTGAGAGAGATTCTTTGCTAATTGAATAGCTTCTGAATATTTTTATACGAATCCTTCACCAACTCTCGTACTTCTACCTCGTCTTTCCAACACGCTTTTTCTATATCTTCTTCAGTTTGGGGTACCAATTTCTTCTTAAAGGTAGTAGTCATATCATACCAATAGGTCTCTTTCAAAAAATATTGTCCATCGCGTTTGAATATGTGATAAGTAATCATTCGGAAGCGCTGGATAAGCAGTTTTTTAACACCTGTTTCTTCCTCTACCTCACGCAAAGCACAAGTAGCGATATTTTCGCCCTTTTCTTTCTTTCCTTTGGGCAAATCCCACTTGCCGTGACGCTTAATCATCAGTACTTTTCCATCTTGATTATACACAATGCCACCCCCTGCTTTTATGGTAGGAATAAGTTGCTTAAATTTCTTCATAAGTTTTTCTTCCTTAGGGTGATATAAGTAGATTTTTTCTACCTCTTTTCGCTTGAGTTCCTCCAAGATAACATCAAGAGTAACATCTTTTATTGGAAAACATTTGACGTTCTCAATATTTTCTCGTACATTTGTCAAAATAATCGACTTTTCGTCTAAAAATATTTCATACATAACCTATGATTTTAGATAGTATTACGGCACAAAATACCGCTGAATTTTTATTGCAAATTAACGCAATTAAATTGAATTCTGAAAATTATTTTACTTGGGCGAGCGGTTGGAAGTCACCAATTTATTGCGATAACCGTATAATTCTCTCATTTCCAGAGGTTCGTTCGTACTTTGCAAGCGTATTGGCAAGAGGCATAAAAGAGAAATTTCCCGAAGTACAAGTTATTGCAGGGGTAGCTACGGGGGCTATTGGCATCGGTATGTTGGTAGCTAATGCACTCCAATTGCCTTTCGTGTATGTGCGTCCTGAACCTAAAAAACACGGCAGACAAAACCAAATTGAAGGTTTTTTGCGCCCTGAACAAAAGGTAGTAGTGGTAGAAGACCTGATAAGTACCGGAATGAGTAGCCTTAATGCGGTAAAAGCCCTACGCGATAGTGGTGCTGAGGTATTGGGAATGATAGCCCTTTTCTCTTACAATTTTGATGTAGCCAATGAGCGTTTTACCGAGGAAAAGGTACCGCTTTACACTGCTGGCGATTACGACAGTCTATTAGAAAAAGCCTTGCTTTTTGGTCGTATCAAAAAAGAAGATTTAGAGATGCTCCAGCAATGGCGCAAAAGTCCGGATACTTGGAAACAGTAAAATATTCATAGTAATTTTATGAAATATCTAACAATTATATGGTTGTTTTTTAGTGTAGGAGTCTTTGCACAAAAACAAGTGCGTGGTAGAGTGGTGCGTGATACAATACCTTTGTCAGGAGCGCACGTGATGAATCTTTATACCAATGCTGTTACTACTACTGATGCCAATGGTTATTTTACACTAAAAGCAAGTGAACGTAATACTTTGCAAATTACTTTTGTAGGAATGCAAACTGTTTATCACACTCTTACAAAAGCTGATTTTGGTTTCGGAGGAGTTTTAATACAGATGAAAGAACAGGTCAATCAGCTTGATGAAGTTGAAGTATCAAAATATCAAGGGGTTTCTGCTCAAAGGTTAGGTATTTTACAGCATACTCCTGTAGAGCGTACTTTTGCTGAAAAACGGTTGTATAGTGCTACTCATAGTGCAGGAGGAAATTTATTAAGCATTGATTTACTCATTAATACTATAAGTGGACGAAAGAAGCTCTTAAAGAAAATTGTAGCTAATGAACAGAACTTAGCTGTCGCTAACTATATACGTGAAAATATGAAAGTCTTTCTACAAAAAGAACTCAAACTAAACGAAGAGGAAATAGACGTTTTAGCCTATTATGTAATGGAGAGAACCGAGTTCCACGATCTTGTAAGGAAGAAGGAAAATAAGCAAATGGAGTTTATGCTTATAGAAGCGTGGGGTGAGTACCAAAGATTAGCAAAAGCAGAAAAATAAAGAATAAAAAGATGTATCAAAGAGAGTTTGATACATCTTTTTTATTGTAATTACGATACAACTTCTGAGGATTTATCTTCTTCTTCCTCAATAATATCGTGTGGGTCTTTAAACTTGCGCTTACCAAAGATATTTTCAAGATCTTCGCGGAAGATTACTTCACGTTCTAAGAGCAAGTTTGCCAAAGTAGTAAGCTTATCCTTATTCTCGGTGAGAATATCAATAGCACGCTGATATTGTTCTTCTATAATCTTAGAAATCTCTTCATCTATTAGGTGCGCTGTTTTCTCACTATAAGGTTTGGTAAAACTATAATCGGCTTGGGCTGAATCGTAATAAGTAAGGTTACCTATCTTGTCATTAAGCCCATAAATGGTTACCATTGCACGCGCTTGTTTGGTTACCTTCTCAAGGTCGCTGAGAGCACCTGTAGAAATCTTATCGAATATCACTTTCTCTGCAGCTCTACCGCCAAGGGCAGCACACATTTCATCGAGTATCTGTTCAGTACGCACTATTTGGCGTTCTTCTGGCAAATACCAAGCTGCGCCTAACGACTGTCCGCGAGGCACGATAGTTACTTTTACAAGTGGTGCGGCGTGTTCTAAGAGCCAACTTACAGTAGCGTGACCTGCTTCGTGGAAGGCTATTGTCTTGCGTTCTTCGGGAGTAAGGATTTTAGTTTTCTTCTCCAAACCACCTACAATTCTATCCACTGCATCAAGGAATTCTTGTTTGCTTACCGCTGTTTTACCTTTACGTGCTGCAATAAGAGCTGCTTCATTACATACGTTAGCAATATCAGCGCCAGAGAATCCTGGGGTCTGTTTTGCTAAGAAGTCTATATCTAATGTTTCTGCTGTTTTGATAGGTCGCAAATGTACTTCAAATATCTGTTTGCGCTCATTTAAGTTAGGAAGCTCCACATAAATCTGACGGTCGAAACGTCCTGCGCGCATTAGTGCTTTATCGAGGATATCAGCGCGGTTAGTGGCTGCCAATACGATAACATTAGTATGTGAACCAAAACCGTCCATCTCGGTAAGGAGTTGGTTGAGAGTATTCTCACGCTCATCATTAGCTCCCGTCATTACATTTTTACCACGAGCACGACCTATAGCATCAATTTCATCAATAAAGATAATGCAAGGAGACTTTTCTTTAGCTTGCTTGAAAAGGTCGCGCACACGAGAGGCACCTACCCCTACGAACATCTCTACAAAGTCAGAACCAGAGAGTGAGAAGAAAGGTACTTGGGCTTCACCTGCTACAGCTTTCGCAAGAAGAGTTTTACCTGTACCAGGAGGACCTACTAATAGGGCTCCACGTGGTATTTTACCTCCTAATGAAGTGTATTTATCGGGGTTTTTGAGGAAGTCTACAATCTCTTGTACTTCTTCTTTTGCTCCCTCTAAGCCTGCTACATCTTGAAAAGTTACACGCGTTTCTTTCTTTTCATCGAATACACGCGCCTTAGATTTACCAATGCTGAAGATACCACCAGCTCCTCCGCCTCCTGCCATACGACGCATTACGTAAATCCATAAGCCTATGATGACTATAAAAGGCAAAATAGAGAACAGCAAATCGCCGAAGATGTTTTGCTGGGTTTTGTTCTCACGAGTAGTGCTGAGGTTGTTATCTTTTACAATTTGGTCGAATCGGTTTTCGAAATTACTCAAATCGCCTAATTCAAAACGGTATTGGGGTACGTCGCCTGCGTTAGCACCTTGCATAAAGGTATTTCCCGTAGGTTTTACCTCTTTGTGCTCTTCTTTTTTAAGAGCATCGGGGGTGAGATATACATTAGCTTCTTTATGGTTTAAGATGATGATTTTGGATACATCACCATTGCTAAGGTATTCCTCAAATTTAGATTGCGGAATCTCTTTGGGTTGTGACCAAAAACTGGCTCCTGAATAATAATTAAAACCTATAAGTATCAGCAGTAATATGGCATATAACCAATAGGCTGAAAAACGAGACCCGTTGCTTTTATTGTCCGACATATTTTTAATAGTTAGTTTCTAAGTTGATAATTTTAGCGTCTCCCCAAAGTCCTTCGAGGTCGTAATGCTCACGTATTTGTGTTTGGAAGATATGCACCACTACATCCACATAATCGATGAGTACCCACTCGGCATTAGCTTCACCTTCTACGTGCCACGGGTGTTGATGACCTTCGGCTTGACTCACTACCTTTTGGATAGCACCAGAGATAGCCGACACTTGGGTATTAGAAGACCCATTGCACAAAATAAAATAATCGCACACGGTATTCTCTACCTCGCGCAAATCCATAATGGTAATATCGGTTCCTTTTACTTTTTCTATACCAGCTATAATATTACTAATAAGCTGATTTGATGATATTTCCTTATTCAATGTTCTTTATTTTTACAGTTTAAACTTGTTGTATCTCTCTTGAAAGCGCGCAAAGATAAAACATTCCTTTTAGAAAAGCAAAAACATTGCCATTATTCTTCTGTCAGTTAGTTTCAGACATTTTGTCACGTAGTTAAAGATGTGGAGGTGCGAGCCGCACGAGCAGGTGTGAGTTACACGGGAAGGTGCGAGCCGCACGGACAAATGAAGAAAAGACAAACGATGAACGAAGGAAAGACGAACGATAGACGAAGGAAAGACGAACGATGGACGAAGAAAAGACGAACAATGAACGAAGAAAGAACGAAGAATGAACGAAGAATGAACGAAGGTGAGGCGAAGTTACCTAAACGATACGATATTAGGCAAGCGTTGAGAAAAGCTGTGTAGCCTGAAATCGTCGTTGGTAACGCCTGTAAATTTGAAGATATTGTTACCTGTACCTGGGATATTAGGATAATACCCAAAGGAGAATTGTATGGCTCCAAAGGGAAAATAGTCGTTGGAGATATAAAAACCTATGGAAACCTTAGAGTATACTTCTGTTTTTAGAAAGGCAGTGTTTTCCCTACCTATAAAACCTATATCGGCTGAGAGAAACGGGCTAAACCTAAAACCTATCAGCTGAAAAGGAGCATATACTTGCGTTTGTGAGGTGAGAATAAGTTTGCGTGTGCCGTATACTTCACGACTACTGAAGCCTAAGATACCATTAGATTCATTTAAGTTGATTCTGTCGCGCTGGTATACATTTCGGTTAAAACCTACTACAAATGAGGAACGCAAGAACTGACGAAAATGCCAATCGCCTATGTCGAACAATTTACTGAAATAGGTGCCTTCCCCTTTTAGCACAGTTTCTTTGTTCGTGCCGTCCTTGAGGAATGTGCCTACCTCAAAGTTGATAGAATGGTAACCACGCTTGGTATAGTTTGCCTCAGCAAAGCCTATACCGAGATAGGGCAAAGTAGCGTAGTTCTTCCGCAGTATCCCTGAGGTGAGAAACAAAGAGCGTCCTATTCCTACGTCCTCGATATCGCCGTTGCGAAATATATAGCGGTCCTTCACAAAGCCTGTACTATTGAGACTGAATTGGGTGAGATATAAGTTCTCGTTGCCGTAATATTGCTCGGGGTCTATCTCGGGAGAAGGTTTCTCGTAATAATTTATATTGCGAAAACGCCCAGCTATGATAAAGTTATTGATGCGCTTGTTTTCTACTTTTCTGAGGGGCTTTACCCAACTACCAAAAGCATCGAAGGTGCGTGTCATTAGGATAGGAATATAGATAGAGTCGCGATAACTAATGCCTTCGTCTTCATATCGGTATTCGTAATAACCTAAGCGCCCCGACCAGCGTGCCAAAGGTGAATACAGCGGTCGCTCTACCTGTATGCTCTTTGAAAAATAGTTCTCGTAATCGGAATAATAACCGGTTCGCACATTGATGTAAGTGTTTTTGATGTTTCTCACCACATAGTTAAAACCTTTACCATTGTTCCCGATTCCTGAAAAGTATTGTTGATAGGTGAGCGAGAGTTCGTGTCCTATCCCAAAGAGATTTTGCTCGGTAAGTCGTGTCCAGCCTCTACTGCCTGCCAAGTCGCCGTCGACGTATATAGACCAGCTATCGAGCACATTCACTTGCACATCTACTGAATCGGAGGTTTGACTCACAGGGATAGCACACACTTGTGCCCTACGGATATACCGCTGATTGCGCAATACACGCTCGGTTTCACTCAGCAAAAGGGTATCTAAGGGCTTATCCTTTTTAAACAGAAGAAACTTGCGTACCGTACTTTCGCGGGTTTTCACGTGAAGTGCATTGCCAAAACGCTCCAAACGAGTGTTTGGTACTTTGCTTAAATCTCTTTCGTCAAACCCAAAAGGGTCTAAGGTAGTAATAACGATATTTCTAATGATTTTCCCTTGATAAGAAGGGGCTTTTTTAGGAGTAACGGTAGAGGTGCTTGTACCTTCGGATGTCTTTTCCTCAATTATAATAAAGTTATTGAGATTTTTAGTGAGCTTATATTTGCTAAAGAAGTTTTTGATTCTCTCATAAAATACTCTGTTTTTAGCTTCTCTTTCAGGTGAAATGCCTTCTAATAGCGAGTCTTTTACCTTTAAAGTATCTATTTCTTGAGAAAGAAGATAATTCATTCCCAAGAGAAAGAGAGCTATAAGAGTAAAGGTTTTTCTCATTTCCTTTTTTGCTGAAAGAACTGTTTTAACAAGGTTGTAGCTTCCTGGCTTAAAATGCCAGTAACTACTTCGGTTTTTGGGTGGAGTTTGCCCCCCATTACGCTGTAACCTCTATGGGTATCGGGGGCAGCATAGACCAAACGCGATAACTGACTCCAATACAAAGCACCTGCACACATTGCACAAGGCTCTAACGTGAGGTACATAGTGCAACCTATGAGGTATTTGCCTCCCAAATAGTGAGCAGCCATAGTAATGGCTTGCATTTCGGCGTGTGCTGTCACATCGTTGAGGCGCTCGGTAAGGTTATGGGCTTTGGCGATAATTCTGTTATCAATGGTGATAATGGCTCCTACGGGAATCTCGTCTTCCTCGAAAGCTAATTGTGCTTCTTCTAAAGCCTTTTGCATAAAGTATTCGTCAGTATTCATTGAAATAAAAATTACTTTGGCGAAGTACAAAAACTTTGCCAAAGTAATGTTAAAAATACGGTTATAAGGTAATTATTTATTACCGCCAAAGAGGTTGCCAATACCTCCCATAATATCATCCATTACATTTCCGTCTTTGTTTTTGTCGAAGAAAGAGTTCATCATTTCACTGATGTTACCTCCTTTACCTGAGAAAAAGTTGGATATCATTGGGGTTAAGTTTTGGAAAATCTTGCTTACATTATCCAATGAAACACCTGTTTTCTCACTGATAGCTTTTAAGGTAGACGATTGCCCGTCGCCTGTGAGTTTGTTTAAAATCTCACTACCTTCGGCTTTGCCGAGCATCGATTTGAGTGAATCCATTACCGAGCTTACTTTATCGCTACCGATACCTGTTTTCTCGCTCAATCCTTTTACGAGTTGTTGAAGGTTATCACCTCCTAAAAAATCTAACATTCCTGCCATATAATAATTATTTAAATAAGGTTATAATTTGTGAGGCTAACTCAAAACCTATGCGGTTCTGAGCTTCGTTAGTAGCTGCCCCTATGTGTGGGGTAAGCGATACCTGAGGGTGCATTAACACTTGTATAGCGGGGTTGGGTTCGTTTTCAAATACATCTAAACCTGCGAAAGCTACTTTGCCACTATCTAAGGCTTCTATAAGGGCTACTTCATTTAAAGCACCTCCACGTGCTAAATTGATGACTCCTACACCATCTTTCATCAAGGCAAACTCTTTTGCATCGAGTATATAACCTCCTTCTGCTGGGCTGTTGTTGAGAGTGATAAAATCAGCTTTTGCGAGTAGGTGTTCTTTTTCTACGGTTTTGATAGTGAAAGGCAAGGTTTGTCCGTCGAAAAGGTCGAGGGTTATTACTGCCTCAGTTACTTTGGGGTCGTAAGCCATTACGTTCATACCTAAACCGATAGCAATGCGAGCTACCGCTTGCCCGCTACGCCCGAACCCTATAATGCCTATGGTTTTACCGCGCAATTCGGCGCCATTGTTATAGTTTTTTTTAAGTTCGTTAAACTGAGTGTCGCCTTCCAAAGGCATATTGCGGTTGGCATCGTGTAGAAAGCGTACGCCACTGAAAAGGTGAGCAAAAACGAGCTCGGCTACCGAATTAGCCGAAGAGGCTGGGGTATTAATCACGTGTAGGTTTTTGCTTTTGGCGTGTGCCACATCTATATTGTCCATTCCTACGCCTCCTCTACCGATGAGTTTGAGTGACGGACAGCCATCGATGATATCTTTTCGCACTTGTGTAGCCGAACGCACTAAGAGCACATCGATTGCGTGTTTGTTTATATAGTCTATCAATTGGTTTTGAGCTACCTTGGTAGTGATAACTTCAAAACCTTCTTTTTCTAACGCTTCTTTTCCTGAATCGGAAATTCCATCGTTTGCAAGTATCTTCATCGCCATTATATTAATTTAATTAGTAAATTAGTGAATTAGCAAATTGCCAATTTCAATTATACCCTTCTCTGTACAACCTCAAAGATGCGTTCGCCATCGCATTTTAGGGTTTTGGAAGGGAACTTGAGAATGAGGGCATAGTCGTGAGTTGCCATAAGTATGGTTCGTCCGGAGGCGTTGATTTCTTTTAGGACTTGCATTACTTCTACACTGGTTTCGGGGTCTAAGTTACCTGTAGGTTCATCGGCTAAGATGAGTTCGGGGTTGTTGAGCAAGGCACGTGCGATAGCTATGCGTTGTTGTTCGCCTCCTGATAGCTCGTGAGGGAACTTAAAACCTGTATTCTGCATTTTTACTTTTGCAAGTACCTCTTTTATGCGCTGTTGTATTTTTGCTTTATCAGTCCATCCGGTAGCTTTCAGCACAAAAGCGAGATTATCGTGCACGCTTCTATCGGTAAGCAGTTTGAAATCTTGGAATACGACTCCTAGTTTACGGCGGAGCAGAGGGATTTCGTCTTCGGTGAGTTTATTTAGGTTGAAACCAACGACTTTTCCTTTTCCTTTGGTAAGGGGTAAATCGCCGTAGAGCAACTTGATTAAGCTACTCTTTCCTGACCCTGTTTTGCCGATAAGGTACACTAATTCACCTTTTCCAATGGTGAGATTTACATTGGAGAGAATGAGGGTATTCTTTTGATATACTGATACTTCTTTTAAATCTAATACTGGTTCTTCCATTGATATAAGTTCAGTAAGGCAACTATTTACCTTACAAAATTCCTGCAAAGGTAGAAAAAATATTTTGATGATGGAAATTTTTTGGAGAAAAAGTGAAAAAAGGAGGTTATATAGAAAATAGCCGTAGCACAGTAGGCGGTCGTAACACGATGGCAGGGAAGTGGGAGAATTAGAAAATGAGAAAATTAGAAAATG
Organism: Capnocytophaga sp. oral taxon 323; assembly: GCF_001278825.1. Classification (NCBI taxonomy): domain Bacteria; kingdom Pseudomonadati; phylum Bacteroidota; class Flavobacteriia; order Flavobacteriales; family Flavobacteriaceae; genus Capnocytophaga; species Capnocytophaga sp. oral taxon 323. Next base: position 172,119 of record NZ_CP012589.1, read on the forward strand.
AGAAAATTAGAAAATGAGAGAATGAGAAAATGTGAGAATGAGAAAATGAGAGTTTATTTGGAATTCTTGGAGAGGCTTAGAAAGAAATAAGTTAAATTTACAGATTGTAGAGGGTTAAAATGTGTTAAATATTATAGTTTGTGTTATTGAAAAAAATACAATGATTTGACTTAAACTTTGAGTTTTCAGCAATGTTTGGGCAAAATGATTGAGAAAAAAATGTTAAAATGAAGGATTTACCCTATTTTTCAGCAAAGTTTGAAAGAGGAACGAAATGTTAAAATTTACTTTTGCCTATTGACTTTTAAAGAAATACATTATACTTTTGGGGCAAAAATAAACAAACAATGAGTCATAAAATTATCAAATTTGGAATGTTGGCATTGGTAGCCCTTGCGCTTACTTATTGCCAACGTGAAGATGCCCCTGAGGCACCACAACAAGACCCTGTTCCTGCCGTAGACCCACAAGCGGTAGTGAGCTTAGACGAAGCCAAGAGCCTTTTTGAGGCTTCGGAAAACCAGAAACGTACAGCCAACAGTGTAAGCCGTAGGAAGTACCCGTTTATTGAATTAGAAACCGATTGGCGGTATTTTGAGCAAATGAAAGACTTTGAGGAAATGCCTTATGCCAAAGTGCCTGTGAGGATCTCTAAAACAGAACTCAATGGAGAAGTACTCTTCCTTAAAAAAGATGGGAAGACTAAGCAATATCTTTTTCTTACTCAGATAGATAGTATTATGGCAGATCGTCGTATTATAAATGCTGATTTTTATTTGCTTGATACTAAAGGTGTCTTTCTTTCGGCTTACCGAATGACAGATGGAGTTATTACTCATAAAATAGTACCCAAACGCAAAGGAAGTTATCGAATTATAGATAATAACGAGGCCTCAGCAACTGCGGAAAAGCCTATATGTAGAAGTTGTCCTTTTATTATTGCACCTCTGCCTTTTTCTATAGATGATGAAGGAGATGACGGTGACCAAAAGGGAAGAGGCGAAGGTGGGGGTGGAGGAAAAGACTACTTTATGTTAGAGCCTGTTACTGTTTATGGTAGATTTCCTAGAAAAAGTAGAAATAAATCTGACTTTCCTCATTATACGTATTATGATTATTCACCATATGGTTATGGCGACTTTTATGATGATAGAGATAGAGAAGATAAGAGAATAGCTCTTCAAGAGCTAAGAGAAAAAAGAAGAGCCATAGGTGGCGGAGGTAGCAGTAGTAATGTAGGAGCAGGTATGGCAAAAGAGGAAGAGGAAAAAGAAGAGAAAAAGCAAGACAAAAGAGAAGATACTATAAAAGACTCTCTTACCAACCCGTGTGCAAAGGCGCTTTTAGCTCAAGCCCCTAACTTAAATAACGATATAGCGAGATTGATGCGGAATACTTTTGGGACAAGTGATAAGTTTAATATTACAGTTCATAATAAATCTTTTGCAACAGATACTCTCCATAAAGGTGATGTAGCTTATACTGTACCTAAGGGAAGCATATCTGGCAATGTACACACCTTAGATTGTGATATATACTTAAATGATGATATTATAACTAGGGCTTCACAAGAATATATTTTAGCCACTATTTATCACGAAGTAATACATTCTTATCTTATATATGAACTACAAACTTTGGGAGCTGTAGCTTTTAATCAGAAATATCCTTCTGTATATATGAAAGAGTTTCCTATAGGAAATAGAAACAAAACAAAGATGTACACACTTATAAGAGTAGAGCAACACGATAAGTTTTCTAATTTTATAGAGAGTTTAGCACAGAGTATAATGTCTTTCCCTAATACAAAGATTTCATTGGAAACTGCCCGTGCTATGGCAAAAGCAGGAGTAGTAGAAGAAACTTCATTATCAGAGAAAGAAAAAGACTTAGATAAACAACAAAAATTGGGTAAAAGTGGAACAACTTGTACTCCCTAAAACTCCATAAACTGTGAAACAGGTATTATTATACTTATCATTATTTTGTTCTTGTGCTGTAATGGCACAAGAACAAAAATATATACTATTAGATAGCCTCACCGCCAAGTATAAGGTAAAACACTATACGCTTGATACTTCTCCTTATGGTCCTAAGAATACTATTGAAATATATAATGTTTTTTCAAAACTTTATGGTTTAAATGAAGGTGGAGACTATATAGTGTTGTTTTCTGTACTTCCTAACCTTAGTAGTAAAACAAATTGGGAAGTGATAGATTATGAGGAGATAAAAAATAACTTTTTTCCTACTAAAGAAATTTTTAAAAAAACTGAACATAGAGTGTTTAATGTTTCTCTTGAAAAAGCGTTTGATATTAGCGGAGTAAGATTGGTAAAAAAGATAAAAGACAAATATTATGTAGGAAAAAAGTGTCGTATAGAAGGGTTTTATTGTATGGACTATCCACGTGATATGCAAGTAGCAACCAAGAATTTTATTCTTAATACTAATCAACCTATAAAGCCTATAAATGTACTAAAGGAAGATTATAAAAGAGTGCTTCCAAATCACCCTTTCCCTTTAGATAGAGAAAATTTGGCTTTTCATATTCCTAATGTTCTTGAAGGCACTTATCTTTCTAATATAGAAGAAAAGTGGAGTGATGTAATGTATTATTTTTATCAATTTTGTAATTATGAGGACAGAAGTATTGATGAACTTGTTTATATTAAAGATAAAGGAATTGTAGCGGGTGCCTATGGTGATTTCTTCTATTCAAGGGGAAAAAGAGATATTTTAGGTGGCGATTGGACAAAAATAATAAATGAACCTAAAAATCGTCTACTTTGGGCAGAGGAGCTTAAAAAAGAATGGGCGGATAAAGAGAAACAATTGGAAAACTGGAAGAAAGGAAAATGAAGCAGTTATTATACCTATTACTTTTTTGTTCTTGGGCTATAGAAGCCCAAGAACAAAAATATATATTGCTTGATAGTCTTACCGCTAAATATAAGGTAAAACAGTATACACTTGATACTTCACCCTATGGAGCTAAGAATACAATAGAAATGTATAATGTATTTTATGACGGGAATAGTAAAGATGATTGCTATATAGTGCTTTTTTCGGTGCTCCCTGAGCTTGATAGCAAAACAAATTGGGAAAAAATAGACTATAAAACTATTAAAAATAACTTTTTTCCAACAAAAAACATTTTTAGAAGAATTATGCATAAAGTATTCGGAGTATTTTCTAATGAAAATATATATATATTAATAAGGTAAAATTAGTCAAAAAAATAAAGGGAGAATATTATGCAAGTAAGTATTGTTGGGTGGAAGATTTTTATTGTATAAACGACTCTTTTCCCATACCAATAGCTACAAAAAGTTTTATTCTCAATGTCAATCAGCCTATAACACCTATTGGTGCTTTAAGAGATTTTTTTAGGAAGTTATCTCCTCTTTGTCAGGATTTCCCTTTTGAACAAAATACCGATTCTTTTTGTGGAATCCCCGATTTTCTTAAAAATACTTATCTTTCGAACATAGAAGAAAGGGGAGGGGATATGATATATTGTTTCTACCAATTTTATGAGAATTTACATACGAACATAAGTCGTTTTGGCTATGTTAAAGGGAAAGGAATTGTGGCAGGTGTGTATTTTAATCATTTTATGCCAGGCCCTTTTTTTATTGATAAAACAGGTAATTGGCGTAAACTAAAACGTCTTCCCGAAAATGAACTCCTCTGGGCAGAGGAACTCAAAAAGGAATGGGCTAAAAAAGAAGAAGAGAGAAAGAGAATGGGGATATGAAACAGTTAATTTTATATTTATTATTATTTTGTTCTTGTGCTGTAATGGCACAAGAACAAAAATATATACTATTAGATAGTATTACAAGCAATTATACCGTAAAAAAATATACTCTTAGTACTTTGCCTTATAAGGTGGATTATGAAATAGAAATCTACAATGTGTTTTCTAAAAACTATGGCAAAGACTTGGATAGTGATTTTATAGTCTTGTTTTCAGTACTCCCTGACCTTGAAAGCAAGAATAGTTGGCAAGAAATAGATTTAAAAAAGGTTCAGAATAATTTATTTTCTACTAAGAAGCTTTTTGAAGGATTGGAAAATAAAGTACTTGGCTATGAAATAATTAGTGAAAAGGAAATCAAACCTATACCTAATACACTGAAGTTAGTAAAAAAAGTAAAAAATACATATTATGTAAGTAAAGAGTGTATGGCAGAATCTTTTTATTGTATAGACTCTCCTGAGCAAATGATTATTGCTACAGGAAACTATATTATCAATACCCACCAACCTATAGTGCCTATTACTTTATTAAAAGAAGTGTATCAAAAAAAGGTAAATACCAAATTTCCTCTTGATTGGAATGAGTATCCTCCTATAGAAATTCCTAAACATCAGGAACATATTTATTTAGCTAATATTGAAGAAAAAGAAGGTAATACTATCTATTATTTTTATCAATTTGCAAATGTTTTTAATAGAGGTATCTATCAGTTTGCTTATATCAAAAACAAAGGAATTGTAGCTGGTACTTATGATGATTACTTTTTTCCAAAAGGAAAAGTATATTATAGAGGGGGAGACTGGCTAAAAGTAAGACGTCCTTATAAGGAAGAGTTACTTTGGGCTGAAGAACTCAAAAAAGAGTGGGCTGAAAAGGAGAAAGAACGAGAAGAAAAAGAATTTAATAGGCTATGAAAAGATTAATTGCAATTATTATTCTCTTGCTATTTCAGTGTTCTTTTTCACAGAAATATTTAGTTTTAGAGGATTTAGAAAAGAACTATCAAGTAAAACACTATACATTACGCCCTCATTCTTTTTATGAAGGAAAAGAGATTGAGATGTATAACGTTTATAATCAGGGAGTTTTCTTTGGTTATAATTATTTAACCCTCATCTCGGTATTACCTAATATGAACAATGCTAACTCTTGGGTAGAAGTCTCTAAGGAAGAGGTCGAAAAAGCTGTTGTTAAGATAGAAGAAGTTCGCAGAAGTAATAAAAATAAATTCTTAAACTCCTTCTCTTTAGTAAAAAAAGAAGGCGACAAGTATTATAAAGCGAGATGCTGTTTAGTAGAAGTTTTTCAGTTGATGGATTATTCTTCAAAAGTGCACTTGAACGATAGTAATATCATCAATACAAAGCAAGATTTTGTCACTTATGCTGAGTTAAAAAAAGAATTGAACAAAGGAACACATATTAGTAAATATGCTTCACCGATGGAAGATAAAGAATCTTTCTTGGATAGTTGTTTTGAAAGTATTTACTTATCGGGTACAGAAAAACGGGGTAAAGATACTGTTTATCTGTTTTGGACGTTCACTGCTTGGAATAATCGCTCGGGGTTAGAGGCTTATCATCGTGGCATTGACCGCTTTGCTTATATAGAGGGCAAAGGCATTGTAGCGGGAAGTTATGATTTTTTGTTTGACACTCAAAGTTCGCGTCACTCACATAACAGTGAACCTGCTATAAAAAAAGAAGTAGGTAGAGAGTTACTTTGGGCTGAAGAACTCAAAAAAGAATGGGCTGAGAAAGAGAAGAATAAAAGATAAGGCTATGAAACAGGTATTATTATACTTATTAGTTCTTGTGATGTAATGGCACAAGAAGTGAAAAAGGAATGAGCAAAGAAGAGAACAAAAAATAATTATTATAAGGCAATGGTAAGAAACCATTGCCTTATTTTTTTTCAATAGAGTGGGGATTGCAAAGGTGTGTTATCGGAGAATCTCGGAGAGAATCGGAAAGTATCGAAGATAGAGTTATGGTATAGTTAGCTTATAGAAAGCTTATAGGAAGCTTATACGAATCTTGGAAGATTGGTATAGAAAGGGTACATAAGTAATTAAGAATGAGGGATTAAGAGCGAAGATTGAAGAGTTAAAAAGTGTTAATTAGACGAAGGGTGAAGAGTGGAAAAACGAAAGGTTTAAAGTGAAAAATGGATAGGAGGGCGAAGGTGATTCCAACTTTTCCAAAATCTCAAACTTGGGCAAAGTATGTGGGGATAGTAGATAGTGTGAGTTTGAAGTAGAGAAGTGAAGCTGTGCTTCAGAAATTAAGCAAAATTGATTTCAAATTTAAAACAAAATCAAAGATGTGCCTTGTAAAATAGCTATTCAAGGCTTCATCTTATACAGAAGGTCGTAGCACGGCAAACAGTTCTTTTTAGCCAAGAGAGTGTCGCAAAAAGCGAGTGAATAAAGCGTTTTAATTGTATAGAAAAGATGTTTGTTAGAAAGCAAAAAAGCGAATGGTGTTTTTATATGAACAAAAAAAGTATTACTTTTGCCTCACGCAAAACAATTTATTGAGAATGAAAACAGAAGAAATTATAACCATTGCCAAACAAACTATCAGTGAAGAAGCTCAGGCAGTTGCTAAATTAGTAGACTATATAGATGACGATTTTACTAAATCGATGGAGTATATATTGCAATCGAAGGGGCGTGTGGTGATTACGGGTATCGGGAAGAGTGCTATTATTGCTAATAAAATAGTGGCGACAATGAATTCTACTGGTACGCCTGCTATCTTTATGCACGCTGCTGATGCGATTCACGGTGACTTGGGCATCATACAACAGGACGATGTGGTGATATGCATTTCAAAAAGTGGTAATACGCCCGAAATAAAAGTATTGGTACCATTGCTCAAACGCGGTAATAACAAATTGATAGCAATTACTTCTAACAGAAATTCGGTTTTAGCCCAACAGGCTGATAGTGTGCTTTACGCTCACGTAGAGAAAGAGGCTTGCCCTAATAACTTAGCTCCGACGACTAGCACTACCGCTCAGTTGGTTTTGGGAGATGCCTTAGCGGTGTGTTTGCTTGAAATGAAGCATTTTGGTAGCAGTGATTTTGCTAAATATCACCCCGGTGGAGCATTAGGGAAACGTTTGTATTTGAAAGTGGCTGACATTGTAGTGCACAACCAAAAACCCGAAGTGGCTCCGGATACTGATATTAAGAAGGTGATTGTGGAAATATCGGAAAAGATGTTGGGGGTAGCTGCTGTGATTGATAATGGACGAATTGTGGGGGTAGTGACTGATGGGGATATCCGCAGAATGCTCAGTAAAACGGATAGTATAAAAGGATTGGTGGCTAAAGATATAATGAGTGCTAACCCTAAGACGATTGACTTAGAGAATTTGGCTATTGATGCGTTACACCTAATGGAGAAGAATAAAATTACGCAGTTATTGGTAACGCGTGAAGGGCAATACGAGGGGATTATACACTTGCATAATTTGATACAAGAAGGTTTAATATAGATTTTAAGAAAGGTGAGAGAGTTCTGATGATTGTTCATTGTCAGGTATTTGGATATTATTTTGTAAAAAATATTGCAGATTATTTGGTCAGGTAAAATAATTGTAGTACTTTTGCACCTCGAATTAAAAATTAATCATTTTATTTATGAATCAATACGAAACTGTTTTCATTTTGAATCCCGTTTTATCTGATACACAGATAAAGGAAGCAGTAGAAAAGTTTGAGAATTTTCTTACTTCAAGGGGTGCAGAATTTGTAGCAAAAGAGAATTGGGGCTTGAAGAAATTAGCTTACCCAATCCAGAACAAGAAAAGCGGATTTTACCACCTCTTCGAGTTTAAAGTAGCTGGTGAAGTAATTGATGCTTTTGAATTAGAATTCCGTCGTGATGAGCGCGTGATGCGTTACTTGACTGTGAAATTAGACAAGCACGCCATTGAGTGGGCTGAAAAGAGAAGAGCAAAGTTAAACACTAAAAAAGCGTAAGAAAATGGCAGTAGAACAAAAAAAAGGAGATATCAAATATCTTACTCCGCTAAACATCGACACTTCAAAACAAAAGAAATATTGTCGTTTTAAAAAATCAGGTATTAAATACATTGATTACAAAGATGCTGACTTCCTCTTGAAGTTTGTAAACGAGCAAGGTAAGTTGTTACCTCGTCGTCTTACTGGTACTTCATTGAAGTTTCAACGCAAGGTGGCTACCGCTGTGAAGAGAGCACGCCACTTGGCATTAATGCCTTATGTAGCCGATTTATTAAAATAATAACAGGAGTAGAAACTATGGAAATTATACTAAAACAAGACGTACATAATTTAGGTTTTAAGGACGATGTCGTTACAGTAAAGAACGGCTACGGACGTAATTACCTCATTCCGCAAGGATTTGCAATTTTGGCTACTCCCTCAGCAAAAAAGGTATTAGCTGAAAATTTAAAACAGAAAGCTTACAAAGAGCAACACATTATTGATGAGGCTAAGAAAACAGCTCAAGCACTTTCGTCATTGGCGGTAAAAATCATTGCCAAAGTAGGTGCTGGAGATAAGCTTTTTGGGTCAATTAATAATGGTGATTTGGCACAAGAATTAGCCAAAGCGGGTCACGATATTGATAAGAAATTTATTTCTATCGCTGGTAACACTCTCAAACGTGCTGGGAAATACAATGCTTCTATCCGTTTACACCGTGAAGTAATTGTTGATTTTCCATTTGAAATTGTAGCAGAAGTAGCAAAAGTAGAGGCAAAACCTGCAGAAAAGGCTGAAGAGCCCAAAGCGGAAATTGCTACTGAGCAACCTGCTGGAAACTAATAAATTATAAGGATTTAAATAGTTCATATCAATTATAATTTTTGATACCTATAAGGGAAATTTACCTTTGTAGGTATTTTTTTTACAATAAAATTTTTGTATATTAAAAATAATGTGTACTTTTGTACCAATTTTAGCAGAATCTCAAAAAATACTATGGAATCCAAAATTAATACAATAGGTCTAACAATATGGGGTTACAAGCAGGGATGCAAGGTGTTAGCCTCACAAGGAGTTAACTTTCAGCTGCAAGAAGTAAAGGACAGATTGAAAGATATCAGTGCCTTTATACGCATACACACCCCGCGTGTAGATTTTTACACATTGCAGTTTAGCAATAGTTACAAGATATACACACAATACCGTTCCTCAAAAGAAGTGAATGGACAAAGCGGTGTGTATATAGCCATTTCATTGTATATACCACATTTTTTACAATGGAGAGGGGTACGACAAGTATTGAACTTGTTAATGGATATGTACTTTGCAGAGCATATCAATTACGAGAACAATATTCCGTTACTCAATGAAAAAGAGGATATATTCCCATATTTTAATCTTCTGAGAGGGTATGAAAAGCAGTTGGTAGAGGAACCAGTAACGGCTTCTTTCGCATTAGACCAAAGCTATATGCCTAAGGTTTTCCCTTATATGGATATTTATGAGGTAGATAAGTACTTCAATATGCCTTACCGTCCTGAGTTTGAGAAATACCAAGACCTTGTGTTCTTGCGCAAAGAATTTGTGGAAGACCCTCGAGCTTATAGTATTGACTTTCTCTTTCCAGAATACGCAATACCCAGAACAAGTACATCTACTTTCCAAACAACCAATGCAGGAGGAAGTAGTGGAGCTTCTCGGTTTGTGCCTTCTAATGCTAATATTAAGATATTAGCTTTTATGAAGAATGGTAAAGACGTGGGAGCTACCTATATGAACGAAGTCTTTTCGGACGATGATACTATTGAAGTGCTTCTTGAAAAATCAAGATACCACGAGATGTTCTCTTATCACGATACGATTAAGAAAGCAATAAAAAGAGGTTATATCAAGAAAGTACAAAACAATTATACTTTTGATTTAATTCCGTTTGCTCCAAAAGAGTTTAAGGTGTACGTGGAAACTCCTCAACGAGAATTTGAGAAATACATTTCGTTCTTATCATTAGAGAGTACGACTTTTAAAGCTAAGCTATACTCTAATACAAAGGGATATTACTTTTTACTAAAAGGAGATGAGGCGCGTAATGTATTCAACCTTAGTTACAATGGTATTGTTTTCAAGAGTAACTATATGGTAGATGATAGGGTAGCCTTATCAGTACCTTTTGAAAAGTATCAGTTTACGATTATTTCGAGTACTATAACTTCAGTATCTCTAAAAATCAATGGTATTGTATTTAGTAAAAACTTGCGTAGTGATTCGCCTGTAGAGATTGTTTTACCTGAGAACTTATACCATTTTGAGTTTGAAAATCAAGATACAGGAAGAGTTATTAGTATATCGAAGAGCGGAGAGGTTAATTTTGATAGAGCTAAAGGAGCTTACAATCCACAAATGATTGGCTCAGAGAGTCCTGAGTTTTCTAATGGTTTATCAGTAGTAAACAGAGGAGTTGCTACCACTGAACGAGGCGAAGCGATAGAGATGAACACTAAGTCTCGTGCGTTTTGGATAAAGATTGCTTCGGCTGTTGCTTTTGTTTTAATATTAGTAGGTGTAGGCTATTGGTTTATTTTCCCGATGCTTAAAAATCCTGTGAAGGCTTATGTGGCAATCAATTCGGAGAGTGAAATAGACGAAATGCACTTCTTAACCAATATAGATGAGCGCACTTACGAGATTGAGGATTCTTATATTAGGTTAAAAAAGAGCTTGCCTATCGCTGAGACAAAATTGGTTGTTAGCTTCAAAGAAGAGGGGAAAGACACTCTGTTATTAAGTGAAGAACAACTCAATAAGTTAGCTAAAATGGTGGAAGCAAATAGCAAAGATACTCTTAAAATAGATTTGATTTCGCCTGCAATGGCATTTCTTTTGGATGTGAATAATTGGAAAGAAACTCACGCAGACCCTAAGGGAAGTCTTTTTATAGCAGAAGCCCAAAAGCGCAATTTCCTTACAGATAAATTACGACCTGAGTTTGAAAAAGCCGTATGGGAAAATTTCTTAAAGGATTTTGATTATTCTGCTTATAATAGTGAACAAGTAGATAGCCTTTTGCGTCCTTATTTAAAAGGAGGTAGTTCTGAATTAAAGTCTTATCAAACAGATTTGCAAAGAATAATTAGAGAAAGTAAAGCACGTGACCAAGTGGAAGTGGCTGTAGAAAGACCTAAGAGAGAAGAGCAACCTGCTACCAAATCTGAAGCAACTGTTGTTAATAGAAATGAAACTACAGTAGGAAGAACACCTAAAACAGTTACCCCTTCTTACAATACTGAAAGACCTGTAACTATAAGTGAGCCACGCGATCCTAAAACAGTGAAACGAGGAGAGAATACTACTCGACCTATCGCTAAAAATGTATCGCTTACAGAAACCTTTGTTACAGATATGAAACGCTTTAATTCACAGGCTTGTTCTGAAGAAGTTGTAGATAGAGTGAAAATGAATTTAAAACGTTTGGAAGGCAATGATTGGAGTGTGGTAATGTTTGAATTTAACCAAGGTAGAAGAGAGATAGAGGAACGTGCGAACCAATATAGTATGTTCTTTACAGCACTTAAAAATGGTACTTCTATTGACCAAGTTAAACCTTCTTACTTTGGAGGACAGACTAGCTTGATTAATTACCTTAAAAAAGGAACCAATTACGAATTGGTAAAAGGGAAGGCTAATCTCAAAACTTTTGCTGATATTCGCCAAGCGATTGTGAATATGGGGGTAGACCCCAAAACAATTCGCTAAGAGATATTGCTTTTTATCTTAAAATACTATACTTATGTTAGAAGTTTTCAATAACCTCGAAGCTTTACTTTAAGGCTTTTGGTTAGTAACTATTCCATTTGTAGAACAATTATAATTATAAGATAAATAATAAAAACTAAGGCGTCATCAATTTGGTGACGCCTTAGTTTTTATTACGTATTGATAGACCGAATAGCTTGTTCTAAGTTCTTCGCTAATCCAAACAGATAGTTGAACTGTTCTCCATAGAATTGTGTCTCTCGCATTGAGATAGGTGAAGAGGTATCTGTATTTTGATGAGTGTCTATTATTTCTCTAATGGACTGATTAAATTGTTCAATAGGCATTTTATAATCAGTTTGAGCAGTAGCCGTAGGTTCAACAAGTAACGTCAAACAGTGTTGCAAGGCTGCTATAAGACTCTCAATTGCCTCGTTGAATACCGCTTTAGGGAAGGTTACTTTCTTGCTGTTCAACCTAATACCAAACGAAGCCACAGAGGCTAAGAAGGCTTGCTGTATCACGATAATCCCGTATACTGATGGATTTTTGTACTGCATAAACTTCGGCTCTTGTAACATTCGTTGGAAGGTGGTATTTAGGTTTGAGAGTGCCAACACAGCTTCTTTGCGCGATACTTTATAGGCAGTGGTAATCCCTTCTCCGGTGTTAAAAATCTCTTTTACTTGCTGTAAGTAACCGATATTAGCTTTTACTGATTTGGTAACCGCTTCCCTATAAGTATTGTGTTCCCACGTAGGCAAAATGAGATAATTCCCTGCAAACGATAGCCCAACCCCTATAACGGTATCCAATAGGCGGTCATAAATAAGGCTGTAAACATTAGGTGTAATCAGTGCAAAAATAAATATCGCACTGATAGTGATGAATATAGAAGCGTACATATAGTTCTCCTGAATCAACCCAAAAGCAATAGGCATACACAAAATAGCGACATAGAGGTACAAACTAGGGTAGGGGAGTAGGTAAATCACTGCAAACGAAGTAACCCCACCAATCATAGTGCCATAAACCCTGCTGAGTGAGCGCTCTTGGGTAATCCCAAAACCAGGGCGCATAATAATGAAGATGGTAAGGATAATCCAGTAGGCATTGTTGATAGGGAATATATCACCTATGAGGTAACCCAAAAATACCACTATAGATAGGCGCATTGCGTGCCTAAAAAAGGTAGATTTTAAAGATATATGGTCTTTGAGCCGTCGCCACGAGTAGTTTTGGTAACTCACAAACTTGCGATAAGTACTCTCATCGCGTACCCCTGCATCGTTGCTGTAATAGTTCTCAAAAATATGTCGGATATTTTCAATAGAATGATACTGACTTTCTATGTAGATATAAAAATTTCGCAACAGCAAAGCGCGTTCTTTATCTTCTTCCGATACTTCTGAAAGTGCTTTCAAGGCTTCGTTCTTCTCTTTGGTTTGCGTTAATAAGTCTTTTAAACAGTTGTCTAATTGTATCTTTTTGCGTGACCCAATGTATTCGGACATTTGTTGTAGCTGTCTCGATAGCTCTTTGAGGAAATCTACATAAGTTTGTAAATATTCGCGATGCTCGGCAAAAGCCTTGTCCACTTTCTCATATTGTACGGGGTTGGCTAAAGCTAATTCGAAGATATCCACCAGCTCTATAAACATTAAAAATTGGCGTTGCAGGTAATCGGTTTTACCTGATTTGCTCCGTGAATCAAGTACGGCTTCACGGAGCTTTTCATATTTTTCATTGAGGCTTGTTTGCAGGTTGATGAGCTTTTTGAGTCCCTCGCTTCTGTCTTTGGCGATGAGTAAATCAGCTCTTACCGAAAAATACTCTGCCGTAAGAGCAAAGCACTTCCCTAATAGCTGTTCACTGTACAAACGTGGACGTATTTTTAGGAATATATACACTAATACACTGTACCACAAACCTCCTAATAACACACAACCACTGTACAAAACAATACCCCACCCTGTTTGCAAGTGGGCTAAAGTAGAGGCTATCTCAAATAATCCCGCGAAAGCTACCATTGTAGCGCGATGTCCGTATAACGAAATATAAGCGTTTCCGAAGGTGAGTAGAAATATGGTAGGCAGTAACAAGTATTCGTAAGGAGCCGTGAGGTTTACCAAAGTAGAACTGATAGTTGCTAGTAATGTTGCTATGAAAAGACCACCATAGAGGTGTTTTTGATTCCCTGGAATATCGCTGGGCGAAATTGCAACAATACTCAAAGCTATGGGTAAGCCAATATCCATTAGGTCAAACCAATAGCCCAACCCTAAGGGAATAAGCACCGCAATGGTTTTGAGGCACCCTTTGAAGAAAGAAAAACTTTTAAAGAATGATATGATGGAGGTATACATTTTTTACATATATTTGCGGGCAAAATTACAAAACTAATGGCAAATAACCATCTGATAACTGAAATATTAAAGGCAGGAAAGGTAATTCTATACCCCACCGATACCGTTTGGGGTTTGGGGTGTGATGCTACAAATCCTGAAGCGGTAGCTAAGATTTTCCAAATAAAACAACGCAGTGAGAGCAAAAGCCTCATCATTTTAGTGAGTGATACAGAGATGTTACAGCACTATGTAACAGATATACCTCCTAAGGTGCTTACCTATCTTCAAACCTTGCAAGAGCCTACCACTATTATTTATAGTCACCCTTTGCATTTGGCTAAGAACGTGATAGCTGCTGATAATACAGTGGCCATTAGGGTCGTGCAAGATGTGTTCTGCCAACAGATGATTGCCGATTTTGGCAAACCTATAGTCTCTACCTCTGCTAATATCAGTGGAGAGCCAACACCTTTGTATTACCAACTCATTAATCCCCAAATTATTGCGCAATGTGATTATGTAGTACCTTACCGTCAAGACGATACTCAAATAAAAAATCCCTCACGTCTGATTAGGTTTGATACAGACGGAGAGATTCAAATATTAAGATAAATAGTAAGTTACTCTACTATTTTCACAGGTGTTCCGTTATCTATATTAATTTGTCCACTGGTAATCACTTCTTCACCAACAGTAAGTCCGCTGATGATTTCTACCTTATCACCAAAATTGCGACCGCTTTTCACATTTGCCATTTCAGCTTTAAGCACCTCCTGACCTTTAGCATTTTTGCTACTTACTATTTTGAAAATTTTATTTTGGCTCACACTACCCACGAAAGCAGAATGAGGTACCACAAGAGCTGTAACCTCATCATTACCACTGCCGAACTGTGCAGTCGCATACATTCCCGCTTTTAGCTTTTTATCTTTGTTGGCTACCAATATTTCTACGGGGAATTTGAGAGCTCCATTAGATTTCGGTGCGATAAAAATAATCTTTCCGTCTACTAATTCTGAGGAAGTACTAGGTTTTATTTTAACAACATCCCCCACTTTTAGTTCTCCTACTTGACTTTCATCTACGGTAATTTTCAATTTCAAATTGTCGATATTTACCACGTTGAATAACGTCTGTCCGGCACTTACAAGTGTTCCTTCTTCTACCTCTTTGCTAGTTACAATCCCGTTGATTTTACTACGTACCGCTGTATCACCCGATACAATAGCTGCCGAATTGTAGTTTGCTTGGGCGTTTTTGAGTTGCAAGCGCGCTTGTTCCAATTGTTGAGCGGTAACTCCTCCTGTTTGGTAAGCACTTTCAAAGCGCTTTAAATCCGATTTTGCAGTTTCGAGTACCGCTTTGGCATTGTCTAACTGCACATTGGTTCTGTCGGCTTTTGTTTGTGCCAATACTTGCCCTGCTCTCACAAAATCACCCTCTTTTACGTAAATTTTTATGACTTGTCCTCCTACTTCTGAAGATACATTCAGGTCTTGTTCCGCTACAAAAGTACCGTTAGCCGTAAAAAGGTCGGCTACTTTTTCTTCTGTTACTTTGGCAGCACGTACGGCTACTTGGGCTTCTTTTTGGGCTACAATAGCTACCTCTTCAGCATTTTTCTGTTTGTTAGAATATAGGCGGAGCCCCATTAATCCTACAAGGACTATTATGATAACTGTAGTAATTATTTTTTTCATTTTTCTTAAATTACTGTATTAAGTGTTCTAAATCGGGGGCAAAGGTATAACAAAAAACTTAATAAACAAAAAAAGTTTCCATATTTTTACCTTCGTTCACTTTTTTCTCATTCTTCATTGGGTTGTTTTATTTGCTATTAAATGAAGTGAACGCTCACTCTATCAAGGTAATTGATGTCTAATAAAGAAGAAGCTCCCCCCACTGTATGAGTATCACTTTTGTAAACACTACACTGCAAATAGTCGAGGTCGTTAAACAGAAGCATTCGTTTTCCATCAGGAGCGCGAAGGTCAAGAGGAACACTAAAATCAATAAATTCGCTGTATTGGTTATAAATCTTTTTGAAGGTATACATATTAAAGATAACCTCAAAAGCT
Source organism: Capnocytophaga sp. oral taxon 323 (assembly GCF_001278825.1). Lineage (NCBI taxonomy): Bacteria > Pseudomonadati > Bacteroidota > Flavobacteriia > Flavobacteriales > Flavobacteriaceae > Capnocytophaga > Capnocytophaga sp. oral taxon 323. The sequence goes on from NZ_CP012589.1 coordinate 188,040, forward strand.
CTATCCTGCCTTATTTCTTCAAATAATTTCCTACTGATATTGCTCACCGCATTGCCATAGTGGTCAATATAAATAATCGTACCGTAAACGAAACGTCTATCAGCAGATATCTCTGGTTTAAAATGAGTAGCCTCTAAATACGTATCGGTTTTCTTGCCTATTTTGTTAAGGGGGATATTTTCACATATTTTCTGGGCAATCAAAGGGAATGAATACAGCGTAGGGAAAAGTTCAGTGCTTTGTTCGCCTTTTATTTCATACAGTTCAGCGTTCTTTTTATCTTCTGCTAAAAGATGAAAAATACCGTTATCAGCCCCGATAAAATAATGCCCGTTCAGTTTCATTACCATATGTCTTTTCTCAGGAGTGCGCTCCGCATCTACTCCTATGATATGTATACTCCCTTTTGGGTAATGTACATAAGCATTCTTTAAGATGAAGGCAGCTTGAAACACATCAAAAGGTGATATCAAATGCGAGATATCTACCACGCAAGCTTCGGGGCACTTACTATAAATAGCACCCTTTACAGCTCCCACCGAGTAATCTCGTAAACCAAAATCAGTAGTTAATGTAATGATTTTCATTCCTTTTGTTATAATGATATCAAGTTTAAAACAGCATAAATATATAAGTATGAAGTTAACATACCTCCTTTAAATCTGCAATAATCAATCCTTAAGCTTTCCCCCATTATCCTTCATCATTTCTTCGTCATTTGTTTGCCCTTCCTTCGTCTTTTGTTCGTCATTTGTTTGCCCTTCCTTCGTCTTTTGTTCGTCTTTTGTTCGTCTTTTGTTCGTCTTTTGTTCGTCTTTTGTTCGTCTTTTGTTCGTTAATTGTTTATCTGCCTGTGCGGCTCGCACCTGCCTGTCGTGCTACGACTACCCGTGCGGCTCGCACCGTCTTTCCTATAAGCTTTCTATAAGCTTCTCCCAAATTAACCATTAATCATTAACCATTATCTTTTACCTCCAATCTCACTCCCTTTAATTCTTCAATTTGTTGTAATAGCCTATGAATAATCTCCAACCCAGCCATATTCACATCAAGGTCGTAATGCCAATTAGTAAAACGTTCAAAAGCCGAAAGCTGGTCGTAATGCAGGTAAGTAGTGTTGTCAATCACTTCCGTTTCTATAAGTCCACTTGATTCTAAATCGTCAAAGAATGTGATTTCTATATTGTACAAACGAACGATGTCTTCTCTTGAAATTCTATCTTTCATAATTATGAATTTTTAAGTTGTTCAAATAATGCTTTTTGTTGTTCCGTAAGATTTTTAGGCAATTGTACTTGATACGTTACAAAAAGGTCGCCAAATGAGCCTTCTTGCTTGTACACAGGAAAACCTTTACCTTTTAAGCGCACCGTAGTGCCATTTTGTGTCTCAGGAGCTACTTTCATTTTCACTTTACCACTGAGGGTGTCTATCTGCACTTCGCCACCTAACATAGCTGTATATAGGTCGATATTTACAGTAGTTTTCAAATCGTTGCCATTGCGTTCAAACTGAGCGTCGGGTTCAATATGGAAAGTGATATACAAATCACCGTTAGGTCCTCCGTTATATCCTTCGTATCCGTGACCCTTTAGCTTAATTTGCAACCCTTCATATACCCCCGCAGGTACTGTGATGCGTATATTCTTGCCGTTCACCGTAAAAGTACGTTGCTGAGCAGTTGCCACTTCTCGCAGTGGTAGCGACATATCCGCAAAAATATCCTGTCCTTTAAACTTACCTGAGGCACTACCGTAACCTCTACCAAATCCCGAAGTCCGTCCGCCAAACATATCTCTGAAGAAATCAGAATAGTCTCCCTCAGAGTAGTTACCTCCGCCAAAGCCTTCAAATCCTCCAAAACCACCTTGGGAGCGTTGCTGTTGTTGGGCTTTTTCGTATTCTTCTCCGTATTTCCAGTGTTCGCCATACTTGTCGTATTTAGCACGGTTTTCAGGATTGCTAAGTACTTCGTTAGCCTCGTTAATCTCTTTAAATTTCTGCTCTGCCGTCTTATCGTTGGGGTTCATATCAGGGTGATACTTGCGCGCCAACTTGCGGTAAGCTTTCTTTATATCGTCTTGGGTAGCAGTTTTTTCTACCCCTAAGGTTTTATAGTAATCTATCATCTCTAATAATTTAACAGTCGCAAAGATACTACTTTATTTGATATATTTTATATACAAATGATAAAAAAATAGGAAGAGATGGACTTATCTCTTCCTATGATTATGTTTTTGCTTAGGTTCTAAGGCAAGCGTTGGTACAAGCAACAGTGGTGTAACTTATTGTACACTTCGTCATCAGCGCGTTCTTTGCCTGCGTCGTGTCCTACTTTGGCAATGGCTTTTTGTACATCGCTTTCGCTACATTTGCGTTCGTCAAAAATAAGGGTCATATTCCCACTCTTGATGTTCCAATTAGCGCTCTTTACGCCTTTTACACTGTAAGCTGCTTTTTCTATGCGCGCTTTGCACTGTTCGCAGTTGCCTCCTACGGCAAACTCTACTTTCTTGTTTTTGTTAGGTGCTTGTTGAGCACTTGCGGTAGTGAGTCCAAAGAAACTCAAAGCTACCCATAATAAAATACGTGTTTTCATTCTGAAAAATACTTATTAGTTGTTCGTTTTTAGTCATTAATCGTTAGCTTTCTAACCACTAACTATTATTTGCTAATTATAGAATTTTAAATCTTAATCCTGCGTAATACATCTGTCCGAAAGCAGGAGCGTACTGTATAGTACTATCAAAATACGCACCAAAAGGGTCGTTGGCAGCCAAAATTCCGTTCTCTTGTTTATAATTGGTGATATTTTCACCGCCTACATATATCTCAAAAGTCTTAGAGAATACTTTGGTGATTTGGGCATTGAGTGTAGCAAATGAGGGAGCGTAATCGTTAAGCCTATAAGCCACTGGGTTCGTAGCCGTAGTAGGTAAGCGTTGTTCTCCTAACCAATTGAAAGTTACATCAAACTTCCATTGCGAATGTTTGTTCTCGTGACGCTCGGGAGTCTCGTAAGCTACATTGGCAAACCAACGGTGTTTGGGAGTAAGAGTTTTCTCCAATTGTCCTTTGGTAAACTGTGTTTGCACATCGTAATACTTGTAGGCTGCTTTAAAGTCCAAACCTTTGACAGGCGTGATGCTAAACTCAGCTTGTAAAGAGTTAGCAAAGCTATTACCATTGAGGTTATAGAACAAGGCTTGTTGGGGTGAATTATCCAAATCTACTACTACTTGATTGTCAAAATCAGTGCGGTAGAAGTCTATAGAGAACTCAGCGTTCTTGCCCAATACTTTAAACGCTTGCAAAAAGCTCACGCCGTAATTCCAAGCGATTTCAGGGTTCAAACCGTAGAGCTTACCACCATTACTTCCTACGATAGTAAACTCTCGTGCAGAAGCCAAGAGCTGTTGGTTCTCAGCAATCACATTAGCAGCTCGTTTGCCTCGTCCTGCCGATACTCTAAAAGTAGCTTGCTTCCAAGGATTGTAACGCACGTGCAAGCGTGGAGTGATAAAGTTTCCTAAGTGATTATGACTGTCGGCGCGTACCCCTGCCACAAAACTGAAGTTGCTCAAATTGTCGTAAGTGTATTCAAAGAAGGCACCCACCGAGCGGTCTACACGTGAAAAATCCTCTGTGAGAGCCCTAGTACTAAGCATCTCGTTGTAATCGTCGTAAGTACCGTTGAGCCCTGTGGCAAACTTGTGCTTGGTATTGGTGATGATAGAGTTGTATATCAAGTTGCCATACCAACTCTTTTGGTGTATATCATAGCGATTCAAACCAAAGTAGGAATCCTGCTTGTGCGATTGGAAAGAGTTTTGTAAGCCTATGCTCTTATAAGGCGTATCAGGAAATACATACCCTATTTTGTTAGATGCGCTGAGGCGTTCGGAGTTTACCTCACTGCCCCAAGCTTTGGTAGTCCCTTTGTCAGTCAGCGGATTAAAGCGCAATTCGCCTGCCTGGCGCTCATCTTTCATATAATGGAGGTTCAAAAAGCCTACCCAACCCTTTTGAGCATCGGCGTACTGCCAACGATTCAACAAGTTGATTTGGTTACCTATCGGGTTATCTATAAAACCATCGTGATTGTGGTCAGCTTTTTGCTGACGCACATTGCCGTGAGCAAAGAGGGTAGTCGCCCATTTATCAGAGAGCTTTTTATTGGTATGTGCGTTGATTTCGTAGCGGTTATCCTCCGATGCGTATAAGTTCAAGAAAAAAGGAATGGCACTGATAGGCTTCTCTATTTCATAATTGATTTGCCCCGAAATACTTTCATACCCGTTAATCACACTCCCTGCTCCTTTGGTAATCTGGATACTCTCAATCCACGTACCAGGCACAAACGAGAGTCCGTAGGCTTGCGAAGCTCCGCGCATCGTAGGAATATTCTCCTCTGCCATTAGTATGTACGGACTGGTTAAACCTAACATCTTTATCTGTTTGTTACCCGTAACAGCGTCCGAGAAGTTCACATCAATCGACGGATTGGTAGAGAAACTCTCCGATAGGTTGCAACAAGCGGCTTTCAGCAGTTCCCCACTGCTCATTGTGTGCACATCGGCTACTTGCCACTGCGATTTCATTGTATTAGCACGTTTGTAGCTTACTACTACTTCTTCCAAAGTAGTTTCGGGCTCTAACTGAATGTGTAAGGGTGTGTTACCACTTACTTTCACAGTTTTCTTTTTATACCCTACATAGCTTACTACTAAAGTAGAACTTCCCTCAGGTCGTTTCAAGGTAAAAGCTCCTTCGTTATCGGTAGAAGTCCCTATTTGGGTACCTTCCCAATATACATCAGCACCTATAAGTGGTGTGTTGTTTTCATCGACTACATTCCCTTTGCTAAAATTTTGAGCAAAGAGCGACAAGGGCAACAACAGCCCTAATAAAAAGATATATTTTTTGTACATTATTGTTCTGTTTTATTCAATTCAGGAATTAGAATTTAAGGATTAGAAAACAGAGGTAAATTTCTTACCTCTTACCTTTTATCTTTTACCTGTTACTTGAATAAAACACTCTCTGGCAGTACAATTCGTACAGAGGCGGAGCATTCAGTTGTGTAAAGAAATCAGTAGTGATAGATTTCTTTACCGTCTCAGTAATGCTTACCTCCTCTAATATAGGTAGGGTAGGGGTAGCTATTACAAAGGGTTGTAATTGCAACTCCAATACCTTTACTACCGATGTACTATCAGAAATAGAAGAAGTGATAGATATGTCGTCACAACATTTTTTATGTGAAGTTTCTGTTTCGTCCTCATCGTCATCCGAAGCACAGCAAGAGTCCATTGTAGTACAGTCTTCCTCTTCCTCACTCGCAGAAGTAGGGTACTCTAAGGACACTGACGATAAGGTGTCTTTACAATAATGAAAAGTAATCGCCCACCCTGAATTGGAGAACAGGATAAGCGCTGATAATAATATGTTGATAAGTTTTCTTTTCATTGCGGGGGCAAAGATACGACAATTTTTTATATTTCGTTTCTAAAGATAGTATTTTTTAATAAAAACTCAAGAAGTAATAAAACAACAGCAATTATCGCTAAGGGTCTGAATTTCTCATCTACCTCAGTGTATTTAAACTCTTCAATCTTGGTAGTCTCCATCTTGTTGATTTCATCGTAAATCTGTTGGAGCTTTTGGTTGTCAGTGGCACGAAAGTATCTCCCGTGTGTTACTTCAGCTATCTTTTTCATTAGAGGCTCATCTATTTCCACTTGTAACATACGGTACATTATGCTACCGTCAGGATTGAGTGCGTAAGGAGAGAGCGCCGTTCCATTGGTGCCTATCCCTATTGTATATACTCTAATACCATACTCAGCAGCCAACTCAGCTGCGGTTTGTGGGTCTATAAACCCTGTGTTGTTCACCCCATCGGTAAGGAGGATAATAACTCTACTCTTGGCTTTACTTTCTTTGAGTCGGTTTACAGCCGTTGCCAGTCCCATACCGATGGCTGTACCGTCTTCTATTTGTCCATAAGTAAGTTCCGAAAGAGCGTTTAAGATAATACCTTTATCCGTAGTCACAGGAGTTTTAGTATAGCTTTCCCCTGCGTAGATAACAAGTCCAATACGGTCATTAGGACGGTCTTTTACAAATTGTGAAGCTACCTTTTTTAGTGCTTCAAAACGGTTAGGCTTTAAGTCTTTTGAAAGCATACTCGCCGATACGTCTATTGCCATTACGATATCTATTCCATCAGTAATCTTTGTGTGTGCAGTTTCTGAATGGGTTTGTGGGCGTGCTAATGCTATAATTAGTAAGGCTACTGCCAATAAGCGCAAGGCAAATAAAGAATGGTATAAATGGTCTTTCCACGAACTCATCTTCTTAAAAGCGATAGTGGAAGATATAGTTACATTCGGTTTAGATTTCTTATTCCAATACCAATACCACGCCACCATTAGTGGTAAGACTAATAGTAACCAAAAGAACTGTGGATTGGCAAAAGTAATATTTTTAAGCATATTATTCTGTTTTAAATACAATAGAATTGATAACTCTTTGTGCTATCTTATCGGCGTTAGGTTCGTCTATATGGGTGATAAGAACTTGTTGGAGCGCATTGTTTTCAGTAAAACTGTACAGCTCATAAGAAGCGCTAAAGTATTTACCTTTCTCATTAGGAATACTCATTTTGCCAAAAACTTTTATACCTTTTGCACCGCCGGGCGAGGTGTATTCTTCCTGCAAGGTAGTGATGTTCTTTGCCTTAGCTTTATCCAATTGCGAAAGCACTATTTCATTCACCTTTTGTGGGTCTAAGGTAAGTCCACCGCCTTGTTCCTCTTGTTGAGGTGCTGTATGTTGGGCGTCTTTCTTAAAGGTAATGATATTGGTCATTATGTATAAAGGTGAATTAAGACTGCCGTAATAGAAAGTATATTGCTTATCTATAATCGATTTGTATTCCGTTACGTCTACTATTTGCTTGCGAATGAGTATCTCTGGCGTAGTGAGCTCAGTAATAGGATAACCGTAATCACTTGTTACCCACTCGCTGCGATTGATACTCGCATAAGTATTGAAGTATTTGTTGTACAAGATACTATATCCCGTAAGCAATACAGGAGCTAATACTACAAAACAAAGCGCGACGATAAGAGCCACTCGGTTGCGTCTTTTTCTGCGTTCTCTTATTTTCAGTACGCTCATCGCGAAAGCGTCTTGTGTAGGTACTTCCCCTTCGGCTACTACCACAGGGATAGCCTCTTTAGTTTTGATAACCACATTCTCAATGGTCTCACGGTCGTATTCAGCATTGTTGTCCGAGGGCTTACTCTTGGCAAATTTCACCAAGTCGGCATTTTGTAATACCCGTTTGAGGTTGCTGATAGTCTCTTCCGATAAGTGTAGCTTTCCTGCTTCTTGCAAAACATTAATTTTAGCCAAAAGCTCATCTGTGGTACTCTCTTTGGCTAAAATATGCACCTCGTCTTCCAAGTATTCTTTTACAATATCGGTAAGCCGAGTATAATAGGCTTTGTGTTGTGATTCTATAAGGTATTTAGAATTTTGTAAGTCTTTTAGGTCTTGTATGGCGCGCTCAAAAGGAGGTAACTTTTTGCGCTCTTCTTCAGCCGTTAGTTTTCTCTTGCGGAAGACGAAGAAGTATAATCCACCTGCTACTAAAAGAAGTCCTATAATTCCTAAAATAATCCATAACCACATACGTGAAGCCGTAGGTGAGGCTACTTCCGTAATAGGTTTAATGTCGTATAAAGGCTGTTTGAGCGTATCTACCGCTACGGTATGTACTTCTACAAGTAGCGAGTCGGTATAGTAGTCTTTGTTACTGATGTGTATCCTTTGTCGCGGAATGGTGTACTTCCCTTCATCAAATTGGGTAAGGTAGTAGGCTTTTTCCAAACGAAACTTACCTCCCTCTTTCAAGGTATCAGTAGGGTCGGCTTTTACCATTTCTAGCGGACTAAAACTCTGTCCTTCCGGAAATACCACAGCCGCATCAGCAGGGGCTTCTACCGATATCTTGTATTCTATCTGTTCCCCTATTTTTATGTTCTTTGTATTAGTCTCTACCTTCACCTCTTGTGCGTAAAGAGTAGGAAATACAAATAATATTAATATGAAATATAATATTCGTCTCATTTTACCGCTTAATACTTAATTTAGTCTCTTACCTCTTACTCACATACCCAACTGTGAGCCCTCGCTGGCTTTACCTTTTACCTATTTTTAAAGTATCCCAACAGCTTCTGGGTATAACTCTCATCGTCTCTACAGCTCACTACCCCTGCACCCGATTTTTGCCAAAGCATCTCAAAATAGTTCACCGTCTCGTGATATTGTTTTGCATATTCATTTCGCACTGCCGATGAAGCGGTGTTCACACGCATCAGCGCTCCCGTTTCAGCATCTTTTACCATCACATAACCTAAGTTAGGTAATTCAGTTTCTTTTTTGTCATAAATGCGAATACCGGTAATATCGTGTTTTCTGGCAGCTATCTGTATAGGTTTCTCATAGCCTTTATCCATAAAGTCCGAGAGCATAAACACAATTGCCTTTTTCTTCGTTACCCTACTGAGGAACTGCAAAGCCTCCGAGATATTAGTCTTAAAACTTTTGGGCTGAAATTCTATAAGCTCTCTAATGATGCGCAACACGTGCGATTTCCCTTTTTTAGGGGGAATATACAGTTCTATTTGGTCAGAAAAGAGTATCAAGCCCGTTTTGTCGTTATTCTGTAAAGCTGAGAACGCCAAGGTAGCTGCTATTTCGGTAATCACTTCACTTTTGAATTCCTGTTTCGTACCAAAAAGCTCACTACCGCTCACGTCTATCATCAGCATTAGCGTAAGTTCGCGTTCCTCTTCAAATACTTTCACAAAAGGCTCGTTGTAGCGCGCCGTTACGTTCCAGTCGATATTGCGAATATCATCACCAAATTGGTACGGACGTACTTCACTGAAGGTCATACCCCGACCTTTGAAGGTAGAGTGATACTCCCCTCCGAAAATATTATCGGAGAGCTTGCGCGTTTTTATCTCTATCTTGCGTACCTTCTTTAATAGTTCTTTAGTATCCAAAATTAATTAACTATTTTAATGCCATTTAAAACTCTCGTAATTCTCTTGTACATCAGCAATGAGTTGCTCATTGATGCTTTGTATATCAAACTCTTTTTCGTCCCACGGCAAGTCGTAACCACACCGAGAAAGCCTCTCCTTGTAGTTTTTCACCTCTGCTTTAGTTTCGCCTATTTCGAGTACTTCTATCATTGCTTGGTAACCCCAAAAACTGCTACTCATTCACATACCCAACTGTGAGCCCTTGCTGGCTTTACCTTTTATCTCCTATGGTACTTCAATGGTATTCACTATCTTGTGAATCATCTCTACTGAGGTAATATTCTCAGCCTCTGCTTCGTAGGTGATACCGATACGATGGCGCAATACGTCAAATACTACCGCACGTACGTCCTCAGGAATTACATAACCACGACGTTTGATGAAAGCATAACATTTTGCCGCCATTGCCAAGTTGATACTACCACGTGGCGATGCCCCAAAGCTAATAAGTGGTTTAAGCTCTGCCAAGTTGTATTTTTCAGGATAACGAGTCGCAAAAACAATGTCTAAGATGTATTTCTCAATCTTTTCGTCCATATACACCTCGCGCACGGCTGTTTGTGCTTTTAGGATTTGTTCCAAACTCACTGTTTGGTTCACCACTGCATAACTATTGCTGAGGTTGTCGCGCATAATCCGTTGCTCTTCGTCCAATTTAGGATAGTCGATAACCGTTTTAAGCATAAAACGGTCTACTTGTGCCTCAGGTAGTGGGTAAGTTCCTTCTTGCTCTACAGGGTTCTGAGTCGCCATTACCATAAAAGGAGCGTCTAACTTAAAGGTCGAATCACCAATGGTCACTTGTCGCTCTTGCATTGCTTCCAATAGGGCAGACTGTACTTTGGCAGGCGCACGGTTAATCTCGTCAGCCAATACAAAGTTCGCAAAGATAGGTCCCTTTTTTATAGAAAACTCGTTTTGTTTGATGTTGTAGGTCATTGTTCCTATCACATCGGCAGGCAATAAGTCCGGTGTAAACTGGATACGGCTAAACGACCCGTGTACCGATTTAGCAAGGGTGTTGATGGATAGCGTTTTTGCTAGCCCAGGTACCCCTTCCAAGAGGATATGTCCTTTGCCTAATAACCCGATAAGCAGGGCATTTACCATATGTTTTTGCCCTACAATCACTTTGTTCATCTCATTGGTGAGCGCATCGATAAACACACTTTCACGCTCTATCATTTCGTTTATCTGACTGATATCTACAGATGTTCTTTGTTCCATAGTACAAATTATTTTTTTAGCGTTTTTCTTTAATACAAATACTGTGCCGTCTTGTTATTAGTACAGGTTACAAAAGTATTTTTTTCTTACTAAACTTACAAATATTTTTGTAAAATAATTTTCTAAGCTGTGTTTAACCTCCCTTTACCTTATCTTACATCTTGTCATTGCTTTTACGTCCTATACTTTGCCAAAGTTTTCACTTGCCCGTCGTGCTACGACCTTTTACAAAGTTTATTTTTTCTTTACCTTACCTCCGCCTTACATTCATCTTACATTTATAATTTGTTCATTTACCTTTCATTCATTAATCGCTTTTTACTCATTGTAGAGCCACTGTAGAGCCACTGTAGAGCCACTGTAGAGCCACTGTAGAGCCACTGTAGAGCCACTGTAGAGCCACTGTAGACCCACTGTAGACCCACTGTAACCCCACTCTTTGTCCATCTATCCTATAAGTTTCCTATAATCTTTGTATAATTCCCTACCTCTAATTCACCATTAACCATTAACCATTAACCACTGACCATTCATCATTAATAATTAACTTTTTTTGCGTAACATATAAAAAAGTACTACTTTTGTCGCTCTAATAGCAAAGATATAAGAAATGAAGTTTGAAACTAAAGCCATTCACGGCGTAAGAACTGCCAATAAAAACACAGAAAACTGGGGAAGCACCATCAATATGGCTTCTACTTTCCCTATTGAAGAATACGGTGTAGAACAAGAGTTTGAATACGGACGCGTTTCAAATCCTACTCGTAAGGATTTTGAAAGTCTTATAGCTCAATTAGAAAGTGGCATACACGGATTCGGATTCTCATCGGGTATGGCTGCCATTTCTTCTGTTTTTACAATGTTTAAAACAGGCGACCATTTTGTGTTAGGCTTAGATATCTACGGAGGTACTTATCGCATTATGCACGATATTTTCAATAAATTTGGTTTTGAAGCTACTTTTGTCGATATGACCGACCTAACCAAAATAGAGAAAGCCATTCGCCCTAATACAAAAGCCATCTTTATAGAAACACCCTCCAACCCTCTGTTAGACGTTACCGATATATGCGGGGTAATAGAAATCGCCAAGAAACATAATCTGCTCACTATGGTCGATAATACCTTTATGTCGCCCGTGTTACAACGCCCTTTAGAGTTAGGAGCCGACATAGTATTACACAGTGCTACCAAATATTTAGGAGGTCATAACGATATTATCGCAGGAGCAGTGGTGGTAAATGATGAAACCTTAGCCGAGAAAATACGTTTTGCACAAGTAGCCATAGGGGCATTGCTTTCTCCGTTTGATAGCTGGTTGCTCTTGCGCAGTATGAAAACCCTCAAACTAAGAGTCGAAAAAGCTCAAGCCAATACCCTTAAACTATTAAATTTCCTTAAAACACACCCTGAAGTAGAAAAGGTGTATTATCCTACTGATACACAAAATAAAGGGAAAGCAATACAAGAACGCCAAGCTTCTGGTGGAGGTTCAGTATTTTCTTTTACAGTAAAAACCGAAGCCAAAGCCAAAAAGTTTTTCGAGAGTCTAAAAGTAGCCCTTTTTGCAGTGAGCTTAGGAGGAGTCGAAACATTGGTAACTCACCCCAGTTCACTTACTCACACCGAGTTTCCCGAAGAAGAAAAAGTAGCACGAGGCGTTACCCGTACACTCATCCGCGTAGCAGTAGGAATTGAAGATGCTGACGACCTTATCGCCGATTTTAAACAAGCCTTAGAAAAATAATTTGTAAAAAATTTGCTGTTGATTCATTATTTATTTGTATCTTTGCCCGCTGGAAGAAAAAGAAGCTAACTTGTGAAGACACCCTATTTTAAACAATCTTTTCTTATTGTTTTATTTGCAACACTCATTTTCATTGGATTTAAGAACTGTTTGCCCGCGCGTATTTTTCCCGAAACTAAAGCCTCAGGAAGCAATGTAGTAGTAGATAGCTTAATGTTGGAAGCCATTTCAGGTAAAGAAATCGACAAAGTACTCAGCCAAGCCAATGATTCCTTAGCACAAGAACAACGACTTAAAAAGTCCGACCAGTATCTTTTTTCTTTCTTTAAAAAATTAGAAGAGTTAGAACAAACTAAAAATGGTAAAATAAGAATCGCTTATTACGGCGATTCGATGACTGATGGCGACCTCATAGTGCAAGATTTGAGAGCTCTTTTCCAAAACGCTTTCGGGGGGTTAGGAATTGGCTTTTTGCCCATTGCTTCTGAGTCGGCTAAATCAAGAGGAAGCGTATTCCATTCTTATTCCAATACTTGGAAAACCCAATCTTATGTGAATGTAAAACGCCCTAAGCGTCCTTTTGGTGTCTCTGGGCAAGTGTTCTTTACACAAGGCAATGGCACGTGGGTACAATATAGGTCATCAAACCAAGCTCATATTAGTCAGTTGTATGCACCAGCATTGTTTTATGGTGCTTCTGGTAATAAAGAGGCAAAAGTAGAAATTGCCTATAATGATACTGTAAGAGTAGTAAAATCATTAGATACTGATAAATTGCTGAATGTATTGCCTTTAACCGAAGGTGCAAACACTAAATCAGTGCGTATTACTTTCTATAAGTCCGATTCTATTCCTATTTATGGAGTGGGCTCAATGCAAGGTAAAGGCGTATATATAGATAACTTTTCAAGCAGAGGTAACTCAGGCTTACCCTTATCGCTCTTTAATCCTGATTTAATGAGAGCTTTCGATAGAGCGTTAGGCGGATATGACCTTGTAGTATTACACTTTGGTGCTAATGTACTCAATTACGGTACACTCGATTATTCGTGGTATGAACGCGGAATGACAAAGGTGATTAACCAGATAAGAGCTTGCTTTCCTCATACCTCAATTCTTGTTATCTCTACCGCCGATAAGTCTACTAAAGTAGAGATGGAGATGCAAACCGATAAAGCAGTAGTACCTTTGGCAAATGCACAACGGAAATATGCACAAGATACTCGCTCTGGTTTTATTAATTTATATGAACTGATGGGGGGTAGAGGCTCTATGAAACAATGGGTAGAGGCAAATCCACCGTTAGCAGGTAAAGACTATACTCACTTTAATCCAAGAGGAGCTAAAAAAGTAGCCCACCTCATCTATAATAAACTTATGGAAGAGTATGAGCACTATAAAGATCCTCGTAATAGTGAAAAAGCCGATGTGTTCCAAGAAAGAATAAAAGAAATTCAAACAGTACGAACCGTTACTCCTACTACTCAACCTAATGTAAATAGAACAAGAACACAAACTGTAACGACTCAGCGAGTGCAATCACCAACTCCTCAGCGAGTAGAAAGTGCGACTCCTCAACGGGTACAAAGTGCGACTACTCAACGGGTACAAAGTGCAACAACTCAGCGAGTGCAAAGTACAACTATTCAGCGAGTGCAAAGTACAACGACTCAACGAGTACAAAGTGCGACTACTCAGCGAGTGCAATCACCAACGACTCAACGAGTACAACCATCAACAATTCAGGCAGTACAGAATATTACAAATAAAGTGCATAAAGATACTATTAAAGAAAAAAAAGACAATTTACATAGATAACATAACAAGATAGATAACACACTAAAAAAATAGAACAATGAAAAAGCGAACGCCATTCATAAAGAAACTAATAGCTCCTGTATTGTTTATCATTACAGTAGCCCTCTATTTTAATGTTAATTATACTACAGCTATTAATTTATCTTCACTTACTTCAAAGATAGCAAATATAGAGAATAAAGAAGGAATCGATAAAGATGCCTTCAAGGAAGCTATTCCCCAGCCTTTGGCATATGCTGCAGGTGATGATGACTCTCCTAAGGAGTACAATAATTTGTACAATGCCTCAGCCTTGAACCCTTTTTTCGAAAAGCTTGCTGCTTTGGAGAATTTGAAAGATAGGAAGATTAATATTGTTCATATTGGCGACTCTCACATTCAAGCCGATGTAATGACTAATATTGTAAGACAACGCTTGCAGGAAGAGTTTGGAAATGCTGGTTTAGGCTTGGTATTCCCGTATTCACTTATTAGAACCAATGGGGGGCATAATGTGAGCTTTACTTCCAATATCTCTTGGAATAGTGAGAAGAATACTTCTTCTGCAACTGTTGGTATTACAGGTTATTCTCTTTCTACCAGTAACAAGAATTTTGTTATTGAATTGGACTTAAAAAATAAAAACTACACCTTTAATACGGTAAAGATTATTACCCCTAATAACGAACGTTTGTTCGAATTAGCTACCAATGTAGGTAAAGTAGCTCGTTTGAGACCTAGTGTTCCTAAAACACTTTCACACAAAGTAGAGCAAGGGCAAACACTTTATGGTATTTCAAAGAAGTATCACACTTCAGTAGAAAAAATACAACAAGCTAATAACTTAAAAAGCGCACAAATAAGAATAGGGCAAGTATTGCGTATCCCTACTAAAGAGATGGTAGCTTCTACTCCTAAACAAAAAGTAGATTTATCTAATGCTACCATTTTAAACGGTAATTCTTTATATAGCTATTATTCTTATGATAATCTAACCCCTTCCGATAAGGTTTATCTCACAGCCAATACCGAGAGCTCTTCATTTACGCTTAATGGAATTGTCTTAGAAAATGATAAAAACGGAGTTATATATCACAGTATAGGGGTAAATGGTGCTCATTTCTCTGATTATAACAAATCACAGCTCTTTTTCGACCAAATCAAAGCCTTAGAACCCGATTTAATCATTATATCTTTGGGTACTAATGAGGCTTATTGTCGAATGTCTGCAACTCGTTATGACGAAGAGGTAAATAAATTTATAAGAGCAATTCGCTCTCAATATGGTCAATGTCCTATATTGCTTACTACACCTCCGCCTTCTCTTTACAAAAAGAAAAGTCCTAACCCCTTGTGTATGGAATACGCCGATACCCTCATTGATAATTCAGTAAAAGATAATTACAGTGTTTTCGACCTTTATCGAGCTGTAGGAGGAAATGAAGCGATTCAACGCTTTATTCAGCAAAATCTTATTGCTGGTGACCGCATACATTACACAAGAAGTGGCTATACTGAGCAAGGCGCTCTCTTTTATGATGCTTTTATGAGCAATTACTTGAATTATAAAAAACAATATAAACTATCTTTAAAACCCTATCTAAATTGAGTATAGATGCCTTACTGCAATGGTTTATTGATACATTCACAACTGAAAACATATCTAAATGGTTTGTTGATAATTTCTCATTCACAACCGAACAAGTAAGACAATGGTTCATTTATGACCCTAATCATCCACTATTATTTAATAGTAGTTTGTTTTTAGGGTTATTTTTGGTGTTTTATTTGGTGTATATTATTACCAAAAAACACGCTCATTTCCGTACTGTTTATGTTACCTTATTTTCCTTATTCTTCTATTATAAGGCAGGAGGTAACTTCTTTGTGTTGCTGATAATCTCCTCATTGTTAAATTATTTCTTTGCAGGACAAATCTATAGAAGACAGAATGCCTCATTGCGCAAGTTCTTTCTGGCAGTGAGTATGGTTGCCGATTTGGGTATTTTAGCCTATTTTAAGTATACTAACTTTTTAATTGATAGTCTCAATACACTACTTCAAAGCAACTTTGCCCTACAAGATATCATCTTGCCTATAGGTATCTCGTTCTATACATTCCAAACAATGAGCTACACTATTGATGTATATCGCCGAGAGATAGAACCTGCTAAATCATTCTTAGATTTTACTTTCTTCGTGTGTTTCTTCCCTCAATTAGTGGCAGGGCCTATTGTGCGTGCCAAGGATTTTATACCACAGATATACAAAAAAATAAGCTTAACGAAAGAAGAAACTTCTTTTGCTTTATTCCTTATCATTGGAGGATTGATTAAAAAAGCAGTTATTTCCGATTATATCTCCCTAAACTTTGTAGATAGAGTTTTCGATGCTCCTAACAGTTATACAGCTTTTGAGAACTTAATGGCAGTATATGGCTATTCTTTACAAATATATTGTGACTTCTCAGGCTATTCCGATATGGCTATAGGTTTAGCGCTACTAATGGGCTTCACTCTCCCCATAAACTTCCGTACTCCTTATCAGTCTAAAAATATCACTGAGTTTTGGAGACGTTGGCACATTTCCTTATCTACTTGGCTAAAAGATTATCTTTACTTTTCAGTAGGAGGAAACCGCAAAGGTACTTTTTGGGGCTACTTCTTCCCAACCGTCTTTTTTGCTTCCACTTTGCTATGGGCATTTCATATGCAAGAAAAAACAATGTTGCCTCTTTACATTACCTTAGGAGCAATCGTTGTGTTTGTATTGGCTATACTTATCTCTAAAAACCGACAAAAATCAGTGCGTAGTCATTTCAACCAGATGACGACAATGCTCCTAGGTGGTTTATGGCACGGAGCTAATTTGCGTTTCATTATTTGGGGAGCATTACACGGGTTAGCTTTGGCTGTCCATAAAACCTTTACGGAGTTCTTTCCTAATAAGAATCCTGAGAAAAGAACTTTTTTTAAAGGTATCGCTAATATCATTTTTGTAGTGATTACTTTCCACTTTGTAGCTTTTTGCTGGATATTTTTCAGAGCCAAAGATTTCGATATCGCTTTAAGTGTAATCTACAATATCCAGTCTATAACTTATGATCTTCATCAATTTCAAGTTATTGCCAAGGGCTATCAAAATGTATTTTTGTTAATGGCAATAGGCTTTGTTTGGCACTTTTTCCCTACCAGTTTAAACGAATGGCTTAAAAAGGTATTTGGTGCAATGCCTATTCTCTTTAAAGCAATTATTTTGGCACTTACTTTTTGGGTGGTATATGCCACTGCTTCAAGTGGAGCACAACCCTTTATTTACTTCCAGTTTTAGACGATATACATCTAAGTAAAAACTAAGTTTTTTACTCAAATAAAAAAGTGATTACTTTCTCTTGAAAATAATCACTTTTTTAGTGTTTATATAGTTGTTCTATCCCAACTATAATACGCTTGCTAACGCTTTGTTTACTTCGCGTACTGCTCCGGTACTTTCAGCAAATTTGGCTTTTTCAGCATCGTTGAGTTTTACTTCTACAATTTTTTCTACACCATTTTTACCGATGATTACAGGTACCCCTACACACACATCCTTTTGTCCGTATTCTCCTTCGAGCAATACAGAGCAAGGGAAGAGTTTCTTTTGGTCGCAAGCGATTGCTTGTACTAAAGCTGATACGGCAGCCCCTGGTGCATACCAAGCCGAAGTTCCCAAGAGTTTAGTAAGAGTCGCGCCACCTACTTTGGTGTCTTCAGCAACCTGATTGAGGCGGTCAGCACTTAAAAACTCAGTTACAGGCACTCCACGATAGCTAGCCAAACGAGTAAGAGGTAACATACCACTATCGCTGTGAGCAGCGATTACCATACCATCTACGTCTGAAATCGGACTATTGAGCGCTTCTGCCAAACGATATTTAAAGCGAGCGCTATCGAGTGCTCCACCCATACCAATAATATGGTTCTTAGGCAACTTAGTAGCTTTATGTACCAAATAAGCCATAGTATCCATAGGATTGCTTACTACAATCACAATCACATTAGGTGAGTATTTTACCAATTGTTCTACAACCGATTTCACAATGTTTGCATTGGTACCGATAAGCTCTTCACGAGTCATACCTGGTTTACGAGGAATACCTGAGGTAATCACAGCTACATCACTGCCTGCTGTTTTTGAATAATCATTGGTTACCCCTACAATACGAGTGTCAAACCCATTGAGGGAAGCGGTTTGCATCAAATCCATAGCTTTACCTTCGGCAAAACCTTCTTTGATGTCAATTAAAACTACTTCAGACGCGAAGTCTTTAATAGCAATGTACTCTGCGCAACTTGCTCCTACGGCACCAGCGCCTACTACTGTAACTTTCATATAATCTATTATTTAAGTCAGGAGAAGCCTCCTGATGGTTATTTTCAAGCAACAAAAGTAAGGACTTTTAGCAAATCCTCCAAATTATCTTTAAAAATATTTTTGACATTCTTTTTACTTTTTCATTTTATGCTATGTGCTTTTTATGTACTTTTGCACTTTCAAAACTAATAAACCATTCAAAATGAAAGACACTTATTTTGTGGTGGGCATCTCCACCGAAGTCGGTAAGACCGTCGTTTCGGCTATCCTTACCGAAGCTCTCCAAGCCGATTATTGGAAACCAATCCAATCTGGCGATTTAGAAAACTCCGATACTCATAAGGTAAAACGCCTCATTAGCAACTCCCGCACAGTATTTCACCCTAATAGTTATGGGCTACACACACCTGCCAGTCCACATCTTTCTGCTCAGTTAGATGGCGTTCGTATTGAGCTTTCCAAAATTGTGCGTCCTACTACCGATAACACTTTAATTATTGAAGCAGCAGGAGGTCTCTATGTTCCTTTAAATGATGAAGATACTATGCTCGATCTTATCCTCCCCACCGATAAGGTAGTGCTCGTCTCTCGCCACTATTTGGGTAGTATTAATCATACAATGCTCACTTATGAAGCCCTTAAAAACAAAGGACTCAACGTTCATGGCATTATTTTCAGTGGTACCCCCACACCGTCTACCGAGGAGTTTATTCTTCATAAAACAGGACTCCCCGTGCTCTTACGTATAGATGAAGAACCTTATTTCGATAAGCAAGTTGTTAAAGAATATGCTAGCAAACTAAAAATATAATATAAAATGTTATATTTTTGTAGTAAAAAATAAATTTGTAATCTAATGATAATCAATATGTCATAACCCTTTGTATACCAATCTTCCAAGATTCGTCCAAGCTTCCTATAAGCTCTGTATAAGCTAAGCATAAGTTGAGAAGAGGAAAAATCTATCTATAAATTTGCACAGCTTATAAAATCTTTTTATCTTTGCGCCCGAAAAAAAAAATTACATAATAATCATTAAATTAATATTGGAATGTATTTAACAAAAGAAGTAAAAGCGGAAATTTTCAAAAAGTACTCAGGTTCAGAAACCAACACTGGTTCAGCAGAAGGGCAAATTGCTCTTTTTACCCTTAGAATCAATCACCTTACAGAACACTTAAAGGTAAATCGCAAAGATTTTAATACCGAGCGTTCCTTGGTGAAATTAGTAGGTAGACGCAGAAGTTTGCTCGATTATTTGAAGAACACAGATATCGAAAGATACCGTGCGATTATCAAAGAGCTAAACATCAGAAAATAAGCAATAGTAAGGAGGCTTTGTGCCTCCTTTTGTTTATTACAGCAGTTTTTCATTGGTTAAACCCTAAAGCCCACAACACAACAATTATTAATTATTAATTAACAATTAAAGAATGATTCCAGAAGTAAAAAAAGAAATCATCGAATTAGGTGATGGTCGTATCATCACTATCGAAACTGGCAAGTTGGCTAAACAAGCCGACGGTGCTGTTGTGGTGCAAATGGGCAATGCGATGCTATTGGCTACTGTAGTATCTGCAAAAGAAATCAATCCTGAAACTGACTTTTTGCCTCTTACTGTAGATTATCGTGAGAAGTTTGCAGCAGCAGGTCGTTTCCCTGGGGGCTTTTTCAAACGTGAAACGCGCCCTAGCGATCAAGAAATACTTACAATGCGCTTGGTAGACCGCGTATTGCGTCCACTATTCCCTAAAGATTATCACGCTGAAACTCAGGTGATGATTCAGCTTATTTCTCACGACGAGAATGTAATGCCCGACGCTTTGGCAGGTCTTGCTGCCTCTGCTTGTTTGGCAGTGTCCGATATTCCGTTCGATGGTCCTATTTCCGAAGTACGCGTAGGTCGTGTAAACGGTAAATTTATCGTAAATCCAAGCCGTGAACAATTAGAAGCTTCTGATATTGATATTATGGTAGGTGCTTCTAAAGACTTTGTGGCAATGGTAGAAGGTGAAATGGACGAGGTGAGCGAAAAGGATATGGCTGAAGCTATTAAATTCGCACACGAGGCTATCAAACCTCATATTGAGGCACAATTGCGTTTGGCTGAAAAAGTAGGTAAGACCGAAAAACGTACTTATGAGCCAGAAGTAGAAAACGAAGAGGTAAAAGCAAAAGTATATCCTTTGGCTTACGAAAAATGCTATGCTATTGCCAAAGAAAATACAACCAAACAAGAACGTGGTGAAAAGTTCAATGCGGTAAAAGAAGAATGCTTAGCACTCTTCACCGAAGAAGAATTAGAAGAGCTTACTCCTATCATCACTCGTTATTTTGACGAGGCTGAAAAAGAAGCCGTGCGCAACCTTATCTTAAACGAAAATATTCGTTTAGACGGTCGTAACACTACCCAAATACGCCCTATTTGGTGCGAAGTAGGCTACTTACCATCAGCACACGGTTCATCTATCTTTACACGTGGTGAAACCCAATCGCTTACTACCGTTACCTTGGGTACTTCACGTGAAGCAAACGTAATCGATTTGCCTTCAGAACAAGGTGAAGAACGTTTCTACTTGCATTACAACTTCCCTCCTTTCTCTACCGGTGAAGCACGTCCGTTACGCGGAACATCACGCCGTGAGATAGGTCACGGTAACTTAGCACAACGCGCCCTCAAACGTATGATTCCTGAGGATTGCCCATATACCGTGCGTGTAGTATCCGAGATTTTGGAATCTAACGGTTCATCATCTATGGCTACCGTATGTGCAGGTACTTTAGCCTTGATGGATTCAGGGGTACAAATGGTAAAACCTGTATCGGGTATTGCTATGGGACTCATCACCGATGGCGAGCGTTATGCAGTACTTTCCGATATCTTAGGTGATGAAGACCACTTAGGTGATATGGACTTCAAAGTAACCGGTACAGCCGATGGTATTACCGCTTGCCAAATGGACATCAAAATCAAAGGTCTTTCTTACGAAATACTCGAAAAAGCTTTGAACCAAGCCCGCGAAGGACGTATGCACATCTTGGGTAAAATCACCGATACGATTGCCAAACCTAACCCTACTGTGAAACCTCACGCGCCTAAAATCGTTAAGATGGATATGCCTAAGGAATACATCGGGGCATTCATCGGTACGGGTGGTAAGAATATCCAAGACTTACAAGCGCGCACCAATACTACTATCGTGGTAGAAGAAGTGGGCGAATTGGGCATTATAGAAATCTTAGGTACCGACGAAGCAGGTATTCAAGAAGCTATTGAAGCAGTAAATGCAGTGAAATTTGAACCTGTAGAAGGAGAAACTTACACTGTGAAAGTAGTGCGCTTGGTAGAGTTTGGGGCTTTTGTAGAGTTTGTACCTGGTAAAGATTCATTGCTCCACATCTCAGAAGTATCTTGGGACAGAGTAGACAAAATAGAAGACGTTCTTAAAGAGGGTGATATTATAGAAGTGAAATATCTCGGTATCGACCCCAAAACCAAGAAAACAAGAGTATCGCGCAAAGCTTTGTTGCCACGTCCACCGCGTGAAGATCGTCCTAAGTCTGACAAGCCTTACAACGACAAGCCTCGCAACGACCGCAATAAAGGACACAATAATCACCAAAAACCACGTCAAGAATAGGCGTTATGTTATAAGAATTTTTGTATTCATAATATTTTTAAACCGAAGATTTTGTACTTTTATAGTATAAAGTTTTCGGTTTTTCTTTTTTTTAGTATCTTTGCCATCAGATAAAAGATTTCAAAAATGAAACCCTTTCTAATTTCAATAGTAACTGATGTGATTGATGCACCTGTAGCATTGATATATAACATTGTTACTGATAACAAGAACTTTCAGTGGCGAAAAGAAGTGGAAAACATTGAGTTATTAGAAGATGGTTTTATTGAATATTACAAAGGTGGGGGACACACGCTTTTTAAGAATATTCAGAAGAAAGAAAATGAGTATTATGCCTTTACAATGCAACACAAACTATTTTATGGAGAATGGGAAGGAAAGTTTGAATCGTATAACGGAGGTACTAAAGTTTGCTTTCAAGAGAAAATTTATATCAAAAACTTCTTTTTAAGACTTATAGCACCTCTCTTTTGGAATTTAAAACGGATACAACAAAACAATATTACCGCATTAAAAGCAGAAGTATATGCAAACCAATAGATACATACATTTGTGGCTACCCATAATGGGACTACACGCTTTGCATCAAGTAGAAGAGAGTATTTCATTCTGGCAATGGTATATTGACTTTGTAGATAAGATACCCCAATGGTTGCAACTCCCTAGAATTGCTGAGAATGCTCATTTAGCCAATGAACACCCTGAATATTTTATAGGGGCTTCTATAGGACAACTCGTTTTGGTAGTGGTCATTGCTTTTTTATGTCGAAAGAACGAAAAAGCTACAAGAATTGCTCTTGGGATATACCTCGCAGGATTGAGTTTCTTTTTGGTATGGCATATCTTGGTAAGCTATTTCACCCATTCTTATTCCCCAGTAATGGTAACCTGCCTCATAGGGGTTTATCTTATCCCAAAATGGGGGGGGCAGTTGTTTAAAAGATAGAAGCCAATGACTATTCCAGAAATTATACAAACCTACAGAGCACTTGGTTTAGAAACCTCGTTGAATTATAATGAGTTCAACAAGATTCTTATTACCAGTCACTCTACCCGTATAGAAGGCTCTACTTTAACTTTAAACGAAACTCGCGTACTGATTGAAGAAGGCAACACTCCTAATGGTAAGCCTCTATTGTTTGCCAATCAAACTAAAGATCATTATGAGGCATTGAATTTTGTACTAAAAGAAGCTACACAACAACGACTTCTATCAGTAACTTTTATTCAGGAAATAGCTGCCAAAGTGATGAAAACTACAGGAGAAGTGCTTACTAATGCCTTAGGTACTGTAGATGCCAGCAAAGGTGAATTGCGTAAGGTGAGAGTAACCGCAGGAGGTGTATCGTTTATGAGTTTTGAAAAAGTACCGGCAGCATTAGAGCAGTTAGTAAAAAAACTAAATGAACTACTCCCTAAGCAAACTACCGAAGAAGCTCAATTAGCACTGTCATTTTATGCTCATTATGAGTTAGTGAATATTCACCCTTTTCTCGATGGCAATGGCAGAACCTCACGCCTGCTGATGAACTTTATTCAGCAGTGGTATGGTTTGCCTTTGGGTATTGTATTTGCAGAAGATAAAGCAGCTTATTACGAGGCTTTGAACTCTGTGCAAACAAACGAAAACTTTGAGGTATATAATGCTTTTATGTTCAGTCAGTATACTAAGCATTTACAAAATGAGATTGCTAAAGAGAAGGATTTTAGAGAAAAAGAAGACAAAACCATAGAATGGAAATTTTAAAATAGAAAAACAACTATGAAAAAATGGATTATAGGAGCGGTGATTGCCGTGATAGCCGTATTAGGCTTCTTTATTTATCGCGCTGTACTGGTGAGCAATACAGCTTTTCAAACCAAAGAAGAAATAGTATATATCCCTACAGGAGCCGATTTTAGCGATGTGTTGCACGTGATGAGTCCCTTGTTGAAAGACCGTACTTCTTTTATCCAAGTAGCTAAGCGTATAGGTTATGCCGATAAAGTAAAAGCAGGTAAATACATTATCAAAAAAGGGGCTAACAATATAGATATCGTACGCACTCTTCGCAATCGTAATACCCCAGTAAAACTCAAATTCAACAATCAGGAGCGATTAGAAGACTTTGCAGGACGTATCGCTGCACAAATAGAGCCTGATAGCACTACTTTAATGCGTGCTTTTTTAGACGCTAACTTCCTCAAAGAAAACGGTTTCACCGATGCTACTGCATTGGCAATGTATATCCCCAATACGTATGAGTTCTATTGGAATACCTCTGCCGAAGAATTTCGTGACCGTATGCTCAAAGAATATGAGCGTTTTTGGACGCCTGAA
Organism: Capnocytophaga sp. oral taxon 323; assembly: GCF_001278825.1. Taxonomy (NCBI): domain Bacteria; kingdom Pseudomonadati; phylum Bacteroidota; class Flavobacteriia; order Flavobacteriales; family Flavobacteriaceae; genus Capnocytophaga; species Capnocytophaga sp. oral taxon 323. Next base: position 212,247 of record NZ_CP012589.1, read on the forward strand.
CGCAAAGCTCAAGCCCAAAAGCAAGGGCTTACTCCTATAGAAGTGAGTATATTGGCATCAATTGTGCAGAAAGAAACAGCTAAGGTAGACGAGCGTCCGCGCATAGCAGGGGTTTACTTGAACCGCTTACATATCAATATGAAATTGCAGGCTGACCCTACTGCTATCTTTGCTATGAAAAACCATACGGGTGATTACAATATGGTAATAAAACGCGTTACCGAGGTGCATACAAGTTTGCAAAACCCCTATAATACTTATCGGAATTACGGTTTACCTGTGGGACTTATCACGATGCCCGATATATCGAGTATTGAAGCTGTGCTCAACCCTGAGCAACACGATTATCTCTTTTTTGTTGCTGATACTGAAAACTACGGTTATCACAAATTTTCGCGTACCTATATGCAACACCTACAAGGGAAAAAGCAATATACAAGATGGGTTGATGACAAAGGAATTAAATAGAAGATGATTAATGGTTAATGATTAATGGTTAATGGTTAATGGTGAAATTAGGGATAACTTATACAGAGCTTATAGGATAAACGAACAATGAGTGGCTCTACAGTGGCTCTACAGTGGCTCTACAGTGGCTCTACAGTGGGTCTACAGTGGGTCTACAGTGGGTCTACAGTGGGTCTACAGTGGGTCTACAGTGGGTCTACAGTGGGTCTACAGTGGTTCTACAGTGGTTCTACAGTGGCTCTACAGTGGGTCTACAGTGGGTCTACAGTGGCTCTACAGTGGCTCTACAACGAACAAAAGACGAACAAAAGACGAACAAAAGACGAACAAAAGACGAACGATAAACGAAGGAACAACGAATGTAAAGTGGAAGTAAAGTGAAGGAGAGATATATTAAAAAGGTTTCTTTATTCACTTATTTTCCAATTGCTGATATCTGTTAAGCGGGTAGTGTAATGACAGCTATTATAGATGAATAATATATTTATTAGGCACTGATAAAAAATAAATGTTAAAAATCTTGTGTTTTTATGGGTGAAGACCTAATTTTGCCGTGCAGAAAGAAGTTTTTTAAGGCTTAATAATGATGTGGGATTTTAAACGAACAGTAAATGTATTTACTCTAATACTACTACTTATACTCTTTTCTTCAACAGAGATTCTTAAAGCACAGCAACTAAAAACTGTAATTTCAGAGAATATAAAATTTACTACTTCTGGTTTTCAAGAAGGTACTTATATTTCCGTGAGAATTATTTTTCCTAAAGATAAAGAAAAGATAGATGTAAGATTTACTTTTCCTGAAGGAATTGAATATGCGGGATATACTCTTGAAAAGAACAGTGCCATACGAAAAGTTACTCCCAAAGATATAAATTTACCTAATAACCCTGTGCTTACTGTACTAAGTAGACCAGGAAGTACAACACATCTTTTAGTGAAACGCAGAATTACTAAAAGAGGGTACAACTATCTGAAAACACATCTATCTCTTCAAGATGAAGTGGGGGTAATGATTGATGAGGTAACGGTTGCTACTAAAAAATCTAATGAATATTTTTTGAATACTCCTAATCTGCAAATTACGACACAAAAGGTGAAAGAGAATCCTATGGGGGATTATTCGAGAGTATTCAGTATTGAGAATAAAACCATAGAAGGAAAAAGAGTAGGTATCATAAACGATATTTATTTTTCGGTGAAACACCCGTTAGGGGTTAAAACACAAAAAATGATTTACAATAAAAAAGTACTTACTCCCATAAGTAAAGTGCCACAGCATATAGGGCAAAATGGAGGAGAGGATTTGTATGTGATACGAATTTCGGAAGGATTAAAAGAGAAGGAAGGAGTTTGGATTACAGAAGAGTATACGGCGAAAGGTTGTAAAGCCAATGGAGAGGTGCGTTATGAGGCTTATTGGGGAGAAAATCCTTTGGAATTATATGAAGTGAGTAGTGCTGTTCAATCGATTACAATGCAAGTGGCAACTGATGAAAAACCTAATGTTATTTTAAATCGACAGAGTACAGCAACTTATTTTAAATGGAGTGAAGGCTTCTGTGGAAATACTTTGGGAATGTTTACTGCACAATACATTAATAAAGGGAATGCAACGGCTTATGACCTTCAACTGACCCTTTATGAAGAAGAGGATTTGGTGAAATTTAAGGCTTATAAACCCACGAATTTCCGTATTATAGATAGTGAGAAAAAAGAAATCATTATCCCTGATAAAGCCATACAAATGCCTGATGGTGTGTTAGGAAAACGCATCATTAGCTTTGCTGAATTAGAAAGTTTTAAGGATTTAGCATTAGGACAAAGCAATATAGGTCTTACTGATGAAGATGGTGACGGGATAAGAGATGATTTGGCACCAGAAGAAAAGTTAGAAATACGTTTTGATTTAGTTAGAAATGATAATATTCCCTGTTTATCATCTACCGAAGGGATATTTGCAGTAAGTATTATTGCTGAGCTTTCTTACCATAACTTGTGTGGTATTTCTTTTCATAAACAAGAGTCATTAAGTGACCATACTTTTAAACGAAAAATAAAAGATGTGAAGGACACTTCAAAATTTCCTACCTTATTAGCACTTGACCAACCTATACCGGCTTCAATATCTTTTACTGCTTCTGTAACTACACAAGACAATATTCAACAATTACAATCACATCACAAAGAAATAGCAGAAAGGAAGTATCGTTATGAGCTGTTGTTACCCGAAGGAATGGCAATGATGAATATAAAGTTTTATAAAGCCGATGCTTATGGGGGTTCGGTAGCATCTGCAATAACTCTGCCTGATGTCCCTTCGGGAGGAACATTCAGTTATACCACAGCAGATGAGGTTTGGGGATATATCACTTTTGATATGATTTTAACAACCTGTAAGGCAAACAAGGTTTCTTTGCAATATTCAATTTGGCAAATGGATAAGAATAGGTATAATACTTATTGCAAAATACCCTATATTTGTACACAAAGGACGATAGTTGCCAAGTGTCCTGATGTGTGCTTTGAGAATGCCCCTAAAACACTTTCAACAACAATAGAAAGGGCTGAAAATTCGTATGGTTGGACAGATTATACAATGACCAAACGGCAAAAGCGTGCAAAAGTGAGACAAGAAGACCGCAAGCGAGCACTTTACTTAGACGATATTGAAATAATATCGGAGGGTGTACAATTGGGGGGCTCTACTAAGAATCTTTATTATTATGTACGGGTGCCTAAAACAGTGGTATTATTGCCTAAACAGGTTAGTTTAAAGATAGGAGAACATCTTATAACATTGGTTGCCAAGCAGGGTGTCCTTCGTCAGGCCACCGATGATAAAAATAATTATTTCTTGTGGAATTTAACAGAGGCATTACCTTCTCGAGGAGTTTTAGCAGATGAGAAATTTACTGCTGTTGTTACTTATCAAGTGGAGAGTTGTACTGGCGAAGATGTTACTTTAACCTCTCAATTAAAAGAAGAGATAGGTTCTTTTTTTTATAGAATTGATGGAACAAAAGAACAAACCATAAATGAAAGAGGTTATCATACGGAGGAATTATATTGTGGAGAAGAGAGTAAAAGTGTATTTTATATTGTAAATATACCTGATGAAGATGTTTATTCTTGCTATAAGATGAAAGATTGTATGTTATTTCCTTTACGAAATAAGGCAGGGAAGAGTGTTATTCAACAGACTACCGATAGAATATTCAAAGATGAATATCGCCCTAAGAGGCTTGTAAAGGTTATAGAGATAAAAGTGCCTAAAGGTTATGATTTGCTAAAGCCAGTGGCGTATCATTATTTAGATAACACGGCAACTAATGTAGTGCATATTCCGTTAGATAGCTTTACAACAGAAGAAGATAAGGATTTTAAAGTGTATACTTATACTAACCCTAAGAAAGGAACGGAGGGATATTTACCTCCAGAAATTATTTCGGGACAAAATGATGAGATTCAGTATATAGAAGTTTTTGTACAGCCTACTTGTAAAGCAAAAGTATGCACAAGCGAAGAAGAAGCCTTTAACCATAATCAATTAGTAATTATGGGGGTAACCTATGAAGGTTTCTATTATCATTATGCTAATAGTGGACAGACAAAGATTATAAAACAGAATACATCGAATACTTTGCTTTATGGGGGACAGCGCTCTATTACTTTGCAGTCTATCACCCCTCAGAATATAAAAATACATAACACGACCTTTTTTATAGACTTTAGGTTACAAAATTTGAATAGGGAGCCCGTAGATAATATTTGGCTTATGCTCCGCAATATACAAGGTATAGAAGTATTGAGATTGTTAGCAATAGACCCTATTAAACAGAAAGAACAAAGAGTTATCACAGCCCAAGATGTGCAAGGCAAGAAATATTATTCTTTAAGTGAGCTACGAGCCTATGCAGAAATGGTTTATCGATTGGAATGCCGAGTGACTAACTTCGATATGACACATTTTACCGTTGAGGTTTATGCAGGCAGGAATTGTAATGATAATTTAATGGAATGCAATATGCAACAACTTGTGTATAATGTAGAAAGTGAAAAAGGAGTAACACCTGATATTGTTGTTGTAACACAACCTGAGAGTCAAGTGTTATGCAATGGAGAAAGAGCTGTATTTACTTCTGAGGCTAAACTTATCTCAGCAAGTGCTACGGGAAAAAACATCGACTATCAGTGGCAAGAATTAACTAATAAAAGCACCCAATGGAAGGATATAGATACAGAAAAGGGCTCTGTTAGAAGAGGAGATAAAGTAACCTTAGTTTTTGATGCTGCCAATGCTGACTTAAACGAGAATAAGTATAGGGTGAAATATAGTTATACGGACGTAAAAACTGCTACCGTTCAGTACTCTGAGGAAGCAATATTGAAGGTGAATTATTTAACTATCGAACAACAACCTACCTCAGGTGTTTATATTCAGAAAGCTTTACCATCGCCTTTATATGTAATAGTGAAGGGTACCACTACACCTGTGTATCAGTGGTATGAGAGTGCTATGAATACAAATATCGGTGGTAAGGCAATAGATTCTCACGCGAATAGTTATACACCTTCAACTGAAACAGTAGGGGAGAGGTATTATTATGTGACTATAACCAATAGATGTGGCACTGTAACGAGTTCAGTAGCCAAAATAGAGGTAAAAGCAGATACTTTTACAACAACAAGTGAATTGAAAAAAATTACTGTTTACAATGGCTTATCAGTAAACGGAGATGGAAAGAATGATTATTTTTATATCAGAGGGATAGAGTATTACCCCAATAATAGAGTTAAGGTATACAATCGGGCAGGTGAAAAAGTGTTTGATATAAAAGGATATGACAATACTTCTCGCGTATTAAAAGGAGATAAAATGCCCTTAGGAACTTACTACTATGTGTTAGAATATTACGATACTCAACGGAAAGAAACACAAATAGGGTGGCTGTATATACAAAAATAATAAGGGTATAGATATAAAATATTGTGTAAAAAGTGGTAGAAATGTAAAAAAGTTGTACTTTTGCCGAAATAAAAGTCAGTTAGATTTGCTATCTACCTGATTAACAGCAATGAAGAAAAATAGTTAAGTAATACACAGTTTAAAAATGATTAAAAAAGCGTTTATTTTAGTATTAACAATGTTTAGTGTAGGGGTATATGGACAACAAGAGTCGCAATATACCCAGTATATGTACAACACTATGATGTTTAACCCAGCTTATACAGGCTCTAGAGAGGTAGGCAGTTTCTTTGGTATGTTTCGTACCCAATGGGTAGGCATCAAAGGAGCTCCCACTAATGGAAGCATTAGTTATCATCAACCAATGGAGAGCTTACGCAATGTAGGTTTGGGAGGAAGTATTTTTAGAGAGAGTATAGGACCTCAAAATCAAACGGATTTAGCGATTGATTTTTCATATACTTTGAACTTTGAGAACTCCAAATTAGCTTTTGGTATCAATGGCTCGGGTAGCTTATTTCAAATAAATTATGATGAGCTAAACAAACAAGACCAAGCAGACCCTAACTTATCGGGCAGTGAGAGCGTTTTTTCACCTAATATAGGAGCGGGGATTTATTGGTATACTGATAAGTATTATTTAGGGTTTTCAGTGCCTAATATGTTGGAAACCACTCATTACAACAAGAGTTCAGTGTCTGTGTTGAAGAATACGCAGCATATGTATTTAATCGGTGGTTATGTGTTCAACTTGTCAGAGAACACAAAATTCAAACCCGCAGTGCTTTCTAAGATAGCTTTTGGAGCACCTTTGCAATTGGACTTATCGGCAAACTTTATGTTTAATGAGAAGTTTGTGTTGGGGGCAGCTTACAGATGGTCGGCAGCAGTGAGTGTAATGGCAGGTTTTCAGATAAGCGAACGTTGGTTTGCGGGATATGCTTATGACTTTGAGACGACTGAATTATCAAAATATAACTCAGGTTCACACGAAATCTTTTTGCGTTATGAACTACTCAAAACCTATAAGAAAATAGTGTCTCCTCGTTTCTTTTAGTTAGGAAGGAGAACAGAAAGTATAAGCCTTTATAAATTACTTAAAATTGAATTGTTGATGAGAAAATACACTTTTATAATAGCCTTATTTTGTGGAATATCTGTACTATTTGCCCAGAATGAGAAAGAGTTGCAAAAGGCAAAGGAAATGTATAAAAACTTTGCTTATGTTGATGCTATAAAAATATATGAAAGCATTGCTAAGAAAGGATTTGTGAGTCAAGATATATTAGAAAATCTTGGTAATTCATACTACTACAATGCCGAATACAAGAAAGCATTACCTTGGTACAAACAGCTATTTGAGAATAAGAAATATAAAATCAAACCTGAATATTACTATCGCTATGCACAAGTACTAAAATCAGTAGGGAAATATGACGAAGCGAATAAGCTAATGTCTCAGTTTGCTGAGCTTACAGGTAATAATGATACGCGTGCTGTACTTTATGAAGAGAATAAGGACTATCGGGAAGTGATAGAGAGTAATTCAGGACGTTTGCAATTACACCCAGTAGCTATTAATACCGAATATTCAGAATATGGGACAGCTTTTTATGGTGATAAAATAGTTTTTGCAGCAGCTAATAGCGGTAGAGCTTCTAAAGGAGGAATTTCACAATGGACAGGAGAGGGTTTTTATGACCTGTATATGGCAGACCGCAATAAGCAAGAATTAAGTAATAAGAAACCTTTTTCATCAGCTTTAAATACAAAGTTTAATGAATCTACGGCTGTATTTACAAAAGACGGAAAAACAGTGTATTTTACCCGTAATAACTATATAAATAAAAAGATAGGAACGAATGGAGAAAATACTATCTTACTAAAAATACTTAAAGCAACGAAAGATGAAAAAGGAGATTGGGGAAATGTGGTAGAAGTGCCATTTAATAGTAACCAATACAATGTGGCACACCCAGCCTTGAGTCCTGATGAAAAATATCTTTATTTTGCTTCAGATATGAAAGGAACCTTAGGGAGTTCGGATATCTTTCGCGTAGAGATTTTAGGAAATAATAAATACGGTAGACCCGAAAATTTAGGAGATGTTATTAATACGTCGGGGCGTGAATCTTTCCCTTTTATCTCTAAGAACAATGTGTTGTATTACTCATCAGATGGTTTTCCAGGATTAGGAGGTTTGGATATCTTTGCGGTAAAGTTTTATGAAGACGGAACAGTATCAAAACCTATTAATATAGGTAAGCCAGGTAATAGTGCTGATGATGATTTTTGTTTTATAATGGATAGTGACAGTAGGATAGGATTTTTAAGTTCTAACAGAGCTGGAGGAAAGGGTAAAGATGATATTTACAGCTTTTATGAAGAGAAACCTTTATCCTTTGACTGTGAGAAAATGCTGAAAGGAGTACTGAAAGATGCTAATACAAAAAGCGTTATTGTAGATGCTCTTATAGTACTATCAGATAGAACAATGAAACAGATAGATACTCAAAGAACTAAAGGAGATGGTACTTTTGCATTCAAGAAAGTGGATTGTAAAGAATTATATTATTACCTAAGAGCTGAAAAAGATAAATATGAAACCACAGAAGTGAAAGTATTAACGGGTAAAGAAGGAGATATCTTCTACGAGTTCTTGTTAAAACCGAGAGAAATAGCTATCTCAAAGGATACTGATTTAGCTAAAGTATTTGAGATAAAAGAAATATACTTCGATTTAAACAAGTCGAACATCAGACCAGATGCAGCGGTAGAATTAGCTAAGATTGTGGAAGTGATGAAACAATATCCTAAGATGAAGATAGATATTCGTTCGCACACCGATAGCCGAGCTACAGATGCTTATAACTTAGCTTTATCTGACCGTCGAGCTAAATCAACTCTTGAATGGATAGTTAAGCAAGGTATTGACCGCAAGCGATTGAAAGCGAAAGGCTATGGAGAAACGCAATTAGTAAATGGTTGCTCAAATGGAGTGCCTTGCACTGAAGAACAACATCAAGCTAACCGCCGTAGTGAGTTTATTGTGGTAAGTATGGAATAATAGAAATATTGTAATGAAAGATTAGGAGTTATAAATTAACTCCTATTTTTCTATTTACCCAGTTGATATTACAAACCTTCTTTTTTATAATTTTTTCCTTTTATTGATTTATGAAGAAACAAATACCTTTCTATTTATTAGCCATTCTTGTAAGTACTTTCACACAAACTATTTGTGGACAAAGTGAAAAAGAAGCTTTACAGAAAGCAGCTAACTATTACAGGAACTTGGATTATGTACAGGCTATTAATGCCTATGAAAGTATTGCCCGTAAAGGAGTAGAAACCCAAGAGCTATTAGAAAATTTGGCTAATGCTTACTACTATAATGCCGATTACAAACAAGCGAATAAGTGGTATGCAAAACTCTTTGCAAATACTGATGCTAAGACAGGAAAACCTTATAATATTAATCCTGAATATTACTATCGTTATGCGCAAACTTTAAAATCAGTTGAAGATTATGAAGCCTCTGACAAAATGATGGATAAGTTTGTGGCTCTTAAAGGGAATACTGATTCGCGTGCAGTACTCTTTCAAAAAAATAGAGATTATCAGGCAGAAATTAAGCGAAATTCTGATAGAATGGTATTACACCCCTTGCAGATTAATACTAATAAATCAGAGTATGGGACAGCTTTTTATGGTAATAATATAGTATATGCTACTAGCAAAGGTGGTATCTTAAAGAAGCGTGCAGATTGGACAGGCGATAATTTTTATAGTTTGTATGAGGCAACTACTGATAGCTTGCAAGTTTCTAAGAAAGGAAGGCTCAATGGTATTAATACTAAGTTTAACGAATCGACAGCTGCGTTTAGCAAAGATGGAAACACGATTTATTTTACTCGTAATAACTTTATTCATAATGAAGTAAAGACTAATGGGGACGAAACAGTATTGTTGAAGATATTTAAAGCTACTAAAAATAAGAGCGGTAAGTGGGAAGATGTAAAAGAAATGCCTTTTAATAGTAATATTCATAGTGTAGCCCACCCTGCTTTAAGTCCTGATGGCAAATATATTTATTTTGCATCGGATATGAAAGGTACTATTGGAGCATCGGATATTTATCGTGCTAAAATACTGAAAAACGGTTATGGGAAGCCAGAGAATTTAGGAGCACTTATCAATACACAAGGTAGAGAGTCTTTCCCATTTGTTTCAGATGATAACATATTGTATTATTCATCAGATGGTTTTCCAGGTTTAGGGGGATTAGATATTTATGCCGTAAAATTAGATGAGGAAGGCAATCCTATTTCTAAACCTGTGAATGTAGGTCGCCCTGCCAATAGTGCTGAAGATGATTTCTGTTATGTAATTAACACTCATACTAAAATAGGTTATCTTACTTCAAACAGACCAGGAGGTAAAGGAAGTGATGATATTTATAGTTTTTATGAGGAAGCCCCAGTACAGTTCTCGTGCAAACAAGCCATTAATGGGGTTGTTAAAAATGCAAAAAGTTTAGAAGTAATAGCAGATGCTAAAATTACTTTATTAGATAAGTCATTGAAGTTAATAGAAGAACAAATCTCGGATAAGGAGGGGACTTTTAGTTTTCTTTATACTTCCAATTGCAAAGATGAACAACTAATAATTAAAACAATAAGGGAAGGTTTTTCTTCTGATGAGCAAAATATTAATTTAACAGGATTAAAAGACGCATATGCTGAAGTATTGTTATCTCCTATTGTTGAGAAGAAACCTATAAAAATAGGAGATGATTTATCAAAGGAATTAAAAATAGATAATATATACTTCGACTATGATAAAGCTAATATTCGTCCTGATGCAGCTGAACAGTTGGCTAAAATAGTAAAAGTAATGGAAGAATACCCTACTATGAAAATAGATGTGCGCTTACATACTGATAGTAGAGGTTCTGATAGCTATAACTTAGCATTGTCACAAAGACGTGCAAAATCAACTATTAAGTGGCTTATAGCTCACGGTATTCACAAAGATAGGATTACGGGTAAGGGCTATGGAGAAACGCAATTAGTAAATGGTTGCTCAAATGGAGTGCCTTGCACTGAAGAACAACATCAAGCTAACCGTCGTAGTGAATTTATTATTATATCAATGTAAGAAAAGAATATTTCTATAAAATAGGAGGGAGGTTATCATTTTGATACCTCCCTTTTTTATTCTTTATAATGTTGCTTCAAAGATTTCTTTAAAATGAGTTAAGATACGTTGTTTTACTTCTTGAGTATCCATCTTATCTTTTGCTAATTCTACATTTAGGGACGTTACTGCTTTACCGCGAATACCACAAGGGATAATATTATCAAAATAGCCTAAATCAGTATTTACATTTAGGGCAAAACCGTGCATTGTTACCCAACGAGAACAACGGACTCCCATTGCGCAAATTTTACGAGCAAAAGGCGTTCCTACATCAAGCCAAACCCCTGTCTCACCTTCACTGCGTTCGCCTTTGAGACCATAATCGGAAAGAGTACGGATAATCACTTCTTCTAAAGAACGCAAATATTTGTGGATATCGGTAAAAAAGTTTTCTAAATCTAAAATAGGATATCCCACAATCTGTCCAGGTCCGTGATAGGTGATATCTCCACCACGATTGATTTTGTAAAAAGTAGCCCCTTTATTTTTTAGTCCTTCTTCATCGATGAGCAGATTCTCTATATGACCGCTTTTGCCAAGTGTATATACGTGAGGATGTTCTACAAAAAGGAAATAATTAGTAGTAGGCAAGGTTGTGCCATTAGCTTTGTTATTTGTTTTTTGCGCGACTATTTCTTCAAACAGCGACTCTTGGTAGTCCCACGTTTCTTTGTAGTCTTTATTACCTAAATCCTTAACGATTACTTGTTTGTTCATAAATAGTTTGAATATTACCCTGACGGATATCTCCAGTATTGTACCCTTTGGTAAACCAATATTTGCGTTGTTCAGAAGTACCGTGAGTAAATGAATCGGGTACTACGTGTCCTTGCATACGTTTTTGTATAGCGTCATCACCTACAGCGTTAGCCGCACTAAGAGCTTCGTCAATATCATCGGCATCTAAATATTTTTGGTTGTGATGTGCCCATACTCCCGCATAGAAATCGGCTTGTAATTCTTGTGCTACCGACCATTTATTGGCAGCTGCTTTGGAGAGCCCTTGTTGTTTTTGGCGTACTTGTTGCGAAGTGCCTAAAAGCGTTTGGATATGATGCCCTACCTCGTGTGCCATTACGTAGGCAATAGCAAAGTCGCCACCTTTAGCTCCGAAGCGTGTTTTGAGTTCTTCAAAGAAATCCATATCCATATAGAGCTTTTGGTCAGCAGGACAATAGAATGGACCTACTGCAGAAGAGGCAGTTCCACAGCCTGTATTTACATTAGCGGTAAAGAGTACCAAGGTAGGTTTCTTATAGGTTCCTAAGCCATTTTGAGCAAATATTTTATCCCATACATCTTCGGTATCGGCGAGTACTGTAGCGGTAAATTCACCTATTTTCTTTTGTTCGGCAGTAAGTTCTACACGTTCTACCGCTTGTTGAGTTTGGTTACTACCTGTTACTTGATTTACTACAGAGGCTACTTGTTGTCCTGTTTCGCCTCCAAAAAGTTGTAACAATACTACAATGATACCTACGATACCACCGCCTGCTATAAGACCACCTTTGGCACTTATTCCGCGACGATCGTCTACATTGCTACTTTGTCTTCTTCCTTCCCATTTCATAGTTTATCTTGTTATATTTTGGTGCAAAGATACATCTTTTCTCAATATGTACAATATCCGTTTACAATAAATGAATTCCGTTCTTATCGCATAACTGAACCATATCATCTGTCCATATGGATGCTTGTACTTCACCGATATGAGCTTTTTGCAAGAGTAGCATACAGATACGAGATTGACCGATACCTCCCCCAATAGTTAAGGGTAATTCACCGCGTAATAGCATCTGATGATATTCTAACTTCTCGCGTTCTTCTGATTTTGAAGCTTTCAGTTGAGAATGTAGAGAGGCTTCGTTTACTCGAATACCCATTGAAGAAAGTTCTAAAGCGCTGTTTAGTACAGGATTCCAAATAATAAGGTCGCCATTGAGTTCCCAATCGTCATAATCGGGGGCTCTATTGTCGTGTTTTTTTCCTGAAAGAAGTGTTTTGCCTATTTGAGTAATAAAAATAGCTCCTTTTTCTTTGGTGAAATTATGTTCGCGTTCAGAAGGTGATAAGTTAGGATACATATCTTCTAATTCTTGTGAACTTATAAATGTTACTTCACGAGGTAGGAAAACCTTACACTTGTTATATTCTTTTACTAAAAGCGCTTCTGTTTCGAGAAAGGCATTATATAGCTGTTTTACGGTTTGTTTGAGATAAGATAAAGTGCGCTGAGAGGGAGTTATCACTTTTTCCCAATCCCATTGGTCTACATAAATAGAATGGGTATTATCTAATTCTTCATCTCTACGGATAGCATTCATATCAGTATAAATGCCTTCGTCTGCTTTAATACCATAGCGTTTCAGGGCTAAACGTTTCCATTTAGCAAGAGAATGGATAATTTCTATCACTTCACCTTTGTAATCTTTCATTTCGAAGCTAACAGGGCGTTCTATTCCGTTGAGGTTATCATTAAGACCTGTGGAACGTTTCACAAATAAAGGAGCCGAAATACGTGTGAGGTTTAAAGCACGCGCCAAAGCCTGCTCAAAAGAGTCTTTGATTAGTTTTATAGCTCGCTCGGTATCCATTATTCCGTAGGGAGTTGAGTAGTTTTTAGGGATAATAATAGTCATAATCAGACGATAATAAGCTGTTTGTTAATTTAGTAGCTTGCTTTGAGTTAATAGCATTAGTTCTCGTACAGCTTTGGTAGTTATAGGGTGTTCATCGGCACGAACATCAAAACCATTCATTTCGCCTATATTCCACAAACCTATACCATCAGGGAAGGCTTGAGAGTCTTTAATTTTAGAGGCAATCTTCTCAAACCATTTAGCTCTCTCAGCATCATTTCCTTTGTATTCTTTTCCTGTTTCCTCAATAACTAAAGGTTTACCAATGCTATGGCAAAAGGCAACTAATTGGGGAATGCTATTAATAGCGTCGTCGTCGTATACGTGTATGGTGGGGATATCAATCTCGGGCAACGACCATATTTCTTTAAAACCTAAATCGGCATCGGTACCCCAGCCGTCTTTGCCTTGATGAAGGAACGCACCTGCTGAAATAGGACGAGTTACTCCCATTCTCTTTAGCTGAAGGGCTAACCGTTTATAGAAGGCAATGAGATTAGCTTTATTACCCGCTTTCTCTATTGGATTATCATTGTATTTACTAAAAGGCTCGCCTGCTATGGCTATGAAAGCAAGGTGAGGGTCGTTTTTATAAGTATATCCCTTTATGGGGGTTCTGTTTAAAACAACTTCTAAATACGGAGTCCAATCGGTAGAAGGTGAATAAGGGTTGATACCTTCTTTTATGAGTTGATTTCGTATGTAGGATAAATCTAAAACATAAGTCATACCGCTGGCGACTATTTTGGCTACTTTTTTATCCATTTCGTCAAACTTATGTTCAGGATCACTGGTTAAATCTTGCAAATGACCTTTATCTTTTTGTATCATATCAGTCAATCGCATACAATTAATACCCATAGCTTTAGCATTAACAATCCATTTATCGACATTAGGAGCTCCATAAGCAGTAGCAATTCTTAATCCTGCTCCTGCTTTTGGTTCTTTGTTTTCAGGATTTGATTTTTCGTCTTTACAAGCGATTAGTAAAACGAAAAATAGGAGTAAGTATTTTCCTTTCATATTGTGTAAGTTTTTTTAATTTTAAAATCAAAGAAACTACACTTTGCTAAACTTGCTGTTTAACAAAGTGTAGAAGCTATGAAAATTAATGAAAAAAGTATTTTATTTTTCGATAATAATAAATTCTACGCGTTTATTGGCTTGGTGTTCTTCTTCGCTACAAGGCACTCCGTTTTCGCAACCATTTACCAATTGCGTTTCGCCATAACCTTTGGCAGTTAATCGGTTAGGAGAAATACCTTTGCTTACAAGCCATTGATAGATAGATTGTGCTTGAGTTTCGGTGAGGTTCATATTGTAACCGTCTTCTCCTCGGCTATCGGTGTGCACTTTAATTGCTATTTTTACAGTAGGATTGGCTTCCAAAAAAGCCACAATTTTAGCTAATTGCACAGAGGCGTCATATCGGATATTGGTTCTTCCGTAGTTAAAATGAATATTATCAATGGCAAAAACAGGGGCTAAATCATCGCCCTCGTTAAGGCTTATTGTGTGAGGGGCTAATGATATTGTTTTTTTGAGAGTGTTATTGTTCTCAAAAACGATAGGAACATCGGCAATATCATAATCTTTTTTTACGATTTCCACAAAGCCATTTTGGAAGTTACAGTTCAGTTTTTTGGTAGTAAAAGAGCCTTTACTATCAGTTGTATTGCTGGAAAGAGCTCCCATAGCACTATCGAATATATAAACTTGAGCACCAGAAATTTTGGCACCTGTTTCGGCATCGGTTACAGTGCCTATAATTTCACGAGAGCAATCTGGTGTAGGGTTAGTTTGAGGAGCGTCACCTTTTTTTGTGAGTACCTCAAATAGGTTAAATTGTTTTTTAGCTTCGTCTTTTTTACCTAAGGCTTGCAATACCACTGCATAGCGGTAACGGTTGATGGGTTGGGGAGAGTAGTTGCCGTCTTTCATCAGTTTTTCATACCAATGGAACGCTTTAGGATAATCTTTGCTAGCATAGTAATAATCGCCTAATCGTTCTACAACTTCTTGTATTTCATATCCTCTATCTACTACTGTGTTATAAATTTCGACAGGAGATACTTTTATTTGTGAAAAACCTAAGGAGCAACCTCCTAAGAATAGCGCAAATAATACTTTTATCTTCATATTTTTCATTTCAAATTAAGGCACAAAAGTACAAAAACTTCTTAAAAGTTGTACAGTTTTCCTTTTTAATTTAACATTTTTAACAATTTCTCTCTTAGTTAGAGTTAGGTAACATATACCTTATTTCTACCTTTACAAAATTAGTGCCAATTTTTTTGATTAGCAAATTAGGTGTAAGCTGTACGGGCAGTTGTGGCATAATGGACAGTGCGAGCTACGCAGGTGATTAAGTTAGCAAGCTGAGAGAGTTGGATTATCGAAAGATTTCGGAGAGGTTCGGAAAGAGTAAATTGGCTAAAAAGTGAAAAATAGAGGGTAAATGGGTATGCTTAGCTTATAGGGAGCTTATAGGAAGCTTGAACGAATCTTGGACGATTGGTATAGAAAGGATATATAAGTAGTTGATAGTGAATGGTTAAGAGTGAAGAATGAAAAGAGGTTTAGGCGAAAGAAAAGTAATGAAAAACGAAAGTTGTCTACCTTCTGAGGGAGATTGTAACAACGCAAAAGTGATTGAAAAGTACTACTTTATTATATTGAACTGATGTAAAAATACAAAAGGTCTATACGATTCATTTTCTGTATTATTTTCTTACTTATCATTCATCATTTGTAATTCATAATTATTTCCTACCTTTGCACCCTCATAACATTACAATGGACATTCAATTCAATACAAACGAAGATTACAATAAATTAGCCCTTAGTCAGCTACGCAAACGCTTGAAAAAAGTAAAAGAAGGCGGAGGCAAAAAGAACCTCGAAAAGCTTCATAGCCAAGGTAAACTTTCGGCTCGTGAACGCATAGAATATCTGTTAGACAACGATAAACCCCAAATAGAAATAGGCGCTTTTGCCGGTGAGGGAATGTACGAAGAACACGGCGGTTGCCCCTCGGCTGGTGTAGTGGTGGTGATAGGCTATGTGGCTGGTAAACAATGTATAGTAGTAGCTAACGACGCTACTGTAAAGGCGGGAGCGTGGTTTCCTATTACTGCCAAAAAGAACCTACGCGCTCAAGAAATTGCGATGGAGAACCGATTACCTATCATCTATTTGGTGGATAGTGCAGGGGTGTACTTGCCTTTGCAGGACGAGATTTTTCCCGATAAGGAACACTTTGGTCGCATCTTTCGCAACAACGCCCTGATGAGTAGTATGGGCATCACCCAAATAGCCGTAGTAATGGGCAGTTGTGTGGCGGGTGGGGCTTACCTACCAATAATGAGCGATGAGGCACTGATAGTAGATAAAACGGGCAGTATCTTCTTGGCAGGTAGCTATTTAGTGAAGGCAGCGATAGGCGAAAACATCGACAATGAAACCTTAGGTGGAGCCACTACCCATTGTGAAATTAGCGGGGTAACCGACTACAAAGCAACCGATGATAAAGACGCTCTCGACCGTGTACGCCGTACAATGGCTAAACTTTCCGATGTCGAAAAAGCGGGCTTTAACCGCATTGAAGCTCATAAACCGCTGAAAGACCCTAACGAAATTTACGGTATCTTGCCTAGATTGCGCACAGAGCCTTATGATATGAAGGAAATTATCCTTCGATTGGTAGACAATTCAGAATTTGACGAATATAAAGAAGGGTACGGACAAACCATTCTCACAGGCTATGCACGTATTGAGGGTTGGGCGGTAGGCATTGTTGCCAACCAGCGCAAAGTGGTAAAAACTAAGAAAGGGGAAATGCAGTTTGGAGGAGTAATCTACTCGGATAGTGCCGACAAGGCGACCCGCTTTATAGCCAATTGCAACCAAAAGAAAATTCCCTTGCTCTTCTTGCAAGATGTTACCGGTTTTATGGTAGGCTCCAAATCAGAGCACGGAGGGATTATCAAAGATGGGGCTAAACTTGTGAATGCGGTTGCTAATTCGGTAGTGCCTAAATTTACGGTCGTGATAGGCAACTCGTATGGGGCTGGTAACTACGCAATGTGCGGTAAGGCTTACGACCCGCGTCTTATCGTATCGTGGCACAGTGGAAACATTTCGGTAATGGGAGGCACGCAAGCTGCTAAAGTACTCTTGCAGATAGAAACTGCCAACCTAAGGAAAAAAGGAGAGGAACTTACCCCTGAAAAAGAAGCCGTGCTTTTTACTCATATCAAAGAGCAATACGACGAGCAGATATCACCCTACTACGCCGCTGCTCGCCTTTGGACGGATGCCATTATAGACCCATTAGAAACCCGCCAATGGATAGCAATGGGTATAGAAGCTGCCAACAACGCCCCTATTGAAAGAGCGTTTAATTTGGGTGTGATACAAGTATAAAATAGATAAACAATAAAAATCCCTTAAAGTATGATGTTACTTTAAGGGATTTTTTCTATCTAATTGTTATTTATTCAATCAAATAAAGTGCCTTGCCTTGCAAGATTTACTCTACCTAAATGTTTATAAGCTAAATCGGTTACTTCGCGTCCGCGAGGAGTACGTACGATAAATCCTTCTTGAATGAGGAAAGGTTCATACACCTCTTCAATAGTTTCAGCACTTTCGGAAACGGCAGTCGCCAAAGTGGTAATTCCCACAGGCCCTCCTTTGAATTTATCAATAAGGGTTGAGAGAATTTTGTTGTCCATCTCGTCTAATCCGTGTGCGTCTACATTTAAGGCTTTAAGTCCGAAGCGGGTAATAGCAATATTTATTTCACCATTGCCTTTTATCTGAGCAAAGTCACGAATACGGCGCAAAAGAGCATTGGCAATACGCGGGGTACCTCTACTTCTGCTTGCTAATTCTATAGCAGCTTCCATAGAAATTGGTACTTTAAGGATAGAAGCACTGCGCTGAACGATATCTGCCAAAAGTTCGGTAGAATAATACTGCAATCGACTTTGAATACCAAAACGTGCACGCATAGGAGCTGTAAGTAGCCCTGAACGGGTAGTCGCCCCTATAAGCGTAAATGGATTGAGATTGATTTGTACTGTGCGGGCGTTAGGGCCTGATTCTATCATTATATCAATCTTGTAGTCTTCCATAGCTGAGTAAAGATACTCTTCTACTACTGGACTCAAGCGGTGTATCTCGTCGATAAAAAGCACATCACGCTCTTGCAAATTAGTGAGTAATCCAGCTAAATCACCAGGTTTATCAAGCACAGGGCCTGAAGTAATTTTGATGCCTACGCCCAATTCGTTAGCTAAAATATGAGCGAGGGTAGTCTTTCCAAGTCCAGGAGGCCCGTGAAAAAGGGTATGGTCGAGTGCTTCGTGACGCATATTAGCAGCTTTTACGAATACTTTTAGGTTTTCTAAAACTGCTTCTTGCCCTGCAAAATCATCAAACGACAAAGGGCGCAAGGCTCTTTCTATATCGAGTTCTTGCGCCGAATAATTTTCTTTATTTGGATCTAAGTTTTTATTCAAGCTTTTAGGATTTAGGGGATATAAGAGTTAGGAGATAGTGTCACTTCATATTGCGAAGATTGATTACTTCTTGCTGAGTGAGACGACGCCAATGACCCCGAGGTAAATCTTTTTTAGTAAGCCCAGCAAATACTACACGGTCGAGTTTTTCTACTTGATAGCCCAAGTGTTCAAAAATACGACGTACAATGCGATTGCGACCACTGTGAATTTTGATGCCTATTTCATTCTTAGGTTTGTCGTTCACATAGCTGATTTCATCTACTTCAATAAGACCATCTTCTAACTCTAATCCGTCTTGTACCTTCATAAAGTCTTTGTAGTCGAGTTTGCGGTCGAGAATTACGTGGTATATTTTGCGCACACCGTGAGTGGGGTGAGTGAGTTTTTTGGTAAGCTCTCCATCATTGGTAAGCAATAACAAACCTGTAGTAGCTCTGTCTAAACGACCTACAGGCAAGATGCGTACATTGGTAGCATTTGCGACCAAATCCATTACAGTTTTGCGTCCTTTCTCATCGTTAGTAGTGGTGATAAAACCTTTGGGTTTGTTGAGCAAGATGTATTCTTTCTTTTCAGAAGAAAGGAGTTTTCCATCAAAACGAACTTCATCGGTAGGCTTTACGCGATAGCCGAGCGTGGTCATTACTTCACCATTCACCGTTACATTACCTGCCGAAATATACATATCGGCATTACGGCGTGAGCAGATACCAGCATCGGCAATATATTTGTTCAAACGCACTTCAGCTGGAGTGGTAGTAGAGTAGTCTATAGGAGCGTTGTTTTGAGGTTTGTAGGTATTGTTATAAGGTTTTTCGTTGAAAGGTTTTTTATAATTATCGTTTCGGTTATAACCTTCATTACGGTTGTAGTTGTTAGGCTTGTTATATCCCTCATTCTTTTTGAAGTTAGGATTGTAAGATTTTTTGTTTTCGGAATTATAACCGTTGTTACTATTGTTGTAACGATTGCCACCGTTATTTTCATAACGATTACCGCTATTATTTTCATAACGGTTGCCACTGTTATTGCTGTAATTGCGTCCTTCGTTCTGTCCGTAAGTTTTCTTTTTGAATGAACTATTGCCGTTGTTGTTGCGATTGTTACCGCTGTTATAAGAAGAATTGTAAGGCTTTTTCTCTGAATTCCCATTAGAGGAATAGCTATTCTTCTTGTAATTATTAAATTTTTTGTTTTCCATATAAATTAAATCTCTCTATTATGTATGCCGACGCATTACATTATGCTAAGGCTTCTGAACCTCCTACGATTTCTATAATCTCACCGGTAATAGTAGCCTGACGGGCTTTATTGTAGGTAAGTATGAGTTCGTTTTTGAGGTCTTGAGCATTGTCGGTAGCTTTGTGCATAGCTGTCATACGAGCACCGTGCTCTGCTGCTACTGAGTCGCGTAAGGCTTTGAAAATCTCTGTTTTTAACGAACGCGGAATGAGTTCTTCTACAATCTCTTGCTTAGAAGGCTCATAAATATAATTTGTGTTTAGTTCTTTGCCTTTTGCTTTAGTAGTTATAGGCTGAATAGGCAAAAATGTTTCTTCCGTAAGAATTTGTGTAGCTGCATTCTTAAAGCTGTTGTACACCAATACTATCTGGTCATATTTACCCGAAGTGTACAATTCCATTAGTTCTTCAGCCAAAGCAGCAGCTGTAGCAAAGGTGAGCTTATCGAAAATCTCGCTGTTATGAGCTACAATATTGTCGTATTTTTTCAACACATCATTGCCTTTTTTACCTATGGTGTAGAGTTGTACCTGCTTGTCTTTATAGGTAGTTTGTTCTAACTCTAACGCTTTTTTAATCACGCTGGCATTGAATGCCCCGCAGAGTCCTCTATTGGAGGTGATAGGTACCAAAAGTACTTTTTTTACTTCTCCTTTGCGCGGATTATAAACATTGTCATCACCCAAGGCAGCACTAAGATGTTCTAATAACTGCTTGAGTTTATAAGCATAAGGTTTCATCGCTACAATAGCATCTTGCGCCTTTTTCAGTTTGGCTGCCGATACCATTTTCATCGCTGCTGTGATTTGCATCGTTGAACTTACCGATGAAATTCTGCTTCGTATTTCTTTTAAATTCGCCATTTTATCAATTAACAGTTAGCAATTTTATCATTGCTGTTAAAAAGAATACCTTTGATAAACATCTATTCCTTCTATCTTCCTTAATGAAGGTGATTTGCTATGGAATAGCTGAGAGGTTAGAATAATAAGGTTTTCCAAATCAAAACCCTGAATAGTACGTCCTAAAAGGAAAGATATGGTATATTCTTGCCAATTCTTACCTTGTTCTTTTGCTATTTCTGATACTTTTTGCAATATATCCCACATTTCAGTTTCTGTGATATATTGGCACCAATAACACCATTTAGCCAAAGAAGCTGCTCTACACAAATCCCACGCATAAGCCGATTTTACTGCTTCTACTTGTGCTAATTCTATCTCCAAACCTTTGGCTATTTGTTTCTGTATTTTGCTAAGCTCAGGTGAGGTTTGCGTTAGCAGATGTCGGAACTGTAACGAACGTTTCTCTGCCAATAAGTCACTTATAGTTTCTTTAGCAGATGCTGTATCTGTTATTTCCCATTGTCGACGTAATCCTTTCTGATATGTTTCTAATATTTCAGTAGGTATCAGGTTTAGTAGATTTTCACCACGGTAATACGTCAGTATTGCTCCAAAAGTAAGTAATCGTATCTGTTCCTCTGTTAAAGGGTTTTGATTGATGTGCCCTATTTGTTTTTGCAAATGTTTTCTTGTATATACTTTGTTTACATAAATCTTTAGCGCAAATAAAAAGACGACTCCAATAATTACCCATATAATAACACTCATAAGAATAAATGTTTAAAAAGATGTATTTACTATTTTGCGTATTTTTCACTCAAATCTTTCGCTACTTTTTCGAGAGTAGCTGTAATCTCATCGGTGAGTTTGCCAGCTTTTAGCTCGTCTAAAATGTCACGATGAGATACATTGAGGAACTCTAAATATTCTCTCTCAAACTCTTTTATCTTGTCCACAGGCACTTGTCTCAATAAGTTTTTAGAACCTGCATAGATAATCGCAATTTGGTTTTCTACGGGGTAAGGGTCGTTTTGTGGTTGTTTTAAGATTTCCACATTGCGCTTCCCTTTCTCAATAACCCCCATAGTAGCTGCATCGAGGTCAGAGCCGAATTTGGCAAAAGCTTCGAGTTCGCGGTATTGTGCTTGGTCTAATTTGAGGGTACCCGCTACTTTCTTCATCGATTTAATCTGTGCTGAACCTCCCACACGCGATACCGAAATACCCACGTTGATGGCTGGACGTACCCCTGAGTTGAACAAATCAGACTCCAAGAATATCTGTCCGTCGGTAATAGAAATCACGTTAGTAGGGATATAGGCTGATACGTCACCCGCTTGAGTTTCGATGATTGGCAAAGCAGTGAGAGAACCTCCCCCTTTTACGAGTGGTGCAATGCTTTCGGGTAGGTCGTTCATCTGGCGTGCGATAGTATCATCATTAATTACTTTGGCAGCGCGCTCTAATAAGCGAGAGTGCAAGTAGAACACATCACCAGGGTAAGCCTCACGTCCAGGTGGACGGCGTAATAGAAGTGATACTTCACGGTAAGCTACCGCTTGTTTAGAAAGGTCGTCGTAGATAATAAGAGCTGGGCGACCTGTATCACGGAAGTATTCCCCAATAGCAGCTCCTGCGAAAGGTGCATATACCTGCATAGGAGCAGGATCGGAAGCATTAGCCGCTACAATGGTAGTATAAGCCAAAGCACCCGCATCTTCTAAGGTTTTAGTGATACCTGCTACGGTAGAAGCTTTCTGACCAATAGCCACGTAGATACAATATACTGGTTTGCCCGCATCGTAGAATTCTTTTTGGTTGAGGATAGTGTCGATACACACGGTAGTTTTACCCGTTTGGCGGTCGCCAATCACTAACTCACGTTGTCCGCGACCGATAGGAATCATTGCGTCGATAGCCTTGATACCTGTTTGTAGAGGTTCGTTTACAGGCTGACGGAAGATTACCCCAGGAGCTTTGCGTTCCAACGGCATTTCGTATAGCTTGCCGGTAATAGGTCCTTTTCCATCAATAGGTTGTCCTAAGGTATTTACCACACGCCCTACGATGCCTTCACCTACATTGATAGAAGCAATAAGCCCTGTGCGTTTTATGGTATCCCCTTCTTTAATATCAGTAGAGGGACCTAAGAGAGTAATCCCCACGTTGTCTTCTTCGAGGTTGAGGACAATCCCTTGTAGTCCGTTGTCAAATTTTACTAATTCACCGTATTGTGCATTCGATAGTCCGAAGATACGCGCAATACCGTCTCCCACTTGTAATACCGTTCCTACTTCTTCTAAAGAAGCATTGGCGTCGAAGTGAGCTAATTGTTCTTTTAAAATTGCTGAAATTTCAGCGGCTTTTATTTCTGCCATTTTTTCAGTTTTTATTTCTTAGTTGTTAGTTTTTAGTTGTCAGTCTTATTTATATCAATCTTTAAACAATTCTTTCTCCTTACCATTCGTCTCTTACTTACAGAAACAGTTTCTCTTGAAACTCTTGTTGTAATCTGCTAAGTTTATGCGCTACACTGGCGTTGTATTGCACATCATCTACACGAAGAATAAAACCCCCAATAATATTTTTATCTACCTTGTTCTCAAGGGTAACATTTTTATTTTTAGTAAGCATCATTACCTTTTCGAGTATCTCTTTGCGGGTAGCTTCATTAAGTGGAGTTGCCGTAGTTACTACTGCTGTTTTGTTATGCTTATAATCGTTGTACAATACAACAAACTTCTCGGCTACTGCTCCGAGTATTGGCAAGCGTCGGTTCTGAATAAGCAAATCGAACAAACGTTGCGTTTCAGGAGTAACCATTGTAAATATTTCAGTAAGGACATTCTTCTTTACCGTTGTTTTCACAATAGGCGAAATGAGCATACGCTCCAAGTCCTTATTCATTTTTATTGTTTTATCTATCAAGGTCATATCAGCGAAAACCCCTTCTAATGCTTTTTGTAGAAGAGCGTATTCCAAGAGTGCCTTGGCATATCTATTTGCTACTCTCAATCCGTACATAACCTATTTTAGTTTAATGTAACACCTTTTAGATAATCGTTGATGAGGGCAGTTTGTTTCTTCTCGTCTGAGAGTTCGCTCATCATCACTTTCTGAGCCATTTCAACAGAAAGAGCTGCCACTTGGTCTTTCAGCTGTGCCAAGGCTACTTTCTTCTCACTGTCAATCGCTTGTTGAGCTTGTTTGATAAGTTTTTCGCCTTCGCGTTGTGCTTCTTCTTTGGCTTCTGTTACTATTTTATCTTTAACATCTCTTGCCTCTTTCAAAATTACATCTCTCTCGGCACGTGCTTCAGCTAAAAGACGCTCATTATCGGCTTTGAGATTTGCCATTTGTTTTTGAGCTTCTTCAGCAGCTTCCAAAGCCTTATTGATAGAGTCTTCGCGTTGCTTTACCGCATTCATTATGGGCTTCCAAGCGTATTTTGCTAAGAGGAAAAGCAATATCAGAAATATGAGAGTATTCCAGAATAATAAACTTTCGGGGTGTGCTAAATTCATTTCTTTAGTTGTTATTTAGTCTTTAATAATATGATTATTTTATTCTCTTTTGTGTCCCTTTATGTAGGGATAAAAGGCAATTCACCATTAGTGGCATACGCCCTAATTTTATAAAACCGTTGTGTAACCAACCGTTGCACAACGGTTTTGTCGTCCTATTTTGCGATGAGTGCTACTACCACAGCAAAAAGGGCTACCCCTTCGATAAGTGCTGCAGCAATAATCATCACAGTTTGAATTTTTGAAGACACTTCGGGTTGGCGTGCTACTCCTTCAACAGCAGAAGCACCAATTTTACCAATACCGATTCCGGCTCCAATGGCTGCTAATCCAGCCCCAATTCCTGCTAAAACCATATATATAAAATTAATTAGTTACTTGTTAATTGTCAATTGTTAATTATCAATTGATTAGTGTTCTTCTTCCACTGCCTGTCCTATAAACAAAGCTGATAGCAATGTAAACACATAGGCTTGCAAAACAGCTACCAATAGCTCCAAGATACAGATAAACAAGGTAAAAACTATCGACACAGGCGATATATACACCGTTCCAAAGATGAAGATGAGTGAAATCAAGCTCAGTACAATGATGTGCCCTGCCGTCATATTGGCAAATAAACGTATCATCAAGGCAAAAGGCTTAGTAAAAACACTCAACATTTCAATAGGTATCATAATTGGTAATATCCAAGTAGGAACTCCTGGGGGAGCAAAAATATGCTTCCAATAGTGTTTGTTACTGCTAAATAAAGTGAGAATAAGGGTAAAGATAGCCAACATACCTGTGAAAAGAATATTGTTCGTTACCGTACCAGCAAACGGGAAAAACGGAATTAATCCGAAGAGGTTTCCTATCCAAATCAAGAAAAACACAGTAAGCAAATAAGGCATATACCTATTGTAGTACTTTTCGCCTATGTTAGGAATCGCTATCTCATCGCGCACAAAAAGCACTATAGGTTCTAAAACTCCTGTTAAGCCTTTAGGGGCTTTGGGGTTCTTCTTGTAAGAACGTGCCATATAGGTGAAGATGAGCACCATCAATACCGATACTAAAAGCAATGAAAACACGTTCTTAGTAATAGAAAAGTTTAACGGACGTGTATTGGTTACTTCTCCTTTCGCGTTGAAAGAGAGAGGTGTATCAGCATTTGCGTAGTAAATATCTTCTTTGTAGCGCACAAATCGCTGTCCGTCTTTATCTACTACTACCGTACCTTTGTTGTCGTGATGGAAGGCACTCGATAGGAAAGTCACTAATCCTTTATCGGTATAAAGAATGATAGGCAAGGGTAACGAATAAGTGTGCCCTTTATAATCAAACAAGTGAAAATCGTGTGAATCGTTGATGTGTTCATCAATCAAATCGTTGATTTGAAAAGGCTCTCCTTCCTCATTTTCAGTTGCAAAACCTTGTAGAGGAATGAGTGAGGTTACAAATAAAGTGATATATAGAATGTAATTCTTTATTTTCATTACTTGTTTTGTTTTTATTCGTGCAAATGTAGGAGTTTTTATTTAAGTGGCGAAATTATTTAACACATTTTTTTACTTAATATAATATAACCTACTGAAATACAGAAGTTATATTTTAGCAGTTGAAATTTAGGTTTCGCTCTAATTATTAACTTCTAATTCTTATAAAATGCTATACACAGGGTGTCCTTTGAGTTTCTCTCTGCCGTTCAGAAAATGGAGTTCCATCAAGAAATCTAGTTGTACAATATCGCCACCGAGGCGTTCTACAAGTTTTACTACCGCTTCAGCAGTACCACCGGTAGCGAGGATATCGTCGTGAATGAGGACTTTTTCACCTTTTATAATAGCGTCTGCGTGAATTTCCAATACGTCTTGCCCGTACTCCAAATCGTAGGTTTGTGAGAGTGTTTTATAAGGTAATTTCCCTTTTTTGCGTACTGGTACAAAGCCAGCCCCCAATCGTTGTGCAAGCAACATTCCGAAGAAGAAACCTCTACTTTCCATCCCCACTACTTTGTCTATTTTCTGTCCGTGCAGGTTCTCCACGAGCAAGTCGATTACATATTGCCCTGCTTTCACATCCATTAGCAATGGTGTAATATCTTTGAAGATAATTCCCTCTTTTGGAAAATCTTTAATATCTCTAATTTTACTTTTGATATATTCTTTTTTGTCCATTTTTTTACTTGTTACCTAATTACGTGGATTAAACACTTCTGCTAGCATACACCTCGCACTGCCTCCTCCACAAGTCTCAATAGTTTCTAAATTGCTGTGGAGTATCTGGGTATATTTCTCAATCGTCTGTATCTGTTGAGGGGTAAGGGCGTTATAAGCGGCATCACTCATCACCAAATAAGTACTGTCCTTACCCTGCACTTGTAGCATATTGCCTGCGTACTGACACATCTGCTCAGGGGTGATGCTGATAATCTCTTTCTTGTCTTCTTTTAGGTGATGCAAAAGGTTCTTGCGCTCACTTTTGTCGGTGATGGTATCTAAACACACCACCGCAAAATTTTCACCTAAAGCCATCATCACATTGGTATGATAGATAGGTACTTGCTTACCATCTACCTTTTGGTAAGCTTTGAAAATTACAGGCGTATACTCAAAATCTTCACAGAACTCAATAAATAGTTCCTCATCAGCGCGGGGCGAGAGCGCACAATAAGCCTTGCGATGCACGCGGTCGAGCACCATAGCTCCCGTACCTTCCAAGAAGATGTTTTCTTGCTCAGCATCAGTATAGTCATACACATTTTCGATGAGAAAACCTTCTTCCTCTACCTTGTCCAAAATATTCTCACGACGCTCACGACGCCGATTTTCAGCAAACATAGGGTAAATTGCTACGTTGCCATTTTGGTGAAAGGTAATCCAATTATTCGGAAATACCGAATCAGGAGTGTTTTGTTCGTAAATATCGTCTACGCCAATCACTTTTACTCCTACCTCACGCAGTTTATGCACAAAGGCATCAAACTCTTGTTGCGCTTGGCGATTGATTTCCTCGTTCTTCAAATCCATTTCCTCCTGGAAATAGTTGTTCACAACGGTTTCTTCGTTCATACGGAAGCGCACAGGGCGCACCATTAGTACAGTATTGGTAATTTGTTTTTTCATCAGTAAACAATGGTTAGCACTCAAAGCGACAAAAGTACAAAATAATCAGTAATTAACAATGAAGCAAGAAAAATTATTTTTTCAAAAACGCTACAATTCCTATTTTATCAAGCTCCATTTTAATTTCACCTTGCCTCTATTTTATCTTCCTCTTATCTTCACCTTATCTTCGTTCATTGTTCGTCTTTTGTTCGTTGTAGAGCCACTGTAGAGCCACTGTAGAGCCACTGTAGAGCCACTGTAGAGCCACTGTAGAGCCACTGTAGAGCCACTGTAGAGCCACTGTAGACCCACTCATTATACGTTTATCCTATAAGCTCTGTATAAGTTACCCCTAATTTCATCATTAATCATTAATCTCTTTGCTAGTGCGAGCTTGTAGCTCGTACCTAAAAAAATATGCACCAAAAAATTGTACAATTAAAAATTAGTTGTACATTTGTAGCGAATTTAAAAACCATTTTAACACTATTTAAAAGAAACAGAAAAACACTTACATAAAGACATAAATTAGCGTTTCGCTTTATAATTTCCTGTTATAGAAAACGACCATTTTTTAATGTTACGGGGAAAGTAAAAGTGGAAATGCCTGCGTTATAGCGTAGGCATTCCTTTTGCTTCGTAACATAGCCTTTGGTCGGGCTTCTATAACAAGCAAAGAGAGGAATGTTTACGCTTTTTTTATGCGCTTATATGAACAGAAAAGGCAGAATCCGAAAAGCCTGTAATAGAGTAGGAAAAATTTAAACTATTCAAAAAAAATGAAACACAAATTATTTTTAGTAGCTTTCATAGCTGGGTTTCTTGCAATCACAGCTTGTAAGAAAGATGAAAACAAAGGAGAAGAAGGGAAAACACTTAAAGTTTATCTTACCTATGGAGAATATGATAATCCTTTAGTGGGTAGGAAGATATATGCTTTTATTAACCCTGAAAAGGTAGCAGTTACTCTATTGGAACAAGATAAAGAAGGTACTATTGATGGTACAAGATCAATAAGGGGACAAAATATTACTGACAACACTGGTAGCTATATACTTTTTTCGAATTTAAAAGTTGGGTATACATACATAATAATAACTAAAAATAATAGTTGCCTAAGAAATACTAAGGAGAAAAATAAAGTAAAAATAGAACCATATCATAATACTTTAGTATATAATGTTGAATTCTATCAGGAATCAAATATTATTGTCAATAATTTCTTAGGGAAAGAAGTTTATTATACAATTGACAAGCCTGAATACGAAGGTATTGATGACCAAAATATGTGGTTCTCAAATAGTAGTAGGCAAATAACAATTAAACCCAAAGTTTATGACAATAATCAAATCTCTTCATTGGATAGCTATTATAAACATACTTTAATGCTTTATGATTCACCAAATGATACTATTCAACTTGTGAAAACTATAAACTTTGAAGTAAGAGAAGGTTGTGAACCTACTATAATTAATTTAAAACCATAAAACCCAAATATAATGAAAAGAAAAATCATTTTAACTGTATTTTTAATGTTGAATCTCGGTTTTGCAGTAGCTCAAGCTAAAAACTCTAGGAAAGAGTATACCGCTGTAGATAACCACACCTATAAAAAAGGGGAAACATTAG
Source organism: Capnocytophaga sp. oral taxon 323 (assembly GCF_001278825.1). Taxonomy (NCBI): domain Bacteria; kingdom Pseudomonadati; phylum Bacteroidota; class Flavobacteriia; order Flavobacteriales; family Flavobacteriaceae; genus Capnocytophaga; species Capnocytophaga sp. oral taxon 323. Next base: position 241,382 of record NZ_CP012589.1, read on the forward strand.
CTTTCGGTGTGCCAGCAAGAGGTACTCAGTACGAAAATATCTTTATCAATGATATTATAACCACTGGTGACTATATTTCTATGTTCACGGGAGGTTCTGTTGAAAAGAAAAGTTCGGACAATGCTACTAAAGAACAACTTTCTGCTTTAGGTAATAAGGCTACTATTAAATATTTTGCTAATGGTATAGAGAATAATAAGTTGGTAGTTCTAAAATTAGATAATAAGAAAGAGATAAGAGCTTTCTTTGATAAGGCTTTACAAAACGGTGAAATTAAATCACAAGCCCAAGACTTTCAAACTACCGCTGATAAAATCTTTGCCGATGCTACAAGAGGTAAAGGTGATGGCAATGGTACTGTAAAGAGTTTTTCACCTAAGTTTGATGTAAAGATCCTTTCAGTAGTAGGAGACAAAAAGGCTCAAACCGTAACTGTAAATCTCTTGATTTCTCATAAATTAGTGCATCAAAAGGTATGCTTTAATGAAGATTCTAGCCATCTTTGGTATAATGCTAAAGCATACGATTTTGAAGGTAATACATATCTATCTAAAGAAGTAGGTATTGGAAGTGACAGAAACTCTTATTATGCTTGTAATACAGTTCCTACTGAAGTGCCTGTAAAAGCTTTTGTAACTTTTAAACAAATATTACCAAGTGTTAAAGGTTTGAAATTTGCTTCCATATTAACAAAGTTTGGTCCTACTGATGGTTGGGATCGTGAAGTGACATATCTTGAACTCTCAGACCTCGTAATAGATTGGAAGTAATAAATCATCTAATAGTAGAATTACACAAAATCCCCGCAAAACTTATTGCAAGTCTTGCGGGGATTTTTGTCTCTACACAGCATCACTACAATACAGCAATGCAAGAAATCTCTACTTCTACGGATTTAGGCAATTGTGCTACTTGTACGGTTTCGCGTGCAGGTGCTGTTGCCTCGTTGAAATAGCGTGCATATACGCCATTTACTTGCGCAAATTGCCCCATATCAGCTAAGAAAATAGTAGTTTTCACTACATTCTCAAAAGTAGCTCCTGCCTCGGTAAGGATAGCTTTGAGGTTTTCCATTACTTGTTTGGTAGCGGCTTCTATGCCTTTCACTACTTCTCCTGTTGCAGGATTTACCGGTATTTGTCCTGATACGTAGAGAGTGTTGCCAGCTTTCACGGCTTGTGTGTAAGGACCAATGGGCGCTGGCGCTTTTTCTGTAAAAATGATATGTTTCATATAGCTATTAGTTATTAGTCGTTAATTGTTTGTCGTTAGTTTTGTAAAGTTGGCTTTCAGAGTTCCTACGTTGCCTACTCTGTCTTTTGCGTTTACAATAAGTTCGTATCTATTGGTTTGGGTAGTATCAATATCGCTGAAATGAAAGGTAAGGCATCGGTTTTTAGGTTCATATTCAAAGAGAATCCACTGCCCATTTAGGGTGGCAGAACAAGATTCAAATCCGGTAAGATTATCGCTTACTAAAATTTTGAGAGTATTACCTTTCACAATGCCTCCGTTCCTAAAATTCACAGCTTTAAGAGTGGGCGGAATAGTATCCTTACGTAAATAAAACTTTCCTAAGTTACGCGATTTGGCTGTAAACACACCATCTTTATAGACCGTTGGTTCATAGCCCCCGTTCGAACGAGCTATAAATACCTTAGAAGTATCTTCATTGGCATAAGTATCACTTTTGATAGTTACAGTAAAGAACTTTTGAGCAGGAATGAACGAACTACCTACGGTTAAAGTATCTTTAGTGCTAGTAATATTCATCAAATAGTCTTTATAAAAAGTATCTTCGGGGAAGTATACACTTCCGTATTCCATTTCGTAAAAATTATCACGAGTAGCAACTAGTTGCTTATTGCCTTTAGGTTCTGGTCGAGCTGTTTTTAAAGGCTCTCGTTTGCCTTCTATGGGAATATTGATTTTAGTAGTATTCCCTTTAAAATCTTCTGCAATAATAGATACGGTGTATTGTTTACCTTCTTCAATAGTAAGATAACCTTTATTAGGTTTTAAGGTAGGATATACTGATTCGAGTTTGTTGTTAGGCAATTTGTACAAAAGCTGTACAAACCCTTTGTGTTGTGCATATCGTTCGTAGTCTATAAGTGCATTAAGATAACGCGTTTCGTCATAGTTTACTTTATCAAAGACAGTTTCTAACTGGGTCTCTCCGTTGAGAAGTAAACTCACCTTGTAAATACCATTGCGGTGCATTGTTTCATCTTGACGGTCATAGCCCAAAATACCAAAACCTATGGTGCCAATCGCATTAACTTTTTCGGTGAGGTAAGTGCCGTCTATCTGTTTATTTTTATTGAGCTGACGTGGTAACTGAGTGTTATCTATTTGTGCGTCATCACTTAGTGAATAAGCATATACAAGCAATACATCAGGAGGAGTGGTGTCTTGTATTTCTTGAAAACCAAAAAGCAGAGGATTCCAACCGTTATTGTGAATATCGCGTACCTCAAAATGCAAGTGAGGACCTCTACTTCCGCCTGTATTACCACTGAGAGCTATCCAATCGCCTTTTTTTACGACAAATTGTTTTTCGGGAAGAAGTATATCGATATCATAGCTTTGCTTTTCGTATTGTTTTTGCTTTACGTAAGCTTCTATTTCAGGAGCGTACTTTTGTAAATGCCCATAAGTAGTTACATAACCATTGGGGTGAGTAATAAACAACATTTTGCCATAACTGTAAGGACTTACTTTGATACGAGACACATAGCCATCTTCGGCAGCAAACACCTGCAATCCTTCACGACCTTCGGTTTTTAGGTCGATGCCACCGTGAAAGTGGTTGGGACGCAATTCAGCGAAATTACCTGCGAGCAAAGGTTTAGTGTTGAGAGGCATTGCGACCTGGAAAGACTGAGCTTCTAAGGTAGGAGGTAAGAGGTAAGAGGTAAAAAGTAAAAGATTGGATAATAAGCAAGCGATAAGTTTTTTCATTGTTTCCGTTTAAAATATTTTGCTTTTGTAAAAACGGCGCAAAAGTAAGAATAATTTGTTAATTAGCCAATTTGTAGATTAGTAAATTAACAATTTTTTGTTAGTGATTAGATATTTAGGTATGAAAAAAAACTTTGCCAAAGTTCTATGGCTTTAGCAAAGTTCGTGTGATAAGATTTCTTAAAGCGTGCTGATGTTCAAATCTTCTAAATCAAGAGTAGCACCTATTTCTAAGAGGTGTAAGCGACGGTGGTCGTCTTTGAATTTGCGTTTAGCCGCTTCTTTATCAATTTTAATTACAGGGAAGGTGTCGTAATGCACACCTAACACATTGCCTACCTCTACAAAACGAGCCGCTGTAAGAGCATCGCGTACGCCCATTGTATAGTTGTTGCCGATAGGAAAAATACCCAAGTTCACGCGATATTGATGAGGGATAATCTTCATATCGTAATGCAAGGCGGTATCTCCTGAAATGTAGATAGTATCATCGTTGTAATCAATCAAGAAACCAGCAGGATTACCTCCATAAGAGCCATCGGGGAAAGAAGACGAGTGTTCTGCCTTAATCATCTTTATTTTTACCTTTCCATCTACAAAACGGTGAGAACCCCCGAGGTTCATAGCGTGACCACTAAGCCCTAATTTCTCAAAATGAGCGAGAATCTCGGGATTGGTAATCAGTTGAGCACCTGTTCGTTTGGCAATAGCTCCTACATCGGCAATGTGGTCGCCGTGGGCGTGAGTGATGAGTATATAATCCGCTTTGATCGTATTGATATCGATATGCGAAGCCAAAGGGTTAGGTGTAATAAATGGGTCGACGAGGAAATGAGTGCCATCAATGTCTATATTCACGCAAGCGTGACCTAAGTAAGTTACTTTCATAGTGTTTTATTTATTTGTTGTTTAAGGCTACAAATGTATAGATAAAAAACGAATAAAGCAAATAAATTTCAGTTTTTATTTTAACGCCCATTTCACAACCAAGTAGAATTTTTAAAATTAGTAAATAATCCTTACTTTTGCATTTTAAACTGAAAAGAATGAAAAATACCTATATATTAGCTATAGAATCTTCTTGCGATGATACTTCAGCTTCAGTGCTTTGCAATGATAAAGTGCTTTCTAATGAGGTGGCAAATCAAGAGGTGCATAAACAATACGGCGGGGTAGTGCCCGAATTGGCTTCACGTGCTCACCTGCAAAACATAGTACCCGTAGTGGCTCAAGCACTCAAAAAAGCAGGGATAACCAAAGAAGAACTTTCGGCTATTGCCTTTACCAGAGGGCCTGGATTAATGGGCTCGTTGCTCGTGGGGACTTCATTTGCTAAATCGATGGCAATGGGACTGAATATCCCGCTCATTGAAGTGAACCACATGCAGGCACATATTTTGGCACATTTTATAGAGGAAGGTCAGCCTAAACCCGAGTTCCCTTTTCTCGCAATGACCATTAGCGGAGGGCATACCCAAATTGTGAAGGTGAACAGCTTTTTTGATATGGAGGTGTTGGGCGAAACCCTTGACGATGCAGTAGGGGAGGCGTTCGACAAGACCGCTAAAATATTAGGACTGCCTTACCCTGGAGGACCTCTCATTGATAAATACGCCCAAGAGGGCAACCCTAAAGCCTTCAGTTTTTCTAAGCCTAAAATATCAGGTCTTAACTTCAGTTTTTCGGGACTTAAAACAAGTATTCTCTACTTTATACAGAAAAACACTGAAGAAAATCCTAATTTCATAACTGAACATTTAGCTGATATTTGCGCTTCAGTACAACACACGATTGTAGAAATACTGATGAGCAAACTCAAAAAAGCTGTAAAAGAAACAGGTATCAAGCAAGTGGCTATTGGGGGAGGGGTATCGGCTAATTCGGGTATTCGCAATGCCCTCACAGCTTTAGGAAAGCAGTACGGTTGGCAAACCTTTGTACCTAAATTTCAGTATTGTACCGATAATGCAGCGATGATAGGTATCGTAGGGTATCACAAGTTTTTGGAAAGGAATTTTGTAGCACAAGAAGTAACTGCCCAAGCGCGACTTTCTTTTGATTAGCAGATTTGTTAATTTATTTTGAAACATTCAAAATAAATTCGTACTTTTGTCTCCTAAATTATAAAAACCATTGAAACGATGAAGACAGAAACATCATTAAATGAAAAACAAGGGCACTGGATTCTCGCCAAGCTCGGCAAGAAAGTGTTGCGCCCAGGAGGAAGAGTACTCAGCGAATGGTTAGTAAAAAACTTAGAGATTACCTCCAAAGATGATATTGTAGAGTTTGCCCCAGGCTTAGGATTTACGGCTAATATAGCCTGTTCTTACAAGCCTTTCAGCTATACGGGAGTAGATATGAATGAGGCAGCCGCAGCTTTGGCTAAAAAGAATATTCACTATGAAAATGCACGTGTGATTGTAGCTGATGCCGCAGCTTCTACACTTCCTGATGCTTTTGCTAATAAAGTGTATGGAGAGGCAATGCTCACTATGCAACCTCTTGAACACAAAAAAGCTATTATTGCAGAGGCTTTTAGGATACTCAAACCAGGAGGTTATTACGCTATTCACGAATTAGGCTTACAGCCAGACAATGTGAGCGACGAGGTGAAAAACGATGTTTTTAAAGAACTAAGTGCCAATATACGTGTACACGCACGCCCTATGACCCCCAGTGAGTGGAAAACTCTTTTTGAAGAGCAAGGTTTTAAGGTGGTGAAAGAACAGCACAACGCAATGCTCCTACTTGAAAACAAGCGTGTATGGCAAGATGAAGGGATATTCCGCACGCTTAAATTCTTCTTCAATCTCTTTACCCACCCCGATTTGCGCAAACGCGTGATGAATATGAAGAAAACGTTTAGAAAACACCAAAAGAACTTAGATGCTATTGCTCTTGTTGTTCAAAAACCCCTTTAAACGATTTTACAAAAAAGCTCATATCTTTATAGGAAATCTCCTATAAAAATATGAGCTAAAAAAAGTAACAAATAAAAATAATTCTTCTCTTTTATTGGTCTTTTACAATTACGAGTTGTGCTTTTGATCCTGTTGCTAAATCCCAACGGTTGCGTATAATGGTGTTGCCTTTGTCGTCCAGCACCATAAACTCGGCAGTATTAGGCCCCGATTCGCCTTGGTTGAGTGCCAAAAACTCTACTTTGTTGAAACCTGGTTTTAATTCTACTTTAAAACCTCTGAACTCTCCAAGGAGAAAAATGTCGCGAACTTCTTCTATTCCATTCACATATAAACTCACTCGATCGCCATCAATAGCAGCGAAGTCGCGACAATATACATTTACAAACTTCCCATTATTGGTGAAGTCACCAAAAAACTGATCGCCTTTAGGTGCTTCATAATCTTCTTGCTTATGGTCGTTGAGTACCTCATAATTAGGTTTAAACTCTACTTTGCGCTGTACCAAATTGCTCTTTCCCGTAAAATCAATGCTTTTTTCGGGCATCTTCATCCAAGGGTTCTCCTCTTTTTTAGGAGCTACCCGCAGATTGATAGGCGTTCCCTTATACTCTAACTCAGGTGATTTCTCTAACGGAATGACAACCTTATTATCTTTCTTTTGTATTTCAAAAGGTTGACCCTGAGCAGCTAAGCATCCTAATAAAAGTGATATGTACAAGCATAAATATTTCATAATGTTTGAGCATTTACTTTTTTATAGCGATAACTATGCCAAATTTGCTATTCTGCTAATTCTTTCATACCTTTGCGCTTCATTATTAAGTATTCTTTTATGAAAAACATTACATTATTTGTAGCACTATCTTCCTTTTTTATAGGAACTGCACAGGACGACCTTATCAAATCGGTAGCTGGTAACCACTCAGAAAACGCTGGTTTTAAGTTTACTACCGTTATCAACCTCGAACGCACCGACGTGAAAGACCAAGGTAGTAGCGGCACTTGCTGGAGCTATGCAGGGGCTTCGTTTATAGAAAGTGAAATGAAACGTATGGGCAAAAATCCTATTGACCTTGCCGAAATCTTCACTGCTCGCAATTGCTATATCGAAAAAGCTAAACAATATGTGCGTATGCACGGCAATTTAGATTACGGACAAGGAGGTGAACTCCACGATGTAATCAATATGTACGCCAAATATGGTGCTGTACCTCAAAATGTTTATACAGGCTTGCACTATGGTACTACTCGCAATGATTTTGGTGAACTGCACGCTATCCTACAAGGCTTTTTAAAAGGAATGATAAGAAATGGTGAAAAGAAGAAAAAACTCACTCCTAATTGGTTACCTGCTTTCACAGCGACCATCGATGCCTATTTAGGTGCAGTACCCGAAAGTTTTATGTATGAAGGCAAAAAATATACTCCTCAGAGCTTTGCTAAAGAGCGCGTAGGTATCAATCCTGCCGACTATATAGAAATGGTATCGTATGCCGACCAACCTAAATACCAAAACGTATTTATGGCAGTACCCGATAACTGGAGCTTTGATTATGCTTACAATATCGCAATGACCGACCTTACAAAAACCATTGACAACGCTCTTAAAAAAGGTTATACTGTAGCGTGGGCAGCCGATGTGAGTGAGCGTTATTTCAGTTGGAAAAACGGAGTGGCTTTTGTGCCTGAAAAAGAAGTGAGTGAGATGAGTAACGAGGAAGCCTTGTATCTTTTTTCTAATCCTCCTACTGCCGAGAGAACCATCACCCCCGAGATGCGTCAGCGTGATTTTGACAACTATCAAACTACCGATGACCACGCAATGCACATCGTAGGGCTTGCCAAAGACCAAAACGGACGTGAGTACTACATCGTGAAAAACTCTTGGGGCTTGCGCAACGATTATGAAGGCTACTTGTATGTAACTAAAGCCTTTGTAGAGTTCAAAACAACTGCCATTATGCTTCACAAAGGCGGAGTGCCGAAAGAGGTACTTTCAGGTAAGAGATAAGAAGTTAACACTAAAAATTGTTCATTATTTATTGCTAATTAATAAATTGTTTTGTATCTTTGCCAAATAGTTACCAAATCATTCTCGTATGAACTTACACGAATACCAAGGAAAGGAAATCCTTTCGAGTTTTGGGGTGCGCGTACAACGTGGCATTGTTGCTCACACCCCCACCGAAGCCGTAGAGGCAGCCAAACAACTCACCGAAGCCACTAATACTCAGTGGTACGTGGTAAAAGCACAAGTACACGCTGGAGGGCGTGGAAAAGGCGGAGGCATTAAGTTAGCTAAAGGTTTAGACCAAGTAGAGCCTATAGCTTCTCAAATTATAGGTATGCAACTCGTTACCCCTCAAACGCCCCCCTCAGGGAAAAAAGTACATCAAGTGCTCATCGCCGAAGATGTATATTATCCTGGAGAAAGCGAGCCTAAAGAGTTCTATATGTCGGTACTATTGAACCGTGCCAAAGGTAAAAATATGATTATGTATTCTACCGAAGGAGGAATGGATATTGAGGCAGTTGCCGAAAAAACGCCGCACCTTATCTTCACCGAAGAAATCGACCCTACCGTAGGGCTCTTACCTTTCCAAGCTCGCCAGATTGCTTTCAACTTAGGCGTTACGGGTGAGGCTCAAAAAGAAATGGTGAAGTTCGTAACAGCACTCTACAATGCTTATGTGTCTTCTGATGCCAGTTTGTTTGAAATTAACCCTGTTCTAAAAACTTCTGACAATAAGATAATGGCAGTAGATGCCAAAGTAACTCTTGATGACAATGCGCTTTTCCGTCACCCTGAGTATGCGGCTTATCGCGATACACGAGAGGAAAACCCAGTAGAAGTAGAAGCTAAAGCGGTAGGGCTCAACTATGTTGCTCTTGATGGTAACGTGGGCTGTATGGTAAATGGTGCAGGCTTAGCAATGGCTACGATGGACTTGATCAAACAAGCGGGTGGTTCACCTGCTAACTTCCTTGATGTAGGAGGTACCGCCGATGCCAAACGCGTAGAAGCTGCTTTCCGTATTATCCTCAAAGACCCTAATGTAAAGGCTATCCTTATCAATATCTTTGGTGGTATTGTGCGTTGCGACCGTGTAGCACAAGGGGTAGTAGATGCCTACCAAAATATGGGCGATGCTATCAAAGTGCCTATCATAGTGCGCTTGCAGGGTACGAATGCCGAGCTTGCTAAAGAAATATTAGACAATTCAGGCTTAGCGGTTCACTCAGCAATCCTCTTCCAAGAAGCCGCCGATAAAGTAAAAGAAGTATTACAATAAACAACAGATAATATTTTTAGCTTTTCTGTTTTGAAGTTTATTCTTAGGAAAATATTCTAAATTCATATCGGTACACAAATTTTATTATTAAAAATTTGTGTACCGATATTATTTTTCATATCTTTGCGCCCAATTAAAATTTCAATAAAAATATATGAAATCAAACGTATTAGGTTATCCTCGTATCGGTGAAAAACGAGAACTTAAAAAAGCCAATGAGTCTTTCTGGGCTGGTAAAATATCAGAAGAAGAACTCTTAGCTGTGGCTGAAAATATTCGTGTACATAACTGGACACTACAAAAAGAAGCAGGAGTAGATTTGATTCCTTCTAACGACTTCTCTCTTTATGACCAAATGCTTGACTTTTCGTTTACAGTAAGCACTATTCCTGAGCGTTTTGCACCAATTAAACATTTGCGTGATTTAGAACGTTATTACGCTTTGGCACGTGGCTATCAAAAAGATGGTATCGATATTACTGCAATGGAAATGACCAAATGGTTTGATACCAACTATCACTATATCGTACCCGAGTTTACCAAAGACCAATCTTTCAAAATTCTTGTAAACAAACCTTTGCAAGAGTATAACTTGGCTAAAAAACACGGTTTCGACACTAAACCTGTACTTATCGGCTTGGTAACTTACTTGCTTCTCGGTAAAGAAAAAGAACAAGGTTTCCACCGTTTAGACTTGGCTGAACGTCTATTGCCTGTGTACGTACAAATCGTACGAAGTTTAGTAGATGCAGGTGCTAAAACTATTCAAATAGATGAGCCTTACTTAGCTCTCGACCTTCCTAAAGGTGCTGCCGATGTATACAAAAAAGTATATACCGAGCTAAGAAGCAAATTCCCTACTACCGAATTTATCCTCACTACCTACTTCGGAGCATTGGATAATAATACCGAATTAGCTGTATCATTGCCTTTCAATGTATTGCACATCGATTTAGTGCGCGCAGCAGCTCAGCTTGACAAAGTGCTCAAAGCTCTTCCTGCCGATAAAAAACTATCGCTTGGAGTAGTAGATGGACGTAATATTTGGAAAAATAACTTCGAACATTCATTAGCATTGATTGAGAAAGCTAAAGAAGCTATCGGTGCTGATCGCCTATTGATAGCTACTTCTTGCTCATTATTGCACTCTCCTTGCAACCTCGAACTCGAAAACAACGAGAAAGTGCTTACCCCTGAAATCAAACAATGGTTGGCTTTTGCTAAACAAAAAGTAAAAGAAGTAACTACTTTGCAAGCCCTTGCTACAGGTCACATAACTCCTGAGGTAAAAGCCGTTTTTGAAGAAAACAAAAAAGCAGCTGAAACACGTAAAACTTCACCGCTTATCCACGACAACAAAGTTAAAGAGCGCGTGAACAACATCACAGCCAAAGACGATGTGCGCCATAGTCCGTTCAACGAGCGTAAAGTAGCACAACACAAAGCGTTAAACTTACCTCTTTTCCCTACAACTACTATTGGGTCATTCCCTCAAACCGACGAGGTACGCAGCTGGCGTGCTCGTTTCAAAAAAGGAGAACTCACTCAAGCTGAATACGACAAGTTATTGGAAAAAGAAATTGAAGAGTCTATTCGTTTCCAAGAAGATGCCAATATCGATGTTCTCGTACACGGCGAATTTGAGCGCAACGATATGGTGGAATACTTTGGTGAATTGCTCAAAGGTTACACCTTCACCAAATTCGGTTGGGTACAAAGTTACGGTTCACGTTGCGTAAAACCACCGATTATCTTTGGTGATATTTCTCGTCCTGAACCAATGACTGTACGCTGGAGTAAATACGCACAATCGCTTACCAAATTGCCCGTAAAAGGTATGCTTACAGGGCCTGTAACTATCTTGCAATGGTCGTTTGTACGCGATGACCAACCGCGTTCTGAAACTTGTTTGCAGATAGCTTTAGCAATCCGCGATGAAGTAGTAGACCTCGAAAAAGCGGGCATCAAAGTTATTCAGATTGACGAACCAGCTATCCGCGAAGGTTTGCCATTGCGCAAGAGCGAGTGGAAAGCCTACTTCGATTGGGCAATCAAAGCATTTCGCATTTCAGCCTCAGGTGTGAAAGACGAAACTCAAATCCACACCCATATGTGCTATTCCGAGTTCAACGATATGATTGAAGCTATCGCCGATATGGACGCCGATGTGATTACCATAGAGTGCTCTCGCTCACAAATGGAACTCCTCGATGTTTTTGGCGACTTCAAATATCCTAACGAAATAGGACCTGGGGTATACGATATTCACTCACCACGCGTACCTTCACAAGAAGAAATGACCAACTTGATGAAGAAAGCCATTTCGGTAGTGCCAAAAGAGCAATTGTGGGTAAACCCCGACTGCGGACTCAAAACGCGCCACTGGCCAGAAACCAAAGCAGCTCTCCACGCAATGGTGGATACCGCTAAAGAACTTCGCAATCTTTACAAATAAGAAATAAGAAGTAATAAATAAAAAAAGCAATGTGCAAGAAAAAGCACATTGCTTTTTTGTTGCTTCACATACTTTGGCAAAGTTTTAAACTTTGCCAAAGTTGATAACACAATATTTTTGTCAAAAATACTCTTTTATTTTGCAGGAATGATATTTTTTTTGTACATTTGCCTCATCAAACCAAAATAACTATTATAAGAAGTACTAACTTGTATAGTTTTTAAAACATATTATAAAATAACATATAGCGTTTCGCTTTACAGTTTCCTAATTTCTGAAAACGACCAATTTTTCAATGTTACAAGGAAAGTGAAAGTGGAAATGCCTGCGGTTACGTGGGCATTCCTTTTGCTTTGTAACATAGCCTTTGGTCGGGCTTCAGAAATTGAGCAATAAGGAATGTTCCCACGTTTTTTATTGCTTTATTATAGCGAAACCTACCTAAAAGGCGGTAACCGAAAAGCCTGAACAGAGTAGGTATAAACTTAATTTTATGTAACAATAGCAATGAAAAACAAAAACAAAAACGTAGCGTGGGCGACTTTTTGCACTGCTACACAGGTAGTAGCCATTATGGCAGTAATTTTAGTAACCCTTATCGCTTGTGGTAAAAGCGACAGCGGGGGAAGTGTAGAAAACAAGAACTTAATTGGCACTTGGAAGTTAGAAAGTATGACTATTGATGGAAAGAATGTAGAGGATATTGTTTTTGACGATGGTGAAAAGATATCTAAAGCCTCTAAAAAATGCCTTTATCGTAGATCTTTCACTTTCTTAGAAAAAGAAGGGGTATTCTCTAATTGTGCGCTTGATACTTTAAAAAACAACGAATGTAAGTGTGAATCTATTTCATTTATTTACACTGTCTCAGGCAATACTATAGTTTTAAAATCAACTACTGGAGAAGCAGAATCTATGTCTATAGTAGGGAATAAACTTACTCTTAGTGCTTCAGGAGAAGATGAAAAAGGTAAAAAGCATACTTTAGTAGAAACCTATGTAAAGCAGTAAACTTCCCGTATCATTACCCTTAGAAACTTATTTAAGGAACAAAAAGAGCAAAACGTTAAGTCGCTTTGCTCTTTTTTAATCTGCTAACTCCAAAAATCTTAACTTACTCTGTTGTAGTTTTTTCAGGTAATTCATTATGTTCTTCGCGTCTAAATACAAAAGTATCGTAGTAAGTATTGAAAAACTGTACAAACATAACCGCACCTTGTCGGTCTTTGTAAACTTCTACTAACAAATCCCCATCTTTATCAGGAGCTATGCGTATTCTATCAATATCCACTCCTAAATAAATAGGAATAAACGGATAGATTCTAAACCTATTATAGCGTTGCCAAAAGTTCTTTTTCTGTTTGCCTTTGAAGCCAGCCCTCATCGTAACGGTTTTTGTACTATCCTTTACTTTTTGGTAACTCACATAAAGCGAATCGGCTTTTACTTGCAATTTGAATTTACTTGAAGATTGTGCTTTTTCTTGGTATTCTTTGGGCAGTAGCGGAAAGAACAAGGGTGCTTGCTTTTCTATAGGTTCAGAATACACATAATACGTTCCTTCATTAAGGATCTTAATAGCAGCTTCATCCATAGGAGCTGTCATTTTAGGGCGCTGTACTGTTTTACACGAAAACAGCAATAACGATAGTAAAACAAAAGCAATGGTTCTCATATAAATTATTATTAATCATTCACTACTAATCACTCACCATTAATCATTAATCATTAATCATCAGTTTCTCTCTTTTAGCATCGGTACAAACTGAAAAGTCCCGTGCGTAGTCTTGTGAAATTCTTTTTCCGATATGCGTTCGTAAAGCGTCATTGTTTGAGTTTCTTCTCCTATCGGAATTACTAAACGTCCTCCTACCGCCAATTGTGCAAGCAACGCTTTCGGCACATAAGGAGCGCCTGCCGTTACCAAAATACGGTCAAAAGGCGCTTCGTTAGGAATCCCTTTATAACCGTCGCCAAAGTACATATGCACAGTACGATTCATTAGTTTGGGAAGTAGTTTTTGTGTTTGCTTAAAGAGTTTCTGTTGTCGCTCAATAGTGTAAAGCTGTACCCCTAAATATAGCAGTACGCTAGCTTGATAGCCACTGCCCGTACCTATCTCCAATACTTTTTGTCGAGGTGATACTTGTAGCAATTCCGTTTGGAAAGCTACGGTATAAGGTTGAGAGATAGTTTGTCCTTCCTCTATCGGGAAAGCCTTATCTTGGTAAGCGTGGTCTTCAAAACTGCTATCCATAAACAAGTGGCGTGGTATCGTGCGAATAGCCTCCAATACACGCTTGTCCTTTATGCCTTTTTCTCTCAATAAATCAGCTAATTGATTCCGTAAACCTTTGTGTTTTAATGTGTCTTTCAGCGGTAGCATCTTCTTGTATTTTCGGGTACAAAATTCAACCTTTTTTTTCAACTAAAAAAGTATTTGTGTTATTTTTTTGCTAAAAAGTTGATTAGTTTAAAAATTATTTATACTTTTGTGGCGGAAAAAACTAAATTAGGAAAGAGATGAAGCGTTTAAAACGTAACTTGCATTTCATCTTTGTCTTCCTTTTAGCTACGGCTTGCAGAGTGAGCGATACCTCCTCTGAAGCCACTCAAGTAGTGAAAGTTGAAGATAGATATGAAATGACACTACCTAACTCTCTTACCAGCCAAAATAATCTTTATGAAGAAGCCTCTCTGCAATATGGCAACGGTAAGTCCGAGCTTTTTGTTGCAGTAATCGATGAAGACCGCAAGGAGCTTAATGAGGTACTTTACCAAGTGTTAAAGGACTCTTTGCATATTAAAAACAAAAAAGCCTTTGTTAAATCCTTCGGATTAAAGGACTATTTTAGCATCTGCAAAAAAGGTTGGGCAGAAGCCAAGATGATGCGCCCTACTGATAAACAAATTACCGAAACTACCATTAATAAATATCCTGCTGTAGTAGTTGAAACTACCGAAACCGTCAATGGTATCGGAGTCTTTTACGTGGTGGCTATTGTCGAAACTAAAAAGACCTACTACCAAGTTTTTACCTGGACGTTAGCTAGCAAAAAAGAAAAGAATTACCAGCAGATGAAGGACATTATCAATTCCCTAAAAGAATTATAAATACTTATCTAATGACTATTAATGTAGCCCTTGCCAGCTTTGGTATGAGTGGACGGGTATTTCATGCCCCTTTCATAGCACAACACCCACAGTATCACCTCTATGCGATAGTAGAACGCCATCGTTCCGATTCGCACGCTCTATATCCTGGCGCTAAACTCTATCGCTCAGTAAACGAAATGCTACAAGACCCTGCGATAGATTTGGTAGTGGTCAATACCCCCGTGCAAACCCATTATGAGTACGCCAAAGAAGCGTTATTAGCAAATAAGAATGTATTGGTTGAAAAGCCTTTTACGGTTACTGTCGAGCAGGCTGAAGAACTCAATACATTGGCTACAAAACAAGGCAAGTTGCTTTCCGTTTACCAAAATAGGCGTTATGATGGCGATTATTTAAAGGTAAAAGAAATAGTAAACAGTGGTGTACTGGGCGAACTTAAAGAAGTAGAAATCCGCTTCGACCGTTTCCGAAGTGAAATTAGTGTCAAGGCTCATAAGGAAACTCCCGAACGTGGGGGAGGGGCTCTCTACGATTTAGGAGCACATCTCATAGACCAAGCGCTCCAGCTATTCGGTACTCCTAAAAACGTGTATGCCGATTTGGGTTACCTTCGCAAAGGTACTCAAACCGACGATTATTTTGAACTGATTTTCTTTTACGAAAACGAACTACGCGTCCGCCTTAAATCCACTACCTATGCTTTGGAACGCCAATGGGAGTACACCTTGCACGGCACTAAGGGTTCCTTTCTTCAACAGCGGTTCGACGGACAAGAAAATGCCTTAGTAGCGGGCACTATCCCTTCAGCCTCTCAGTGGCTACCTTCTGTTACCGAGCCTAATGGCATTCTCCATACACTTGAAAAACGTTTGTTTACCACTGCACAACACGGTAACTATTGGCTTTTTTACAACGACCTTTACCAAGCTTTAACAGGCAAAGGTGCTAATCCCGTACCTGCCACTCAAGCCGTTGAAATTATCAAAATTATTAGTCAATTTAGCCAATAACACAATCTGCTAATTCTCTAATTTTCTAATTTGCAAATTATAACCTTCCTTGCAAGAATTTCTTTACTTTCTTCACGTCATACCCCTTCCCCGATTCTAAATCTTCACTTTTTTGAGTGAAAAGCACATCTCCTTTTTCGTTCAGAATCAAAAAAGAGGGATAACCATATTGTGCGCCAGGGTTTCCATACTTTTTAAAAGCCTTTTCATTCTTGTTTTCAGGTGAGAAGTTTAGGTGATAAAAAATATATTTCTTATCCAAAATACTTTTCAGTTCAGGCGTAGTAGTCACCAAATGGTTAAAGCGCAAGCACCACACACACCAATTCCCACCTATTTGCACCAACACTTTTTTGTGTTCTTTTTTAGCTTGTTTTAGCAGTTGTGTAATACGTGCATCACCGTCTTCCTCAGGGTGATAAGGTTGTTCATAACCAGCGCGTTCTTTACTTATTTCCTCGCTGTTTTGAGACCAAAGAGCAGTACCTCCCCAGCAGAGGAGTGCTATAAAAAAGTATTTCTTCATAAAAACCAAATCTTTTGAAAATATATAATTACAAAAAAAGTGCCAAGATACTTCAAGAGCTACATTGAGGCTGTTCTAAAAGTCTTAAATTGCATTTGCGTCGCTACACTTTGCCAAAGTTGCCTGTGTGGCTCGCACCTTTGGAAAAGTTGATTACATTGATAATCAATTTCTTTTAGTTACATTGTAGGGGCGATTGGCAAATTGCCTTCACAATAAACATTACTAAATTTCCTCTTTTCAATAGATTTTATCTATCATAAATGGCTCTTATAAACATCTAATATATAGGTTATTAATAGCGTTCCTTCGTCTTTTGTTCGTCTTTTGTTCGTCTTAGCTTCGTCTTAGGTTCGCTTTAGCTTCGGTCAAACTCCCTCCAAAATGGCTTTTTTTTCCTCATTTCTCATAGATAATATCTATATAAAGAAAACTATCCGCTTAATGAGTTGATATTTTTAAATATCATAACTATTTTGTAGTTTCAATTTTTATTGATTTTTAAGATTTTCATAAGGTTAGATATTCCTTTTTTATTCTGAATTCTCATTTGCTAATTTTCTAATTGGCTAATTCCCAAATTACTAATACATTATCTTAAAAATATTTCATAAAAAGTATGGTTATTCCAAAACAAAACATTACCTTTGCCTATCATTAATGAAAAATAAACGAAACAATTGCTTTTTATGGATAAGTATTCTTTTTTGAATGCCGCAAGTACGGCTTATTTTGGCGATTTATACGATAAATATCTCGAAAACCCCGATGCGGTAGAACCCAGTTGGCGCGCTTTCTTTCAAGGCTTCGATTTTGCTCAAGAGCAATACGGCACTCCGGTAGAAGAAGCGGTACCCGTAATGGTACAACAAGTGGTGGGTAACGAAAACCCTGCGCTTTCCGAAACTGTCAAGAAAGAGTTTGCCGTGCTTAACCTCATCAATGGGTATCGCACTTACGGTCACTTATTCGCACAAATTAATCCGCTACGTCCTCGTGAGCCATATACACCTACTTTGGCTATCGAAAACTACGGGCTTACGACGGATGACCTCAATACTACCTTCGATGCTGCCCGTGAAATAGGCTTAGCTCCCTCGCCTTTAAGTGCAATTATTGAGGCGTTGAATACTACTTATTGTAAGTCGATAGGGGTAGAATATCAGTATATTCACAATCCCCAAGAGCGCGATTGGTTCACCAAACGATTACAGCAAAATCACAATAAACCTCAGTTTTCTAAGGAAGAAAAACTGCAAATCCTTAACAAACTTAATGAAGCCACTTCTTTTGAGAACTTCCTTCATACTAAGTATGTAGGTCAAAAACGCTTTTCGCTTGAAGGCAACGATGCGCTCATCGCAGGTCTCGACTTTATGGTGGAAGCTGCTGCCGAGCAAGGCGTAAAACACGTAGTACTCGGTATGGCGCACCGTGGGCGATTAAATGTATTAGCCAATGTGTTCGGCAAGAATCCAAAGGATATCTTTTCCGAGTTCGACGGTAAGGATTACGAAATGGACGATTGGTTCGACGGTGATGTAAAATACCACTTGGGTATCACCACCCAACGCACTACTCGTGCCGGAAAAAACGTAGATATGAATTTGGTTCCTAACCCTTCGCACCTCGAAGCTGTAAATGCAGTTGTGGGAGGTATTACTCGTGCGAAACAAGACCGTTATTGTCAAGGGAATTTCCGACAAGCCTTGCCTATCATTATTCACGGTGATGCTGCTGTGTCAGGGCAGGGTATCGTCTACGAAACAGTGCAGATGTGTGGCTTGAGAGGCTTTACCAACGCGGGTACCGTGCATATAGTGATTAACAACCAAGTAGGGTTTACTGCTAATTTTGCCGACTCGCGTTCGTCGTTGTACTGTACCGATATTGCAAAGATGAACGATTCGCCTGTGCTTCACGTAAATGCCGACGATGCCGAAGCCGTAGTGCGCACTTTTCTCTTGGCAATCGATTACCGCCAAGCCTTTGGCAAAGACGTGTATATCAATCTCTTTGGCTATCGTAAATACGGTCATAATGAAGGCGATGAACCGCGTTTTACACAACCTCTTTTGTACAAAATTATAAGTAAGCACGACAATCCCCGCAATATTTACGCACAGAAGCTAATCGAAGAAGGGCTCATACAGCAAAGTTATGTTGCCGAGATAGAGAATGCTTATAAAGCTACTCTTGATGCCGACCTCGAAGCATCTCGTCGCGAACCACTTACGATATTAAAGCCTTTTATGCAAACCGAATGGCAAGGCTTTGAAATAGCGTCGCCAAAACAAATGTTACAAAAGGTAGATACGACTATTAGCAAACGAAAACTCGACGAAATAGCTGCTGTACTTACTGAATTGCCTGCCGATAAACCTTTTATCAGTAAGGTGAAGAAGATTGTAGCCGACCGTAAAGAAGCGTATGCACACAACCATATCGATTGGGGAATGGCAGAGCTCTTGGCGTATGGTTCACTCCTTACTGAGGGCTACGATGTACGTATTACTGGGGAAGATGTGCAACGCGGTACGTTCTCACACCGTCACGCTGTGCTCAAAACAGAAGATACCGAAGAAGAAATATGCTTCTTGCAAGACCTCAAAGCCAAACAATTGGCAACAGGTACTTTCCATATCTACAATTCGTTGTTATCCGAATATGGAGTCTTGGGCTATGAGTACGGCTATGCAATGGCAAGTCCGCGCACGCTCACCATATGGGAAGCACAGTTCGGCGACTTCTCCAATGGCGCACAAATAATGATTGACCAGTATATCTGTTGTGGTGAAGACAAATGGAAAGTGCAAGACGGATTGGTAATGTTACTCCCTCACGGTTATGAAGGACAAGGAGCTGAGCACTCTTCAGCACGCATAGAACGCTATTTGCAACTCTGTGCTGAGAACAATATGTATGTAGCCAATTGTACTACCCCCGCTAACTTTTTCCACCTATTACGTCGCCAAATGAAGACTACCTTCCGTAAGCCGTTGGTAATATTCACTCCTAAAAGCTTATTGCGTCACCCCCAAGTGATTTCAACTGTGGAAGACTTAGCTGGTGGACAGTTCCAAGAGGTGTTAGACGACCCTCTCGTTAAAGCTCAAAAAGTAAAACGCGTAGTATTTTGCTCTGGTCGCTATTACTACGACCTCTATGCCGAACGCGAAAAACTTGGCAGAGACGATATAGCCTTAGTGCGCATCGAGCAGCTGTTCCCGCTACCGCTAACACAGCTCAAAACCATTATAGCGAAGTACAAACACGCCACCGACTTTATTTGGGCGCAAGAAGAACCTAAAAATATGGGCGCTTATGGTTATATGTTAATGAATTTCGATTTGGTAAAATGGCATTATGTAGGTACTCCCGCCTATGCAGCCCCTGCTTCTGGTAGCCATACTCGTGACCGCAAACGCCACAACGAAGCTATCGCAGCTGTATTTGAATAATAAAAAACTAAAAATACCAATTGATATGAAACGAATTATTACATTACTATTGCTGATAACCACTTATGCACTATCAGCGCAAAAAACAGTTACCAAAATTGTGTCACGAGAGCAGAATTCACCCTTGCTCGTGGTGAATGGCGTTCTGATAGACGATAACAAGATAGGTAGTATCTTTTTAAACGCAATTGATCCTAATGATATTGAGAATATCAACGTACTTAAAAGCGCACTTAAAGATCCTTCTGCTACTGTTTTATGTAGCAGTAAAGCCGAAAAAGGAGTGGTTATCATTACGTTGAAGAAAAGCAAAGACACTTCTAAGAAAGATAACCTATCAGGAATAGAAAATCCTAACAAAGATTTTCCTCTGGTTATTGTCAATGATGTAGAGTTTTCAGATCCTGAAGTAGGAAAGCTTTTTATGAACAATGTCAGCCCTAAAAGAGTAGAGAGTATCGTAGTGCTAAAAGACAAAAAAGCTACTGAAAAATACGGTGAGAAAGCTAAAAACGGAGTGATTTTAGTTACTCTAAAAGGAAATCCTGAAAAGTTAGATATACCACCTTATGAACCTAAATCGTAGTACGACGAGCAACTCGTCGCAAACTTTGGTAAAGTTCAACCCCTATGGGGAACGGAGCTTTCTAACACATAACACCTAAAAAAATGAGTCGAACTTTTTACATTAAAAATACACAAGCACCTAAGGAAATGACTCCTCAGCAATTGCTCGACCTCCAACGTGACGGATTTGTACAATACTCTATTGATGATAACGACGAGCATTACTCTCAAGTGATGAACGCACCGCTCAGTGATTGGGGCTATATGCTGATGGGACAAGAAGGCATCAGTGGTCGCGGTTTTGAGGTCTCTTACGACACCGAAACCCAAGACTACGGTGTGCGCGTCTTTACTCCCAGTACCGAAGCCGATTGGTTAGGTGCGTATGAGTTTATTGGCAAAGTAGCCACCGCATTGGGTAGCAAAGTAGTTGATGAAGAAGGAGAAGTTTATGAACCTAATGCCATTACGTACGATTATAGAAACGATATTAAATTTGGCATCAAATGTTATGAAGGTGAAAAAGGAGGATCTTATCTGTTCGGTGTCTACCGTCCTATATGTTTGTCAGACGAAATGATAAACGGGTTATTAGCCGCTGAAGATAAGGTTAAAGCGTTTAGCGAGCTCATAGAAAAACAACTATATGAACACCCTGATGCATATATCGCACGTCAGCAGTTTTTTAGAAATGACAAAGGAGAGGTGCTGGGAGCTTATGCCCTTACAGAGGGCGTTCCTACTATCTTGCCATATGAATACCCACCTTTTGTAGATTTCACCCAAGTAAACCTCAGTCAAGATGATATAAAGTTATGGCGCATTAGTTTGGTAGTTATCAACGGCGATGAAAACGACCCTGATGCTTATGAGGTACTTGATGGGCTCGATTACCAAACCTTTTTAGAGCGATTGCCTCAAGAGAAAATACAAAAACTCGATGGTCACTATATGCTTATAACTCTCAACCGACAAGAACTCAAAGCTCTTTTGGAAAACGACAGGCAAGAACGCAAAGGATTCTTAGCAAAATTGAAAAACATTTTGAGAACAAAATAACTAATACCTAACACCTAAAACTAAACGATATGTTGGAAATGAAAGTCCCTTCACCTGGGGAATCTATCACCGAAGTAGAAATAGCCCGTTGGCTTGTAAAAACGGGTGATTATGTAACCAAAGACCAAGCTGTTGCCGAAGTGGATTCCGATAAGGCAACTCTCGAACTTCCCGCTGAAGCCAGTGGAGTCATTACACTGAAAGCCGAAGAAGGCGAAGCTGTAAAAGTAGGACAAGTGGTATGCCTGATTGATACTAAAGCAAAAGCACCAGCAGGAGCTTCATCAGCAGGTACTTCACCATCACAACCAGTTAAACAGGAAGCTCCTATGGCACCCAAACCTACAGCTCCTATAGCACCTGCATCTTCTGCAAAGCAAGTTCCAAGTCCTGCCGCTCGTAAAATATTAGCAGAACGCGAGATTCCTGTATCAGCAGTAGTGGGTACAGGTAAAGGCGGTCGTATTACCAAAGATGATGCACTTAAAGCCTCTAAACCTTCGATGGGGACTCCTACGGGTGGCGTTCGCAAAGAAGTGCGTACTAAGATGAGTATGTTGCGTCGCAAAGTAGCCGAACGTTTGGTGAGTGCTAAGAATGAAACCGCTATGCTCACTACCTTCAATGAGGTGGATATGACGGCTATTTACGAGTTGCGCGCCAAATATAAGGACGCTTTCAAAGAGCGCCATAATGTGAGTCTCGGCTTTATGTCGTTCTTTACTTTAGCCGTCGTGCGTGCCCTTAAACTCTTCCCCGATGTCAATTCGATGATTGATGGACAAGACAAGGTAACTTACGATTTCTGCGACATCTCTATAGCCGTTTCAGGACCTAAAGGCTTGATGGTTCCCGTGATTCGCAATGCCGAGAACCTTTCGTTTAGAGGTGTGGAAGCCGAAGTAAAACGCTTAGCTACCCGCGCTCGTGATGGACAAATTACGGTAGATGAAATGACCGGTGGTACTTTTACGATTACTAATGGGGGCGTGTTTGGCTCTATGCTTTCTACTCCTATCATCAATCCGCCACAATCAGGGATTTTGGGTATGCACAACATCGTCGACCGCCCTATCGTGCGCAACGGACAGATAGTGATTGCTCCTGTAATGTATGTCGCTCTTTCATACGACCACCGTATCATCGATGGGCGTGAATCAGTAGGATTTTTAGTAGCTGTAAAAGAAGCTCTCGAAAATCCTGTAGAAATTCTAATGAATAGCAATCCTAAACAAGCTCTTGAGCTCTAAGGAATTAGAGAAAAAGATATAGAAAACTCCCTATAAAGCTAACAGCTTTATAGGGAGTTTTAATAATTAGTAAATTATGAATCAGTTACTTTACAAAAGCAACGGCTTTCATTTCTTCAATGAAACGCAGAGCAAGTTCATCGGCTTCTGCTTGACTTTTAGCTTCAGTGTAAATGCGAATAATAGGTTCAGTATTAGATTTTCGCAAGTGTACCCAGCTTTGAGGAAAATCAATCTTTAAGCCATCGATAGTATTGATTTGCTCGTGTGCGTACTTCTTTTGCATTTCACGTAGGATATTATCGGGGTTAATGTCTTTGGTAAGTTGTATTTTGTTCTTGCTCATATAATAAGCAGGATAACTATTGCGCAAGGTCTTTACACTGCATTTTCTTTCAGCAAGTAAGGAAAGGAATAACGCTACACCTACCAAAGCGTCACGACCATAGTGTAGTTTAGGATAGATAATACCTCCATTGCCTTCACCACCTATGATTGCGTGCACTTCCTTCATTTTAGCAACTACGTTTACCTCACCTACAGCTCCTGCTGCATACTGTACACCGTGCTTTTCGGCTATATCTCTCAACGCACGAGAAGAAGAGAGGTTAGAGACTACATTTCCTTTGGTTTTTCCTAAAATATAATCGACGCAAGCAACCAAAGTATATTCTTCGCCGAACATTTCACCTTCTTCCGTAATAAAAGCTAATCTATCTACATCGGGGTCTACTACGATACCAAAATCAGCTTTTTCTTCAAGTACTTTTTTGCAGATGTCTCCCAAATGTTCTTTTAAAGGTTCGGGGTTATGAGGAAAATGTCCGTTTGGTTCACAATACAAACGAACTACTTCTATGCCAAAACGTTCTAATAATTTTGGAATTGCAATACCTCCTGTGGAGTTCACTGCATCAACAACCACTTTGAATTTACAATTGCGTATGGATTCGATAGTGGAAGATGTTAGCAACCCTAACACTGCCTCAATATGTTTTTGGATATAGGTATTATCGTGAGAAATACTTCCTAAATCTTCTACGTCAGCAAAAACCACTTTGTTCTCTTGAGCGATGGTCAGAATTCTTTCACCTTCTTTAGCACTGAGAAACTCTCCCTTATTATTAAGAAGTTTTAGGGCGTTCCACTGTTTAGGATTATGACTTGCAGTGAGAATAATGCCCCCATCGGCTTTTTCCATTGTAACAGCCACTTCGACGGTAGGAGTTGTACTTAGCCCGATATCCACTACATTAATGCCTAATCCTACAAGGGTGTATTGTACTAAGTTCTGTATCATTTCGCCCGAAATACGTGCGTCTCTTCCTACAACTACTTTTATATTTGCTTTGTTGAGGTTTTCTTTGAGCCACGTACCATAAGCGGCAGCGAATTTTACGGCATCGATAGGGGTTAGATTTTCATCGGGTACACCTCCAATAGTACCACGAATACCTGAGATTGATTTGATTAATGACATAATTTAAGTGATTATACTCTCTTCAAAAGATAATAACATAGAAGAGAGAGTGTTTTTTTCGCGACAAAAATAGGATAAAAAAATGATATATAAAAATTTGAAATCATAAAGATTAATGGTTAATGGTTAATGGTTAGTGATTAATGATTAATGGTTAATGGTTAAATTAAAGGAGGCTTATGGGATAAACGAACAACAGGCGAAGAAAGAATGGGTCTACAGTGGGTCTACAGTGGGTCTACAGTGGGTCTACAGTGGGTCTACAGTGGGTCTACAGTGGGTCTACAGTGGGTTTACAGTGGTTCTACAGTGGGTCTACAGTGGGTCTACAGTGGGTCTACAGTGGGTCTACAGTGGGTCTACAGTGGGTCTACAGTGGGTCTACAGTGGGTCTACAGTGGGTCTACAGTGGGTCTACAGTGGGTCTACAGTGGGTCTACAGTGGGTTTACAATGGGGCTACAATGAACAAAAGACGGTGCGACCTGCACGGGCAGATAGAGAAAAGACGAAGAATGAACGAAGAATGAACGAAGAATGAAAGAAGGAAAGACGAACAATGAACGAACAATGAACGAAGAAAAGATGAAGGAAAAGTGAAGGAAAAGATGAATGACGAATGACGAAAGCCCCCGAACCCCCGAAGGGGGACAAGCCTTAAAGAGAAATTAGTGAAGACTATCAATCTGAAAGACAAGACTTATTTGAAGAGAAAGCGAAGCTAAAGTAAACCTAAAACGAACAAATAACGGTACGATCCGCAAGGGTGGATAAAGAATAAATGAACAAAAAGCGAATTTAAAGTAAATGAAATTGCGATTTTCTATGGCTTTATAGAAAAGATATTTGTTTATACTGATTTGCGATAGGAGCGCCACCAACGTTCGGGGATAGTGCCACTAATGGCTTCTTCGTAGTCTTGAGGTAGACAAGGAATAAGTCCGGAGGGTATGTGGTTTTGAGGTCCGGAGTATTTATCGCCTCCGGGTTTCATCCACCAGCGTTCGGTTTGTGTACTTTTGAAGAACTCTATTTGGATATCTTCAATGGGTACGATGTATTTAGTATAATTCTCGTCGTTTATCACAGGTAGTTCTTTGATACGGAAGTTAAATCCTTCGTAGAAATACCAAAGCATTTCGGCGAGTAGCTGACTTGCCAAATCGGTATTGGGGATATCGAAAATACCTGCCACTTGCACATTACTACTGATACCTGCATAACGCGTGATAGCACATATTTCCCTACTATTGAAGCCATTTACATTACCTTCAGTTAACATATCTTTTGCCTGCACACAGGTCATATCGACGCTCACGATATCGGCATCACGCATTGCGGGCTCGATAATCTTCAAATCATTCACTATATTGCCCAAGCGGTGTACCTCAAAACACATTTTTTCGAGCAAATCGAGCTCTTCTTGAGCTACGTAGTAAGACTGATAGCCGAGATTGGTAAAATCGAGTAAATTCACGGGAGGTTCTGAAATGAGTTTGCTCATATAGGAGCTCTCTACAAAGAGTTCTTCGGTATCGCCAAAATCGAACTTAGCATCTACACACACTACATTCACCATTTGTTCGAGACTATCGAAAGCGCGGTAGAGGGAATAAGTAAAGTCTTGCGAACCACCCAGCACCACAGGGATAACGTCTTGCTTAATAAGCTCGGCTACAATTTCTTTGATAGCAAAATGAGTA
Source organism: Capnocytophaga sp. oral taxon 323 (assembly GCF_001278825.1). Lineage (NCBI taxonomy): Bacteria > Pseudomonadati > Bacteroidota > Flavobacteriia > Flavobacteriales > Flavobacteriaceae > Capnocytophaga > Capnocytophaga sp. oral taxon 323. The sequence continues at coordinate 267,193 of NZ_CP012589.1, forward strand.
TCGTCGTCGGTTTCGCCTAAGGGCAAGTTACCCAAATCGGCAATGGCAAAATTCCAATTTCCCATAAAGAGAGAATACAGATGCTGACGGAAGCGATAGAATGACTGTCCTTCGGTTTCGATACAGAAAAAGGCAATTTTCACGTCGGTAAGGTCAGGTAAACCAAGGGAGGGGAGGTGTTTATGGAGTTGGAAACCCACTTGTTGTGGCTTGTAATCGTCTAAGGTAAAAGCTTCATCAACGGGTTGTAAATAGGATAGTGACATAATTTTTCTTATTAATAGACGGCAAAGGTAGGGGATAATTAGCAAATTAGCAAATTTGAGGATTAGCAAATTATTTGTGGTTCTTCACTTGTAGTTCGTAATTATTTATTATTTTTGCAAAAAATTAAGACCTATATTAGGCTCTTTATATTTAAAGATAAAAAAGGATTCACTTTAAAAAGATAAAAAAGGATTCACTTTAAAATGAAGATATTATATATAGACAGAAACCACCCCTTGATGCTTTCACAACTCGCAGCACAGGGTTTTGAAAATTATGAAGACTATACAAGCTCTAAAGAGTCTATTGAGGCTAAAATAGCTGATTACGAAGGCATTATTATACGCAGTCGTTTTACTATAGACAGGACATTCTTAGACAAGGCTACTCGATTGAAATTCATAGGCAGAGTAGGTGCAGGGCTTGAAAATATAGACGTAGCTTATGCCGAAAGTAAAGGTATAACGCTCATCGCAGCCCCTGAAGGCAATAGAAATGCAGTAGGCGAACACGCACTCGGTATGCTTCTGGCATTGCTAAACAAGTTTAAGAAAGCTAATAACGAAATTAAAAATGGCAAATGGTTGCGTGAGGAGAACAGAGGTTGGGAGCTCGACGGCAAGACAGTAGGTATTATAGGCTACGGAAATATGGGAAAGAGTTTTGCTAAGAAATTGCGCGGTTTTGACTGTAGTGTGATTTGCTACGATATACTCCCCAACAAAGGTGACGAGAATGCCAAGCAAGTAACCTTAGTAGACTTTTTTCGTCAGGCAGATGTAGTGAGCTTGCACACACCTCAAACTTTACAAACTATAGGTATGGTGAATGAAGTGTTTATCAATAGTTTTGCTAAGAGTTTTTGGCTCTTAAATACTGCACGTGGGAAGAGCGTAGTTACCGATGATTTGGTACGCGCCTTGCAAAGCGGGAAAGTATTAGGGGCAGGCTTAGACGTGTTAGAATATGAAAAGGCATCGTTTGAAGACTTCTTTAGCGACGAACAAATGTCCCAATCGTTTAAATACCTATTGGAAGCGGATAATGTGATTCTCACTCCTCATATTGCAGGCTGGACTTTAGAAAGTAAAGAAAAGCTTGCGCAGATAATAGTAGACAAGATAATTAGCAAATTTGGGAAATTAGCAAATTGACAAATTAAATAGAAATGAAAAAGAATTATTTACTCATTGGAGTAGTAGCTTTACTGCTTGGCAGTTGCTGTGCTACTAAAAACATTACCACAACGCAAACTACTACGCAAGAAAGTGCCCTCATTGCCAACGGCAAATTGTGGTCGTCTTACTTTCAGCAAAACGCTGCTGAATATGAAGCTTTGTGTTTGCAAGCCTTCAACGTGGCACAATTGCGATTGGACGAAGCCCTTGCTAAAAAGGGCGATAAACCGCTGGCAATTGTTACCGATATAGATGAAACCTTTTTGGACAATTCGCCCTTTGAAGCCTATTGTGCAAAACAGGGTATTAGTTATTCACAGAAAGCGTGGGAAGAATGGACAGTTTTAGGCGATGCCAAACCGCTAACAGGCGCGTTAGAGTTCTTTAAATACGCCGATAGCAAGGGAGTAGCTATTTTCTATGTGACTAATCGTCGTGACAACGAACGTGAAGGTACGACCAAGAACTTGCGCAAGTACAATTTTCCTTTGCCTTCGGACAATCGGCTTATCTTGCGTTCTGCTGAGAAGAGTAAAGAAAACCGTCGATTACAAATTGCAAAAGACTACGACATCGTGCTCTTGATGGGCGACAACCTTTCCGACTTTTCCAAAGATTTCGATGGTGGTACTCCAAAAGAACGTTCAGAGGCAGTACATAAGAACAAAACAGAGTTTGGCAAGCGTTTTATTGTGCTCCCTAACTATTCTTACGGTGATTGGGAAGGAGCTGCTTATGGTCATAAATACTCTATTCCAGAAGCCGAGAAAGAAGCGATTATTAAGAATAATACAAAGGCATTTAAATAGGTAAGAGGTAAAGCTAGGGTTGTGGAATGGGCGGTATGTGAATAAGAGACAAAAATATTGTCAATTGAAAATTAATTTCTATCTTTGCAAAAAATTCAGCACTATATGCCTAAGAACACTGTTACGCCCTATCAAGATTCAGCACAGGGTAAAAAGGAACAAGTTACCCAAATGTTCAACACTATCTCAGATACTTATGATGGTTTGAACCGTTTGATTTCGTGGGGCTCAGATGTAAAATGGCGTAAATTTGTAGTACAAAAAGTAGCAGAGATACACCCTACTACGGTGCTTGATGTAGCTACAGGCACAGCCGATTTAGCAATTGCTCTTACTACTATTCCAAATGTGAGAATTACAGGATTAGATATCTCAGAGGGAATGTTGGAAGTAGGACGCGAAAAGATAGCTAAAAAAAAACTTACTGACCGCATTAATTTAGTACACGGAGACAGTGAGCAACTACCTTTTGCTGATGCTACTTTCGATGCTGTAACGGTAGGCTTTGGAGTACGCAACTTTGAAGATTTAGAAAAGGGACTAAGTGAAATTCTCAGAGTGCTGAAACCTAAGGGGCGCTTGGTGGTATTAGAGACTTCTGTACCTAAAAAGTTCCCTTTCAAACAAGGGTATCATCTATATACAAATTATATGATGCCCCTCATTGGCAAACTCTTTTCTAAAGACAGGTCGGCTTATAGGTACTTATCTGATTCGGCTATCCATTTTCCTTACGGGAAGAAGTTTCAAGAGATATTAGATAAGGTAGGTTATCAGAAAACTGAATATTATCCTAAAACCTTAGGTGGAGTAGTCACCATTTACATAGCTAATAAATAGAACTTTAACAATAAAAAATGAATAAGAAAACATTTAAAAAGAGTCTTATAGGGTTGTTCTTATTTTTAGGAGCATTGAATTTGTATGGGCAAATCAAAGAGCCTATTATGAACTTAGAACATTTTGATGACAAACGCTTTCAATGGGGGTACTATTTTGGTACCAATGTGTTTGACTTCAAAATAGATTACCGCGACTTAAATTATCGCACAGCTAATCTGCGAGAAATACAAACTGACCGTAAATTAGGTTTTAACGTAGGTCTTACAGGCTCTGTGCGTTTAGTGAAACATCTCGATTTGCGAATTGAGCCAGGTTTGGTGTACAACAAGCGTATTCTTATCTTCCCTGGATTCTCCGATTCGAGAGATTCGATGCGTGATGTTCCTTCTACTTATATTTATATTCCGTTATTGCTAAAGTATAGTGCTAAGCGCTGGTATAACGTAAAACCCTACGTAACGGCAGGAGCTTCGATGGTGTTTAACTTGAGTAGTAATGCGAATCTAAATGTCGATAACTCCGAAAAGACTTTCCGTGCTACAAGAAATGTTTTCTTCTATGAATTAGGTTTAGGTATTGACTTCTACACTCCTTACTTTAGAGTCTCTCCTTCTCTGAGAGCCCTATTTTCAGTTAATAATGAGTTGATACCCGATAATAATCCCAATAGCCCTTGGACAGGTAACCTTAATGGTTTAAAGAGTCGTGGGTTCTTATTAAATCTAAACTTCGAATAATATGAAGAAACTAATCCTTATAGTAGTTTTTTTGATAAGTCTTGCGTCTTATGCGCAGAACTTTAGCTACCCTATGGCAAGTCCACGTCAGGTAATTACACAACAGTTTTCTGTGAGTCAAATTACAGTAGATTACGGTCGTCCAAGTGTGCGCGGGCGTAAAATATTTGGCGAATTAGTCCCCTATGGGAAGATTTGGCGTTTAGGAGCTAATCAAGCTACGAGTATTAGTTTTCTTCAGCCTGTAAAATTTGGAGGTAAATCGGTAAAAAAGGGCGATTATGCTATTTTTGTAACTCCTGAAGCTCACCAGTGGACGGTAGTTCTCAATTACGATGCCGATGCGTGGGGAGCTTATAGCTATGACCCTAATGAGAATGCTATTGAATTTACAGTGCCTGTTACTCAAACCAAAGATTTACAAGAAGCTTTAGAGTTCTCATTCGAGAACATTTCTAATGAAAAAGTAAATTTAGTAATTCGTTGGGAGTACACTAAAGTGGAAATTCCTATTGAAATAGACAAAAAAGAAACTATTGATAAGATTATAGAGCAACTCAAAGAAGTAAAACAATTTGAGAGAGACTTGGAAGGTAAAGACGATAAGAAATAATGGAAAGGAAACAAGTATGGAAATATAGTGTTTTTGCTATTTACATAGTTATTTGGCTTGTTTTTCGTACTTTTCCTACCGTTACAGAACATATTTATAGTAAAGGTATCTACCCGTATATAGCTAAAGTGTTGCACTTTTTATTCGGGTGGATACCTTTTTCTATGGGCGATATTCTATACACGTTGCTCATTATAGGTATATTTTTAGCCGTAGTAAAACACTTCAAAAAGTTATGGCAAGCCCCCTTAAAAATCTTAGATAAGATATTTTCAAAAATAATACGTATTACCTTTGTCTTTTTCCTCCTCTGGGGGTTCAACTATTTTAGGGTACCTTTATCGGAATCTTTGCACATTTCTAAAGAATATACCCAAGCCCAACTGCTGAAAGCTACACAAACGTGTATTGACAGAGCCAACACAATCCATTCCCGATTAGCAACCAATGATACTACTAAAGTAGACTTTTGGCTTTCACAAAAAGAAATATATCGCATTGCTTATAACAGCTATCCTCTGGAGAAACAAGGTGTTACAGACTTTAAAGCAATGAAAAGTGTTAAACCTTCTCTTTACAGTAAACTGCTTACCTATATGGGATATAGTGGGTATTTGAATCCGTTTACTAATGAAGCCCAAGTAAACAGAAAGATGATAGGTTATAGTGTGCCTATTACTGTTTGCCACGAGATAGCACATCAAATGGGTTATGCTGCCGAAGAAGAAGCAAATTATTTAGGGTATTTGGCAGCTCTAAAAACTGATAATCCTTATTTTAAATACAGTGCAGAACTCTTTGCCTTGCGCTATTTTCTCAATGAAGTAGCTCAAGTAGCCCCTACTGAATATGAAAGCCTTCACTCTCAAATTCACAAAGGTATCTTTGAAAACTATAAAGAAGTGCGTTTGTTTTGGCAACAATATGAGAACAAAGCTGAGCCTGTTTTTAAAGCAAGCTACGATGCATTCTTGAAAGCAAACAAACAATCACAAGGTATCAATAGTTACGATTTAGTGGTAGGATTACTAATTCCTCATTATGTTAGAAATTAGGAATTAGAACTAACCATTAATTATTGACCTTTAATCATTAATTACAGAAATTTGTTAAGTTCCATTAGTAAAACTTCACTGTCTTGAAAGCCTTCTGCCCGCCAAATAAGATTCATATTATTAAAGATAATAACAGTAGGCAAGACACTTATCTTCAGTGCCTTACTTAATTCTTTATTCTTGTTAATGTCTACTTTCACAACCTTTACTCTATCCCTCAAAATAGTAACTACTTCGCGTAATACAGCATTCATATGTAGTGAAACTTCAATACCTTCAGAATAAAAACAAATGAGCACAGGTGTATTTACATTGATGATATCACCAAATTTCTCCATAATTTTATGTTTAAAATAATGGCACAAAAATACAAAGTTTTTTTTAATTACAAATAGAAATAAGCAAAATATATTATTTTTTATTTTTAAAAAGCTATTAACGCCATCTTATCTTCCTCTTCTCTTTAGTATTTCTTCGTTCATTGTTCGTTCATTGTTCGTCTTTTGTTCGTCTTTTGTTCGTCTTTTGTTCGTCTTTTGTTCGTCCTTTGTTCGTCCTTTGTTCGTCTTTTCTTCGTCTTTTCTTCGTCCTTTGTTCGTCCTTTGTTCGTCCTTTGTTCGTCCTTTGTTCGTCTTTTCTTCGTCTTTTCTTCGTCTTTTCTTCGTCTTTTCTTCGTCTTTTCTTCGTCTTTTCTTCGTCTTTTCTTCGTCTTTTCTTCGTCTTTCGTTTATCTGCCCGTGCGGCTCGCACCGTTCATTGTTCGTTCTTCCTATAAGATTAGTATAAGCTAAGTATAAGATTGCTTCAAATAAAAACTGTCTTTCTTTGTTGTTTATAGATTCGTTTTTCTATTGTTGACAAAGTTTCTATTTTTTGGAATTCGTGGGAGATTTAAAAAAACGACGAAACTACCTATTTGTAATTGCTTGTCGTGCTAAGAATTTCTGTAGTGTAAGTCATACTATCTCTTATGTCGAACTCACATTAAAATTAAAAAATATCTAAAAAAATTTGGTAGTAACAAATATTCTTTCTACTTTTGCCATTATTACTCCGCAAAGGGGTAAGTTTTGTCATTTAAAATATATAAAAATATGAAGTTTATAGTATCAAGTTCTTACTTATTAAAGAAGTTACAAGTATTTGGCGGTGTAATCAATAACAACAATACAATGCCTATACTCGATAACTTTTTGTTTGAACTGTCTACCAATTCTTTAACTATCTCTGCTTCCGATTTGGAAACTACTGTAAGAGGTACTTTGGAAGTAGAATCAGATTCAGAAGGGAGCATAGCAGTATCAGCTAAATTATTGACAGATATTCTTAAAACCTTTTCAGAACAACCCCTTACCTTTTTGGTAAAAGAGAATAATGTAATAGAAATTAGCTCTACTACCGGTAATTATACCTTAGCTTATTTAGATGGAGAGGAGTTCCCTCGCCCTGTGGCTTTGCCTGAAGCAAGCAAAGTAACGATGATAGGCGATGTATTAGCTACTGCCGTGCAAAAGACTATCTTCGCAGCAGGAAATGACGATTTACGTCCTACAATGAGCGGTATTTTATTCCAATTCAGTGAAAACGGACTTACCTTTGTAGGTACTGATGCTCATAAATTAGTGAAATACGAACGCTTAGACATCAAAGCTAATGAAGCGGCTGATTTCATTATGCCTAAAAAACCGTTGAACATTCTCAAAGGTATTTTAGCAGGTAGCGAAACAGAAGTAACAATAGAATACAACGAGAGCAATGCAAAATTCTCTTTTGACGATATGGAATTCATCTGCCGCCTTATAGATGGTAAATATCCTAACTACGATGCAGTAATTCCTAAAGAAAATCCTAACAAACTTATCTTAAATCGTTCGCAATTCTATAGTTCTATTAACCGTTTGTCGTTGTTTTCAAATAAAACCACCCACCAAGTGCGCTTGAAAATAGCTGGTTCTAGCTTGGTAATTTCAGCTGAGGACGTAGATTATAGCAATAAAGGTGAGGAACGTTTCACTTGCAACTATCAGGGAGACGATTTAGAAATAGGCTTCAACTCTAAGTTCTTGAAAGAGATGATTAATAACTTAGACTCTGATGAAATCTTGATAGAAATGTCGTTGCCAAATCGCGCCGGACTTATCACGCCTGTTGATGGACTTGATGAGGGTGAGAAAGTGCTAATGTTGGCAATGCCAATTATGCTCAACACAAATCAATAAATAAAGAAATTTTCATTTTTAAAAAGAAACGCCTTATGAGTCTTTTTAAGGCGTTTCTTTTTTTAAGAGAGAAATTACAATGTTTACCATTCAAAAATAACTATCTATGAAGTCCATTTTAGAAAGAATAAAGCCTTTTACTTATATAGCTAGCTTATACCTTATCGTATCGTTTGTGATGCGCATCGTTTTTATGGTGCACCCTATCACTGCTACCACATTTTCGGTGTGGAGTGTGTTTAAGATGCTTTTCATAGGCTTACTATCCGACGCTTTTGTAATAGTATTGGCAAGTAGTATTTTAATGCTTTATTTCCTCTTTATTGCCAATGTGAAGTACAAAAAACCTTACGGAGGCATTATTTTAGGAGCATTTATCCTCATACTACTCTATATACAGTTTTATCCTAACAATATATTTGCTCAATACGGAGGTGTGATTCCCGAAATCGCATTAGCTTTCTTCGGCTTTAAAACGCTGTGTTTTGCTCTTTTGCTCTTTTTGCCTAAGTACAGAGCCCAACTGCGCAATGCATTGTATTTTATTACGTTGGCTATCTATGTATTTGCCATAGTGATGAATGCAGTAAGCGAATATTTCTTTTGGAATGAGTTCGGGATTCGTTATAACTTTATAGCAGTAGATTACCTTATTTATACCAATGAAGTGATAGGTAATATAATGGAGAGTTACCCTGTAGTACCCTTATTTACAGGGGTTTTTGTAGTAGTATTGGCAATTACTATATATTTATTTCTCAAGACTAAGAGTGCGCTCAAAACAATACCTACCCTCTTTGAAAAAACGGTTATAGTAGTACCCTATTTGCTGTTAGTGCTTATAGGAATGTGGAGATTACCCCAGCTTGATGCTATGACTGCCGAAAATACTTTTGCTCAAGAAATACAAAGTAATGGTGTTTACAAGTTTTATTATGCTTTTACCCATAGTGAGTTAGATTTCTTTCAGTTTTATCCTACCTTACCAGATAAAGAGGCTGAAAGCATTGTGCTCAAACAACTCAATGCTCCTGCCCTCGAACGAAAAATTGTAGGCGATACTACCGAAGTACACCGCAATGTGCTCCTCATTTCAGTAGAGAGTCTTTCGGCAGAATACCTTACAATGTATGGTAATACTGATAACCGTACACCTTTCTTGGATAGCTTAGCTAATAACAGCTTGTTTTTTACTAATTTGTATGCTACAGGTAACCGTACAGTACGTGGTCTGGAAGCCCTAACTCTTTGTATACCACCTACTCCAGGGGAAAGCGTGGTGAAGCGCAAAGACAATAAAGATAAGTTTACCACGGGTAGCGTGTTCAAAAGTAAAGGCTATGATGTAAAATACCTATATGGAGGCGATAGTTATTTTGATAATATGAAGGATTTCTTCACTGGTAATGGCTACGATATTGTAGATAGCAAGAGCTTTGCACCCGAAGAAGTTACTTTCTCTAATATTTGGGGCGTTTGCGATGAAGATATGGCAAACAAAGCTATAAAGGTGATGAATGAACAAGCTAAAGCTGGCAAACCATTCTTCAATCACTGGATGACCGTGAGCAATCACCGCCCTTTTACTTATCCTGAAGGTAAAATTGATATCCCTCCTACTGAAAAACGACGTGCAGGTGGAGTAAAATATACCGATTATGCGCTCAAGCGATTCTTTGAGATGGCAAAACAACAAGAATGGTACAAAAATACTCTTTTCGTGATTGTAGCCGACCATTGTGCATCGAGTGCAGGTAGCACCGAACTGCCTTTAGATGGCTATCGCATCCCTTGTTTTATTGTTGCCGATTTTATCGCTCCTAAAAAAGTAGATACAATGATATCACAAATAGACGTAATGCCTACCGTTTTTGGTTTGCTAAATTTTAATTATACCTCTAAGTTCATAGGGCAAGATGTACTAAAAGAAGGTTATCAGCCACGCGCTTATATTGCTACTTATCAGGATTTAGGTTACTTAACCCCTGATAAACTCACTATTATATCACCTTTGAGAAAAACCACTCAATACAGTTTGCACAAAGAAGCCGAACAACCCTCACAAGAGTATCCGTTGTTTTATAAGCAAATAAAAGAAAATAATGTGAATAAGGAACAAGCCGATGCTTGTATTGGTACTTATCAAGCTACTGCCGAGTGGTTAAAAAACAAACAGTTCAATGCGCTCAAGAAATAAGCTAAAAATTATCAACGACCCTATTTATGGGTTTATCCATATCCCCAGCACTCTGGTGTTCGACATTATTGAGCACCCCTATTTCCAGCGACTCAGACGCATTAACCAAATGGGGCTTTCATATTTGGTGTTCCCTGGGGCTAAACACACTCGTTTTGAGCACGTATTGGGGTGTGTGTTCTTGATGCAGAAAACAGTAGAGATGCTCCGTTTCAAGGGAATACAAATCTCTGAAAAAGAGGCTGAAGGGCTCTATATTGCCATATTGTTGCACGACATAGGTCACGGGCCTTTTTCTCACGCAATGGAACACAGCATTGTCGAAGGTATTTCTCACGAGGAAATCTCGCTGCGCTTTATGCAAGAGCTTAACAAGGTATTTAATGGCAAATTAGATACCGCTATAGCAATATTTCAAGGTACTTACCCTCGTAAGTTTATGCATCAACTCATCTCTGGTCAGTTAGATATGGACAGAGCCGATTACTTAAAACGCGATAGTTTTTACACAGGAGTCGCCGAGGGGAATATAAATTCTGAACGCCTTATCTCAATGCTTAACGTACGCAACGACGAATTAGTAGTCGAAGAAAAAGGCTTATACTCAGTAGAGAAATTCCTAATAGCTCGCCGCTTGATGTATTGGCAAGTGTATTTGCACAAAACCAGCGTAGTAGCCGAGCAGATACTCATCAGGTTGCTCAATCGTGCCAAAGAGTTGGTGCAACAAGGGCAAGAACTGACTATGTCCACCGCCTTAGCTTTCTTTGTGAAAAACAAGATATCCAAAGATAATTTCTCACAAGAAGTACTTGAGATGTTTGCTCTTTTAGACGATACAGATATTATTTCAGCAATGAAAGAATGGCAGTTCCACCCCGATGTAGTCCTTTCTAAACTCAGCAAAATGTTGCTCAATCGCGATTTGCTAAAAATAAAAGTCCGCTTAAACGATTTTGAAGAACAGAAGATAAAGAGACTGCAGAAACTATCTCTTGCTAAAGGAGTAGAAGAAAAGCATATTAAGTACTTTGTCTTTACAGGAGTGATGACTAACAGAGCGTATAATCCAGGAAAGGAAATAATTAAGATTCTCACCAAAAATGGAAGAGTAGTAGATCTTACTAAAACCTCTGAAGCCATCAACTTAGAACCTCTTTCACAAGTAACCGAACGATACTATATTTGCTATCCAAAGTAAGGTAGAAAAGGAGGGAGTAAAATTACCAATAGAGAAAAAAAATAGCAAAAAGAGTGCTATATGAAATAATTTTTATATTTTTGTTGCGAAAAACAACCTTTTTTAAGACAAAAACATATAAATATTGTTTTATATCGTTTTGATTATAAACTAATTAAATGAAATTTACAGCATTACAAATAGCCAATGTACTCGGCGGTGAAGTAGAAGGAAATCCCCAAATTGAAGTCTATAAACTTTCAAAAATTGAAGAGGGAAGTGAAGGGAGTATATCTTTTTTGGCAAACCCTAAATACAAACATTTCATTTATACTACTCAAGCATCTATAGTGATTGTAAATAAGGACTTTGAGGCTGAAGATAAAATATCAGCAACTTTAGTGAGAGTAGACGATGCTTATGCCGCTTTTACTAAACTCTTAGAATTTTACAATCAAGTGAAAATGAATAAAGTAGGTATAGAACAACCTTCGTTTATCGCTTCATCTGCTAAAATAGGACAAAATGTATATATAGGAGCTTTTGTGTATATTGGCGAAAATGTAGTGATAAGCGATAATGTGAAAATCTATCCTAACACTTACATAGGTGATAACTCATCAGTAGGTGAGGGGACTACTATTTTTGCAGGCTGTAAAATATATTCCGAAACTGTCATAGGCAAAAATTGTATGCTCCACAGTGGAGTAGTATTAGGTGCTGACGGATTTGGCTTCCAGCCCAATGAAAAAGGAGAGTTCAGCAGAGTGCCACAGATAGGTAATGTCGTGATTGAAGATTCTGTAGATATAGGTGCAGAAACAGCTATAGATCGTGCAACTTTAGGTTCTACTATCATTCGTAAGGGGGTAAAGTTAGACAACCAAATACATATTGCCCACAATGTAGAAATAGGTAAAAATACAGTGATTGCTGCCCAAACAGGTATCGCTGGTTCAACTAAAGTAGGCGAAAATTGTATGATAGGTGGTCAAGTGGGAATCGTAGGTCACTTAGTAATAGGCAATCGCGTGAAAATACAAGCCCAAACAGGGGTAGGTCGCAACCTTAAAGACGATGAAGCAATACAAGGCTCTCCCGCTTTGGGGCACGCCGAATACAACAAAGCTTATGTCATTTTTAGAAAATTACCTAACTTACTTAAACGCTTAGAAGAATTAGAAAAAAAATTAAAATAAATACACTATGGTAAAGCAAAATACTTTATCCAAAGAAATTACCTTAGAAGGTATTGGGTTACATACTGGTAAACAAGTAAAAATGGTGCTCAAACCTGCACCAGTAGGCAATGGTTTTACCTTTGTACGTACCGATTTAGAAGGAAACCCCGTTGTCGAAGCTGATGCTACCTATGTAGCAAGTACAGAACGTGGCACTGTTTTAGAGAAAAAGGGGGTGAAAATCCAGACCTGTGAGCACATCTTAGCAGCGCTCGTCGGTATGGATTTGGATAATGTGATTATTGAGCTCAACTCCTCTGAACCTCCCATTATGGATGGTTCCTCTAAATATTTTGTAGAAGCTATTGAAAAAGCGGGTATCACTCCTCAAGATGCAGAGCGTGATGAATATATAGTAAAACAAGTAATTACCTACGTAAATGATGAAACAGGTAGTGAGATTACTCTCATTCCTGCCGAGGAATACCAAGTGACTACAATGGTAGATTTTGGTACTAAGATTTTGGGCACTCAAAATGCTTACCTCAATAAACTTTCCGAATTTAAAACCGAAATAGCTGATGCTCGTACTTTTAGTTTCTTGCACGAGCTCGAGGCTTTACTCGATCACGGTTTGATTAAAGGAGGAGATTTGAATAATGCTATCGTATATGTAGATAAAGAAATTTCTGATAGTACGATGCAGAAACTTAAAAAGATTTTCAACAAAGATAATATTTCAGTAAAACCTAACGGAGTGCTCGATAATCTTACTTTGCATTACCCTAACGAAGCTGCTCGCCATAAACTATTGGATGTAATAGGCGACTTGGCATTGGTAGGTACACGCATTCGTGGTAAAGTAATTGCTACCAAACCTGGGCATTTCACCAATACTCAATTTGCTAAAAAACTTTCTAAGATTATAAAAAATGAACGTCGTAACAACGTTCCTTCTATAGATATCAATCAACCGCCGTTACTCAATACTGTTGATATAATGAAGTTGTTACCTCACCGTCCGCCATTCTTGTTGGTAGATAAAATCTTTGAACTTTCTGACAAACACGTCGTAGGTTTAAAGAATGTAACAATGGATGAACCTTTCTTCGTAGGGCACTTCCCAGGAGCTCCTGTGATGCCTGGAGTGCTCCAAATAGAAGCAATGGCACAAACGGGAGGAGTATTAATACTTAGTACTGTTCCTGACCCCGAAAATTATCTCACTTATTTTATGAAAATAGACAATGTAAAGTTCAAGGTACAAGTAGTGCCAGGGGATACCCTTATATTCAAGTTAGAATTGCTAACGCCTATTCGCCGTGGTATTTGCCATATGCAAGCTTACGCTTATGTGAACGGAAAGTTGGCTACTGAAGCTGAGCTAATGGCTCAAATTGTTAAAGTAAAATAAAAGTATATGATTCAACCTTTGGCTTATGTCCACCCCGATGCCAAAATCGCTAAAAATGTAGTGATAGAGCCTTTTACTACTATCAGTAAAAATGTAGAAATAGGTGAGGGTACTTGGATAGGACCTAACGTAACCATTATGGAGGGAGCGCGTATTGGGAAAAACTGCAAAATTTTTCCTGGAGCTGTAATTTCAGCCATTCCGCAAGACCTCAAGTATAAAGGTGAAGAAACCACTACTCACATAGGCAATAGTACTACTATCAGAGAGTGTGTAACCATCAATAAAGGTACCGTCGACCGTATGAGAACTGTAGTAGGCAACAATTGCTTGATAATGGCTTACTCTCATATCGCTCACGATTGTATTGTGGGGGACAACTGTATTTTCTCTAATGGTACTACTCTTGCAGGACACGTAACTGTAGGTGATTGTGCTGTGATGGCAGGAATGACTGCTGTTTATCAGTTTTGTTCTATTGGGAGTTATGCTTTTGTAACAGGAGGTTCGCTCGTAGGTAAAGATGTTCCTCCTTATGTAAAGGCCGCACGCAATCCACTTTCTTATGTAGGAGTGAATTCTATAGGGTTACATCGTCGTGGATTTACTACTGAGAAAATACGTGAGATACAAGATATTTATCGTGTACTTTTCCAAAAGAAGCTTAGTACTTCTCACGCTTTGGACTATATAGAAGCTGAAATGGAAGCCACTGTAGAACGCGATGAGATATTGCAATTCGTGCGTCGCTCACAGCACGGTATTATGAAAGGCTATCACGGTGAATTAATAAAAGAGTAAGAACTTAAAACTAAAAACAAATAACTTAAAATAGAATAAATGGCAACAACCGCAGACATTAAAAAAGGATTGTGCATTCGCTTCAATCACGATATCTACAAAATTATTGAATTTCTACACGTAAAACCAGGTAAAGGGCCTGCTTTTGTACGTACTAAACTCAAAAGTGTTACCACAGGCAAAATTCTTGACAACACTTTCTCTGCTGGTCACAAAATTGAAGATGTACGTGTCGAAACTCGTTCTTTCCAATATTTGTATGCCGAAGGCGATGAGTTCGTATTTATGAACAACGACGACTTTAACCAAGTGCATATTCGCAAAGATATGCTCGATTACCCCGATTTACTTAAAGAAGGTGAAACCGTGATGGTAATCTTCAATGCCGAAGACGAAACACCGCTTTCAGTAGAAATGCCTGCTAACGTTATTCTTACTGTTACGCACGTAGAACCAGGAGTAAAAGGTAATACAGCTACTAATGCTACCAAACCTGCTACTGTCGAAACAGGAGCTATTGTGAATGTACCTCTTTTCATCAACGAAGGTGACCGCATTAAGGTAGAAACTGAAAAAGGTACTTACGTCGAAAGAATGAAAGACTAATTATGCGTTTCTCACAGCCTTATACCCTTAAGCAAATAGCTACTATCATCAATGCGAAATACGTAGGTGCAGAGGATTTTCCCGTACTTGGAATGAACGAAATTCACGTGGTACAAGCAGGAGATATAGTCTTTGTAGACCATCCTAAGTATTATGAGAAGGCTTTGCATTCTAAGGCTACTATTGTACTTATCAACAAAGAAGTAGAATGCCCTGAAGGGAAAGCCCTTTTAATATCCGATGATCCTTTTCGCGATTTTAATAAACTCACCGACTTTTTTAAACCTTTTCAAAAAGCAACTGCACTTATTGCCCCTTCAGCTCGTATAGGTGAAAATACAGTAGTGCAACCAGGTACTTTTTTGGGTAACAATGTAGTAATAGGCAACAACTGCCGTATTCATTCTAATGTGAGTATCTACGACGATTGTGTGATAGGTGATAACGTAACTATTCACGCCGGCACAGTGCTCGGAGCAGATGCTTTTTATTACAAAAAACGCCCCGAAGGTTTTGATAAACTCAAGTCAGGCGGACGTGTAGTAATTGAGGACAATGTGGATTTAGGTGCTCTTTGTACCATTGATAGAGGAGTAACAGGTGATACCACTATCAAAAAAGGAACAAAGATAGATAATCAAGTGCATATAGGTCACGATACGGTAGTAGGAGAGAAGTGTCTCATTGCTTCACAAACAGGGATTGCTGGTTGTGTAGTGATAGAAAACGAAGTAACTATTTGGGGACAAGTAGGAATAACCAGCGGTATCACCATAGGTGAAAAAGCGGTGATTTTAGCTCAAAGCGGTATTTCTAAATCGTTGGAGGGCGGACAAACTTACTTTGGTTATCCTGCTGGGGAGGCCCGTGAGAAATATAAAGAAATGACTGCACTCAAACAGCTTATCAATTGTAAATAAGTATTTTTATAGTTATACAATTAAGGAACTGCCTTTTTAGGTAGTTCCTTTCGTTTTTTATTACTTTACCTTCGCTCAAAACTCTTTTTTCTCTTAGTTCTTAACTGCTAATTCTCAATTTTTTATATAGCTATTGTATACCAATCGTCCAAGATTCGTTCAAGCTTCCTATAAGCTTTGTATAAGCTAACTATATTCCTCCAGAAGCTATTTTTTAATTTTTCACTAAAAAACATCTTCCGAACCTTTTTGTTTTCTTCCGGATTCTCAGCTCTCTTCATTAGTTAATTGAAGAATTTGCTAATTTGTTAATTACTCACTACCTTTGCCCCCAATTATGATAGTACGCAGATTCATCTCTTTCCTCTATTCCACCAAGCTGATGGCAATTCTCTTCATTGCTTTTGCCATAGCTATGGCAGTGGGTACTTTCGTAGAAAACGACTATGATACCGATACCGCCCGCATTTGGGTGTATAACACTTGGTGGTTTGAGGCGATAATGGGGCTTTTTGTGGTAAATTTTATAGGGAATATTTCTCGCTATCGATTGCTCAAAAAAGAAAATTGGGCAGTGCTGGTGTTACACCTCTCGTGGGTGTTTATCATTGTAGGGGCTGGGGTTACGCGCTACTTTGGCAATGAAGGTATGATTTCTCTACGCGAAGGAGAAACTACAAATACTTACCTTTCCGACCGCACTTATATCACTGTAATGGTAGACGGCAATTATCAAGGAGCTCCCTTGCGCAAAAAGAAACAAAAAGAGGTGCTTTTTTCTTCACATACCTCTAATCATTATCAGTGGTCGTCTGACTTTAAAGGCAAACCTTTTAGTATTACCTATAAATCGTTTAAACGTATAAGTGAGGGAATGAATGCCTTGGTATTGGAAGTTGTTTCAGATAATCAGCGCAAAGAAGTAACAGTAATGGGCAAACGCGGTGTGCAACACCCTTCTACCACTATAGATTTGAATGGCTTGCAGTTTCACCTAAGCTACGGAGCACGCGAAGAAAAATTGCCTTTTAGTCTCACCCTCAACGATTTTATAGCTGAAAAATACCCTGGTACCGAGAATAGTTATGCTTCCTTTAAAAGCAAAGTAACTGTGAGTAGGGGAGGGGAGAGTTTCCTTTATGATATTGAGATGAATCACATTCTCAATTATGAAGGTTATCGCTTGTTTCAATCTTCTTTTCACCCCGATGAACAAGGTACTATACTCTCGGTAAATCGTGACTTTTGGGGTACCCTCATCACTTACATAGGTTATATACTGCTCTTCGGTAGTATGTTGGCATTTATGTTTGTAGGCAAATCCCGATTTAGGAAACTCAATCAGCAACTTAAAGACCTACAAGCTAAAAGGGTTGCAATCGTTTTGGCATTATGTTTTGGCTCTTTGGCTACTGCCCAAACTCCTATGGTAGTACCCAACAAAGCGCACGCTGAAAAGTTTGGTGCAATGCTTATTCAAGATGATGGACGCTTTAAGCCCGTGAATACCTTCTCTTCAGAACTCTTACGAAAACTTAGCAAACACGATACTTATAAAGGGCTTACTTCCGATCAAGTTTTGCTTTCTATGCTCCTCAGTCCGCAAGCGTGGTATGAATCCGACATTATCTATGTAAAGAAAGCTAATGACAGTTTACATCACTTTTTGGGAGTCCCTAAAGGAACCAAATGGGTAAAGCCTAAAGATTTTTTTGATGCAAAAGGGCAGTACAAGCTCGCCTCTTTATTGAAAGATATTTACAACACGAATACTCCTAACCAATTTCAAAAAGATTTTAAGGAAGTAGACCAACGTATTGGCTTGCTTAACAGAGCATTACAAGGCGATATCTTTAAGGTCTTCCCTGTGCCTAATGACCCTAATCATAAGTGGATTTCGCACTTAGATTACGTAAACGATACCCTCCAAATCACCGACCCACTGTACAAACAATTTGTAAAAAATGCACTGCCTGCTTACCTTATTTTGCTACAACAAGCCACTGAAACAGGCGATTATAGCAAAGCTGATAAGGTGCTCAACAATATCAAACTACAACAAGAGTTTTACTCGGCTGAGGTATTGCCCTCTCCAGCCAAAGTACAAACTGAATTGTGGTACAATCGCATCAATATTTTTGAACAACTCTTTCAAGCATATTTGTATCTTGGTACAGTGTTATTTATAGTACTACTATGGCATATTTTTATGCCAAAACAAATTTTTAGAAGATTTACTCAAATAGGGATAGCCTTGTTGTGGCTCTGTTTTATCCTGCATACTGTGGGACTTGCTGTACGTTGGTATCTTTCAGGTCACGCACCTTTTAGCGATGCTTATGAGAGTATGATATATGTAGGATGGTCGGCTATTGGGGTAGGACTTTTCTTTTCGCGACGTTCCCCTCTTACGGTTGCTGCTACCGCTTTTGTAACCGCTATGATACTGATGATTGCCCACTGGAATTGGATGGATCCTGCTATTGGTACCCTCCAACCCGTACTCAATAGCTATTGGCTAATGTTGCACGTTGCCGTGATTGTAGGTAGTTATGGACCTTTTGCCTTAGGAATGCTCTTAGGTGTTATCAACCTCCTACTGATGATAGTTACCACTCGCAAGAACGCTCATAAAATCAATCTTATACAACAAGAACTCACTATTGTAAACGAATTAGCTCTTACAGTAGGACTCGTAATGCTCACCATAGGCAACTTTTTGGGTGGTATGTGGGCAAACGAAAGCTGGGGACGTTATTGGGGATGGGATCCTAAAGAAACTTGGGCATTGATTAGCATTATGGTTTACGCCTTGGTGATACACCTGCGCTTGATACCCCATTGGCGCGGACGATGGGTGTTCAACTTTATGAGCATTGTTGCCTTTAGCAGTATTCTAATGACCTATTTTGGTGTGAATTTCTACCTTACAGGTATGCACAGCTATGCCACAGGCGATAAAATTATCACCCCTGCTTTTGTGTATTATGCTGTGGGGATAGTGCTGTTGTTAGGATTGGTATCGTATTTGAGAGTGAAAAAAGCATCACAAGTTTTGCCGAACTCTAATACTAATTCCTAATCCCTAATTTCTAACTCCTAAATTGTTAATTATTAATTGTAAATTGTTAATTGAATGAATTCTTATATCAACGGAATAGCCTGCATATCGGCTCAACCTACTTTCCTAACACCTCATTTCCTCGATGAAGCCCTAAAGGTTACTCCAGAGGAAGTGTGTTACGCTCAAGAACCTTCTTATAAAGAATATATTGCCCCTAATGCCAGCCGTCGTATGGCTAAAGGTGTAAAAATGGGTATAGCCACAGCTACTGAAGCCCTTAAAGAAGCGCATATCACTACCCCTGATGCTATTTTGGTGGGTACGGGTATGGGGTGCCTACAAGATTCTGAAAAATTCCTTACAGCGCTTATCAACGACAACGAGGAGCACCTCACCCCCACGGCTTTTATACAATCTACTCATAATACTGTTGCGGGGCAGATAGCTCTTTTGTTGCAATGCAAAGGAGAAAACTTTACCTATGTAAATGGGGCTGTATCATTTGAATCGGCTTTGTTAGATGCTAAAATGCAAATGGAACAAGATGCTATCAATACGGCTTTGGTAGGAGGTGTAGATGAACACAGCCCGCACACTTTGTATTTATATGATTTAGTAGGGCTTGACCAAAAGGGAGAAGGCGCGAGTTTCTTTGCTTTATCAGCAGAGGCTACCCCCAATACCTATGGAGAACTTGTAGATGTGGCTTTGTACAATGAACTCACCCCCGAGCAACAACAAACAGCACTAAACGACTTTCTTTTTCGCCACCATCTTACTCTCTCTAACATAGATTTGATACTTACCGGTGAAACAGAAAACCGTTCTTGGCAACGCCCTACCTTGCACTACAAAACCCTAAGTAGTGAGTATTACACAGCCTCATCCTTCGGACTTTGGTTTGCTTGCCAAGTACTACAAAAGCAAACCCTTCCTGCCATTTGCGAGCTTACTCTCTCCACCCCCATACAACATATTTTATTAGTAAATTCGTATAGAGGCAAAGATTTTAGTTTTCTACTGTTGAAGAAATAAAAAAAACGACTTTTAAGGTCGCTTTTTAGTTTGTAGACTTTCCCAAAGTGTATTAGTATTGGTCTGGTAATCAATTATATTTGAGCTATATTTATGATGATATTTAGTAAGCTTCTTTCAAAATTAAACTTTTCGGAAGGTTTCATTTCTTTCTATATTTGTTGTGTTTATCAGCATATGAGTATTTTAATAATATTTAACCTTCATCATTAGAGCTGATAAAATATGAAGTTATGTGTAAAATTTCTCTTTGAAAGATAGGTGTTTACATAAATAACATATTAAGATTCATAATGAAATTGTTCTTATTTAATTTTTAAGAAGAAAGTTTTGTACTAAAAGAGTAAAAAGATTTTCAATAAAAACTTATTTTCTACGTTTCGAGAAAAAGTAATTAAAATATTTGTAAGGAAGTAAAATGTATGTTATTTTTGCCGTGCTTAATATAAATATACTTTCATTGTATAAAAAAACTAATACAAAATATTTAATTCACTTAAGACATTCGTAGGTAAATACATTGTAAAGTATTTTAAGCCAAATCAAATTAGTGTAAATCCGTGTGAGATTTTCCTTGACAAAGTACCAACATTTTATTATTTAAACATTGAACAAACATCTTTTTACAATCGCAATATTTATCAGTGCTCTTGTAACAGCATTTATACAAAATGCTCCTTGGTGGGTATATGTGTTATTAATAGTGTTGTTTTTAGGCATTACCTCTTGGGGCGTATTCGATATCCGCCTCTCTTATTTTGTTAAAACACAATACTTCTTAAAGGGGCGTCCAGTAAAAACAGTAGCGCTAACTTTTGATGATGGTCCCTCAGAACTCACACCACAATTCTTAGACCTTTTGGAGCAATACAACGCCAAAGCAGTCTTTTTTTGTGTAGGTGAACAAATACAAAAGTATCCAGAGGTCGTCAAACGTATGCAAGCTGAAGGTCATTTAGTCGCAAACCATACCTTCACCCATCAACCTAAAAATATTCTACACGCAAAAGCCCTTGCCAACGAAATCCGCCATACCGATGAAGCATTGGCGCACTTGGATATCGTTACTCCATATTTCCGACCTCCATACGGAATCACCTCACCCCCCGTTGCTAGAGCGATTCGGGCAACAGCTAAGAAAGCCATAGGTTGGGATGTACGCTCATTAGATACTGTAATACACAACGAAGACAAGCTTTTTCATCGCATCGTGCGCAAACTTACCAACGGTAATATCATACTGATGCACGACCGTCTGCCCCATACCCTTATCGTTTTGGAACGCTTATTGCAGTACCTCAAAGAAAATAACTATACAATTACAAATAATTTAGAATGAAAAAACTCTTAATATTCCTTATTTGTGGTGCACCTTTAACAATCAGTGCCCAAGCCCTTACCGAAGCCCAAATACGCGACTTCAAAACTCAAACCATTGCTAAAAACAAGTCAATCCAAACAATGCAAGCGGATTTTACTCAGAAAAAACACTTGGATTTTATGAGTAAGGATATTGAGACTTTTGGAAAAATGGCATTCGCTAAACCCGATAAACTGAATTGGCAATACACAAAGCCTTACCATTATCGCATTATTTTTCAGAAAGATAATATCACAGTGAACGATGCAGGTAATGTCTCACAGATGAAAGCTGATAATAAAGTCTTCAAAAAAATAAACAACTTGATAGTGAGTTCTATCAGTGGTGATATGTTCAACGAGAAAGAATTTGCTATGACCTTTGCTAAATCGGGCAAAAGTACATTGGTAAAACTATTGCCTAAGGATAAGATGCTTTTGAAATATGTGAGTGAAATACATCTCTATTTCGATGTCGATAGCATAGTAGAGCGCGTAAAACTTATTGAACCTTCTAAAGACTACACCGAAATCTTATTCAGCAATAAAAAACTAAATACAAAAATTGATGAAGCAAATTTTAAAATGTAGTCTGTTTGCTATATGGCTCGGTAGTTGCTCACCTTCTTATAAGCTTCCTGCTGAATACCAATCAGTGGCTACAACGCCAACAACGATGGTCAATTCTCACATAAGGGTAGGGGAGGAGTACCTCTATCGCGCTACCATTACCGCTTATGGTCACACTTTCAACGGACTCTTAGTAGCTAAAATTACCGCAGATAATACGTGGCGAGTAGCCCTTACTACCGACTTTGGTAATACGCTTTTCGATTTTGAAAACCAAAACGGAAAGATAAAGACCAATTATATAACCCCTGACCTCAATAGGAAAATCATCATTCGTACCCTCACCACTGACTTTAAGCACCTTCTTAAAACCCATTGGCAGGTTACTCAAAAATACACCAATGGCACTATCGAAGTACAACAAAGCAAAGATGGGAATGATGCCGTTTATTTGTTTACCTCAGGAACCAACCTCTCCCAACAGCTCAATATGCAAGGTAAGAAACTATACACTACTTTTACCTATAATAGCAACAACATAACCATAGAACATCACACCTTTACTATTAAAATAGTTTTAGAACCCTTAATTATAAATCATTAATTGCTTATTCTCAAAAATGTTAAAAGAATTTTATACCCTCAATAGCTTAGAAAAGCAGGACGCAGAAAACTATCTCTGCACCCTTACCCTCAACCCTCAACACGCTATCTTCAAAGGGCACTTTCCTGGTAATCCTATTACACCAGGAGTGTGTATGATGCAAATAATCAAGAACCTTACTGAGGAAATTACAGGGCATAAACTCTTTTTAGCCAAAACTACCAATGTGAAGTTTATGGCGCTTATCAACCCCATTACTCACCCTATTTTGCAACTCACACTCACCATTCAGCATAAAGACGCTGACATACAAGTGAAGAACACGACTTCCTTTGATGAAACGGTAGCACTAAAACTTACGAATTTGTATAAAATAGTATCTTAAAAAGCTCGTTTCTTTATTCATTATCTGAAATGAAAAAAAATAGCTCAAAAATTACGCTATGTAAAATAAAATAGTTACTTTTGCAGACATTTTGAAAAAATCATTAAAAGCAAATAGAATTAAAATATCAATATTTTATAGTGGAAAAGGAACTAAAAAACTTTACAGAGAAGAGTTACGAGAAGTTGAAAAATGCAATTCAAGAAATTGCAAATGAAGAGGATAAAAAAGAAGTCTATGCACTGTCTTTTTGTTATACGTGTGACGATGATGACTTGCGATTTCCTAAAATTACACTGGGCTATAATACCCTTTCAAATGTAAAAGAAGAGAGTTACAACGCCACTTCCAAAGAAGATGCCAAGTGGAATTTTGATTATTGGTTACAAACAGAAGTGGAAACCGTAGGAGGTAAAAAAGACAAATTGCTGAAACAGTGGTTTGCTAAAACTCCTTATTTCTATTCTGATGAGGAAAACGACCGCGCTATAGAAGAAGATGAAGAACTTTACGACAAACTCCTCAAAAAAGGTGATAAGTTTGGTAAAGACTTTATCAAAGAGGTGATAGTTCTCGCCAAACGATTGTTGGACGACGGAGAGGTAGAAAAGGTATTTGGGCGTAATATTCCTATTATTATTCATCAGCGAGATTTTGAAGATACACCTATTTCTTGGACAAAGAAAGCCAATCCGGCCAAGCTCATAAAGGAGTTTCTGGAATACTGGGATGGAGAAGAGGAAGATTAAAATTAGTTTATAAATTATTATAATAAAAATATAAGGGCTGTTCAATGTACATTGAACAGCTCTTTGTTGTTTATGAATTACAAAAACTTTAAGAAGTATATTGGTGTCTGTTAGCTATCAGTTGTAAGCTGATACGGTTGAACCTATACAAGAGGCAGACAGCAGCGACGGTGAGACCGGTGAGCAAGCCAATCCAGATGCCCATAGTACCTAAATTGGTATGAACGCCTAACACATAAAGAATAGGGAAGGCAATCAGCCAATAAGCAACAAAGGTGATGTACATAGGCACTTTAGCATCTTGTACTCCACGTAAAGCACCAAGAGCTGTTACTTGCATTCCATCGGATATTTGAAAAATAGCTGCAATGAGTAAGAGATTGGCAGCTTCTCCTATTACCAAAGTATTATTAGCTAATTTTTCAATGTTATCCATCTCTAAGTACAATGACGGTAACCAAGTGCGAAATACCGCTAAAAGAAGGGCAAAAAATACTTGTGTGCAGAGTACTAACAGAAATACCGAAATAGCTACTCTGCGCAAATTAGCATAGTTTCTCGCTCCTAATTGATTTCCTACACGTATCATAGCGGTAATTCCTAAGCCATTAGCAACCATAAAAGTCATACTCGATAAGTTGAGCGCAATTTGGTTTGCTGATAAATGATTTTCTCCCAGCATACCGCTTATCCAAATAGCTGCGGTAAAGATACCTGTTTCAAAAATCATTTGCATAGCGGTAGGGAGTCCGAGAGCAGTTATCTTTTTGTACATTGCTTGTTGCATATTCTTAAAGCTGATACTCATAACGTATTCACGCGACTTCTCTAAGTTTTTCAGCATAAAGAAAAGCATTATAGGCATTACAATTCGTGATACTAAGGTGCCAATACCAGCGCCTAACACTCCTAATTTCGGGCAACCCCAATTACCATAAATAAAAAGATAGTTTAGAAAGACATTTAGCAAGTTTGCTAAGATAGTAACATACATAGCATATTTGGTCATTGATAAGCCATCGGCAAACTGCTTGAAGGTAGTGAAGACACCCAACGGAATAAGCGAAAAAGCTACCAAATGGGTGTAGGGTACTGCCAACTCTATTACTTTCTCGCTTTGTCCTGTATAGCGCATCACAGGTTCTACAAAAAACAATAAAAGAAAGAGTACTACTCCTAATATTACATTGAGTACCATTCCGTGATTGAGAATAGACTGAGCAGTTGGTTTATCACCTGCTTCATCAGCCATTGCTACTAAGGAAGTACTAGCAACAGAAAAGCCAATGGCAAACGACATTGCAATGAATATAGCGGTATTACCCAGAGCAGCTGCTCCGAGTTCAGTAATACCTACTTTACCTACCATTACATTATCTACGAACCCAACAAGGGTGTGCCCGAGCATTCCTAATATGATGGGGTAAGCAATTTTAAAGTTGTATTTGAATTCTTTTGTATAACTTGATAGGCTCATTCTATTTTAGGAGTTAGGAATTAGCTTATATGCTAACTCCTAACTTTTTTATCTACTGTACTGTTTCTATTTCATTTATAATGTTCTTGGCTCCGGCATAAATATCGATTACCCAGAGGACGTAGCGAATATCTACGTTGATAGTGCGTTGTAGTTGTTTGTCAAAGATTACATCGCCTGCCATTGCTTCGATATTGCCGTCGAAAGCAAGCCCTATGAGTTCTCCTTTACCATTCATTACAGGCGAACCTGAGTTACCACCTGTGATATCGTTATTAGTAAGGAAGTTTACGTGCATAGAACCGTCTTTGTCTATATACCTTCCAAATTCTTTCTTCTTATAAAGGTCGAGCATACGCTGTGGCATATCAAATTCGGCATCGCCTTTTTTGTACTTTGCCATTAGGGTATTGAAGGTAGTATAGTAGTTCTTTTTCGCATCGGGGTTGCGTTTATCGGCAGCCAATGGAATGACCGTACCATAGGTAAGGCGCAGAGTAGAATTGGCATCGGGATACAAGATAGTACTGATTTTAGAATCGCGCATACCTTTTACGAACTTGCGGAAGGCTTTGGCATAGCTGTCTTCTAAGTTTATAAGTTCTTGAGAAGGGTTGCGGTAACTGTTGAAAAGCACTTCGGAGAGTTGCAAAATAGGGTCTTGTGCTAATTGTATGATATCTTGTTGAGTACCTGTTTTCGCTGTTTCTTTGCTTCGGTAAATGCTATTAGCCAAAAGTTCTTCTACATATTTATGGAAGTTACCATTATATTTTGTTTTGATATCTTTCAACTCAGAAGGAACTTCGTTACCTTTGTTAGCATAGAGCTGTAACATATCGGCAAGGATAGCCTTTTCGACCTCTAAATTCACTTTGTCATAATCGGCTAACAAGTCATCAACTCTTTTTTGCAATTCTTCAGCGGGCATACCTCCGCGTTTAGCCCCATCTACAATACTGATGTAACGTACAGGCATCTTTATAAAGAAAGAAGCACGCCATAGCATACCCAAATAATTCTCATCGGCTGATTTAGCATTGGTTTTTTCAAAGAAATTAGATAAAGTGTTCAGTACGTCGCCATATTCAGCCTTATTTTCAGCTTTATTAGCCCATTTGGCGAAAATAGCTTCGGTTTTACGCTTAGTAGCTGCTGTTTTATGAGCCGTAAGAGCATCAATCATACCTTGGCGGTTTTTCCAATAATTGGCAATGCTTGAATATTGTGAAGCATATTGCAAGCGTACGGCATCGTCTTTATCCATAAAGCGCTTCATTGCGTCCATAGCTGTTTTAGAGGCTTCTACCCACGCAGGATAGGCATATTTTACGTTTTGGTCTACCCAATAAGAGCTTTCCCAACGGTTGGTACGTCCTGGGTATCCCATAATCATTGCAAAATCTTTATCTTGCACGCCTTTAAGGCTCACTTTAAGATAGCGTTTTGCTTTAAGAGGTACGTTATTAGGTGAATAGTCGGCGGCATTACCGTCTTTATCAGTGTATACGCGGAAAAGCGAGAAGTCGCCTGTTTGGCGAGGCCATTCCCAATTATCGGTATCGCCACCGAATTTCCCAATGCTTTCAGGAGGCGTACCTACAAGTCGTACATCTTTAAAATCTTGGTATACGAAGTAATAATATTCATTACCTTGGAAGAACGGACGTACTGAAACTATATATTTACCCCCTTCGCTGTTTTCTTTTTGTATTTTAGCCATTTCTTGGTTGAGAGCAGCTTCGCGTTCTTTTTCGTTCATTGAAGGTTTTACCACTGATAGCATACGGTCGGTTACATTGTCCATACGCACAAAGAAACGCACGAATGATTGCTTAGGTGAAAGTTCTTCGGCGTGAGAGCGTGCCCAGAATCCATTTTTTAGATGGTTGTTTTCAGGTGTGGAGAGCTGAGCGATATTGCCATAGCCACAATGGTGGTTAGTGAGCACTAAGCCATCTTTGGAGATGATACTCGCAGTACAACCTCCATTAAATTGTACGATAGCATCTTTGAGACTGTTATTATTGATGCTATAAATCTCTTGAGCAGTGAGTTGTAAGCCTAACTTCTGCATATCTCTTTGGTTGAGACGTTCGATGAACATCAAAAACCACATTCCTTCGTCGGCTTTTGCTATGGGAGTGAGCAATAAAAAAGCCAACAGTATAAGACTGATTTTCTTCATAAAAAATAATATAATGATTTATTAGGGTGCAAAGATAGGGAATAATTGGCAAATTAGCAAATGTGTGAGCCGTGTACGCAGATTAATTAGAAAATGAGAGAATTAGTAAAAAGGACAAACAAAAGACGAACAATGAACGAACAATGAACGAACAAAAGACGAACAAAAGACGAACAAAAGACGAACAAAAGACGGTGCGAGCCGCATGGGCAGATAAATAAAAGACGAAGAAAGGACGAACAAAGAACGATGATAAGGCGGAACTAAAGAGGGGATAAGATGAAGGTAAGGCAGATGTAGCACGAATTTGCAATATGATTTTTTTTTGTACTTTTGCACCCAAAATGAATTTATTATGACCGAACACGAGCTACTAAAAGCCCGTTGGGAAGAGGTGGTACAACGCCTTTCCGATACTTTTACCGAAGGAGAAACATTGGGGGTAGATGGGATTATCTATCTCATCGGGGTACAAGAATTGGGACAATTGGGACGCACTTACGTCAAAGATGAGAAAGTAGACTTGATGCACATTGGCATTTGTAAGCTCTTAGAACCCTTTGGCTATTACCAATACGAATTTACAGACCCTGACGGCTGGCCTCATTACCGTTTGGTGCAAAACCTCCCTGACCTAAAGCCTGGTGAACAAACCATACTGATGAAAAAAGCCATTGTACAATATTTTTTAGAGAGAGAATTTTTTAACGATTAACAATTGACAATTGATAATTGACAATTAATAATGAAGAAAGTAGCATTTTATACTTTGGGTTGCAAACTGAACTTCTCGGAGACTTCAACCATTGCGCGGAGCTTTGAAGAAGAAGGCTACCAGCGCGTAGATTTTGACGAACCTGCTGATATATATGTAATCAATACTTGTTCGGTAACTGAAAATGCTGACAAGCAATTCAAACAAATCGTACGTAAAGCACTGAAAACAAACCCTAAGGCATTCTTGGCGGCAGTGGGTTGTTATGCCCAGCTGAAACCCGAAGAACTCGCTTCGGTAGATGGGGTAGATTTGGTGTTGGGAGCAAAAGAAAAGTTCAACATTACCCAATATATCGACGACCTTACCAAAAACAATGAGGGTGTGGTACACTCCTGCGAGATTTCGGAAACTGATTTCTATGTGGGGAGCTACTCTATTGGAGACCGTACGAGGGCTTTCCTAAAAGTGCAGGACGGTTGCGACTACAAATGCACTTACTGTACCATACCGATGGCACGAGGTATTTCGCGCAGTGATACTATTGAAAATATCATTGCTAATGCTAAGAAAATCTCGGATAAAGGTATCAAAGAAATTGTGCTTACGGGCGTGAATATAGGTGATTACGGCAAGGGAGAATTTGGCAACAAAAAGCACGAGCATACTTTTTTGGAACTTGTGCAAGCCCTTGATAAGGTTGAAGGCATAGAACGCCTGCGTATCTCATCGATTGAGCCGAATCTCATTAAGGACGAAACAATCGACTTTATAGCGCAATCTAAGAGCTTTGTGCCTCACTTTCACATTCCGTTACAAAGTGGAAGTAATGAAATTCTCAAAAAGATGAAACGCCGCTACCTGCGTGAGCTTTATGTGAGTAGAGTAGCCAAAATACGCGAAGTGATGCCCGATGCTTGCATAGGGGTAGATGTGATTGTAGGCTTTCCGGGGGAGACTGATGAGCACTTCTTGGAAACGTATTACTTCCTGAATGATTTGGACATCTCCTATCTGCACGTATTTACTTATTCCGAGCGCGACAATACTGAGGCGGTGCTAATGGACGGGGTAGTGCCCGATGCCGTACGCGCTAAACGCAGTAAGATGTTACGTGGACTCTCGGCAAAGAAACGCAATGCCTTTTATACGAGTCAGCTGGGGAAAGAGAAGACGGTGCTTTTTGAGAGCGACAACAAACAGGGTTACATTCACGGATTTACTGAGAACTACGTAAAAGTAAAAGCCCCGTGGGATCCTTCCTTAGTGAATACATTGCACAAAGTAAAGCTCACTAAGATAGATGCAGACGGTATGGTAAGATTTGAATTTGTATAAGGTAAAAGATAAAAAGTAAAAAGGACGTGACAATAATCTGCGGAAGATAAAAAAACTATAAATGAAATTTCTTTTAACAATACCCCTTTCACTACTGGTTTTAGCTTGCGATAACTCTATTATTAGCTTAAAAAAGAGCTGTAATACTGAGACCGCTAAGCAAACAGTTGCTGAATTAGCAGAAGTAAAAGCAAAAATACAACAGATAGAGAGTCTTGCGGGTAGTAATCGTACCTATTGGGTGCAAGATAGCTTGCAACAAGATAGTAAAGCGTATTACCGCTATCAGTTAATGAGCCAATTGCCTTATGCCGATATACATTTGTACACCTTTTGTGTAGCTAAAGATGATTGCAAACAGGTATTTTTACAGCAAAAGGACGGTAGCTTATTACCTTATGCCGAAATGGAAAAGCAAACTAAACAGCTGCTAGACCAGCAGAAGCAGTTCCCCACTTTCTTCAAGCAATTCACTACTGATATGGCGTTTAGGCAACAGCATTTGGCAGAGCCTTTAATGCGCTTGTTGGTACAGAAAGACGGCAGTGTACTTCTTACCGAAGAAGAGTTACTCACCGATGATATCAACGCTCTGCAAACCTATACTTTTAGTTATTATCCCGATGGGGTATGTTGTAAAAATACGGAAAAAGCTATTGCGTTTGTGTTTGTACCAGTAGGGGACACTTGGCGACTTTTGGAGATTTGGCATTAATGCTAAGAGAAGTGCGACAAGCCACAGAAATTAAAATAAAACTTAGAATGGAAGATTTTATCAATGTACTATCGCAGATAGACCAGATTTATCTCTGGGACTTAATAGGAACGGCTGTATTTGGTATTTCGGGCGTGTTAGTGGGGTTAGAACGCCGTATGGACATATTTGGAATGCTCATTTTAGCCTTTGTAACAGGAGTAGGAGGGGGGACGCTTCGCGATATTATGATAGGCAGTGTACCGGTATTCTGGATGAACAACCTTACGTATATATTGATGATAGTCATTAGTGTAGTGATTACCGTTGTTTTCAAAAAGCAATTCTCTGAGCATTGGAGCAAATCGCTGATGGTGTTTGATACTATTGGGCTGGGGGTGTTTACTATCATCGGGATAGAAAAAGCATTGCGTTTTGGCTTGTCGCCTACTATTGCTATTATCTTAGGTACGATGACAGGTAGCTTCGGAGGAGTTATTCGGGATATATTAGCCAACAAACTACCTGCTGTCTTCCACAAAGAGATTTATGCAACGGCTTGCATAGCAGGAGGTACTGTTTATTTCCTTATCGATAACTTTGTAAATCACAACTTAGTAGTATTCATTACCATAATGGTAGTTATAGCTGTGCGATTGCTATCGGTAAAATACCATTGGGAGTTACCGAAGTTTTAATAGTTGAGTTTCTATTGTTATTTGCTCATTATTTATTACTTTTGCACTCTGATTGAGAATTTAAGCCAATGGCACATCTGAGACATATACGTAAATATTTTTATAAATATAAATACCACTTACTACTTGGGATACTTATTACCATAGTGTCGCGAGTGTTTTCACTCTTTATGCCGCGATATGTAAAAAACTCTATCGCAGCCATTGAGGACTTTGCTAAATCGGCTAACAAAGATGCCTCACAAATGACTTCCTTACTTATAGAATATGCGCTTATTATCATCGGTACAACTATCATATCGGCGGTGCTAATGTTCTTTATGCGTCAACTTATCATCAATGTATCTCGTTACATCGAATACGATATGAAAAACGAGATATTTAAGAAATACGAACAGTTATCGCTTAGCTTCTACAAACGCAACCGAGTAGGTGACCTGATGAACCGTATCAGCGAGGACGTATCGAAAGTACGTATGTACGCAGGTCCTGCTATTATGTATAGTGTGCAAACTATTACACTTTTTGCTTGCGTAATTCCGCTAATGTTTATCATCTCTCCCAAACTTACTATCTACACCCTTATCCCACTGCCTATTCTCTCTTTGCTTATCTACAAAATGAGCAAAAAGATTAATATCGAAACGATGAAGGTACAAGCCTACCTATCCGACCTTTCTACTTTCTCACAAGAAACTTTCTCGGGTATCGGGGTGATAAAATCGTATAATAACGAGGCGGCTACCGATGCGCAATTAGCAGTACTCGCCGAAGACGGTCGTCAGAAAAACATCAAGCTCGCTAAGATACAGGCTTTTTTTATCCCTACAATGATACTGATGATAGGATTGAGCCTTATCTTTGTAATCTTTATTGGGGGAAAGCTCTATTATACCGGTGAAATACAATCTATTGGAGTAATTGTAGAGTTCAGTATTTACGTGATGATGCTCACTTGGCCTGTGGCTACGGTAGGTTGGGTAAGTTCTATTGTACAACAAGCAGAAGCCTCACAAAAGCGCATCAACGAGTTTCTTTCCGAAGTACCTCAGATACGCAATCAGGTAGGAGAGCTTACGCCTATTAAAGGAGATATTACATTTGATAAAGTATCTTTCCGTTATGAAGATACGGGGATAGAAGCTCTTAAAGACGTATCTTTCCACATAGAAGCAGGACAAACAGTAGCCGTTATAGGCAAAACCGGTAGTGGTAAGACTACACTGTTAGATCTCATTGCACGTATGTACGATGCAAATCAGGGTGAAGTACTGATAGGAGGCAAACCCGTAAGAGAATTGAATCTACACAGCTTGCGCAGAGCCATTTCGGTAGTGCCACAAGAGAACTTTTTGTTTTCGGACACTATTCGCAACAATCTGCGCTTTGGCAATAAAAATGCTACCGAAGAACAGATAATACAAGCCTGCCAAAAAGCAGTGGTACACAACAATATTACAGAGTTCACCCATCAATACGACTCGGTGCTTGGAGAGCGCGGGGTATCACTCAGTGGCGGGCAACGCCAACGAGTAGCTATCGCAAGAGCATTGCTCAAAGAAGCCGAAATTTATTTGTTAGACGATTGTTTATCAGCCGTAGATACTGATACCGAAGAGAAGATTTTAACTAATTTGCGCGATACCTTAAAAGGCAAGACCGTAATTATAGTGAGTCATCGTGTGTCTATCACTAAATACGCCGATAAAATACTGATGCTCGACAAAGGAAAATTAGTAGAACAAGGTACCAAAGATGAGCTATTGCTACAAAATGGTGTTTTTAAAGCCTTTTACGATACACAAACCATATAAGCTGTTATGTGATTTAACTTATGAAAATAGAAACCGAAGATTATATTTCATTTGAAGAACTTTTAAAACAAGTACAGCACAAATATGCTGAACACTTACCTTTTGTGTGCTACAAGCCCCCTTATCACACTTCAGTAATATTGTTGGAACAAGAAGATGATACACTTCATTTTTTTAACACTGGTAAAGAAGAACAAGAGGGATTTGTTTTCGCTCCTTTCGATGCTAACGAACCTGCTGTTATCATCACTGCTAACAAAGTTACCGTAAGCCATTTGCCTACACAATCGATTGTAGAAAATACTAATATTGATATTTTAGAAGATACCGAAGCCGAAAAACAAAAGCACATAGATTTAGTAACCAAAGCTATTGATGAGATACACAGAGGTCATTTTGAGAAAGTGGTTCTTTCGCGCAAGATAACTATCAAAGAAGTGGTAAATCCGTTTAAGAGCTTTGCCAATATGGTAACACGATACCCTTCGGCATTTTGCTATTTGTTTTATCACCCAAAAGTAGGAACTTGGCTGGCTGCTACGCCCGAAACACTCTTCCGCAGTAATGGCGAAGATTTTTGCACAATGGCATTGGCAGGGACACAACCTTTTAAAGAAGGTGAGATACATTGGCATACTAAGGAAAAAGAAGAACAGCAAATAGTTACTGATACCATCGTGCAGCAGTTACAAGAGTATGTTAATGAACTTGAGGTTTCAGCAGTTAAAACTGTGCAAGCAGGTAGTCTGATGCATTTATGTACTAAAATAAAAGGAAAGATAGCTCCTGATAAAGTATATGAGTTAATAAAACGTCTGCACCCTACACCAGCCGTCTGTGGTTATCCTACTGAGGAAGCTCGCACTTTTATTATAGAAAACGAACTTTATAAAAGGCAATATTACACAGGCTATTGTGGCTGGGTGTCCAACAATAACCAAGCATTCTATGTGAATTTGCGTTGTATGCAAATCACTGATAACGAAGCCTATTTGTATGTAGGTGGAGGTATTACCAAAGACTCCATTCCTAAAAAAGAATACGAAGAAACACAGAACAAAGCAATGACAATGATGACAATCATATAAACTTTGGCAAAATTGTCTCTCTTTTTAATAACTAAAAACTAAACAATAATGAAAAGAGTATTAATGGTAGTCTCAGCACTATTAATGATAGTAGCTTGTAAGAAGGACGACAAAAACACAATGATTGTGGAAGGAAATATCGACGGATTGAAAGTAGGTACTATCTACCTACAACAATTCGTAAACGATAAGCTCACCAATATCGATTCGGTAGTGGCAAATGGCGATGGTAAGTTTACCTTCAAACGACACTTAGAGAGTCCTGAAGTGTTTTTTATTTACCTTGATTTGAAAAAACAAGCAGGTACCGACCTCGGTGACCGCCTAATGTTCTTTGGTGAACCTAAGCTGATTACTATCAACAGTTCTTATGATATGTTTGAAGTGAAAGCCAATATCAGTGGTTCGCAATCGCAAAAGGATTATGGAGAGTATGCCCACACTATGCGACAGTTCGGAATGCGCAATGCTGAACTCCTCGAACAGCAAGTGAATGCTTTTAAGGCGGGTAATACTACCTTAGCCGACTCGCTGAATGCAGCATCGGAGAAAAATAACTTCCGTCGTCACCTCTTTGTTTTGAACTATGCCCTCACGCACCCCGATTCGTATATCACCCCTTATGTGGTATTGGTTGATGCCCCCAATACTCGCGTAAAATACTTAGATTCTATTTATGGGAAACTCAATAAAGAGGTTGCCAATTCTAAATACGGCAAAGAGTTCAAAAACTATATAGAAGAAGCTCGCAAGGCAGAAAAAGAAATGGAGAAGTGAAAAGTTAAGAGTTTTTCACCTATCTAAAATCTACCGTAGAGTATTCTTCTTAGCCATTTTATGTGCTGTACCAATCGTTGTATTATATCGCAAGCGATGATGGCTAAAACGGTAAATATAGCTACGTTCAAATAGAAATTATCACTTATATATTCTTTGATGTAAACTACTAAGAAGCGCATATAATAGTGGGTGACATATATTTCTAAAGAAATGCCTCCTAAATACTTCAAACATTGTGTTGCCTTATTTTCTGAACGGCAGAACCATTCCCATAAAACATAAGAAGCAGCGATACCCGTAAGTGCCAAAGCATACAAACGGAGAGAGTGGAGTATGTAATGAGTTTTATCGACAGGGAAGAGCAATAGGAGCGGAAAGGCAATAAGGCTCACCCACCCCATAGGGCGCAGAACTTTCAGTGCTTGAGGTTTGTACTTGTGTGTGGCATAACCCAATGAAAAATAGATGAAATACCAACACAATTCGGGCAATCCATAAAAGATAGGTTGTGCTCCTGTAACTCGGTGCAAGAAGATGAGAATGCTCCAGAGACCTATCATCACCCATATTTCACGATGTTTATTAATCTTCAAAGCCAGATAGAGCAAGGCACACTCCCAAAATAGCAACCACAAGAACCACATTCCTTGTGTGGGTTTATAAATGAGCACGCAAAGATGTTCCCATACTTTTTCTATATTGAGGATATAACCGTGATAGGTGGCAGAAATTAAAAACCAGACGAAAAAAGGAATCACCAACACCTGAAAGCGTTTGCTGAGGTTCAGTTCGCCACGAATATTGAAGTTTACATAGCCTGAAAGAAACATAAAAAGGGGCATATGGAAAGCGTAAATGGTTACATACAAGGGGTTGGTGCGGTCATCACCCGAAAACCATTGCGAAGCGTGCCCTATCACTACCAAGATGATAGCAAAACCTTTGAGCACATCGATAAGAGGGTTGCGTTCTTTCATAGTTACTTCTTTATGAGGCAAAAATACATTCTTTTTTTGATACTACAAAATAATTGATTCATACCAGAAATGTCAATAATGCCAATGATGCCAGAAATACCTGAGGCAATAAAAAAACTTTAACAAAGTATGTACTACAAAAGTGGCATATTTGGGCTTTTCGGAAGGAAACGAAGGGTATCGTAGCAGGTGTGAAAGTGCTTTTAAGATGGGATTAGCCTATAGAAAGCTTATAGGAAGCTTATACGAATGTTGGAAGATTGGTATAGAAAGGGTATTTAAGTAGTTGGGAATGAATGATTAAGAGTGTGTGGTAGAAAATGTTAAAACGAAAGAAAAAGGAAGGAATGACGAATGATGGGAGACGAATGACAAAGGTAATGTAGCGATGGGAACTTGTACAGAGCAAGAAAAGTATTAGATTTTGAAAAACTAAAAGGTTTATTCTATCAAAAGCTAATAAAAAAAATTGCACTTGATAATGGAATTGGCGGGGCAATAAAAAAAAGAAAATAATTTGCTAATTGCTAAATGTTTTATATCTTTGCACCCGATTTCAGTACCTCTGATTAAAAAATACTTTCAATAATATCCCATCTTAACTATATAAAAAGAGGAATTTCACTTATCTTGACTACTGAAAAAAATCACTTACTTTAATAATAACTATTTAAAATGCTTAACATTGTAGAGTTAAAATCTAAAAAGCTAACTGAGTTACAGGAAATAGCAAAACATTTGGATATACCTAAATTTCGGTATGTAAATAAGCCTGAACTCATAGACCTAATTCTAAAAAATCAAAAAAAAGAACTCCCCAACAAAAAAGAAGAAGTTCAAAAAGACAATTCTCCTATTATTACAACTGAGAACACAACTGAATCCAAAAAAAACAATCGTAAAAAGAAAATAGAAATACCTCAAAAAGTAGGCAGTTCTAAACAAGAAAAGACTTCAAAAACACCAACCGTTAAAAAGGCTTCTTCGGCAGATGAATCTAAAACGTATCAGAAGAAAAACACTACTTCTGTGGTTTCTAACAATCATCAGAATAATGCTACCCCAACAAAAAACTACAGTTCCCCTGTACAAAATGGCAATGGCAATAATGGTAATTACAATCAAAATGTGAACAATGGCAATACTATTGTTAATAATGAGAATTTTGATAAAGAAAAGAAAAACCGTTATCGCGCCCCCGATTTTGAATTTGACAGCGTGGTAGATTGTGAGGGGGTCTTAGAAATCACTTCTGACGGTTATGGTTTTTTGCGTTCTTCGGACTATAACTATTTGGCTTCGCCTGATGATATTTACGTATCTTCTTCACAAATCCGACTTTTTGGCTTGCAAACAGGAGATACTGTATATGGAGAAGTGCGTCCGCCCAAAGATGGCGAAAAGTATTATCCGCTACTAAAAGTTATAAAGATAAACGGACTTGACCCCCAAGTGGTGCGCGACCGAGTACTATTTGAGCACCTTACGCCTCTTTTTCCTGATGTAAAATTTGAGTTGGCAGGCAAAGGCTCTACTGTTTCTACTCGTTTGATAGACCTTTTTGCTCCTATTGGGAAAGGACAACGCGGTATGATAGTGGCACAACCTAAGACGGGTAAAACAATGCTTTTAAAAGATATTGCGAATGCCATTAGCAAAAATCACCCCGAAGTTTACCTAATGGTACTCTTGATTGATGAGCGCCCTGAGGAGGTAACTGATATGCAACGCAGTGTGCGAGGAGAGATTATCTCTTCGACTTTTGATAAGGAAGCTGCCGAACACGTGAAAATAGCTAATATCGTACTTGAAAAAGCAAAACGATTGGTAGAATGTGGTCACGATGTGGTTATATTGTTAGACTCTATCACTCGTTTGGCTCGTGCTTATAACACAGTGCAACCAGCTTCGGGGAAAGTGCTTACTGGTGGGGTAGATGCTAACGCTTTACATAAACCTAAACGCTTTTTCGGAGCAGCACGTAATATTGAAAACGGAGGCTCTCTTTCTATCATCGCTACGGCTCTTACCGAGACAGGTTCAAAGATGGACGAGGTAATTTTTGAGGAATTTAAAGGAACGGGTAATATGGAGTTACAATTGGATAGACGTATCTCGAACCGTCGTATTTTCCCAGCTATTGACCTAATAGCTTCGTCTACTCGTAGAGATGACTTGTTGCTTGATGAAAACACGCTTAATCGCACTTGGGTATTGCGCAAGTATTTGGCAGAAATGAATCCGATAGAGGCGATGGAATTTATGGAAAAGCAAATTAAGCTAACGCGCAATAACGAAGAGTTTTTGGCAACGATGAACAATTAGTTTTTTACAAAGGCAATATAGTTCATATCTGTAAAACAATAAATTATAAATAGAAGAGAAAAAATATCTAATTTTTTGCTTTTAAAATTTGCAGATAATAAAAATAGTTGTACCTTTGCACCCGCATAATTGAGAAAACAATTGTGATTGTGCACTTGGAGAGATGGCAGAGCGGTTGAATGCGGCGGTCTTGAAAACCGTTGAGGGTAACACCTCCGGGGGTTCGAATCCCTCTCTCTCCGCCGAAGTCAGAATGTTGATAAAATTATTTTTAAGGCTAAAATAGAACGTTTGTTTCTGTTTTAGCCTTTTCTCATATAAGAAAAAAATAGGCTTTTACCTTAGTAAAACTTGGATTAGATATAAGAAATAGCTTTTTGTGCTTCACTTATAATCAGTACTTCCGATAGGGTATAGATATTTTTTCGGTCTAAAAACTTTTGTAATCATCAATTTTGTAGTATCTTTGTAAAAAATTATATAGAACATTAAAAAATAATGAATGCAGAAACACTTGCTGTAGATGAAATAGAAACCACTACCACTACTACCTTAAAGAGCAATAAACCAGAGTGGATACGAGTAAAATTACCCACTGGTAAAAAGTATACTGAACTGAGGAGTGTGGTGGACAGATATAACCTTCACACAATTTGTACTTCGGGTAGTTGCCCCAATATGGGAGAATGTTGGGGAGAAGGCACTGCTACTTTTATGATATTAGGGAATATCTGTACGCGCTCGTGTGGCTTTTGTGGCGTAAAAACAGGGCGACCTGAAAGTTTGGATTGGGAAGAACCTGAAAAGGTGGCACGTTCTATCAAACTGATGAACATTAGGCACGCAGTACTGACCTCGGTAGACCGAGATGATTTAAAGGATATGGGAAGCATTATATGGGCTGAGACAGTGAGAGCCGTGCGCCGAATGAACCCTAATACTACAATGGAGACCTTGATTCCTGATTTTCAGGGAGTAGAACGCAACTTAAACCGTATACTGAAAGCTGCACCTGAAATCATTTCGCACAATATGGAGACGGTACGCCGATTGACTCGTGAAGTGCGTATACAAGCTAAATACGACCGAAGTTTGGGCGTGTTGCGTTACTTAAAGGAAAATGGCGCGAACCGTACTAAATCGGGGATTATGTTAGGACTTGGAGAAACTGAGGAAGAGGTGATAGAAACCTTGCACGACCTTAAAGAGGCAAAAGTGGATATTGTAACTATCGGTCAGTATTTGCAACCTTCGAAACAGCACCTTCCTGTAAAGAATTTTGTCACTCCTGAGCAGTTTGCCAAGTACAAAGAAATAGGCTTATCATTAGGTTTTCGTCACGTGGAAAGTGGAGCGTTAGTACGTTCATCTTACCGCGCTCATAAGCATTTGTTATAAACCGTGTGGATTGTAATTCGTGAAAATATAAAAATAGCTCTTGACAGTATCAGAGGGCAGCTATTGCGCACAATTCTCACCGTGCTCATCATCGCTATTGGCATTACGGCATTGGTAGGAATCCTGAGTGTGATTACTGCTTTGCGCAATACGCTTGAAGGCAATTTCTCGAGTATGGGAGCTAATACTTTTTCGATTACAAGGTATCAATACAGTCAGCGAGCTGAGGGGAGTGGTACCACCCAAAAGCCACACCCTTTAATTACTTATCAAGAAGCAGTAGCTTTTAAACAACAGTTAGATAATCCGTTTGCAAAAACGAGTATTTCTATGAATGTTGCCTCCTCAGCTGAGGTGAAGTACGAGAACAAAAAAACTGATCCATTAGCCGTAGTGATAGGCGTAGATGAGTACTACGTTGGCAATTCGGGGTTAGAAGTGGAAGAGGGACACAATTTTAGCGATTTTGATATACAGAACAATAGCTATGTGTGCGTGATAGGTCCGGATTTTAAGAAAACACTACTCAAAGATGTAAATCCATTAGGAAAGACTATTTCGGTACGTGGTTATAAGTTCAAAGTCATAGGTATACTTAAAGAACAAAGTTCCTCCTTTGGCAATTACGAAAACTTTCAAGTGTTGATTCCTTTAGGAATTGCACGCAGTATTTTCCCCATAGATAATCCTAATTTTCAACTCAAAATAAGCGCTCAGAGCAAAGACCAGTTGGACGGACTTATAGATGATGCTACCATAGTGATGCGTAACCTGAGAGGCTTAGCACCTTTACAAGAAAATAATTTCGGGATAGAACGCAGTGACGACCTATTACAACGCATAGGCAGTATTACGGGTACCCTTTCTGTTGCTGGTTTTGTGATTGGGCTTATTACCATATTGGGGTCTTCAATCGCCCTATTGAACATTATGCTCGTTTCGGTAACCGAGCGCACTAAGGAGATAGGCATTCGCAAAGCGTTGGGAGCTAAGCGCAAATCTATTACCTTACAGTTCTTTACCGAGACCCTAATAATAGCTCAATTGGGAGCACTTACGGGTATTGTATTAGGTATCAGTTTGGGATATTTGATTTCTAAAGCCGTTAAGTTTGATTTTACCATTCCGTGGGGTGTTATTATTATTGCTATATGTATAGCTTTTGTAGTAGCGGTAATATCAGGATTGTATCCGGCAGTAAAAGCCTCGAAATTAGATCCTGTAGAAGCGTTGAGATATGAATAACTATGCAGCCTTTATTATTCAATAACTTACATATAGAAAACGAACCCGTGAATATCCCGTTGCCTGATGGGATTACTCTTACAATAAAGCGAGAGGACAAAAATCACCCTTTTGTATCAGGGAATAAGCTCAGAAAGCTCAAGTACAACATAGCACAAGCCCAACAGGAAGGCAAGGATACGATTCTCACTTTTGGAGGAGCTTATTCCAATCATATTGCTGCGACAGCAGCTGCGGGACAAATAGTAGGTTTGAAAACCATAGGTGTGATTCGTGGCGATGAGTTAGGTTCTAAAATAGATGTTAATCCTACGTTAAAGTTTGCTAAATCTTGTGGTATGGATTTTTATTTTGTTACAAGAGAGGCTTACCGACGAAAACACACGCCAGAGTTCTTGGAAAATCTTAGGAAACGTTATGGACAAAACATCTATATAGCCCCTGAAGGAGGTACTAACGAGCTGGCAGTGAAGGGGTGTGAAGAAATCCTTACTCCTGAGGACAACGCTTTTGATGTGATATGTAGTGCCGTAGGAACAGGTGGGACGATTTCAGGGCTTATCAATGCAAGTGCTAATCATCAGAAAGTCATTGGTTTTCCAGCTTTGAGAGGAGCGTTTTTAAGTGAGGTAATTAAACAATATACAACCAAAAATAATTGGGAGTTAGTGCACGATTATCACTTTGGTGGTTATGCTAAAGTAACTGATGAA
This sequence comes from Capnocytophaga sp. oral taxon 323, assembly GCF_001278825.1. NCBI lineage: Bacteria > Pseudomonadati > Bacteroidota > Flavobacteriia > Flavobacteriales > Flavobacteriaceae > Capnocytophaga > Capnocytophaga sp. oral taxon 323. Next base: position 308,429 of record NZ_CP012589.1, read on the forward strand.
TTAGTAGATTTTTTAAATGATTTTAACAGTCAGACGAAAATTTTATTAGACCCGATATATGTAGGTAAGATGATTTTTGCTATCTTTGCCCTCACAAAGCAAGGATATTTTGCACCCAATACCCGTATATTAGCCATTCATACTGGTGGTTTGCAAGGGATTAAAGGTTTTAACAACGAACGAATTAAAAAACATAAAAGTATATTGAATTATGATGAAAAGATTTAGTTTGCTATTGCTAATTCTCTTTATAATATCATCGTGCTCTGATCAGCCTTACAGGAAAGGGAGAAATTCTCATTCGGTAATCTATCGAGGACAAAAGCCGACACCGAGAGTGGAGATGAAAAAGCCTACACATTCGGAGATAGACCAAAGAAATAAGGCTTTAGCTGATTCAAAACACAATCGTAGAGATGTCTCAGAAGACAGCTTTCACGAGATAACTCCTGCGGTACAAGTTACGACAGCCGTTACTCAAAAGTATATTCAGGATTATAAGGATATTGCAATGGTAGAGATGCAACGTTACAATATTCCTGCGAGTATTACTTTGGCACAAGGCATTTTAGAAAGTGGCTCGGGGCAAGGACGCTTGGCACGTTATGGTAATAACCACTTTGGAATTAAATGTCACGCTACTTGGGACGGTAAGACTATTACCCACGACGACGATGAGAAGAGCGAATGTTTTCGCAAATATAGATATGCATACGAATCGTTTGAAGACCATTCACAATTTCTTGTAAATCGCAATCGTTATAAAGCACTGTTTGACCTTAGTCCTACAGATTATGAAGGTTGGGCACACGGGCTCAGAAAAGCAGGCTATGCCACTGACCCTACTTATGCAAAGAAATTGATAGCTCTTATCAAAAAGTTTGAATTACATCAGTATGACAATCAAGTAATAGCAGCTAAAGGAGGAGATATAACTTCTTCTAATACCCAAGTAGCAACTGTTTCAACTCCTAAAAAAGAAGTATCTAAATCAGCTACAACTATTAAATCGGTGTCTAAACCCACTGTAACAAAAACAATCGTTAAACCTACTAATACTATTGATACCACGACCATTGAAAAAGAGGCTATTGCTGAAGTCTATTATCAAGTACAAACAGGTGATACTCTTTATAAAATAGCACGGGAGCAACAAGTACCTGTACAACAATTGATGAAGCTTAATAATTTTGATGATGTGACTAGTAGTAACCTGAAAGTAGGACAACAAATTCGTGTGAACTAATGACTTTTAGTGAGCTAAGAGAGTATATATATCATAAATTAGAAATACTTTATCCTAAGAGTGAAATAAATGCGTTTTACTTTATTCTTTTGAAGCATTATGGGAAGTACAGTAAAGCTACAATATTAGCAAATTCTGATACTTTACTTACTGAAGATATAGCACAACCTATTTTGCAAGCGATTAGAGAATTACAAACAGCTAAACCCATACAGTATATTTTGGGTGAAACTGAGTTCTTCTCTAATCGTTTTTTCGTAAATGAAAATGTATTGATACCTCGACCAGAAACAGAAGAGTTAGTGGATTGGGTACTTCAAGAATATCCTGAAAAAAGCCAGAAAATCAAGATATTAGATGTAGGGACAGGCAGTGGCTGTATTGCTATTTCACTTGCTAAAGCTCTTCCTAATGCCGTAGTAACAGCTATAGATGTCTCGGAAGGAGCTTTGAAAGTAGCTAAGCGTAATGCTGAATTAAACAGTGTAGTTACTCATTTTTTACAACAAGATATCTTGCGAATAGAAACTCTTCCTGATAAATATGATATCATTATCTCCAATCCGCCCTACGTACGTGAGTTAGAAAAGAAAGAGATACGCCATAATGTTTTAGCATATGAGCCTCATTTAGCACTCTTTGTCCCTGATAATAATCCATTATTATTTTACGATAAAATAGCTACTCTTGCTCAGCAGAGTCTAAGTCCTAATGGGAGTCTTTTCTTTGAAATTAATCAGTATTTAGGGCAAGAAATGCAAACATTATTGGAACAAAAGCATTTTACTGAGATAACTTTACGTCAAGACCTTTTTGGAAATGATCGTATGATAAAAGCTAAGTAGCTATAAAAGTAATATAGAAGAAAAGTCTATCTAAATAATAATCATTAGAAAGCCTTTATTTATTTTCTAAAGCTGATACATAAAAGAAATGTTGTAATAAGCTATAGTTTCTCTTTAACTAAAATATTAGATTTGAATAACTTTCGAGAGTTGTTTATGAAAATATTCATACTATCCTTAACGCTCTCAGTAAGGTCTTTGTAGTGAGTAGTTTCGTATTCTTTGCAAGGTAGTATTTCAAAAAGATATTTCTTATTAGTTTTTGGAGTGCGATTTACCCAAACTAAATAATATCCTTTATCAAGGATACGAGTGCCATAAGCATCTTTGAAGAGAGTCAGCTCTACCATCGCACCTCCGTCTGTTGAGCTTTTGCGCTGGTTAGACACAAAATTACCCAGTGAATAAACTACCATCTGTTCCTTATGAAGTCCCGTTTGCGGATAGTAATACATAGGTTGTAAGACGTGTGGGTGACCTCCTATAATAATGTCTACTCCGTTGTCAAAAAGAAATTGTGCTACTTCTTCCTGTTTTTTGTTTTGCTTTTGCTGGTATTCTATCCCCCAGTGTATCACTACTATCAGTTTATCGAGATTTACTTTTTTAGCTTTCTCAATATCCTGCTTCATTAGGTTGAGATTTATTTTATTTACAATGGTAGGTTCAGGCACAGGTAAACCATTAGTACCATAAGTATAGTTGAGTATTCCCACTGAAATCCCATTTTTGGAAAGCACCAATAAATTATGTTTCTCAAAGTCTGCTTTGTTGCGAAAGGTTCCTGTATGAGCTATTTTCAGAGAGTCGAGTACGTCCAAAGTACGAATAATTCCCTTTTTACCTCTATCGCAAGTGTGATTATTGGCAGTTACCAATACATCTATTCCGCTATCTCTACAAGCAACTGCTAAAGCATCGGGCGACGAAAACTGGGGGTAACCTGTATAAGGTTCCCCTGCCAAAGTTACTTCCAAATTAGCAATAGCAAAATCTACCTGCGCAAACTTATGCTTGATTTTGTCAAATACAGGCATATAATTGTATTGCTTCGTTTCAATATCGTAAGCTCCTTCTATTTGTGGCACGTGCCCCATTATATCCCCCATAAAAAGCAAAGACATTCGGTTACCTGTTTCTTGGGCAAAAGTTATCGAGAAGAAGAGAAAAGTCAGAAATACACGTATCATTTATTTGAAACCTATTTTAGTTTGCTTGTCTTGTTCTTTGAGTTCCTTTATGTCTATATTGGTCAGTTCTGCTAATGAGTAAGGCTTATCTACTCTAAAATCTCTATCGGTAGATTGCAAATACTTATTGCACTTCTCAACAGTTAACTCTTTAAACTTATACTCGGCTATCAATCTGCCTTTGCGCAATAATGCCGAGTCTATCTTAGAAATATCGGAGTTAAACGTGCATATCAGCTGGCATTCTAATACATCAGAAAGCATACCGTCAGCTATATTGAGGATAGACGATACTACATCGGTATTGCTGTTGAAGGAGGTGCGTTCAGCTATATAGTTCTCACAATCTTCGAGTACCAATACAGAGTTCTTATTGCCTATGAGCAGACTAATAAAAGCAGGGTCGGTGAGCGATCCTATCATTGTAGTAGGTACAAAGATAAATTTTTTATTCGGGATTTGACTCGTAAGCCATTTGATGTAATTTGTCTTCCCCGAACCAGCAATCCCGTGAAATAGTACCACGCCCTTGTTGTCATTCGTTAGCGCATTTTTCACTCGAGTATGTACTTCGAAGAAATCATTGTTGTACATCGTTTCAAAATCTATGCGGTAAGGCTTGATGCTATGGGTTTTGATTTCTAATCCTATTTGCGTTTTTAGTAGTATAGAAACCTTAGATTCTTTAGAGATATACTTCTCTATATATTCTGAAAACAAGGTGTTGAGGTGTTCTTTAGCCTTTGGATTGTCGTTTTGGTAGTATACTGAATTTACTTTGTATAATCCGTCTTCAAAAATCTGGTTATCGTACTCATTCGAGAGATTTTTGTCTATTACCAAAAAGATTTCGAGCTCTGGGTGAAAATAGCATTCTTCCGATTCGTATAGTTCATTTTGTTTGGAGGCGTATTCTATGGTGTAATAGTCAGTACATTTCACAAAGTGTTTCAGTTTGTCTCGTTGGATAACCAAATCCTCTCCTCCTATATAAATTCTTGCCATCAAGTCGTCTAACAAACAACGGTACGGGTTGCTGAAAGTCAGAAGTTTGTATTTATCGTACACCTCTACGTGGTCATCGGAGTCTATCTGCAAGAGGTTTACAGGGTGATAATATTTAGATTCTTTTATTTTCATCGATACCATTTATAAGCTAATAAAGTATTTTTCAAGAGCATTGCTATGGTCATAGGACCTACGCCCCCTGGTACAGGAGTAATGTAGCTCGCTTTTTCTTTTACTTCATCGAAAGCTACATCGCCTACAATGCGATAACCTTTATGGGTGCTATCGTCTTTTAGGCGTGTGATTCCTACATCTATTACAGTTACGCCTTCTTTTACCATATCGCCTTTTAGAAATTCTGGAATACCTAATGCCATTACCACAATATCTGCCTGACGTGTAAGCTCAGCGAGGTTAGGGGTATGACTGTGAGTAAGTGTAACGGTAGCGTTGCCTTGTGCTTCTTTTTGGCTGAGTAATATGCTGATGGGGCGACCTACGATGTGTGAGCGTCCTACTACTACCACGTGTTTGCCTTTGGTAGGCACTTCGTAGCGTTTCAGCAACTCCATAATACCGAAAGGTGTAGCAGGAATAAAAGCCTCCATATCCAGTGCCATTCTACCGAAGTTAGCAGGGTGAAAGCCGTCTACATCTTTTGTAGGGTCTATGGCTAAAAGTATTTTCTGCTCGTCGATGTGTTTAGGTAGGGGTAATTGTACTATATAGCCGTCAATTTCAGAATTAGCGTTTAACTTTTCAATTTCTTGCAGTAACGCCTCTTCACTGATGTTAGCAGGAAGTTTTACTAAAGTAGACTCAAAGCCTACTTGTTCGCAAGCTTTCACCTTACTCCCCACGTAGGTAAGACTTGCCCCATCGTCGCCTACCAATACGGCAGCCAAATGTGGTACTTTCTTCCCCTCAGCTTTTAGTTGCTTTACTTCCTTAGCAATTTCTTGTTTGAGGGCTTCTGAAGTCTTTTTTCCGTCTAAGATAGTCATTACTGATTGTGTTTTTAGTGGTTAAAGAGCTTTTTCATCGGTGATGTCAAGCTCTATTTGGTTCAAAAGTTGTTTTACTTGGGCTAATGATTCGAACGAGTCACTGAAAGTAACCGCAGTCTTTGTTCTGTCAATTTCTTTTATCAATGCTTTTATCAAATCAACAGGCACGAGTTCTTCTCCTCCTGATAAATCAGCGTTGAACCCAATACCCACTGCCATTGTTTCTACTTGCATTCCAAAGCAAATCTCAATAAACTCTTCTAAGGTAGCCGATTTTACAATTCCCTTAGCCCATTCATCGGCTTTACAAGCTACTGCTTTCTCTTCGTCTTCCCAAAAGAGGGCTACAGGAATAGCTTCTTTGGTTTCCTCAATGTAGAAGGCTTGCGAACTACACATAGCAAACGATTCGTCTACTTCTAGGTAAAACACTTCTTTGTTCTTTACTACAGTTTCAATGAATTCTTGTAACATATTTGTATTTTTTACCTTTTACCTTTTATCTAACCTCTCATTCCCTGCATCATCTGCATCATCTTTCTACCACCGCCACCTTGCATCATTTTCATCATCTTGCTCATTTGCTCGAACTGTTTCATTAGTTGGTTTACCTCTTGAATATCGCGACCGCTACCCTTGGCAATTCGTTTTTTGCGGTTTAAATCTATGATAGCAGGCATATTGCGCTCTTTTGGAGTCATCGAATGGATAATTGCTTCGATATGCTTGAAAGCGTCGTCTTTGATATCGAGGTCTTTCACTGCTTTGCCTACACCGGGAAGCATACCAAGGAGGTCTTTCATACTACCCATACGCTTAATTTGCTGTATTTGTTCAAGAAAGTCGTCAAACCCAAATTGGTTTTTTGCAATTTTCTTTTGCAATTTGCGCGCTTGCTCTTCGTCAAACTGCTCTTGAGCGCGTTCTACTAATGATACCACGTCGCCCATACCGAGGATACGGTCAGCCATACGATCAGGATAGAACACATCAATAGCGTCCATTTTCTCGCCGGTACCTACGAATTTGATAGGTTTATTCACTACCGATTTAATAGTGATAGCCGCCCCACCGCGGGTGTCCCCGTCGAGTTTGGTAAGGATAACCCCATCGAAGTTCAGCACATCGTTGAAGGCTTTAGCCGTGTTTACAGCATCTTGCCCCGTCATCGCATCTACTACAAAAAGGGTTTCTTGTGGGTTCAGTGCTTTGTGGATATTCGATATTTCGGTCATCATTTGCTCGTCTACTGCCAACCGACCTGCGGTATCCACAATCACCACGTTCAAGTGGTTTTCTTTGGCGTATTGCACTCCTTTTTTGGCAATGTCCACAGGGTTATTATTGCCTTTATCCGAAAAAACAGGTACCCCCACCTGCTCTCCTACAATATGTAATTGGTCTATCGCAGCAGGACGATACACGTCGCACGCTACGAGCAATGGTTTTTTATTTCTTTTATTTTTGAGGTAGTTAGCCAATTTCCCTGAGAAAGTAGTCTTACCAGAACCTTGTAACCCCGACATCAATATAACAGTAGGATTCCCCGATAGGTTCACTCCAGCAGCATCACCTCCCATTAGCTGGGTGAGCTCATCTTTTACAATCTTCACCATTAACTGCCCTGGTTGTAGGGTAGTGAGCACTTGTTGTCCTAAGGCTTTTTCTTTTACGTTATTGGTAAAATCTTTGGCTATCTTATAATTCACGTCGGCATCAAGCAAAGCGCGACGCACTTCTTTCAGTGTTTCAGCTACGTTTATTTCGGTAATCTTACCGTGTCCCTTTAAGTTATGTAGGGCTTTCTCTAATTTATCACTTAAATTATCAAACATTTTTGTCTATTTTAAAAAGTCGTGCAAAGGTACTGAAAAAAAGTGGAAACTAAAAACTAAACAGCTAAAAAAGTGTATTGATACGGTTAATAAGGTGTTTTTCTATCATATAACTCCTTATTTTATAGAAGTTTAAAAGGCTGTTCTATAATAATCGTACAAGATTCCGTATAAGATTCCTATAAGCTAAGCATATTTTGCCTCCGAGTTTTTTAGAGTTCCTCCATATTTCTCTAATACCTCACCTTACCTTTTCTTTCGCCTCGTAACCCCGTTTTTAACATTTTTTGCATTGTTGTATCATATTATTAATCAATCACTTATATACCATTTCTATACCAATCGTCCAAGATTCGTATAAGCTTCCTATAAGCTTCCTATAAGCTAAGTATACCCTCCTAAGAGCCTTTTCTCTTCAAAATTACTCTCAGTGTACTTCTGATATTTTTCGTTTCCTTCCGAAAGTTCTATCTCTCTCCGATCAATCAAATAACTATTTAAATCTCTCCCCATCATTTCCTAATTTTCACATTTGCTAATCTGCTAATTTTCACATTTACTAATTCCCTAATTTCCTAATTTCCAAATTTGCTAATTCCCTAATTATCCTTATCTTTGCACCCAAAATATGTTTTTAATATGATTCATATTGATTTAAAGATAAAAATTGCAGTTTTAATAGCTATTTTTATCACCTTACAAAGCTGTAGAAAAACTACTCCCACTACTTCTCACCCCAATTCTTCATTAAATGAGGCTGGTAAAGAGGTTTATACTGAGGCTCTTACTATTGCAGTAGATACCTCTGTAACTTCATTTGAAAATCTTACAGTTCTTGATGCTACTTATAAAAAAGGAATACAGTCCGAAACCCATAGTTATTATACAGAAAATGGTGGGAAAACTCGTTGGCTCTTCGAAGATATCCCTTCTCGCATCTTTTCGCAGTATATAGAAGCTTTAAAATGTATTGAAGAAGATGGTCTAAACCCCGAAACTTATAGGCGTTCTGCTTTGAAAAAAGTGGTAGATAGTGCCTATAAATATAAACTTCCTAATGATTATAAGTCTTATTTAGATAAACAAATTACCGCCTCTTTTTTGCTTTTCGCCAAACACCTTACCTCTGGTCGCTTTTCTAAAAGAGCCTATGGAAAACATACGTGGATAAAGCCAAAATATAAATATCGGAATATTGATATGCTCTTACATTTGGGAGATAACGATGATTTAGAAGCAAAATTAGCAAGTCTTTATCCCAAAGGAGAACAGTATAGACGAATGAAATATAAGTATATACAACTCAAAAATCAGCCACTTGACACTATCCGTATCATTAAATTTTCAGACCCTAAAAACTTTGTTTACGGATATACCGATCCTGAGGTTGAGAGCTTGCGCAATGCCTTAGCTAAAAAAGGCTTTGGGTCAATTCCCAAAATCGACCCTCAGGAAGTAGATAGTACCCTTATATGGGCATTGAAAAGATTTCAGCGCAGTAATGGGCTTATTCCCGATGGTTCCTTAGGTATCCAAACGCTCAATCGTCTGAATATGAATAAAGCACGCCAGCGCGATTTACTTAGGCTCAATATGGAGCGTATGCGTGTTTTCAATAATGATTTAGGTGATGATTATATAATTGTGAATATTCCTGATTATAAACTTTTTTTATATCATAAAGACTCATTAATATATCAAACCAAAGTAGTGGTAGGGCGAGCTCAAAGCTCAACTCCCATTTTCACCGATTCTATTCGTTCAATAGAATTTCGCCCTACGTGGTCTGTGCCTCAGAGTATTATCAGAAAAGAAATGATTCCTCAAATGCTATTGCAAGAAGACCCCGAAAAATACAAAAATAGAGGTTATACTATGTATGAAAATGGCAAGGTGATAGACCCCTTAGAAGTAGATTGGACGAATCCATTAGTGCATAAACGTGCTTTTTATTTTGTAGAAGCTCCCTCCGAGCGCAACTCATTGGGCTTAGTGAAGTTCCTGCTCAATAATAATATGAGTATATATTTGCACGATACACCATCGAAGTATTTGTTCGAACGTGAGCAACGTGCACTTAGTCACGGCTGTGTACGCGTGCAAAATCCTTCGCAATTAGCCTATTATCTACTGAAGAATGAAGGTGATGGAAAGTCTTGGACAGAAGAGAAAGTAAAAGACTTTATGAACAATAATAAGCGCAATCAGTATCGTGTAAAACTCAATACAAAATATATGATTAATATTCTGTACTACACCATATCGGTAGATAAGAAAGGCGAAGCAACTATAAAGAATGATATCTACGATCTTGATAACGAACAGTTGAAAGACATAAAGCGGTTTGAAAGCTAACTTTCAAACCGCTTTTTTTATTTGTTACTTATTTTAATGCCCTTTATTTTAAGGCTTTTTTTATTTCTTCTTTTAAACTATCCGAAGCTTCTACCAAAGGCAAACGTACATAGGGCTCACATAAGCCTTGAGCAGATAAAATAGCTTTAATTCCTGTGGGGTTCCCTTCTTTAAAAGCTAAAGCCATCATAGGTAACAATTCGTATTGCAAAGCATTGGCTTTAGAAGTATTACCATTTAACCCTAATCGTACCATCTCAGAAAATTCCTTAGGGAAAGCAATCCCAATCACCGAAATTGCTCCACTACCACCCATATATACTGACGGAAGGGTTGTAGTATCATCTCCTGATAAGAAAGTGAAATGTTTAGGCATATCTTTTAAGATATTCATATCTAACACTAAATTACCCGAAGCTTCTTTTACAGCTATAATATTCTTAAAGTCATTAGCCAATCGCAATATGGTTTCAGCGGTCATACATACCCCTGTGCGTCCAGGTACATTATATAAAATAATAGGTAAAGGACTCTCTTTGGCTATTGCTGCAAAGTGTGCATATAAACCATTTTGCGAAGGTTTATTGTAATAAGGCGTTACAGATAGAATTGCATCAAAAGAGGTTAAATCCGTACTCTTGATTTCCTCAATAACACTTTGGGTATTATTGCCCCCAATACCTAATACTAAGGGTAAATGCTTTTTATTAGCCTTGATAATAGTCTCTCGCACAAGAGCCTTTTCTTCCTTACTGAGAGTAGGAGCTTCGCTGGTAGTTCCCAAAACTACAATGAAATCTACTCCACCATCAGTTACATATTCTACTATACGGGTAAGAGCCTTAGTATCCACCCGCTTCTCAGCTGTGAAGGGTGTGATAAGAGCCACACCAGTTCCTCTTAGTTGTTTTGTCATAATTTTTTTATTTGCGAATAATGGTTTCTAATATTTTTTTTAATTCATTAGCAAAAACCTTTTCATCAGCAGGAGAACAAGCTATCACAATATCGTTGTACTGTAGTCCTATTCCTTCAAAACCAGCTCTTAATTTAGCTTTGATAGATGAAGATAATAGCAACAAAGGCAATTTAGGCTCACTAAAATAATTAATGAGCAAGTCATACTCTTGTTCGGCTAATCTATCGGCGTGGTAATTCCTAATCTTTCCTTGCCAATTAATTTCCTTATCAATCAGAAAAGGAGTTCCATTAGCGTGAGTTTCTTCTGATTCACGCTTATATCCTAAGACAATATAGTTCTCAGGGCGAATGGAATAGTATTTTATAAGCTCCAATAAGGGGTCTACATTCTTCACTACATCCATATCCACAATACAACCAACTTTTGCTAAGTTGTTGTCTAACCTTTTGTTATAACTTTCTAAGGCTTTAAAATTCTTCCGAATTTTATTTTTTATGTTATAATTTTTTACGATGTCCAAAATATATTGTAATTTTGCGTGTGATTGCAAAGGTAAAAATAATTTTTAAAATAGAAATATATTTATGAAAAAGTTTGATGTAATGAAGCATTATTTTTTTGTATTGCTTGTAACAATAGGATTTTTAGCTTCTTGCTCTTCGTCTAAAACGCAGCTTACAAGAGTAAAAGCTATAAACATTCCTATTACCGATACTATTTCACAAAAAGCTGAAATAGAAAACTTTATCACACCATATCGCGAACACATATCCTCTGAGATGTCTACCGTCTTAGCTCAAAACCCAGCCGATTTGGTGAAAGATAGAAACGAAAAAGCATTAAATACCGCTATTGGTAATTTTATGGATGATGCTACCTTCGAAATTGTAAATCCTCTTTACAAAAAACGTACAGGTAAGGATATCGACTTTGTAATGCTCAACTGGGGAGGTATTCGTTCCGATTTGCCTAAAGGTGATGTTACAGTAGGTTCAGTTTATGATATAATGCCTTTTGAGAATAAAGTAGTAGTACTTACAATGTCAGGAGAGAAAGTACAAGAGCTTCTTAACTATCTGATTAAAGAGCGAAAACCTCACCCTCTGTCAAAGCAAATAGATTTGCAAATCACCAAAGATGGTAAGGTGGTTCATTTCAATATCAACGGGAAACCTTTCGATTCCAAAGCTACTTATATAGTCGCCACTTCCGATTATTTAATGAATGGGGGAGATGCGATGTACTTCTTCGAAAATTCTTTAAAAGTAGATGAAACAGATTATAAACTCCGCAATGTGCTGATTGACTATTTCAAAAAAATAGACGTATTAGATGCTAAAAAAGATAACCGATTTGAATATAAACCATAATACGATTATGAAAAGACGTACTTTTATTAAAAACATAGGAGCTTCATCTTTGCTAATGGGGGTAGGGGGTCTATCGCTATCAATGAAGCCAAGCAATGCAAAACAAATTACTATTTTGCATACGAACGACGTACACAGTCACATCGACCCTTTCCCTATTACTGACCCTCATAACCCTAATAAAGGAGGAATAGCACGTAGGGCATATCTCATCGACCAAGTACGTAAAGAAAATCCTCATACCTTGCTTTTCGATGCAGGAGATATTTTTCAAGGCACTCCTTATTTTAATTTCTATGGAGGTGAGTTAGAGTTTAAGCTAATGTCAATGCTTAAATACGATGCTGCTACCTTAGGGAATCACGATTTTGACAATGGGGTAGAGGGGCTTTTTGCACAGCTTCCTCACGCCAAGTTTGATTTTATCATTTCTAATTACGATGTAAGTAAAACGCTCCTCAATGGGTACACAAAACCCTATAAAATTTATATGGTAGATGGTATTAAAATAGGAGTTTTTGGTCTAGGCGTTGAATTGGAAGGTTTGGTAAATAAAAAACAATACGGCGAAACAGTTTATCTGAACCCTATAGAGATGGCACAAGATATGGAACGTAAACTTTATAATGAAGAACATTGTGACTTAATTCTCTGTCTTTCCCACTTAGGATATGATTACAAAAATAGCCCTAAGGTCTCCGATTTAAAAGTTGCTGCTCAAACCTCTTATATCGATTTAATTATAGGAGGTCATACACATACTTTTTTACCTCGCCCTACTTTGGTTACAAATAAAAGAGGAAATACTACTTTGGTAAATCAAGTAGGTTGTTATGGTATTAATTTGGGAAGAGTAGACTTCTTTTTTGAGGAAGGTAGCCTTGTAAAAAACAAAGCAGTGACTATTGAAGTATAGGTTGTTATAAATTATTTTGTAAAAAAGTACTCGTTTTTTTTGTATATTTAAAAAACTTATGTACTTTTGCAACCGAATTAAAAAGGAGCCTGAGTGGCGGAATTGGTAGACGCGCACGACTCAAACTCGTGTTCTTCGGAGTGAGGGTTCGATTCCCTCCTCAGGTACAATAAAAGGAGCTACATTATTGTAGCTCCTTTTTGTTTTTTTATATAAAGTAGTTTTGAGAACTATTTATTTTTTAGGTTTTACTTTGGTTCTCACTTCTTCTGTTAGGTGCCTCTTTTGTCTTTTCTCCTTTCTTATTTATCGTTGCTTTTTCAATTCTTTAGCACGTTGTTTTAAGTCTTTTTCAGTAAAGTAGTAAACAGTAACTTTATTGCTAAAATATTCCTCTCGTAGGTAGTAATAGGTATTAGTTTTAAGGTCTTTTACAAGGTAATGAGTACTATGGTTATCAGGGAAGCCTTTGAGGATTTCATAAGTAGTGAGATGAAAGAGTTTGCGTACGAATTTGCCAATGCGCTCGTCTTTAGGAATATCACTTTTCAGTTGGAAAGAAGGATTAGGCGATTTCCCTCGTATATCATAAATTTTAATAAAGCGCAGTAAAGTGGCTACGTCATTTAGTTTCTGTTTGTCGGTAGCAAAATTACCAGTACTTTTAATGAGGTAGTATTCATCGTTGGAGATTTTGTGGAGATAATAACTGCCGAGATTAAGATTGAGCTCTATAGGAATACTATCACATTCCACCCCTCGTTTTTCCATTCTCTCTACCTGAATAGATAAATACTTGCCTACCGTTTGATAAGTCCCTATGGTAGGAGAAGAGCAGGTATTACCACATTCGGCTACTAACCAAGAGGAGAAAGTGCCATCTGAATTGAAGAGAATACGGTCGCCAAAAGTATATTTACTCTCGGGCGTTTTTAGAAAATAGACATCGGTCACGTCAGGAAACTCCCCTAAAAAATTATCAATGCGCCATTCTTTGCCTATAAAATCTTGAGCGTGAATAACACTGATTAGCAGTAGTCCAATAGTAGTAAAAAGTGTTTTCATTTTTTAAATTGTACAAAAATACCTCCCGCAAGCCATAAAAGTAATAAAATACACCCTACAAGACTTAACCTACTACCTGTTTTTACTACTTCGGGTTCAAAAGCAAAGCGTATCTCGTGTTTTCCTGCGGGTACAGACATTCCTCGTAAAGTGTAATCTACGCGATAGATAGGCGCCTCTTTGCCATCGATAGTCGCTTTCCAGCCGTGAGGGTAGTACATCTCCGAGAAAACCGCAAAACCTTCGTGAGAATTGTTACTTTCATAAGTTAGTTCATCAGGGCGCATATGTTTTAGTGCAATCGTAGCCGTGCTATCCACAATGTATTGTGATGGAAGGTTTGTTTTCAAATCTTTGAGCGTTGCTAAAGCCTCTTCGGAAGGGTGAAACTCTTTTAAAGCTTTCATTACCTCATTATCGCTGTTTTTTAAGCTAAGTTGCTTTACAAACCACGCATTACCTAAGGCATCTTCGTTGTGCATTGGTTGTATTTCTCCTTCTTGGTTGCGCAAAAGTATATATTTCACATTCAGCATATTGAGCACTTCCATATTTCCTTTGGCTATTTGGTAATCGAAGAGTTCCTGCAAGCGCTTGGGTTTCGCTGCGTGATAGCCTCCAATCGAATGGTGAAAAAACGAAGTACGTGCACCATTGATACCCACTTGAGGTTCGTATACGCGATAATAGCTCTTGTCTTGAAGAATCGCCATATCAGCAGGAGTTGCCTCAAAAGGATTTTCTATTAGGTATTTATCTACAAAATTATCTTTGTTTACATAGCGTTTGGCTACTCCTCCCAAATCAAAGAAAAGCAATGCTAAGAGTGCTATTTGCATTCCCCTAAGAGGAATTTTGTTGTACTGATAAAGTACCAAAGCCAAAGCCGTGAGCAGTATAAGTACGGTGCTTCTCAACAAATCAGCAGTGTAAATACTTTTGCGGTCTTCCACTATCATTTGCACAATCTCTCTGTTGCCGTAATACACATCGTTTGCGCTTTGGAAATCAAAGAATCCTTTTCCTAAGAAAAGCAATAACATTACCCCCAAACAAATATAAAGACTGTGAAGTAAGTATTTTTTGCGCTCCTCTTCAGGTGTTTTTAAGAACTGTTGTAACCCTACTATCGCCAATATAGGCACGCAGAGTTCTAAAATTACTTGTATAGACGATACCGCTCTAAACTTATTGTATAACGGAAAGTAGTCTATCATAAAATCAGTGAGCAGTCCGAAGTTCTTGCCCCACGAAAGTACGAGTGCCATTACTGAGCCCGTTAAAAGCCACCATTTAATTCTTCCTTTTACTACAAAAAGTGCCAAGATAAATAGGAAGAACACCACAGCTCCTATATAGGCAGGGGCAGCCACGATGGGTTGGTCGCCCCAGTAAGTGGGTAAACGTTGTGTTTCTTGTAATGCCTGCATAGGGGGTACCCCCAATTGTACCAAATACTGATACGTCTTAGAGTTTTCTCCTAAGTTTTCGTGGTTAGAACCTCCAAAAAGACGAGGCACGATAAGGTTTAGTGATTCACTGATGCCATAACTATATTCGGTGATATATTCTTTTGGTAGACCGCTGTTCTGCTCTTTCGGAGTCCCATCAGGAGTAATAGTAAGTGTCGATTTACTACGGGTGCTCCAATCGGCGTATTCGCGAGTCGTGAGCAGTAAAGTAGCATTTGCCAGTACACTCACCACTACAGCCCCAAGTAGTACTGCCATAGCTTTTGCAAAATCTTTGAGTTGTTTCTCTTTGATAGCTTTATAAAGGAAGCCTATGCCTAAGAGCAATACCAATAAAAGCAGGTAATACGTCATTTGGAAGTGATTAGCGCAGATTTCTAACGCCAGCGCTACTGCTGTGAGTAATCCTCCCCAAAGGTATTTCCGCTGAAATACCAATAAGATACCCGCTAATAAAGGAGCAAAATAAGCAATGGCGTGTGCTTTGGCATTATGCCCTGCCCCTAAAATAATAATCAAGTAAGTAGAAAGACCAAAGGCAATAGCCCCCAAGAAAGCATTCTTGTAATCCACTTTTAACACCAAAAGTAGGACGTAAAAGCCTACAAAGTACAAGAAGAGATAATCGGCAGGACGAGGTAAAAAGCGCAACGTTCTGTCTAGCTGCTTTACAAAATCATTAGGATATTGTGCCCCCAACTGATAGGTAGGCATACCACCAAAAGCGCTGTTTGTCCAATATGTCTCTTTGTTTTCTGTTTGACGGTAATCATTGCGCTCCTTCGCCATACCGGTATACTGAACAATATCGCTTTGGAAGATACCTTTTCCCTGTAATACAGGATAAAAGAAAGCAAGTGCTATTACAGCAAATAGCGCTATTACTACAACGTGAGGGACTATTTTTTTCATTTGGTTATTTTTTACCTTTTATCTCTTACTTAAATCAAACTTCCTCGTAATCTATATATTCACCCACTTGCTTGGTAGCTTCAGGGTTTTTAGAATGAGAATTCTTATTTATAATAGTTTGTTTACCTTCCTTCTCTTCTGAGCGATTTTGCCCATAAGCATTTTGTTGGTACTGATTTTGGGTACGCTCGAATTCTTTTTGCATTTTTTCACTTACCTTGTTTATGAAAAAACGCATCATATAAGGAGCCAATATTCTCAGGAGGATTCTCAGTCCCCAAAACACTAATATAATAATAAGGATAGTCTGTATAAATCCTGAAAAAGAAGCTTCTGACATCATTTTATTTTTAGTTTTGGTGCAAAGGTATAAAATAATTATGAACTAACAAATTTGTAAAATTTACTAATCTCCTCCACTTTTACCTTATTATTGTCTTTACCTTTGCATCGCTAAGCCCCCTATCCTTAGGAGAGTTTCTCAATAACTACCGAGTAAGTACGTGTTAAAAGGATTTTATCTTTCTCTTACTTTCGCCTCGTAACCCCGTTTTTAACATTTTTGGCATTGTTGTATTATAATATAAATCAACTACTTATATACCCTTTCTATACCAATCGTCCAAGATTCGTATAAGCTTCCTATAAGCTTCCTATAAGCTAACCATACCCACTTTACCTCTTATCTTATACTCTTTACCTAATTTTCTACTTCCGAATTCTTCTGATATATTTCGAAAAAAAGATGGAGTTATTTTGAGTGGAAAAACAAAGCAGAATGAAATTTGTACGAATTCTTACCTCTAACCCAA
This sequence comes from Capnocytophaga sp. oral taxon 323, assembly GCF_001278825.1. Lineage (NCBI taxonomy): Bacteria > Pseudomonadati > Bacteroidota > Flavobacteriia > Flavobacteriales > Flavobacteriaceae > Capnocytophaga > Capnocytophaga sp. oral taxon 323. The sequence continues at coordinate 325,384 of NZ_CP012589.1, forward strand.
CTTATTTTTGAAAATCAATAGGTCCACTTTAATCCTATCAGATAAGTTCTCCCCGGAGAAATGCTGGAGTAGAAACTCGTGGTTTTAGTTACATAATCGAAAAGATTGTCAATACCTGCTGTGAAGGTGAGGTGGTAGGGAAGTTTAGAGAATAGTTGCAAATGCCATATACTATAAGGTTCATAATAGGTATAGAGCTCATTGTTATTACTATCGGTATCGTGAATGCGGGTAGCACTTACGTATTTGCCACTCAACACAACGTTAGGAATATAGAGGGCATCACGCTTAGGAATGTATTCAGCTTTTACCGTGAAGGTATGCGGGCGGTTTTCACCTGTGCTATTGCTAATGTAGTAGTACGCATACGAACCTTTAAAGCGGAAAGCTTTTGTAGGGTGATAAGTCGCCGATATCTCAGAGCTTACAATCTCAGTATTGCCATTAAAATTTACATAACGAATAGTATCGCTGGCAGCCGTCCAGCGGAAGGCTATTTTATCTCTTACCGACGAGAGTTGCGTCATTGCGGTAATATTCACCTTCTTGCTGTCGAAATCTACTGAAAGGTTAAGGTTATTACTGGTTTCGGGTTTAAGGTCTTTGTTACCCATTATTTGGAAGCCACCCCCCAAGGGTGAAACCAATTAGTGTAGAGTTCTTTCAAGGTAGGTGACCGGAAACCTGTGGAAAAACCTCCTCTAAAAGTAAACTGTTCTACCTTAAACATTCCTGACAAGCGATAGGTAAAGTGTTCTTTAAAAAGTGAATGATAATCTATACGTGCCCCAGTTACCAAGGTGAAGGCAGAAGAAAGTGTCCATTCTTGTTGGGTGAAAGCAGTGTAGTTTTGTGCATTTTCTTTGGCTTCAGTACCCGTATTATCAAAACGAAAACTGAGTAGTTCATCTGAAAATATTTCTGCTCCTGCTACTAACGAATGTTTTTCCCATAGCGATTGGTTGTATTGCATTCCTGCGCGCCATATGGTGTTTTCATAGTTCTTTTCTTTTTCTTTTAATAACGGGAAGTAGTTAAACTTGTCGTAACGGTCAAAAGCCCCCGATAAGCTTAATTTTTTGCTCTCAGTGAGTGCAATGTTAGATTTAGCCGATAAAGTGTAGTTATAGTATCTATCACGTAGTTTCCTTGAAGATTCTGTCCCTTGATTGCGTTCGCTGAAGTAGTAGTTAGGCGTAAGAGCAAGGTCTATTTTAGGTGATAAGTTGAAAGTAAGTTTAGGGGTAACTCCATAAGTAGTAAACCCCGCAATATTGAGTTCTCCTTTTTCAGAGGTAACAGCTGTACCATTTTTATAAACAGTTAATGGTTCGCTGTCTTCCAAAACATAAGGTTCGCGGAAATTGTAAAAAGATGTCAGGCGGATACTACCCCATTTCTGCTTGCTCCCCACGCCTACATTCGCTTTATGACTTTTGATGCTCTCATACTGATAACTCGCGCTACCTTCAAAAGGTTTCTTAGCATTTTTGGTAATAATATTAATCACCCCTCCCAGCGCATTCGAGCCATAAAGAGAAGAAGAAGCCCCTTTGATGATTTCAATACGCTCAATATTATCCAAGTCAATACGATTATAGTCAATATTGTCAAAAGTTTCTCCTGCCATACGCTCGCCGTCCATTAAAAAGAGCACATATTTACCTCCAAATCCCATCATATTAATGTTAGGCATACCTCCATCGTAAGTAAAGTTGATACCTGCAAATTCCGTTTCTAAAAACGATTGAAAGTCGGTAGCTTGCGATTTACGAATGTCTTCAGCGGTAACTACTTGTACGGTGATAGGTACGTTTTTTAAGTTCTTTTGAGCGCGTGTAGCTGTTACAATTATTTCATTGAGTTTTATAGGTTCATCTTCCTTCTTGTCGTTTTGAGCAAGAGTAGATAGCGAGTAGAATAATGAAATAAAAGCAGTGATAAAAATCTTTCGCATATTGATAATTTAATTTAGACGAAAGAGGCTGCCTATATTAAGACAGCCTCAGTGTGATTATTGTTTAGGCTTAAAACTTACCATCTTTGCTAATTAGATAGCTAAAAGTAACGTAGTTAGGTTTAGCCCCATCGTTATAAAAATCGGTAACTTGAAATTTAGCATATTCTCCTTTTGCAGTTTTAATTATGTAAACATACTTTGTAGGAGCATACACACTTGGCCATTTTCCTATATTGTTGGGTGAAAGAGAAACGTAACCTGTCTTTGTTTCAAAATCTCCGGATACAATTGGAGAAAAAGTACCTTTTTTTTCTGTTAGATTAGGATAAGATCCATAAGACATTGTACCTTTTACATCTTGTGTGTAACCCTCAGTAGGAGCAGAAGTAACAGCGTCAAAGTCGTTAGAGTCAGTTTTTATAGCTCCTCCTTCTCCTTTACCTGATATACCACCATTAGTTTTGAGGAAATGAGCAAAAAAAGCTATATCCCAATCTAAGCTATTTTCAGGATCTTGAATAGTTATGACACCTTTTTTAAAAGAAAAGTATACCCAATTATCTTTGTTGAAAGTGTACAAGTTCTTCACTTGTGTTCCTTTTGAGATTTTTTTCTCTTCTTTGCTATCATTGTCCTTACTGCAAGAAGCAAAAGTAAGGGCTATAGCTAAAACTGATAGTAATAATCTAACTTTCATAATCTTTATTATTTACTTTGATTATCACTCAATTGATATTTAAGTTTAGGGTAATTAGGAGCTTTTTTGCTGTTTACTTCCTTATAAAAATCAGTTACTTGCACTTTAGCGTATTTACCATCAGCTGTTTTGATAATGTATACCCATTCATTAGGAGCGTAAACATCTCCCCATTTGTTTATATTGCTAGGACTGATGTTTATAGTACCTGTTGTAGAACCAAAGCCTCCTGTAAGTACTGGTGAAACGTTTACTTTAGTAGAGCTGTTTCTACCAGTAAAAGTTACTTCTTTGTCTTTTTCAAAACCTACTACTACAGTTTCTTTTACAGCATCAAAATCTTTTGATTCTGTTTTAAGAGCTTCTCCTTTTCCTTTACCATTCACACCACCATTGAGCTTTACATAATAACTTTTGAAAGCTATATCCCAAGTAGTATCAGTTTCTGGAGTGGTAACACTTACTACTGCTCCTGTTGCCAATGAGAAGTATTGCCAATCGGCAGTAGCATCTAATTGTACTTCTCCAACTGCTTTGGTAAAAGTAAGGTTTACTTTTTCTACTGGAGTTTGAGAGGTAAGAGTATCATATTTAAAAGTAAGATAACCTAATTCACCCTTAGCGTTAGTATACTCAGTAATTTGCAATTTTACATACTTTCCTTTTACTGTTTTTACTACATATACATATTTGGTAAGTGTAATATGAGGAGTATTGCTTCCTGGTGTAGGAGGATTATAGTTATAGAAGCCTTTAGGGTCAGGGCTTTGTACTGTACCTGTAATGGCAGGATTAACTGAGATAGTTGTAGTAGTAGGAGTTGTTTGTCCTGGTTGTGGGCGCCCATAAGAAGTTACTAATATGTCTTTCTCATATCCTATGCCAGGGTATTGAGTAACAGTAGCAAAATCTTTACTTCCTGTATTAGCTACTTCCACGCCTCCAATACCTGAAGTACCACCATTAGTTTTTACGTTATAACGATTGAAAGCGATATCCCAATTATCACTTGTGCGAGGATTGGTTACCTCTACTTGTTTCCCTTCTGAAAAAGAAAAATACACCCACTCTGTTTGTGAAGAAACATTTAATTCTTTAACTTCTTTAGCAGTAGAAGGTATAGGGGTCGGATTGTCGTCTTTACTACAAGAAGTAGTGATCACAGTCATTCCTGCGATAAGCGCAGGAGCTAAAAATTTTAATCTCATAATATTGTTTGTATTTTGATTTGACGGCGCAAAGATACTACTTATTTAGAATTATACAAAACAATATGGTATTTTATTTTGAAAAGTTCAATATAAGCAAACTTTTCCTCAATAAAAAATTATCAATATTCTTTTTTTGTGAGTGTGTAATTGGCAGAAGGAGTGATAGCATAATCTAAAAAAACATCAGTAGCATTTCTCAAAGCATAAAAGTTATTTTCAGGAGGGAAGTAGGAGAGTCCTATTTTGAGTGTTTCACCTCTGCATTCACTCAAAAAACGGTCGTAATAACCACCGCCATAGCCTATCCGATTGCCATATTTGTCATAGGCAAGAAGAGGAACGAATACTACATCTATGGTTTCGGGAGTTATAATAACACCTTGTTTAGGTTCGGGAATTCCCCAAGCGTTATTAATGAGCTGAGTATCTTTGGTGAGAAGAATAGAGGACAGCGTGCGAGTATTGCTATCCATTTTAGGGACTACTATTTGCTTATTCTTATCGCGCAGTATGTCCAATATATAATTTGTGTTTATTTCAGCTAATTGTTCTATGGGGAGGAATATATGGTAAGTGTGATACTCCCATAAAGAATCAGGAAAAAGAAGTAACCTTTCAGCTATTTGTTGGCTGAGGAGGTCTCGCTCCTCAGCTGATAGGGCATTACGTTTTTGCTTATAGAGTGTCCTGAGTTCTTTTTTTGTCATACTACAATAAGAGTTTGTTCAGTTCGCTACTATCACCATTGAAAATATTAAAATCTATTTTGACTTTTGCTCCCGCAGTAATACCATTTTCAGTGAATTGCCATAACTGCCAAGAAAAAACAGAGGTAGGGACTGATACATTATTATAATTGGCTATCCATAATGGGTATTGCTTGAAAGTGGGATACAAATAATCTTCGTAAAAACTGATGTAAGTATAGATAATAGGTTTGCGTTTGTAGTGTTTTTCAACAATATCTAACCACGTTTGTACATCTTTAATAAACTGTTCTTTGGATTTCTTTTTAGGCAATTGTTCTATATCTAAAATAGGTAAGAAATCTCCTTTTTCCAACTGAGCATTCTTCAGGTAGGAGTTTGCTTGTAGCTTAGGGTCTTCGTCTGGACGATAGTAATGGTAAGCTCCTCTGATAAGTTGGTGTTTTTTAGCTTCTGAAAAAAAGTGTGCAAAGTTCTTATCGGTTCCATCGTTCCCCATTGTTGCTCTAAAAATGGCAAATTGAATAGGGTATTTTGCAGTTTTATTTCGGATGTAGAGGCTATCCCATTCTATTTCTTCGCGTTCTTGATAGTGCGAAAGGTCGATGCCGAAGACTTTATCGTAGTAGAGACTTACGATATGTTCAATACGATTGCTTTCGTAGGTAGAGTTTATTTTACGGGCTGTAATTTTGTTTAGTATTTTTTGGTAAATGGCAGGATAATAGGTTCTGATATAGAAAACGCTACCTACTCCCAACAACAAAATGCATAGGAGGCTTACAGTAAAAAAGTTCCCAAATGGAGATTTCTTTTTTGCAGATATACGAGACTTACTTCTTTGTAGCTTTTTCTTTTTCATTTTGCAAATATACATTAAAAATCTGAATTACGTATAAATCTTTAAAATATTAATTAGCGAATTAGCCGATTAGCGAATGTGCAAATTAGCAAATGATGGAGAGGGATAAAAAATAGTTATTTGATTGGTCGGACTTGTAGGAATCGTAGGAAGGACTCGAATAGACTCGTAGTTTCTGAAGGAAAACGAAAACATCATAAGCAGACTGAGGATAATTTTGAAGAGAAAAGGCTTTGAGGAGGGAGAAAGCCTTGTTTAATGATTAATGGTTAATGATTAATGGTTAATGGTTAATTTGGGAGAAGCTTATAGAAAGCTTATAGGAAAGACGAACAAAAGACGGTGCGAGCCGCACGGGCAGATAGAGAAAGGACGAACAAAAGACGAACAAAAGACGAACAAAAGACGAACAAAAGACGAACAAAAGACGAACAAAAGACGAACAAAGGACGAACAAAGGACGAACAAAGGACGAACAAAGGACGAACAAAGGACGAAGGAAAGACGAAGAAAAGACGAAGAAAAGACGAACAATGAACGAAGAAATAGTGCTCTCAAAGTGAAGGTAAAGTGGAGCTAATGAAATGCTGTTTTGAGCGTTTTGCCTAATAAAAGTGAGGCTTAGGGGAAGAATGGGTCGATAGTTTTGATAACTAAACTATTTTCTATTAGGAATTGGTTTTCAGGTGAAGCCAACTCTTTGTTTTTAATATCACATATCAAATCGTCGGATTGGGCGATGAGGGCGTATAGATAATCGGTGATAGAATGGACTAAGCAGGTGATAGGCAGTTGGGCAAGAGCGCGCAAGCTACGGAGCATTGCAATGATTTCAAAACCATTGTCAGCACTATCTACTAAAATACGCAGTTTGTCGTTAGGAGTAAGAATGTGGATAAAAGTTTCCTTAATGGTGTTTTCTAAAAGAAGAGATGCAGGTATATAGAGGTATTGAGCTTCTTTTACCGATAAGGCTTGGGGCAAAGTATCAATAGCAGTTATCACCAATGATTTGCAAGATGCTTTGCTTTGTGTAAAATTCTCGATGTTCTGATAAAGTATTTCAGTGGGTTCGTTAGGCGAAATGCTTTCTTCTTCCATAGCCACGATGCGCAAAGAGGGCATTCCTTCTAAATACCCCATTGCGCGGTACCCACGTTCATAAGGCGGCAAACCAGCCATAGTTTCATTGTTTTTGCTCATACATTTCTTGTTTTATTCTTTTTTCAAAGGGTTCCCAGAGGCGTTTGGGTGTTAATGAGTCAGCGGTGTGATTTTTGGTAAAAGGATAGAAATCCCATTCTTTACGTGGATAAACTTCAACGATACTATTTTCAGGAAAGAAAGCAGAGCACTGTGTATTAAAAAACTGTTGTTCTTGCGATGCCTTAGCCTTTATTTGTTTTTGCAGGTTGTGGCTTTTTAGCATAACCGACAATCCTCCTTGTTTGTGAACTTGCTGGTATAGCACAAGAGCTTTCTTGTACATTTCGTAGCTGATAGCCTCAATTGCATACATTCCGTTGAGCCGTGTTGCGTTGCGGGTAGCAGTGAGTTGCTGAATGGTAGCTACATTTGCTTTTTCGGTATTTACGCTGTTCTTCTTAAAGAAAAGGGAATTTTTAGGCAATAAATAATCAGCACCTCCTAATACAGCAGCCTCGTAAGCTAACTGTACATAGTTTTGGTTATGCGACGATTTCAGAAGAGATAAGCCTCTATGAGATACTTCGGCTATCAAATGGAAGGGTAGGGTAGGGTAGAGCTCGCTAAATAAGCGACGAAAAGCGCGCAGTTTGGCAATTTCTAACAGAAAGCTACCCCCAACCGCTATTTTCACAAAAGCAGTGGTTACTTTTGAAGTAGTCAGTATTTCCTGCATTTGGGCTACTCCGAAAGCGATTTGTTGCACCATTGAAGCTCCTGTGTTTTGGTAGGTTGAGGTATCTACAGTGAGGGCATTGGTGAACAAGTAGTGTAAATCAGTAGGTAACCATTGTTGTACTTCGTCTTGAATAAGCTCAGAGTGCAGGTTGAGCAAAAAAAAGTGAACTGATTGGCTTTGCCAAAAAGCAATGCGTTTGAGGGTCTGTTCTTTATCGGATACAAAAAGAGGAACAGCTACTTGGGTTTGGATATCAACTGCATAAGGGCTTTTTACGTTCTCGGAAGTGTAAAAAGGTAAGATAGGAACGTCCTCTGCTGAAGTGTATATAAGCGACTCGTAGTCCCTTCCTTTCAGTAGGTATTGCAGTTGTTGTTTCCATTGTTTAGCAGTGTTCTCCATTCTTTGCTTTTTAGTGAAAGAAGTCTCCGTTACGGGAGAGAAATTGAATAAAAATTCTTTAAAAATTAAAACAAAATAATGTTTTTATAATTATGTAGGTTTAACTTTGCCAATGTTTCAAACATTGGCAAAGTATAGAGGATAGCCAGATTTTATCCTTTTGCTTTTTCGGTAGGGCGTAATACCATACGATACGACTGGTCTTTGCTGATATAATAACCTATCCAGTTGTACAAAGCTTTTAGTTTGTTGCGGAAGTTTACCAGCGACATTATGTGTATAAATGCCCAAATAGCCCACGCTACGAAGCCTTTGAGGAAAATGTGTTTAGGCAAATCGGCGACGGCTTGGTTACGACCAATAATTGCCATTGAACCTTTATCGACATAACTGAAAGGAGTAGGGTTTACGAAATCTTTATTGAAGTTTTTTCCTAAGTTATTGGCTTGTTGTATGGCTACTTGTGCGAGCTGAGGGTGCCCTTGAGGAAAGTGAGGGTCGGCAGTCATAATAGACGAATCGCCGATTGCATAGATGTTCTCGAAGCCTTCCATTTTGTTATAAGCATCGGTTTTCATACGTCGTCCACGACCTAAGTGTTGCTTGTCGTCAATACCTTTAAAGGTTTTAGCTGAAATCCCCGCTGCCCATATTAGGTTACGAGCATCAAGAATGGTACCGTCCGAAAGATATACTTCGTCATTCAGAAAATCGGTTACCTGTACTCCTAATTTGAGTTTTACACCTTTTTTAAGCAAGATTTTTTCGGTATATGCTTGGGCTTTTTTACTCATAGGAGCAAGTACGGTGTTTTGTCCGTCGATGAGATAAATATCACCTAAATCGTCATAAGTAAGCTCAGGGTAATCCTTGCGCATAATGTTCTGTTTCATTTCAGCAAAAATACCCGATAACTCTACCCCAGTAGGACCTGCTCCTGCAATAGCAAAAGAGAGTAACTTACGGCGCAATTCTTTATCCTCAGTACGGGTAGCGCGCTCCAAACGGGTGTATACTAAGTTGCGAAGCATAAGGGCGTCGCCTACGGTTTTCATAGGCATTGCTTTTTCTTCTACATCTTTGTTACCAAAGAAGTTTGATTCAGCTCCCGTAGCCATTACCAATACGTCATAATGCAGTTCTCCATTGCTCAAGATGAGTTTGTTTTCCGATGGAACGACTTCTCGCAAGGTAGCCATTCTGAAACGTGCATTTTTATACTTGCGAAATAGACGGCGGAAAGGGTAGGAGATAGATGAAGGCTCCATAAAGCCTGCAGCCAACTGATATAGCAGAGGTGGAAAGAAATTGTAGTTATTCATATCCACCAAGGTAATTTTATATTTACCAGAGCGGTTCAACACTTTTACTAGCTCTAAGCCAGCAAAGCCACCGCCCACAATTACGATATGCTTTTTGTTTTCCATAATGATTATTTTAATTAGCTAATTAACAAATTTGTCAATCAGCTGATAACAGTGTGTAATTATAATGTTTTATTTTCTTTTTCAGTGTTTTCTTCTTCTTCGTCCTTAGGGAATATCTCAATCTTAGGCTCTTTGATAGTTTCTTTGTTGGACAGACTGCGTTCTAAGAAAAGCAACAGACTAGGCAAGAGTAGTAAGTTCGTCATCATTGCGAAAAGTAAAGTAGCAGATATGAGTCCGCCGAGTGCTTTGGTACCTCCGAAGCTGGAGAGCAAGAACACTGAGAAACCACAGAGTAGCACGATAGAAGTATAGAACATACTTACCCCTGTTTCGCGTAAAGCTGCATATACCGATTTGCTTATCTTCCAATTACGTGCTACTAACTCTAAGCGATATTTAGCCAAGAAGTGAATGGTATCGTCTACCGAAATACCAAAGGCAATACTGAACACAAGTATAGTGGAAGGCTTGAGCGGAATGCCAAAATAGCCCATCAGTCCTGCGGTGATGAGTAGCGGTAAAAGGTTAGGAATGAGTGAGACAACTATCATCTTGAACGAACGGAACATATACGCCATAATGAGCGCAATGAGCAAAATAGCCAAGGCTAATGACCAAATGAGGTTGGTAGCTAAATAATTAGTACCTTTGGTAAACAAATAGGCTTTACCGGTAATCTTCACTTCATACCTATTACTTGGGAAAAGCTTTTGAGCTTTGGTGTAAATATTGTCCTCGATTTGTTGCATCTTCTCAGTACCAATATCCTTCATAAAAGTAGTGATGCGTGCCGTTTGCCCCAATGAATCTACATAAGCGGAGAGCATATTGGCATTACCTTTAGAGTTTTTGACGTATGAAAGGATAAAGTTTTGCTCTTGGGTAGTGGGCAGGCTATAATATTTAGGGTTGCCGTTGTAATAGGCTTGTTTGGCGTATTTCACCAAGTTTACCAACGAAAGCGGTTTGGATATTTCGGGGATTTCCTCGATATGAGTGCAGAGTTCGTCGATACGTTTGAGATTCACTAACCGAGTAACACCGTTCTTCTGCTTCGTATTAATAGTGATTTCCAAAGGCATAATTCCGCCATAATTCTTCTCGAAAAAAGTGATATCGTCAAAAAAAGCAGCTGACTTAGGCATATCTTCGATGAGACTACCCGAAATCTTTATTTTGTAAATACCAATAATACTGAGGATAAGCAGAGCAATAGCCGTAGTGAATACTGCAATACGGTGATGCTTTACTGTATTCTCAATGAACTTGATAAGTCCACCTATCCAGTTGCGATGCAAATGCCTTAGGTGTTTTTCCTGAGGTATGTGCATATAACTGTAAATAATTGGGATTAGCAATAGAGAAATGAAGAAGATAGATACTACATTGATAGAAGCAATAACCCCAAACTGTTTGAGCAAAGAACTTTCGGTAAAAATAAAGGTAGCAAAACCAATAGCCGTAGTGAGATTGGTGAGCAGGGTTACATTGCCTACATTGCGGATTACCCTAATAAGCGACTTAGCTTGGTTGCCGTGCTTACTGATTTCTTGTTGGTATTTATTGATGAGGAATACACAGTTCGGGATACCAATCACGATGACCAAAGGCGGAATAAGTCCTGTGAGAATGGTGATTTCGTAGCCGAAAAGCCCTAAAAAGCCAAATACCCACATTACTGCGATCGATACCACGCCCATAGAGATAAACATCGCCCTGAATGAACGGAAAAAGAAAAAGAAGATGGCTGAAGTAGAGAGTAGGGCAGCCAAGATGAATAACCCTATCTCGTCCATTATGTTTTGAGCGCTGAGGGTACGAATATAAGGCATACCCGAAGTGTGCACTTTGAGTCCGGTTTGCGCTTCGAACTTCTCGACTATGGGAATAAAATCGTTGAGGATAAAATCCTTGCGGGCTTGTGTATTGACAATCTTTTTGTTCATATACACGGCTGTTTGCAAGGTATTCGTTTTCTTGTTGTAGATGAGACCTTCGTAGAAAGGCAGTTTCTCGGAAAGTACTTTTTTGAGACTATCAGCCTCAGTTTGGTTTTTTACTTTTCCTTCGATAAACTTATGGGTAACAAAGCACTGCTGGGCAGTGTCTTTCACTAAGATAGGCAAATTGTCGATAGAGATAACAGCGTCTATCTGTTTGAACTTTTTTAGTTCGTTACTAAGGGCAATCCATTTGTTGAGTACCTCAGGTGTATAGATTTTTTTATCGTCTAACGCCATTAATATCAAGTTACCTTCTTCGCCGAACTTATCGAGGAAGTGCTTGTACTCCATATTCACAGGGTGATCATCGGGGAGCATATTTGCTTCGGTAAAAGTAAAGCGCACGTTCTTCCACTGTGTAGCTAAGCCCCCAGTGATAGCAGCTATGAGTAGTAAAAAAGCAATTCGGTTGCGCAATATTAAGCCCGCAATGGTACCCCAGAAGCTGGCTTTTATCCATCTAAACATCTTGATATCTCTTTATTTTCTGAGGGTGCAAAAGTACAAAATAATATATAATTACAAAAATAAATATCAATGATTAATGCTTAGTGGTTAATGATTAATAATGATTTTATGAATTGACAGGGAGTTTGACGTAAGAGATAGATAGTGTAACTTAATTAGCAAATGAGAAAATGAGGAAATGAGGGAATTAGCAAATGAGGGAATTAGTTGGAGAATATCGGAGGGGCTTGGACTTCGGAGGAAAACGAAAAATATCAGAAGTAAGCTGAGAGGGATTTTAGTGAAAAAAGGCTATTAGGAGGGTGGGGTTAGCTTATAGAGAGCTTATAGGAAGCTTATACGAATCTTGGACGATTGGTATAGAAAGGGTATATAAAGAGTTGATTCATAATATAATACAACAGTGTAAAAAATGTTAAAAAAGAGGTTTCGAGGCGAAAGAAAGAGAAAGGGCAGTAGAGCTTAGGTCATAGGCAATAGGGGGGAGTGTGGCGGAAAATTAAAAGAAACCTCCCCCTAGCCCCCTCGGAGAGGAGGAATGTGGAGACGGAAAAAGGAAGAAATGACGAGTGACAAATGAGGAATGACAAAGGGCAATGGGATAAATATTCTTAGAATATTAGCTCATTTCAATAAATTGTTGTACTTTTGCACCCTAAAAACAACAACTTAAAGAGAATTCTGCAAATAAATATGAAAAATAAAATCTTTACTTTTGTATTTTCTTTATTAATCATCACAACAACTCTCACTGCCCAAGAACTGCTACCGCTTCCTTTGCGTCAGAAAGAGGAGCTCAAAGCGCGTTCGTGGGTGCGCGAAACGCCTTTTGAGCAAGTGACAGTAAAAGAGATAGGCAATCGCATCAGTGCGCTGAGTGTAAACCCTAAAAATAGCAGTGAGTTTATAGTTGCTCCAGAAAACGGAGGTGTATGGCTTACCCAAAATGGCGGGGAAACCTACCAAGTACTATGCTCAACCCTCCCTACACAAAGTATCACAGCACTGGCAGTAGATTGGCAATCGGGGACTTTGTCGGTTGCGACCCCTTATGGCGTTTTTATCTCTACCGATAAAGGCAAAACAACTGACTTTAAGGGATTGGGAGGAATGCAACGCATTAGTAGTTTGTATATCAACCCTACTAACCCCCAAGAACTTGTGGCAGGAGTATTGGGTAACCCTTATAAAGCCGATGAAAAACGCGGTATCTTCAAAACTACTGATGGCGGAAAAACGTGGCAACAAAAACTGTTTGTAAGCACTCGTGCGGGTATTACGCAAATTACAGCTTCGCCTGATGGAGCAATGCTTTTGGCTGTGTCGTGGGAAGTGAATAACAGTCAGTGGGACAGTGCTCCTTATGGCAGTAATAGTGCTATTTACAAGAGCGCTGATAAAGGCAATACGTGGACGAAAATCACGGTGAACAACGGCTTTCTCAAAGGGAATAACATTGGCAAGATAGGGGTGAGTTGCTTTAACAGTCAAACTTATTATGCGATAGTAGATAATCGCAATGCCAAAAAGAAAGAGAATATTAACACTGTACAGAAAGTAGTGCGCATTCATCTCTCCGCTCAAGATTTTGATGTGATGAGCAAAGCCGATTTCCTCGCGTTAGATAACAACCGTTTAAATGTGTTTTTGCACAATATAGGTCAGGACGAGAAATATACAGCTCAGAATCTCAAAGATATGATAGCTGCAGAGGTAACCTCTCCTGCTAAACTACTGAGTTATTTGGGTGTAAGTATCCAAGAGATTATAGGTGCGGAAGTGTACGTAACTGAAGATGGGGGTAATTCTTGGCAAAAGACGAATATTCAACCTCTGAATGATGTGTATTACCAAAACGGAGAGCGTTTTGGGGGCATCAGCGTAGACCTTAGTAATAAAAAACACTTATTTATAGGAGGATATCCCTTATTGGAATCTACCGATGGAGGCAGGACGTGGAAAAGTAAACAACCGATTTCGTTGAACAACAGCTATGAACAACTTTACTTACAACAGGGTACTCTATTTTGTACAACTCGCAGTGGATTACAGGTCTCTTACGACAACGGAAAAAGTTTTGCTTTTAAGAATGTACCACAAGCAATGGCTTTTACCCAGCTGAGTTACGACAAAGCTAACAAAACACCTTACTATGTGAGTGACCAGGTGGTATTGGCGCAGAATAACAGTCATTGGAATACGTTCAGAAAAGCTATTCATTCGCTATCGTTTGGCAATGATAGCTATGCCGCAGAACCTTATGGCAAGTTCTTTACTTTTTTGCCTGATAGAGACCAGCTTTTTCCGTTAGGAAGTGCTTATTACGGTGAAAACAAGGAACCATTGCGTTTTGGCAAGAATGCACCGCTACTTATTTCGCCACAAAACAAAGATATTATTTACATAGGAAGTGACAAATTGCACATTTCTATGGACAAAGGTCGGAATTGGCGGACTATTTCGGACGATGTAACCAATGGTAACAAGCAGGGTAACAAGGCATATGGTACAATTTCGGCTATAGCTGAATCGCCTTTTATGTTTGGTTTGCTTTATACGGGTAGTGACGATGGTATGATTTACACCAGCGACAACGGAGGGGTATCGTGGAAACAGATATACAACGCTTTCCCTCGTCCGCTAAAAGTGAACAACCTCATTGCCTCTAAACACCAGCGTAACCGCGTATTGACAACCCTTATTAGTACTGATGATTCCAATATCGACCCTATTATTTTTATGAGTAATGACAATGGCAAGAGTTGGACAGATATCCATTCTAACCTGCCCGATAGTAAAGTAAATGTACTCAAAGAAGACCCTAAAAACAGTCAGATTCTTTATGCAGGAACTGATAATGGGGTGTATATTTCGTTTAACTTAGGTGAAAGTTGGCAACCATTCAGCAAAGGATTGCCCGAAACAGGTGTTTACGATATTTATATAGACGAAACAAATGGTGAAATGACAGTTGCGACATTGGGACGTGGTATTTTTCGCACCTCGGTGAAGATGATGCAAGAGCTAAGAGTGGCGATTACCTCACAAGATTTTTATCCACTTGAAACGCCTATTACGCTTCCTTATTCTGCGAATTGGGGAAATGCCAATAACGAATGGGAAGAACCAGTGAAGCCTAATGTGTATTTCTATGCTTTTGCTTCAAAGGAAAATTTATCAATACCTATAAAAGTGATGAAAGGACGTGTTACCTTGCAAACATTTACTTATAAGACAAATGTTGGGTTTAATTATATACCTTATGACTTGACGATGTCTTATGCGGGTAAGACAGCCTATGAGAAGAGTCTTCAAAAGATATTTTTACCTATTGCTACTGATGGTAAAGTATATCTACCCAAAGGACGCTACACTATTATATTTACGCTTCCTGACGGCTTTGAAGAAGAAAGAACACTTGATATATATTAGAAAGAAAGAATTTTATAATAGGTTTAACAAAAAAGCACAGACGACTTGAGTTTATCAAGAAGTCTGTGCTTTGCTTATATAAGAATATGCCATTAAAAAGCTTCTATTCTGTAACTATAGCTATAAGGCTGATACAGATACAGTAAGTATTGTTCCATAGGTAAGTTGCCCCAGCTGTTATCACCTCCTAAACCTAATTGTTGCAAGTCGATGTCTAAGTGAGTATACTTATCAGGGGTGAGTTCACCTGCGTGTGTTTGTCCTTTTTCTATACCAGGGAATAACTGTGCAGGACTATAAGGCAGGGCATTTATATTTAGTAGAGAACCTGTACTATAAATGGCAATATTTACTCCTTTTTTCTTACTGAGCTTTGCCCAACGTACATCAGTTTTATTACCATTCTCTTGCGGACGCACATAAGGGTAATACTGGCTAGCAATAGTGCCTTCGTACAAGCCTACCATAGCCGATGTTTTCCTATCCCAGTAACTTTCCCAAGGCCCTCTACCATACCACTGAATGCGCTGAAAAGGCAGAAGTGTTAGATGATTGCCTATCTTAAAAGTAAGCGTTTTGTCGTTCTTTACAGGTTTGAAGTGATTGCTCACCGTTACGGAAGGCTTGCCATCAAAAAGCAACTCTTGAGTATAATCAATTGTACCTTCTACTAATCGTTTGCGTAGGGTTATCTTCACTTGACCATAGTTTAGTTTCTCTACCGATATACGGACACTATCAGCTTTTTTCTCTGCCTCTTGAAGCTGTTGTAGTTTTTTAGGTAAACCTGCCCCAAAGTCGTTATCAGTGCCAGCCCGCCATAAATTTACCTCTAAGCCTTCGGGAGCAAAGAGTTCTTCATTCTTCACTTGAAACGATACCCATTTGCCTGTTTGTTTATCTATTTTAGCTGTATAATGCTTATTATGCAATAGAATGTGACTGGTTGTTTCTTCTACCTCTAAAGGTGTTGTATCAGCAATAGCTTTTTGAGGAGTGTAGGAGGTGAGAGGAAACTCGGCAAAAGCAAGTTCTGTACCTTTCTTTAAAATTCCTTCGTCTTGTTTGAGACGGGCGGTACATTGCAAGATATATTCTGCTTTATCGTCTGTTTTAAGAGGAGGTAGTAAAAAAGTAGCCTCGCTTTGTGGTAATACTATTAAGTTGGTAATATTACCACTTTGAACAGATACACCCTCTTTGAGCAGTTGCCAATGTATTTCGTAGTTTGATAAATCTTTAAAAAAATGCTTATTGCGCAATATCAGTTGGTTATTTTGATATTGGAAGCCTATTTCTTGCTGCACTTTACGTACTTCATAGGCGTGAGGATGCCAACTTCTGTCGGAAGCTATTACTCCATTGATAAGAAAATTATTATCGCTGGGAGTATTTTTATCACCGTAATCACCCCCGTAGGTTACTAATTTCTTGCCATTAGGTAAGGTTTTATAAAGCCCTTGATCGATGAAATCCCAAATAAAACCACCTTGTAGTTTAGGATAATGCTCATACACGTCCCAATATTCTTGAAAGTTACCTACACTGTTACCCATTGCGTGAGCGTATTCACATTGCAAGAAGGGTTTAGTGTGATTGCTGAGCGCATAGTCGATAAGGAAAGGAATACGACGGTACATACGTGACTCGATATCCGTATTCCAATCGTAGTGAGCTAATTCATAGTGAATAGGGCGTGAGGAGTCTAAGCCTTTTATGTGTTGATAGCCTTTGTAGAAGTTCCAACCGTTACCAGACTCGTTGCCCATACTCCAAAACAGAACCGATGGGTGGTTTTTATCGCGTTTTACCATACGTTCCATACGTAGCAAATGAGCATATTCCCACACGGGGTCATTGCCGATAGTCTTATCCATTTCATAATGCATACCGTGGCTTTCTATATTAGCCTCGTCCATTACATAAAGCCCATATTTATCGCAA
Source organism: Capnocytophaga sp. oral taxon 323 (assembly GCF_001278825.1). Lineage (NCBI taxonomy): Bacteria > Pseudomonadati > Bacteroidota > Flavobacteriia > Flavobacteriales > Flavobacteriaceae > Capnocytophaga > Capnocytophaga sp. oral taxon 323. The sequence goes on from NZ_CP012589.1 coordinate 342,385, forward strand.
AGGTCATAGAAATAAGGGTCGTTAGGGTAATGAGAGGTGCGTACAGCATTAAAGTTGAGGGCTTTCATTTGCTTTACATCGTTCTCCATCTGTTCTTGACTCACTACCTGTCCCGTATGCGGGTCGGTTTCGTGGCGGTTTACTCCTTTGAAGAGTATGCGTTTGCCGTTTACCAAAATGTTAGCTCCTTCTATCTCAATCGTTCTAAAGCCTATGGGACGACTTACTACTTCTTTCACCTTTTCCTCAGCATCGTACAGCACCATTTGTAAACGGTACAGATAAGGCGTTTCGGCACTCCACGCTCTCACTTGTGGCAATTGTGCTTCGAATTGCAATTCGGTTTTACCAAAGGTTTTTTTGAGTCCGATAGTTTCTTTTTGCTCTTGGTAGAGCAGTTGTTCTTTGTCGAACAGACTTACTTCCACTTGGTATTTAGAGGCATCGCTTGGAGTTTCGTTCCATACTTCTACCGAAGTGGTGAGTTTGCCATTGGTGTAGTTTTTATCTAAACCAGCGCTGATACTAAGGTCGTATAAATGCACTTTAGGTCGCATATAGAGGTAGCAATCACGAGAAATCCCGGAAAAGCGCCACATATCTTGGCATTCGAGGTAGCTTGCGTCCGTCCATCGACGTACTTCCATTGCAATGAGGTTTTTACCCTTAGTGATATAAGGTGTAATGTCAAATTCAGAAGCCAACTTGCTGTCTTTACCCATACCCACAAACTTACTGTTTATATACAGTTTAAATGCCGATTTCACTGCTCCTAAATGTAGGTATATTTTTTCTCCTTCCCAAGAAGAGGGCAAATCAAAAGTTTTGCGATACAGACCAGCATTTTGTTGGAGACTATCAGGAATATCGGGAGGAGTAGGGTTCTTTTGATTGAATTCGTAAGAAGCGTTCACGTAAATTGGAACGCCATATCCCTGTACTTCCCAATTAGAAGGTACAGGAATTTTCTTCCACTGACTTTCGTTAAAATTGGTTTTGTAGAAGTCTTTTGGCAACTGACGATAGTCTTCCTTCCAGAGAAATGACCACAAGCCATTGAGATTTAGGAAACGTGCTGATTGCTCTATGGTACCATTTTTTGCTTTAGCTGTATTCTCAAACGGAAAGTAGGAGGCACGCATTGACATTCGATTGATTTCTTGCAGTGCTGGATTTTCGAAAATGGAATCCAAGTGTTGGGCATAAGAGACTATAGTTAGAAAAAATGATATGATAATGTATAGGTAATTCTTCATACAAATAATATGTTACAAATTTTGGCAAAGTTGAATCCTTATAAAATTTATTTCACAGGAAACTCTTTATTGAAAAATACCTTCTCAGCCAAATCGTCTTGCTTGTCTCGAATTTCTTTTAAAAGTAAAGCTTCTAACTGTTTAGTAATTTTTAGATATTCTTTTTTGCCATAGACGTTGTTGAGTTCTTTAGGATCGGTTTTGAGGTCAAATAGCTCCCAAGTATTCACGCGTTTGTAGTAACGAATGAGTTTATAACGATCAGTGCGAACACCAAAATGAGGTGATACTGCGTGCTCCCCGTTTTCGTAGTAGTGATAGAATATTTGATTGCGTATAGGTTTGGCTTTTTTAGCAAACAACGGTAAGAACGATTTGCCTTGTATGTCAGCAGGGATAGGTAAGCCAGCTAATTCTAAGAAAGTAGGAGCCAAGTCGATGTTCAACACAAAATCATCGTTAGTTGTGCCTTTAGGAAAGAGCTTAGGGTAAGAGACAATCATTGGGGTACGGAAAGATTCTTCGTACATCCAACGTTTGTCAAACCAACCGTGCTCGCCCATATAAAAACCTTGGTCGGACATATAGATAATCACAGTATTGTCTTTCAATTTGTGCTTTTCTAAGTAATCGAGCATACGCTGAATGTTCTTATCCATCGATCTTACGGTAGATAGATAATCACGCATATAGCGTTGGAACTTCCATTGTGCTAATTCTTTACCACTGAGGTTTGCGCTGAAATACTGTTGACGTATAGGATTGTAGAAATCGTTGTAATGTGCTAATTGAATAGCGGTCATACGAGAGAAGTTTGCATCTTGCACTTCTTCTTTTTCATCTTTGAACATCTTCAAATCGTAGCCCATTATCATATCCTTACCAATGGACATTTCTTGCAAACTTGCGGGCTTGCGAGTTGCATAATCGTCAAAGAAAGTATCGGGCAATGGGAAGTTTACCTGTTCATAAGCTCCTAATTCAGGTAAATCGGGCATCCAAGTACGATGCACCGCTTTATGCCCCACAACCAAGCAGAAAGGTTTATTAGGGTCACGACGATCGAGCCATTTTTCGGCTTCATCTTCAATGATATTGCTTACATAACCTTGCTCGTTTACACATTTTTTACCTTCAATGATAAAGTCGGGGTTAAAATAACGACCTTGGTCTACTAAGATTTTGAAGAAGTCAAAGCCCTTGGGGTCATCGCCTAAATGGTATTTTCCCACCCAAGCGGTTTGGTAGCCTCCTTGTTGCAAGAGATTCACAAATTGTTGTTGTGAAGAATTATAGTGTGATGTCTCATTGTCCATAAAGCCATTCTTATGGCTATACTTACCCGTGAGAATACAAGCCCTACTAGGACCACAAATGGAGTTGGTTACAAAAGCTTTGTTGAACCTTACCCCCTCATTAGCAAGTTTATCAATTGCAGGAGTTGCATTAGTAGCCCCATTGTTATAAGCCCCAATCGTTTGATACGAATGGTCGTCTGAAACAATAAGTATAATGTTAGGTTTGCTTTGTGCAAAAACTGTTGTGGCATATAAAAGCCCAAAGAAGAATACGAATTTTTTCATAAATGAATTGGTGTTAAAATGAACCACAAAAGTACAGCGACTTTTTTAAAGTACCAAATTAATTAAGAAAAAAATATTCTATTATGAGTATTTATATAAAAAGAAGTTAGCAATAGCATTCTAAATATAAAAAAAGCTCTCTAATTTCTTAGAGAGCCTTTTTCACAATGCATATAAATACTACTACTAACTCCAAAAATGAAGAAAATTTTTCAGTTTTAGAATCTCTATTACTGTTTCTCAGTAATAAAGTTTTTTACATAAGATTTTGTTTTAAGTTTGATAGTTTTTAATGAAAATGTTTTTTCTAATTCTTGTTTTAACAATGTTTCTTTTAGCAATCTTCTGTTTACTATATTGAAAACTCTGTGCCAAAAAAACATTTCTTTATATTACATTTTGTAAATTACTGATTATAAGGAAGTATATTTTGATAATAAAAAAGTAATTACTTTTTGCAACCTTCTTTTTTGTTTGTGTAATTACACGTTTTTGATGTCTATTTACACACTTTATAGCACTACACTTTTACCTTAGTTAAAAACTCTTGTGTATTAGGTCCTTCGTGGAAAAGCAAATCTAAAATAGATAAGTTAGGAATAAAACCATATTTATCTGAGAATATTTGGTGATAAGAGGGCATTGTTACAGGGTATTTTTTTTTAGCACTACTCAAAAAACGATAGTCTTTCACTCCTTGTGGTTCGGCTTCATACGTTTTTGTCTTGTCAAAGTTAATATGTACTAACAAACAGGCTAAAACGGTCTCAATTGTGTCGATATTTACATCGAGTAGGTAAGTGTATTGCTTTTCAAAAATACGTACCAAATCGTCTTCATAATACTCAAAATAAGGAGATGTGCGATAGGCTGTCTCTAAACTTTTCCAGTGCAGACGTTGCCATAGAAAATTATTCTCTACTTTCACATCTTTGAACAACTGTCGTCCGGTATCACCTCCTACGTGCTTAATAGGTAAGTTTAAGGATTGTTTGCCATTGGCACCGTAAATATATGTACGATTGCGCAAGGTTTGTTTCTGATAGTTGTCAGAGACTTCTAAAACGCAAGGTGTGTTCAACATCAAGTGAAATTGAGCAATAGAAGGAAAATAAGTAGGGTGTAATAATACTTGTTCTACCATATTATTCTTTTACTTTTTTCTTTTTAACCAAACTATATACCAGCCACAAACCAAGTAACCCAAATACAATATATCGGTAGGACACAGGTTCACCTTCACCATTTACGGTAGTGAACAAACGCTGCCAACGTATTTTCTTAAATCCTGAGGCATTCTTGTCTAAACTCATCCAAATGAGTACGGGTTTACCAAGTACGTGATCTTCAGGCACAAAACCCCAAAAACGACTGTCTTCAGAATTGTGACGGTTATCTCCCATCATCCAGTAGTAATCTTGTTGGAAGGTATAAGAGGAAGCTTTCTGCCCATTAATGTAAATATCATCACCTTTTGTTTCTAATTTATTGTGTTCATACTCACTAATAATGCGTTTATACAAAGGCAAATTCTCTTTAGTAAGTATTACGTTTTTTCCTTTGGCAGGAATGGTAATAGGTCCGTAATTATCCTCATTCCAAGCAAAAGTAGGGCTGTGAGGGAAGATTGCAGGATTGTAGACCCCAGCCTTATTTATATTGCGAGTAACTGACACAATACTCGTGTTAGCTTCCAAAGCCTTAGCTACGTCATCTGTAAGGGAAGTAAAAATATAAGTGTCGTTGTTGATGGGATAAGCAGGATCGGTAACACCGTACTGTTGGTACATCACTACTCTAAACTCATCGGGATGACTGAATAAATTGGGTTGTGTAACCACTATATAAGAAGTTTGTAACTTGGCACGTACAGGATAGATTTCCTTTTTACCATTTATCCATACATCGCCGTTTTTGATTTCTAATACATCGTTAGGGATAGCTACTGTGCGTTTTACATAGTTAGACTTCTTATCTATGGGCTTATCTACGTGAATACCCGAATTGTCTCGGAAGTACCTTACCGTATCAGTAGGCCAGTTGAATACCGTAATATCATTGCGCTGTACTTTCTGCAAAGCAGGTAAACGCAAATAAGGTAACTGAGGCGTTTTGATATACGATCTTGTGCCTATTATAGGAATTGAATCGTGTACCATAGGCAATGATAGTGGAGTCATAGGTACACGCACTCCGTAGTGAAACTTACTTACAAAAAGAAAATCGCCTACCAAGAGGGTTTTTTCTAAAGAAGAAGTAGGTATCATATAAGGCTGTATAAAGTAGGTGTGAATAGCCGAAGCTGCTACTACCGCAAAGATAGTAGCACTCACCCAAGAGGAAACATTCTTTTTGATGGCTTCTACATCTTTACCTACGTAGTGTGTAGAAGGTAAATAGGTTATGTAGGCAGCAAAAAGTCCCAAAGTAATTATTGATAGCAAGGTGTAACGCTTCTTGCGATAGTTAAATACGTGTAACCATTCGTAAGTCATCACAATTACCATAATATTACCTATTACAGGCAAATACAGCAGGAATACCCACCACCAAGGGCGAGAGATAATACGTAAGAAAATAACGGTATTGTAAAAGGGAACAAAGGCTTGCCACGCTTTGTAACCTGCTTTTTCATATCCTTTCCAAAAGAATAGCCCATTGATGAGCTGTGCAATGATTAAAATATATAAATATATCATAATGATGAATGATTAACGTTTAAAGGTTCATTACTTTTTGTTCTCTTAACTGTTTTAAGAATGTTGCCACACCATCTTTGGAGTGGTGAAGCGTTATGTATTTGGCTACAGCTTTTACTTCGTCGCGAGCATTAGCAACTGCTACACCACAACCTACGTCTTTGAGCATCTCCAAATCGTTATAGTTATCGCCAAAAGCTATTGCTTCGCTCAAAGGTAAGTGATATATCTCGTGTGATACTATTTTCACTCCTGTGAGTTTAGAAATACTGATATCTGATAGTTCTATATAAGTTTCTCTCCCGCGATAGATTTGCATTACCTCTGTATATCTCTCGTTTAGTAGCTTGAACATTCGCTCTATAAGAGTTTCTTCTCCCATTAACATTAGCTTGTGAGCGCCGTGTCCTGCTTGCTTCCACTGAGTGAGTACTTCGCGATTGGGTCGCACGGTAGGAGTTACTTTGGTGATTGTTTCTTCACGTTGTGCCCATTCATCGTTGGCGGGTACATACCACTCGTCGTTATAATAAAAGCTAATGTGTATCTGAGCATTGAACTCTTGTTCGTTGAGGGCGACTACTTTTTCGAGAATAGAGTAGGGGATAGTAGTAGAGTGTAGCACCTTTTCGCCATTGAGCACTAATCCGCCATTATAAGCGATAAGTGGTAAACCTGCGATGCCTAAGTCTTTTTGTATGTGATACATTTGCTCAGGCATACGTGAAGATACTAAAATGAAAGGTATTTTGTCTTTCAGTTGTTTTACTTCGTGAATGGTGTTCTGCGTAAGGGTTCGCGAACCACTTAATAGAGTGCCATCGATATCAGAAAAGATAATTTTATACATTCTTTTAGTTAAGAGTTCTATGTTAAAAATTATGAGTTATTAGAGTGCAAAGATAATGCCTTTTTTTAAGATAAGTAGTTTTTTGATTAAAAAATACGCTTAATGAAGGTTGAGTACATCGTTCATCGTAAATACTCCTTGCTTACCTACAATCCATTCGGCTGCCATAACGGCACCGAGAGCAAAGCCTTTGCGATTGTGAGCAGTATGCTTGATTTCTATGGTGTCTACCTCACTGGTATAGGTGATGATATGAGTGCCTGGGACACTATCTATGCGCTTGGCTACGATAGGGATTTCGTTCTCGGTAGCTGTGTTTAAATGCCAACCTGTTTTATCAGTTTCAGCGATAATACTTTCTGCCAAAGTAATCGCAGTACCGCTGGGAGCATCGAGCTTTTGAGTGTGGTGAATTTCTTCGATAGCTACCTCATAGTCTTTGAGTTTAGCCATCAGTTTGGCTAAGGTTTTGTTCAGTGCGAAAAATACATTTACCCCTATACTGAAATTAGAGGCGTAGAGAAAAGCGGTTTGGTGCTTTTGGCACAAAGCTACTGCCTCGTTGTATTGGGCTAACCAACCGGTAGTACCTGCAATCACGGGTACTTTGTGTGTGAGACAGTTGCTAATATTAGCAAAGGCACTGCTGGGGGTGCTGAATTCTATAGCCACATCGGCTATTGTAATGTCGTAAAAAGTTTCGGCATTATCTATTTTTAACACGATTTCGTGTCCGTGAGCGATGGCTATTTGTTCAATGGTTTTACCCATTTTGCCATATCCGAGTAAAGCTATTTTCATAATTGACTATTATAAATTAAATATTTTATTTCTTCTGTTAAAACACACAAAGTAGTAGTAGCACGACAGGCAGATAAACAATGAACGAACAAAAGACGGAGCGAGCCGCACGGGCAGATAAAGAAAAGACGAACAAAAGACGAACAAAAGACGGTGCGAGCCGCACGGGCAGATAAAGAAAAGACGAACGAAAAATGGTTCGAGCTGCACGAACAGATGAACGATAAACAAACCTAAGATATAGGAATCTTGAATTTATACTACTTTTCAGTCGTTGAGATTCTTCGCAAGAGTCGTAGTTGGTGAGTGTAATTGCGCAGTTCACTATTAAAAATACCGATATGATCTAACCGGTCGATGCGCACTTTGCCAAAAGAGTGAATAATCCTGTTGTCGCCTAAGAGAATGCCCACGTGAATGATATTGCCTTCTTCGTCGTCGAAAAAAGCTAAATCACCTGCTTGGCATTCTTCTATAAAACTAAGAGAAACACCACAAGTAGCCTGTTTTTTAGCCGTACGAGGTAGGTGTATGCCGTTGAGTTTGAAAACCATTTGCACCAGTCCGGCGGCATCTATCCCAAAGGGAGTTTTGCCTCCTGTTAAGAAAGGTACGTTTAAATATTCCAAAGCAGTGGGAATAATGCCTTGATGAGGTATTCTTTGGGTAGATTGTGAAGTTTGTAATAGATGATTGTGAGAAAAGGTAGCACCTTTGGGTATGTGCAGAAAGAGGTTGTCTCCGGTTTTCAAACGGAGTTTTGTAAGCCATCGGTGAGCGTATTTTTCTTTCTTTTTTAGAGATTTTTTGTAGTCCTTATCCGAAATTTCTGTAAACTGACTGTTAGCCACCCAGCCTTCAATATTGTCGAACAGCAAGCGTACATAGCTCCAATGCTCTTCTTTATCAATTACTTGCAACAACTCTCCGAAGAGTAATTGCGTAATCATCTCAGCCCCCTCAAAGGGCTCTAAACGTACGGGAACAACGCTCAAATGGCATATTCCATAAGGTGTTTCTAATATCTTCATATTCATCACGCCCGCAAAGATAGCAAATAATTAAGTATTAGCAAGAAACTATTCATATTTTTTTGTTTTTAAATGCTATTTTGTCTACTTTTGCACTCATAACAATCACATTACTATGGCAGCTTACAAACACCCTATTACCTTAGAAGCCGCTTTAAAAGAAGTAACCGAAGAGCGCTTCTGCAAAGGGCATCATTATAAAGATGTTGCTCTCACCGATGCGATGGTAGAGCAGATAGTACAAGTAAAATCCTTAGTAAATATGGGTTTTATCAATACTGATATTACCGATGAAGCCCTCAAATACTTGGCTACTTTGCCCAAACTAAAACTCCTTTTCTTAGAAGACAATAAGCAACTCACAGGCGAAGGCTTCAAATACTTTACCTCGAAACCTGTTGACCACATTTCGTTGGACGGTTGCCCCGTAACCGATGAAACCTTGAAAATTGTTTTGCAAGTGCCTCGCCTGAAGTCTATTTCATTGCGCCGTACCCACATTACTTTCGAGGGGCTAATGGCTGTGGCGCATTATAGCAGAATAAAGTTCTATCTTGATAAGTTTTTCACCGAGGAACAAATAAAAACCTTTGAGCAAGCCCAACGCACGGCGGGAAAGAAGAAACCTACTACTACCAATGCTGATGATTTGCAAGTAGTGAAACAATTGCTCTTAAACTTTTTCTCGGCGATGACCCAGTGGGAAGAATTCGCTACAAAAAATGATGAAACAGAAGTGGATGACCTTTTGATAGAAGAAAAATGTAAAGCGATTTTTAAAAAATATTGCACCGACAAACGCCGCATAGGCTATCGTCCTGAGTGGATTAGCTTTTCTATGACAAAAGGTGGTACCTATGGCAATCATCAAATTATAGATAGTGAAACTCTTACCAAGAATAAGATATATATTTATACCCAAGACGAGTTAAACTTTCAGTATCGCTTCCTGATTATCCGAAAAGACGGTATTTGGAAGATTGACGAGTGCCAATGGCGTGACGGAGGCTGGAAAAAATACGGATTATAAAACTCATTTAAATAATTAAGTATGATGACAGATATATCTCAAAAGCTAAAATCTGATATAAAAGTAGAAGATTTGAAACAAGAAAATGGTATTTTGTGCTATATGAATGACTATTTCATTAGTGGAGATAACCAAAAGTATATGAAAATGTACGATTGGATGTCTTTTTTCTATGATTTTGGAGAGAAATGGATAGGAAGACTCAAGTATGGACACGCTATTGACCATCTACGTACCGAGTTGATGAGCCGTTTGGAATGGAAAAACAATATTTCGGTACTTTATGTTTCCATAGGTACAGGAGCTGACTTGCATTACCTGCCACAAGGAATTGATTTGAAAACGATAGACCTTGTAGGAGCAGATATCTCAATGGGAATGCTTAAAAAATGCAAAAAGGAGTGGCAAAAGAAAACAAACCTTACACTCGTGCAATGCCCCGCCGAGGAATTACCTTTTGCCGATAATACTTTTGATATTGTTTTTCACAATGGAGGCATTAACTTTTTTAACGACAAAACTCGTGCAATGAGTGAAATGCTTAGAGTGGCTAAAGAGGGAAGCAAATTGCTTATTGCTGATGAAACAGCTGACTTTGTGGAGACCCAATACAAGAAAAGTGTCTTCTCCAAATCTTATTTTGAAGGCAAAACAGTCGATTTGAACACCATAGAACAATGTATTCCTCTTTCTGTAGCTGAAAAGAAAACAGAATTGTTTTGGGATAATAAATTTTATGGTATTACTTTTAGAAAAAGTAAATAAATGAATGCTATGAGAAAAAGAGAACTTGCTAAACTGCAATATAAAAGCCATAACAAACAATTGTTTGTTATGGCTTCTTTATAGAAAGTCTATTTGTTAAGAGTTATTTCTTAGTGGCAGCTTTTTCAGCTTTTGCAGCATCTTGTGCGGCTTTCATTGCAGCACGAGATACTCTTACCTGGCAAACCACAGTATTATCTGGGTGCATAATCTTGTATTTATCTTGTGCTAATTTAGTAACGTATAGCTTGTTACCCATTTCTAAGCCCGAAATATCTACAGGAACAAAATCAGGTAAATTGTCAGGAAGAGCTTTTACTTTCAGTTTGCGGTTCACAATACGCAAAGTACCCCCAGCCATAATACCTGGTGAAGTTCCCTCAATTTGAATTGGCACTTCAATAGTAATTTCTTTGTCTTTTTGAAGCTGATAAAAATCGATGTGGATAATTTTATCAGATACAGGGTCAAACTGAATGTCTTGTAGAATGGCGTTATAGGTTTTACCATTCAATTCAATCGCAGCGGTGTATACGTTAGGAGTGTACACGATGTTTTTGAATGCTAATTCAGGTGCTGAAAAATGCAGAACATTGTCTCCCCCGTATAGTACGCAAGGAACCTGTCCAGCATTACGTAAGGCTTTGCTCGCAGCTTTGCCCACGCTTTCTCTTTGAGATCCTTTGATTGTAATTGATTTCATTTATTTATAAATAATTATTAAGTTACTTGTTCTTAGGTGTTAGGTTTTGTTAGAATTAAACATCAATTCTTACCTTTTACTTTTAACCTTTCACCTTGCTACATTATAAATTTAGAACTGATAGGCTCGTTGTGGTGTACGCGATGCATTACATCAGCGAAAAGATCAGCACAACTCAGTACTTTTATTTTGCTCGAAGGCTGCTTTAGTGGAATCGAATCAGTCACGATAAGCTCTTCTAAAGCCGAATTCTCTATGCGCTCATATGCGTTTCCGCTCAGTATAGGGTGAGTAGCTACTGCTCTTACACTTATAGCTCCTCTGTCCTTCATCAGTTGGGCAGCTTTCACCAAAGTACCTGCCGTGTCTACCATATCGTCTACCAATACTACGTTTTTACCTTCTACTTCACCTATGAGCTCCATTGTTTCAATCACATTGGCTTGTTTGCGCTGTTTATAGCAAATCACCACATCACATTTCAAGAACTTAGAATAAGCATAAGCCCTTTTAGAGCCTCCCATATCGGGCGAAGCAATACACAAATTGTCTAAGTACAACCCCTGTAAATAAGGCAAGAAAATGCTCGAAGCAAAAAGATGGTCTACAGGGCGCTCAAAGAATCCTTGAATTTGGTCAGCGTGCAAGTCCATCGTCATAATACGAGTAGCACCTGCCGCTTGCAAAAGATTAGCCACCAATTTTGCCCCTATTGGCACTCTGGGTTTATCTTTCCTATCTTGGCGAGCCCACCCAAAGTAAGGCATTACTGCTGTGATGTGCCTTGCCGAAGCGCGTTTGGCAGCGTCTATCATTAGTAAAAGCTCCATCAAGTTATCCGAATTAGGGAAAGTAGAGCATATTAAGAAAACGCGTGCCCCTCTAATCGATTCTTCATAAGAGGGCTGAAATTCACCATCACTATAATAAGAAAGTTTAACTTCACCGAGCTGAGTACCGTATTTTTGCGCAATTTTCTCAGCCAGCTCTATGCTTTTAGAGCAAGCAAAGATTTTTGAATTAGGGGTGGTTTCACTAAACATTTTTATCAGTAAGTGTATTAAGGTATAAAAACTTCTAACTTTTCAGGGTGCAAAGGTACGAATATTAATCGTAATTGCAAGTATCTTGATATGTTTTTTTATTTTATGAGCCAAAACATACTTCGCTTTACCTTTTTGTTTATCTCTTTGTTGCACCAATTACACTCTCCCATTATCCTTGACATTCCTCATTTTTCACTCGTCATTAATTTTCTTTTCTTTCGCCTCGAAACCCCATTTTTAACATTTTTAGCGCTATTGTATCATATTATGAATCAACTATTTATACACCCTTTCTATACCAATCGTCCAAGATTCGTATAAGCTTCCTATAAGCTCTCTATAAGCTAACCACACCCTCCTAATACCCTTTTTCCTTCAAAATCCCTCTCAGTCCACTTCTGATATTTTTCGTTTTCCTCCGAAGTCTAAACCCCTTCTCTGAGTCTCTCCGAAATTCTCCAACTAATTCCCACATTTCCTCATTTTCTAATTTCCTCATTAATAACCCACTGCTCGCATAGTACTCCCCCTTATATCAAACTCAGAAAGTAAGCCCTACACTAAATTGATGAAAAGTATTCACTTTTTGACTCGTAAATACTCCTATTTCACTGTTAAACCCTACAAAATAGCTTAATGAAGGCGAAAGTTTGTGATGGTATTGCAAACTCACCTCAAAACGCTGTCTATCCAAGGCAAGAAAGCGGGCATTGTGCAAAAGCATTGTGCTGAGCTCAGCTTCATTGCGGTCATTGCGCAATAGATAATTCTCGTGTAATACTTTCCGATACTGATACTGCACGCCTGTTACCCCTATACTCTTCTCCCCTAAGGGTGCCACAACACTTATCGTCATTCCAACATTCAGATAATCAAAATGTTGAAAACTTCTCACTAAAGTATAATCCTCACGATAAGTTTCATAACTCACATAAGGCATTATACGATACTGCACAGCATTGTCGAAACCAAAAAGCACACCTAACTGATATTGCTCGCATTTAAGGGTATAGTTTTTGTTCTTCGCAATAACCTCCGTCCAATTGTTATTGCGTCCCGAGAGGATAGGCTCTACGCCCTTTTTACTTTGCTGATAATATTCTAATTTGAATCCGTAGTGATAGTGAGCACGACGAAACAATTTGGTAAGTTCTGTATTGAGTACCCTATTGGTCAGGGTTACTGCAACAATCCCATTGTCATCAGTCATATACTTCTCAATCGTTAGTTGATGATAATCACCCGTGAGAAAAAACTCGTCCGCCCTGCTGATAGCCATTCCTCCACCATAACCATAACCTTCGTAAAAAGCCCTTAGTTTATTGTCTTTTAGCAAATGGTTGTAATACCCCAAGCCATTGAGGTGATACACTGTAGGCACCCCTAATTCGTTAAAGAACCTCAGTTCGTTTGATTGGGTATATTTCACAAAAGTGCCATAAACACCCATCTTCCACAGCATTACCTTCCACATAAAACCCGATTGCAATTGCAATTGCGAAGTAATATCCTTAGGACGCGGGTCTTTATCCCTACTTGCTAATTCAGCTTGGTAATTCAAAGAGATACCCCAATGCAGGCGTTGCCATTGTTTGGCAAAACCACCCGTAAAGACGTATTGTTCGCTGTGCAAATCTCCTCCTATGGCATCAGCAGTGAAGTAAGGATACAGCAACTCACTATCTAACGACTCGTTCCAGCGAATGTGCTTTAGGGTTCGATTTATATACGACGCATCACCCCAAAGCGTACGCGTACTGTCATAAGGAAAATAAGAGCTCGCCTTTACTGAGAAAGCAGTATGACCTTCAGGATACTGTTGGGCATACGCCTGCTTATCGCTTCCCTCGTAAGTTGTTTGCACCGACGAAAAGCGATATTTTCCCCAATCTGTCATTGCTGCCGGATTCTGAAAGTAAGCTTTATAAATGCGTTGAACACTTTGTTGCTCTTTCAGTTTCAGCAGAAGGGTATCGATGGTATCTTGCCCCCAAGCAATCATCTCGCAGAGAAAAAATAAAAATAATATGTTGAGTGGACGATGTGTCAATTCTAATTCATTGATTTGTCAATAAAAAATGCTACAAACTTTGCCAAAGTTTAACTTTGGCAAAGTTAAATCTGCAAAAGCAATATTTCACTCTTCACTTTTCACTTTTTAAGTGTAGGTGTAGTGAGGATTTCGAAATCTTCAGTAGAGTTGTTAGTATCTTTAAAGATAGGCTTACCATTGTTTTCAGAAAGAACCTTACGGCGTACAGATTTGCCATAACGAGTTTTGTCTTCCTCATCTTTAGTCACATAAGTATAGCCTGAATCCAAAGAAGTATCGGTCACCAACCATTCGAAACCTTTTTCAGTACTTAGATTTACGGCATCTACTATCCACTCATTAGGAATTTTCAACGTACTTCCTGTCTTTTTAACTATTTTGCCTTTAACATTAACTTCATATTCATAGTCATATCTAAGCGTAGAAGTAGCAGTACCTTCTGGGAAACGCGCTATCACATAGCTTCTATTACCTCGATTATTGAATATGAGAATACCATACAAATTGATGTTATTGGTAACAGTAGGGCTATCTATATCTTTTACTCTTGGAGGATAATAATTCTCAAAGTTAGCTTTGCTCAAATCTAAAGAATTAGGATTGTTTTCTTTATGGTTAATTCCTTGTTCAGCAATAACAATAGAAGCACCTGGTTGCACGGGATATTGAGTGCCTGTACCAGGTATTTGCACCATACCTTCTACTGCAAAGGCTTCTTTCATTATATCTGGGGTGTAATCTCTTTTGGTTACCGTTAAAAACTTAGAATCTGCTAATACCAAACCATCGGCGTAAAGCACTTTATCGGTATTGTTATAAAGTTTGATATACTGGTCACCAAAGTATTGTTTTCCTTCAGGAGTTAAAGTGCCAACAAAAAAGATTTCTTCTATAATAAAGTCATTACCTTTAGCTTTAATAGATAAAGGTATTTTAAAAGAGCTATCGCTAAGCACATCTATTTTGCTAACGAAAGCACTGAGTTCACCTGCTACGGTCTTGCCATCAAGGGTATAAGTAGCAGTGGTGGCAATGCGCAGTTCATAGCTCCCCATCAAAAGAGGAAGGGTTAATTCATTTTGAGAAAGATTAGTAAAAATACGTTCTATTTTCTCATTCTTGTTGAGTTCTGTAAGAGTAAGGGTGAGCGTACCATACTGAACATTGGTTACCTTATCAGGATTTTGTAGCTGAAGGGTAAGATTGCGTGTAGTAACGATGGTATTGATATTATCATCATCCTTCTTACAAGCGTTTAAGAGCACTAAAGTAAGTGCTAAAGCTAAAAATTGTTTTAAATGTCTCATAATATGTTAATTTATTAATTTGCTAATTTACTCTTCCCTAAAGAAATGTTCATCTCCATTCCAAAATAGGGGTTGATAAGTCCGCGACGGTTGATGTATTGTCTGTTCACACGGTAGTCCTCGTAAAAGTTGAACAGATTGTTTACATATATCGAAAGGGTAAAATATTTATAAAATTCTTTTGATATTTTTAGATGTATGTTCATTGATAATGGGGTTCTATCACTGAGACTTATAGTTGTAGGGCGTATGAGCCATTGCAATACGGGGTCACTCGCTTCTGTCGCTGTATATGGGTGACGCACACCATCTTCACTGATGTAGTGAGTGGGCACACGACTAAGAGATGGACTGCTGTTGATAACATACCAAGTGAGGTCGCAACGCACAGAGGTGATGAGATGCAGTTCAGGGAGGTAAGTGTCGGCTACGAGACTGGTTTGTAACTGTTCACAGTCGTACTTCTCCATTTCAGGATATACTCCCAGATTGTAATATTTGCGGTTGTTGATGACATCTTTATCGGCAGGACGATATACAGGTAATGAATTGTAATACAAGCTGTGAAACCACGCGCCACTGAGTGTAAAACGAGTGTTGAGCAATTGTAGGCGCTTGCTACTGTACTGAAATTCCACCCCTTGTTTATCGATAGCTGAGCCATTGCTCTCCATATCTGAGAGTATCAGGGCGTCTTGCACTGTATAGGGCAGATTTTCCACCAAAGGAGGGGCAGTAATCGCATTGTGATTGAGCCCTGTAGCATCGTATTTTTTATAGAATACCTTGTGATAATCGCTCATTTTTCGAAAACCCGATTGCATACGCTCGTCGAAATAGGTGATAAACAGCGAATGGTGGTCGTATTCCAAGCCAAGACGCACTTCGGCTTTGCTGTTCACCGCGGGAATAATGCTGTAGTTCACTTGCGGAAAAATATACGTTTTATAGTGCAATTGGCGGTATGCCCTTTGGCTGTGATAGTAATTTAGCTGAACAAAATCTTCGTATTTTTCTTGAGGGTAGAGCATCTCTTGAGTAGGGAGTTTGCTGTGCTTGCCCCAACCACCTGTAAGACTGATACTGAGAGCTTTTTGGTTAGCAAACTCAATTTTAGGGAAAGTAACTTTCATATTCACGCGTGGGTCGAAACACACCTTGTTATGCAATGCGTAGCGTGAATCAAGTCCTAAAAGGGTGTTGGCGCGCAAACCAGCACGCAAGAGGAAATCGGTATGCCAAAAGGTTTTTTCTAACTGTTCTTCAATATAAAAAGACATATCCTGCATCGCGGGAATACTCTTAAAAGCACGCGGACGTGTAGTCATTTCAGGTGAAGGTGGGTGCGCCAAATCGTATACCTGACCCAGACCGTTGTTTTTGTTGTAGTTGTAAGTAAGCCCTATAAGAAACTCGTTAAGGAATCCTGCAAAACGTTTATAACCTCCTGCTGCAAAGTCGGTATAAAGGTGTAGCGGTTTGCCATCTACGAGCAAGTGCGACACATAGTTAGGGTCGGAAAATGCGCCATAAAATTCACCAGCTTCTGTGTTTGTGAAGACAGGGCGCGCATTGGTGATTTGCACCCATCTGTCTTGTTCAATACGGTCAAAACTCTGCGAGTAACTAGTTTTGAGTACCAATGTTTTGAAGAATGTTTTGTGGAGTTCCCAACTCAGCTCATTGGCGATACGGATATTGTTGTAAGTAGATTGATAAGCATCATAGCGATCAAAACCTACATCGGGGTCGCGTTTTTCCTTGTCGATAGTACCCGTATAGTCGATGCTGAAATTCCACGTAAGCGGATTTTCGGTATTAAAGTGTTTTTCGGCACGAGCCGAAGCAGTATAACGCTTGTAGTTTTCAAAGCTGTTACGCGGGTCGGGTTGTGCATTCAAATAATCCAAACTAAAGTTGAGTTTAAGGCTATTTTCAAAAAAACTGAAACCTTTACCTATATAGAAAAGTTTGCTAAAACCATCGGCTTTGGCGCGTGCCCTAAGGGGAGTATAGCCTTTTTTGCGGTGAATTGTTACTACCCCACTGCTGATATCACCAAATTTCACCGATGGGATTCCGCGTATAATCTCCACTGTTTCAATATCATCGGTAGCGATGGTGCGCATATCCACTCCCGAGCGGGTAGTGTTGCGCTTCTTATCGGCGTAATTCGATTGAGGGGTGATAATCATTCCGGTACCTACCGTAGATTGCATATTGTTATTTACATCTAAGGGAACACCATCAATATTGAAGCCTACGCCTAAAGAGGAAATACTATAGCCGTCCATAGGCGTTCCTGCTTGTCTGAGCGTAAGAGTATTGGCATAGTTCAGTGAGGGAGTCGTAACTTGTTGACCAGGAAGCAAACTCACCAAATCGGCAAAGCTGGACGGCTGGAGATGTCGCATAGCCTTTCGGTCGATAAGCGAAGTAGAGGTAGGAGCAGGAAGTTCTTTGGCAGTTACTACCACTTCTTCTAACTGAATAGGTTGTGTAGTATCAGAAATAGTAGTAGGAGAAACAGTGGTGAGAGTTGCAGTTTGAGCGTAAAGAGCCGAGCAAAAAATAGGAAAAACAATGAGTGCCAAAGAGATGAACCTTTGGTATCGTAATGATTGTGTATATTTCTTTTCACTTTTCATTCTTCACTAAATCGGACTGCAAAGGTAGTACTTTTTTTGAATTATATAAAACAAATCTAAATAATATTAATATCAAACTTATAAAAATGCTTAATTTAACATCTATTAAATATAACAGAATACTATTTTTTCAATCGCTTTTGCATCACTATATTATCCCTCATCGAATTCATTTAACCTTTGCACCTCCTACTATCCCCTTCCTTCCATTTCTTTCAAGGTCTTCCCGAAACCTCCAATAAGTCACTTTTGCATTTATTAAATTCCAAATTTCCTAACTTTCAAATTGACTAATTCTCTAATTTATCCTTCCTTTTCTTTCGCCTCGAAACCCTGTTTTTACCATTTCTAACCCTGTTGTATTATACTATGAGTTAATTACTTATATACCCTTTCTATACCAATCGTCCAAGATTCGTATAAGCTTCCTATAAGCTCTCTATAAGCTCTCTATAAGCTAACCACACCCATTTTACCTCTTATCTTTTATCTTTTACCTGAATCACCTCTTCCGTTCCTCTTCGCTATCTTTCTGCTTCCTCATCTCTTTTCTAAGACAATCCTAGAACTCCGATTATATCTTTTTGTATAACAAAAAAATAAAAATATTTCAGTTTTTCTTTGGTAGTTAGAAAAATATTCTTACCTTTGCCCCGATTAATAGAATAGTACTGTATGAAACTGTATACTTTTCAAATAATGATGATGTGTTGTACCTTCCCTGTGAGCGGTGCAAGGCTCGTTATTTCTTGAAAGTATCAGTATATATATTTTAGTAAACGAAATAACAACACCCCACTGCTCATAATAGGTAGTGGGGCTATTTTTTTATAATAATGACAAAAGTAAATTGCACCGAGAGTTTCATTATCGAACTCTATCAAGAAAGTAAAAATATCAAACATCACGTAAGCAAACAGCGTATTAACGCCTTTGTAGAAGAACTCTTTCAGTTCTTATTTCTCATAGATGAGCGTACTTGTCTCTCTAAATCGAATATAGAAGCACGCTATGAGGAATTGCGTTATGATTTTATCAGTATTGTAGATGATTTTCTGCAAAACGAACCTCAGAAAGAGCAACTGACTGATTATTATGATTGTATTTTGCCCACTATTTATGCTCAATTAAAACAAGATGCTCAGTATTTTATCGATAGTGACCCAGCAGCTACCTCTCTGAGAGAAGTACAAGTTACCTATCCTGGTTTCTTTGCTATTATGGTATATCGTATCGCTCACGAACTATGGACGCGCGAAGTACCACTCTTGCCCCGTATACTCACCGAATACGCCCATAGCAAAACAGGTATCGACATTCACCCAGGAGCAACCATTGGCGTCCCTTTTATGATAGACCACGGTACGGCTATTGTTATTGGTGAAACTACGGTTATAGGTAACCACGTAAAAGTATACCAAGGGGTTACCTTAGGGGCACTCTCAGTATCGGTAGATAAGGCTCATACCAAACGTCATCCTACTATTCAAGACAATGTGGTAATTTATTCAGGTGCCACAATCTTAGGGGGTGAAACCGTAATAGGTCACGATAGCGTTATTGGCGGGAACGTATGGCTTACCCATAGCATAGAACCTTTTACCAAAGTTTTCCACAAGAGTCAAATCATAGTAAAAGACAACGAAGTGTATGAAGAACCTATTAATTTTGTAATTTAGTCTTTAAACATTAGTCCCTAATACCAATTCACTAATCATTAACCACTAACTATTAACAAACACGTAACTAATAAATAATTATATAATGTTGTACAAAAATGTTTTAGAACTTATCGGGCGTACTCCCGAAGTGAAAATTAATCGATTGTTTGGTAAAGATGCCAACGTATTTATCAAGTTAGAACGCTTGAACCCAGGCGGTAGTATTAAAGACCGTATCGCACTCGCAATGATTGAAGATGCTGAAAACAAAGGTATCCTCAATAAAAATACTGTGATTGTAGAGCCTACCTCAGGTAATACAGGGGTTGGACTTGCCTTAGTAGCTGCCGTAAAAGGTTATAAACTCATTGTGGTAATGCCCGAATCTATGAGTATAGAGCGCCGTAAATTGGTATCGGCTTATGGAGCTGAGGTTGTATTAACTCCAAAAGAAAAAGGAACAGGAGGTGCCATTGCCAAAGCCCTCGAAATAGCCGAAGGTAAACCTAACTATTGGGTGCCTCAACAGTTCGAGAACCCTGCTAACCCTGAGGTACACGAGCGCACTACTGCTCAAGAAATCTTGCAATCCTTCCCCGATGGCTTTGATTATTTTGTAACAGGAGTTGGTACTGGTGGACATATTTCTGGAGTATCCAAAGTGCTTAAACAACACTTCCCTCATCTTAAAACCATAGCCGTAGAACCTGAACTATCACCCGTGCTCAGTGGAGGGGCAGCTGGTCCTCACCCTCTACAAGGGATAGGTGCTGGTTTTGTACCAAAGAATTATGATGCGAAGCTTGTAGATGATATTCTATTAATAAGTAAAGATGAGGCTTTTGAATATGCCCGCAAGTTAGCGAAAGAAGAAGGTATTTTAGCTGGTATTTCTACGGGAGCTTCTTTGGCAGCCGTAGCCAAAGTGCTCAAAAAAGACCCTAAGGCACGTGTCCTTACTGTAAACTATGATACAGGCGAACGCTATTGGTCAGTAGAAGGACTCTTCTAATATATAGAAAAAAGAGGCTACCCGATTATGGTAGCCTCCTTTTAGTTTTATAATGTTTCTTTTAGCCATTTGAAAAACGTCCTCTGCCATAAGAGTCCGTTTTGAGGTTGTAATACCCAGTGGTTCTCATCAGGAAAATAAAGTAACTCACTCTTGATGCCTCTCAGTTGAGCTGCTGTAAAAGCTTGGAATCCCTGTTCTTCGGGTACTCGGTAGTCTTTCCCTCCGTGAATGATGAGAATAGGGGTGTCCCATTCTGTAATCTTTTCTATAGGATTGAACTCTTTATACGATTTTTGCGCTACAGCGTTCTTTTTATCCCAATAAGCACCTCCTATTTCGTTATTGTTGAAGAAGAGCTCTTCGGTAGTGCCATACATACTTTGTAAGTTGAATACTCCGCAATGGGCAATAAACGTCTTGAAACGTTTTTGGTGAATACCTGCTAAGTAGTAGATTGAATATCCTCCGTAGCTGGCTCCTATAGCTCCCAATCGTTCTTTGTCTACATAAGGTTCCTTGGCTATATCATCAATAGCCGATAGGTAATCGCGCATCGGCTGTCCGCCCCAATCTCCGCTAATTTCCGCATTCCATTTTACTCCAAAGCCTGGTAATCCTCTGCGGTTGGGAGCTATCACTATATAACCTTGTGAAGCCATTACTTGGAAGTTCCAACGAAAACTGTAAAACTGGCTTACAACAGATTGTGGTCCTCCTTGGCAGTAGAGTAGGGTAGGGTACTTCTTGTTAGGGTCAAAGTTGGGTGGGTAAATTACCCAAGCGTGCATTCTCTTGCCGTCAGTAGTTTTGATGATACGCTCCTTAATAGGACATTCAGCAATCCCTTTGTATAGCTCATCATTAAAATGTGAAAGCTGTGATAGTGTTATCCGTCCTTTTTTCTCTTTTAAATTGATAGTATACAGTTCAGCTGCGTGGTTCATATCCGTGCGCATCATAACCAATTGGTCGCCTGCTTGTCCTACTATACTATTCACATCAAATACGCCTTGTGTGAGTTGTCTTGGAGAAGTATCTTTACTAAAAGGAGCTACTACAAACACTTGCTCTGTTCCTTGGGTAGCCGCAATTAGGTATATTTGCTTCCCATCGT
Organism: Capnocytophaga sp. oral taxon 323; assembly: GCF_001278825.1. Classification (NCBI taxonomy): domain Bacteria; kingdom Pseudomonadati; phylum Bacteroidota; class Flavobacteriia; order Flavobacteriales; family Flavobacteriaceae; genus Capnocytophaga; species Capnocytophaga sp. oral taxon 323. Next base: position 363,947 of record NZ_CP012589.1, read on the forward strand.
TGCTCCATCGGTAACTGAAAACAGTATTATCCCAGTTAGCTGTAAGGTTAATGCGCTTGCCGTCCTTCAATATATAAAGGTCGTTTTTATCAGCTTCATTACCGTCGTGTGCCATACTGAGCCACGCAAGTACGCCCTCTTTGCTATACTGAGGGTTGGTGTCATACCCCACCATTCCTTCGGTGAGGTTTGTTGTTTTTTTCGAGGTGAGGTCGTACTCATAGATATCAGTATTAGTGCTCAGTACATAATCAGTGCCTACTTTGGCTTTGGTAACATAAAGTACCTTTTTACCGTCGAGACTCCATATATAATCCTCATCACCTCCAAAAGGCAACTGCGGACAGTAATAGGGCAGTCCTTCCATTATATCAGTTTGCTTACCATTACTATCTTCTATCATCACGTGATTGTAACTACCTTCATTCCACGTGTCCCAATGGCGGTGGTCTAAGCTATTGTACAGCTTCCCTGATGATTTTTCTAAGTCGGTATAGAAGTCTTTCCCTAAAACCGACTTTAATTTTACTTCCTTATGAGTCAATTTTAGGCTTTTATCAGTATTGTATTTAGCCGTGAGCTTTTCTACCTCTTCTTTGCTTATAGGAATGGGAACACCTCCTTTTACGGCAAGTTTATAGTATTCTTTGTTAAAAGTATTTTCCTTTATATTTGGAGTACTCACACTCACCAATACATATTGCTGGTCGGGGGTAATACCTATACCATTCACGCGATGTAGTTCCCATAGTTTTTCGGGGGTGAGAGGTTGTTGTGCTTGTATGCTATTAAATGCCATAACCGAAGCTAAAATAATAAGATGTTTTTTCATTCCTTAACAAATAAGGCAACAAGCCTTCCTAATAGTTTTACAATAAATTGGTAACTCTCTACCAAAAATGCTCTGATTTCTTTTAATACAAAAGCAATTCCTGATTTGATAACAGGTTTTATCCGGTTGTAAATAAATGATAACCATACGCACACGGCTATAAAGGCAGGCGCTCCTAATACCACTTGATAAGGTTTCAACTGCCCTCCGAAGTGCTGTATAAGCCCGTGTGAGGTAATACTACCATATATGATAAAGCAGTGTATAACGTAAATCGATAGGGTGTTTTGCCCAATAGTTTTAATCAGTTGTGAAGTAATCACATTGCGCATTAGGGCAAAGAAACCAAACACGAGTAATACATTCCCCAAACGCAAATAAGCAAAGTCCTGCATTAATCGCTCAAAAAATGGCGAATGGTTGATATAGAACAATTGTTCTATCACAAAGTGAGAACCCCACAACAAGAATGCTCCTACGCTTAGAAATAGCAGAATAGCATTACGGTATAGGTGAGGGTGATTTTTATATCGCTGAAATAGATATCCCATAAAACCTCCAAACGACACATAACCAAACCAAGGAAAAATAGGAAAGAAACTACCGTGTGCACGAGTCAGGTAATTAGCAATAGGCAAGGGTAGTGAATCAAAGCGCAAATCCTTGTAAAAAGGCTCAAAAGTGAACGCCAGTAGGGTAGTGGTGAGCAATATCGTAGGCATTACCCACGACTTGCGGTTATATGAAAGTAAGTAAGTAGCGATGAGCAACAAGAGTGAAAGCCCAATACAGTGCAGTACATCTACACTTTGGAAACTCATACGCAAGAAGTAAGCAATACCGATGAGCATCAGTCCACGCCTAATACCTTTCTTCACGCGAGGGTTATTCCAGCCTACTTTTGTAGCATCACTTTCTTTTACCAATAAAAAAGTGAAGATAAACCCCGAAACAGTGAAGAACACAGGAGCGGTAATACCAGTGCAGTAGTGCCATAGCCAGTATATAAAGTTATTTTCGTCGCGGTAGCGGTCAGCAAGTAGTCCATTTATAAAATGCCCTTGTAGCATCATACAGATAGCAAAGGCGCGAATCACATCTATGAAGTCAAGTCTGAATTTCTTTATTTTTTCCATAATCTTAATATCATAAAGAGAGTGCAAAGGTACAAAATAAATAACAATTAGCAAGTAATAGTTAAGAACTAACTAAGGAAAACGTACGAAATTCAATGAGTAAAGAAGTGAGGCTTACGTCATTATGAATTAAACAAAAATTGAGGTTTCCCCTTGTGTGAAAGGTTTTAGCAAAGTATTTTGGGTAGCTTGCTACCGATTTTTTTAAAATTTTGAAACTAATTTGTTTCAATTTCTGTTTCTTCTTTTTAAAAGAAAATTTTATGTGTTTGACTTAATAGCATCAACAAGCAACGAGCAATGTTAGTTCTTTTATTATAAAAGAACTTTGCCAAAGTTTCAATAGCTTGTTGCGCTACAATCTTTGGCAAAGTTTTATTACTGATAATCAGTTGTTTTTATCTATTGAGAAGGAGCAACCACTAAAGAGGCATTGGGCGTTCTTTCTTCTTCACAGCCCCTACTATAGCCGAGATAATAACACCTCCAATGGCAGAGCCCAATATCGATGAAAAGAATGTCCATACCACAGAAGGCTTGCTCTCAAGTGTTTTTTCACGGAGCTCTTCCATTTGTTCTTCACTGAAATTAGAGGTAAAAGCACTCATTTTTTCCATTGTAACCTCTACTACTTTTTCATAATAGTTAGGGTCAATAACAGTAGTGTAGATTACACTGTAAATAGCAGCGATTACCCCTCCCACGAGAGCGGTTACTATCCCCACTTTAATAGCTTCACCTACAGTTAAGAAACCGTCGTTAGCCGTTTTGTACTGCTGAACAGCCATCACGATAAAAACTACACAGATAGCTAAATTTAATAGCCAAGTGATAGCACCTATCAAAAAACTTCCAGTGTACAAAAGGTTTGTTACGTACAGCAATACGCTTAAAACTACACAAGCAACCCCTAATAAAATACCGTTTCTAAGTGCAATACTTAGGAAATTTACATTTTTTGTTTCCATAAACATTGAATATTTAAGTTAATGCCACAAAAGTAGAAAAAATATTAATACATACAATAAAAAAAATAAATTTTTCTTCTTTTTTTCTCACCCTGGAAATCCCCTTGTATAAATCATTTCTTATAAACACCAGCTCTACAACAAATTATCTTCTGCTCTCAATCTTATCTTCGCTTTACTGTTATGGACTTTGCCAAGATTTAACTTTGGCAGAGTAGAAGTCCTCTCAATAACCTTCTTTTTATCTCTGTTTTAACGTTAACTTACCTTCGCCTTTCCTTCGTTCATTGTTCGTCTTTTGTTCGTCTTTTGTTCGTTCATTGTTCGTTCATTGTTCGTTCATTGTTCGTTCATTGTTCGTCTTTCCTTCGTTCATTGTTCGTCTTTCCTTCGTTCATTGTTCGTCATTTGTTCGTCTTTTCTCTATCTGCCCGTGCAACTCGCACCGTCTTTTATTCATTGTAGAGCCACTGTAGAGCCACTGTAGAGCCACTCATTGTTCAACTATCTTATAAGCTTTCTATAATCCTCTCCTAATTTCACCATTAACCATTCACCATTAATCATTAACTATTTTTTTATCTTTTACTTCTTAAAAATATAGATTTTTCCTATTATAGTTGTACATTTAAAAAAAAGTCGTACTTTTGTCGGTTAATAAATGTCTTTTTTACGCACTAAAATACTCAAAATGAAGTCAAACAAAGTAACTCTTAAAGTTATTGTGAGCTATGTGTTGCTTATCTGCGTGTCTATTGTAGCAGGATATGTAGTCTATAAAGAAATACAAAAACTCTCACACCAAGAAGAAATTAACCAGCAAGACAGAAATAAAATTATCCAAATTAGCAAGATACTCACCCTGATGAACGATACCGAAAGCGCAGGAAGGGTCGCTATACGTACCGATGATAGAGAAGCGCTTCAAGTTTTCTTAGAAAAGAATGTTACTTTACAGAATGAGGTACTAAAATTTCGTCGTGATATTACTTCCGAAAGACAGCTCTTAACCCTCGATACTATTACTTCTTTGCTAAATCTTAAAAGTGAAAACTTACAGGAGTTAAAAGCTTTTCAAGAAAGCGACAGTACTTCTATCATTATTCGCAGTGCCATCAGTAAGCTCTCAAGTTTGGAACCTTATTTAGGTTATGAAGTATATAACAAAACCTATTCCCGACGTAAAAATAGAGAATATACCCCTGTTCCCGCTACTGATATTGCTTCTATCTTAAAGAAATATAAGAACATTAAGATTCCAAAAACGTTCAAAAATACCAAATTCGATAAGGTAGTAATGGAAACGCTTACCTTGCTCAATAAGGTAAATGAAGATACGCAAGAGTCTAAAAGCCAAATTAATGAACGAATGCAAAGCCTTTGGCAAAACGATGTGCGTTTATCTCAAAAACTTGACGACCTACTACATAATTTTGAAGAAGAGGTATTGGCTAATTCACAAAAGCTAAGTCAAGAGCGTCGAGCTATTTTTGAGAATAGTAAAAACCTATTGATGTTAGCCTTTTTGGTAGCTTTGGGCATTATAGCCATTTCTTCTATTGTGATTATCAATGATTTTGTCACCTCTCAACGTTATCGTCGTAAACTCGAAACCGCTAACCGGAAATCGTATAACCTACTGAAAAACCGTGAGCAACTCATTTCTATGGTAAGCCACGATTTGCGTACTCCATTGAGTTCTATTGTGGGATATTCCGAATTGCTTAGCAAACAGAAAATCTCCGATAAGGGTAAGAATTATCTTTCACATATCAAGTATTCATCAGAATATATATCTAAATTAGTAGATGAACTATTAGATTATACTCGTATCGAGGCAGGAAAAATATCTGTTGAAAAAGTTCCTTTCAATACCGCCGAAATTATTGATGAGGTAGCCAATAATGTGAAGTCAGCTTATAAAACTAAGGAAATAAACCTTACCTTTACTTTTTCCGAAACGGTAAATAATCTAAACTTTTCAAGTGATGCTTATCGTGTGAAGCAGATATTGTATAACCTCATTTCTAATGCCTTTAAGTTTACCGAACGTGGCAACGTACACATACAAGCCGATGCACGTCCGTTAAACAACGATGTGTATGAAATAGGTATTGCCGTTACCGATACGGGTATTGGTATAAAGAAAGAACAGCAACAACACATCTTTGATGAGTTTACTCAAGCCAACGATGAGATTTCTAAGCGTTATGGAGGTTCTGGTTTAGGCTTGCATATCTCTCAAAAATTAGCACATTTGCTCAGAGGTAAGATATATTTAGAGAGTAACGAAGGCAAGGGCAGTACCTTTACCTTACGCTTCTTAGCCGAAAAAGTAGTAGAGCGAACCAAAGCACCTCAAATTATAACCTCAAACAAGCCCGCCAATAAGATTTCAATTATAGTAATTGATGACGATTTCTCTATCCTTAGTCTCATTGAAGAACTGTTAAAGCAGAAAAATATTAACGCTATTACGTTTAACAATGGTAAAGATGCGTTTACTCAAATGACTAACCATAATTTCGACTTGGTAATTACCGATATACAATTGCCCGAAATGAATGGCTTCCACTTTGTAACGCTCTTCAATGAACAGTATAAGAACAACCCGCTTCCTGTATTAGCCATTACAGGCAGACGCGACGTGCCCGAAAGTTTTTATATGAAGAGTGGCTTCTCCGGTATCCTTCCTAAACCCTTTACTCCTGAGCAGTTTTATGAGAAACTAAAAGTCTTTTTCCCTAAACTCGACACCAAAGTAGAACAAAAGACAATTATCTTAACCGATAATGTTACCACAGGAGGATATACTCCTGAGGTATTGGAGAACTTTATGGGAGATGATATAGAAGGTATTGTTAATATTTATCAACATTTCTTAGCCGAAACAGATACTAACTTGGAAAACTTAAAAATCTATGTTGATAATAAGGATTACAAAGGTATTAAGGCAATAGCTCATAAAATGACTAGTATGTTTGCACAGATAAATGCCAAGCGTGAATCCGAAATACTTATCTACTTAAATAAGGTAACTAATGAAAGCATTTCAGATTTACATTCTCAAATTCATAAGTTAGAACAGCTGTTTAACAATGAATGCAAACCAGCTATTGAAAGTTATTTAAAGAAAATAATGCAATAAGTCAAATATAATAAGTAATAATATTTTAGAATTAAAACCCACCATACTATGATTAAAGAATCTGAACTTATCTTGAATTCCGATGGTAGTATTTACCACATCAATTTGCGACCTGAACAAGTAGCCAATACTGTTATTTTGGTAGGCGACCCTAATCGTGTACCTCGTGTGAGCGCTTATTTTGACAATATAGAATTTAGCACCCAAAAACGCGAATTCTGTACCCATACAGGTACCTATAAAGGTAAACGCCTTACTGTAATTTCCACTGGTATAGGTCCTGATAATATCGACATTGTGATCAACGAGCTCGATGCCCTTGCCAACATCGATTTGCATACGCGCCAGCCCAAAGAACAGCTCACATCGCTCAATATAGTGCGTTTCGGTACCTCGGGCTCTCTACAAGCCGATATACCCGTAGATAGTTTTGTACTCTCTTCTTACGGATTGGGTATGGACAATATGTTCCATTCATATAAAGATAGTCCTAAGGTACGTGAACTCGCTATGGAAGAGGCTTTTATTGCTCATACAGGTTGGAATCCTCTCAAAGGTCGCCCTTATATCATCGCTTGCGGACAGGAACTCAAAAAACGCCTCCTCACCGATAGAGTATTTGAAGGTATTACAGGTACTGCTCCAGGTTTTTACGGTCCTCAAGGACGCGTATTGCGCCTGCCAGTGCAAGACCCTGACCTCAACGACAAGCTCCATAGCTTCAATCACAATGGTCATCGTATGACGAACCTCGAAATGGAAACCTCAGCCATCTATGGGCTCTCTAAACTCTTAGGACACCAAGCTGTTTCACTCAATGCTATCATTGCCAACCGCCCTACAGGTACTTTCACTAAGGATACTAAAAAAGTAGTAGAAGACTTGATAGTGTATGGCTTAGAACAATTGGCAAAATAGTCGCTATATAAAAAGTGAATATGACACCTCTCACAGGTCAAGAACTCCACAATTTAGCGATGAACATTGTAGGTGAAGCCTTACAAAAGGAACTACAATGGGAATTCCTATTGGTAAATAGTGAACTCAAGCGCGACCCTCAGTTTGTATGTGTAGATAAAAACAACCAAAAGTACTTCATCATTGTGCGGGCTGTCCCTTATGGCGACGACCCTACCGAATATGATATCGTATTTATGGAAGTGGTGCGCAAACACGCCGAAAAACATAACGCTCGCACTTTCTATGCAGGTGTAGGGCTTAGCAATGTAACAGATGAAACCCTCCCTCTATATAAAGATGAACCTTATAAACTCAACTTTCAAGGGCTTATCGAAATTTGCTAATTGACAAATTTGCTAATTGACAAATTATTCGTACTTTTGCCACTCAAAAATAAAGAAAGTAACCAATGAAAATAAATGAATCATTGAACGTACATAGCAGCTTACTACAACTCATTGGCAATACACCTCTATTGGAATTGCACAAAATTACCAAAGGTCTCAAAGGGCGTTATTTTGCTAAACTTGAGGCTTTTAATGCAGGTCACTCCGCTAAAGACAGAGTAGCCAAGTATATCGTTGAAGACGCCGAACGCAAAGGGCTTCTCAAACCGGGATATACTATTGTAGAAACCAGTTCAGGTAATACAGGCTACAGTTTGGCAATGATAAGTGCTCTAAGAGGCTACCGCTGTATCATTGCAATTAGCGATAAATCTTCTCACGACAAAGTGGAAATGCTACAAGCTTTAGGGGCTGAAGTACATTTGTGTCCTGCAAATGTTGCTCCCGATGACCCTCGCTCTTACTACGAAGTAGCAAAACGTATCCACAACGAAACTCCTAATTCTATCTATGTCAATCAGTATTTCAATCCGCTCAACCCTGAAGCTCATTACCAGACAGGTCGTGAGATATGGCAACAAACACAAGGCGAGATTACTCACGTGGTGGTATGTAGTGGAACAGGCGGTACCATTTCAGGTATTGCCCACTACCTAAAAGAGCAAAACCCAAGAGTGCAAGTATTAGGGGTAGATGCCTATGGTTCGGCTATCAAAAAATATCACGAAACCCGAGAGTTTGACCCTGCTGAAGTATATCCATACAAAATAGAAGGAATGGGTAAAAACTTGATTCCTACTGCTACTGATTTTGATGTTATTGATGAGTTCATCAAAGTAACCGATAAAGATGCAGCACTTATGGCTCGTAAATTAGCACGTACTGAAGGACTTTTTATGGGCTACACCAGTGGAGCAGCAATGCAAGCCGTAAAACAATATGCTGAGGCAGGTAAATTCGACGAAAATAGTATTGTAGTTGCCCTCCTCGCCGATCACGGTTCGCGCTATATGAACAAAATCTACAGCGACGACTGGATGAAAAAACAAGGATTTATTGACTAATAATTATCAATTAACAAAATAAGATAAAGAACGAATGAAAGATTTATTTGAGCATATTTATGCAAATAAAGGAAGTATAGGGCGCTGGTCTGACCACGCCGAAGGGTATTATGTATTCCCTAAATTGGAAGGCGAATTAGGCCCTCATATGAAATTTCAAGGAAAAGAAATCCTCAACTGGAGTATCAACGACTATTTAGGACTTGCAAACCACCCTGAAGTCCGCAAAGTAGATGCCGAAGCAGCTGCCGAGTATGGTGCAGCTTACCCTATGGGGGCTCGTATGATGAGCGGGCATACTACTATGCACGAAGAACTCGAAAAACGTTTAGCCAAATTTGTACACAAAGAAGCATCTTATTTGCTCAACTTCGGTTACCAAGGAATGGTGTCTATTATCGATGCTTTGGTTACCAAAAACGATGTGATTGTATACGATGTTGATGCACACGCTTGTATCATCGATGGGGTACGCTTGCACTTTGGTAAACGCTATACCTATCAACACAACGATATGGAGAGCTTTGAGAAAAACTTAGAGCGTGCTGCCAAATTAGCTGAAACTACAGGAGGCGGTATCTTGGTGATTTCAGAAGGTGTTTTCGGGATGCGTGGCGAACAAGGCAAACTTAAAGAAATCGTAGCCCTTAAAAAGAAATATCCTTTCCGTCTTTTAGTAGACGATGCGCACGGTTTTGGTACCTTAGGCCCTCGTGGAGAAGGAACTGGTGTTCACCAAGGCGTACAAGATGAAATTGATGTTTATTTCTCTACTTTTGCCAAATCAATGGCAGGTATTGGAGCTTTCGTCGCTGGAAATGCTAAAGTAGTGGACTACCTCAAATACAATCTCCGCTCTCAAATGTTTGCTAAATCACTTCCGATGATTTATGTAAAAGGTGCTTTGAAACGTTTGGAAATGATGGAAACAATGCCTGAACTACAACAAAAGTTATGGGATAACGTAAATCGTTTGCAAAACGGACTTAAAGAGCGTGGGTTCAATATTGGTAATACCAATACTTGCGTAACGCCTGTATTCTTGCACGGTAGTATTCCTGAGGCAATGGCTATGGTAAACGACCTACGCGAGCACTATGGTATCTTCTTGTCAATAGTAGTTTATCCTGTGATTCCAAAAGGAATGATACTCTTGCGTATTATCCCTACCGCTTCACATAGTAAAGAAGATATCGACCGTACTTTGGAAGCATTCTCAGCGATTCGTGAGAAACTCGAAACAGGCGTATACCGCGCTATGAATGCTGAACTTACTAAAGAAATGGGAGATATGTAATTAATTATTAAATTGAAAAAAATACTTTGCCAAAGTGAGATAGCTTACTGTGCTACGACCAACTTTGGCAAAGTTTTTGTGTATGCCCACCTTGTTAAATTATTAATTGTCCATTGTTAATTGTCATTCCTACATATAACGAAATTGAAAATATAGAAGCTATCATAAAGGCAGTATTTGCCCAAAGTGATGAGTTTCATATTCTTATTGTAGACGACAATTCACCTGATGGTACTGCCAATAAGGTACGCGAATTACAAACTATTTACCCTAACCGACTTTTTTTAGAGGTACGGACTGAGAAAAAAGGCTTAGGAACAGCTTATATTCACGGTTTTGAGTGGGCATTAGCGCGTGACTATGAATATATTTTTGAGATGGATGCCGATTTTTCTCATAACCCCACTGACCTCTTACGACTTTATGAGGCTTGTCAGCAAGGTGCTGATGTTGCGATTGGGTCGCGTTATGTAAAAGGTGTGAATGTAGTGAATTGGCCTTTGCAACGCATCTTGTTATCCTATGGAGCTTCTATCTATGTGAGGGTGATTACAGGAATGAAAATCAAAGACCCTACCGCTGGTTTTGTGTGTTATCATCGAAGGGTATTAGAGCATATCAATCTCAAAACTATTAGATTTGTGGGTTATGCTTTTCAAATAGAAATGAAGTACCGTGCTTATCTTAAAAAGTTTAAAATTACAGAAGTACCTATCATCTTTACCGATAGAATTAAAGGAAAATCAAAAATGAATAAAAGCATTATCCGTGAAGCTATCTTTGGCGTTATCGGAATGCGATTTAAGAAATAAATCAGCATAAAGAATTATGGAATTTATAAGAAAAAGACTCAAAAGCTTACAATATGTATTTCAAGGTTTGTTTTATTTAATAAAGAATGAACCTCCAGTGATGGTACACATTGTCATCTCTTTAGTATGGGTGATTTTAGGCTTTTGTTTCGGCATTACTACCAATGAGTGGATTGTACAACTGTTGTGTATCGCTATAGTGTTATCAGTTGAAGGTCTCAATACAGCCGTTGAGAAACTCTGTGACTTCATCCACCCCGATCATCATAAAACTATTGGGATTATCAAAGATGTTGCTGCCGGAAGTGTAGGTTTTGCAGTGATACCTGTAAGCATTGTGCTCTGTATCATCTATTATCCTTATGTAATGGAACTCTTTTAATTTTTACTATGAAAGATATAGTAAAAGGGTATTTAGCAGCTTTTATTTCAGCGGTTACTTATGGTATGATTCCGCTGTTTATGATTCCTATCAAACAACAAGGTTTTTCAGTAGATGCAGCACTTTTCTATCGTTTCATTACAACAAGTCTCTTTATTATGGGGTATCTTTTCTACCGAAAGGAAACACTGCGTATTACCCCTCGTGAAGTATTTCTCTTTCTTATTTTAGGGCTTTTATATGCCATTTCAGCTGAGTTTCTCTTTATTGCTTATGATTTGCTCTCCCCGGGAATTGCTTCTACTATATTTTTTATGTATCCGCTTATAGTAGCACTTGCCTTGGGTGTTTTCTTCAAAGAACGCATTACTTTTCCTACAATTTTAGCACTTTTTATTGTATTAATAGGTGTTTTCTTGCTTAGTGTAAAAGATGTTACAAACTTTTCAATCGACTATATAGGGGCAGGAGTATCATTACTTGGGGCAATTTCGTATGCACTCTATATGCTTATTGTCAATAAGTCAAAAATATCAGCTTCAGGAATAAAAGTGTCGTTTTATTCTACCTTATTTTCTTCAGTTTATTTTCTTGTAAAACTATGGGTTATAGGTACCCCTCTCCCTATCCCCGAAGTAAAAATGAGTTTACTGCTCACAAGTTTCGGTATAGTAACTACCTTGTTTTCTATCATCACCCTTATTTATGCTATCAGAATAATAGGTTCAACGCCCACAGCTATCATTGGGGTAATGGAACCCATTGTAGCAGTAGCTATCAGTATTTGGATATTCCAGCAAGAAAGTCTTACAACAAATCTTATTATAGGAGTACTACTCATTATCATTGCAGTAATGATAGATATCTTAAAAAGAAAAAAGTAGAGACACAATGTAACTCTACTTTTATAATATTCTTACTTTACTTCTGTACCATTACTAATTCCATCGGCATCAGGATTGATGAAGGTGTATTTGCCTTCGGAATTTTCTACCATTAGTATCATTCCTTGGCTTTCCACACCGCGTAGTTTGCGTGGAGCAAGGTTTACCAATACGGTTACTTTTTTACCTATAATCTCTTCAGGAGCGAAACTTTGGGCTATACCCGAAACAATAGTACGTTTATCAATACCTGTATCTACTTTTAAAACGAGGAGTTTATCTGCCTTAGGCATCTTTTCAGCTTCCAAGATAGTACCAATGCGAATATCCATCTTTGCAAAATCATCGTAACTGATAAGTTCTTTTTGTGGAGCTACTTCAGTTTCAGCATTGGCTTGGGCTTCTTGCTTATTAGCTAATTTAGTGTTCTCTAAACGCTGTAATTGCTTTTCGATAGCGGCATCTTCAATCTTTTCAAAAAGAAGTTCTGCAACGCCTATGTGATGTCCTGTTTTGAGGAGCTCAGTAGCATTTGTTTTTAGGTTCTCCCAAGTGATAGATCCCAATTGCAACATACGTTTGAGTTTCTCGGAAGTGAAAGGCAAGAAAGGTTCGCTGGCAACTGCCAAAGCTGTTGCAATTTGTAAAGCTATGTACATTACAGTCTTTACGCGCTCTGGGTCAGTTTTGATGAGTTTCCAAGGTTCTTCATCAGCTAAATATTTATTGCCTAAGCGTGCCATATTCATCAACTCTTGTTGGGCTTCGCGAAAACGGTAACGTTCTAATGATTGTTCTATCTTCTCGGTAAATTCTGTGATTTGACGAAGTGTTTCATTATCTACGTTATTATAAGTATCTGCTTGTGGTACAACTCCTTCATAATATTTCTGTGTTAGCACTGCCACTCTGTTGATAAAATTCCCAAAGATAGCCACAAGCTCGTTGTTGTTACGCGCTTGGAAGTCTTTCCAAGTAAAGTCGTTGTCTTTGGTTTCGGGAGCGTTGGCGGTAAGAACATAACGCAATACATCTTGCTGATTAGGAAAATCTTGCAAGTACTCGTGTAACCACACAGCCCAGTTTTTAGAGGTAGAGAGCTTGTTGCCTTCTAAGTTTAGGAACTCATTTGCAGGCACATTTGCAGGCAGTATAAAGCTACCTTCAGCCTTGAGCATTGCTGGGAAGATAATGCAATGGAATACGATATTGTCTTTCCCAATGAAATGCACCAACTGGGTATCACTGTCTTGCCAATAAGGACGCCAGTCTTTGCCTTCGCGTTCAGCCCACTCTTTAGTAGAAGAGATATAACCGATAGGCGCATCGAACCACACGTAGAGTACTTTGCCTTCAGCGCCTTCTACGGGTACGGGAATTCCCCAATCGAGGTCGCGGGTTACAGCACGCGGTTTGAGTTCATCGTCGAGCCAACTTTTTACTTGCCCATATACATTGGGTTTCCAATCGGATTTGTGACCTTCTAATATCCATTTTTCCAAAAACTCTTGGTAGCGATTGAGGGGCAAAAACCAGTGTTTGGTAGCTTTTAGCGTAGGTTTGCTACCAGTGATTGACGATTTAGGGTCGATGAGGTCGGTAGCGTTGAGTGAACTACCACAACGCTCGCATTGGTCGCCATAAGCCTCAGGATTGCCACATTTCGGACAAGTACCAATCACAAAGCGGTCGGCAAGGAATTGGTGTGCCTCTTCATCATAGAGTTGTTCGGATATTTCTTCGATAAAATCACCTTGTTCATACAGTTTTTTGAAGAAATCGGAAGCTGTTTGGTGATGGATAGGGGCAGAAGTACGCGAATAGTTGTCGAATGAAATGCCAAAATCAGCAAATGATTGCTTGATAATCGCGTGGTATTTATCGATAATAGCCTGTGGGGTAGTACCTTCTTTTTTAGCTTTGATAGAGATGGCTACTCCGTGTTCATCGCTTCCGCAAATAAAGGCTACATCGTTGTTTTTTAAGCGTTGATAACGTGCAAAAATATCAGCTGGCACATATACTCCCGCCAAATGACCGATGTGAATAGGTCCATTGGTATAGGGTAGGGCTGCCGTAATGGTATAACGTTTAGACATTTTTTGAGTTTTGAATTATATATTTTTGGGTGGCAAAGGTACGAATAAAAGTGAAAAGTGAAAAGTGAAAAGCGAAAAAGTATATTCTACGAGTGCGAGCGACGCGGGCAGATGCGGAAAAGACAAATAAAGAACGAATAAAAGACGGTGCGAGCCGCACGGGCAGATGGGAAAAAGACGAACAAAAGACGAACAAAAGACGAACAAAAGACGAACAAAAGACGAACAAATGACGAAGGAATGACGAACAAAAGACGAACAATGAACGAAGAAAGGATGGGGATAAAGTGAATCTAACGCAAAGATAAGTTGGAGCAAATTTAATGTACTTGGTTCAGAAAAGTATTAAAAATTTGCTCAAATAAAAAAATAAACCATATCTTTGCCTAATGAATATTTGGAGACAAGTCGATTTTTAATAACCTTGAACAGAACTGATGAAAAAACTCAAATTCCCTACCCCTTACACCGTCCTGATGTTGGTGATAGTGTTGGCTGCCAGCCTTACTTTTTTGTTGCCATCGGGTTCGTATAGCACTTTGCAATATGATAAACAACAAGACACTTTTGTGATACACACTGCAAATAATTCTTATACTGTACCTGCTACTCAAGAACAACTCGACGACTTGGGTATTCATATTCAGTTGAGCAAGTTTAAAGATGAAAAGATTAAGAAGCCTATTTCGATACCTAATACTTATGTGCAGAGCGTACCTCACCCGCAAGGAGCTAAATCTGTGCTTTTTGCACCTATACGAGGAATCTACGACAGTATAGAGGTGATTCTTTTCGTACTCATATTAGGAGGCTTTATAGGGGTGTTCAACAGTTCGGGAGCACTAAATATGGGCGTAGGCTATTTGGCACACCGACTCAAAGGGCGCGAGGGTATCCTTATCGTTCTGCTCACTACTCTGTTGGCGCTGGGAGGCACTTCCTTTGGATTAGCCGAAGAGACGCTTGCTTTCTACCCTATGTTAGTGCCTATTTTTTTAGCAGCGGGCTACGACCTAATGGTACCCTTAGCAGTGATTTACATAGGTTCAAATGTGGGCTCTATGGCATCGACTACCAATCCGTTTGCGGTGATTATTGCCTCAGATGCCGCCGGAGTAGATTGGACGTCGGGGCTTAGCATACGTGTGATAGCCTTAGCGGTATGTGTACTGATAAGTATTATTTATATTATTCGTTATGCCGAAAAAGTACGCAAACACCCCGAAAAGTCAATTGTGTATGGAGTAGTCCTTCCCGAAATCTACAGTGCTAATACCCCAGAAAAGACCACTTCCTTAGAGCTTTCTACTAAAATAGAGCTCTTAGTATTTGCGCTCTCGTTTATAGTGATGATTGTAGGTGTATCGCAATGGGAATGGTGGTTTCAAGAGATGACAGCTCTCTTCTTGGTAGCTGCTGTTGTGATTGCTATCTTACAACGCAGTAGTGAACAACAGTTTATCAGTCAGTTTATGGCAGGAGCACGTGATTTGCTGAGCGTAGCCTTCATTATAGGAATAGCCAGAGGGGTATCGTTTATACTGAACGACGGACAAATATCGGGTACGATTTTGCATTATGCCACCGACCTTGTACAAGGAATGTCGCCAATGGTCTTTTTGCCAATGCTGATGTTAGTATTTGGTGTACTGAGTTTATTTATAGCTTCTTCCTCAGGAATGGCGGTACTCACGATGCCTATCATAGGGTCACTGGCTTCGGTTGTGGGAGTAGAAGGACACAGTGTGGTGAGTGCTTATCTTTTTGGAATGGGTATTATGGGGCTTATCACCCCTACGGGACTTATCTTACCTTCACTAGCAATGGTGAATATTAACTACAAACAGTGGTTGCAGTTTTGTATGCCATTGGTGATTATCTTTGCAGTAGTACTTACTATCTTATTGTGGATTTAAAATATAAAACTTATGAATATCACTTTTATTATCATTCTTCTTGCGACTATAGCAATGAGTTATTATGGATTTAAGAATCCTACTTTTTTCAACCGTTATAAGTTTAATGTAGGAGCAGTGCAAAAGGGCGATTATGTGCGATTGGTATCCTCAGGCTTCTTGCATGCCAACTGGGAACACCTCATTTTTAATATGATTTCACTCTACTTCTTTCAAGATGTGATTATCGGTTCTATGGGGAACCTAATGTTCTTGCTTATCTATTTTGGTTCAATGCTACTGGGGAGTGTGTTCAGTTTGTACATTTACAAAAAACAGCCCTATTATTCTGCCATAGGAGCTTCGGGAGCTGTATCGGGGATTATCTTTGCAGCTATTGCTCTATATCCTACAGCATTGAGTGTAAACTTCTTGCCAGGATGGCTCTTTGGAGCATTATACTTTGGGTATTCGGTATTTATGATGTTCAACCCACAACAAGGAGACAATTTAGGACACGCAGCTCATTTAGGTGGGGCACTCTTTGGCTTGGCAGTAGTAATAATCTACGCTCCTGAGGTAGTGATACGCCACGCTTTCTATTTGGGAGTAATGGCATTGCCTTTGGGCTATATGGGAGTACGATTGCTGAAGAAATGAGGAAATTAGAAAATTAGCAAATCATTATGAGTTATTTACAAGAAGTTATTACCGATGTTTTAGAAAACTATCCCGATAAGATAGAGCGTCTTGTGTTTGTTACTACGGGTAAACGCCCTGCACTCTTCCTCAAAAAACACTTTGCCGAGCAAGTAAAGCACGCTACTATTGCCCCTGAGTTCATCGGAATAGCCGACCTATTTACGCGTATTTCGGACGTGCAACCTATCAGCAATTTGCCTTTGCTCTTTGAGTTTTACGATTGTTATGTAAAAACTTGCAAAGATACCCCTGATAGCTTTGAAGAGTTCCTCAGCTGGGGACAAACGGCTCTCAAAGATTTTAGTGAAATCGACCAGTATTTGGTAAATCCCGATAAGATATTCCCTTATATTCACGCCCTCAAAGAAGTCGAACATTGGTCGGGTATGGACGAGCTTAGCGAGATGCAGAAGAAACACTTAGCATTCTGGAATAGCCTCGGCGATTACTATTTTGCCCTCAGCAGTAAACTCACCAAAATGGGTAAAGGTTATGGTGGTTTCATCGCCAAAAAAGCTGTAGAAGAACTCCCCAAATACCTACAAACACACAGCAATAGCATTCATATATTCGTCGGTTTCAACGCCCTTTCCAAAGCCGAACAGCACGTGATTCAATCTATATTAATGGATATAGGTGGTGAAATTTATTGGGATGGTGATACTTATTTTTTGAACAATCCTACTCACGATGCAGGGTTCTTCTTGCGCAAATATACTAACAGTTGGCGTTATTACCAAACCCATAAACCTAAGTTCATACAAAGCAATTACGAAAAAGAGAAAGAACTTTATCTTACGGGGGTACCCAAAAGCATCAATCAGGCACATAGTGTAGCCGAACTGCTCAAAAATACCCCTGCCAAAGCATTAGAAAAAACCGCCCTCATCATCGCCGATGAGAATTTGCTCATACCTGTACTACAAGCCGTGCAACCCAAAACAAGTGTGAACATTACTATGGGCTACCCCTTGCAACAAACTCCTCTCAACGACCTTTTTGTTGCCTATTTTCGCTTGCATCTTTCCAAGAGTTTTTACCATAAAGATATACTGAACCTGCTCTCTCAACCTTTCTTGCACACCTTGCTAAAAGAAGATGTGGTGCGCCATATTTCGCAGCACATCAAAACGCATAACCTCACTTATATCACCCGTAAAAAGCTATTCGAGTCGGTAGATGATACTGAACACGAGATGCTCACTTTACTATTCCCCGATGCCAAAGGCAAAGCACTCATCATTACTCTTATCGACAATGCTATTACGCTTATCTATCGCCTAAAAGCACAAATCGACCCTAAGAGCAATACTCACCTACTCACTCAAGAGTATGCTTATCGCTTCTTCCAGTTATTCAATCAGTTGAAGCAGTTGCAAGAGCAGTACAACTATATCGATTCGGTGAAAACGCTCTATCATTTTTACTTAGATGTATTACAGAAGAGTTCGCTCAATTTCCGCGGTGAGCCTTTGGAAGGCTTGCAAGTGATGGGAGTACTGGAAAGCCGTAGTTTAGATTTTGAACGCGTGATTATCACTTCGGTAAACGAAGGTGTATTACCCTTAGGCAAAAGCGACAGCTCTCTGATTCCTTATGATGTGAAGTACGAACTGGAATTGCCTACCTACAAAGAGCGTGATGCGGTGTACAGTTACAACTTCTACCGCATTTTACAGCGCGCCAAACAAGTACACCTATTCTACGATACCGAGATGAATAGTCTGAAAAGTAAGGAAAAAAGTAGGTTTATCCTCCAATTGTTGGCAGAGAAAATTCCCACTCACAAGGTAGTGCATCAAATTAAGGCACCTGAGGTATATCCTGCTGTGTTGCGACCTCTTAATATCAAAAAAACGACCGCTGTAATCGATGCACTAAAGGCACTTGCGGAGAAAGGCATTTCACCTTCAGCACTAACTACCTATATCCGCAACCCACTCACTTTCTACGAGCAACAAGTACTACAGGTATACGAAGAAAAAGAGGTAGAAGAAACTGTTGAAGCCCGTACTTTTGGAAATATCGTACACGGCACTTTAGAAGATTTGTACACACCTTTTTTAAACGAAATACTCACCGAAGAGCACATCAAAAAAATGCAACCTTTGGTACTCCCTACTATCGAAAAACGCTTTGAAGAAGAGTACAGAAGTACTGATTTTAGGACGGGTAAAAACTGGCTTATTTTCAATGTAATAGAGAAATATGTGCGTAGTTTTTTAACTTTGGAACTCAACGAAATAAAGAGTGGTACTGAAATTATTCCTCTGTATTTAGAACAGAAGATAAAAATACCTTTCCAAGCTTCTCACTTGCCTTTTCTTGTTAATTTCAAAGGGATTATCGACCGGGTGGATAGACGTAACGGAGTGTTGCACATCATCGACTACAAAACAGGTATTGTAGAAGAAACCGATGTGCGCATCAAAGATTGGAATAACCTCATTACCGATATTAAGTATGGCAAAGCCTTCCAACTCCTCACTTATGCTTATATGATTACCCAGCATTTCAAGATTGATGAACCGATGATAGTTGCCAACCTATCGTTTAAGCGTTTGCAAAAAGGATTCTTGCGTTTCCACACCTATATCAACAAGGTAAAAGACTATGATGTAACCGCTCAAACTCTCGCTTTGTACAGTCAGTATACCGAGCAACTATTGCAAGAAATCTTTGATATAGAGAGACCTTTTTACGAGAAACTATAGTATTTATATCTTAAATTCCTTTTATACGTTTATCAGCTTAACATTTTCTGAGCTTTTTTTACAGCTTCTACAAAGGTATCTATTTCTTCAAAGGTATTGTAAACAGCAAAGCTCGCTCGAACTGTACCTGGTATGCAGTAGAAGTCCATAATAGGTTGGGCACAATGATGCCCCGTACGTACAGCAATTCCCAATTGGTCGAGAATTACACCTACATCGTAAGGGTGAATGTTTTGTAAGTTAAATGATATAACAGCGGTACGCTTACTCAAATCATCATTACCGTAAAGAGTAATGCCTTCTATATTTTGTAATTTAGCGATAGCATATTCTAATAATTTGTGTTCGTGTGTAGCAATAGCTTCCATTCCCAATTGCTGTATATAGTCAATTGTAGATCCAAACGCAATACCTCCACAAATATTAGGAGTACCTGCTTCAAACTTATAAGGGAGGTCGGCATAAGTACTCTCTTCAAAATGCACTTCTTTTATCATTTCTCCCCCTCCTTGATAAGGAGGTAATTGTAATAGTAATTCTTCTTTACCATACAACGCTCCTACCCCCGTAGGTCCGTACATTTTATGAGCTGAAACAGCATAGAAATCAACATCGAGAGTTTGCATATCGGGTTGCAAATGTGGGGCTGCTTGTGCTCCATCTACTAATACAACAGCTCCTACGCGGTGTGCTTTTTCTATAATTTCTTCTATAGGGTGAATATTTCCTAAGGCGTTCGATACGTGCTGTACACACACTATCTTCGTACGTTTATTTAGCAGTTGGTTATACACCTCTAAGTCCAAAATTCCTTTTTCATTCATCGGGATTACCTTTAGGGTAGCCCCACTCCGTTGACAAGCCAATTGCCAAGGTACTATATTGCTGTGGTGTTCTGAAGCCGAAATAATTACTTCGTCTCTCTCTTGCATCAGTGCGCCATAACCATTAGCCACTAAATTAATACTGTGGGTAGTTCCCGCAGTAAAAAGAATTTCAGAGCTTTTACGGGCATTGAAGTGGCGTTGTAGTTTCTTCCTCGCTTCTTCATAAGCATCGGTAGCTTCTTGGCTGAGAGTGTGTACTCCACGATGTATATTAGCGTTTTGGTAACTGTAATAATGCACTATTGCCTCTATCACTTGTGTAGGCGTTTGCGAAGTTGCTCCATTATCAAAATAGATAAGAGGTTTGTTATGAATAGTGCGTGAGAGTATAGGGAAGTCTGTTCTTATTTCAAGAATACTTTTCATTGTTCGTTATTTTGGGTGCAAAGATACAACATTTTCATTGTATTACCACAAACCTAAAATCAAACGGATTAAAGTCTTTTATTAACTCAGGAATGAGTTCTTCTCCTTTCATCAAATAGAAATCTGTGAAGTTAGCAAAACGCTCCTGTAAGGCTCCGTTAGGAAAGAGTTCATTTTGTAAAAAAATAGTCTGTTCCAATTCCTCTGCAAACTTTCTTTTCTGGGCTTTTAAGAGGCGTTTTTCCAGTTTGTCTAACCCTTTCAGCTGTTTTACTTCTTGTGCTTTTACAGCGTTCTCAAAAGTAACATCAGTGCGTTTAGCTAACTCATATAAATGCTCAAACTGTCTGTGTAGTAACTCTTTTTCAGGAGTAAAATCTATAGGAAATTCGCTTAACTGTCTTACTTTCTTGTTTTTTAAATCTTCTGGTTTTAGAAATAAGTCTTCTACTGAAAGTTGTAGTTTTTGTAGTTTTTCAGCTTGTCTTTGCAAAATAAGCATTGCTGAATTACGCAACATTAGTATTGGGAAGGGTACTTTCTCCTTATTGAAAAAGCCTTTTAATTCCAGCCAATAGGCTATTTCACCGCCTCCACCAATATATGCCAAATTGGGTAATATTACTTCTTGATATAAAGGTCGTAAGATTACATTGGGCGAAAATCGTTCTGGATAGGTGCGTAGTTCCTCTAAAATCCCCTCCTCAGAAAAACAAATATCCGTACCGTGTACTTCAAAGCCGTCCGCACTGCGCACAAGGCGATGTCGTCCTCCTTCTGTAAGATAAAACATATTCACCTCACGAGGGTTCACTTGCACGGGATAAGAGCTATTTACAGTCTGTAAAGCCTTAATACTTTTAGTAACCTCAGTATGTGCCACACTGTGTAGTAAATCATCGCTTATGTAAGGGATAAATTGCCTTTTTAGGGCTTTATCGTTACCATCTATTACTACAACTCCGTATGTTTCGAAGAGAGCATTTACTAAGTAACGAGTGGCAGAGGCTAAATCTTTATTTTTCAGATAACTATCGTGGAAGAGTGTGCGCAAAGTATTAGCATTTTTGCCTAGACCTATGGCTTTGTCAAAAGTCTGAAACACCGCTTCAAGTGTGTCAGTAGCAAAGTTGCCTGTGGCTCCTGTTTGGTCGCTATTCCAGCAAATTGTGCGATTGTTGAAGTGAAAGTGGTTAATTTCCTCAAAATCGTGGTCTTCTGTAGCCATCCAATATACAGGTACAAAGTGCTTATCAGGGTACTTTTCGGCGAGCTGTTTAGCAGTATTAATTACCGAAATTATCTTGAAAATGAAGTAAAGATGTCCTGTAAAAAGACTTAATTGATGTCCCGTAGTGATGGTAAAAGTATTACTTTTGGATAAAAGTTCGATGTTTTTAAGTACTTTCGGAGTAGTTTTTACCTCAGCGTATTGTTCTTTTAAACTACTGACCAAAATATGGCGTTTCTCCTCAGTAAAATCAAGAGCTTTTTCTTCTATTTGCTTTTTAAATTCTAACAATGAAGGGAAATTATGATAAAAAGGACGTAATTTTTTATTCTCACCTACATAATCAGTGATGAGTTTAGAGAAAAAACGAATATTTTGATAAGGAATATAAGCGGTAATCATACGCTTTTTAGTGTTTTATTATTCGTCGTCTAATGAAGAGTCATCAGGTATATCTAAATTGCTTACACTCATATCATCTTCTTCGTTATTCATAAAGTCATCATCTTCGTCGAAGTTTTCCATAGTGTCAGCTAAGCGGGTACTTACTTTCACTAAATATATAGTGTCATCAGTACGGACTTCCAAGGCATCAACTGTTTCATTTTTAGCGTTCTTAAAACGAATCACATCTGCATCTGTATACCCTTCGGGGTATTTCTCTACCAACATTGAGAGAATCTCATTAGTTAGTTTGTTGTAGTCTACTATTACACGTTTCATATTAATATTACTTTTCACGGGGCGAAAGTAAGTCAATTTTTATAATTACAAAATAAAAAATCTACTTTTTTTTATTTTGTTGTATCTTTGTCCCGCAATAAAGCCCATTTTTTCTAAGAAAATAAAATTATGAGTATGCAATTATTTTTCCACTCCAACCTTCATTCAAGTAGCACAAATTGCTTTTTTGATAAGGAAGAAAGCCAACATATAGTAAAGGTACTGCGCAAAAAAGCAGGCGATACACTCCATATTACCAATGGTAAAGGACTTCTTTTTGAAGCAAAATTAGATTTCGCTACACCTAAACAATGTGAGGTGTCTATACTGAAATGTACTCCTCAGCTTCCCCGTCCTTACTACTTACATTTGGTGGTAGCACCTACCAAGATGAATGAACGTTATGAGTGGTTTTTGGAGAAAGCCACCGAAATAGGCGTTGATGAAATTACTCCTATTATCTGTGAACATTCTGAGCGTACCACTATCAAAGTAGAACGTTTTGAAAAGATACTCCTTTCAGCAATGAAACAATCGTTGCAATGCTATTTGCCTAAACTGAATGCTCCTATTGCATCAGCTCAGTTTTTCAAAACGATGCTGACAGATAGTTCAGCTAAATATATAGCTCACTGTCAAGAAAATGAAAAGCGCTTGCTCTCTCGCGCACTCAAGTCCTTTCCTGAGCGTATTACCGTGCTTATAGGTCCTGAAGGCGATTTCTCTACTAATGAGATAAACACCGCTTTGCAACAAGCATTTGTGCCTATCTCATTAGGAGATACTCGCTTACGCACCGAAACAGCAGCCATAGTAGCCTGTCATACCGTTGCGGTAATAAATGAACTGACTAACATTAGTTCAACTTAATATCCTCTTAGGTCTGTCATTCCTTCGTCTTTTGTTCGTCTTTTGTTCGTCTTTTGTTCGTCTTTTCACTATATCTGCCTATGCGTCTCGCTCTATCTGCCTGTCGTGCTACGACCTCACACCGTCTAAGAGATAAGTAAAAAATAAGATGAATTATAGTTATACTTCGTGTTCGCCTTTGATGTCTCTGTGCTCGTAATCGGCAATCATCAGTTTTTCGTAATCAGTCTTAGTACCTTTACCGAAACGTCTGCCAATATTGTCAAAAATAAGGTATACCAAAGGCACTACAATAAGTGTTAAGAACAATGACGAAATAAGTCCACCTATAATTACAATCGCCAAACCATTGTTCACTTCGGCACCTGCTCCATTGGCAATAGCAAGCGGAATCATACCTGCTACCATTGCGATAGTCGTCATCAAGATAGGGCGTAAACGGGCATGGTTTGCTTGTATTAATGCAGTTACAGTATCTTCCCCTTCTTGCTTGCGGTGGTTAGCGAAGTCTACTAACATAATTGCGTTCTTAGCAACTAACCCAATAAGCATAATGATACCTAAAAGAGTAAAGATATTGAGTGACATATTGGCTAATGCCAAAGCTACTAAAGCTCCAATGAACGAAAGCGGTATAGAGAACAATACCACAAAAGGTCGTGAAAAACTGTCGTATAATACTACCATTACCATATAAACTAAGAGAATAGCTGCAAAGAGCGATATAAACAAGGTACCGAAACCTTCGTCTTGCATCTCTTGGTCACCTGTAAACACAAAGTGTACGTTAGCAGGTTTTTCTAATTGGTCTATCTTAGTTTTCCATTCTGAAACTATAGTACCTGTAGGACGACCTACCGATTGAGCTTTTACGGTTACCGAAGGCGATTTGTCATAACGTTCTAGCTGTGTAGGTCCTGAAGCATAAACAATATTAGCAAATTGTGATAGTTTTACCTGTTGTCCCACCGAGTTGATAAACATCATATTTTCTATATCGTCTATAGACTGACGGCTACCTTCTTCAAACACTATATTAATATTGTATTCTGAATCTCCTGTACGGAACTTACTGTCGTCATTACCATTAAAAGCGGTTCGCATCGTTCCCCCTACAGTAGCAATATTAAGTCCTAACATTGCCATCTTATCGCGGTCTATCTGCACATTTATTTCGGGATTACCAGATTCTGAGGAAAGCTTAATTTCAGTAGCACCTTCAACAGTTTTAAGAAGCTCAGCTGTTTTCTCAGCGTACTGTTGGGCTACTTCCACATTGTCAGAAGTAACTACCAAAGCAATTGGGGATTGTTCAGCTCCCATCAATCCTACCGGTACAGTCTTCACTTTAGCTTCTACTAAATACTGACTCAGTTTGCGTTTCAGCTTTGCCGCAATTACGTTAGTCGATTCATTACGTTCTTTCTTATCGATAATAGTAAGCTGTATTTCCGATTTGTAAGGGGTTGCTTGTGAAGCTCCCATACCACTGGTAGACTGTCCTACAGTAGTAATCATACTCTCTACCAAAGGTTTATTGGTACCCTCAACTTTTAAGCTACGAAGATAATTTTCAGCTTTTTGGGTCATAAAGTTAGTCTGCTCTAAGGAAGCATCTTTATTCAATTCAAACTGCACTAAAAACTTTCCTCTATCCATATTAGGCATAAACTCAGATCCGATAAATCCAGTAGGAATCAATGAACAAGAACCTACAAAAAGGAAAAATACCAAAATAATAGTTTTCCATTTATTGGCAAATACCCATACCAATAAGTCAGAGAAGAACTGTGTAAAGCGTTTGAGGTATCCTTCAAATCCTATGGTCATCTTTCCTAAAAATGAATTGGGATTTGCGTGTTCTAATTTTCCAAACCTAGAGTACAACCAAGGGACTACTGTAAAAGACATCAATAATGAAAGCATTGTAGCAATAGCTACAGTCAAACAAAACTCACGCAATACTTTTACTACAATAGCATTACCTAATGAAATAGGAACGAACACTACCACAATTACTAAGGTAATTGCCATTACAGTAAGCACAATTTCCTTAGAACCATCAAAAGCAGCACGCACTTTATTCTTACCCATCTCCATATGGCGGTGAATGTTTTCTAATACTACAATAGCATCGTCCACCAAGATACCTACCACCATCGAAAGGGCAACAAGGCTCATCAAGTTCAGTGTAAAACCAAAGAAATACATACCTATAAAAGTAGCAATGAGAGAAGTAGGTATAGATACCATTACAATAATAGCATTACGTAGGCTGTGAAGGAAGAAGAACATCACTACTGCTACCAATACAATTGCCAATATCAAATCGGACATTACAGAGTTGGCTGCTTCCAAGGTAAACTCACTAGTATCTTCAGCCAATAGCATCTTTACTCCATCATTTTTATAAGTCTGCTCTACTTGTTCCATCTTCTTGCGTACCAACTCACTCACCGATACAGCATTAGCATCAGTTTGTTTCAATACTTGTAGCAAGAGAGTATTTTCTTGGTCTATACGCGCTATTTTGGTAGCTTCTTCTTCGGTATCTTGCACATCAGCTACATCCGAAAGCCGTATCTCTAGTCCATTCTGTGAAGCAAGTATAAGGTTGCGTAATTGTTTCACATCTTGTAATTTACCAAGCAAACGTATAGAAGTGCTATTCTCACGAGTTTTAATTTTACCCGCAGGAATTTCCATATTCGAAGCTGCAATCAATTGTTGTACTTGAGCTATAGAAAGACCATAACCTTCTAACTTCTTAGCATCAATGCTCACGCGTATTTCGCGTTTGCGACCACCTATTATATTCACTTGTGCTACTCCTGGAACACGTGATAACTCCGGCTGTATTTTTTTATCTACCAAGTCGTACAATTCTTGTGCCGATAGATTAGAGGTAACCCCTATGGACACAATAGGCAAATCGGAAAGAGAGAATTTACTCAATGATGGTTCTTTAGCATCATCGGGCAAATCAGCTCTTATTGCATTAATTTTGCGCTGTGCCTCATTAAGGGTGTTATCTACATTCGCATCGTTAGTAAGTTGTACTACTACCACCGAAAGGCTTTCATACGAATATGATTGTATCTTTTTGATATTTTCCAAAGCCGAAACGGCATCTTCGATTTTCTTTGTCACGGTGCTCTCAATCTCCGAAGGAGAGGCTCCCGCATACACAGTAGAGATTGTAACTACATTCACTTCAAACTTAGGAATGAGCTCGTAGTTCAATAACTTATACGAATAGAAGCCACCAAGTAGCAACAACAAGAGCATCACAATAAGTACACTGGGACGCTTAATAGAAAGTTTAATTAAATCCATCTTTTGTTTGTTCTAAATCGGGGGCAAAGGTACGATAAAAAACTTAATAAACAAAAAAAGTTTCCATATTTTTGGAAACTTTTATTATGAGTAAGTACTTGAATAATTTATGAGACTTACTGTTTTGGAGGATATTTTTCTAATATTTTATTTACGAAGTTATTAATAGCTTCTTCTTTGCGTTCCGTTGTTTGAGGTAGGTTACCTATACCTTTACCTTGCCAAATAAGTTCGCGTTTATGAGCGTCTATAATTTCAATATAAAGAGAACCTTCTGTACTTCGAGCTACATTATAGGTTGCTCCTCCCCAAAAAGGCCCCCAACCCATTCCCCAGCCCCAATAGTACGGAGAATTGTTATATACATCTACATTTTCTTGTTCACGTGTAAAGATATTTACTAAAACGTCTGGTTTTTCAGAAAGTGTTATTCCTTTAGAAGTTAAATTACGCTCAATAGCTCGTAAAATACGTTTCTTATCTAAATCTGAGATAGGAACTTTATCAATACCTTCTTTAAAGAAAGCAAATGATTTGTATGCAGAAAAATCGGCCTGTTGGTCATAATCTGTAGCTACATATACACTAGCACAAGAACTAAGAACAACAGCCATAATTAGGAGTATAAAAACAGTTGTTTTTTTCATATCATAAGTTATTTAAAAGGTTTTGAAATCTTGTTTTATAAGCACAAAATCTATACCGTTTTATATTTTTCTATCCATTAATTGTAGGGCAAAAGTTCTGAGGTATTCTCGTTTATCATCTCCTATAGTTATTTTCTCTAATATCATAAGAGCTTTTTGAGTATAATTTTCTATCAGCTGGCGAACTGCTTTGTCTGCATTTGTTATCTGAAAAATCTCTCTTACTCTTGCTATTTTATTATCAACTTCATTTAAAGTATATGCTCTCAATAGTTCTTCACGTTGTTTTTCATTGCTTAGGGCTAAAGATTTTAAATAGAGTATAGTTTTCTTATTCTCTATAATATCACCTCCTATTTTTTTACCAAATGAAGCATCTCCAAAAGTATCCAAATAATCATCTTGTAACTGAAAAGCTATTCCTAAATTTAAACCGAAATTGTACATATTTATTTGGTTTTCCTTAGTAGTTTCAGAGATAATACTACCCATTTGTAAGGCAGCTCCTATAAGAACTGAAGTTTTGTATGAAATCATTTGCATATATGCCTCAATACTTACCTCTTGTAGCTTTTCAAAATCCATATCCATTTGCTGTCCTTCACATACTTTAAGGGCTGTTTCACTTAATGTTTTTACTAATTCTTGAAATATTTCTGAAGGATAATCCTCTAATAATTTATAGGCAATGATAAGCATAGCATCTCCTGAAAGTATACCTACATTTGTATCCCATTTTTGATGTACAGTAGGTTTGCCACGCCTTAGAGAAGCATTATCCATAATATCGTCGTGGATAAGTGAAAAGTTGTGAAAAACCTCTATGGCAGTAGCTGCATTAAGTGTTTTGCGATAGTCTTTACCAAAAATATCGGTTGCAATAAGAGTAAGTATAGGGCGAATACGCTTTCCCCCTAAGTTAAGAATGTACTGAATAGGTTCATAGAGGTGAATAGGCTCTTTGGGAGTAAAAATTTTTTCTATATGCTGTAAAAAAGCTGTTTTATACTCTTCAATGGGAAGCATAATAATTTATTATTAGTCTAGAAAGTTAATACTTGTCTGTTTTTTATCCTTTTCTTAAAAGCTCTATTGCGTGATTACGAGCTGATTCACCACTATTTTTTCCTTCAAGCATTTCTGAGAGTTCTGAAATGCGTTCTTGTTCGGTGAGCATTTTAAGATGGGTAGTCGTCTTACCAGTTATATCTTCTTTAAACACTTTAAAATGATAAGCACCCTTAGCCGCTATCTGTGGTAAATGGGTAATAGCAAATACCTGTCTGTTTTTGCTCATTTGTTTCATTATATCACCCATTTTTTGAGAAATTTCACCTGATACTCCTGTATCAATTTCGTCGAACATAATAGTAGGGAGTGCTGTATGTGCTGCCATTATAGCTTTTACAGCTAACATTATACGTGATAATTCTCCTCCTGAAGCTACTTTCTTTAATGGTCCAAAATCTCCCCCTTTATTGGCAGAAAATAAAAATGAGAGCTCATCATTTCCGTTGTTAAAGAAATGTGAGGTAGATGTTAGCTTGATATCAAAACGCCCATTGGGCATTCCTAATTCGTGCATAAAGTTCTCTAATTGTTTAGTGAGAGTAGGAATTACTTTTTCACGAGTTTTGTGTAACTCAGTTGCTTTTTTAGAGGTTTCTGCTTGTTGTTTTGCAACTAACTCTTGTTGTTCTTTAAGGTCGAAATCTGCGCTTTCAGTTTTAGAAACAGCCTTCTCTAAACGCTCTTGAATACTCATCAACTCTTCAACAGTTGTTACTTTGTGCTTTTGCTGAAGTGAGTAGATTTTATTGAGTTGCTTAGATATTTCCTCTAAATTTTCTGGGTCTGTTTCTATGTTTTCATCAATGTCTGATACATCTCTACTCAAATCTTCTAAATCTAAGAAAGCTGAGTCAATGCGTTCGTATAATTCGCGGTATTGCTGTTTGTATTCTGTAAGATTTGAAAAAGCGCGACGCAGTTCACGCAAATTATTCAAGATACCTATGTTCTCATCGTTGAGCAAATATAAACTTTCAGCTACATTTTCTTTTATCTCTTCGATGTTAGAGGCTTCTTCATAGCTTTCTTCCAATTCCTCCAAAATGCCTTCTCCTAAAGTAACCGATTTCAGTTCTTTGAGTTGGTGCAGATTGTAATCGTATTCTTTATTAGCTGTCTGTTGGAAATCTATGAGCTCTTGTAGTTTTTTTTGTTCGTTTTTAAGTAGTACTAAAAGACGTTGGTATTCCTCTAATAAAGATTTATTTTCAGCCATTGCATCTATAATTTCAAACTGAAAAGCTGTGTCACTTAAAGAAAGCGTCTGATGCTGAGAATGAATATCTACGAGTACTTCACCTAAACGTGAAAGCACGTCTAATGTTACAGGAGAATCATTGACGAAAGCTCGAGATTTTCCCGAAGGAAGAATTTCACGACGTATAATAGTTTGAGGGTCATAATCTATTTCCAGCTCATTGAAGAGAGATTGAAATTCATAATTTTGCAAAGAAAATTCGGCTTCAATTACACATTTTTCATCTTTATTCCTCAAAGCAGACATATCGGCACGTTTCCCCAATACTAAGGAAAGAGCGTCAAGCATTATAGATTTTCCTGAACCTGTTTCGCCTGTGATAATAATAAAGCCTTTAGGGAAGTCAACTTTTAGGTCATCAATTAATGCATAATTTTTTATAGATAGAGTGTTGAGCATATTCCTTATTTTATTTCATTCCACTTAGTTACTTGGGTGGGAGCTAATTTCATTAAGGCTTCTTTTAGCATTTTGGTATTAAAAATCATTCCACCTGAGTAAATAGAGGCAATTTCATCAGTTTTTGCATTAAAAAACAATATCATTGCATAGGAGCTCAACCGTAGGCTTGGTATTTTTTCAAGTAAAATAATAGCATTCTGGATAGCTTCTTTTCCGCCTTTCTCATCGGTGCTCATTATATCTAAGCCCAAACGATGGTATTGGTATAAAGCTTTGTGATAATCAGTGTAATTTTCTGAAATGAGCTCATTTATTAACAAGAATCGGTTGTTTTTACCATTATCAGCCCAACCTGTATAACTACTGTTTTGTGCTATATTAGCAATTTGTTGTGCCTTTAAGAAATAAGGTCTCCCTGCATTTTCAGCAAACGTATCAGCATCGAACCCTAATAGCAAATAGGCATAGTAAGCTATTACCGACGTGAGGTTCGACTCAAAGGCATTTTCATTGAAGGTAAGAGGGGCAAACTCTTGATAGTCAAAAGCTACTTCTTTATCTTGCAAGTTAAATACAGGAGATTGATAAGCTGAATTGTATACAGGACGAGAAGATTGCACCAAAAGACTTGCTTCATAGTGCGAATTTTCAAACTTATTAATCACCAGAGTAAAACTACAACGGATACGTTCGTTTTCGCGCACTTTCAAATCTGTCCAACGGGTTTGATTGATAAATTCTTGTAAAGATTTTTCTAAGGTCTTAAAGACTGAGCGATTACTTAAATTTACCTGTTGTGTATTGACCGTTACCACGGCATTCAACTCTTGTGAAAAAGAAAATGAGCTGGCAATTAGGGCTAAAAAGAGTGTTATTTTTCTCATAATGATATGTGTCATATAATTATTTCCTATCTTCCCATTCTAATTAATACGGTATCTCTTCCGTAATTTCAAGACCGTAGCCCGACATTCCTACGTAATTAGACGCATTTTTAGAGTTGGTAAGTAATCGAAGTTTCCTAATACCTAAATCGTTGAGTATTTGAGCTCCCATCCCAATATCTTTGGTATCTTTACCTACTTGAGGAAGAGGGTGTCCTGTTTGGTGTTCTTTGATTTCGGTAATGTGCTGTAACAACGTTTTCGAATAACCTTCTTTATTAATTACTATCACAGCTCCTTTGCCTTCCTCATTAATTTTTCTGAAAATGCGTTCAAGAGGGTTGTCCTTATCTCCTGCTATAACTTCCAGAATATCATTACTGATAAACGATGAATGAACGCGCGTAAGCACAGGTTCATCTGCTTTCCAAGTGCCTTGTGTAAAGGCTAAGTGTATTTGCTTGTTAGTAGTTTGTTCATAAGCGCGCAAGCGGAATTCTCCATAAGGGGTTTGCAACAAGAAATCTTCTTTCTTTATCACAAGTGTGTCTTTGCGCATACGATAAGCAATAAGGTCTTCAATAGAAATGATTTTAAGGTCGAATTTCTTAGCTACTTCCACCAACTGAGGTAATCGTGCCATCGTACCATCTTCATTTAAGATTTCTACTAAAATACCGGCAGGTTTTAGTCCCGCAATACGAGTGAGGTCAATAGTTGCTTCTGTGTGTCCTGTACGGCGAAGCACTCCGCCTTCTTTAGCGCGTAAAGGGAATATATGTCCAGGACGCCCTAAGTCGAAAGGAGTGGTCTTTGGGTCTACTAATGCTTGAATAGTTTTTGCCCGGTCGAAAGCTGAAATACCGGTAGTACAACCCTGACCTTTTAAATCTACTGAAACAGTAAACTGAGTTTCGTGCAGTACGGTGTTGTTTTGCACCATCATCGGAAGGTCAAGCTCAGCACAACGTTTTTCAGTAAGAGGAGCACAGACTAACCCGCGACCGTTGGTAATCATAAAATTAATCATCTCAGGAGTTACCTTTTCAGCAGCAGCAATAAAATCGCCTTCATTTTCGCGGTTTTCATCATCTACTACAATAACGACTTTTCCTTTTTTTATGTCTTCAACAGCTTCTTCAATGCTGTTTAGTTTAATATTGTTCATCTTTATCAATTGATTTTATACAAAATGAACACGAGTGTATCACTCGTGTTAAAATTATAAATAGTTATTAATCTTCGTTCAACTTAAAAATTAACTGTAATACGAGCGATTTTGGCGCTTTCCTCAATATCTCCTTCTGAGATATTATCGGTAAGGTCAAAAGCTGTTTTAAGAGCCGATTTGTCGAAAGTAAAGTAGTAATTCTTTCCTTTTGGAGTAACCATTACGCTACTGATAGAAGGCTCAATTTCTAAATCGGGATATTTGCTCTTTACGTCTTTAAAAGTACTCTGTAACGAAATCCCTTTTTCGGTAGCGTATTTATCGCACAATATCAATACACTTTCTACTATTTTGTCCCCCTTATCATTGGTAGTGGGAGTAATTTCAAGAAGCTCTTTACCTTCTTTGTCTAAAATAGTAATGCGCTCAGCACTTGCATAACGCAACTCTCCTTCCATAGTCGAGTTTACTATGGAGTCCTTAGCAAAGATAGAATCTAACTTTTGTATGGGAGTGCCTTTTTGGAGAACTCCTACACTGTTATTAGTGATGAGGAACTCATTCTTTTTATTGTTACACGCCACAATAGTTAAAAGAACAGTAATGATGATAAAGTATTTTTTCATTATTTCTTGATAATTTTATTTAATATTCCTAAAACTCCTCTGACGAACGACGCACTTGTAACCATTTTTATCAAAGGATTAGTACCCGAACGCTTAGTAGTGGTTTTTTGTGTAGTGGGCTTAGGAGCAGAAGCTTTTTCGGCTTCCTTAGCTTCTTTTTGCTTCTCTTCCTCTTTCCGCACGTCCTCTATTTTCTTATTTAAGATTTCATAAGCGCTTTCACGGTCGATAACTTCGTTGTATTTGCGCACTAACTCCGAACGCCCTACCAACGCTTCAATTTCACTATCACTAAGGATATCCATTCTACTCATCGGTGCGCGCATCATTGTGTCTACCAATGGGGTAGGTATTCCTTTTTCGTTCAGTACTGTTACCAGTGCTTCTCCTGTTCCTAAGGAAGTAAGCGTATCGGTAGTGTCGTAAAATTCTGATGAAGGATAATTCTCTGCAATCAGCTTAATGGCTTTACGGTCTTTAGCGGTGAAAGCACGCAGAGCGTGTTGTACCTTCATACCCAGCTGAGAGAGTATCGCATCGGGGATATCGGTAGGGTTTTGAGTACAGAAAATAAGTCCCACACCTTTTGAACGTATGAGCTTTACAATGTTCTCTAATTGGTTGAGAAGCGTTTTGGAAGCCTCATTGAAAATAAGGTGCGCTTCGTCGATAAAGATAACCAACTTAGGTTTCGACATATCGCCTTCTTCGGGGAAAGTAGTGTAAATTTCAGCCAAAAGACTCAACATAAAGGTCGAGAACATCTTAGGACGGTCTTGAATGTCTGTAAGGCGAATGATGTTTACATAACCTTCGCCCTGTGCATTGGTTCTCATTAAGTCAGCTGGTTCAAAACTGCGCTCGCCGAAAAAAAGTTCAGCACCTTGATGCTCTAATTCCACAATTTTACGCAAGATAGCACTTGTTGAGGACTTAGAAACCGCTCCGTACTCTTTCTCGAAGTCGGTCTTTCCTTCATCAGTGGCATATTGAAGTATTTTCTTTAAATCTTTTAGGTCTAACAAGGGTAGTGCGTGGTCATCGCAGTATTTAAAAACCACTGCCAAAACACCTTCTTGCACATCGCTTAGGTCTAAAATGCGTGAAAGTAGCACAGAGCCAAATTCTGATACAGTAGCACGCATACGCACACCCTTTTGCTCCGAAATGGTCAGTAGTTCGGTGGGGAATGCCTGTGGTTGAAAGTCTAAGCCTATCTTACCTAAACGCTCTAAGATAAAAGGCTTTACTTCACCAGATTCAGCAATACCACTAAGGTCACCTTTCAAGTCCATTAGCAATACAGGAACACCTTTTTTAGAAAGGTTTTCGGCGATAACTTGCAGAGTTTTAGTTTTACCTGTACCCGTAGCTCCTGCGATAAGTCCGTGGCGGTTAAGTGTTTTTAAAGGTAAATTTACCAATACGTTTTCAATAGGTTGCCCTTCGTAGATAGCCCCTCCTAAGGTAATGTAATCACCTTTAAAGGAGTATCCAGCGAGCATTGTTTCTTTAAAAGAATCTATTTTAGCCATTTGTTATTAGTTTTAAACTGTTAGTAGTGTTTTACTTATTCGATAGGTAGTTGGCATTTTCAAGGCACAAAGGTAGAAAAAAAAGTTGAAAAGCCAAAATTTATTAGGTAACAAATTTATTTTTAGTGCAATAAAAGGGTTTGTTAATAACTTTGTGAGACTTACAGACTAAGAGCAAACAACGGTCTATCCTTTCGTTTTACATCGCTTTATTTCCCTCAAAACTACGGTTTTTCATTAACTCTTAACTCCTCATTTTTAATTATTTACATAGCTATTGTATACCAATCTTCCAAGATTCGTATAAGCTTCCTATAAGCTAAGCATACCCTCCTAATAACCCTTTTTCACCAAAATCCCCTTCAACCATCTTCCGAACCTCTCCGTTATCTTCCGTTTCTTCGTGACCCTACTACTAAGCCATCAATCTCCATTTGCTAATTTACTAATTTTTCACATTTGCTAATTCATTTTTTTTACATACCTTTGCACTTGTAAGTAGACCGTAAGTTATGCAAATACCTAACACTTTTAACCTTAAAGTTCAAGCTGAAAAATATATTCCTATCCATAGCGAAAAGGAACTCATCAGTGCGTTACAAGAGTATCACAATCCATTTGTTTTGGGGGGTGGAAGCAATATGCTTCTCACTAAAAATATTACGCAACCTGTGTTTCATATTTTGCTTAAAGGCATTAGCACTGTAAAAGAAACTGATGAATACATATGGCTTAAAGCACAAGCTGGAGAGAATTGGCACCAATTTGTGCGTTATACTTTACAACAGGGCTATGGCGGACTTGAAAATCTTTCACTGATTTACGGCAATGTAGGTACCACTCCTGTACAGAACATAGGGGCTTATGGGGTGGAAATAAAAGATGTAATGGAGAGCTGTGAGACTATTGAGGTTCATACACTGCAAAAACGCATATTTACAAATGCAGAATGTGCTTTTGCTTATCGAGAATCTATTTTTAAGGGGAAAGAGAAGGGTAATTACATCATTACTTCGGTTACTTTTAAACTTACTAAAAAGAACCACCAATTGCACACGCAATATGGGGCTATTCAGCAAGTCCTTTCAGAGCGAGGAATTACCAAACCTACCCCCGAAGAGTTGTCCGATGCGATTATTACCATTCGCGAAAGTAAATTGCCTAACCCTAATGTTTTAGGTAATTGTGGCAGTTTCTTTAAAAACCCAATTGTTCTAAAAACTGATTACGAAAAACTACAACAGCAATATCCTGAAATTCCTTGTTATCCAGTAAATGAAACCGAAGTGAAAGTGCCAGCAGGCTGGCTTATAGATCGCTCAGGACTCAAAGGTTATCGGAAAGGAGATGCAGGAGTGCATAAACATCAAGCATTGGTATTGGTGAATTATGGTGAAGCTACAGGTGAGGAAATTTTAGCGGTGGCTAATTATGTAAAAGCTCAAGTGCAAGAAAAGTTTGGCATTGCCTTGGAGTTTGAAGTGAATATATTTTAATAACGTACTTCATTTACATACAACTCAATCCAACTCTTGATTCGCATTATTTCAATATCTTTATCTAAAAAAATAATTATTGATGAAAAAAGAATATCATAAAGAAAAATTACAAACTATTGTTCTTTCTAATAAAGGAGGTATGGAAGTAATCGTACTTAATTTTGGTGGTGTGATTAGCTCTATTAAAGTGCCTGTAAAAGGGAAAAAGGTAGAATGTGTATTGGGATTCGACACGTTTGAAGAGTACGTAAGTGAGGCTTACCGCAAAGAGTATCCGTATCTTGGTGCGATTATAGGGCGTAACGCAGGGCGTATAAAGTATGGAAAAGCTATTATTGATGGCAAGGAAGTACAATTACGCTGCAATTTAGGAGAAAATCAAATACACGGAGGCTCAGTAGGCTTTGATAGTGTCTTTTGGGACGTAGTGGCAGTAAATAGGGGAGAAGATAATTCTTCAGTAACCTTACAATATGTTTCTAAAGACGGCGAAGAGGGTTACCCAGGAGAGGTAACGGTGCGTGTAACCTATACGCTTACTTCCGATAACCGTTTGCGCATTGATTATCACGGCATCACCGATGCACCTACTATTTTAAATCTCACTCAGCATACATATTTTAACCTCAATGAAAACAATACCGATGTGCTTAACAATACCTTACAAATAAAAGCTGATAAGTACGTGCCATTAGAAGAAGGGTTCTTTACCCCTACAGGTGAACGCCCTCCTGTGGCTGGCACACGTTTGGATTACCGAAAAGGGCAAAAGGTATATGCTCATACTGATAATTCGTTTGTACGTGAGATTCCCTCTGAGGAAGTAATGGCTACAATTACTAACGGAGAAGGTTCATTGGCAATGGAAGTGCGTACCAATCACCCTGTGTTACATATCTATGCAGGATATTATTTACCTAAGTTGCAACCACCTCATCGCAAAACTATAGGGCAAAGCAGAGGAATTTGTTTTGAAGCACAAGGTTATGCCGATGCTACTAAACATCCACAGTTCGATAATGTAGTGTTAAGACCTAAAGAAGAATACAATTTCTTTACTGAATTTAAGTTTATACATTTTTCGTAGAAGGTATAAGATACATACAAGCATAAAAAAAGAGTCTGATATCAGACTCTTTTTTTATGCTATTACCATTTAAAATCTAGCTTTTTTGTTCTTTATTGAAGTACACCAAATAGTAATACATTTGTTTTTCTTCGTCCCAACCTTTCTCAATAAACTTATCAACTGATTCTGGATTGATAAAGTCCATACGTATTTGGATATTAGTGTCTAAATCAATCACATTTTTAATTTTTTTGCGCACATCCGATACAGCCTTATTAACAATCGGGAAGGTTGATACATCTTCTATTTGGTACTTAGGTCCTTTCTCTACTTTGTAGTGCTTAAACTCTGGTATTAATTCAGGATTTTCAAACACTTCATTCATAAACGAGGTTTCTTCAAAATCATCATTCTTAGCGAAGTAATTAATCGCACGGTTCATAAACAGTACCTCTTCTTTTTTATCTTCGGCAGGCAAGATTACATCTTTGGCAAAGTCTTGGCTGAATTTTAAGTACTTTTTAGTATAGAAATTATCGTCTATTAATGCATCGACATTTAAAAAGTTCTCCAACCAATACTTAGTGTCGTAACGATTACTATCAATAGAAAGTATTTTGTATCCGTCCTCTTTATTCACATTAAAGATAATACAACCTTTATCCAATCGGTGAATGTTCACTCCCTCTTGGATAATCATCTCCAACTGGTTAGCCTGTTCTTCAAACTGCAAAAAGCTGTTCCTCATCTCCGATTTGAAGATACCTACTGCTTTTACCTTTTCATTATCTAAATAACTGTCGTGAAGAAGCGCTACATACACCTCTCCGTTTTTGATATGTGGGTGATTAGACTGATTGTACAAGTGTTGCGCAATCTTCTTAGATTGCTCGTGAATAGAGCTCTCGTCCTCAAAAATAGGAGTTACTAGCTGGTAAAGTTCATTGAACTCAACATCGGTATCGTGTACTAAGTGAAAGTAGTTTTCTTCTTTTTCACGGAAAGGTTTAAAGAAGTATTCTTTCAGTAGCCCTATAATCTCATCGTTTAGTGCATAAGGTTTTTCTGAAAGAAATAAAGGTTCTCCTTTGCTTAGATTACCTACCCTGTGAATAGAAAGTGTTTCAATGTTTGTTGTATATAAATTTAGCATAGTTACTTGTTATCTGTTACTATTACGTATTATTAGTAATATTCTTCTTCACTGAAACTTCCATAATCGTCTTCGTCGAGGTCAAAATCGTTAAATTCATCTTCAAACTCATCAAAATCATCAGCTACGAATGATTTCTCGGGAGCTTCAGCAGGAATAGAACCGTGAGCGTATATCAAAGCAGGATAAGAGGCGCCTGTTTCTTCTTCATCAATCTCTACTAATTCTACGAAGAACGTCCACATCGACATAAAGTCGTATACGTACAACAGTTTAGGCTCTTCTTCACTTACTACCGATTCGATGGTTGTCTCTTCCATCAAGCGCATTTCTCCACTTTCTGATACATCAAAAAGGGTGATTTCCTCTCCCTGATTCCAATCCTCATCGGTAAGATAGAAAGAAGCCATTTCGTCACCAGCAAAGCCAAATGATTGGTTGATTACATTGTGTAAATCTTCCAAAGTAGCTTCTCCTTGAATGATAATATCTCTAAAAACGTCTTCTTTAACGTCAAGTATCACTCTGAATTTGTATACCATTTTTAGTTTTTAGTTATTTTAGTTGTTAGTAAAAAACTTTGTCAAAGGTCGTAGCACGACAGGCTGTTAGAGACTTTGACAAAGTTTGTATATTCTTATTTTCTATACTTATTTAGCTATATCTGTAATTTCAATATCGAAAATAAGGTCGCTATTAGGTGGAATCACATCGCCAGCACCTCTTTCGCCATATCCTAAAGTAGCAGGAATAAATACGCGTATTTTATCACCTACTTTCATTGTAAGCAAAGCATCTCTGAAGCCTGGTATAAGTTGCGCAGAAGTGTTATAAGGCATAGGGAAGGCTTGGTATCCTCCTTGTTGTTCACGTAATGAGTTGTATTTACCATAAGCCTCTTCAATTTCTTTTACGTTAGAATCGAAAAGGGTTCCGTTTTTCAAATAACCTGCGTAGTTTACCATTACTTGATGTGTGTGATTAGGTTGTTTGCCTTTGCCATCAACTAACTTAAAGATTTTTACTCCTGAAGGAAGTGCTTTAGCTTGTGGTTCCTGTACTTTTACTTCTTCTAAGAACTTAGCTGCAGCGGCTTTCGTCTTAGCTTCTTTTTCTCGCTCTCTCTTGTTAATTTCTTTGAAGTAATCTTCAAAAACTTTTACAGCATTGAAGTTTTTAGCATCTTTACCATTAGCAATAATAGTAATCTTATTGATTTTAATATCCTTTTCAGGCTTGTCATTCATTACTGTTTTAGTATTAGCAATAGCATCTATTACTTCTAAACCTTTCACCGTTTCGCCGAATACTGTGTGGCGACCATCTAAATGAGGAGTAGGCACTTGGGTAATAAAAAACTGACTGCCATTGGTAGCTGGTCCTGCGTTTGCCATTGACAAGATTCCTTTTTTATCGTGTTTTAAAGTGGGCACTATCTCATCTTCAAATCGGTAACCGGGTTCTCCCATTCCAGTGCCGGTAGGGTCACCTCCTTGTATCATAAAATCCTTGATTACTCGGTGGAAAATTGTTCCGTTGTAAAACGGTTTACCTTTGTATTCAGCTTTTACGAAAGTGTTTTTACCTTCTGCCAAAGTAACAAAGTTGGCTACTGTTACAGGAGTTTCTTTGTAGTTTAGTTTTACAATAATATTTCCTTGAGTAGTTTCGATATCCGCAAATAAGCCATCTCCTAAATCTTTATAGGCTTTCTTTTGCGAATTGCAACTGAAAAATACAAACATTGCAGAAAGCAATGCGATAAAATTGAGTCGTCTCATATATAAAATTAATTAAAATTTCTACTTATTCAGGTCGTGGTTCTATTTTCTCTTTGTTTTTTTCAATTTTAAAAACCTCTATCTTGGCAATAATAGGCTGGTTGAAAGTTATTTTGTCTTTATCACCACGATAACCATAGGCTACGCTCGAGGGGAAAAAGAAAACACCACTTTCTTTCTCTTTTAGCAATTTTAGTGCTGAACGCAACCCTTGGAATACCTCTTCTTTATCTACATTATACTTATAATCACCATCGGGTTTCTCTTGGTAGAGTTCGTTACCCTGCAAATCCGAAAGACTGTAATCATAGGTTACTATATCGCCAAACTGTGCTGTGTAGTCAGCATTAGGATTTTGGTTTAGGTAATAGAATTTAAAACCGTGTTGTGAATCTATAAAGGTGTGGAGCGTATCTTTTTTGATAATAGAATCAATAAGAGCTTCTTCTGAAGCTAATAGTGCTTTGTTTTTCTTAGCCGATTCCTTTAAAAAGGTACTTGTTTTCTTGGTTACAGGGTGGCGTGCTTGTCGGTCGGCACAGCTTATGAAAACTATGCCAGCAACCATTATTATTGCTATTTTTTTGAGTATATTCATTGTATTTTAAATATTCTTGTGAATAAAATCTGGCAA
This sequence comes from Capnocytophaga sp. oral taxon 323, assembly GCF_001278825.1. Lineage (NCBI taxonomy): Bacteria > Pseudomonadati > Bacteroidota > Flavobacteriia > Flavobacteriales > Flavobacteriaceae > Capnocytophaga > Capnocytophaga sp. oral taxon 323. The sequence goes on from NZ_CP012589.1 coordinate 404,330, forward strand.
AACTTGTTTAAAATAAGTTACTGCTTCTTCCATTGTACCGTCAAATCTACCTCCTGCAGCATTGATGTGACCTCCGCCATTGAAATATTTGCGTGCAAACAGATTTACATCGTTATTACCTTTGGAACGCAACGACATTTTTATAAAATCGCCTTCTTGAATGAAGATTACTGCCAGCTTGGTGTTCTTAATGGTAAGCCCATAATTTACGAAACCGTCAGTATCTCCTTTTTGGCAGTCGTATTGTTGTAGTTCTTCGGAACTAAGCGTTGTGTAAGCCGTGTCGTACTCTTTTAAATACGTCATATTTTTCAGAACTACACTCAGTAATTGCAATTTGTTAAATGAATTATTATCAAACACATTACTGTTAATCTGACTGTTTTTAGCTCCTTTTTCGATAAGGAAAGCAGCTATTTTTAGCGTATTGCTAGTAGTGGTGGGGTATTTAAAATTTCCCGTATCGGTCATTATTCCTGTGTACAAACAAGTAGCTATTTCTCTATCTATTTGGTTTTTATCGCCCATTGCATCAATAAACGAATATACCATTGCACAGGTAGAGCTGGCATTGGGGTTAGAGAAAGTTACTTTGGCATAAGCCTCAGGCGCTTGATGATGGTCAATCATCACAAATGTAGCTGCCGAGCTTTCTAATAAAGGTGTGAGCCCATCAGCGCGTTTAAGTGAATTGAAATCAAGCGTAAAGATGAGCGTAGAGTTTTCTATTTGTTTTTTTGCCTTTTCAGGAGCATTGTCATAGATGAGAATCTCATCGGCTGAGGGTAACCATTTTAAATAATCAGGAAAATCATTGGGCGACACCACCGTTACATCTTGGTGCAATTGCTTTAAATACAAGTATAGTCCCAAGCAACTCCCTATGGCATCTCCATCAGGGCTTTTGTGAGGAATGATACTTATTTTCAGCTGTTTTTTAAGTAGTAGCTTAACGTTTTCTATATCATATATATTCATAGGGTGCGAAAGTACGACATTAATTTGTTCTTAATGTTTTCATATCTGAAAAATTTTAAAATTGAAAAAGAAATGATTAATTTGCAGGACAAAGGTAGTAATTAATTTTTAATGACAAAAAAATAATTTTGTTTTTTAATGGATATTCGTTGATAATGAACTCTTAGCGATAATAAGTAATTATCAGTTGATAACAACTAGTTCCGCTGGTGTAACAGATAATTATCAATTGATGATAAAGAGAAAACAGAGTAGGGGATAGGATTATTGTAGAATTACAAGAATATTACACGAATAAAACTATTGTATAGTATTCTTTCTGCAAAAGCTATATAAAGAGCCCCACCTAATTATTTATTAGATGGGGCTGTTATTATTTGCTTGCGGAGGCTCTCCGCTATTTTACTTCTTCGAAATCTACGTCTTGAACATTGTCTGTATTGACGTCTTGTGCCCCACCAGTGTTAGGTTGCTCTTGTGCGGTAGAGCTACCGCCTCCCTGTTGGGCTTTGTAGATGTCCTCAGAGGCTTGTTGCCAAGCAGTATTGATTTTGCCCAAAGCAGTTTCAATAGAGCTGAGGTCTTTGCCGTCGTAAGCTGTTTTAAGTTCGCTAAGAGCAGTCTCAATAGCGCCTTTCTTGTCGGCTGGGATTTTATCGCCAAACTCTTTGAGTTGTTTTTCAGTTTGGAATATCATCGCATCAGCTTCGTTGAGCTTATCTACTTTTTCTTTGGCTTTCTTATCAGCTTCGGCATTGGCTTCGGCTTCGCGTTTCATCTTCTCAATATCTTCTTTTGAAAGTCCAGAAGATGCTTCTATACGGATATTGTGAGACTTGCCTGTACCTTTATCAGTTGCCGATACATTGATAATACCGTTAGCATCGATATCGAAGGTAACCTCAATTTGTGGTACGCCACGTGGGGCAGGTGGAATGTCATCTAAGTGGAAACGACCGATAGTCTTGTTGTCGTTTGCCATAGGTCTTTCACCTTGCAATACGTGAATTTCCACACTCGGCTGATTGTCGGCAGCAGTTGAGAACACTTGCGATTTCTTAGTAGGGATAGTGGTATTGGCTTCTATCAGTTTAGTCATCACACCTCCCATAGTTTCGATACCCAAAGAAAGAGGAGTAACGTCCAAAAGCAATACATCTTTCACATCACCAGTAAGTACGCCCCCTTGAATAGCGGCTCCAATGGCTACTACCTCATCGGGGTTTACGCTCTTATTAGGTTTTTTGCCAAAGAATTTTTCAACGGCTTCTTGTACGGCAGGAATACGAGTAGAACCACCTACTAAGATTACTTCGTTGATATCACTTACGCTGAGACCTGCATTTTCTAACGCTTTTTTGCAAGGTTCAATTGTGCGTTTTACGAGGTCGTCGATGAGTTGTTCGAATTTAGCACGGCTGAGCTTGCGCACCAAGTGTTTAGGACCTGAAGCTGTAGCAGTGATATAAGGCAAGTTGATTTCGGTTTCAGTAGTTGAAGAAAGTTCAATCTTAGCCTTTTCAGCAGCTTCTTTAAGACGTTGCAATGCCATAGGGTCTTTACGAAGGTCGATTTGTTCTTCTTTTTCAAACTCTTCAGCAAGCCAGTTGATGATTTTTTCATCTACATCATCACCTCCTAAGTGGGTATCACCATCAGTAGCGAGTACTTCAAACACACCGTCGCCAAGTTCCAAGATAGACACATCGTGAGTACCACCACCAAAGTCGAATACAACAATCTTATGGTCGCTATGGTCTTTATCCAAGCCATAAGCCAATGCAGCGGCAGTAGGTTCGTTGATGATACGTTCTACTTTTAAGCCTGCGATTTCACCTGCTTCTTTAGTAGCTTGACGTTGAGCGTCGTTAAAGTAAGCTGGTACAGTAATTACCGCGCTTGTTACGGGTTGTCCTAAGAAGTCTTCTGCAGTTTTCTTCATTTTTTGAAGAATCATAGCTGAGATTTCTTGTGGAGTATACAAACGTCCGTCTATGTCCACACGAGGAGTATCGTTGTCGCCACGTACTACTTTATAAGGTACACGAGCGATTTCTTTTTCCAATTCAGAAAACTTGTTCCCCATAAAACGCTTGATAGAATATACCGTGTTTTTAGGGTTGGTAACTGCCTGACGTTTAGCAGCGTCACCTACTTTTATTTCGCCACCTTCGGTAAAAGCTACCACTGAAGGGGTTGTGCGTTTACCTTCGGCATTGGTAATCACCACGGGGTCATTACCTTCCATTACAGAAACACAAGAGTTTGTGGTTCCTAAGTCAATACCTATAATCTTACTCATATTAATATTATCGTTTTTTTAAGTTCAACATTATTTTTGTAAGCCTTACGCTTACGTAGTTAGTAGCAGTCAATGATTATGCCAAAGGGATAAAAACTGACAAATTGTCATTTTTAGTCATTAGTTGTTAGTAAGCGACTAACAACTAATTTCTATTTTTTATCTTCTGATGTTTGATTTCTAAATACCAATTGGTTATCAAAAGCATCTAATAAGATGACAGCATCGCGTTGTACTGTGCCACTCAAAATTTCTTTAGAAAGCTTGTTAAGCACTTCTTTCTGAATGATACGTTTCACTGGACGAGCACCAAACTGAGGGTCAAAACCTTTTTGTGCTAAGTAATCAATAGCCTCATCGGTAGCATCGAGCAAGATGCCTTCTTTGGCAACCATACGGAATACTGATTGCAATTGCAAACGCACAATACTACGGATATCCTTGGCGTTGAGCGGTGTGAACATTATAATGTCGTCTATACGGTTCAAAAACTCAGGACGTACAGTTTGTTTGAGGAGTTGTAACACTTCGTCACGTGACTCGTCGATAGCGCGCTCGGTATCCTTAGGATACTTTTCAAAAGTTTCCTGAATGATATGGCTACCCATATTGGAGGTCATAATGATAATCGTATTCTTAAAGTCGGCGGTACGACCTTTGTTGTCAGTAAGCCTACCTTCGTCGAGTACTTGCAACAAGATATTGAATGTATCGGGGTGAGCTTTTTCAATTTCGTCTAAAAGTATTACGGAATAGGGACGGCGACGCACAGCTTCAGTAAGCTGACCACCTTCGTCATAACCCACATATCCTGGAGGCGCACCTACTAATCGGCTCACAGCGTGTTTCTCTTGGTATTCGCTCATATCTATACGCGTCATTGCATTTTCATCGTCGAATAGATATTCGGCTAAGGCTTTGGCAAGTTCGGTTTTACCTACCCCCGTAGTTCCTAAGAAAAGTAAAGAACCTATAGGACGACGTGGGTCTTGCAAACCAGCACGACTACGACGTATGGCATCGGAAACTGCCTCGATGGCTTCTTCCTGACCTACTACACGGCGGTGCAATTCTTTTTCTAAGTTCAACAGCTTTTCGCGTTCGCCTTGTAACATTTTAGCTACAGGTATACCTGTCCATTTTGCGACTACTTCGGCAATGTCTTCGGCGGTTACTTCTTCTTTTACAAGAGCATTTTCGTGTGACTTGCTGTCTAAATTCTTTTGCAATTCCACTAACTTGTCCTCTGCTTCTTTGATTTTGCCATAACGCAATTCGGCTACTTTACCATAATCGCCTTCACGTTCGGCTCTATCGGCTTCCAAACGGTATTTCTCAATGGCTTCCTTAGTAGTTTGTACTTCATCAATTACGCTTTTTTCACTCTGCCATTTAGCATTGATAGCGTTACGTTCTTCTTTAAGATTTGCCAAATCTACATATAGCATTTTGAGCTTATCTTCGTCTTTCTCACGTTTGATAGCCTCAATTTCTATTTCGAGTTGCATTATCTTACGGTCGAGTACGTCTAACTCTTCGGGTTTAGAATTGATTTCCATACGGAGCTTGGCAGCTGCCTCGTCCATTAAGTCTATTGCCTTATCGGGCAAGAAACGATTAGTGATATAGCGTTCAGAAAGCTCTACTGCTGCGATAATAGCCTCGTCTTTGATACGTACTTTGTGGTGGGTTTCGTACTTTTCTTTGATACCCCGAAGGATAGAAATTGCACTTTCGGTATCTGGTTCGTCTACCATTACCTTTTGAAAACGACGTTCGAGAGCTTTGTCTTTCTCAAAGTACTTTTGGTACTCGTCGAGAGTAGTGGCACCAATGGCACGGAGTTCACCACGAGCTAAGGCAGGTTTTAATATATTAGCAGCGTCCATAGCACCTTCGCCTCCTCCTGCTCCCACAAGGGTGTGGATTTCATCTATAAACAGAATGATATTGCCATCGGAAGAGGTAACCTCTTTCACTACCGATTTGAGTCGTTCTTCAAACTCACCTTTGTACTTCGCACCTGCGATAAGGGCACCCATATCGAGGGAGTAAATGACCTTGTCTTTTAGGTTTTCAGGTACGTCACCTTTCACAATACGGTGCGCTAAGCCTTCGGCTATAGCCGTTTTACCTACCCCAGGTTCACCCACCAACATAGGGTTGTTCTTGGTACGACGTGAAAGAATTTGCAATACACGACGTATTTCCTCATCACGACCAATCACAGGGTCGAGTTTCCCGCTATCAGCTAACTGATTGAGGTTTTTGGCGTATTTGTTGAGCGAATTGTAAGTATCTTCAGCTGAAGCCGAAGTTACGCGTTCCCCTTTGCGCAATTCTTGAATGGCTTTCTCCAACTCTTTTTCACTCACACCTTGGTTTTTGAGGGCTTGGGCGATTTTACTGTTTGATTTGAAGATAGCCAATATAAGGTGTTCTAAGGATACATATTCGTCGTTCCATTTTTTAGCGATGTTAGCAGCTTCGTTGAGCATAGTGTTTGCTTCGCGTGAGAGCCCCATATCGCCACCGCTGACTTTGGCAAAGCCTTGCAAAGCAGTTTCTAACTGTTTATTTAATTGCTCGCGGTTGATATTCAATTTTTTGAATAGGAAAGGCAATACGTTCTCATCTACCTGCTCAATAGCTTTGAAGAAATGTTCGTTTTGCAATTCCTGGTGCCCGTACTGCTGGGCAATTTGCTGAGCGGTTTGTACCGCTTCTTGCGCTTTGATAGTAAAGTTATTAAAATTCATATATTTTCAATTTAGTGTGTTCAACATTTTATGATTTGTTCACTTCCAATAGGGCAAGAGTTGTGCCAACAGCTTTTAACTGACAAAAAGACAGTTTTTTAAAAGGGGTTTTGACCAAATGTAATACTAAATAGAAATCTGAATAATAATTAATGAATTGATTATTAGAAATACAATTTGCTTAACGAGAAATATATAAAAGGAGACAAAGTGTCAGTTAGTAATTAAATCTCTGTTTATTAACGAGTAGGTACTGATACCTATCTATTTTTTGAAGCTAAAAAGTAATAGTGCATCTGCTCTAAAACACTTACCGAAAATATGGGGTGGAATGAAAAAAGTTACTTGGCAGGTTGGAGGTTTCGGAAGATAATGGAGGGATTCGGAAGAGAAAATTTGGGTAAAAGGTAAAAAACAAGAGGTAAAGTAGCTGTTGAGAGGGTGGTGGTAGCTTATAGAGAGCTTATAGGAAGCTTATACGAATCTTGGAAGATAGATATAGAAAGGGTATATAAATAGTTAATAATGAGGGATTAAGAATGAGTAGAAAAAAGAGATTTAAGCGGATTTAAAGTAGAAGAAAAACGAAAATAAGGGAAAGAAGTAATCTTTTTAAAAGGGGAGTGTGGCGATACAAAAATGTGAGATGAGCAAAGGTAAATAGGAAAATAAGCATTCTTCAAGAGAAAAAAAAATAGATAGCTATTAGACTAAAAGACAAGGCGTATTTGCAGAAAGCGCAAAGACAAATTTAATATTACAATACCCAAAATACTAATAATACCAAATTAATGACGAGTTGCGAATGGCGAATGACAAGGTTGCAGGGAAGTAGCACGGGGAAACAAAATATAAAGCCTTTATATTGCGAATTGATATTTTTTTGTACCTTTGCACCAAAATATAGACAAAATGAAAGTAGCTGTGGTAATGGGAAGCAAGAGTGATTTGCCTGTGATGCAAGACGCTATTGATATCCTCAAGTCCTTTGGTATCACAACTGTGGTAGATATCGTATCGGCGCATCGCACGCCTGAAAAGCTGATGGAGTTCAGTAAGAACGCTCATAAAAAAGGCATTCAGGTAATCATTGCGGGAGCAGGGGGTGCAGCTCATTTACCTGGTATGGTTGCCTCGATGTCGCCTTTGCCTGTCATAGGTGTGCCGGTGAAAAGCAGTAACTCTATTGACGGTTGGGATTCTATCCTTTCTATCTTACAAATGCCTGGCGGAGTGCCTGTTGCTACCGTAGCTTTAAATGCTGCTAAGAACGCAGGTTTATTAGCCGTGCAAATATTGGCAAGTGCCGACGCTGAGCTCTTGCAAAAAATGATTGATTATAAAGAAAATTTGAAACAAGCGGTGCTTACTGCCGCAGCAACCCTTGACGATGAATAAAGATACTTTTCAGGGCTCACGTCTTTTATTATTAGACTTTGGCTCGCAATACACCCAACTTATTGCACGCCGTGTGCGCGAATTGAACGTGTATTGCGAAATGCACCCCTACAACCATTTGCCTGAGAACTTAGAAGACTTCTCGGCAGTGATACTCTCAGGTTCGCCTTATTCGGTGCGTAGTGCAGAAGCCTTGCACCCAAACCTATCAGCACTGAAAGGTAAAATGCCTCTTTTGGCAGTATGTTACGGAGCGCAGTATTTGGCACACTTTGGCGGTGGTGAAGTAGCCCCTTCGAACATACGAGAGTACGGGCGTGCTCACCTCACCTATATTAAGCCTAATGAACCTCTTTTTGGAGGGATTGCAGAAGGAAGTGTAGTGTGGATGAGCCATAGTGACACTATCAAACAATTGCCTACTGGGGCGGTTTGTTTGGCGAGTACTCCTGATGTAGTGAACGCGGCTTATCGCATAGAAGGAGAAGAAACCTACGCAATTCAGTTTCACCCCGAAGTGACCCACTCAGCCGATGGAATGAAGCTATTAGCTAACTTTCTTTTCAAAATAGCGAAACTTACCCCTAATTGGACGTCCGACAACTTTGTAGAGATGACGGTTGCCCAGCTAAAAGCACAAGTGGGTAATGAGAAAGTGATATTAGGCTTATCGGGAGGAGTAGACTCTACGGTAGCTGCTGTATTACTTAACAAAGCGATTGGCAAGCAATTACATTGTATTTTTGTAAATAATGGGCTCTTGCGCAAAAACGAGTTCGAAAACGTACTGAAACAATATGAGGGTATGGGACTGAATGTGAAGGGTGTAGATGCCTCAGCGCGTTTCCTTACTGCCTTAGCAGGCAAAACCGACCCCGAGGAGAAACGCAAAACCATAGGGCGCGTTTTTATTGAAGTATTTGATGATGAGGCTCATAAAATTACCGATGCTCAATGGTTGGCACAAGGCACTATCTATCCTGACGTGATTGAATCACTATCAGTAAAGGGACCTTCAGCTACTATCAAATCACATCATAACGTAGGAGGCTTACCCGACTATATGAAATTGAAAGTAGTAGAGCCTTTGCGTATGCTCTTCAAAGATGAAGTGCGAAGAGTAGGACGCAGTTTAGGCATCAGCGATGAACTATTAGGCAGACACCCTTTTCCAGGACCTGGATTGGCTATCCGCATTTTGGGAGATATTACTGCCGAAAAGGTAACTATTTTGCAAGAAGTAGATGCTATATTCATCAACGCACTGAAAGAAAACAACCTATACGACAAAATGTGGCAAGCAGGGGCTATCTTATTACCTATCAACAGTGTGGGAGTAATGGGAGACGAACGTACCTACGAGCGTGTGGTAGCCTTGCGCGCTGTGGAAAGCATAGACGGTATGACGGCAGATTGGGTAGACTTACCTTATAAATTTCTGCAAAAAGTGTCTAACGATATTATCAATAAGGTGAAAGGCGTAAACCGTGTAGTGTACGATATCAGCAGTAAACCGCCTGCCACGATAGAATGGGAATAGACAATAAACAATTTAGAATTATCAATTAACACTAAAAAATTAAATCATAAGACAATATTATGAAACAACTTTTTACATTAGCTTTGTTATTGTGCTTAGGAGTTGCCTATGCACAACCGCAAACGTACACAGCAAATAACTATGAAAGTATTGAAAATATAGCTAAGACCTATCGCTTTTCGCCTGCTGACATCTTAAAACTCAATCCAGGGCTTAAAGATGGAGTACAAAAGGGAATGACTATCAATATTCCTATCAGTAAAGTGAAGCATTACAATACCCAACGTCCTGTAGGGTTTACGACTCACTTGGTAAAAGGAGGTGAGACTTTCTTTGGTCTGTCGCAAAAATACAATATCACTATTGATGATTTAAAGCGTTATAATTTAGACCTCTATATAAGAGAGTTACAAGAGGGTGAGCGCATTACTATTCCGCTATTTAGCAAAACAGCTGAAATGGTACAGAAAAGCGTACAAGGACAAAAGCGGTACGTAGTAAAACCGCAAGAAACACTTTGGCGCATTGCTAAAAATCACAATGTGAGTGTAGAGGAATTGGAAAAGCTGAACAAAAACGAAAAAGGTTTCAACCCTAATAGTATAAGAGAAGGGCAAGAAATCTGGGTGCCAGCCTCTTCTACCGATAGTACAGAGCCTGAACCACCAGCTCGCCCTAATACTAAGAAAGAAGTGGTGCTTTACCTTGTGGAGAGAGGGGAAGGATTTTACAGCTTAGAACGCAAGTTCGGTTTATCGGAAGCTGAGCTTGTAAAACTAAATCCTAGTCTTAAAGATGGATTGAAAAGCGATGCACAAATATGGATACCCAAAGAGAATTATGAACACTATAAAAGTGCTTCACTGAATAATACAGCAAACTACAACTTTCAGAATTCTAACAATACCTTGCGTTCAGCATCTTCACCAGCCAATGTGAAGGAGATATCTTATATTTTACCTTTTAAACTATCGGATGTCAGCACTGGACAAATTGCTATTATAAAATCTCGACTTACTGAAAATAAACTAACGCCTGTGGCTACCGATTTCTATTCAGGAGCCCTAATAGCTTTGGACTCCCTTCAAAAAATGGGATATAAGTTTAAAGTGAATGTATACGATAGTGAAGGTGACTTAAAGAAGATAGCTTCTAATGCCTCAGTACAGAACTCACAAGTGGTAATAGGTCCTTTTACCACGAAATCGTTTAATACTTTAGCATCATTGGTTACAAGTAACAATACGATATTATTAGCCCCCTTATCTAATAAGAATATAACTCTCAATCCTAATGTGTATCAGACCTTACCGAACGATGAGGTGTTGCAAGCACAAATGATTGACTATCTCAACAAAAACTATTCAGATGAGAATATGATTATCTTAGCTGATAGCAAGAATAGTTCTTTGCGTGAGAAATTAGAGCGTTCATTCCCTAATGCTAAGGTAGTAACTGAAATGTCGGCTAATGGATTTGTTAATGCTCTAAACTACAACAAGGAAAATGTAGTGTTATTACAGTCGAATGATATAGGTTACGTGTCGATGGCAGTGCGTTTGTTGCACAATGCGCTTAAATCTAAAAGGAACAACACCTTCCCTAAGATTATGTTGGCGACTGTGGATAGAGGTTCAGTATACGATTCTAATAACCTTTCTAACAACCAGCTATCCGATTTACGTTTTACTTATCCTACTGTAAATAAATATTCTAATGGTACAGATAGTTTTTCTGCGCGATATTTAAAGACTTATGGTATTCTACCTAATAAGTATGCTATTCGCGGGTTTGACCTTACTATGGATGCTGTATTGCGTTTGGGAGTATCGGGCAATCTTACCGGTGCCAATACACGTATAGGAGAGACTTCTTACTTAGAGAATAAATTTGCTTACCTAAAAAATTTCTATAAAGGTGGTGGCTATGAAAACCAAGGCGTATATATTGTACAGTATGACAATATGGAAGTAAAAGAATTAAAATAAAACTAAATTATAATTAAAAATGAGAGTAGCAGTAGTAGGCGTTACCGGAATGGTAGGTAACGTGATGTTAGAAGTACTTGCAGAACACAAATTTCCTGTAACTGAATTAATTCCCGTAGCATCAGAGAAGTCAGTAGGGAAGAAGATTACTTTTCAAGGAACTGAATATACTGTGATAGGCTTACAACAAGCCGTATCGCTCAAACCCGATTTAGCTCTTTTTTCAGCAGGAGCTACCGTCTCTAAAGAATGGGCACCTAAGTTTGCCCAAGTAGGGACAACAGTGGTAGATAACTCATCGGCGTGGCGTATGGACGACACTAAAAAATTGGTAATTCCTGAAATCAATGCCGATGTGCTTACGAAAGACGATAAGATTATTGCAAACCCTAATTGTTCTACGATACAGATGCTCGTAGCTTTAGCCCCTTTACAAAAGAAATACGGTATTAAGCGTGTGGTAGTCTCTACTTACCAGTCGATTACAGGTACAGGAGTGAAAGCCGTACGCCAGTTAGAAAACGAATACAAAGGAGAAAAAGGCGAGATGGCTTATCATTACCCAATACACCGCAATGTGATTCCTCATTGTGACGTGTTTGAAGATAATGGTTATACCAAGGAAGAAATGAAATTGGTGCGTGAAACTAAAAAGATACTCCGAGACGACAGTATTGCAGTAACAGCTACAGCGGTGCGCATACCAGTAGTAGGCGGACATAGTGAAGCGGTGAATGTAGAATTGAAAAAGGATTTTAATATTGATGAAGTACGTGCGCTCTTAGCACAATCGCCTGGGATTAAGGTGCAGGATAATACTGATACGAATACTTACCCTATGCCACTGTACGCTCACGGCAAAGATGACGTATTTGTAGGGCGTATCCGTCGTGACGAGTCACAACCTAATACTCTTAACTTATGGGTAGTAGCTGATAACCTGCGTAAAGGAGCTGCTACTAATACCATACAGATTGCTGAGTATCTTATCGCACATAAACTGTTGTAGTAATGATGATGTATTTGAAAAGTATTAATGCTTAGAAAATATAAAAAAGTGTTACATTGATAATAAGAAAATAAAATATATAAAATTTTATAAATCTTATAATCAATCACTTACAGAAGTATTAAAAAAATCTTCAAAAAAAATTGTATAAAAATTTTGTAGGTAAATAAAAAGGTTATACCTTTGCACCCGCAAAAGAGGAGAGTAGTGCCTCTGGAGTGGAATAAACAACACGTACCTTGACATAATGTTGTACAGCACAAAGAAGATTTAAAGGATTGAGTGAAACCTGAAGTCAATAACTTGAAGATCGGTTAGAAGATATAAAAGAATTTAACGATGAAGAGTTTGATCCTGGCTCAGGATGAACGCTAGCGGCAGGCCTAACACATGCAAGTCGAGGGGGAAGTTACTTTCGGGTAACAGAGACCGGCGTACGGGTGCGTAACGCGTATACAATCTGCCTTTCACTGGGGGATAGCCCGAAGAAATTTGGATTAATACCCCATAGTATAGTAGTGTGGCATCACACAACTATTAAAGCCTTGGTGGTGAAAGATGAGTATGCGTTCTATTAGCTAGTTGGAGAGGTAACGGCTCCCCAAGGCTACGATAGATAGGGGTTCTGAGAGGGATGTCCCCCACACTGGTACTGAGATACGGACCAGACTCCTACGGGAGGCAGCAGTGAGGAATATTGGACAATGGTCGGAAGACTGATCCAGCCATGCCGCGTGCAGGATGACGGCCTTATGGGTTGTAAACTGCTTTTGTAAGGGAAGAATAAGGAGTACGTGTACTTTGATGACGGTACCTTATGAATAAGCATCGGCTAACTCCGTGCCAGCAGCCGCGGTAATACGGAGGATGCGAGCGTTATCCGGAATCATTGGGTTTAAAGGGTCTGTAGGCGGGCTGGTAAGTCAGAGGTGAAAGCGCTTAGCTCAACTAAGCAACTGCCTTTGAAACTGTTGGTCTTGAATGGTTGTGAAGTAGTTGGAATGTGTAGTGTAGCGGTGAAATGCTTAGATATTACACAGAACACCGATAGCGAAGGCATATTACTAACAATTAATTGACGCTGATGGACGAAAGCGTGGGGAGCGAACAGGATTAGATACCCTGGTAGTCCACGCTGTAAACGATGGATACTAGCTGTTTGGAGTAATCTGAGTGGCTAAGCGAAAGTGATAAGTATCCCACCTGGGGAGTACGTTCGCAAGAATGAAACTCAAAGGAATTGACGGGGGCCCGCACAAGCGGTGGAGCATGTGGTTTAATTCGATGATACGCGAGGAACCTTACCAAGGTTTAAATGGAGACTGACAGAGGTAGAGATACCTCCTTCTTCGGACAGTTTTCAAGGTGCTGCATGGTTGTCGTCAGCTCGTGCCGTGAGGTGTCAGGTTAAGTCCTATAACGAGCGCAACCCCTGCCATTAGTTGCTAACGAGTAAGGTCGAGCCCTCTAATGGGACTGCCGGTGCAAACCGTGAGGAAGGTGGGGATGACGTCAAATCATCACGGCCCTTACATCTTGGGCTACACACGTGCTACAATGGCCGTTACAGAGAGCAGCCACTGCGTGAGCAGGCGCGAATCTATAAAGACGGTCACAGTTCGGATCGGAGTCTGCAACTCGACTCCGTGAAGCTGGAATCGCTAGTAATCGGATATCAGCCATGATCCGGTGAATACGTTCCCGGGCCTTGTACACACCGCCCGTCAAGCCATGGAAGCTGGGAGTACCTGAAGACGGTCACCGCAAGGAGCTGTTTAGGGTAAAACTAGTGACTGGGGCTAAGTCGTAACAAGGTAGCCGTACCGGAAGGTGCGGCTGGAACACCTCCTTTCTAGAGAAGGCCGAAAGTTAATGACGAATTACGAATTACAAATGATGAACAGCTAGTTTATTGATTAAATTTGTAATCAATAAGGACTTGGTTCTTTAAATCTTGCTGACAACAAAATAAAATTTGCAAATTTACAAATTTGCTAATTAGAACAAAGTCTCATAGCTCAGCTGGTTAGAGCGCTACACTGATAATGTAGAGGTCGGCAGTTCGAGTCTGCCTGGGACTACAAGCAAAATAAGCTTAAAAAGAAGGAAATTTCTAGGAGTGAGCTAGAGGAAGGATCCTCTTACCTCTTACCACATATCTCTTACCTAGAGACAGGGGGAATTAGCTCAGCTGGCTAGAGCACCTGCCTTGCACGCAGGGGGTCAAGGGTTCGAATCCCTTATTCTCCACAACAAACGTACATTGACATATTGGGATAAAAAGCATAAGAGATCAATAATAGATTATTGATAATCTAACGAAAGAATCAAAAAGAATCAAAGAGAACGAGAGGTACTTAGATAATTGTCAATTATCAAATGTTAATTGTCAATTGACTAGGACTACAAGCGCGAAAAGTTATGTAAGGGCGTATGGGGGATGCCTAGGCTCTCAGAGGCGAAGAAGGACGTGATAAGCTGCGAAAAGTTGCGTGTATTGGCACATACGATATGATACGCAAATCTCCGAATGGGGCAACCCAGTACATTGAAGATGTACTACACCGTAAAGGTGAGCAAACCCGCTGAACTGAAACATCTAAGTAGGCGGAGGAGAAGAAAACAAAAGTGATTCCCAAAGTAGTGGCGAGCGAAATGGGAACAGCCCAAACCCATATTGTTACGGCAATATGGGGGTAGTAGGACCCAGATATAGGTTGTAAAGCTGGATTAGAAGTGTTTGGAAAGACACACCATAGAGAGTGAAAGTCTCGTATAGGCACAGTTTTATAAATCTTATGGGAATCCTGAGTAGGTCGGGGCACGAGGAACCTTGACTGAATCAGCCGGGACCATCCGGTAAGGCTAAATACTCCTGAGAGACCGATAGTGAACTAGTACCGTGAGGGAAAGGTGAAAAGAACCGTGAATAACGGAGTGAAATAGACCCTGAAACCATACGCTTACAAGCGGTCGGAGCAGCTTAGGCTGTGACGGCGTGCCTTTTGCATAATGAGCCTACGAGTTACTGTTACCAGCGAGGATAAGTATTTCAGATACGAATCCGCATCGAAAGAGAGTCTGAATAGGGCGTTAAGTTGGTAGTAGTAGACGCGAAACCTGGTGATCTACCCTTGGGCAGGTTGAAGCGCTGGTAACACAGCGTGGAGGACCGAACTGGTTGTCGTTGAAAAGACTTCGGATGACCTGAGGGTAGGGGTGAAAGGCCAATCAAACTGGGAAATAGCTCGTACTCCCCGAAATGCATTTAGGTGCAGCGTTGATGTGAGTTTAATAGAGGTAGAGCTACTGATTGGATGCGGGGGTTTCATCGCCTACCAATTCCTGACAAACTCCGAATGCTATTAAATGCTCATCAGCAGTGAGGGTATGGGTGCTAAGGTCCATATCCTAAAGGGAAAGAACCCGGACCATCAGCTAAGGTCCCCAAATATATGCTAAGTTGACCAAACGCGGTCTGACTGCACTGACAGCTAGGATGTTGGCTTGGAAGCAGCCATACATTTAAAGAGTGCGTAACAGCTCACTAGTCGAGCGGTTGGGCATGGATAATAAACGGGCATAAGCATATTACCGAAGCTATGGGGTTGTATTATATACATACCGGTAGGGGAGCATTCTATAGGCGTAGAAGCTAAAGTTGTGAGACATAGTGGAGCTGATAGAAAAGAAAATG
>NZ_CP012589.1:422500-1387500 GCF_001278825.1 Capnocytophaga sp. oral taxon 323
TTAAAGTTTTGTTTGTGTACTTGCTATTTTTCTTTGGTATGAGTTATTCTCAACGGGAAGATTTTAAGACTTTGATAGAGAAGGCCACAAAGGGTGATATGGAAGCTCAAGTGCGCTTGGCGACTAATTATGAAAAAGGTATTGGAGTACCTCAGTCTTTTCCTAAAGCTGTTGCTTGGTATGAAAAAGCAGCAGAACAGGGTGATGTAAAATCACAGACGAAATTAGGATTTTGTTATTACTATCGGAAAGGAGTTGTACAGTCTTATGAAAAAGCAGCTTATTGGTTTCAGAAAGCAGCTGAACAGGGGTATGCTGAGGCTCAATCGAAATTAGGTGTGTGCTATCACAAAGGGCAAGGAGTAAAACAATCGGATGAACAAGCTGTATTGTGGTTTCAGAAAGCAGCTGATCAAGATTTTGCAGAGGCACAGAGTTTTTTAGGATATTGTTACTACAAAGGTTTAGGAGTAGCACAATCAGATAGTGATGCGGTACTTTGGTATGAGAAAGCTGCTAATCAAGGTGATGTTGAGGCACAACGCAATTTAGGTTCTTATTATTTCAAGGGGCAGGGAGTACCTCAGTCGTATACTAAGGCTATCTTTTGGTTTGAAAAAGCAGCTAACCAAGGAGACAAGGAGGCTCAAACTATTTTAGGATTTTGCTATTATGCTGGTACTGGTGTGGATAAATCACAAAAAAGGGCTATTTACTGGTTTGAGAAGGGGTGTAGGAATAATAGTCCTAAAGCTTGTGAGTATTTAAATGCTATTCAGCAGTAATAACTATAAAGTTAGGAATAAGAAAGATAAGATAATTATAAATTAGTGATATATGTTTAAGAATATCTTTCTTTTTGAAGGACGTATTAGGCGTACAGAGTTTGGACTATCTATTATTATAGATTATTTTGCTCTTATATTTTTGGGTGTAATAGATGCCGTAGTAACTCTAGGAATAGTAATAAAGTTTTTATTCTTTACATTTTTGTTTTGGTTTATTTTAGCTCAATCAGTGAAACGTTCACACGACTTGGGGCAAAGCGGCTGGTATGTGCTTTTACCTTTCTATAATCCTTTCTTTTTACTTTTTTCAGAAGGTGTATCGGGAAAAAATGAATACGGAGAAGATCCTAAAAAGAGAGTAAATTTTTTCAATGCATCAACCTTTTCTTCATCTATTTTACAACCGCCCTTAGTTAGAGCATATCAACCCATAGCTAAACATACTTCTGAGGATAGTACTTCTCATAGGTATGATTTTGTAGTTACAAAAGATGATACTATTCTGAAGAAATGGCTTGATACTGAGGTAGAGTCTATCAATATGTCTGCTGACCCAATACTTAATAAAGTGAGTTCTATAGGAAGAGATGTATTTTATGGTTGCAATAAGCTCATTTATATTATTTTTCCAGAACATCTTAACTTTATTAGTGATTTTGCTCTTGATGATTGTGAGCATTTGCATTCGGTGACTTTCCCTAGTAAATGTTTACAGATAGGTAATTGTATTTTTGGGAAGAATTGTCCAGAAAGTATAACACTTGAGGCTGAAGAACCTCCTATATTGGATGGTTATTTGGCATATAATGATGAGAAATTGAAAGCTATTTATGTACCTATTGAATTTGTAGAAAAATATAGGATAGCTAGAGCTTGGGATAAATATGCAGATATTATTCAAGGACATTAATCAAACAACAATAAAGATTATGAAACGAGTTTTATTATATTTATGTATATTTTACTTTTGGGAAGTAAACGCACAAAAGACAAGAGAGGTTTATAAGGACTTAGATTCATTATATTTGTTAATTCAAACAGAGTATGATTTAATTACCAAAGATTATGAAGAACACATTGCTGAGTTCGACTTCAATAGAGTGATCAGAATAAGAGAACAAATAGCTTATTATCTCTCTCATATTGATAAAAGAGCAGATTTAAGTAATATAAAATTATTGAGTGATTCATTGAAATCATATCCTGATACTGAAGAAATATTTTTAAACATTCGCTCTCAAAAAGCAAAACAACATCAGCTAACCACTTTGAAGCAGGCTTTTGACGGATTACAATTTGAAAAGGTACTAAACTTAGTAGCAATATATAGTGAAAATGGTTATATACCTTCTTATGAATTGGCGTATTATAAGGTTATGTCAGAATATAGATTGTTTTTGAAATCTTCTAATAATAAACAAGAGAGAGAAGCTCTAATACAACATTTGACTGCTTATCAAAAGGAACATTCGGGTAAGAGTAAAATCTATGACCGAGTGATAGATGATACTATAAAAAATGTAAAGAGAAGAAGATAATCTTCTACTTAAATTTTACATTCCTAAATAACGAGTTACTTTGTTACTACGGCGAGTAGAGAATCTGATTTGTTTTATGTATGTAAGTTTAAAATTCGCAGTATTAATGCCCAGTAAATCAACATTTTTAAAGTACAAATTCTTGTTGTTGTAAAGAATTGAAAAGGCAAGTGACCAGTCTTTTTGTGTATAAGACAACGAAGTATTAAGCCTAAAGTTTACGTACTGATTAAACTTCATTTTGCTTAGTGGATTAACTTCACCTCCAAAATAGAATCCCATACCCGCTAAAGCTGTAAAGGTAAGGCGAGGCAATATTTCGATACCTCCCGAAACGCCTCCACTGAAGCCTCCTTGTATATGTCTAAAAGTATCCTCATCAAGTGAAATAGCAGGAATTGCTACTTTGTGATAATAGATTCCAGCTCCTGCGTACCAACTGAAAGTAGGTTGCAAAGGGTCTCCATCGGGGTTGAAAATATTCTTTACTGAAAAGTTTTTCAAGTTGAAGAAATATAACATTTCAGAACCTATTTGTTGTATACGAGTATCTGCCAATATCTGAATATTATTCTTGCCTTCTTCATAGTAAAAACCCTTATAACTTTGATAATAGAAATCAAGTAAAATCTTTTGACTTACAAATGAATGTAACTGAAAATCAAAATATCTTGTTTTTCCGTATTTGCTCTCATTGCGCAAAGGGGCAACACTCTGAGCATAATCAAGGTTAATATAAGTATTGTGGATACCAAATCCTAACCCAACTGTAAGTGGGTAGTTGGGCAATAACGACTTATTTTTCAAAGCAGGATTTAATGGTTCATCTTCTATATCTATTGATAGATAATTGATACTTAAAGAAGGTTTTATCCACATTTTATAGTAATGCTTCTTAGTGGAAGTGGTGTCTTGTGCCCATAAAGTAGTGATTGATAAGAAAAATAATATTATGTATTTCATTTTGTTAGATATTAGATTTTAAGAACTAGGAATTAAATGTTTAGGTATTATTAGAAATACTTTGTCAAAGTCCTAAGAGTTTGACAAAGTATATACTGCATTTAGTAGCCTAAAATCTTCAGCATTTCGTCAGCTTTTTGTTGCTCCATAAAGAGACGAGAGGTAAGGTTCCCATTTTTATCTTTATCAATAAGTACTATTTTAGGTTGTGGAATCAAACAGTGTTGTAAGCCTCCTACTCCTCCAATACTATCTTGATAAGCCCCTGTGTTGAAGAAACCTATATACAGTGGCTTATTTTTGTTGTACTTGGGCAAATAGATAGCGTTCATATTCTGTTCGCTGTTGTAATAATCGTCACCATCACAAGTGAGTCCACCGAGCAGTACGCGTTCGTACTCATCGTTCCAACGGTTAATAGGCAATAGTACAAAACGCTTGTTGATAGCCCAAGAGTCAGGTAAGGTAGTAATGAAAGAGGAGTTTATCATATCCCATTTTTCACGGTCGTTTTGCTGCTTTTGATACATTATCTCATAAATAGCCCCTCCAGCTTCGCCTACTGTAAAACTACCAAATTCAGTAAAGATATTTGGTACAGGCACTTTTTCTTGATCACAAGTGATTTTTATCTGACGGATAATCTCGTCTACCATATAAGCATAATCGAATTCAAAAGCCAACGAGCTCTTGATAGGAAAACCACCGCCTATATTAAGGCTGTCGAGTTCAGGCGCAACCTTTTTGAGTTGGATATACACACGCAAACACTTGAGGAGCTCATTCCAATAGTAGGCATTGTCTTTAATCCCCGTATTGATAAAAAAGTGCAACATTTTGAGTTGTACTTTAGGGTTGTCCTTAATCTCACGGTTGTAGAAAGGAACAATATTTTTATAACCAATTCCCAAACGACTGGTATAAAACTCTGAACGAGGGTCTTCTTCAGAAGCAATACGAATACCTATACTGTATGAACCTTTTATTTTTTCTTCAAATAAATTAATTTCCTCATAGTTATCAATGATAGGAATACAGTTGTGGTAGCCACGATTGATAAGGTCAGCTATGCCATCGATATAAGCATCGCGCTTGAAACCGTTGCATAGAATGTGAGTCTCTTTACTAATAAGTCCGTCATTGATAAGATTATTGATGATATTGATATCAAAAGCTGAAGAGGTTTCCATATGAATATCGTTCTTCAATGCTTCTACCATTACGTGTTTGAAATGCGAACTTTTAGTGCAATAACAATAGTTGTACGCTCCTTTGTACTTGTGCTTCTTGATAGCCTTTTCAAACCATCTTTTGGCGCGCTGAATATTCTCAGATATTTTCGGAAGATACATAAATTTAAGCGGTGCTCCATACTTGCGTACGAGCTCCATTAAATCGATATTGTGAAAGCGAAGTTCATCGCCATCTAAGGTAAATTCGTCTTGTGGGAAGTAATAGGTTTGGTCAATTAGGTCGATATATTTATTTTTCATTTGTACAGTGTAATTTAAATAATGAGTAATTTTTTAGTAAAAAATATTCAGATAACATCTTGGCTATCTATCCATATTACCTAATTACACCTGATTCAAATACGAAGCGGTGAAAGGCTCTTTGCCTTAAACTTAATTTGCAAGGAATGAGTACGTGCAGAGTGAAAATAACTTAAAAATAAGGTGTTCATTTTCAGCAACCAAAGGTTTTTAGTAATTAAATTATTTTATAGTTCGGTGATAGTGTATCATTACTTATCAGAATGCAAAAGTAATTATTATTTTTAAATTACAAATACATTCGATAGAAAAAAGTATTGTGAGCCCATTCCAGATTTCTATTTTTATATATCCTTCATCGGTATAAAAAACATTTTACCATAGTTTGCGCTTCTCTACCATTGATTTTATACTCCAAACTGTCTCAAGTGGTGGTCGAAGTGTTTCCATTGAAGAATACCCCATTCGTCAGGAGAGAGTTTCCCAAAAAAGAATGTGGGTGAGTGCTACATTTTTCTTTTCCGTTGGTGTAGAAAAGGGTGATGAGCTCTTTAGTTTTTTGCTTTTCCTTGTCAAAATCATCAATAGAAATATTGGTAACGACATACATTTTATCGGTTGGAGCGTTTTTTGCCATTGGTTGGTCGTTTAGAAACTTTTTCTTCATCAATTTTCCTATGATTCTACCAATGAACATTCTCTTCGGAAAGTTCTTACCTAAGGGTGTTTCTATAGAGGCGTTCAAATGAGCTAACATCTGTACAATGTTCATTTTCCCCCATTGACGCTCAGCATCTACTTTTAAATTTTCTAAACGATGTAGTATTTCGTTTTTATCGACTTCGTTATATAAGTTTTTCATTACTGAGAGTTGTTTTAAAAAGCTTTGCCAAAGATACGAATTGCCTATGCGACTCGTTCCTTTGGCAAAGTGTATAGTCTAATAATTTGTTATTTAACCAAATTTACTATCTCATTTACTATTTGCAATTCTTCATTAGTAGGGATAATAAGTATCTTCACGCGACTATCAGCAGCTTGTATCTCTACGGGTTTAGTAGGATGATTGAGCTCTTCGTTTTTCTTCTCATCGAGCTTGATACCGAAGAAATCTAAGTGCTTACAAGCAAATGAACGGGTAAGAGCATCGTTTTCGCCCAAACCTGCGGTAAATACAATGCTATCCAGTCCATTAAGTGCTGCTGTGTAAGCGCCTATAAACTTCTGAATGCGGTAGCCGTACATCTCGTAGCAAAGGGCTGCGTTGGCATCACCTGAACGATATAGAGCTGCCACATCGCGAGCGTCAGAGTGTCCTGTAAGTCCAAGCATACCACTCTTCTTGTTGAATAGTGTTTTCACTTCCTCATAGCTCATACCTAATTCTTGTCCTAAGAAGAAAACTACTGAGGCATCTATCTGCCCAGTGCGCGTTCCCATAATGAGTCCATCGAGTGGTGTAAGTCCCATTGAAGTGTCTACACATTGTCCTTTTTCGTTTACAGCAGCCATACTCGCCCCATTGCCCAAGTGAATGGTAATGTTCTTAATATGTGGATTATTAAGGTGTTTACGAGCCTGTGCATCTACATACTTATGACTAGTGCCGTGGAATCCATAAGCGCGCAATCCGTATTTTTCATAGTATTCATTAGGAATGGCATAGCGGAAGGCTTTAGCAGGCATTGTTTGGTGGAAAGCAGTGTCAAAAACAGCTACGTGAGTAGCTTTATTAAAGAGTTTTTGTGCTACGCGTATCCCTTCTAAATGTCCTGGGTTGTGCAAAGGCGATAGCGGAATGAGGCGTTTGATTTCGGCTACTACCTCATCAGTAATTACAGTAGGTTGTACGAAATTTTCACCTCCGTGTACTACGCGGTGTCCTACCCCTTTAATATCTCTAGGGTTGTGGATAACGCCTACTTCGGGGTCTGTAAGAAGCTCAGCTACCAAATTCATACCCACTTCGTGAGTAGGAATAGGTTGCTCTTTCTTCACTTCTATCTCTTTGCCGTTTTTTACAGCCACATATTTCACGTAGCTACCGTCAATATTGATGCGATCTACAATTCCTTTTGCTTTCGATTCTCCTGTTTTAGAGTCGATAAGTTGATATTTGAGAGATGAACTCCCTGAATTAATGATTAATATTTCCATTTTAGTCTTTTGTTATTAGTCGTTAGTTTTCCCCTCCTTTGGAGAAGGGGTAGGGGAGGATACTAAAACTCTGATTGTATCGCAGTGATAAGTACAGTGTTGTAAATATCAGGAATAAGAGCCCCACGACTGAGGTCATTTACGGGTTTCTTTAATCCTTGTAGCATAGGCCCTATGGCTAAACCTCCTGTTTCACGTTGCACCGCCTTATAGGTGTTGTTACCGGTGTTAAGGTCAGGGAAAATAAGCACATTGGCTTGTCCTGCCACAGGTGAATTTGGCATCTTTTGTTTCCCTACTTTTGGGTCTACCGCAGCGTCATATTGTATAGGCCCTTCTACGAGTAACTCTGGGCGACGCTCTTTTACAAGTGCTGTTGCTTCACGCACTTTGTCTACATCGGCACCACTACCTGAGTTGCCAGAAGAATAAGAAAGAAGGGCTACCTTAGGTTCAATACCAAAAGCAATAGCTGAGTCCGCAGAGCTAATAGCGATATCGGCTAATTGTTCAGCGGTAGGGTTAGGCACTACGGCACAGTCGCCATATACCAATACGCGGTCGTGCAAAAGCATAAAGAATACAGAGGAAACGGTGTTTACCCCTGGTTTGGTCTTTACAAATTGCAAAGACGGACGGATAGTGTGAGCAGTAGTATTTACAGCCCCTGATACCATACCATCAGCATCGCCTAAGAATACCATCATTGTACCGAAATAAGACGCATCAAGCATTAAGTCTTTGGCTTGCGAAAGCTCCAATCCTTTGCTCTTGCGCAATTCGTATAGTTTTTCGGCATACGCCTCATATTTATCACTCTCGGCAGGATTGATAATACTGATACGTTCTTCGTTCCATTTCAAGCCCAAAATGTTCTTAGCTCGTGTTTTAATCGCTTCGGGTTCTCCCAAGATAGTGAGGTAAACGAGTTCGTCCTCTGCCAATTGAGAAGCCGCAGTAAGAATACGGTCGTCAGTACCTTCTGGTAACACAATGCGTTTTTGTCCTGCACGTGCTTTTTGTACCATATTGTATTGAAACATACGAGGGGTAATAGTTTCCGATTTGAAAGAGGCTATACTGCTGTTGAGTTTCTCAGCATCTACATTTTCATCAAATAGTTGAAGAAGCATTTTTACCTTTTCAGTATTTTCAGGATAGATGCTTGATTTTGTATTCCCAATGATATTAGCAGTTTCAAAAGTATCTGTTTTAGCTATCATTATAGGAATGTTCTTTTGGATACCATCTAAAATCTTACTCATTGAAGGGTCTGGGGTTAAGTCGCCGTATAGTACTACCCCTTTGATATTAGAGAAATTGGAATAGTTAGCCACCAAAGAACCTGCTATGAGGTCAATACGGTCAGTAGGGAGTACAGCCAAAGTATCTTCGTTCAGTTTGGCTAAATAGTTAGAAAGCTGCATAGCTCCCACAATGGTACGTTTGGTGGTAACGTCTATATTGTCGCCTTTGTAAAGAAATTCAACGTTGAGTGCATTGGCTATCTCGCGGATAGTAGGGCGTGAAAGCTCTTCTTTGCGCGGAATCAAAGTGAAGGTTATATCTTTAAAACGTTGTTCTAATTTGCTGAGCGTATCAGCAGTGGCATTAGTAGCCTTGTTTACAAATACGCTAAGTACGCGCAAATCTTTTTCCAAGAAGTTGTTAAGATCTGCCTGTACTTGGTTCACCAATTCATCTTCTGATGAAAAGTTGTCTTTAAGCACTATCAAAGCAGGAATGTTGAGGCTTTGTGCTACCGAAGCGTTGAAGTTTGGGTCGAAATAGCTATCGTCTATAGTACTTGAACTATCCACTAAAACAAAGTCGAATTTGCTTTCTAAGGCTTTGTATTTTTTGATGATAGTGTCGTATACTTCCCCTATATTGCCTTCGTTTTTAAGAGCGATAACCTCCTGACGTGTGTAGGCATAGGCTTCATCGTAACTCATATCGAGCTGAAAGTGCTCCAAGACAGTCTCGATGAAAGTGTCTTTTTTAGATTTACTTTCTACAATAGGTCTAAAATAACCTACCTTGGCAGTGTTGCGCATAATCATTTGCAACACACCCAAACTCACCACCGACTTACCGCTGTGTGCATTGGTAGCGATGATATAAACAGATTTATTCATTTTTTTATTTACTTTTTAGTGTTTATATATTAAGTTGCAAAGGTAACAATATAATTTAAGAAAGCAACATAAAAAAGATATTTTTATTTTTAATACCTCAATAATCAATATCTATTCTTCTTTATACTCCTTGCCATTATATTTCAAGAATACAGTTTTAGTGCTTTTTTCCACTACTTTATCATCGCAATTTTTATCTGTAGCTTTTTTAATAAAAGTCTGTTTATCCTTAATGTTGAAATAGCCATTTGTTTTTTTACTATCCATTATAAACATAGAATTACTCTCATCTGACCAACTTCCTTCACAGTTATAGTTCCATTCCCCGTTATATGTACTTAATTGATATTGATGCAGTATTTTTTTAAGAGAGGTATTTTCTGGTAAAAACAAACTAAATGTTTCTTCAGAATAAGGATTTACTTTGCTACCATTTTTATAGAAAGCCCGAATGCCAAAAGCACGTATTCCTTCGGTAAGTATAAACTTAGCCGTATCAATAGAAAGCTCTTGTAATTCAACAGCATCCGAATAATACTCATCAATTCCCTTATACGACTGTGTTATTCGTTTTTGTAAGAAGTCATACACCACCACATAAAGGTCAAATGTTGCCTCGTTTTCGTCGTTCCCTTTTCTTATAGGAAATACCATTACCAATTTATGAGTGTCGTAAGGCAATACCTTTTCGGTATACAAGTCTTTATCAATCTTGTTTTTAGGAATTCCCAAAGTCTTGATAACTTGATTGTAAGCTTGTGCGTTCTCTTGAGCTTTTACCACATAAGAGCAAAATAATAAAGTAAAGATAAAAAGTAGTCGTTTCATCGTTCTTATAAGAATATCAGTTGAAAGCACAAAGATAAGGAATTTTTTAATAATTAATCAAACAAGAAAGTTTCTGTACCTCACATCTCTTTATTTGGCTCTTTCTTGTCCGTGTATCTTAGCTCGTTACTCCTTTGCTTTTCTTTCGTTTTATTACCCTCAAAATTACCTTTTTTCTTCACTCTTAACTTCTTATTATCAACTATTTACATACCCTTTCTATACCAATCGTCCAAGATTCGTATAAGCTTCCTATAAGCTCCCTATAAGCTAAGTATAAGATTTTTTCTTCCAAAAGTACATTTCCTTGTTATTTATAATTTCGTTTTCTTTTCTTATTTCTTATGCCTAATTTTGCCCTATACTATTAAGCTCGTTTTCATCATTATAATATTTTTGTGCGTGATAATTTGTCAGTAAATTTAAATGTATTATCTTTGCACCAACAATTTAGATTTTAAAGTAAAGATAATGAGTAAAGGACCTATTTCTCAATTTATCGAGAAAAACTTTTTACACTTTAATGCAGCAGCTTTAGTTGATGCTGCCAAAGGATATGAAACCCATATCGCTGAGGGCGGAAAAATGCTCGTAGCACTTGCTGGAGCAATGAGTACGGCAGAATTAGGTATTTCGCTTGCCGAGATGATTCGCGCAGGAAAAATAGATATTATCTCTTGTACAGGGGCGAACCTCGAAGAAGATGTGATGAATCTTGTAGCACACTCTCATTACAAGCGTGTTCCTCATTACCGCGACCTCACTCCTGAGCAAGAAAAAGAACTCCTCGACGGTCATTACAACCGTGTAACCGACACTTGTATTCCTGAGGAAGAAGCTTTCCGTCGTTTACAAAAACACTTAGAAGACGTATGGCACGCAGCCGAAAGTAAGGGTGAGCGCTATTTTCCTCACGAATATCTATATCAAGTAGTGAAATCGGGGGTATTGGAGCAATATTATGAAATCGACCCTAAAAACTCTTGGATATTGGCAGCAGCCGAAAAGAACTTGCCTATCGTATGTCCAGGTTGGGAAGATTCAACTACTGGTAACATCTTCGCCGCCAATGTAATCAAAGGAAACTTGAAAGCCTCTACTGTGAAAACAGGTATCGAGTATATGATTTATCTCACCGAATGGTATCGTGCCAATTCAGCGGGTAAAGGCGTAGGTTTCTTCCAAATAGGAGGCGGTATTGCTGGTGATTTCCCTATCTGCGTGGTACCTATGATGTATCAAGATTTGGAATGGGAAGGCGTACCTTTCTGGTCGTATTTCTGTCAGATTTCCGATTCTACCACCAGCTACGGTTCTTATTCAGGAGCAGTGCCTAATGAGAAGATTACTTGGGGTAAATTAGATATTGACACCCCTAAATTTATAGTAGAATCCGATGCTACCATTGTAGCACCTCTTATTTTTGCTTATCTTTTAGGTAAGTAATTTCAACTAAAAGGTAAAAGGGAACAAGTACCACTATACTCGTTCCCTTTTATCTTTCACCTTTTACCTTTTATCTTATATAAAACCCTTCTTTTCCTTGTTCTCTTCTTATGAAAATATAGCCTTGGGAGTAGACGTCTATATACACCGTAACCCTTTCATTAGCAGTAAGAGCTTGCCATAGGGAGGCTTTTTCTTTTTGGTAAATATTGTTGATGATAAGAATACTATCATTGTGCATATAGTTTAGATAAAAACTTAAATCTTCTTTTGGGTAATTGATAAAAAGCAAGTCGTATGTAACAGAAGGTTGTAACTGAAAGCTAATGTTACAGGTTTCTTTTATAGCAGTTATACTATTTAGCATATCTTCATCAGTGAAAATAGTTTTTACCTCTAAATAGCGAATAATCTTCAACAATAACATTAATTGTCTTTTCGATAGGGTAGGAGGAAAACCCTTGATTTCTTGACGATTTACTAATTGTTTATTGTACAAGCAACGAGTTACAAAGTTGTAGACAAAAGGTGAATGCACCCCGTGCTCATTGGTAGATTTTAAAAGGAATTTTAAATAACTTTTAAATTGCATCTTTTCTTTATCTTCAAACAAACACGGCAAAGGTAGAGAAAATTAGTAAATTGGCAAATTTTATTTGTGGGTATAAAATATTATTTGTACATTTGCAGGCTATGAGAGAAATTCTTGTTAAATATTTACCTGATAACGCAGTAACACCTTGTTTCGAACTGATAAAAGTAAACAACATCTATTTGAGAATTGTAAACGAACGAAAAACAAGGCACGGCGACTATCGGCAACTTCCTAACGGGCAACATCTCATTACAATGAATGCTACTGCTAATAAGTATCGTTTCTTGATAACTTTTATTCACGAAGTAGCTCATCTGGTAGCTTTTGAACGCTTTGGACGGCTTATCAAACCTCACGGTAACGAATGGAAATACACTTTCCAACAACTGATGAAACCTTTTATCATCCCTGAGATATTTCCTCAGCAATTATTAGGAGTATTACAACGGCACTTTCTCAACCCTATGTCTACTAGTGATGTAGACCCCGCATTGACAATCGCCCTAAAACAGTTTGATATCAATGAAAATATGAGCTTTATTTATGAGATTCCTTTAGGTAGTACGTTTCGTATCAAAGACGGACGCGTATTTCGCAAAGGACAACGCCGTGTGAAATGTTATGATTGTGTGGAACTTGGCTCAGGCAAGAAGTATATCTTTCAACCTCACGCCGAAGTAGAGCTCATAAAAACTTAAAATCTTGAATTAAAATATTACAAATATATGGTGAACAATTATTATGCAGTAATTATGGCAGGAGGCATAGGTTCGCGCTTTTGGCCTGTAAGTACAACTGAATATCCTAAACAATTTCACGATATGCTCGGTACAGGGCAAACGCTTTTACAGCGCACTTATTCTCGCTTGCAGAAGTTTATTCCGCAAGAGAATATTCTCATTCTTACTAACGAACGTTACAAAGAGATTGTAGAGGAACAAATTCCTAATATATTGCCTAAAAACTTGGTATTAGAGCCCTGTATGCGCAATACAGCTCCGTGTATACTATATGCCGCAATGAAAGTGAACAAACGCAACCCCAATGGCGTGATGATAGTAGCCCCCAGCGATGCGTGGATTGAAGACGAAAAAGCTTTTATGCACAATGTGATTACTTGTTTTAATGCTGCACAGAAAGCCGACAATATTCTTACTTTGGGTATAGTACCTACTTTCCCTAACACTGGTTATGGTTACATTCAGTATGACAAAGACGATAATACTAATATCAAAAAAGTAAATCAGTTTCGTGAAAAACCTGATTACGATACCGCCAAAGAGTTTTTAAAACAAGGTAATTTTTTGTGGAATGCGGGTATCTTTATATGGAGTACACAAACGGTACTTACTGCTTATAAAACCTATCAACCGGTGATGTATGAACTCTTTGAGAAAGGTAAAGCTACTTATAATACTGAAAACGAAGTCGATTTTATAGCCAAAGCCTATCCGAAAGCTGAAAATATATCGGTAGATTACGCTATTTTAGAGCCATCTACTAACATTTACGTACTGCCCGCTAATTTCGATTGGAACGACTTAGGTTCTTGGGGCTCTCTACACGACAAGACCCCTAAGGATAGTGCCCAAAATGCCGTAATTAATGCAAGAGTATTACTCAAAGATGCCGAAAACAATATTATCCGCACCGAAGGTGATAAATGTGTGGTAATAGATGGGCTCAAGAACTACATAGTGGTAGATAGAGACGATGTATTGTTGATTTATCCCAAGGCAAAAGAACAAAACATTAAAGAGATAGTAAACGAAGTAAAGAATAAATGGGGATTACATTAAAGAAGTTACTCACCGAGAAGGGATACACCTCTGTTCCTCTTGAATTTACGCTTACCAAACACTTTGTTCTACAAGCTAAAATCAATGGAGTAGAAGGACGTTTTATTTTGGATACGGGGGCTTCTAACACCTGTGTAGGAGTAGAGTGGATAACTTATTTTAATCTGCAAGCCGAAGCCTCCGAAATAAAAGCAGCAGGAGCAGGGGCAAGTGGTATGGAAACACAAGTTGCCACAAAAAATCACTTAGAGATAGGAGGAATGAGTATGCACAAACTTCCTTTAGTGCTTTTTGATTTAACTCACGTAAACGAAGCATTAGCAGAGTTTCAAACACCCCCTGTTCATGGTATTATAGGAGCTGAAGTACTCCAAAAGAGAAAAGCTGTGATAGATTATGCAAAGAAAAGGTTGTATCTCTATTGGGCTCCTAAATAGCAAAATGTATTACCTCTTGTTGTAGGTTCATATTTTTTTCGTACATTTGCAAAAACATTTATACTTGATGAGTAAAAAGACACTTTATTTTGCCTTTGTGATAGGTTTATTTGCAATAGCTTGCAATGATGGTAATTTGGAAGTAGATACCATTTCATTTGAAAATTCTGATGTGCTATCTTGTACGACCAATGATACTACGGCTACTTTTTTATTCAAATATAGTCAAAAGCAAGCACTTATTCTTAATTTACCTGCTAATATTTTAGAAAATAAAGAAAAGACTGTTTCAGGCACTATACCCACTAATTTTAAACTTTATTACCGTACTTTCAGCGATGCGGTAACTACCAATTATTTTTGTAATGCTTATCCTCCTGCTACCCCTAATGTTACTTCGCAAATTGAAGCGACAGGAGGAACTGTTACAATTGTCTCACGTCCCATTTATAATGAAACAACAGGTGCTTTGTTGCGTTATGACCATCAAATAAGCATCACTGATTTGGTACTCGTAAATCAAGATGGCAATAAAATAGTAGATTCTAATTTTGTTTTTGGGACTTATAAAACTAACAAACAGTAGAAATGAACCACTTTGTAGTATCAGCACGCAAATATCGCCCACAATCATTTCGTGATGTAGTGGGACAGCAAGCTATTACTAATACCCTACTCAATGCCATTGAAAATAATCACTTGGCACAGGCACTTCTCTTCACTGGTCCTCGTGGAGTAGGAAAAACTACTTGTGCCCGTATTTTAGCGAAAAAGATAAATGAACAAACTTCTGGGGTAGAAGATGAAAACGATTTTGCTTTTAACGTTTTTGAGTTAGATGCTGCCTCTAATAACAGTGTAGATGATATTCGCAAACTAATTGAACAAGTGCGTATTCCGCCTCAAGTAGGCAAATATAAAGTGTATATCATCGATGAGGTGCATATGCTGTCTACTGCGGCTTTTAATGCCTTTCTCAAAACATTAGAAGAGCCTCCTAAACACGCTATCTTTATCTTAGCAACTACTGAAAAACATAAGATTATTCCTACCATATTGTCACGTTGCCAGATATTCGATTTCAAGCGTATTACTATCAATGACATTCGAGAATACCTAAAATATATTGCAGAACAACAAGGAATTGAAGCAGAAGATGAAGCTTTGCAAATCATAGCACAAAAAGCCGACGGTGCGATGCGTGATGCCCTTTCTATCTTCGACCGTGTGGTGAGCTTTTCAGGAGAAAAAATAACACGACAAGCTACTTCCGAAATACTGAATGTTTTAGACTATGAGGTCTATTTTAAAGTAACTGATCTTATTTTAGACAATAAACTCCCTGAACTATTGATAGCATTTAATGATAGTATTGCACAAGGTTTTGACGGTAATCATTTTATTGCAGGCTTGGCAAGTCATTTTCGTGATTTAATGGTATGCAAGAATCCTACAACCATTTCCTTAATGGAAGTAGGGGAGGAGACCCAGAAGAAATATGCTGAGCAGAGCGTTCGTGCTACTGTACCTTTTTTAATGGAAGCTATTGCTATTGCCAATGACTGCGACCTAAAATATCGCACCAGCAAAAATCAGCGTTTGTTAGTGGAGGTTGCCCTAATGCAACTTGCCTCTCTGACCTATGAGGGGGATAAAAAAAAAATGATGAACGCTTCATAATTCCTGCTTATGTGTTTAATGGGCAAAGTCATACAACAGAAATGCAGCTCAATTCACAAACACCTATCGTTGCCCCTCCTATAAATTATACAAATACTACCACGGCTACACTTAATCCTAATATACCTATTATTAGTAAAACGGAACGTACAGAGGCTGTTTCTAATTTTTCAATTAAAAGTGTACATCTAAAAACAGAACATCAAAGGAATTTCAAAGAGGTGGTAATAGATCCTAATACGCTACCTCGTGAGAGTTTTTCAGAAGATGCTTTTAATCAGTTTTGGGAACGTTATATAGATGAATTACTTGTTAAAGGTGAACGCATACAAGCTTCTATTCTTAAAATTGCAATATTAAGATTAGAAGGAACTACTATTCATTTGGAAGTATCAAGTAATACAGCTAAAAATGATATTGTTCAGATGGAGCATAAACTCTTAAATTATTTGCACAAATCTTTGCAGAATTATGATCTTACTATTGAGATAAGTGTAAATGAAGAAATAGCTAAAAGAATAGTAGTAACTCCCGAAGATAAATACGAGAAATTATTAGAAGAAAATCCTATCTTACAAGAGTTTAGAAGAGCTTTTGAACTAAATTTAAAAGGATAGAAAAACAGTATTTTTAAAACTCAGTGCTACATAATTTATAGTTAGTAGTGTTTTTTATTTTCTAATTCTTTTGTTTTTTTCAATATAATGCCTAATTTTGCCGAAAATAATCTTAATAAGATGTTTTGTCTATGGTTAGATAAGTATAGACAAGAGGTACATTAAACAGTTGAATATTAATAAAATTAATAAAATATGAAAGTACTTAATGAACGACAATCAAAGATTTTAGAGAGCTTAGAAACTAAAAAGTACGTCAGTGTAAATGAATTGAGTGATAAGCTTAAAGTTTCGGTAGTTACTATACGTAAAGACCTTAATCTCTTGGAACAGGAAGGCTATTTGCATCGTACTCACGGTGGAGCTAGTAAACAAATGCGCTATGTGTTTGAGCAAACAATAACTGAGAAAGAAACTCAAAATGTAGAAGAGAAAACGCGTATTATTACTAAAGCGTTGGACTTTATTAAAGAAAATGAGTTTATCATACTTTCATCAGGAACTACAGCTAATCTTTTAGCTCAAAAAATTTATGGCATACGCAACCTTACAGTACTCACTCCTTCCCTTAGAGTAGCTTTAGAAGTCTGCAAAAATCCTAGTGTAAATACCATTCACTTAGGAGGAGAAGTTCGTAAAAACTCTACCTCCACTATTGGCGTACTTGCTGAAGAAACTCTTAGTAACTTCTCTTGTACTACTTTATTTTTAGGAGTTGAGGGTATTGACCTTGATTATGGATTGAGTTCTACCAATGTAGGAGAAGCTCATCTAAATCGGAAGATGATGGAACGTGTAGACAAAACTATTGTTTTAGCCGACTCCTCTAAGATTCACAAACGAGGCTTTGGTTTTATCTGTTATGTAGAGAAAATAGATATGCTTATCACTGATGCAGGTGCTGACCCTGAGTTTGTAGAAGAACTTGAAAAACGCGGTGTAGAAGTAATTATTTCTTAATTATCAAAATGATTGACACATATAAGAATATAACTATATATCACAATCCTAAATGCTCCAAATCACGTTGTGGTTTGGAGCTTTTAAAAGATTTGGGGAAAGAATATCAGATAGTAGATTATCTTAAAAAAGGTATTTCTAAAGAAGAACTAAAAAATCTCCTTGCTAAGTTACAGATGTCTCCTATTGAATTAGTGCGTACTAAAGAAAATATTTGGAAAGAGCAGTTCAAAGGAAAAACGCTTACTGATGATGAGGTCATAGAGGCAATGATACAATATCCTCAACTTATTGAACGACCTATCGTAATAGTTGGTGATAAAGCTGTGATAGGACGACCTACTGAAAGAATAAAAGAAATTATATAAATAAGAATGAGAAGAACGCTATTAAGCGCTATTGCTTTCATTTTTGGAGCAACAGCTATGTACTCGCAGGCATATCTGTCAGTGAGTGGAGGGTATGGTTTTAAAACCCACCAGAAGGTATTGGGTAGAGATGCTACTGACCCAACAGCTATAACCGAGCTCAAAGGGAGTTATGGAGAAGGATACCAAGCACAATTACGAGGAGGATATTTTTTCCATAAGCGTTGGGGAGGTGAATTAGCTTTAGGATATCTTCATGGTGAAGATATGGACACTAATAAAAACCAAATATTGAATATGAAAGGACATGGGAGGGCTTTTGGAGCTTCTCTTTCGTTAGTATTTAATATTACTGATAATTTATATCTGCGTGCTGGAGGTGTTACCAAAATAGGGGGCAGAACAGAAATACAAACAGAGCTCAATGCTTTCGGTTTACCCTTGAGCTTGTTTAATCCAACAGCACCAGCTGGGTCAACTGTAGATATGAAAGCTAATTTTCAAAACAATTTTCACGGTAAAATTCCCTTTGGTTTTATAGGAGGGATAGGCTACCGCTTTAAGGTTAGTGATAAAGTAGCTTTTTTTATAGAAGGTGAATATCTGAATATTAATGTGCCTCGAAAGGAATCTAAACTTAAGGATTTTTCGGCTACTCGCACAGTAGGAGGAACATCTCTAGCACTTACACTTCAAGAGTTTAAGAGATATATGTTAGCCTTACAAAATGTACCGCCATCCCCTAGAAAAGAACGCCTTAAACAATTGGCTACTCAAGTAGCACCATTACTTGAAGATAGTTATAGTTGGGAAGGTAAAGGAGCTCCTGATGCCCCTTATTCTTCTATAGGGTTTCACTTTGGAGTTACTTATATGTTTTAAAAATACAACTTTTCTAAAAGAAAAAACAAATTATAAGATATAAAAGCGTACTTGTACTGCCGTAGGAAATGGAAGAATAGTTAATATTTTGTTATATCGAACTGATATTAAATAATTAATATTGCCCCAAAACTTTTGGGGCAATATTATTTTATACTCTTATTTCTTTTATTAGCTAAAATCTAAAAGTTCCTCCTATACCTAAAACAGTTTCAAAGAAGAAGAAATCATGTTCGGCTTTATCGGCAATATCATAAGTAGTTCGAACGTCATACATATTAATGTAACCTCCTTTGAGTTCACCAACTATAAGGAAGTATTTAAAAAAAGTGAGGTGCAACCCTGCTTTAGCATTTACGCCTGTCCCTGCAATGTGAAACTCGTCATAACGTTCTTTATTAAGTAACTTAGTATTCGTTTTTGGATATAGTGCTCCAAAACCGAGACCTTCAGTAAGATTTACCTGTAATATATCGGTGTTGCGGATACCAAATAAACGAGAAATATCGTCTATACGAGCTCCTTCAACTACTACATAGTTCAGACCGTCAGTATGCTCAAAGGTGAGAAAATCTTCGCTAAGTAACTTGTCAGTATTGTTATAAGTACCATCATGAGAAGTGTTAGAACCATTGATGTAACCGTTCATTTTTACAGTTTGTCCATTTTTCATTACGTATTTCATATGGTCTACGCCTGCAGAAATAGTATAATGGTCGGAAATATGATAACCAATATGGAAGTTAGTTTGAGGAATGGTCATCCGCAAAGGATTAATATAATCTATATGCCAACCTTTCGGTTTATCTACAGCCTCTACATCTTTGATAGTAAAGTTGTAATTGTTACCCGAGAAAGTAATATCGGAATTGGTATAATACGCACGATTACCGCCCCAATAGAAGAAAAATTTACCCTTATTGTGGGTAGTGTAACGCTCAGTAGAAGCGTTTTGAGCAAAAGTAGTTAGTGTGCTAATGCCTAACAACATATTGATAAAAATCTTTTTCATTAGTGATTATTTTTTTAGTTTTGAGGGCGCAAAAGTAACTATTAATTTTTTATTTACCAAGTTGTGTTTATTTTTTCTTTTCTATTTATCTAATTCTTCTTAGGGTTAAAAATTTTTCTCTCCAGAAATGCAATTAAAAACAAAAGAGCAAGTTCACACTTGGTTTGGTTTTTTTTGCTTGCATTGACTGCTTGTAAAGAAATACTGCTATTTTTCTAAATTTCCTCCCATAGGATAAAGAAATTCATATACAGTTCCTTAGCAGAAAGTTTAGGATACAGATAACGAATGAGCTTTTTAGTAAGTTTCCCTTTGCTCATTCCTGCAAAGATAAGTTCATCACCTCTATACATTGTCAGCTGTTTGTTTGCTGTTGAAAAATGCAAGGTAAGTACTTCATTGCCATTTGCATAGAAAAGGAAACTACTTACAACATCAATTACCCAAGGATATTCTTCTTTATAAACTGTTTTATCCTGCAATATTTTAAGCAATCGCTTTCCTTTGGATAGAGGAAGTCTCCTCCTTTCTTCAGTGATACGTTCTTCTTCAGGAGCACCAGGCCACGAAGTTTCTTTTGTCCAGCCTGTACGATGTATAACTGCGACACTATCTATTTTACCCTGATAGAGTTTGCTAAAATCCATTGCTTTAGGATATTGCGCTAATACTATACAAGGGAGAAGGAATAAGAATAAACGGAGCATAGGCTTTATAAATACTTATGTTTCTTTTTTCTGTAAACAAATCAGTTGAAGGATTGTATTGATATCATTGTTGAAATTGTTCGTATGTCACAATCTGTAAATTAAGTTAAAACAAGAGATTTATATATTCAGAATAAAGACGACCTTTTATTATCAATATTCAATCCCTTTATTATCATATCTATAATTAAAATCAAGCACTAAATCTTCATTAATAGATTCAATCTCAAAATCAGAAAAATCTTCTTCCGATATAATTTTAGCAGTTGATATTATTGATGACTTAAATGTCCTTTCTACACTTATATTTTTTGTATCAAAATAATGATATTCTTTATCATCACTATCATAGTACATTGTGTCTTCATCATCTGTTAAAATATCAACAGATACAAAGACATCTGCATAGACTTCTATTGTAACAATATCATCATTTATATCAATAATTTTATACTGTAAATCATTAACTATTACTTTTTCTATTTCTATATCATAGATATTTTCAGTAAAAATAACAGTCCCATAGTATAAAGACACATCATCTAAATTATTCTCAAACCATGATTTAAACTCATTCTCAAATTCATCTTTAGTATCTTCAAACATTTTTTCAATAATAATTTTTTTCCTCTGTAATAATAATAGATTAATATTATTGATATAATCTTCATAATTATCAGAAAAATTTAAATTATTTTCATTACAATTCAAGAAATCTCTATCTGTTGAAAAAACTTTTATAGGAGTAGTTAATTTCTGCCCTTTAAAATATTCCTTTATTAACTCTATACTAAAAGCATCAGGAAATTCTGCTTTTTTATTTCCATCACTAAAAGGAGGAATCGTATTAAAATATTTCTTAAATACATTGCCAATATTTAAACTTGTGTATGGAATTTTCTTTATTATGTTTTTATTGATTAATTCATCTATTTCTTTTTTGAATGACTCAATAAGTTCTTTTTTATCAAATTTAGAAAAGAAGGTATCAAAAGAATCATTATTCCTCAGAACTCTGTGCTCTTTTTCAAATTTTCTTTTTGCAGAGAGAGCTAAACCTATGTCTTTGGCAAAATTAGCTAATATTTCTTCATAAGTTATTTCAGTAATATATAGATCAATTTCTCCCTTTTTGCTTAAATTATTCAGACTTTTTATTTTATTTCCGTGAAGAAAGTTTTCTTTTATAAAAATACTTGTATCTAAAACAACTATATCTTTCATATCTGTTTATTTTTCTGCAAATATACAACTAAAAACCAAAAAGGCAAGCCTTAGCTTGCCCTTTTAGTTCTTTATTTTGAAAGATACATCTTCCTCCTCGTATAAATCTCATAGAAAGCATCATCTTTAAGGCTATCTATAAATAAAATGCTTTCGCCAGTAGATTTCATTTCAGGCCCTAGCTTCTTATCTACATTCGGGAATTTGTTGAACGAGAACACAGGTTGCTTAATAGCAAAACCCTCTAAGTGCGGATTGAAATGGAAATCAGTGAGTTTCTTCTCGCCAAGCATTACCTTGGTAGCGTAGTTCACATACGGCTCTTGGTAGGCCTTAGAGATAAACGGCACCGTACGCGAAGCTCGTGGGTTTGCCTCAATGATATACACGACATCGTCTTTTACGGCAAACTGCACATTGATAAGTCCTACCGTATTGAGTGCCAAGGCTATTTTATGAGTATGGTCTTTTATTTGTTGCAACACGAACTCACCCAAATTGAATGGTGGCAAGGTAGCATTACTATCGCCTGAGTGAATACCACAAGGCTCTATATGCTCCATAATACCAATGATATACACATTCTCGCCATCGCATATTGCATCAGCTTCAGCTTCTATGGCGCCGTCAAGATAATGGTCGAGTAGAAGCCTGTTATTAGGTATCTTGCGCAAGAGGTCTACCACGTGGGCTTCTAATTCTTCTTTGTTAATCACAATCTTCATACCTTGCCCACCCAAAACGTACGAAGGACGCACGAGTAATGGGAAGTCGAGTTCATCGGCGAGTTTGAGCGCCTCATCAGCAGTTTCAGCTACACCAAAACGTGGATAAGGAATATTATTCTCTTTCAGCAGAGTTGAAAAACTACCTCTATCTTCTGCCAAGTCGAGCGACTGGAAGCTAGTACCTATAATTTTAATGCCGTATTTATCTAATTTCTCAGCCAATTTCAGTGCTGTTTGTCCGCCAAGTTGTACAATTACCCCCTCTGGCTTTTCGTGTTGAATAATATCATAGATGTACTCCCAGAACACAGGCTCAAAATAGAGTTTATTAGCGGTATCAAAGTCGGTAGAAACGGTCTCAGGGTTGCAGTTAATCATTATGGTTTCATAACCACACTCTTCGGCAGCCAATACCCCGTGCACACAGCAGTAGTCGAACTCAATACCCTGTCCTATGCGATTAGGACCTGAACCGAGTACTACCACCTTTTTGCGGTCGGTTACTACGCTGTCGTTGGCTACGTATTCCTTGCCGTCAGCGGTGCGGATAGGTGCCTCGAAAGTAGAATAATAATAAGGGGTTTGTGCCTTAAACTCAGCAGCACAAGTATCTACCAATTTAAACACGCGACGTATGTTCAGTTCCTCGCGTTTCTTGTGCACCTCGCTCTCCCAACAGCCCACCATATAGGCAATTTGTCGGTCGGCAAAGCCTTTTTGTTTGGCTTCAAAAAGGAGTTCTTTAGGTAGAGTGTCTATTTTGTAGCGTGATATTTCTTTTTCGAGCGCACATAGTTCTTCGTATTGTTTAAGGAACCACATATCTATCTTGGTGATTTCGTGTATACGGCTCAGCGGAATACCCATCTGTACCGCATCGTATATCACGAATACCCTATCCCAGCTTGGGTAAGTTAGTTTCTCAATAATCTGTTCGTAGTTCTTATAGCCTTTGCCGTCAGCTCCCAAACCGTTGCGTTTGATTTCGAGCGATTGGGTTGCTTTCTGCAAAGCCTCTTGGAAAGAACGCCCAATACCCATTACCTCACCTACCGACTTCATTTGCAAGCCAATAGTGCGGTCAGAGCCTTCAAACTTGTCAAAGTTCCAACGCGGTATTTTCACAATCACATAATCTAATGTAGGCTCAAAGAAAGCTGAGGTAGATTTGGTAATTTGGTTTTGCAGTTCATCTAAATGGTAACCAATAGCCAGTTTGGTAGCAATCTTAGCAATAGGATAACCTGTAGCCTTAGAAGCCAAAGCCGAAGACCGCGATACACGTGGGTTAATTTCAATAGCGATAATATCTTCTTTTTCATCAGGCGATACCGCAAACTGCACATTGCAACCGCCGGCAAAATCGCCTATACTGCGCATCATCTTAATAGCCATATCGCGCATACGTTGGAAAGTGCGGTCTGATAGAGTCATCGCAGGGGCTACGGTAATAGAATCCCCAGTGTGGATACCCATAGGGTCCATATTTTCAATGGTACAGATAATGGCCACATTGTCGTTTTTGTCGCGCAAAAGTTCAAGCTCGTACTCTTTCCAGCCTAAAAGCGCCTTATCGATAAGCACCTCGTGGATAGGCGAGGCTTCCAAACCGCGATTGAGAAGCATATCAAAATCTTCTTTTTTATAGACGATAGAAGCTCCTGTACCGCCCAAAGTAAAGGACGGACGTATTACGAGTGGAAAACCAAAGCGTTGCGCGATTTCTTTTCCTTTAAGGAAAGAAGTAGCCGTTTCAGACGGAGCCATAGGGATACCGATTTCATCGAGCAACACGCGGAACTTCTCGCGGTCTTCAGTGATTTGTATGGCATCAATATCTACCCCGATGATTTCAACCCCAAAGTCTTTCCAGATGCCTTTTTCGTCAGCCTCAATACAAAGGTTGAGGGCTGTTTGTCCGCCCATTGTAGGGAGAACAGCATCTATTTCGGGGTGAGCTTTTAGAATTTCCACTAATGATTTAGTGGTGAGAGGTTTCAGATAGACCACATCAGCCATAGACGAGTCGGTCATAATGGTAGCAGGGTTAGAGTTAATAAGTATGGTTTTGATACCATCTTCGCGCAAAGAGCGCAACGATTGCGAGCCTGAGTAGTCAAACTCGCAGGCTTGTCCGATGATAATAGGTCCTGACCCAATGAGCAGAACACAATGTAGGTCGTTTCTTTTAGGCATTTTTATATAGATATTGTGTGTTTTATTAAAAAAATAGCTACATTTTTCAAAAGAAAAACATAGCTATTGTATTATTAGAAAAGAATATCCCACCGTATCTCTTGAGAGTACTGCTTAAAGGGGTACAAGGGAGGGCTTGTGGCGTGATATTCATTTAACAATTAATAATTGAAAATTAAAAAGAGCGAAAAACGGGTCTCGAACCCGCGACCTCAACCTTGGGAAGGTTGCGCTCTACCAACTGAGCTATTTTCGCTTATCTTGTTTTAGTAAATT
Organism: Capnocytophaga sp. oral taxon 323; assembly: GCF_001278825.1. Lineage (NCBI taxonomy): Bacteria > Pseudomonadati > Bacteroidota > Flavobacteriia > Flavobacteriales > Flavobacteriaceae > Capnocytophaga > Capnocytophaga sp. oral taxon 323. The sequence continues at coordinate 447,333 of NZ_CP012589.1, forward strand.
TGTAACTGATTGGTTTTCCATTTACGGGGGCAAAGGTACAAATTATTTTAAGAAAAGCAAAAAATAGGAGAGAAGAGGATAACAAAAAGGAAACCCTGCTAAGCTATGATGAAATTAATGTTAAATCAAGTGAAGCTATTGTCACTCTCATATATTTCATTTGTTAGGTGTATTTAGGTGTAGAAAGAATTTAGTATAATAAAGTTATTTCTTTAAGAGAAAAAGTCTTTATAACCCCTTGTTCCGTTTCTACAATTAATTTCCCAGAAGGTTCCACACCTCTTATAATGCCTGAAAAGTTCTTTTCTTGGCAAGAACGGAAAACGGATACTCTATTTAGTTGGAATAGGTACTTCTGGTAAATAGTATAAATGCTTTCGAAAGACTGTTGAGGAAGTGTAGAAAGGTTTGATTTTAATTCAGAAAAGATTAGTTTCATCACTTGTTCTACTTGAAAATCTTTGCCAGTTAATTTTTTTAAAGAAGAGGCTTTAGGTAAGCCATCGAAACTTGTTTGGTTAAGATTGAGCCCAATACCGATTATACATTTCTCAATTTTAGTTTTTCTAATAGTATTTTCTATTAATATTCCGCCTATTTTGTAACGTTGAGAAAGGATATCATTAGGCCATTTAATATTTATATTAGGAATGTTTAATTTCTCTAATACTTTCATTATTGCAATAGGTACAAGCATATTGAGCAAAAAAGCATCTTTTAAATCTAAATGCTCAGGAAGGAATAAAATACTAAAAGTAAGATTCTGATAGGGTTCACTTGTCCATTTTGTTCCATATTGTCCTATACCTGCAGTTTGTTGAGGAGTCCAGACTACTAAAAAATTAGGAAGAGAATCCTGAATATGTATTAAATTTTTTAAGTACTGATTAGTAGAATCAATGCTTTTTAAGGTAATGATGTTCATAAAAAGTAAAAAATAGTTATAAAAATTTGGTAGTATAAAAAAATGTAGTACATTTGCACCCGCAAAGTCAGAATAAGACATAACAAAATAGATGGCGAGGTAGCTCAGGTGGTTAGAGCGTTGGATTCATAACCCAAAGGTCACGGGTTCAAATCCCGTCTTCGCTACTAAGATTAAACAAAAGAAAATGAGTGGTTTATATTTGTAAATCACTCTTTTTTTATGCCTGAATTTACAAAAAACAAAACACATAGGAAACGCATACACTATGAAAAACAAAAGTCTCTACTCTAAACTCTGAATTTATAATGTAATAATGATGTTGCCACTTGGTAGGGACGGGTTCAAAAATCGTGCCATTCAAGTAGTTACGAAAGAGTATGATGATTAACTTTCTTAAAGATATTCTGCAAAGTATGTTTTATATGATGCTATGAGGCAAAAGGCAACTGGATTATAGGAGTAGTGTTTGATAGTGGAATGGGCAGGTACTAAAAAAATCCTTTTTTTATTTTTTCATTACAATTATCTTTCGTACTTTTACGCCCTAAATTTAACTAATTACTAATATTTGTATGGATAAAATGATGTTATATTTACCGTTAGTCCTTGCTATTCTTGGACTTATCTTTATGATTGTGAAGGCTTCGTGGGTGAACAAACAAACCACAGGCAATGAGCGAATGCAAAGTATTTCCAAAAGTATCAAAGAAGGGGCAATGGCATTCCTCAATGCTGAGTACCGCATTTTGGGTATTTTTGTGATTATTGCTTCTATTGCTCTATTTATTGTTTCTCGTATGGTAGAAACTTCTCACTGGCTTATTGTAGTAGCTTTTGTGTGTGGAGCTTTCTTCTCTGCCTTAGCGGGAAATATTGGGATGCGTATTGCTACCAATGCTAATGTACGCACTACCGAAGCAGCTCGCACTAGCTTGCCAAAAGCTTTGAGAGTATCCTTTGGAGGTGGTACTGTAATGGGATTAGGAGTAGCAGGTTTAGCTGTATTGGGCTTGAGCTTGTTCTTCATTCTTTTTGTAAACACTTTTGTAGGAGGAGGCAAACCTTTCTACGACGAAATGACTCTCGTACTCGAAGCCTTAGCAGGTTTCTCACTTGGTGCTGAGTCTATTGCGCTCTTTGCTCGTGTAGGTGGTGGTATTTACACCAAAGCTGCCGACGTAGGGGCTGACCTCGTAGGTAAAGTAGAAGCTGGTATCCCTGAAGACGACCCTCGTAACCCTGCTACTATTGCTGATAACGTAGGTGATAACGTAGGTGACGTAGCTGGTATGGGTGCTGACTTGTTTGGCTCTTATGTGGCTACTGTACTTGCTTCAATGGTATTGGGTAACTATGTGATTAAAGATATAGCAACTGCCAATGGTGGTGCTTTCACCGATGCTTTCGGTGGTTTAGGACCTATCTTATTGCCGTTAGTAATTGCTGGTGTAGGTATCATTGCTTCAATTATTGGTACTTTCTGTGTAGGTATCAAAAACAACGACGCTAAAGAAAAACAAGTACAAAGTTCACTAAATACAGGTAACTATGTAGCTTTAGCACTTACTTTAGTAGCTTGCTATTTCCTTATCAAATATATGTTGCCCGAAACTATCCAAATGAGTTTCTTTGGTGAAGGCGTAAAAGAAATCGCAAGTATCAATGTATTCTACGCTACTATCGTAGGTTTGGCAGTAGGCTTACTCATTTCTGCTATTACTGAACACTTTACTGCTTTGGGTAAAAAACCGGTATTGAATATTGTTCGCAATTCATCTACTGGAGCTGCTACCAATATTATTGCAGGTTTAGCTACTGGTATGAAATCTACCTTTGGTTCTGTATTGCTTTTTGCTGTAGCTATTTGGGGTTCTTACTCTTTAGCTGGCTTCTATGGTGTAGCAATTGCAGCATCTGCAATGATGGCTACTACTGCTATGCAATTGGCTATCGATGCTTTTGGTCCTATTGCCGATAACGCTGGTGGTGTAGCCGAAATGAGTGAATTGCCAAAAGAAGTACGTCAACGTACTGATATTTTAGACTCAGTAGGTAATACTACTGCTGCGGTAGGTAAAGGATTTGCCATTGCTTCAGCAGCTCTTACTGCTTTAGCTTTGTTCGCTGCTTATGTAACCTTTACAGGCATTTCTGGTATCAATATTTTCAAAGCGAATGTATTAGCTGCCTTGTTTATCGGAGGTATGATTCCGGTAATTTTCTCAGCCTTGGCAATGCAATCAGTAGGGAAAGCTGCTATGGATATGGTGAACGAAGTACGTCGCCAATTCCGTGAAATTCCTGGTATTATGGAAGGTAAAGGTACTCCTGAGTACGGCAGATGTGTAGATATTTCTACCAAAGCTGCTTTACGCGAAATGATGTTACCTGGTGCCATTACTATCATCACTCCTATTATTATCGGTTTTGTGATGGGTGCTGAAGCTCTTGGTGCTTATATGGCTGGTGTAGCTGTATCAGGAGTTGTATGGGCTATCTTCCAAAACAACGCTGGTGGTGCTTGGGATAACGCTAAAAAATCATTTGAAGCAGGTGTTGAAATCAACGGACAAATGACTTACAAAGGTTCTGACGCTCACAAAGCTGCTGTTACTGGTGATACTGTAGGTGACCCATTCAAAGATACTTCAGGTCCTTCAATGAATATCCTTATCAAACTCACTTGCTTGGTAGGTTTAGTAATCGCTCCTATCTTGGGCGGACACACTGCTGATGCTTCAGGTACTCCTATAGAAGCTCAAATCAGCCAAGGTGAAGGTGAGGAAATGATGCCTGTAGACGAAGTAGTAGTAATAGATGGTATGCTTAACGCCGATGGTAACTTCGAGTACAATGTAGGTGATTTATTCCAATTGAGCCTTTTCGATAATACAATGTTAGAAGTAGGAAAGAACTCATCTGAAGCTCACCTCGTGAAATTGATAGAAGATAAAAGTCTTACTACTCCAGAACAGTTCAAAGAAAACTGGATTACTTTGGATAGAACTTACTTCAAAACAGGTAGCGATGAACTTACTGAAGGTTCAGAACAACAATTAAAGAACATTGTAGCTATTTTGAAAGCCTATCCTAAAGCGGCTATTCGTTTAGGAGGGTACACTGATAACACAGGTAGTGCTGAAGGTAATTTGAAACTTTCAGAAAGACGTGCTAATTCAGTGTTAAACAAATTGGTAGCATTGGGTGCTAACAAAGCACAATTGAGCGCTCAAGGTTACGGTCAAGAACACCCTATTTGCGAAGCTAACGACACCGATGAGTGCAAAGCTAAAAACAGACGTATCGACATACGTTTGACTGCTAAATAGCAAAATATTTTAGTTACTATATAACCTCAAAAGGGGTGTTTGAGGAAGTTCTTTCCTTGAACACCCTTTTTATAATCACCTAAAAACTATGAAATTACCTTTATTTTCAGCAGCTATATTACTCACTGCTTTGGTAAGCTGCAACGATTCAAAGACTTCAAAAATGACAGAAAACACAGAGAACAATCCGCTATTGGTAGAAAGCACTTTGCCTTATGGTGCTCCCGACTTCTCAAAAATTAAAGACGAGCATTACCGTCCTGCCTTGCTCAAGGGAATGGCTTTGCAAAACGAACGTATTGCTGCTATCGCTAATAGTAATGAAGCACCTACTTTTGAGAATACGATTATCGCTTTAGAAAAAAGTGGGGTAGAATTAGAACGTGCTTCAGCGGTATTCAATGCCTTAACTGAGGCAAATACTAATGATACTTTAAAAGTATTGCAAAAAGAACTATCACCTAAGTTTGCTGAACACGCTGATGGCATTCACCTGAACGAAAAACTCTTTGCGCGTATCAAAGCCTTATACGATAAACGTGAGAGCTTGAAATTAGATGCTGAATCGCTTAAATTGTTAGAAAATTACTACGAAGATTTTGTAGTAGCAGGTGCTAACCTATCGGCTACTGATAAAGAAACTCTTAAAAAGTACAATAGTGAGTTAGCTTCTTTAGAAACTGATTTCAACCAAACGCTTTTAGAAGGCTCATTGGCAGCCGCTCAAACTATCAATGGTCAGAAAGTAGCGATTGTGAATACTACTCAGCAACCGCTCCTTAGTGAATTAGCCGACCGCAACGCTCGTAAACAATTGTTTGAAGCAAGCTGGAATCGTACCGATGGGGGAGCTCATAATACTAATGATATTTTAAAACGCATTGCCTTACTACGTGCTAAAAAAGCTGAACTCTTAGGCTTTAAAAACTATGCCGAATGGAGTTTGCAACGCACTATGGCAAAAACGCCTGCTGCTATTGCTCAATTCTTTAAAGATTTAGTGCCTGCTTCAGTAGGTAAAGCCAAAGCTGAAGCTAAAGAAATACAAGCACAAATTGCCAAAACGGGAGGTAATTTTACTTTAGAGCCTTACGATTGGAACTTCTATGCCGAACAAGTTCGCAAAGCTAAATACGACCTCGATGAGAACGAAATCAAACCTTATTTTGAATTGAAAAATGCTCTTGAAAATGGTGTATTCTATGCAGCTACCAAACTTTATGGCATTACCTTTAAAGAACGCAAAGATATACCTGTATATCACCCCGATGTATTAGTGTATGAACTTTTTGAAGAAGATGGTACGCCATTAGGACTCTTCTATGGCGATTTCTTTGCTCGTGAGAGCAAACGCGGTGGTGCGTGGATGAGCAACTTTGTAAACCAATCGAAGTTATTAGGCACTAAACCTGTTATCTACAATGTGTGCAATTATGTGAAACCTGCCGAAGGTAAACCTGCTTTGCTTACTTACGACGAGCTTACAACGCTCTTCCACGAGTTTGGTCACGCATTGCACGGTTTCTTTGCTAACCAACAGTATGCAAGTTTATCAGGAACAGCAGTAGCACGCGATTTTGTGGAGTTTCCTTCGCAATTCAATGAGCATTGGGCTTTGTATCCTGAGGTACTTAAAAACTATGCAGTACATTACGAGACCAAACAACCTATTCCACAAGCACTTATTGATAAGATAAAAAAAGCGAGTACCTTCAATGAGGGGTATGCTTTTACCGAAGTTTTGGCTGCTGCCAATTTAGACTTGCAATGGCATACTATTTCTTCAGATACTATCATCAATAATGTAAGTGATTTTGAGAAGAAAGCCCTTGAAAGAACAGGCTTATGGGTGAAAGAAGTGCCCCCAAGATACCGTTCATCTTATTTTGCTCATATTTTTGGCGGAGGCTATGGAGCAGGCTATTACTCTTACCAATGGACAGAAATGCTTTGCCACGATGCCTACCAATGGTTTGAAGAAAATGGCGGACTCACTCGTGCTAATGGACAACGTTTTAGAGATTTGATACTCTCCAAAGGCAATACAATGGATTACGAAAAAATGTATTTAGCCTTCAGAGGGAAAGCTCCTGCTATTGAGCCACTACTCAAAGCACGTGGGTTGAAGTAACAAAAAAGCAGGTTATTGTAACCTGCTTTTTTGTTTTTTATAATATCTACTTTTATCCTCCAAACCAACCTTCACGGTCTAAACTACGATATTGAATAGCTTCACCTATATGATGAGGTTGAACTTCTTCTGACTTTTCTAAATCGGCTATTGTACGCGCTACTTTTAAAATACGGTCGTAGGCACGTGCAGAAAGATTGAGACGCGTCATAGCATCTTTTAGTAGGGTTAAAGAATCCGTATTTACTTTACAAAATTTCTGTATTTGTTTAGTATTCATTTGAGCGTTATAGTGAATATGTTCATATTCTTTAAAACGTTCTGTTTGGATATTTCGAGCATCTATCACCCGTTTACGGATATCATGACTACTTTCACCTTTTCTATCATCTGAAAGTTTTTCAAAGGGTACAGGATTTACTTCTATATGAATATCTATTCTATCTAATAGAGGTCCTGAAATTTTACTTAAATAGCGTTGCATTTCAGCAGGTGTAGAAGTAACAGGAGCATCGGGGTCGTTAAAATACCCGCTTGGACTTGGATTCATACTTGCTACTAACATAAATGAAGCGGGGTAAGTAACTGAAAACTTTGCTCTAGAAATAGTAACTTCTCTATCTTCTAAAGGTTGTCGCATTACCTCGAGAACAGCTCTTTTGAACTCTGGTAACTCATCAAGAAAAAGTACTCCATTATGTGCGAGAGAAATTTCACCTGGTTGAGGATAAGTACCTCCTCCTACGAGAGCTACGTCAGAAATAGTGTGATGAGGACTACGGAAAGGGCGATGGCTCATTAAGCCTGTGTCCTTAATGCGTCCTACTACACTGTGTATTTTAGTAGTTTCAAGAGCTTCGTGAAGTGTCATCGGAGGAAGAATGCTAGGTAAACGCTTAGCAAGCATTGTTTTTCCTGAACCAGGAGGGCCTATTAAAATAACATTATGTCCACCAGCAGCAGCTATTTCCATACAACGTTTTACAGTTTCTTGACCTTTTACATCTGCAAAGTCAAATTCAGGAGATTCTAAATCTCTGTAAAACTCTTTGCGTGTATCTATTTCGATAGGTTGTAATTCTTTTTCTCCATTAAAAAAATCTATGACTTCTTTTATATTTTCTACACCATAAACGTCCAAATTATCTACTATAGCAGCTTCTTTAGCATTTTGCTTAGGAAGAATAAATCCTTTGAATCCTTCTTTGCGTGCTTGAATAGCAATGGGTAGTGCTCCTTTAATGGGTTGCAAACTGCCATCTAAGGATAGTTCTCCCATAATGATATATTTTTCTAATTCTTCACTTTGTATTTGCCCGTTAGCTGCTAAAATACCAATTGCAAAACTTAAATCATAGGCAGAACCTTCCTTACGCATATCGGCAGGAGCCATATTGATGGTTATCTTTTTACCTGGAATTTTATATCCATTGTTTTGCAGAGCAGCTGCTATACGATAATTACTTTCTTTAATAGCTATATCGGGTAATCCAACCAAATGATAGCCAATACCTTTATCGATATTTACTTCAATAGTAATTGTGCTGGCTTCTACACCAAATACAGCACTTCCGTAAATTTTTACTAACATTTCTGTGGCTAATTTTTGCACAAAGGTAAAACATTCTTTGTAAATAAGCAATTTTATTTCAAAAAATAATCTGCAATATAGTTAACAAAAGTTCAAGATAAGAGAATATAGCTCTTGCACTATAGGAAGCCGTAGCACGGCAAGGAATTACAAAGTAGATTAGAACTTTTATAAAAGATAAAAAAACGAAATTATAAATAACAAAGAAAGATGCTTTTTGCTTGAGGAAATCTTATGGTTAGCTTATAGAGAGCTTATAGGAAGCTTATACGAATCTTGGAAGATTGGTATACAAAGACTATGTAAGTGACTAAAAATGAATAGTTAAGAGTGAAGAATTAGGGGTGATTTTAGAGTAATAAAACGAAATAAAAGCAAAGAAGAGATGAAGGAAGATTTCTTAGATAAAAATTGTAGCAACGCAAAGGAGATTGAAAAATAGTATTTTGTTGTTTCGAGCTGACGTTAAGTAAGTATATAAACAAAATAACGCAGGACGTAAATCCTGCGTTATTCCGAACATAAATTTTAATACAAAATGAAACAAATTCTCGTGATCACGACAGGATTCGAACCTGTGACCGTCTGCTTAGAAGGCAGATGCTCTATCCAGCTGAGCTACGTGACCTCTATTCCAAAAAAAATATTTCAAAAATGCCACACAAAAGGAAACATTTATGAAATATCTTATTTTGTCGGGGCGGCAGGATTCGAACCTGCGACCTCCTGGTCCCAAACCAGGCGCGATGACCGGACTACGCTACGCCCCGAATTTATATCTAACAATTTGTATTAGATGCGGAGAGACTGGGACTCGAACCCAGGCGACGGTTACCCGCCGACAGATTAGCAATCTGCTCCGTTACCACTCCGGCACCTCTCCAATTTTGAAAGCTCCTTTGCTTTTGCGGTTGCAAATGTATAACAACTTTTTATTCTGCACAAATATTTTAGAAACTTTTTTGTACATTTTTTATCAATCTAATAATTATCAAATACTTAAAAATAGTAAAATCTTCTTTATATCCGTTCATCTAGGAGGAAAAACAATACCATAACCTGTACCGTTATTAAAAGTTGCTCCTGAGGGAAGTTCCATTGAGGTGTCTGTGGGAGACCAATCCCATAGTTTTGTTTCATCATCTGTAATGGTATTAGAAGTTTTATTATATTTCTTACCATTGAGAGGATAATAAAGCAGTAAATCATTTGTAGGTTTAAGAGTACTCCACAACTGTAATTGTATTTCTTTTTGGGTTAGGGCTCGTTTCCACAAACGCACCTCTCTGAGAAGCACATTAGCTCCCGCAAACCATAAATCTTTTACATAAATTCTACTATTAGTATTTGCTGTTTTAGAACTTACCTCTTTTCCTTCAACATATACACGCAGGGTATTGCCGTCACAGGTTACTGCAATAGGATACCATTTATTAGTTTGTGCCTTAAATACCTCAGTAGGTATTAATATTGAAATATCCGAAGCTTTTATGTCTAATTGATTGTTTGTAAAGCCTATCTCAACTTGATGAGTATTAGATGTTACTCCTACTATTGGGTTGCTTCCTATGAGATTTGAGCAATTAATTGTAGCTTCAAAAGTCCATTGAGGAAGCTCGTTATTAGATACAACTTCTCCCGTAGTAGCTTTTGTAGTTGCCATACTCAATACCTTTGTTCTTGTTTCTTTATGGACTACTAAAAGCAAACGGTCTTGTCCTGCAATAGCTTCAATATTATTTCTACCTCTTATTTGTATGGGGAGTGCATACACTTCGTTGTTAGGAAACGTTAGTTCACTAATGGTAATATCAATAGGAGTTTCTGTTTCATAAGTATTGAAGATAGCATTTTCATCAATACTATATTTATCAGTAGGTAAGAGTTTGTAATCCGTACCATATTGTGCATTATAGTCGGTTAAGGTTTGAGCATCACCTGTGATAAGCTGAGCTGATACTATCTTACCTGCAGCTCTTATCAGTTTCACCTTTAAGTTTTGAATCTTGTTATCTTGGTATTCTTGTACGTACACTTCAACGACGTTATTACCATCAAGAAATACTCCCTGATATACATTGGGAGCTTGAGGCGTTTTGTCGGTAGTTTCGTCTTGACAAGCTATTACACTTAGTAAGCCAAGTATTAAAAATATCTTTTTCATCTTTGTAGAATTTTAGAATTGCATTTTCACATTAAGTCCATAGCTTCTTACAGAAGGCAACATAAATTTGTCGTATCCACTGCCATAAGTACCTACAGAAGGCACTATTTCGGGGTCAAAAGGTGCTTTGTTATAGAGCATTAGCAGGTTGTTGCCTACTAATGATACACTGAGGTCTTTTAAGCCTTTTACAATGAATCCTTCTCTAAAATGATAGGTAAGGGCAGCTTCTTGTAGACGAATATTGGTAGCCGAATATTGATAATCAGAAGCCGTTCTATTAGCTATGAAAGTAGCATAGTTAGCTCGGTTATCGGCAGAGGCTTTAGACACCCCATAGCGATCGAAATAACGTTCTGTTTCTGAAAGAACTATTCCTCCCAAACGCGCTTTAAACAAGAAATTCAAATCGAAATTCTTATAGCTAATCTTTCCTTGCCAGCCTAATAGCCAATCGGGATTGGTAGAGCCTAATTTGTTGCCATTTGCATCGTATATATCACCTATTTCACCACCTTCACGTAAGGTATACATACCGTTGGCTATCTCGTGAGGTAAACTCACAATCTTGTTCTTATTAGTAGAAACAACAAGCTGAGTTTCCCAATTTACCCCTTTAGAAGTATTAGGATAAGTATACCTTAAAGCAACTTCTGCTCCTTGATTTTGCACTTCACCTGCTTGTTGCCATACAACAGGTACTAATTGATTATTAGTACGAGTATGATAGAAAGTAGCGTTAAAAGAAAGATTGTTAAACCATTGGGTATCTAAGCCTACTTCATAAGAAGTAGTACGTTCTAACTGTAAATCAGTAGGGTAGTTAGGCAAACTATACGCATCACCTAACCAAGCGCGAGACGTTTCAGCTACCCCTAAGCCCGCATAACTCATAGGAGCTGCTACTTGACTATAGCCTCCACGCAATTTTGCATAACTTAATATATCTTTATCTATACCTATAAATTGATGTAACAAAGCTGAAACACCTACTGATGGACTGAAGACCATATTTTTATTTGTAGAAGGATAATCGGACGGTTTATCAGCACGACCTGTGAGAGTGAGATAAATCTTAGATTGCCAACCTACTTCAGCCATTGCAAAGAAGGCCGTGTTACTCCGTTTTCCCCATAATGGGTGGGTTATAGCTGTAGGAGCTGTGATATTGCTTTGAGTAAAATTATTTACGTTATGCAGATTACCTTTGTAACCTTCTACTTGAGTATTGTACCCTTCATACGAAGCTCCTAAATGAGCATCTAAACTGAAGTCATTCGATAGATTTTTATTGTAATGTAAGAGTACATCGGCATATTGTTGTTTGAAAGTCTCTTTCCAATGAGCATAATAACCATTAATGCCTGCATAAGCAGGAAGCGTAGAAGCATAACACTTATCGTCCATTGTAGAGGCTGTATTATCTATACGGAAGCGTGCTACTACGTCTAAATCTCCTATAATTTTATAGCTTACTTTACCTGAAAACATATAGCGGTCTTTAGTAGTAGGACGTAAATTTCTGTACGCTATCCAATAAGGATTTTGGACATTTTCACCTAAGTTAGCTGGTGTATCGGGCGTACCTGAACCTGCAATCCAATATTGCTTAGCATAACCTGCGATAGCATCATAACGTTCAAAATAACGTTCTTGACCAAATTGTTCCCCTCTTGGGTATAAGTACAAGCCCACTATAGGATTGAAAGCGATACCGGAGGCTACCTGGTTGCGTTCATACTGACGGATATAATTCCCCGAAAGGTCTATTTGTAAAGCATCATTTAACAGAGAAGTTGTATTGTGCAAATAAGCATTATAACGGTTATATACGCTGTTGGGCACTATACCACCTGATTGTAAAGAAGCTAATGAAGCGTAAGTTTTATTTTTACCTCCTTTAAAATCTATACCTCCTGAAATGCTTACTGCATTCTGGTACACGTGTCCAGTTTTATAAAAATCATTTATATTAAAAGAAGTACCCTTAGGCAAAACACGAGTGGACAGTGAAGTGTATTGCCCTAACTCATTGCCATAGGTTTCTTGGAACTCAGGTTTTGTGAGTTTATTTACAAACTCTATTGAAGAAGAAAGGTTAATTTTAAATTGGTTACTTTCAGCTTTTTTAGTGCGAATGAGTAGCACACCATTGGCAGCTGAAGCTCCATAGAGTGCCGTTGCTTGCGCTCCTTGTAATACAACTACTTCTTCAATATCCTCAGGATTGAGGTCGGAAATACCTTCGCTGGTATCTCTACCATCACCTCCAATACCTCTTTCAGCTTGGTTAGCGATGGGCATTCCATCTATCACGTACAGTACATTATTATCACCAAAGAGTGAGCGAACTCCACGCATAGTAGCTTTAGTAGCCCCACCAATACCCGTAGCACTTCGCTGGCTATGCAACCCTGCTATTCTTCCATCAAGGCTATTCACAAAATTTGCTTGCTTGACTTGAGTGAGGTCCTTGTCTGAAACTTTTTGTTGTTGATAGGGTAAAACTTCCTCTTCTTGATAAATTCCTAGAGCAGTAGAATATTTTGGCTTACCTATTAGGATATGATCAATATGCTCTATTATTTGGGGTCTTAAGACTACCTTAAAGTTAATATTCTTATTTTTACCCTCTACTTTTCTTTGCTGGGATTCATATCCTAAAAAACTAAACTCAAGTACATCACCTACTTTGGCTTTGAGTTCAAACTTACCATCAGTATTCGTTGAAACACCTTTAGAAGCTTTTGTTGAACGTGTGTTTTTAATAATTACTGCAACCGATGGCATAGGTTGATTGTTCTCATCGAGAACTTCCCCAGTAATGCTTTTCATCTGGGCGTGAACTACTCCTGCAAATAAGAATAGCAAGACTAACACAAGTTGTATTTTCTGTTTCATAGCGTTTACATATAAATATACCCTGCAAAGGTACAACTTTTATTCACTTATACAAAATTTTTACACATTTTTTTAAATATAAGCTCTATTACTTATTACTAAATACGATTTTCAGAGGTAGAATAAAGAAAGTAAGAGAGTAAGAAAACTAATCAGATACTCAGCAGTGAAACTCTTCTTGTTTTTAGCTACTTCTTCAGGAGTACCAAAGGCTATTACTTCGCCACCTGCTTTACCTCCATCGTGCCCTATATCTATGATATAGTCTACTTTTCTGATAACATCGAGGTTGTGCTCTATCACCAGAACAGTATTGCCCTTATCTACCAAACGGTCGAGTACTTCGAGGAGTACTTTCACATCGTCAAAATGTAGTCCTGTAGTAGGTTCATCTAATATATAAAAAGTATTTCCTGTATCAATTTTCGATAGCTCAGTAGCTAACTTCACCCGTTGGGCTTCCCCTCCTGAAAGAGTAGTAGATTGTTGCCCTAAAGTGATGTAGCCTAAACCTACCTCTTCAATAGTTTTTAGTTTGCGGTATATTTTAGGTATAGGTTCAAAGAATTTTACTGCCTCACTTATAGTCATATCCAGTACATCGGCAATAGATTTTCCTTTGTATCGCACTTCAAGCGTTTCACGGTTAAAACGTTTTCCCTTACAAGTCTCACAAGGTACATAGACATCGGGTAGGAAGTTCATTTCAATCACCTTTAAGCCTGAGCCTTCGCAAGTTTCGCATCTACCGCCTTTCACGTTGAAACTAAATCTACCTGGTTTGTAGCCACGTATTTGCGCTTCGGGTACTTGGGTGAAGAGGTTGCGTATCTCACTGAAAACACCTGTGTAGGTAGCAGGATTTGAACGTGGAGTACGCCCAATAGGTGACTGGTCGATGTCGATTACCTTATCAATATATTCTAAGCCCTCAATGCTCTTGTAAGGCATCGGTTTTTTTACGCCATTAAAGAAATGAGCATTCAAGATAGGATACAGAGTCTCGTTAATAAGTGTTGATTTGCCACTTCCCGATACACCTGTTACCCCTATCATTACCCCTAAAGGGAACTTTACAGTTATGTTCTTCAAGTTGTTGCCCGTACAGCCTTTTAAGATAATTTCTTTGCCATTGCCTTTGCGCCTTTGGGTAGGTATTTCAATCTTTTTTCTCCCACTCATATAGTCGGCGGTGATGGTATTTGCTTTTAGCAACTTTTTAGGCGTTCCTTGGAAGATGATATCCCCTCCATTTACGCCCGCTTTAGGTCCTATATCTACTACATAATCGGCTTCTTGTATCATTTCTTCATCGTGTTCTACCACAATTACTGAGTTGCCAATATCTCTGAGCGATTTCAGCGAGTTGATAAGTCTTTTGTTATCTCGCTGATGCAAACCGATGCTAGGTTCATCGAGTATATAGAGTACTCCAGTGAGTTGTGAACCTATCTGTGTTGCCAGTCTGATACGCTGTGCCTCCCCTCCGGATAACGATTTAGAACTTCGGTTAAGAGCTAAATAAGTAAGCCCTACATCTATGAGGAATTGGAGTCGGGTGGTGATTTCTTTGATGATTTCTTCAGATATTTTGCGCTGTTTGGTAGAGAGATGCTCAGGTAGAGATTTGAACCACGCCAATAAATCTGTAATATCTAAGGCAGATAGTTCAGCTATATTTTTATCAGCTATTTTAAAGTAAAGCGCCTCTTTGCGCAAGCGAGTGCCGTGACATTCCTCACAAGGAATGGTATCCATAAACTCTTCAGCCCAGCGCTTGATAGCTACCATATCGGCATTTTCGTGCTGGCTTTTGATGAAGTTGATGATACCTTCGAAATCAATTTCAAAATTGCGCGTAATGCCTAATACATCCGATTTGATAGCGTATTTATCTTTACCACCATAGAGAATAATATCCATCGCTTCTTTAGGAAGTGTTTCAATAGGGTCGGAGAGTTTATGACCGAACTTTTGTACAATGAGCTCTAATTGTTTGAATATCCAAGTGTTCTTTTGCTCTCCTACTACTGTAATCCCGCCGTTCTTGATAGAGATAGAAGGATCAGGGATAATCTTGGAGAGGTTGATTTCTTGCACTTCACCCAACCCATTGCAGTGCGGACACATTCCTTTGGGAGAATTGAAAGAGAAGGTATTAGGTTCAGGAAGAGGATATGAAATGCCCGAAGAAGGACACATCAAATGTCTGCTGAAATAGTGAGCTTTTTTTTGGTCGTGTTCTAAAACCATTAGCACATCGTCGCCGTAGTTCATTGCAATTTTGATACTTTCTTGCAGGCGTTTTTGGGTGTCATCAGTATCATCAATTTGCATACGGTCGATCACGATTTCAATATCGTGTGTTTTGTAACGGTCGAGCTTCATACCTTTTTCGATATCACGAATTTCGCCATCGGTACGCACTTTTACAAAGCCTTGTTTGGCAATCTGCTCAAAAAGCTCTCGGTAATGTCCTTTTCTCGATTGTACCACAGGAGCTAATAGGTTAATGCGTTTGCCTTTGTATTCCTTGGTAATGAGTTCCTGAATTTGGCTATCGGTATAACTTACCATCTTTTCGCCCGTTACGTAGCTATAAGCATCGGAAGCACGGGCAAATAGCAGGCGCAAGAAGTCGTAGATTTCGGTGATTGTACCCACTGTAGAGCGCGGTGATTTGGAGGTAGTTTTCTGTTCGATAGCGATTACAGGCGAGAGTCCGTCGATTTTATCTACATCGGGGCGCTCTAATCCCCCGAGAAATTGGCGAGCATAAGCCGAGAAAGTCTCGATATAACGGCGTTGTCCTTCGGCATAGATAGTATCGAATGCCAATGAGGACTTGCCACTACCAGAAAGCCCTGTGAAGACTACAAGCTTTTCGCGAGGTATGGAAAGGTCTATATTTTTGAGGTTATGCACCCTTGCGCCTTGAACTTCAAGTACATCAGTGGGAGCTACATTATTCGTTTTCTTTTTCATTTAGTGACTATTATAGAGGCTACCATAAGTAGCCTATGATTAAATAATTAGGTGATACTAATCTTTCTATGCATCTAATAACTGCATTACTTTTAAGGCTTGATACACAGTATTGATTCCTTCAAAAATAAGGAGCAAACGCAACCCGTTACGGGTTTCTTTCTCTTGCATACGACACTTGTTAGGGTAACGTTGTACAAAGAGTAGCACCTTTTGAAAACGCTCACTTTGGTAAAATGGACTGTTTTGGTCGGAGATAAAATAGCCTGTCATCTTACCGTTTTTCATCACGAGCTTTTCAATTCCCATACGAGTAGCTATCCATTTCACTCGCACGCTGTTGAGCAAGTCGATAGCTTGGGGAGGAAGTTTGCCAAAACGGTCGGTAAGATTGCGTTGGTACTGCTGTAAAGCTTCCTCATTGGGTAAATTACTCAGTTCGTTATAAAGATTGAGCCGTTCTGCCACTCTATTGACATAGGTATCAGGAAAAAGCAATTCAAAATCGGTGTCTATTTGAGTATCGGTGAGGTAAGTTTTATCTTCTTCGGCAGTGTGATATAGTTCTGAGAACTCATTTTCTTTGAGCTCTACTATAGCTTCTTGCAATATTTTCTGATAAGTTTCGAAGCCTAACTCATTGATAAATCCACTTTGTTCCCCGCCTAAGAGGTCTCCAGCTCCACGAATTTCTAAATCCTTCATAGCAATATTTAACCCGCTTCCTAAATCAGAGAACTGAGCTATAGCTTCAATACGCTTGCGGGCATCATCACTCATCGCTACCAACGGAGGGGTGATGAAGTAACAAAATGCTTTTTTATTACTTCTACCTACACGTCCACGCATTTGGTGTAAATCGGATAAGCCGAAATTATGTGCATTATTGATAAAGATGGTATTAGCATTGGGTACATCTAAACCATTTTCAATGATAGTAGTAGCTACTAATATATCGTAAGCACCATTCATAAAGGCTAACATTGTTTCTTCTAATTTTTTTCCGTCCATTTGTCCGTGACCAATGGCTATACGTGCATCGGGTAATAGGCGTTGAATCATACCTGCTACTTCCTGAATATTCTCTACACGGTTGTGCATAAAGAACACTTGTCCGCCTCGCTGAATTTCATAACGAATACCATCGCGTATTATCTCTTCGCTGAAAGGTACTACCTGAGAATCGATAGGGTAGCGGTTAGGGGGAGGTGTATTGATTACTGATAGGTCGCGGGCTGACATTAAGCTGAACTGTAAGGTTCGGGGGATAGGTGTAGCAGTGAGGGTGAGCACATCAAGGTTTTCTTTGAGCGTTTTGAGCTTATCCTTCACGCCTACACCAAACTTTTGCTCTTCGTCTACTATCAGTAGACCTAAATCTTTATAAGCTACTTTTTCGCCTACTATCTGATGAGTTCCGATGATGATATCTAACTGACCATTTGCAAGTTCTTCTAAGATGATTTTCTTTTCTTTAGCTGTGCGAAAACGGTTGAGATAATCGATGCGCACAGGGAAGTCTTTCATACGCTGACTAAAGGTTTGAAAGTGCTGAAAAGCGAGTACCGTAGTAGGTACCAATACCGCTACCTGCTTGCCGTTGTCTACCGCTTTGAAGGCAGCGCGAATAGCTACTTCGGTTTTTCCAAACCCAACATCACCACATACCAATCTGTCCATAGGTTTTGGGCTCTCCATATCAGCTTTTACATCGGCAGTAGCTTTGCTTTGGTCGGGTGTATCTTCATATAGGAAAGAGGCTTCCAGTTCGTTCTGCATATAGCTGTCGTGAGAGTATGCATACCCTTTAGATTCCTTACGTTTAGCATACAACTGAATCAAGTTGAAGGCTATTTCCTTCACTCTTGTTTTTGTCTTCTGCTTGAGTGCCTTCCAGGCTCCAGAACCTAATTTGTATATCTTGGGTGGCTTGCCGTCCTTACCGTTGTATTTAGTGATTTTATGTAGGGCGTGAATGCTTACAAATAGGACATCGCGGTCGCCGTAAATCAGTTTGATAGCCTCTTGTTGCTTGCCTTCAACCTCTATCTTCTGTAATCCAGCAAACTTACCAATACCGTGGTCGATATGGGTTACATAGTCGCCTACTTCTAATTGCATTAACTCTTTGAGCGTAATCGCTTGCTTTTTAGCATATCCGTTCTTCAGCTGGAATTTGTAGTAACGCTCAAATATTTGATGGTCAGTAAAGACATTCAGCTTGTGCTCATTATCTATAAAGCCCGCGTGTAGAGAAATCAGTAGTGTTTTGTAATGCACTTTTTGTTCCATCTCCTCAAAGATGTCGTGGAAGCGTTTGGCTTGTTGCTCACTACCACAGAGGATATAGTTTTGGTATCCCTCAGTGTGTTTATCGTTTAAATAACTGATAAGAAGCTCGAATTGCTTGTTAAATGAGGGCTGTGGTGTAGTGCGGAAAACAATCTCTTTTTCGCCTTTGGAGAAAGATGAGGGAAGATTTATATTTATTTGCTGAAATCTCCCCATTTGGTTTAATAAATCTCCTGATTGACAATATAGCACATCGGGTGTACTGTGTTTTACTTCATTAGTGAGCTTTTCGTAAATGTCAGTAGCTTTAGTGAAGAGCTTGTCAATTTTTGCTCCAAAAGTAGATGTTTCCTTAGATATTAAAAGAGTCTGTTCGCTGATATACTCTAAAAATGACTGACGTACCTCATTACCTTCTTTGTTTTCGACGTTAGGGATAATGGTAATCGTAGAAAGCTGTGTTGTTGAGAGCTGTGTTTCGACATCGAAAGTGCGAATACTTTCTACTTCATTGCCAAAGAATTCAATGCGGTAAGGTTCGTTATTTGAGAAAGAAAAAACATCAACAATCCCCCCGCGTACTGAAAACTCGCCAGGTTCGGTTACAAAATCAGTGCGATTGAAATTATAGGAGAAAAGCACTTCGTTCAAGAGCTCAATGGTTAGTTGGTCTCCTTTGCTAATCTTTAAGGTATTTTGCTCTAATTGCTTACGAGTGATAACTTTCTCGAAGAGCGCTTCGGGGTAGGAGACTACTATCAGTGGTTGCCCACTATTGCTCAGCTGATTGAGTACTTCAGCACGTAGTAACACGTTGGCGTTATCGGTATCTTCAATTTGATACGGGCGACGATAGCTATCAGGAAAGAAGAGTACTTGTTCGCCTACTAAGGTCTCTAAGTCGTTTAGCAAATAGGCACTTTCTTCTTTGTCGGGCAAGAGTACCAATAGCGGACGCTTGGTATTAGTATAAACATTAGCTATGAGTAAGGACAGAGAAGCCCCTGCCAAACCATTGGCAACGGTATTATGATGTGCTTTAATTTCAGTTAATAAACTTTTATAAGTACTATTTTCTGCAAATAATTGTAATAACTCTTTCACAAATAGGGATTATGATTACAAAGTGCAAAGGTACGCATAAATTAGGAATTAACAACTAATTCATTACAGTTGTTATAAGCTATTTTTTGCATATACAAAAGTTCTTCCAAAACCTTATTGATATCTTTTTCAGGGAACGGCAATGCGATAAGGAGCTCATTGGGGGTTATAGGTTTAGACTTCAATAAACTCCAAACTGCTTCTTTAACCTCTTTTTTATCAACTTTTGGAGGAGGTAGTTTGGCAATACAATTTGAACATACTCCACAAGGTTTTTCGGATTTTTCACCGAAGTATTCTAAGAGCTGAATGTTGCGACAAGTATCCTCATTTTGAAGATAGCGGAATACTGCTTCTTGCAAGGTTAGCTTGGTGTGATTGTACTCTTTTAAGTTTTTAGAAATACTATTAATAGTGCGGTCATCATCACGAGGCACATTAAAGACAATTTGAATATCAGAAGCTTCATTTTTTAAGATAGCCATTCCATCGTTGTGCAAATGTTCTAAATTCTTGATGATATCACGATAGTCGAGTTCTGTGAGTTCAGTGATTTTTTCCATCTCCAAAGTTATAGGCTGACTGTAGATAAGAGGGTAAGACCTTATGAGATAGATAACAAGATTTTTTAGATAACGATGCGTTTGTAAATAAGTAATAAGTTGAGGGGCAGGAGCTGTAATATGCAAAGTAACCTTCTTGTAAAATTGCTGGCTGAGTGAAATAATAGACATTCGGTCTAACACCTGCAAACCATTATAGGACTTTATAGGCGATAGCTGATAACGCTTCCAGAAGTCGGGGAAGAAGAAACTGAATACCCCTTCTTGTCCTTCACCTATTGCTATTTGAAAATAAGCATTAAGTTTTGCATAAAGTAGCTTGAGAAAAGGAATGTCTACCAAGTAATCTTTTAGCAGTTTATTAGCATTTTCAACGTCGATTTTACCATAGAATAGGATAGCTTCGGCTGGATTACCATCGCGACCTGCACGTCCAGCCTCTTGAAAATAGTCCTCTAAGGTTTGAGGTATATCCCAATGAATTACGAAGCGCACATCAGGTTTGTCTATCCCCATACCGAAAGCATTGGTAGCTGCCATTACACGTACATCGTTGAGCAACCACATACTGAGCTTTTTATTCTTTTCTTCGGCAGGAAGACCTCCGTGAAAATAGGCTGCTGAGATACCGTGATTCTGCAATAGTTCAGCCAATTGTATGCAACCATTTCTACTGCGCAAGTATACGATAGCACTCCCTTCGGTCTTTCTTAACAGTTGTAGTAACTCGTGCCATTTATCGGAAACCTTATACACTTTGTAAGCGATATTAGGGCGTGCTAAAGAAGTACTGATAACAGTAGCATTTTCTATACCTAAATGATGTAAAATATCTTGCTGTACTTGATGCGTTGCCGAAGCTGTGAGTGCCAATAATGGGACGTTAGGAAATTCTTCTTTCAGCCATTTACACTGTAAATAAGTAGGACGAAAATCTTTACCCCAATGTGATACACAATGTGCTTCGTCTATCACTATTAAGTTAATAGACATTGCTTTGAGATAAGAGCGCACCAATTCCTGTTGCAGACGTTCAGGGGACAGGTATAAGAATTTGTATTGCCCATAGAGAGCATTGTTTAGCAAGCGTTCCAGCTCAGGGTAGGGGAGACCTCCCGATAACGATAGTGCACGTATTTCCCTATTTTTAAGAGCCTCTACTTGGTCTGTCATTAGGGCTACTAAGGGAGAAATAACTATGCAGATGCCTTCTTTCATCATAGCAGGCACTTGAAAGGTAATAGACTTTCCTCCACCCGTAGGCAATAAGGCTAAGGTATCTTTTCCGGATAATACCGAGTTGATAACAGCTTCTTGAGAGTTGCGAAAACCGTCGTACCCCCAATACTTTTTGAGTATGTACAGAGGTTCATTCTCCATAAATACTACTGCTTATAACCTTTGTATGCTGGACGCGCCAATTGAGGAAAATCAATAAACGGATTACGGTTACCTTGTGCCTTTTCAATCACATTGTTACGCTGACGTTCAAGGTCAGAAACAGGATCTTCGTCATTCCATTTTAGGAGAACTTGAAGTCCTCCTAATACAATAACATCGTCTATTCTGTCGTGATATCGTAAGTTGATATACATAATCATTCGTGCAACATCTCCTTTCCATTCGTCTCCTGGATACCAAGCGCCTTTTGTACGACCAGCTTTCCCTTTACCATCGGTAAAAGGAATATTTCCTCTACTACCATTTAGTTTACTATCACAAGCTTTTAGATGATGTAAATCACCTTTAGCATCTCCCTTATACTTTGATTGTGGATAGATGTGTTCTGTATTGAATGTTTGGGGTTTATAAGTGTTACTTCCACTATTGTACTCTCTCCAGAAACGTTCTTCTCCTGTATAAACCAGTACAACATTTTGAGGATTTTTAAGGCTTGCATCGGCTTTATAAAGATATTTATGGCGCTCACCATAACCTAATTGATTTTTATGCTTACTAATAGTAAGAACTGCTAAATCATCATACAAAGCTGTCCCCGTTTTAGTGAAATCAAACCCTTTATAGTAAGTTTTTAACTCCTCGGGTACTGTAATCTTTACAGGAGGAATGGGCTCCTCAGTAGTGGGAGTAGTGGTGGTAGGAGGGTTAGGAGCAGGAGGTACAACAGGGAGAGGTTGTGCTTGGTCATCATTCTTGCAAGCTAACAAGAGCATTACGAATAATAAAACATAAATTCTTTTCATATGTATTTAATTTTTAGTTATTTGTTTACACGAAAAAGCTAACTTTAGCATTAGTAACGTTTTTCAATAGTACATTCTCATCTTGATGTGTAATATCAGTACTGAAAACAGACTGTTGCATTATACTTCTTTATTTCTTATTTTCATTAAATGATAGTGCAAAGGTACGAAGTAATTATTAAATAAGCAAATATTGATTAATGATTAATGGTTAATGATTAATGGTGAAATTAAGAAGGCTTATAGGATAAACGAACAATGAGTGGCTCTACAGTGGCTCTACAGTGGCTCTACAGTGGCTCTACAGTGGCTCTACAGTGGCTCTACAGTGGCTCTACAGTGGCTCTACAGTGGCTCTACAGTGGCTCTACAGTGGCTCTACAGTGGCTCTACAGTGGCTCTACAGTGGCTCTACAGTGGCTCTACAGTGGCTCTACAGTGGCTCTACAGTGGCTCTACAGTGGCTCTACAACGAACAAAAGACGAACGATGAACGAAGGAATAACGAACCTAAGTAGAAGGAAAGTTGAAGCTAAGGCAGAGATAAAAAGAAGGTTATTAGTGGATTTCAACTTTTCCAAAGATTTGAAACTTTGGCAAAGTTTATATAAATGACGGTGCGAGCCACACGGGCACATAAAATTAGTAGATGAGTTAATTAGCAAATTAGCAAATGAGGGTGGGAGAATAAAATAATGTAGATATAGAGAGCTTATAGGAAAAACGAACAAATGAGGGTGCGAGCCACACGGATAGATAGGGGAAAGACGAAGAAAAATTAAGAATAAGAGGGGAATAAAGTGGAAATGAAAGAAAAAAAGAACGCATTTTGCGAATTTAATTCTCAATGGTATGTTGTTAATTGTTAATTAATCATTATCTTTGCCCCCAAAATAAGTACGTATATACGATTTGTTATAAAACAGACTCTTTAGATAAAATACATTTTTCATATATGAAATACAAACGAATTTTACTAAAACTCAGCGGAGAAGCCCTTATGGGAAGTCGCCAGTACGGCATTGACCCCGCACGTTTAAAAGAATACGCTGCCGAAATTAAGGAGGTAGTGAACCAAGGCGTGCAAGTGGCCATAGTAATTGGCGGGGGGAATATCTTCCGCGGGGTAGCTGGTGCTAGCAATGGTATGGATAGAGTGCAAGGCGACTATATGGGTATGCTGGCTACCGTTATCAACTCGCTTGCCCTACAAAGTGCCTTAGAAGACGAAGGACTTTTTAGCCGTTTGCAAACAGCTATCAAGATGGAAGCTATAGCCGAGCCTTTTATCAAACGCCGTGCAGTACGCCACTTAGAAAAAGGACGCGTAGTGATTTTTGGAGCGGGAACGGGTAATCCTTACTTTACGACCGATTCGGCAGCAGTACTTCGCGCTATCGAAATCAATGCCGATGTAATCCTTAAAGGTACTCGTGTAGATGGTATCTACAATGCCGACCCTGAAAAAGACCCTAATGCGGTGAAGTTCGACCATATCTCTTTTAATGAGTGTATTGATAAAAACCTTAAAGTGATGGATATGACGGCTTTTACCCTTAGCCAAGAAAACCATTTGCCTATCATCGTATTCGATATGAACAAAAAAGGCAACCTCGCTAAAGTAGTAGCAGGCGAAAACGTAGGAACGACGGTCAATGATTAATGGTTATATTGCGATGCTTCTTTAACAATTGAAGGCTAACAACTAACAAATAATTAAAAACAATATACAATGAACGAAGAAATTAATATTATCTTAGAAACTACAAGCGAAGCGATGCAAGAGGCTTTGCAACACTTAGATAAGGCTTTAGCCAATATCCGCGCTGGCAAGGCGAGTCCGCAAATGGTAAGCAGTGTAATGGTGGACTATTACGGTGCGCAAACTCCCCTTAGTCAGGTAGCCAATGTATCAGCTCCCGACTCACGTACTATCTCTATTCAACCTTGGGAAAAGAAAATGATTCAGCCTATTGAGAAAGCTATCCAAATAGCTAATTTGGGCTTTAACCCAATGAACAATGGCGAAATGGTGATTATTACCGTACCACCACTTACCGAAGAACGCCGTAGAGAGCTCGTGAAACAAGCCAAAGGTGAAGGTGAAGACGCTAAAATAAGTGTGCGCAACGCCCGCCAAGACGCTAATAAAGAGATTAAAAAGGTAGAAGCTTCGGACGATGTGAAGAAAGAAGCTGAAGAGCGTGTACAAAAGCTCACCGACAAATACATCAAGAAAGTAGAAGAAGTATTAGCTGTAAAAGAAGCTGAGATCCTAAAAGTTTAGTTTAGGTAAGAGATAAGAGGTAAGAGGGTATAGTAATACAATAAGTAATAAGAAATGACAAACAACGAACAAGTAAAGGATTTAGTGAATCGCCTGGGTGCGTTAAGGAGGTATCTTTGACGTAGATGCTAAACGCATTGAAATAAGCAACGAAGAAGAAAAGACTTTTGCACCTGACTTTTGGGATAATGCGAAAGAAGCTGAGAAAGTGATGCGCGAGCTTCGCACTAAAAAGAAATGGGTGGAAGACTATGAGGAAGCCGAAAATCTTACCTCGGATATAGAAGTACTACTTGACTTTTTTAAAGAAGGCGAAGCTACTGCGGAGGATGTAGACCACCAATACACCCAAGCCCTACACGCTATTGAAGCATTGGAGTTCCGCAATATGCTTTCGGACGAGGGCGATACGATGAGTGCCGTATTGCAAATTACGGCAGGGGCAGGTGGTACTGAAAGCTGTGACTGGGCATCGATGCTACTACGTATGTACACGATGTGGTGCAATAACCAAAAATATAAGGTAAAAACACTTAATTTCCAAGAAGGTGATGTGGCAGGAATAAAAACGGTTACCATAGAAATTGAAGGCGAATACGCTTTTGGCTACCTAAAAGGTGAAAATGGCGTACACCGTTTGGTACGTATCTCACCTTTTGATAGTAATGCTAAACGCCATACTTCTTTTGCCTCGGTATACGTGTATCCTTTGGTAGATGATACTATTGAAATAGACATTAATCCCGCTGATATTACCTTTGAGACGATGCGCTCCAGTGGTGCTGGCGGGCAGAATGTAAACAAGGTAGAGACAGCTGTACGTTTGCGTCACCACCCTACGGGTATCATTATTGAGAATTCCGAAACCCGCAGTCAGCTTGATAATAAAAACAAGGCGTTGCAACTACTCAAATCGCAGTTGTATGAGATAGAGCTCAAAAAGCGTCAAGCCAAGCGTGATGAGATAGAGGCAGGAAAGATGAAGATAGAATGGGGCTCACAAATACGCAACTATGTAATGCACCCCTACAAACTTGTGAAAGACGTGCGCACCAATTACGAATCTACTGATGTAGATAGCGTAATGAACGGTGAATTAGATGAGTTTCTCAAAGCCTACCTAATGCTTATGGGTACGAGCCGTACGGGCGATTTGTAATAGTTAATGATTAATGGTTTGTGGTTAATACTTTTAGAATATGGCTGTAATGAATGATAATAAAATAGTAGTATATCAGGTGCTTACAAGGCTTTTTGGCAATACTAATACCACTAATAAACCTTGGGGGACGATAGAAGAGAACGGTGTAGGTAAGTTTGCTGACTTTACTACAAAAGCTCTTGAAGAACTCAAAGCATTAGGAGTAACACATATTTGGTTTACAGGGGTGTTACACCACGCCCTTACTACTGACTATACGGCTTATGGTATCAGTAACGACTTTACCGCAGTGGTAAAAGGTCGTGCGGGTTCGCCTTATGCCATTAAGGATTACTACACTGTAAACCCCGACCTTGCCGATGACCCTACACAACGCTTGGAGGAATGGGAAGCCCTTATCGCCCGTACCCACCAATGCGGACTGAAAGTAATAATGGACATAGTGCCTAACCACGTGGCGCGTCGGTATGAGAGTATAGCCAAGCCGGAAGGCACACGCGGTTTTGGCGAAGACGATGATACCACCGTACAATATGCGGTAAATAACAATTTCTATTACAATCCTAATGAAGCTTTTCAGTTGCCTGAGGGTATTTATGGTGAGTATCACGAGTTTCCTGCCAAATGGACGGGCAATGGGACACGCGCTTCTAAACCCGACCGCAATGACTGGTATGAAACGGTAAAACTCAACTACGGGGTACGACCTGACGGCACTAAAGATTTTGCTGAACTACCTGCAAGCTTTGAAAATGAAGATACTGAAGCACATTACCACTTTTGGGCTGATAAAACAGTACCCGACACTTGGAGAAAATTTAAAGATATAGCCTTGTATTGGCTCGGGAAAGGAGTAGACGGCTTCCGTTATGATATGGCTGAAATGGTGCCGGTAGAGTTCTGGAGTTATCTCAATTCGGCTATCAAGCACCAAAATCCAAAGGCATTTTTATTGGCTGAAGTATACAATCCTAATGAATATCGTCCTTATCTGCATTTAGGCAAGATGGACTATCTATACGACAAAGTGCAACTTTACGACACTTTGCGCAATATTGTGACTCACGGACACAGCACTGATGCCATTGTGGCTATACAAAGCAGTCTTGCTGATATTGCACATCGTATGTTACACTTCTTGGAGAACCACGACGAACAGCGCATAGCCTCGCCTGAGTTTGCGGGATATGCTGAAAAAGCTAAACCAGCGATGACAGTCTCTATGTTTATTAGCGAGTCGCCGGTGATGCTGTATTTTGGTCAGGAAGTAGGGGAGAAAGCAGCAGAAGTAGCAGGATTTGGTAGTCCGTCGCGTACGTCTATTTTTGATTATATAGGTGTTCCTGCACACCAGCGTTGGGTGAATAACAAGCGCTTTGACGGCGGTCAGTTATCAGAGGCAGAACGTTCTTTACGCAATTTCTACCAACGATTACTCAACTTAAAAGTAAATGGGGCTTATATTGATTTGCACCAATACAATCGGCAGAATACTGAGTATTACAACGATAGGGTGTACAGTTTTGCAAGAGGCAATGAGGACGAACAGTGGGTGATTGTGAGCAACTTTAGTGAGCACGACTACTTTGGTTTTGACTTACAGTTGCCAGATTACTTGTTGGGTAGTTGGTTCTTAAACGATGGTACTTATACGCTTATCGATGCTCTTTACAATGAAAAACACACTACCTTACAGATTGCAAATGGCAAAGGAAGATTGCGAGTAGATATAGCGCCTTTGGAGTCTTTAATATTCAAAATTAGCAAATTAGTAGATTCGTAAATTATGAACATTCATTTTATAGTAGCTCCCAGTACGCATTTGCGTCCGTTAATGGCTGAGCTACACAAAAGACATCATATCACTACACTCCCCGAAGAGATGACGGCTACAATTGATTACGTGGTGGTAGACCCGCATCTTTCTCATACACACCCAGACTTATTACAAGCGCAACACTTAGGACTTAACATTCTATCACCTACTTCTTTTCTATACGAATACTTTAAACACAAAACTCGTGTAGTAATTACAGGTAACAAAGGAAGAAAAGAAGTATTGGCAAAGGTGCTTCACACTATGGATTTTTGTAATCAACCAGTGAGCTACTACTTTGAAAGTCCTATCGAAGGGAAGCAAGTGCATTTTGCTGATACTGAATTTGTGCTTATAGAAGGCAATGAAGAGGGAGCTATGTTGCACCCCACAGTAGCTCTTATCAGCGATATGATAGAAGAAAATAAAGATATTTATAAACAATTTATAGAGGGGATAACCAAAGGAGGAATACTCATTTACAATGAAGAAGACCTGCTATTAAATGAGTTAGTAGGGAATAATGAGAGTCCTATTCGCAAGATGGAGTATGGTACTCCTGCGTTTGAAACTCATAATGGAGAGACTTACCTCATTACCCCCGAAGGTGAATTACCCTTAGGTGAAACAAGTGCTGAACAATTGAGCTATATAGAAGCAGCCAAATGGGTATGCCAGAATATGGGCATAGACGAAGCCGACTTTTATGAGGCAATGGCAAGTATTTAATAAGATAATAATTAAAAATTTAGATATATGAAGTTTTATTTTTCACTCATAGTTTTAGCTTTAAGCTTTTTTACAGCTTGTAATTCGAGCAATCAAATAAGTAAAGATGAGGTGTCTAACCTTATTGCTGATTATTTAGAAGAGAACCCTTTATTTGAGACAGGGAAATTTAATACCAATAAGCAGAAGTTAGACAGTACTAAAGACAAAGATTTGCTAATTACTATACAGGAATTAGCAGATGAAGGGCTTATTGATATTAATAATGAGAAAAGTAGGAAGAGATGGTTTTCAAAGGATAGTGTATATGTAATCTCTCCTACTCTTACTAAAGAAGCACTTCCTTACCTTGTGAAACAGAACAAGAACAGTGCTAATGTTAAAACAATCATTTATAAATTAAATGATAAAGGGATTACTATTGAGAAGAACTCAGAAAAGGTGGTTATTTGTAATGTAGTATTAGATAAAGAGAAAACACCTTTTTATAATTTTGGTAAAGACCCGTATCCTAATACAACCTTTATTACTCAGAAATTTAAGCTGAAATACAATGAGAAAAATGGCTGGAAGATTATAAAGAAATAAACTTATGAAAAACGTAACTATACTTGGTTTGGCACAAGCATTATTAAGCCTTATATCTGGGGTTTTAATATCCAAAATGTCGTTTATAGGGAAAATAGGCATAAGTACAATGTACCGTGAGTATACCATTTTCAAAACTTGGTGGAAAACGGCTCTTTTATTATTGGTAATACAGTTAGTACTTATTGTTGTATTACAACTGTTTAGAACAAAAGTAAGCGTATCGTTTAGTAGATTATTAGCCTTTTTACTTATTGTTTTAGGGGGAATAGGAGCTTACTTTACCTATATTGACTTCACAACTACTTCACACAAAATGATGAGATTAAGCTTTCATTTAGGGTTTTATCTCTTTTGGGTAGGGTGGTTTATCACTTGTTTTTATTATTTGTTGTTCAAGAATAAGAAAAAAAAGAATAATATTCAGCAAGATATCTTATTTGCCGATACAGAAGCGGGAAAAGATGTTCCCTAAGACCTCATCATTGCTTACAGCTCCTGTAATAGTACCTAAATGATAGAGAGCTTCGCGGATATCAATAGCTAATAGGTCACCTGAAAGTTGTAATTGTAATCCTTGTTCTATTCTTTCAATACTTTGTAAGGTATTGTGTAGAGCTTCGTAGTGGCGGATATTAGTAATAATAGTTGCTTTACCTGTATTATTAAGACTTTGAGCATAGTGAGAGAGAAAATCTTTAAGGGCTAAAATATTATTTCCTTCTTTAGCTGATATTCTCAGTAGTGTATCGGTATAGCCTTTCAAGGATTGTAAAATCTCATTATCAAAAGGAGTTATATTACTTTCTGTTGATAAGTCAGTTTTGTTATGTAATAGTACAAATTTAGTTCCTTCGCGGTAATTTTCTTTTACAAAAGAGATGATCTCTTGGGCAGAGCTATCTTTTACATCGAATAAGTAGAGCACAATAGAGGCTTTTTCTATCTTTTCTTTAGCTTTTTGTACGCCTATAGCCTCGATTTGGTCTTGAGTATCACGAATTCCTGCGGTATCAATAAAACGAAAAGCAATGCCTCCTATATGAAGCGTTTCTTCAATAGTATCGCGGGTAGTACCTGCAATATCCGATACAATAGCGCGTTCTTCGTTCAGAAGGGCATTTAATAAAGTAGATTTACCTGCATTAGGCTTGCCTACAATAGCCACAGGAATACCATTTTTTAGTACATTACCTACTGAAAATGATTGTAAGAGAGATAAAACAGTGGTTTTAATAGTGCTTAAAAGCAACTTAAACTGAGTTCTATCGGCGAACTCTACATCTTCTTCCGAAAAGTCTAATTCAAGTTCTATTAATGAGGTAAAGTTCAATAATTCTTGTCGTAATCCTTCTATCTCAGAAGTAAACCCACCTCGCATTTGCTGTAATGCTACCTGATGAGAAGCCTTACTATCGGAGGCAATCAAATCGGCAACGGCTTCCGCTTGATTGAGCGCTAATTTACCATTGAGAAAAGCGCGTTTGGTAAACTCCCCTGCATCGGCTAAACGAGCTCCTTTTGCCAAGCACAACTTGATAACTTCTTCTACGATATAATTACTTCCGTGACACGAAAACTCAACTACGGGCTCACCTGTATAAGATTTAGTTCCTTTGAAAATAGTAGCCAAACACTCGTCGATTACTTGGTCTTTACTTTCGAGAGTTCCTAAATGAACTGTATGTGATGGAGCTTCAAGTAAAGATCTTCCACTATGAGGCTTAAACACCGAGTCGGCAATGGCAATGGCTTCTTTTCCCGATAAGCGAATTACAGCAATAGCACCGACCCCTGAAGCAGTTGCCAAAGCTACAATCGTATCATTTATATATAAAGAATTATCTCTCTTCATTCTATGTTATTGAAAATTGGTGCAAATGTAGTGATTTTTTCATTACTATCAATCTACTAATTTTCAAAAACCTCAAAGCGATTATCTTCATAAAAGAAAATAATTCGTTTAATATGCTTATTAGTGGGTAATGGTAAAGCTTTTGTCTCTATTTGCTTTTCTTTTATTGCAACAGAAGGTGGAGCAGGAGTAGGGGCTTGCATTTCTATTTCGGGAATATCACTGAAAAGGTCAGGTTGTTGCGTTTTTTTAGCGCTGGCAAGCTCTTTATCTTCCTTACGAGGGAAACTTCCTTTTCCTTGTGTAATCCAATACATATCTACTTCAGGAAATTTTTCGATGAGCTTTAGGATAAAATCCAAGCTCGGTTTGTTGCGTTCTGATAAGAGATGAGAAATCCCTGAACGCTGAATCTCTAAGCTATCAGCAAAGGCTGCAGCATTTAAACCGTAATAATCCATCACTTGTTGTAAGCGAATGGCAAAGTCTGATGTGTTTAACATTGTAACGTTTGTTTATTTTTCTAAGAATGCACAAATGTAAATCAATATTTTGAGATATACAAGTATAAACAAGGATATTTTTTATCATATTAAAGTGTTTGTTTATAATTACAACGCAAATTATTAGTTTATAGTATTATATAAAACTACTATAAGAATAATCTATAAGTGTAATCATTATGAAAATGCTATTTCAGAATAGAAAGAAAAGCTTTTTTATAAAGCATAATAATCGTTGATTAGTATATTTAGTATTGTTAATATTTTTACAAGTGTAAATACTAAGTGATACAAATGTAACTCTGAAATATAAAGGAACTTTTACTTTATTACAGGTTGTACTTTAATGAATATTTATTACTTTTGCTTTTAAATATTAATATACAGATGAAAAAACAGCTTTCTGGGCGTTATATCACTTATCCGATGATAGCCCCACTTTTAAATAAATACCCTTTTGAGGAGGTAATATCCTTAGGTACTTCAGTTAAAGGGACACCTATTGACCTGTACAGAGTAGGGAAAGGCCATAAAAAGATACTTATGTGGTCGCAAATGCACGGTAATGAATCAACTACT
Organism: Capnocytophaga sp. oral taxon 323; assembly: GCF_001278825.1. NCBI lineage: Bacteria > Pseudomonadati > Bacteroidota > Flavobacteriia > Flavobacteriales > Flavobacteriaceae > Capnocytophaga > Capnocytophaga sp. oral taxon 323. Next base: position 479,044 of record NZ_CP012589.1, read on the forward strand.
ACCAAAGCGCTTTTTGATGTTTTAAACGAGCTTAAAACAGCTGATTTCTTATCGGAATTAAGTGTCTATTGCATTCCTATGCTTAATCCTGACGGTGCTGAGGTGTTTACACGTGTAAATCATAACGGTATAGACCTTAACCGTGATGCCAATGAACTTACACAACCTGAGAGCAAGTGTTTACGGATAGCTTATGAACTTGTACAGCCCGATTATTGCTTTAATCTGCACGACCAGCGCACTATTTTCAGTGTAGGACAGACCGCTTTGCCAGCTACAGTTTCTTTCTTAGCACCTGCTTATAACGAAGAGCGCAGTATTAATGAAGTACGCCAGAAGGCAATGGAAGTGATTGTAGTAATGAATAACACTTTACAGCACCATATACCTAATCAGGTAGCGCGTTTTGACGATAGTTTTAATATCAATTGTACGGGAGATAAGTATACACAATTAGGTACTCCCACTATTCTTTTTGAAGCAGGGCACTTTTCTAATGATTACAACCGTGAACAAACGAGAGTATATATTGCTATGGCTATATTTAGAGCTCTACAATATATAGCCACTTGTGATGTTACAAATGTAAATTACAAAGATTACTTCAGTATACCTGAAAACGATAAATGTTTTTACGATATTATTTTAAGAGACGACACTCACTGTGGTAATGATGTAGGTATTCTTTATAAGGAAGTTTTGGAGAATGGACAAATCTTGTTTCTGCCTTATATTGCTGAGATAGGTAATTTATCTAAAAAATACGGACATAAAGAAGATGTTTTATCGAAGTTTATAAGTTCAGCTATTGATAAAGATTATATTAAAAATCACTTGGATTTATCGACATTGAAAATAGATTAATGGTGAATGGTTAATGGTTAATGATTAATGGTTAATTAGATGGAGCTTATAGGAAACTTATAGAATAGACGAACAATGAGTGGGTCTACAGTGGGTCTACAGTGGGTCTACAGTGGGTCTACAGTGGGTCTACAGTGGGTCTACAGTGGGTCTACAGTGGGTCTACAGTGGGTCTACAGTGGGTCTACAGTGGGTCTACAGTGGGTCTACAGTGGGTCTACAACGAACAAAAGACGAACGATGAACGAAGGAACAACGAACCTAAGTAGAAGGAAGGTTGAAGCTAAGGCAGAGATAAAAAAAGGTTATAGGTAGACTTCAACTTAAAAAGTATGTTGCAATTTGGAATATACAAAAAAACATTGTTACTTTGCGCTTTTAAAAAAAAGAACTCATAAACTTAATGTAGATGGCAAAATATAGATTAGATGAAATGGATCTTAAGATATTGGATATTCTTATAGAAGATGCACGAAAACCCTATATAGATGTTGCTAAGGCACTTGATATATCGTCGGGGACAGTGAATGTACGGATAAGAAAAATGGAAGAATTGGAAATTATAAAAAGTTCTGCCATTTCAGTAGATTACGAGAGAATGGGATATACTTTTATTGCTTATGTGGGTATCTTTTTGGAGCGCAATCATCAAGCTGAGTATGTTTTGGAACAATTAGAGGCTATCCCATTTGTAACAGAGGCACACATTACTTCGGGGAAATACAATCTGTTTTGTAAAATTAGGACAAAGGGGGTGAAACACGCTAAGGAAGTTATTTATATGATAGACGACATTCAAGGTGTGTCGCGCTCAGAGACAATGATATCGATGGAAGAGGCTTTTAACGATAAGAGTCGTTTGCTTCATAAGGCTTTCCGAGAATTGGATTTATATGATTTTTTAACTACTAAATAAGAACTTTTTAAAAGGGCTATCTGAATGAAAAATCGGGTAGCTCTTTTTGTTTATACAGAAAATTGAGTAATTTTGTTGCGCAAAAACTGAAATACTATGAATGAGAAAATACAAGCGCTCATAAGCAATTACATTCGTTTCTTACAAGAAAAACCTTCTAATCCTGATGAAGTGTATAAATGGCAGGCAATAAAACATTTTGAGCAGCATTGGGATATTAATGCCCCTGATTTTTACGAAATGTTTAAAGAGGCTTTTCGGAAAAAGGATAATTTAGTAGATTACCGTCCTTTTGGTATATTGGAAGCGTTAGGAGAAAACTATCCAACGAAATTAAAGGAATTGTTGGGTATTGTTTATGGGGCTGATGATTTCTATACCAAATTGGGAAAATGCAGGACTTTTACTGAAAATGTTATTGATGACTTAAAAGAGAAAAGCAATACAAATTTTAGTACAAAAATTGATGAGCGTACTCTTTCTTTTTTACTGACGCTGAAATTCCCTAATGAGTATACTTTTTATAAAAGGGATATTTATACTAAGTTATGTGAGTATTTAGGAGAAGTTTCTCGAAAAGAGCGCAAATACGAGCATTTTATTGAGTTGCTTACCGAAATCACGACTTATTTTAACAATCCTGAGTTAAAACATCTCACGAGCAACTTTATTCCACAAGGTTTTGATGAACCTTTGCTATTGGCTCAGGATATTGTGTACCAGAATATGACAATTTCTTCAGAAAAAGCATTTAGAAACGTATTGGATAAGATTCCTAAGCATTGGGCTTCTGTTTTCTTTTACAAATTAGGAAATATTATAGAGGATTTAGCATTAGGAGATACCGAAAATCAAGTGTTCAGTGTTAGATTAGATGAAAAATCACTTCGTTATCACATAGGGAAGAGGATTTGTTTAAGTGTAAGTCCCAAAGAATTTCTTTTTATTACAGGAAGGGAAGTAGATATCCCAAAACTGAGAAGGGAAGAGTTTGAAAGACCTAACAATGCTTTTCTTTATTATCAGGGAACCCCACAACATATTGAAACATATTACCCTAATATCAAAAATGCTGTCAAAGAAGAGATAGCACTTGATAAGGAAACTTATCCTAAAAGTTATGATAATAGCTATTTCAGGGAATATGTTTTTGAAAAGAAATACAAAGTAGAATTTGAAACAATAGAAAGTAATATGACAAATCAAGCGATTAAGCCTACGATTATTGACCTACTACATTATAAACACCAAATCATTTTACAAGGTCCTCCAGGTACAGGTAAAACCCGTGAAGCCAAGCGTATTGCCAAACAGCTATTAGGTTTGAATGACAATGATAGTTTAGAGGGTAATGAGCAGTTTAAACTGATTCAGTTTCACCCCAGTTACTCTTACGAAGATTTTGTAAGGGGCATTGTAGCGCAACCCAATGAAACAAGTGGAGGCATTGTCTATACAGCTGAAAATAAAGTGTTAGCTGAGTTTGCTAAAGAGGCTTTAACAAATTATCTTTATAGTGATGGAAATATAAAATCTTGGATAAACAATAATTTTGATAGGTTTAAAAGAGAAATTCAAAATATTATAGAAAAAGAAAACAAATACATTCTTGATGAAAAAACAGCTATTACAAATATAAAAGAAGAAGAATTTTTATTAGATAACACGGTCTCTACTATTGATTTTAATTTCTTTAAGAAATTAATAGAAAAAGTAATAGAAGAGAATTTTGAAATAACAGCTAAAAATACTAGAGATTTATTAGGGGTAGAAATAAGATATTCAAACTATAAATTACTTATAGAAAAATTCTTAGAGAAGTATATCTTTCATAAAAGTAAACTTAAAAACTACGTTTTCATTATCGACGAAATCAACCGTGCGAACCTTTCAACAGTATTGGGGGAACTCATCTATGCCTTGGAATATCGCGGGGAATCCGTGGAGAGTATGTATGCTTTAGATGATACTAAGGAAAGTAGAAAAATTATTCTACCACCTAACCTCTACATCATCGGTACAATGAATACGGCTGACCGCTCGGTAGGGCATATAGATTATGCCATTCGTCGGCGCTTTGCTTTTGTGAATATGTTGCCTAAGGAGTTAGAAGGGAATTTTGATAAAAACTTGTTTAAAGCAGTAAGTAAGCTTTTTATTGAGAACTATGATGAATATATTAACAATACAGATACTGAATTAAAACGTGCCAAAACCTTATCACCTGAATTTAAACCAGAAGATGTGTGGCTTGGACAGTCGTATTTTATTCAGAAAAAATATAGCGATGGAAAAGATGTGCCTATGTCTATTCGTTGGGAATACGAAATCAAGCCTATTCTATTGGAATACATAAAAGATGGGATACTCATAGATAATATAAAGATTGAAGAACAAATGCAAGAAATTAAAACATTAGTCTATGAAAATAACCCTTCTTGAACATCAACCCTATAGCATCAAAAAAGAAGAGGAAAGCATTTACTTTGAAGCAATACCTAAGATTTGTCCGTATGTATTGAAGAAAGATAAATGGGGAAATCCTATATATCCTTTTGAAATTAGTCGTACAAATGAGGAAGAAGTGTGTTTGCAGGCAGGCTATTACGTGGGAGCTTTGTGGTTGGTAAAACATCACAAATTCGTATATATAGAGCCTAAAATGAATAAAAAACAGATTGTTGAAGGCTTACTTACCCAAGAGGAAGAATGGGCAGAAATCGACTACCTAAAAATGCTTCTCAGCATTACGGTGCTCGACCCCAAACATACACAAAATCTTATCAAAATCTATTGGGACGAACCGCTAATTGCCATCGAACAACAAAAAGACACGCTCACGCCTTTCCTAATGGTACAATTCCTATTGCTACTGAAGCGTATTGTGCGCAAAGGACTTAAAAAATCGTACTACACGGTGGAGGAGAATCTTAATAACCGCATCAAAGGCAAGATACAGTTAGATAAGCACCTCAAACAAAATGTTTTTAAGAACAAACTCACAGCTCACGTATGTAGGTATCAAGAGTTTGGAATGGATAGCCTCGAAAATCGCTTTTTGAAGAAAGTCTTGCAGTTTATTATCAGCTTTAAGAATACACACTCTAATTACTTTGCAGGCAATGACGAGTCTATTCGAGAACTTATTACGTATTGTAGACCGCATTTTGAGTTGATTTCAGAAGAACTTAACGTAGAAAACCTCAAAAAAATCACTACTAATCCTTTTTTTAAAGAATATGAGGAAGCTATTCGCATCGGAAAGCAGATTTTGAAGCGTTTTTCGTATAATATCACTGAAACAACCCAACAAAAAGTGGCTATTCCGCCTTTTTGGATAGATATGCCCAAACTTTTTGAGTTATATGTATACAAAAAACTACAAGAACAGTTCGGCAGTAGGGGAGAGGTATACTATCATTTTACGGGTGATTATACCGAATTAGATTTCTTGCTCAACACTCCAGAATACAAAATGGTGATTGATGCCAAATACAAAACTGTTTATGAAGATAGTAGAGTGATAGACGATATTCGTCAGGTGAGTGCTTATGCGCGTTTGGAAAGGGTTTATAAAGCCCTAAAAATAGATGGCGATAGGTTGATAGATTGCCTTATCATCTACCCCTCATTCGAACAAAATACCGATTTAAACATCGCAAATAAAAAGGAGATACATCAGTACAGAAATATTTACAAATTAAGTGTTTCTGTTCCATTAATCATTAACAATTAATCATTTATCATTAAAAAATATGTCACAATTCTACAATAGTATCGCTGAGAAATACGATGCTATCTTCCCGCTATCGCCTGCACATAAAGTCTTTTTCGATGCCGAAGTGTACGGCAAGACAGTTCTTGATGTAGGGGCAGGTACGGGCAACCTTACCGCCTATCTGCGCGCACAGGGCTATGATGTTACGGCTATCGACCTCAGTAAGGCACTCATTGCTCAGGCTACTGCCAAGGATATTGAAGTGCAAGAGCTCAATATGCTTGCTATCGATACTTTACCTATGCTCGATACTATTATCAACATTGGGAACACGCTCCCACATTTGGATAATAAAGACGAAGTGCAGACTTTTCTTAAAAAGGCTTATAACCAACTCACGCAAGGAGGCAAACTTATCTTGCAAATGGTAAACTTTGAGAAGTATTTTGCCCAGAAAGAAAGTAATTTTCTCGGTAACCTACCTCTAATAGAGAACGAAAAAGTAAAGTTTGAGCGTTCTTATCACTTAAATAGCGATAACAAGGTAATATTTAGGACAGTTTTGGACGAAACTATTGCCAATGAAGAGCTTTTACAGTCTATTCTTTCCCAAGAACTCACCCAATGGCTCTCTCAAATAGGTTTTAAAGACCTTAAACTATACGGCAACTTCAAAAAAGAGCCTTTTAATCCTGAAACTTCAATGGCGCTTATTGTAACAGCTCAGAAATAACTTCTCTATACGATTGCTATTATTTTCATATCTCACAAATATTCCGTACTTTTGCACTTTAAAACAATACATTATGGCACGATTAGGAATGTTATGTGCCTTAAACAAGTAACTCAACGTTATATTTATAGTAGATATTTAATTTAATCATTTATCATTAAACATTAATCATTAACAATGTTATCAGTATCCAATTTATCCGTACAATTCGGCAAGCGCGTCCTCTTCGATGAGGTAAACGTAACTTTTACACAAGGCAACTGCTACGGCATCATCGGTGCCAATGGGGCAGGCAAATCTACCTTCCTAAAAATCCTTTCAGGCAAGCAAGAACCTACTTCGGGGCGCGTTATCCTCGAACCGGGCAAGCGTATGTCGGTGCTCGAACAAGACCACTACGCTTATGACGACTATACTGTGCTCGACACCGTGATTATGGGCAACAAAGTCCTCTCCAAAGTCAAAAAAGAGATGGACGACCTCTATGCGGACTATTCCGATGAGCACGCCGAACGCATCGGTGAGCTACAAATACAGTTCGATGAGATGAACGGCTGGAATGCCGAGAGTGATGCGGCAGCCCTGCTCTCCAATTTGGGCATTACCGAAGATATGCACTACACTATGATGTCCGAAATGGACGGCAAGCTCAAAGTGCGAGTACTTTTGGCACAAGCCCTCTTTGGTAACCCCGATGTACTCATAATGGACGAGCCTACGAATGACCTCGACTTCGAGACTATCAGCTGGTTGGAGAACTTTTTGGCAAACTATGACAATACGGTGATTGTAGTCTCTCACGACCGACACTTCCTCGATGCTGTTTGTACCCATATCTCCGATATAGACTTCGGAAAAATCAATCATTATTCGGGTAACTATACTTTCTGGTACGAAAGTAGTCAGTTGGCAGCCCGTCAGCGTGCGCAACAGAACAAAAAGGCGGAAGAGAAAGCCAAAGAATTGCAGGAATTTATTGCGCGTTTCAGTGCCAACGTGGCAAAATCAAAGCAGGCAACCTCTCGTAAGAAGATGTTGGAGAAACTCAATATTGAGGAAATCAAACCGTCTTCTCGTCGTTACCCTGCTATCATTTTCGAGCGTGACCGCGAGGCAGGCGACCAAATCCTACACGTGGAAAACCTCGCTGCGTCTGTGGACGGACAGGTATTGTTCCAAAATGTGGACATCAACCTAGCCAAAGACGACAAAGTAGCTGTAATTTCCAAGGATTCGCGTGCCACTACTGCCTTTTATGAGATTCTCAACGGCAACCTCAAGCCCGATGCGGGTACTTTTGCGTGGGGTATCACCACCTCGCAGTCTTACCTGCCAGTGGATAACTCCGATTTCTTCACTCAAGACCTTTCTTTGGTGGATTGGTTGCGCCAATGGGCAAAAACAGAGGAAGAACGCGAGGAAGTATATGTACGTGGGTTCTTGGGCAAGATGCTTTTCAGTGGCGAAGAAGCTCTCAAAAACTGTAAAGTGCTATCAGGAGGCGAGAAAGTGCGCTGTATGCTCAGCCGTATGATGATGTTGCGCGCCAATGTGCTAATGCTCAACGAACCTACCAACCATTTGGATTTGGAGAGCATCACCGCCTTCAACAACTCGCTGAAAAACTTCAAAGGCACCGTGCTTTTTACCACCCACGACCACGAATTTTCACAAACCGTCGCCAATCGTATCATTGAGCTTACCCCTAGTGGCATTATCGACCGCTATATGACCTTTGATGAGTATATGGACGACAAGAATATTCAGGAATTGAGGGAAAAGATGTACCGAGGATAGTGACTAATAACACTTTGGCAAAGTTCGTTGTATAAAAAGGTGATTTAAATGAGCTTTGCCAGAGTGTTTTGGAGGAAAAATATATAATAAAAATTAAAAAATAAAAGTAAATGGAAAATAATCAAGAAATGACTAACCAACAAGAAAATTCTTCTTTAAATAATACTTCAGTAGATGGATGCAAAGAGTTTACACCTCTTGAAAGATATAAAACACTAATTGCAGCAAGGAATTTCCATTATGATAATTTCAATAAATGGCTATCTTATTTTTATATTGCAATAGGTACTTTATTTATAGGTTTTTGTACTCTTAAAACTTCTAATAAATCTTCATCATTTGAATTAGAAATAATAATGATACTTATTTTAGGATATATAATTTCTCTATTATGGTTTCTTTCTTGTAAAGGATATTATTATTGGAATATAAATTTTATAATGTTAGTTAATGATTGTGAAAAAAAATATCTGAAATTAAAGAATGAAGAAAGAGTATATTCTGTTTTTGCTAATAAAGAAACAGAAAATAAATATTTTAGTCCTATCAATGGAGCTAATATTTCTACATCAAAAGTTGCAATTCTTTTCTCTTTTATAATAACTATTTCTTGGGGAATTTTGTTATTAAAAGAATTTATGAAATTTATAGATGATAGATGTCTTTCTATTGTTTTACATATATTAGGAGTTATTCTGATACCTATAATAACGTTATCATTGAGTTATATTTCAAGGTTATTTTTACAAAGTAAAATTGATCATTATCCAGACTTGAAATTAGACCAAACAGAACAAGATTAAAAAGAATATTAAAAATATGAATATAGATGAACTTATTTCAAAAGGAGAAAAATTAGGTAAAAGTATATATAAAGATCCTAATTATAATAAAGATATTTGTTTTCCTTATGATGTTTATAAAACTAAAGAAGAAGATGAATATCAAAATTGGATTTCAATAATAAAAAGATTAATCAAATCAAAATATTCAAGTGAATTAAATGATTTTGAAAAATTATCAATTGATATTGATCCAGAAAATCATAGAAAAATATTAGCTTTATTAAATGCTATAAAAGAAATTCCTGATGAACCTAAAAAAGGAAGTACAAAACAAGAAAAAAACTTTCATTTTAATATTACTCAAAGTCAAAACCAACAAACAAGTGTAAGTATTAATCTGATCATTGAAGCATTTCAAGATGAATTGAATGGTAAACAACAAAAAGAAATACAAACTATCATAGATGATAAGGAACTTGAACCTGAGAAAAAGAAATCTAAAATAGTTGAAACCTTAAAGAAGTTTGGCGGAGATATTGCTTCTAATATATTGGCTAATATATTGACTAATCCAAGCTTTTTTGGCTTTTAATGTTTATTTTAAAAGTAGGAAGAATGTAATTTTAACCCCATAGAACAAAAAATCAAGTCCGTTGAATAGAAAATCACCACCGTAGAACGCAATATTAACTCGGTAGAAACCAAAATCAAGTCCGTAGGATACAAAATCAAGTCCATAGGGCACAATATAAACTAGAAATTTACTAAAATTATTTGTTTAACCATTAAAAAAGACAAGAAAATGGCTACAAGATTTATTTCATTCGAAAAATTCAAGAATTATTCCTTCATTTTTGAGAATATTTCCAAGAGTGATGTTCTATATAACAATTAATCATATAAAAAATGAAAATCATCGGAATTAGTGTACGCACTACCAATCAGAACGGACAAGCGATGCAAGACATCGGGAACCTTTGGCAACGCTTTTTTAGCGAGCAACTTATGGCAAAAATACCCAATAAGGTAAGCGATGCCATTTACAGCATCTACACTGATTACCAAAAGGACTATACCGAGCCTTATACTTGTATAATAGGGGTGGAAGTTACCACGCTCAGCACGATTCCCGACGGCTTAGAGGGCAGGGAATTCCCTGAGCAAACCTTTCAAAAGTTTGTAGCCAAAGGCGCAATGCCTCAAGCAGTAGGGGCGATGTGGCAACATATCTGGGACAACGACGCCACGCTCAATCGTACTTATGTATATGACTATGAGTGCTACACCGAGAAGTCTCAGCAAGGTGATACCTCCGAAGTAGATATTTTTATAGGTGTAAAAGAGAACAAATAGCGAACTTAAAATAGAGGATTACCAAAAAACCTCTTAACTAAAATGATGTTACCAGAAGAAGAAAACTACGCGGTTACCAAATTCGAATTGATGCTCAAAGAGAATAACATTCTCTTTTTCGACGTTGATGAATTTGAAGAAATCGTAGAATATTACTTAGAATACGGACGCATTAGCAAAGCGAAACGTGCCTTGGAAATCGGTTTGTCACAACACCCCGATGCTTCATCACTTAAATTGCTAAATGCAGAACAATTGGTGTTTGAAGACCGCTTAGAAGAGGCTTCGGAACTCCTCAATGAACTGTTGCTCATAGAACCTATGAATGCCGAAGTACACGTCCAACAGGCTAATCTGTACTCTAAAATGAACAAACATCATCGTGCTATTGAGTTGCTACAATACGCCATCACACTTACCGATGACGTTTCGAATATCTATGCCCTAATGGCAATGGAATACCTCTATACGGAGGATTATACCAATGCCAAAAAGTATTTTACCAAATGTTTGAAAGAAGACCCTCAGGATTATACCGCGCTCCAACAGTTGGTGTTCTGCTATGAGGTGTTGGGAGAAGTGCAAGAGGCAACCGACTTTCTAAACACTTATTTAGACCAAAATCCTTATTGTGAAGTCGCTTGGTATTACCTCGGTAAGCTGTATTTATCCATTACCGACCATAAAAATGCCTTGCGTTGCTTCGATTTTGCTATCATCAGCGACGATACTTTCACGGGGGCTTATTTCGAGAAAGCTCGTGTGCTCGAAATGATAGAAGATTACGAAAAAGCTATCGAAAACTATAAGATTACTCTTACCTTAGACGACCCTTCGGCTTTAGCTTATCTGCACATTGGGCGTTGTTATGAGAAAATGCGTAACGATGCCAAGGCAGAAGAGTATTATTTCAGGGCTACTCACGAAGATCCTCAGCTCGACAAGGCTTGGATTACCTTAGCCGACTTCCATTACTTGCGTCATAATCACGCTAAGGCTCTAAAATACATTAAGAAGGTACTTACTTTTGAATCTAATGAGCCTTATTATTGGCGCCGTTATGCCGAGCTGAATTATTATCACTTTCAGAACCTAAAAGAAGCAGAATACGGCTATCGGAAAGCGGTACAAAACGGCGATTATTCCTATACTACCCTCATCGAATGGATTGACCTACTATTACTCTCTCAAAAATACCGAGAAGCCTTGTCTATCATTGCCGATATAGTGCAAATCTACCCGCACGAGCTGGAGAATTACTATCGTATTGCTTTGGCTTATTACGGATTAGACGATTTAGAGGAGGCTACTCATTATTACCACTTAGGTTTACAACACGCACCCGAATGGCAGTCGTTTTTTGAACACAAATTCAACTTTAAAATACAATAGTTTATGGGGATAGTGCTCCGTCAATCGTTTAAGAATGTGTTGGCTACCTATTTAGGGTTTGCCATAGGGGCACTGAACACCCTTTTCTTGTTTACTTACTTCCTCTCCAAAGCTCAGTACGGATTAGTGAGTTATGTTACTTCCACCGCCACCATTCTGTCCCCTCTTATTGCCTTTGGGGTGAACAATACCTTGGTGCGTTATTATACTGCTTATCGAGATAAGAAAGAGCAAGCGCAATTCAACCTGATGCTTTGCTTTTTGCCTTTGCTCATCATTGTGCCTGCCACCTTTGTCGGGGTAATTGGGTACGAACAGATTGCGCAATGGCTTTCGGCTAAAAACGAAGAAGTGCGCGATTACGTTTTCCTCATCTTCCTCACTTCCGTAGCAATGGCTTACTTTGAAATTGCTTATGCGTGGACGCGCGTACAGCTAAAAACCGTTTTTGGCAATTTCCTTAAAGAGGTATTCCATAGGGTAGGGGTGATGCTCCTGCTATTAGCTATTTATTTCCAGCTCATCGACTTTCACCAACTGATATGGGGCGTATTTTGGGTGTATGCCTTGCGTATGCTCCTAATGTTTGTTTTCGCTTTCTATGTCCGCCGACCGCAATTTGCTTGGGGATTGCCTAAGAACAAGAGAGAAGTCTTTTTGTACAGCTTTTTTGTGATTTTATCGGGCTCGGTAGCTTCCGTATTGATGGATATTGATAAGTTTATGCTCAACCAATACTTACCCATTGGCGAAATAGCGGTGTACAATGTAGCCATTTTTACAGCTACGGTGATTGCCATTCCGTATAGGAGTATGTACCAGATTGTGAGTCCGCTGACGGCACAATTTATGAATCAAAGCAAGCTAAAAGAGCTATCCGACCTATATAAACGCAGCACTGTGAATACTTATTTTGTGAGTATGGTGATTTGTGTGCTTATCATCGTCAACGCCCAGCAGTGTTACGCTCTTCTGCCCGATAAGGATTACAGCACAGGACTCACAGTGCTTGTCATAATATCAGTAGTAAAGCTATCGGACGCCTTAGTAGGCTTCAACAATGCAGTATTGCTCAATTCACCTTATTATCGTACCGTACTGTTTTTGGGTGTTTTTTTGGTCATAGGCACCGTTTTAATGAATATGTGGCTCATACCGCTTTACGGCATCAATGGGGCGGGATTAGCAACCCTAATCGCTTTTAGTTCATATAACCTACTCAAGTCGGTTTTTGTGTATCGCAAATACAACTTGCAGCCTTTTTATAAAGAAACGTTACAAACCACCCTCTTTGGTATCGTAGTCATAGGAGGTTTCTTCTTTTGGGACTTTCCGTTTCACCCTCTTGTAAATATCTGCTTAAAATCATTACTCGTAGGGGGAGTCAGTGTATTTTTTCTTCTTAAATTGGGAATTTCGGAGGAGTTAATAAAGCTTATTCGCCGATTTAGTAATTAGTAAATTAGTCCTTGTATTCGCTTTTCGTATAGAGTAGACCCACTGTAGAGCCACTGTAGAGCCACTGTAGACCCACTGTAGGTTCGTTCTTCTCTCATTTATTGTTCAGTGAAACTCTATGCTAAGTATGTTTGTATAATTGTTATGAATTTGTTCATCATAAAAGATATCCCAAAATATCTTTGTATATGATACTTTTTTTCTGTATCTTTGTCATTGGATTTTAGTAACCATAAAATGTACTAAAAAAATAAATGTAATATGCATCCACGTATCAAAAACATTCTTGAAAATTACACTTATCCTATTATCAAATCTATTACTTACCCTAATGGTGATATGCTTGTTTTAGAAGGACAATGGATTAAAGAGAAGTATCACCTAAGAATTTTGTGCCAATCTACCTTAGATAGTTATTTTTCTTATAACGAAGAGGATTATGTCTCTAATCTCTATCCGAAAATTATGGTAGAGAATGCCCAATATAAAATTTATGGAGGTGAATGTAGTTGGGAAGGAGATGGTTTTATTTACATTATCAATAAAGAAAAAGGGAAACTTTTATGGTTTTTGTTTTTGGATAATAGCGAGTATTTTAAGGAAGCCTATTTTGAGGATACAAACCATATAATCGCTCGTTCTGAACTTGGCTTACGACTAAGAATTCCTATTAATGAACCTGAAAAACTAAGTGTAATAAAATGACTTTAGAAGAGATAAAAGCAATTGTCTATTACATTCAAGGCTTACAAGCCCTTTGGAAAGAAGGCTATAATGCTAAAAAAGTAGGAGATTATACTTCCAATTTTCAGAGACTATAATACCACAAATGAGCTGTGGGAGGTTATCAATGAGTTACAGTTTATGGGAGAAGGAGAAGAATGGGAAAAAACCAAAGAAGAAGTAGAGGCTCTTATTCAAGAGAAATTAGGAATTAGAATTTGCGACCCTATCAGTATACTTTCTTACACAATTAACTTGTTTATAAAGCAACTTACTAGTGATTTCTCAACCAATTCACTAGTTTTATCATTTATAGAACAGACAAAAGAGCTTATTACTTATCAAGAATATACTTTGGCATTGGAAAACTTACTGAAAAGCCTTTTGGAAAAATGTATTTCTATTCCAAGAGATACTTTGGCTATTATTGATGTTATTGAGGATTCTTATATCAAAAGATTACAGGCTTCATTATGGGGAGTGTAAAACCAAAATTTTTCTAATTATTTTTGATACTTCTTTGTGAAATTATTATCTTTGCAAAAAAATATTTTTTTATGAAAGAAAAAAGAAATACCAAACAAAAAATTAATTTATTTATAGGTTCGATTGGAGCCTTTATAGGGGTAGCAGTGTTTGTAGCTTATATTCCTCAAATTATGGCTAACTTAGAAGGACACAAAGCACAACCTTGGCAACCATTGTTTGCAGCAGGATCTTGTCTTATCTGGGTAGTGTATGGATGGACAAAAGAACCTAAGCCCGATTATATTCTCATTATTCCTAATTTGGTAGGGGTTGTTTTAGGATTTTTAACTTTTATTACTTCTCTTTAAATAGATTGAGTTATAGGATATATTTCAATTAAAACAAAGAAAGTAAAATATAAATAAATCCATCAATAAAAAACTATCGTTTTTCTTTGGTGGATTATTCTTTTTTTATACCTTTGTCATTCGTTTGTTAAATAGCAAATAACTTTTTAAACTTACCAAAATATTATGTCTAAAGAATTAGAAAATGTAATGACCAATCACTTTGAAAAAAAACACCTTATCGCTTTGATATGTATAGTGATTGTAACCGCTGTAGTGTGGAATTTACCTACTGAGGTGTTTCATATTAGCGGACTAACGGTGGTACATCAGCGAATTATCGCTATTTTTGTGTTTGCCACTCTTATGTGGATTAGTGAGGCTATCCCTTCGTGGGCTACTTCGCTGGGTATCATCACCCTAATGTGTTTAACGGTTTCTAACCACAGTCTGTTCTTCTTTAAAGGAGAAGAGAACGAGATTTTCGGAAAACTACTCAGCAGTAAAGAGATTATGGCTACCTTTGCCAACCCTGTAATTATACTCTTTTTAGGTGGTTTTTTCTTGGCTATTGCCGCCACCAAATCGGGGTTAGACGTCTTGCTTGCCAAGAATTTGATACGTCCGTTTGGGAATAGAAGCGAGAATGTGTTATTGGGTTTCCTGCTCATTACGGGTATTTTCTCAATGTTTGTGAGCAATACTGCTACGGCAGCTATGATGCTCACTTTCCTTACACCTGTTTTTGCAGCATTGCCTGCAAGTGGCAAAGGACGTACCGCACTCACGATGAGTATCCCGATTGCTGCTAACTTGGGCGGTATGGCTACCCCTATTGGTACACCCCCTAACGCTATTGCTCTACAAGCTCTTAATGACCCAAAAGGACTGAATATGGGCGTTGATTTTGGCGAATGGATGTCGTTTATGTTCCCATTGGTACTTTTGTTACTCTTCATCTCGTGGCGACTTATATTAAAATTCTTCCCTTTTACTCAAAAAACAATTAACTTACATATTCTAGGAAAAGTACACCAAGGTTGGCGTATGTGGGTAGTTAGTGGCACTTTTATCATTACCATTCTTTTATGGCTACTCCCCAGTGAATTAACGGGTATTGATGCCAATACCGTTGCCTTAGTACCAATGGGTATTTTTGCAGCAACAGGTGTGATTACTGCCAAAGACCTACAGTCCATCAATTGGAGCGTTATCTGGATGGTAGCGGGAGGATTTGCTTTAGGTTTAGGTATCAATGAATCGGGTTTAGCCGAACTTGCTATTGATACCATTCCATTTGGGTCGTGGTCGCCTATAATAGTATTGATTGCCTCAGGACTTATTTGTTATCTTCTCAGTAACTTTATTTCCAATACCGCTGCGGCAGCCTTGTTAATTCCTATTTTGGTAACTATTTGTCAAGGAATGGGAGAAAACCTAAGCGCAATAGGAGGTACCTCTACAGTGCTTATTGGGATAGCTTTGGCAGCATCATCAGCGATGTGTTTACCTATTTCTACCCCTCCGAATGCTATTGCGTACTCTACAGGCTTAGTAAAACAAAACGATATGCTAAAAATGGGGCTTATCGTAGGGCTTATCAGTATGGTGATAGGGTACCTTGTTTTATTTATTGTAGGAGAAACACATCTCTTAGGCTAATATGAAGAACATTATCATAACAGGTACCAGCAGAGGTATAGGCTTTGCGCTGGTACAACAGTTGGCTGCGGAAGGGCATAACATTTTAGCCCTTTCGCGGCATACTGCTACTATAGAGGCACTCAATTTGCCTAATGTACATTGTTTCTCTTTTGATATTACAAAAACAGAAGACCTACAAACGGTAGTCATTTATTTGCAACAATGGCAGTCCGTGGATATACTCATTCATAACGCAGGCAAACTTATTAACAAACCCTTTGAACAACTTACTGAAACTGACTTTTTAGAAGTGTATAAGGTGAATGTGTTCGGAGTGGCACAACTCACTCAGAAAGTATTGCCTTTTATGAGGAATGGGTCGCACGTGGTAAGTATCAGCAGTATGGGAGGCATACAAGGGAGTTTGAAGTTTGGCGGTTTGGCAGCGTATAGTTCCTCTAAAGGTGCTCTTATTACCTTATCGGAGCTCTTAGCCGAAGAATACAAAGAGCGCGGTATCGTTTTCAATACTTTAGCCTTAGGTGCGGTACAGACCGAAATGCTCACTGAAGCCTTCCCTGATTATAAAGCTAATATCACCCCACAACAAATGGCACGCTACATTGTCGATTTTGCCCTTAATGGTAGTAAGGTATTCAATGGAAAAGTATTACAAGTAGCCAATACAACTCCATAAAACAATTAAAAACTAACGACTAATAAACTAAAATATGTATATCATTATTTTAACGTATCAAAAAGACCTTTCAGAGGTTGAAAAACATTTAGAAACACATCGCGCTTATTTAGATAAGCATTATGCTTCAGGACATTTTGTCGCTTCAGGAGCACAAGTACCTCGTGTAGGTGGTATAATTTTGTGCAAGGCAGGTAGTAGGGGAGAGGTAGAAGCTATCATTGCCCAAGACCCTTTTTATCAGCACCAAATAGCAACCTACCAGGTCATTGAGTTTACTCCTACCAAATTCTCTGAGGAGTTCGGTAAGGTACTCTCTTAAAACCACAATTAACAAGTGAAAATTATTTTTCTAACAGCCCTTACTTTCTCAATCTTAATACTCCTGCTTTATTACCTAATTCAGCAGTCTAAAAAGCCTTCGGGTTTTGTAGGTGTAATAATGATGAGACTTTTTAATCGTGTTTATATACCAATGGTACAATGGGCGTTAGGATTTTATAAACCGTCAGAAGCTCTACGAAAAATATTAGATATAGGAGTAGGAAATGGCAAATCAACTGTCCTGCTCACTGAATATTTTCCTCATAGTGAAGTTTGGGGAATTGAAATATCCGAAATCGCTATTAAGGAAGCAAAGAAGCTTCATACAAGGGCTATCTTTCAGTTAGAGGACATTCGGCATACCTCATTTGGTGATAAAACTTTTGATTTGATAACTGCTTTTCAAACACACTTCCATTGGCAAGACCTCAAAGAGGCTTTTTTGGAAGTCAAACGCATACTCTCAAACAAAGGCATTTTTCTCATTGCTTGTGAATATGCAAAGATTAGTTATTACCTTCCTAAACTAAAAAGAACAGAAAATTTTAGTCAATTTTTAAACTCAGTAGGACTATCCTTAATACAAGAAGAAAGAATGCAAGGTTGGGTGTTTTACGAGCTAATAAATACTGAATATAAGTAACTTATAATAAAAATATAAACTTTTTATTTAATGTATATTCTATAAAGTATCTATTTACTATGTATATAAATGTGAAAATAATCTAATAATCAGTATATTAACCACCAATTTAAACAAAAGTAACAAGCATTTATTACGCTTACTAATGCTTTCGTTTTTGTTATAATACTTATACTTTAGCTTTAAAATGTTTTAATAAAATATTAATAACCAATATTTTAATATAATAATTATATATGAGTAAAAATATAGTTTCTACTACCAAGAGGAAACGCAAGGCAAATCGCTCCAAAAAGGTAGGTTTGCCTGCCGGTAGTCTGGTGTATTTCGGTAATAAAGAGAAGCCTCTCAATATAGAAGTCTTTGCCTATAACGAGCATTCTTGTGAGGTAAAGAAAGTCTCTTCGGCTGAGGAAGCTCTTAAATTTATAATCGATAGCCGTATCACGTGGGTGAATGTAAACGGCTTAAACAATATTGAGGAAGTAAAAAAGTTAGGTGCTTATACTCATTTAGATAACCTATTTTTGGAAGACGTACTCGATACCGAACACCGTCCGAAAGTAGAAATCCTCGATGAACATATTCTTGTGATCATTAAAATGCTGTACTACGGCAAAGATAAGCAACTCATTTCAGAGCACTTAGCATTATTATTGGGCAAAAACTACCTCATCACTTTTCAAGAAAGTGAAGACGAAGACGTGTTTGACCCCGTACGCAAACGTTTGCAAAACGCCGATAGCAGTCTGCGCAAACGCCCCGCTGACTATTTGCTATTCGGACTCTTAGATGCTATTGTAGACAACTATTTTGTGATTTTGGATAAAGTAAGCGATAAGATTGAAACCATTGAAGATGATATTATTATTCACCCTCGTGAAGATATGATTTCCGAAATCCAGTTGTTGAGAAAGAGTGCTATCTTTTTGCAGAAATCAATTACGCCCTCGCGTGAGGTAGTAAACAAGATAGAGAAAACCCCTCATCATCTTATCGACATCGATACTAAGCATTATTTCCGTGACCTCCACGACCACACGGTGCAAATTGTAGAGACTTTAAGCACCTACCGCGATATCCTTTGGGGACTTACGGATACTTATATGGGGGCAATGAGTAACAAAATGAACAACATTATGCGCTTGCTCACCCTTATTTCTACTATTTTTATTCCGCTCACTTTTATTGTGGGGGTATACGGTATGAATTTCAAGTATATGCCTGAATTAGAAGTATGGTGGGCATATCCGTTAGTATGGTTGGTGATGATAGGTATTTCAGTAACAATGATTTTCTACTTCAAACGCAAAAAATGGCTTTGATTTTTGTAAAAATGCACTATCTTTGCGCACTATGTATTTGTTAGAGGAGAATGTACAACGCTTTATCAGGGAATACGAGGGGACAACTACAACATTGCTCCTCAAGAAACCTGTGTTCAATGGCATTTCTAACAAAGAGTTAGCACAACAGATTGAAGGCAGGCGTACAGCAACTAAAAAACTTCCTTTTTTGCTTACTACGGAAGGTATATTGTTCCCTCCAACACTTAATTTAGAGCAAACCTCCTCCGAGGCAACCGCTCAGTACAAGGCACAAGGCTTGCACGGAGAACGTTTTTTAGATCTTACTTGTGGGTTCGGTATTGATGCATTTTTTCTTTCAGAGAAGTTTAAAGAAGTTATGTTGATAGAACAAAATAAGGAACTTCTGAGCAAAGTAGAACATAATTGGCAGGTTCTAGGGCGCAAGGCTACATTTATAAATGGAAGCGCAGAAGCTTTTTTGAAAGCCACAACAGCACATTACAACCTTATTTATCTCGATCCTGCCCGTAGAGACGCACTCAAACAAAAGAAGTTTCTCTTAGAAGACCTCTCACCTAATATTTTAGAGTTACAGTCTGTACTATTGCAAAAAGCAGATAAAGTACTTACCAAACTATCACCTATGATAGACATTAGTTATCTGTTGCATACGCTACCCAAGATAACACATATACATTTGGTAGCCTTGCGCAATGAAGTAAAGGAGGTATTGGTAGTACAAGAACCTAAAAAAGAAACGCAAGTACAAATACATTGTGTGAATTTGGAGACTGAAGAGCCTATTTTGCAATTTGCAGAAGAAGTGTTGCATAGTTCTCAAGTGGTGTATAGTGCGCCTAAAAAGTACTTGTATATTCCTAATAATGCTTTGTTGAAATCAGGAGCTTTTAATTATATAACGCAGCGTTTTGAGGTAGAGAAGTTGGACGTAAATACTCATCTATACACTTCCGAGCAGCTAAAAAAGCCCTTTGTCGGACGTGTTTTGCAGGTAACTCCTATCAATCCTAAAGAGTTAAAAAAAGGTAGTAAATATTGTATTCTCTCTAAAAACTATCCGTTATCGGTAGCAGAAATTAAAAAGAAATACCATATCGTGGAAGGTGGTAATGAATATCTTATCTTTACCCGTTCCGTTGAGGGGTTGGTCGTACTTTTAGGGAAGGCAATCGAGTGAGAAAGTTTTTTCTTTTGAGGTAAAAATGCTTAGTAAACGATAGTTGTACACTGGGAGTAATCAAGCGAATAGGTTTGTTATCGGTAGGATAAACTGACTTGTTATTAAAAATTCCCGATAAGGCTACAGTCCAATCATCTTTCAGATATACAAACGAAAAGCGCGTCACAGAAGTAGGATAAACCTTAATATTCAGCTGTTGCAGTATGTCCATTTGGTTACCAAAATTCAATCCACCAATAAACGCCCCTGTAAGTAACCAGTGTTTGCCAGCTACCCACGAATAGCCATAGCCCACGTGAAAACCTATTTGGAAATTCTCAAAAGCCTCGCTACTTACATTCTCTGTTTTAGCATCAGGTTCTATGCGATGCCAATAGAAACCACTGCCAAAAAGCAAACTCCCCGCCGATTTCACTTGGCGTTCGCTTTGCTCAAAGGCAGCTCGCGCCGAGAACTTGTCTGCACGCCATACGTAAGTGCTTTCTACACCTATTTGCTGGGTAGAAAGGGTAGGGAAGAGGGTATAATTCCCTTTACCTCTATCGATATAAAATCCTGTATAGTCTTGATAATAAGCATCTATAAGTATGCGTTTACCGTATTTATGTGCTTGTATATCAATACTGCGAGTTTTTAGATTTGTTTCATTTTTTAGTCGGAATAAGTTCTGTGCATAAAGTACGTTAAGCCCTAATATCTTGCGCAAACCTATTCCAACTCCTAAACTAAATGGGTAGTTGGGTGAATAAGCCTCTTTCCCTTGCGTAAGTATGAGCATTTTGGTAGGAGTATATGCTCTGAGCCATATTTCTTGCGGATAAGGTTGAATGTAGGTAGTATCGCGCTCTTGTGCAAAGAACGAAAGGCAACCTCCCCACAAAAAAATCAATAATAAGGCTCGTAAATTCATTATAATATATAAAAACGGGTGCAAAAGTAATACATTTTTAGCAACTATGAAAATCATACTCAAATACTTTCCCTCACTTAGTGAGTTGCAACAACAACAATTTGCAGAGCTCAAACCGCTGTACGAAAAGTGGAATGCTCAAATAAACGTCATCTCTCGCAAAGATATAGACGATTTCTACGAGCGACACGTGTTGCATAGTTTGGCTATTGCTAAGCGCATTCAGTTCGTTGATGGTACAGTACTATTAGATGTCGGTACTGGTGGAGGCTTTCCTGGCATACCTTTGGCTATAATGTTTCCTAACTGTCAGTTTACATTGGTCGATTCTATCGGAAAGAAAATAAAAGTAGTACAAGAAGTAGTAAAAGCTTTAAGGCTAACCAATGTAACGGCTATGCAGATAAGAGCCGAAGAACTAAAAGATACTTACGACTTTGTGGTAAGTCGTGCTGTTACTCAAATGAAGGACTTTGTACCTTGGGTAAAAGGAAAGTTCAAGAAGACTTCCAAAAACGACCTCCCTAATGGTATTCTTTACTTAAAAGGCGGTGACCTTACTGAGGAGTTAGCACCTTTCCCTAAGGCAGTACTGACTGATATCAGTAGTTATTACGATGAACCTTTCTTCGATACTAAGAAAATAGTGTATTTAAAGGGGTAAAATATTAGAACCAAATCATAAAAAAGGCTGTCTAAAACGACAGCCTTTTTTATGCTTTAAATTTTCTTGAGTTGTTGTTGCATCATCTTTATTTGGTCGCTCATCAAGTTTTGTTTATCTAGCTTTTTAGCCTCAGTGAGGAGCTCCTGCGCTTCGCGTTTTTTCCGCTTTTGCATCATAATACCTGCCAAACTCAATTTTGCCATCGCTACGTCATAACTCATCGTAAGTCCCAATTGTAGGGCTTTACGAAAGTATTTTTCTGCTTGAGTAAGGTTCTTTTGCGAGTAGATAATACCGTACATATAGTTGTAATAGCCTTGTTGTTTGCGGAGTAAAGCTGTCTGAGGGTCTGCTATTTTACCGAGCCATTTTTCCATTCCTGCAAAGTCTTGCTTGCGCAAACGTAAGAATGTGAGAAGTATAAATTCGTTCCGAAAATAGAGTAAAATAGGAATAAGAGAAAGCAAAATAAGCGCTATACCATTTCCTATATTCCCCTGTGTGAACTGATATACCGCCCACGCTATGATAAGCACGGCTATAACTATCTTTAAATATTTGTTCTGTAAATATTTCATTTCTGTTTTTGTTTTAAAAGTTTGCAAAGGTAGTAATTCTTCTTGAATAATGCTAATATTTAATCCTTTTTTTCAACAAAGAGACTTTCGGGGTATTCTATATGAGTGAGATATAACCCACAAGCAGGAACCGATGCTCCTGCTTTACTGCGTTTCTTACTGAGGATAATATCTTCAAAATCTGTAAGCGAAAGTTTCTGTAAGCCTACATCTATAAGTGTTCCTACAATCGCCCGTACCATATTACGCAAGAAACGGTCGGCAGTAATAGTAAAAATGAGTTGGTTCTCCACCTTATTCCAATGCGCTTCGTATATTTTGCAATTATATGTCTTTACATCGGTATGTGTTTTAGAGAAGCACTGAAAATCAGTATAATCAAAAAGTATTTGAGCCGCTTCATTCATAAGCGCTACATTTAACGGAAGAGTAAATGCCATCGCATAATCGTAAGCAAAAGCATCTTTTTGAGTGCTAATATGGTACTGATAAGTGCGTTTCAAAGCGTCAAAACGGGCGTGTGCATTAGGCTGTACTTCATATATATGATGAACTGCTATATCTTTTGGAAGAAAAGCATTTAACTTGTGAACCAGATTAGCGGGCAACGCTTCTGTCACATCAAAGTGAGCATACATCTGCGAAGCGTGCACACCACTATCAGTGCGACCTGCTCCCACAACTTCTATAGGCGTTCTCAAAAGAGTAGAAAGAGCCTTCTGTAAAACTTCTTGCACTGAAATAGCTTTGGGCTGGGATTGCCAACCGTAATAGTTTTTACCAAAGAAAGAAAGTTCTATAAAATAACGCATTTTTATCTTTATAAAAAGTAAAAGGTAACAGAGCATAACTCTGTTACCTTTTAACGAACATCTTATACTAAATTATTATTCACCCAATAGTTTTTTAACACGTTGGAAGTTAGCACTGTCGCTCAAAGCTCCATAAATGCTCTTTAGTTGTTCCAAGATATTTTTATCGTTGCCATTAGCTTTCACGTAGCTTTCTAATACTTCAGCAGCTTTTTTAAACAAAGCTTCTTTTTGGTCTCTAAGTTCATTGAATTTCTTAGTATCAGCAGCCGAATTGCCTAATGAATTCATTTGCTCAACCAAAGCATTACCTTCATTAATGTAAGTAGTCGAAAGGTTCAAAGTAGCATCAGCATATTTAGGTTTAATTTTAAGGGCTTGTTCAAAAGCTTTACGAGCCTCTATATTGTTACCTTGTTGCATATTGATAACCCCAATATTGTAGTGAAGGTCAGCATTATTAGGGTCAAGCTGTGCAGCTTCTTGCATTAGTTGTTTAAATTTTTCTTTATTGTCTAATTGCAAGTAAACATTCGCTTCAGCAAGAATGATGTTAGCATCTTTAGGATAAGCTTTTCTTGCTTCTGCAAAAGCTTTTAGCGCCTCATCAGTCTTGTTTTGCTCTACGTAAATAAAGGCAATATTTTTCACGATATCAGCACGTTTTGAAGGCGTTTTTTCATTTCTAGCTTTTTCGTGAGTACCTGCTTTTACCATCAAATCACGCTGGTTTTTATCAGGGAAAGTTTCCTCTTTTTTAGTTTGCTTATTAGTAGCCAAATAAAGTGTTTCAGCACCGTCATAACCTAAGTCTTTCAACTCTTTATAAAGTTTCACAGCGTTGTCATAATCTTTATTTTCAACCGATACTACTGCCGCATTGTACAAAAATACAGTATCACGCGGACTGAGGCGGTATACTTGTTCAAAAGCAACCGAAGCATTCTTGTAGTTTTTACGCTCGTAATTGTCTTGTGCTTGCTTAGCTGCAATATTAATAGCCTCATCAGCCAAAGTTTGCAACTGGTTTGTGTATTTGCCTTTACCTCCTTCTAATTGTCTTACTTTGGCAAAAGCTGAAGAAGCCGCTTGCAACGAAGCCAATACATTTTCATTTTTCTTGGCAGCCTCCACATTCAC
The DNA here is from genome assembly GCF_001278825.1 of Capnocytophaga sp. oral taxon 323. Lineage (NCBI taxonomy): Bacteria > Pseudomonadati > Bacteroidota > Flavobacteriia > Flavobacteriales > Flavobacteriaceae > Capnocytophaga > Capnocytophaga sp. oral taxon 323. Next base: position 503,524 of record NZ_CP012589.1, read on the forward strand.
TTGTGCTTCCAAGAAATAGAACTGAGGTGCAAATTCAGTACCCTCAATAGAACCTTTAATGGAGCTTAATCCGCTTTTAGCAGTTGTTAAATCTCCTTTACGGATTTGTTTTTCAATCTCTTTGAGTTCTTTTTTTTGTCCGAACGCCACTGCCGAAATCAGTAAGGCAGCAGCCATTAATAATGGTTTTCTCATATTGTTTTGCAATTTTAACGCAGTTTTTTGTTTTATGTACTAATTTGAAGTCGCAAATGTAGCACTTTATTTTTAAAGCACCAAATATTATCAACTTTTTATTTAGCAACAAAACTTGTGCCAACCGCATACTTCTGACAATTAGTCCGTTGAAGTTCCTCGAAAGTTATATCTCTCTATTTTCAATTCTCATAAACGTTCCTCAAAAGTTACTCACACTAAAAATTGCATTTTTTCGCCAAAATCACGTTTTTATGATTTTTTTCTCAATAACGTAAATACCTCTTTCTACTAATTGAGATTCAACTTAGTAACCTCCTTCCTTCGTCTTTCCTTCGTCTTAGGTTCGTCTTTCCTTCGCTCTTCCTTCGGTTAAGATACATCTAAAAGGTAAGATAGGTATATTTTATATCTAACTGATATACAAACAATTATTATTTTTAATTCGCTAAAAGATGAAAAAGAATTTTGTTGTCTTATTTTAAAAAAATATGCTCTATTTTAGAAATTTTAGCATTTTTTTCTCAGCTTCTCCAAAGTCATATAGTGCTTGTATTAATCAACCTTCATTTTCTTTTAATTTTAAAACGAATTTATTTAATTTCTAGCACGTAGTCTCTCTGTAAAAAGAATACTTTTCACCTATGATATTAATGTGAGTCCTATATATTTACAATACTGATTATTAGTCTCCTTTGCGGTATACACTTTGCCAAAGTTTAAACTTTGGCAAAGTTGAAGTCTTAAAATAATCATTTCACAAGGCATATCCTTAATTCTCTTTTAATTTTGAAACCAATTTGTTTAATTTCTGGCACGTAGTCTCACTGTAAAAAGAATACTTTTCACCTATTATATTATTGTTTTTTATTAACAATAAAATTTATAAAGTATTACTATTGTATTTCCGATTATTATTTGTATCTTTGCCCTCAAATAAAATCTTATGAAGAAATTAACTTTAATCGCATTCCTTTTAATTGTCTTTTCTTGTAAGACAAACCCTTTTACAGGGAAGAGTACCCTTAACTTTATGCCTAATAGTCAGGTATTTCCGATGGCTTTTAGTGAGTATTCCACCTTTTTAAAATCTAATAAGGTAGTGAAAAACACAAATGATGCCGCTATGGTGAAACGCGTAGGCGAACGCATAGCCAAAGCTGCCAAACTATGGCTCGATACCAATGGTTATAAAGGCTATTTAGATGATTATCGTTGGGAATATAACTTGGTAGATAGTCCCGAGGTAAATGCTTGGTGTATGCCAGGAGGAAAGATTGTGGTTTATACGGGAATTTTACCTATTACACAATCCGAAACAGGTTTGGCAGTGGTAATGGGGCACGAGGTGGCTCACGCTTTAGCCGACCACGGGGCACAACGTATGAGTGCTGCTACCTTACAACAAATAGGTGCTATTGCAGGTTCAGTAGCCTTGCAAACCAGCAAATACGCTGCTTATACCGACCAGTTTATGCTCGCTTACGGCTTAGGGTCTAACTTAGGGGTAATGTTGCCCTTTAGTCGTTCCAACGAAACAGAAGCCGATGCCATAGGTATCCAGATTATGGCAATTGCTGGTTATGACCCCGCTGAGGCTCCTGAGCTATGGAAGCGTATGAGTGCCAAGAATAATGGTAAATCTACACCTACTATTTTAAGTACCCACCCTTCTGATGCCTCTCGTATCAAAAACCTCACTGCCTTAGTACCCAAAGCACGTGCTGAAGCTGCTAAATTTGGAGTCACCCATTTTCAATAGCTAAAAGATATGATAAGCATCGCTACAATTCCTCTTTTGAAGGAGTATAGGGAGAGGTTGTCAACATTTTAGTATTATTCACACCAATATAGGTAACAAATAAAACATTATAAAGATATGCAACAAGTTTACGATAAAATTAATGAAACGGCTCGCATCATACAGTCGTACATCACAGAGCACACTCCTGAATTTGCTATTATTTTAGGTTCTGGACTCAATAAGTTAGAAGATGAAGTAGAAGTAATTTCTGAGATTAAATACAACAATATCCCTAACTTCCCTAAATCTACTGTAGAAGGACACAAAGGTAAACTGATTTACGGTAAAATAGAAAACCGCTATGTGCTAATGATGGCAGGGCGTGTGCATTATTACGAAGGATATACAATGCAAGAAGTAACCTTCCCAATACGCGTTTTTGCACAATTAGGAATTAAACGTCTGATTGTTTCTAACGCTTCAGGAGGGGTGAACCCTAACTTTTCAATAGGTGATGTAATGGTTATTCGCGACCATATCAATTTATTTCCTGAGCACCCTCTACGCGGTAAGAACTTAGACCTATTTGGTGCACGCTTCCCCGATATGAGCAAGCCTTATAGCCAAGCTATGATAACCGAGCTCGAAAAGATAGCTAAGAAACATAAAATCAAGCTGCAAAAAGGAGTGTATGTAGGTTTGCAAGGTCCTTCTTTTGAAACCCCAGCCGAATATGGTATGGTGCGCATTTTAGGAGGTGATGCTGTAGGTATGAGTACCGTGCCCGAAGTAATTGTAGCACGTCATCAGAATATGGAAGTGTGTGCCCTTTCAGTCATCACCGACTTAGGTGGTCCCGACATCTCCCCCGATGTATCACACGAAGAAGTACTCAACGCCGCTAATATCGCAATGCCAAACGTGATATTATTGGTGAAGAATTTGATTAAAAGCTATCAATAGTTTTTAGTTGTGGTATAAACTTTGCCAAAGTTTCAATAGCTTGTTGTGCTACAACCTTTGGCAAAGTTAAATTACCAAATTATTTACTTTTTACTCCTTACTCTTCACTTTTTGCTTTTATAAGCTTTAGCACCTTCTCAGGGCAACGCACCGGTCTGAAAGTCCTCGCATCTACAAACACCAATACAGTATTAGCCGTAGAGAGTAATTCTCCTTTTTCATTGAGAATTTCATAGTTAAACTCTATTTTTGTAGAGGGTAATTCTTTTAACTTGGTACGAATAGTAATGAGTTCGTCATACAAAGCAGGCTTTTTATACTGAATTTGCAGAGATACCACAGGCATCATTATTCCTTCTTCTTCCATCGCCTTATAGGTAAAGCCAATAGACCTTAGCCACTCCACTCTTCCCAGTTCAAGATACTGAGGATAATTTCCATAGTACACTACCCCCATTTGGTCAGTTTCTGCATAGCGTGTACGCAATACATAATCAAAATATAATTCTTTCATATTTAGATAGATATAAATATTAACAAAACATTAACAGTACTCCCATATAAAATAAAAGTACAAAAACAAATGTTAAATATTTTTTTTATTCAAAAATTATTCACAACTTTGCTCACTGAAAAAACAACAGTTTTATCACCGGCAAAATTAGTAAAAAAATCTAATAATCAAATTTTTAGCTAAAAAGTAGCACTAAAAAAGATGAAAGAAGCAGCTGAAAAAGTCTGGAGTAGGTGTCTTGAATTCATAAAAGACAATATCACTGAGCAACCATTTAACACTTGGTTCGCTCCTATCGTACCTGTGGAATTAGAGGGCAATACCCTAAAAATCAAAGTGCCCAGTAAATTCTTTTGCGAGTGGTTAGAAGAAAATTATATTTCTCTTCTCAAATCAGCTATGACTTTTACCTTAGGTGTAAACTCTCGCCTCGTATATATTGTCGATACTCCTCTTACTAAAGAACAACTTCCTAGTACTAATCGGCCGGAATTAGCAAAACAGACTTTGACTTTAGCTACTGAAACCAAAGACCCTGGACTTAAAAATCCTTTCGTAATACCGGGTATTCGCGAAATAACTGTTGATCCTCAGCTGAACTTACATCAGAACTTCGACAACTTTGTGGAGGGGGCTTCCAATCGTTTAGCCCGCTCTGCAGGTATGGCAGTTGCCAACAAACCTGGGGGTACGGCTTTCAATCCGCTGTTTATCTTCGGAGGAGTAGGCTTAGGTAAAACCCACTTGGCACACGCAATTGGGGTAGATATTAAAGAAAAATACCCTAAAAAGAAGGTACTATACGTCTCTGCCGAAAAGTTCACCCAACAGTTTATCAGTGCTTCCACAGCCAAAGATAAAGATAAGAATACACTTAACGACTTTATTCACTTCTATCAGCTCATCGATGTGCTGATAGTCGATGATATTCAGTTCCTATCAGGGAAGGTAAAAACCCAAGATGCTTTCTTTCACATCTTCAATCATCTGCACCAAAATGGGAAACAGGTAATCCTCACTTCCGATAAAGCACCGGTTGATTTATTCGATATCGAACAGCGCTTGCTCTCTCGCTTTAAATGGGGGCTTTCAGCCGAACTACAAACGCCCGACTATGAAACACGCTATAAGATATTAGAAAATAAATTCTATAATGATGGCGCTGAAATAGGCGAGGATATCATCGCTTATTTGGCTGAAAATATTCGTACCAATGTGCGTGAACTCGAAGGAGTGAGTAATTCACTGATTGCACAAGCAGCTTTCAACCGCAAAGAGTATTCTATAGAACTTGCACAAAGCATTATTGATAAATCGGTGAAGAATAATCGAAACGATTTGACGATTGACCATATTCAGCAAATCATCGCCGATTACTTTGGCTTAGATATAGAATCCTTGCATTCAAAAACCAGAAAGCGCAATGTGGTTCAAGCACGACAGTTGGCGATGTTTTTCTCGAAGAAATACACCAAAAATTCGCTTTCTACTATTGGAAGCCAGATAGGACAACGCGACCACGCTACGGTGCTACACGCTTGTAAAACGGTGGAAAATCTAATAGAAACCGACCGTGCATTCAAGAAATATGTAAGTGATTTGGAAACTAAATTCTCTGACTGATGGAATCCTTATCTCAACTATTACCACAAGAAGAACGATTAGCGGTAAGCAATGAACAAAAATCTTTGAAAATAGGGCTTCCCAAAGAGCACACCTTTCAGGAGCATCGCATCTGCTTAACTCCCGATGAAGTAGCGGTATTAGTAGCTAATGGACATCAAATACTAATAGAGGCTGGGGCAGGGGAGGAGGCTCATTTCTCTGATACCGACTATAGTGAGGCAGGTGCTGAAATAGTATATGATACCCAAGAAGTATTCGCGTGTCCTATTGTGCTAAAAGTTCAACCACCCACTACTGATGAACTCGCTTACTTTAATGCTCAATCCGTATTGTTGTCGGCTTTACAACTTAACACACAAGATAAAACTTACTTCGAGACGCTTGCACAAAAGCAAATCACTGCCTTAGCTTTTGAATATATAAAGGACGAAGCAGAAAATCACCCTATACAGCAGTCGGTTGATGAGCTCACAGGTATTGCAGCTGTGCTCACTGCCTCTGAACTGCTTGCAGAAGAAAACCGACTCTTGCTCGGCAATATCACTGGAATACCGCCTGCTGAGGTAGTACTTTTGGGAGCAAACGAACTCACCGAAACTGCTGCTAAAACTGCCTTAGGATTGGGTGCCAATGTAAAGATATTTGCTCCTTCTCTCACCGATTTGAGAAAACTGCGCACACATTTGCCCTCCTCAGTATATACCGCTACTTTGCAACCTCAGTTACTCCGAGAAGCCTTAACACATTGCCACGTGCTTATAGGGGCTATGAGTGGAGAATGTCGCTCGCCCATAGTAGTAACCGAAGAGATGGTACAACAAATGAAGCGTGGTGCTGTGATAGTAGATGCTAGTATTGGCATAGGGGGCTGTATAGAAACCAGTCAACTTACCACTTTAGAACAACTTACCTTTACAAAATACGAAGTAGTACATTGTGGAGTGCCTAATTTACCTTCCCGTTATGCTCATACAGCTTCAACTTTGCTCAGCAATATCCTATTATCTTACTTACTGAAAATAGGAGAGGAGGGAGGTGTAGAAAACCTTTTACAAATAGACAAAGGTTTTAGAAATGGACTCTATTCTTATCACGGAATCCTTACTCATCACAACATCTCCGAGTGGTTCGGATTGCCTTACAAACCTTTACATTTATTGTTTTTATAGATACAGAATAAGTTTACTTAATACTTTGATAATAAAATGTCCGAGAAGTTATAGAGGTAACTTCTCGGACATTTTGCTATTATTTCTAATTTCCTTTTTCTATTTTCTAATTTGTATTTTCTGTTTTGTTAAGATCTTCTAATACTGAATCAAAGAACAACAACATTTCGTGAGCGTGGTATTTGCCGTATTTGTTGAAAGTTGCTTGTGTTTTAGTATCAGGTTTCCAATCGAAGAAAGCGTGATTGGCACCTCCTACTTGTATATACTCCACCCTCTGACCGGCTTTGGAAAGGGCACGTTCGTAAGCTTTAACCTCTTCATCTTTTATAAGTTCATCTTCTGAACCTCTAAACAACAATTGGGGTACTGTTCTTTTAGAAGCCTCTGGAATACTGTTGATAGGTGCAATTTCATTTAAATAAGGATAGTCTTTAAAGCGATGGGTAAGCATTTCAGAACGAAATACTCCATAGCTGGGTGTAGCAGCTTTGATAGCTTTAGCCAACTCATTGCGCACTTGTGCCACAGTTTTCCCTTTAGGCATATAGGTAGGCATAAATTCGTAAACACCTTGCGTTTTACCAAAACCTCTATCGCCTATGCGTTCTACAAAATTTGCTGCTGAAGCCGATAAATGTCCTCCCGCACTATCGCCCGTAAGAAGTAACTTACTGCTATCGCCTCCGTATTTAGCAGCGTTTTCAGCAATGTGTAACAAAGCCCCATACACATCTTCTATAATTTGGTGCAATTGAGTAGGAGTACTATCTCCGTCAAGTTTGTCTATCCAGCGATAATCAATGTTGAAAACCACATATCTGCCACTGTTTGCTAGTTCGCGTGCCAAACCTCTCATCACCGATTCAGTATTGGAGCTCCATCCACCTCCGTGAATAATTACGATACAAGGTAGATTTTGCTTACCTTTAGGACTATATACATCGTATTTCAGCGGTTTTACTCCCGGTTTAGCATAAACGATATCTTGCACTACTTTCAGATTAGCTTCCGCTTTTCTAGGTATAAAACAAGCTCCTACATTCATATCTTTGTCTACTTTCACTTTGAACTCAGGTGTAGATTGTTCATAAAACATAGCCCCCCACTGTTCTGGTAAAGAGTAATAGCCACTATCAAAAATATAGCCAGTGGCAGGAGTTGCTTTGAGTGTAAGAACCGTGCCTGCTTTTATCATTCCGTCTTTAGGCAAAGTAGGACTAATAGTATACGAACCATTACGTGCCTCATCAGGCGTTACTTTGAATTTGTTTTGTGCTTGTAGCCCTACAACAAATAAGGTTATAGCACTGAATAGTATGTATTTTTTCATATATAAATAAATTAGTAATTTTACTTTTTATGACTTTTGTACTTAGTGTTGCGAGCATCTTTGATTACACCTTTCCAATTGTCAGGTATTTGGGTAGACAACAAAGCTAAAGGTTCTACTTTATCTAAAATAATCTATAATAAGGCTTGTTCGAAAGTACCAAAGTTGGACAAAAAAACATCGACTTTGTATTAATGACTAAAATAATATTCTAATACTTTTAACTTAAAAATATATTGATATTTGGCTTTAACAAAATCGTTTTGAGCATTCTCATACTGATATTTAGCTTGACTAAAATCAAAAGTATTCATTAAACCTACATTATGACGCTCTTGCGCATAACTAAACGCCTGTTGTTTTGCTTGTACCGTCTTTTCACTTGCTTCATATAGCTTTTTAGCATTCGAAGCATCGTTATAGGCTTGATAAATGTTCTTCTCAGAAGTAAGTTCTGCTTGTTCTTTAGCAAATTGACTTTTTAGAAAATTTAATCGCTGACGTTTTACAGTTCCTAAAGTTGAAAATCCGTTAAAAATAGGAATATTAAGCGATAACCCTGCATACATACCTTTATTAGCATCAAGCTGTTGCCAAAAATCTTGCGATTGATTCTTACTCCATCGTGAACTATAACCCCATTGAGCCGAAAGGCGTGGTGAATAAGCCGATTGTGATAAGCGCAAATTATTTTGAGCTACTTGCATATTTGCTTCGGCTAATTTTACATCGCTCATTACCTCTTTGGCACGCTCATAAATCTCTTCAGGAGTTTTATTAAGAATATCAGCAGAAGGTTGCTCAAAAGCACTATCTGCAATATCAAAATCTCGATAGTTTTTTAACAAAAGTAATTGTGCCAAACCCATTTTTGCAATAAAGAGAGCGTTTTCGGTAGCTATTATTTGCTGTTCTTGTGTGAGCAGTTGTGCTTCGGCTTCATAAATATCTCCTTTGGGTAAAGAACCTGCACCAATAAGTTCACGGGTGCGCGTTAAACTTTCCTTTGAAATTTCTAACTGTGCTTTCAAATTCTTGATTTGTTCTTTATTACTCAACACTTCAGCATAGGCATTGATAATCATCAGTACTATATCGTCTTTCATTTTATCTAACTGATATTGAGAAGCTATGCGATTAAGTTCCGCCTGATGTAACTTGCGCCAATTTTGTAGTCCTGCAAAAAGAGTAAGGTCTACGCTTACTCCTCCTGATGCCGATTGAAAGAAAGCATTTTCAAACTGATTGGTTACAGGATTGATATTTTTCCCCTCATTTAAGTTATAAGATGCGTTACCATTCACCGAGGGCAAGAAACCTGCTTTGGCTTGCATTTTATCAATATCTGTGGCTTTTAAATCTATTTCCGATTGTTTAATAGATAGGTTATTTTCTTTGGCATACTGAATACAGTCGCTTAATGTCCACAGTTTTTGTGCTACTACTGAAAAAGGCAGTAAACAAAGTAAAAAAAATAACTTTTTCATCATTTTGTTCTATTCAATAAGTTTGATATTATATATTGTTCCCGAATTATTATATTATACAAAGTAATTCGTTCTTAACTATTTATCATTAACAAAAAATACCTTGTTAGGACATACTGCCTAACAAGGTATTTTTTCTTATCGTTTGTCCTCAATACCAAATTCTTTCCATTGTGTTTGGGGAATATCAATTTTTATGAGTTTTTTAATGAAAGATACTTTACTTTCTATTTCGGTAATAGTCTTACTAAGCTCTTGAGTCTTAGTTTTGAGGTCGGCTTTGAGTTTTTCTTGTTCGCTGTTGAGCGTTTCCATCTTCTTGCGGAGTTCTTCAAGCTTGGTAATGTCTTCGGCTTTCACGCCCAAAGGCAATTTGTCATTACGACCTTTTAACCCGTCAATCATCACTTGTGATTCGACTAAATTGGTTGAATAAGTTTTCTTTGCCATAAGATTGTCAATTAAATTTTATGAAATAATTACTTGTTTTATTTGTTTCCTAGATAGAAAATCGTTTTACTAAGATAGTTTTTTCAGTTCCCAACATAGGAAATAATTTTCCCAAGATAGTTTTTTTGGTTTTCTATATGAAAAATCGTTTTATTAAGATGTATTTTTTAATTCTCTATATAGGAAATTGTTTTCCCCAGATAGTTTTCTCTTCTTTTGTAAAAGAAGCAGAAAAAGTACCTTTTGAGATTTCTCTGCAAAGGTATGTATTATTTTTTAATAAACAAAAGAAAAAGATTATTTATCGTAGAAAATCTTTCATTAATAGAAAAAATGTGATAAATAAGAAAACTTTTCATATCAGTTGAGCCAACCGCTGAGTAAGAGCTTTACGGCTGTATTGTTCTACTTCTTTGGGGTTGGTTTTAAGTGTTTTATGTAGGAATTGATGATAGAACTCTACTATTTTGGCTTTCATCTGAGAGGCATCGGTATATCCTACAAAAGTACCTGTTTGTGTTTCAGTGAGAATAGGTGTAACATCCCAGTTATGAGGTCCTATGGCGAGAATAGGTCGCCCTGAAATCATATATTCAAACAGTTTACCCGGAATAATACCTTGTGTTTCTTCGGAATCTATTTCGATGAGCAACAATACTTGCGATTGCTTTTGCAAACCAATAGCTTCTTGATGGCTAATATAACCTTTATTAATATAATAAGGTGTAAGTCCGTTATGGCGAATATCTTCTTCGATTTCTTCACTTACTTTGCCTGCAAAACAAAGTGTGAAATCTTCGGCAAAATGAGGTTCTTCGCGTACTAATTCGGCTAATATTTTCCACAGTATTTTGGGGTTTCTATCTGATAATAAGGAACCTATGTGCGAAATAAGGAATTTATTGGATAGGGGAGGGGTGATTGTTTTTTCCTCGTCGTAACCATTGGTAATCACCTCAATAGGAGTATTGGTAAGCTGCTGAAAGTCTTTTTGCGTCTTGAAACTTGTTGTAATCACCAAGTCTGATTGTTGTAACACTTCTTTTTCCCAATAATGCTGACGTTTATCTGCCCATTTGGTAAGACGTAAATCTTTGTAATAACCAATAGTTGTCCACGGGTCGCGGAAATCGCTAATCCATTTGAGGTGAGGAATTTGTTTCTTTAACTCATAACCTATAAGGTGTACGCTGTGAGGAGGCGAAGTAGTGATAATAGTTTCTATCTGGTTTTCTTTTATAAACTTATTCAGATACTTTACAGAAGGTTTTACCCAGAATTTGCGAGCATCGGGAATGAAGAAATTACCACGTATCCAAAGTAATACTTTATCTAAAATAGAAACTTTTTTACGCGGAATGATACCTGAACTAATATTTTGGGTTTTCTTTTTAGAGAATAACGAAGCCCAAGCATAAGGTTCCCATATAGGATGTTTGATAATTTGTATATCGGTAGGCAAATCGTTTCCTATTTCATTATCGATGATAGGATAAGTTGGGTTTTCAGGAATATATACAATAGGTTCTATATTAAAATCTCGTAAATATTTTACAAATTTTAACCAACGTTGTACACCAGGTCCGCCAGCAGGCACCCAATAATAAGTGATGATAATTACCTTTCTCATATCTTTTTCCCTATCTTTTATTTGACATAATATACATTATAACCATTTTACAAATAGGTGTTTTTTTTTCTATGAAATAACACCGCTACCCACTAATTCATCTCCGTTGTACCAGGCAGCAAATTGTCCCTCAGTAACAGCACTTTGAGGTTCTGAAAAATGAATATACAAACCGTTTTCGACTTTATATAAAACCGCTTTCTGTAATGGCTGACGATAGCGTATACGTACCATAAACTCTTTCGATTCATATATTTTTAATGCCAAATCTTCGCGAATCCAATGTTCATCAGGGGCTGCGATAAACAAAGCACTGCGGAACAATCCGCGATGAGTGTGTCCTTGTCCTGTATAGATGATATTCTTCTCGATATCAGTTTCTATGATGAACAAAGGTTCTTTGGTTCCTCCCACATTTAAGCCTTTGCGTTGCCCTTTGGTGAAATAATGAGCTCCTTGATGAGTACCTACTTTTTTACCGTCTTTAGGTTGATAAACAAAACGTTGTGACAAATACTCCAATTCGTCTTCATAAGTTTCAAAAGTGCGTGGCATATCAAAGTCAGTATATCCTTTCCAATCATTGGAGATTTCAATAATATCGCCTTGTTTGGGTTGTAATTTTTGTTGTAGGAACTCGGGCAAACGCACTTTTCCTACAAAGCAAAGTCCCTGAGAATCTTTTTTATCAGCAGTTATCAAATCTTGAGCTTTGGCAATGGCTCTCACTTCCGATTTCTGCAATTCTCCAATAGGGAAAAGTGCTTTACTAAGTTGGTCTTGTGAAAGCTGACATAGGAAATACGATTGGTCTTTATTTTCATCTTTCCCCGATAGTAACCGGTAGATTTTTTCACCTTTTATCTCTATTTCTTCTTTGCGACAATAGTGTCCCGTTGCTACGTAATCGGCACCCAAACTAAGAGCAAGCTTCATAAAGACATCAAACTTGATTTCGCGATTACATAACACATCGGGATTGGGCGTTCTGCCGTGTTCGTATTCATTGAACATATAATCGACAATACGGGCTTTGTAGGGTTCACTCATATCCACTGTTTGGAATGGAATACCGAGCTTTTCGGCTACTAAAAGCGCATCATTACTATCTTCTAACCAAGGACATTCGTCGGAAATAGTAACTGAATCATCGTGCCAATTCTTCATAAAAAGGCCTATCACTTCATACCCTTGTTCTTTTAACAAATAGGCAGCTACGCTACTGTCTACCCCTCCGCTAAGTCCTACTACTACTCTTTTCATTTTATCCTTTCTTTATGTTCTTCTTCCTATAAAAATACAATACTGAAAGCATTACCAATATCAAAAGCAATAATGGATACACAAATACTTTTATTTGCCAACTGCTGACACTTTCAGCTACTTTTTGTTTGTCTAAGAAGGCTAATTGAACTTTCTTATTGCGCAAACTCAAAAACTCAGTATCGTCTAAAAGATAGTTTAAAGCATTCTGCAAGAAGGATTTATTGTCATAATATTTGCTTGTCCATTTATCAAAACCGAGTTCTAAGGGGATGTTATTTTTGCTATCTATATCGTTTTTGATAATATCACCATCGGCGACTACCAACATTTTTGTAGGCTTGCTTCTATCGGATTTTTCTTTGAGGTTTATGGGGCGAATACGATCTTTATAAACTGAGTTAAACTCTCCTTCCAAAAGCACTGCTAAGGGAATATTTCCGTGTTTATAGGCTTCTTTATTCTGGTTATTGGGGTCGAAGCGCAAATTGATTTCGCGAGGGGTACCATCGGCTTTTGAGAAAGGTGAACTGGCGAGAAGCACTGTTTTCTTCACTCCGTTTTTCAGCGTATCGATGCTATTGGCAAACTGAAACCTCACTGCATCTAAATGATTGTTGATAAGGTGATTATTGCCTGAAATCACCAGTGGATTATACACCCAAGGAATAGGCATATAACGGGTTTGAGAGCCATCGCCTGTGGCTACAATGATTTCAGAAAAGTACAAATCGTTTACCAAAGTGTAATTGATACGGAAACCATATTGGAAAAACATATCGGTAAGGTTTAGATTGACGGGCATTGCCATTGTCATTCCACCTGTTTTGTACATATCTTCTAAGGAAACCGCTACATTGTCAATCAGCCATAGAGCACGACCGCCATTCATTATATACTGGTCTACGACCTGCTTTTGGGCATCGGTGAAAGGCTCAGTAGGCTTAGGCACGAGCAGTAAATCGAATTTTTCGAGGTCGTGTAGAGTCTTCTCGGGATTGGTAGCTACTGAATCGAGGGTGAAAGGTGCTATAAAGTAGTATTCGCGCGCTGTTTTGAGGAAGTCGGCCATATAGATATCTTTCAAAGCACCATTACTTCTGAGCACTGCGATTTTCTTCTTTTTATCTAAGGCAAATTTATAGAGCGCATCGGTAAAATTGTATTCCAATTTCTGTACTGAGTTCTGTACCTGCTCTTGGTCGGTAGAGCCGAGTTTGTTTACAAAGAGACGCACGCGTTCACTCTTCTTGCCATCGCTAATCACTGCCCAAGGGAAAATATACTCGATAGAAGATTTTCCCGCTTCATTTTGGGTGATTTGCAAGGGCTGATAGCCATTATTTATCAGTTCTTGAATCACACTTTCGGGGTGTTCCTCCCCTTCTAATGGGTTTACAAAATTGACGATAATGTTGTTATTGACAGCAGCATACTCGTCTAATAACTGAATTGTTTCAGTCTGTAATTTCTTAAATTCGGTAGGGATATTTCCTTTGAGCAATACATCAATCACGATAGGATTCTGTATTTTAGCAAGTGTTTTCTTGCTCACCTCCGAGAGCGTATAACGTTTGTCTTGGGTGAGGTCTATCCGCGTGTGCCATTGTTTGGCTATATAATTAATTGCAAGGAGGCACACTAAGGCTATAACTACGTTGCTAATAGAGTTTTGAAAGAGTTTTTTCATCGTTTGTAGGCTTTGAGTGATAAGGTAGTGAGATATATGAAAAATGAGATAACAGAGAGGAAATACACGATATTTCGGGTGTCGAGCACTCCCCTACTGATAGCATCGAAATGCGTTTGGAAGCCTACCCCACCAAAATCTTCGGGGGCTACAAAGGCAATAAGTTGGTCGATACCAAAGAAGAAAAAGAAGCACAGAAAGGCCGCTAACACAAAGGAAATGATTTGGTTACTACTTATAGACGACGCCCATAAGCCTACTGAGGCAAAAGCGGCTACCAGCAAAAACAAGGCTATGTAAGACCCCACAGTGCCTGCTATATCTAAGTTGCCTACGGGGTTGCCCAATACCCATACCATATAGACGTACAGGGTTGACGGCAAAAGGATTACAAAGAGTAAGAAGAGAATACCCAAGTACTTGCCGAGCACCATTTGCAGGGTGCTGACCGGTTTGGTGAACAAAAGGGCTAACATACCGCTTTTTTTCTCTTCTGAGATGCTTCTCATCGTAAGGGCGGGTACTAAAAAGACGAAAACCCAAGACGAAAGCCTAAAAAAAGGCAACATATCGGCAAAACCAGCATTGAAAATGTTGTAATCTGTTTTAAAGACCCATAGGAACAAGCCGTTGAGTACGATAAAGAGCCCAATGATAGTAAAACCAATGGGCGAAGTGAAGAAATAACGGATTTCTTTTTTGAATAGTGCGTACATTTTTATAGTTAAGAGGTAAGAATTTGAGATTTAAAAAGTCTTTAACAATAATCTTTATTCTTAATGATTTTTCAGCGTGCAAAAATACAAAAATAATATGATATTACCACTATAGGGGGCAATAAAAGTTAGTAACAATTATCATATTTTCAAGAGTATTGGTTTCTTATTGTGAAAAATGTAATGCAAATTTTATTCTCTTTACTCCCTTTATAATATTGTAAAAGTAAAAAATATAAGTGATGTATTTTTTCTTTTCGCCTTCTCCCCTAACCCTCTAAATGCCGTTTTAAACACGTAGAATTAAGTTTATCGAATGAAAAAATTTCATATTTACAAGAAAAGTCAAGTTCTGACAAAGCTTGCATTTTGGGAGCATATAGGCTTCCCATTAGTAGCTTTATAAAAGAACATTTATAAGTGTGACAATATTTTTTTATCAAAAATTTTTGTGGTTTATAAAAATGTCGTATATTTGTAAACTGAATGTAATAACAGAAAAACTCAACACTAAAACAGAAGAATTTTTAATATGGAAATGACAAAAGATGATTTACACAATGCCCTGAAACACTACTTTGGGTTTGAAGCGTTTAAAGGGCATCAAGAAGAAATTATTACCAGTGTAATTAATAAAGAGAACACCTTTGTTATTATGCCTACAGGCGGTGGTAAATCATTGTGTTACCAATTACCTGCCTTAGTCTTGGAGGGAACTGCTATTGTTATCTCTCCGCTTATCGCTTTGATGAAAAACCAAGTAGATGCTATGCGTGGTATTTCGTCAACCGATAGTATTGCCCACGTGCTCAACTCTTCGCTTACTAAAAATGAAATTCGAGAGGTAATGGAAGACATCAGTGCAGGCAAGACTAAGTTGCTATACGTCGCCCCCGAGTCGCTTATCAAAGAGGAATATGCTAACTTTCTCAAAACAGTACCTATTTCCTTTGTAGCGGTAGATGAGGCGCACTGTATCTCGGAATGGGGACACGATTTCCGTCCTGAGTACCGCAATATTAGAACCATTATCGAGCGTTTGGGCAGTAATATACCTATTGTAGCGCTTACTGCTACGGCTACTCCTAAGGTACAAGAAGATATTTTGAAGAACTTAGGAATGCAGGAAGCTAACGTGTTTAAGTCGTCGTTCAACCGTCCAAACTTGTATTACGAGGTACGCCCTAAAACTAAAAATGTAGATGCCGATATCATTCGTTTTGTGAAACAGAACAGTAAAAAATCAGGGATTATATACTGTCTTAGCCGTAAAAAGGTGGAAGACCTCGCGCAAACCTTGCAAGTAAACGGCATTTCGGCAGTGCCTTATCACGCAGGATTAGATGCCAAAACACGCGCCAAACACCAAGATATGTTCTTGATGGAAGAAGTAGATGTGGTAGTTGCAACTATTGCTTTTGGTATGGGTATTGACAAACCCGATGTGCGCTTTGTAATTCACCACGATATTCCTAAAAGTATAGAGAGTTACTATCAAGAAACCGGACGTGCGGGTCGCGATGGTGGTGAAGGGCATTGCTTAGCTTTCTATTCTTATAAAGATGTAGAGAAGCTGGAAAAATTTATGATAGGCAAACCTATAGCTGAGCAAGAAATAGGACAAGCGCTCTTGCAAGATATTGTAGCCTATGCCGAAACGTCTAGTTCGCGCCGTAAATTTATCTTACATTACTTTGGTGAAGAGTTTGACGAGGTGAATGGCGAAGGTGCTAATATGGACGATAATGTACGTTTCCCTAAAGAAAAGAAAGAAGCCAAAGACGATGTGGTGAAATTGCTAAACGTAATTATTGCTACCAAACAGAAATTTAAAGCTAAAGAGATTGTAAATACGCTTATTGGAAAAGTGAGTGCTATTATCAAAGCACACCGTATTGACGAACAAGAGTTCTTTGGTATTGGGAAGGAAAAAGACGATGCTTACTGGATGGCACTCCTCCGTCAGGTGATGGTAAACGGACTCATACGTAAAGATATAGAAACTTACGGAGTGATGTTTATCACCGACAAAGGAAAAGAGTTTTTAAAAGATGTACCTTCATTTATGATGACTGAAGACCACAGTTATGAAGAAGAACCCGAAGATATCAACAGTGCTAATGCCGTAGCAGCCGACCCTGTACTTCTTGAAATGCTCAAAGATTTGCGTAAGAAAGTAGCCAAACAAAAAGGGGTACCTCCATTTGTGGTATTCCAAGACCCTTCGCTAGAAGATATGGCTCTTAAATACCCTATTACTATTCAAGAGCTTACTAATGTACACGGTATAGGGGAAGGCAAGGCTAAGAAATATGGTAGTGAGTTTGTAAAGCTCATTGAGCGTTACGTAGAAGAGAATGACATTGTGCGCGCTGAGGATTTAATAGTAAAAACTACCGGGTCTAACTCAGCTTTGAAATTGTTTATCATTCAGAATATAGACCGCAAATTACCATTGCCTGACATCGCACAAGCTAAAGGATTGGAAATGGATGAGTTTCTCAAAGAAATGGAGCAAATAGTATACAGCGGTACCAAGCTGAATATTGACTATTGGGTGAATGAAATCTTTGATGAAGAGCAACAAGAAGAGCTTCACGAATACTTTATGGAAGCTGAAAGTGATAAAATATCATTAGCTTCTAAAGAGTTTGCCGGTGATTACGAAGATGATGAACTAAGAATCTACCGATTGAAATTTATTAGTGAAGTAGCAAATTAATATGAGAAGTTTTACATTTAACCTATAATAAAATAAGTAAGTTAGATTAAATAAAGTGTCTGAGAGTTAGCTATAATTTCTCAGACACTTTTTTTAGTGAAAACGGTGTGAGCCACACAAGCAGGTGTGAGCCACACGGGCAGGTGCGAGCCGCACAGGCAGATAAACAAATAACGAACAAATGACGGTGCGAGCCGCACGGGCAGATAGCGAAAAGACGAACAAATGACGAACAAATGACGAACAAATGACGAACAAATGACGAACAAATGACGAACAAATGACGAACAAATGACGGTGCGAGCCGCACGGGCAGATAGAGAAAAGACGAATAGATGACGAATAAATGATGGTGCGAGCCACAGAGGCAAATAAAGAATGAACAAAAGATAAATGGAAATAAAGTAAAGATAAGATGATTTAGAGCATTATTATAAAACCTAAAAATCTTTTATTAAAGCTTGAAAATACGGGTAAATAAGGAGTACATAGAGTGTTATAAATACTCGTAAAAATAACTTCAAAAAAACATTAAAAAATATTTTTCAGTATCAAAATTAATTTGTACATTTGCACCGGTTTTTGAGAGACCTCTCAAAAATTGAGGCAATTTTATATTGCTATTAGATAAAAAAGAATTGTTAAATTAATATCAAATTTAAGACATTATGAGTAAACCAAAAACACTTTCCGTTGATAAATACGGAATTAAGAACGCTAATGTTCGTTATCAGTTAACTGCTGACGAATTACACCAAGAAACTTTGGATAAAAAATTAGGCGTTGAAGCTTCTTCAGGAGCTATTGCTATCAACACAGGTAAATTTACAGGGCGTTCTCCTAAAGACCGTTTCATCGTAAAAGATGATATCACCAAAGATCGCGTATGGTGGGGAAGTATTAACATTCCTTTTGAACCTGCAAAATTTGACAAACTATATGAAAAAG
Organism: Capnocytophaga sp. oral taxon 323; assembly: GCF_001278825.1. NCBI lineage: Bacteria > Pseudomonadati > Bacteroidota > Flavobacteriia > Flavobacteriales > Flavobacteriaceae > Capnocytophaga > Capnocytophaga sp. oral taxon 323. The sequence continues at coordinate 521,974 of NZ_CP012589.1, forward strand.
TAGTAGCTTACTTATCTAACAAAGAAATCTACGTTCACGATGGTTATGTTTGTGCAGATCCTAAATACCGTACTAACATTCGTACCATTACTGAGCTTCCTTGGAGCAACCTTTTCGCTTACAATATGTTCTTGCGTATAGATGATAGCGAACTTCCTTCTTTTAAAGAAGATTGGTTGGTAGTAAATGCACCTGGTTTTGAAGCTGACCCTGCTGTAGATGGTACTCGCCAAGCTAACTTCGCTATCTTGAACTTCACCAAAAAAATTGCTTTGATTGGTGGTACAGGTTATACCGGAGAAATTAAAAAAGGTATCTTCTCAGCTATGAACTTTGAATTGCCTGTGTTCCGCAACACTATGCCAATGCACTGTTCAGCCAACGTAGGTAAAGGTGGTGATACTGCTATCTTCTTCGGCTTATCAGGTACTGGTAAAACTACTCTTTCAGCTGACCCTAACCGTCATTTAATTGGTGACGACGAACACGGTTGGACTCCTGAAAATACAGTATTTAACTTTGAAGGTGGTTGCTATGCTAAAGTAGTAGACCTTACTGCTGAAAAAGAACCTGAAATCTTTGGAGCTATTAAGAAAGGTGCTATCCTTGAAAACGTAATTATGGACGATAAAGGTGTAGTTGATTTCTCTCGCACTGATATCACTGAAAACACTCGTGTTTCTTATCCTATTTACCACATCGCAAATATCCAGCCAGGTTCTATAGGACACAATCCTAAAAACATCTTCTTCCTTACTTTCGATGCTTACGGCGTATTGCCTCCAATCTCTAAATTGACTCCTGAACAAGCTGCTTATCAATTTGTTTCTGGTTATACTTCTAAAGTTGCCGGTACTGAGGTAGGTATTACTACTCCTCAAAAAACTTTCTCTGCTTGCTTTGGAGCTGCCTTTATGCCTCTTCACCCAGCTGAATACGGTAAACGTTTGGCTGAAAAAATCAAAGAAACTGGCGTAAACGTATGGTTGGTAAACACTGGTTACAACGGTAAAATGAAAAGATGTAGCTTGAAAGATACCCGCGCTCTTATCACTGCGGCTCTTACCGGCAAACTTAACAATGTTGAGTACAAAGAATTGCCTATCTTTGGCTTCAAAGTACCTCAATCTTGTGAAGGTGTATCAGACCAAAGTATCTTGAACCCAGAAAATACTTGGAGTGACAAAGCACAATTCAGTGCTAAACTCAAAGAATTGGCTGAATCATTTGTACAAAACTTCAAAGACAAAAAATTTGCTGAAGGTGCAAGTGCTGACGTCCTTGCTGGAGCTCCTAAATTGTAATTATTTAGATAACCATATTCAAAAGGCTGTTCATTTAAGAACAGCCTTTTATTTTTGTTTTTTACTAATATTATTACTATTTTTGCACCCCAAATAGAATTTAAAGATAAAAAATGCTCGACAAATTAAATATCGTAAAACAACGTTTCGACGAAGTTTCGGACTTAATCATTCAACCTGATATTATTGCAGACCAAAAGCGCTATATCCAGCTCAACAAGGAATATAAAGACCTTAAAGAGCTGATGGATAAGCGCGATGAGTATATAAACGTAACTAGAAACTTGCAAGAAGCTGAGGAAATTATTGCTGATGGCAGCGATGCCGAAATGGTGGAAATGGCAAAGTTACAATTAGAGGAAAGCAAAGAGCGTTTGCCTCAGTTAGAAGAAGAAATCAAGTATATGCTTATCCCCAAAGACCCCGAAGATGCTAAGAATGCCGTAATGGAAATTCGTGCAGGAACAGGTGGAGATGAGGCTTCAATCTTTGCAGGCGACCTATACCGTATGTACACCAAATACTGCCAAAGTAAAGGCTGGAGTACCTCAGTAATGGACTTTAATGAAGGAACTGCTGGCGGGTATAAAGAAATTATTTTTGAAGTAACGGGTGACAATGTATATGGTACCTTAAAATTTGAAGCAGGAGTACATCGTGTACAACGAGTGCCTCAAACAGAGACACAAGGGCGTGTTCACACTTCGGCAGCAACTGTAATTGTATTGCCAGAAGCAGAAGAATTTGATGTGGAACTTGATATGGCTGATGTGAAAATCATTCGTACTACTTCTACGGGACCCGGAGGGCAGTCGGTGAATACAACCTATTCGGCTATTCAGTTGCAACATATTCCTACAGGCATTGAGGTACGTTGCCAAGATGAGAAATCGCAACACAAGAATCTTGAAAAGGCACTTAAAGTATTGCGTTCACGTTTGTACGAAATGGAGCTGGCAAAGAAGATGGAAGCTGATTCTGCTCGTAGAAAATCAATGGTTTCCAGCGGTGACCGCTCAGCTAAAATACGCACTTATAACTATCCGCAAGGGCGTGTAACCGACCACCGTATAGGTCTTACCCTTTATGATTTGCAAAATGTTATCAATGGTGATGTACAACGTCTTATCGATGAACTTCAATTGGCTGAAAATGCTGAGAAGCTAAAAGAAGGAGATGTTTTTTAAACTATTATTAAAAAAGAAAATAGCAATATTGTTATTGTAGCGATAGTAGCTGTTATTTTCTTTTTGGCAATCCTATTTATTTTGTGAGATGGCAAAGAAGTATTATGTAGTATGGGAGGGACACCAAACGGGGGTCTTTACCTCGTGGGCTGAATGTAAGAAGGCTGTTAATAATTTTCCGAACGCTAAATACAAAAGTTTCCCTACGGAAGAAATGGCACAAAAAGCCTATGCAGGGAATTATGAAACGTACAAAGGTAAAAAGGTAGAAGAGCCTGCACTTTCATCAGATGCATTAAAACTTATCGGGAAGCCTATTTTGCCTTCTATTGCGGTAGATGCTGCTTGTAGCGGTAACCCTGGTATAATGGAATATCGGGGGGTAGATACTGAAACACAAGCCGAGATTTTTAGGCTTTCACCTATGAAAGATGGTACCAATAACATAGGGGAGTTTTTGGCTATAGTACACGCTTTGGCTTTCTTAAAACAACGCAACCTTACAATGCCTATCTATTCGGATAGTGAAATAGCAATGCGCTGGGTACAACAAAAGTATGTAAAACTAAGCTTGGAAAGACATCTGATAATGCAAAAATATTTGAACTAATAACTCGTGCTGAAAAATGGCTACAAGAAAATACTTATCCTAATCGTATTCTCAAATGGGAAACCAAAGCGTGGGGCGAAAATCCTGCGGACTTTGGTAGAAAAGACTCTTAACTTTTCTTCTTAAATCTAAAAAATAAATGACTGATATTACTCTATCTGTACAGCCTACTTCCAGTCCTGATATTATTAAATTGGAGGCGAATAAAGCCTTAGTAAAAGGTAGTTACGAGTATAAAAATATTGATGAAGCTAAAAACTCACCCTTAGCAAAAGAGCTGTTTTACCTTCCTTTTGTAAAGACAGTATATATCTCGAGTAATTTTATTGCGTTGAAACGATTTCCAATTATAGAATGGAAAGATGTACAAGAAGAAGTGGCACAGCAAGTATTGCTTTATTTACAGTCAGGGAGAGAAATTGTAAACACTGAGGGTGAACAAAAGAAGGTTATTTCCGTATATACTGAAACAACACCTAACCCTTCAGTAATGAAGTTTGTCGTCAATAAACGTCTTGTTCCTACTATTATAGAATATAAGCATATAAAAGAGACTGATGAGGCTCCTATGGCTAAAGCTCTTTTCACTCAGTTTCCTTTTATTGAGGAGGTATTTTTTGATGATAACTATATTTCAGTTACTAAAAAAGATAACAAAGAATGGGCAATGGTTACTCCTAATATACGAGAATTCATTAAGAATTATCTTTCAGAAGGGCATACGCTTATTTCTTCTTCTGAAATTAAACGACATCAGCAAGCAACACAAGAACGACTACTCTCTATGGTTACTACTGATGAGGTATCAAAACAAATTGTAGCTATTATAGATGAGTTTGTAAAACCTGCTGTAGCCTCTGACGGAGGAAATATTCAGTTTATTTCGTACAATCCAGAAACGCATTACGTAGAGGTAATACTGCAAGGAGCTTGTAGTGGTTGCCCCTCCTCTACCCTAACCTTAAAAAAGGGAATTGAAGTCATCTTAAAAGATAAGCTACAAAATCCTTATATTAATGTAAACGCTCTTAACGGATAAGAACATTTTCTGAAATAAAATAACCACGCCTTGTAGAGCGTGGTTTAGTTAAACAATTCTTGAAATGTGTAGTGTTGCGGTTACACGAAATTCTTCTTATTTATTTTTCAATAAATCTCTAATCTCAGTAAGTAACTCTTCTTGAGTAGGACCAGCTGGTGTAGCAGGAGCCTCTTCTTCTTTTTTCTGTTTGTTTAGCTTGTTGATACCTTTTAGAAGCATAAACAATACAAGTGCAATACAGAAGAAGTTAATTACAGCGGCAAGAAACTTACCATAAGCTACTCCATTCCATACCAAACCTTCTAAGTGTTCAGCACCCGTAGCTTTCAAAGCAGGTGTTAATAACAAAGGGGTAATAACATCAGACACTAATGATGATACAATAGCACCAAAAGCTGCCCCAATGATAACCCCGATGGCTAAATCGACTACGTTACCTTTTACGGCAAATTCTTTAAATTCTTTTAAAAATCCCATAATGATTCATTTTAAGTTTATAAAAATAATTTGTTACTTAATTCGGGGCAAAAATAATACTTTTTTCGGAAATACAAAAAGAAAAGGGACGAATTTCACAACTGTCCCTTTTCATCACTAACTAAAAAACTCAATCACTATGATGGTTAAGTATAACTTTACACAGTCATACTAAATATTTTGGTATTAGGCATTTTGCGTTGTAAGTGCAAATCGAAAGCCATACAGATATTTCTAATAAAAGGTTTTCCCTCATCGGGAACTTCTATATGATTACCTGCTATATGCAGTAAACCATCGTTTTGCATCTCTTTGAGATGTGCTATCACTTCTGTTATTTCAGGAAACTGAAGAGATTCGTCGTTCCAAGAAGTAGTAAACTGACACATCAAGTTGAGGATATGACGCCTAATAATTAAATCTTCTTTATTGAGAATATGCCCTTTACACACGGGTATTTCATTCTTCTCAAGACGTGCATAATAAGCATCTAAATCTTTCTCGTTTTGGGCAAAACCGTACCAACTATCGCTGATAGAAGACATTCCTAAGCCTATCATCACTTGAGTTTTGGAGGCTGTATAGCCCATAAAGTTGCGATGTAATTGATGATTTTTGAAAGCCTTATACATACTATCAGTAGGTAAAGCAAAGTGATCCATTCCTATCTCGGCATATCCTGCTTTCAATAAGTATTGTTTTCCTACTTCATACAGCTCTCGCTTTACTTCACCTGTGGGCACATCTTCATCTTTAAAACCGCGTTGTCCACTGCCTTTTATCCAAGGTACGTGCGCATAGCTATAAAAAGCAATACGGTCGGGACGAAGAGAGTTACTCCTATCAATGGTGAAGAGTACATCGTCTAAGGTTTGAAACGGCAAACCAAAGACCAAATCGTGGCTTACAGAGGTATAGCCGATAGCTCTGGCTTGCTGGGTAACACGCTGTACATTCTCAAAAGGTTGAATGCGGTGAATGGCTTTTTGTACCTTAAGCGAATAATCTTGTACACCATAACTCACGCGCCTAAAACCTAAGTCGTAAAGCGTTTGTAGGTGAGTTTCAGTGGTATTATTAGGATGACCTTCAAAACTAAATTCGTGAGCATCAGCTTTATCAGCACGTTCAAAAATACCTTCTATCAAACGGCGCAACTGCAAAGGTTCAAAAAAGGTAGGCGTACCTCCCCCTAAGTGTATTTCCTTAATACGAGGGCGTTCTTCCAAAAAATCAGTGTATAACTGCCATTCTTTAAGTATTGCCTCTATATAAGGGGCTTCCATTTCGTGACGCTTAGTAATGCGTTTATGACAACCACAGAAAGTACAAAGACTCTCACAGAAAGGCAAATGAATGTATAGGCTAATCCCTTCGGTACTATTGCTCTCAGCATAGGATTTTCGTAAGCTCTCTAACCATTTTTCAGTAGAAAAAGTACTACTATCCCAATAGGGAACAGTAGGATAGCTAGTATAGCGAGGTCCAGCTACATTGTATTTCTGAATGAGAGATATTGCCATTTTCTGTAAAAACGGGGCAAAGGTATAAAAAAAAGTGGAAAGTGAAAAGAGAAAAGAAAAAAAATATAGATTCGCTAATACCGTAATACCAATAATATCAAACTAATGACGAGGTACGAATGACGGAACAAGCTACACGGGTGAATAATTATAAGACGAACAACAAGAGGTTCTACAGTGGCTCTACAGTGGCTCTACAGTGGCTCTACAGTGGCTCTACAACGAACAAAAGACGAACTATGAACGAAGGAATAACGAACCTAAGGCAAAGGAAAGTTATTTGAATATTGAATATTAGACATCTATGTTTAGATTCGTTTGCAGAAAAAATAGCAAGACTCTTTTAATCTTGTACTTTTCTAATTTGACTGCAATATATTTAAAAGGTTTTCATTGAACCACTTATACCGATTTATAATCATAATATGAGTACCATTTTTTACTACAATAGCATTTTTTATATACTGAATAGGAAAAACGGGATCTTTATCTCCGTGAATGTGGACTGTGTGGGGTAAAGGTTCTTTTTGTTGCCAATTCACTATACGGTCTATTGACCAATCGAGATAGGCAGGGGAGCGCATTCCTATATATTTCTCGTATAGAGCTATTCGTTTGGTCATCAGTTCAGAAAAAGAAAATCTTTTCCAAAACTCCAAATCGCTGATAGTACGAGTGGGCAATAGCTTATGCAGGTTTGTATAGCGTGCCAAGAGCATTTTCTTAGGTAGTTCATACTGTGTTTTTACGCTGGAAATGAGGACTATTTTTCGATAATCGTTCAGTTGCTTAGCTATCTCTTGTACAATAATTCCTCCAAAGGACACTCCTAAGAGCACAGGAGAAGGCTCGGTAATTGCTACTGCAATACGTCCTGCATAGTGTGCTAAACTTTCTTCTTTTTCAGGAGTAATCCAGTCGAGTAAGTGCACACGAAAATTGTTGGGGAATTGCAAACGCTCGAAAATCTTAGGGCTGGCAGCCATTCCAGGCATTAAATAAATAGAAAGATTATCTTTTATATTCATTTGATATTGCTTTTTTACGAAAAATAAGTAACTTTGCACCAAATTTTAAATGAGTAACAGGTTATAGGTAAAAAGTAAAAACTAACGATAGTTAGATATGTGAATGAGGTATAATGCTCATTTCTTACTTCTTATCTCTTATCTAGATAGAAGCAAAAGTACAACATTTTTGTCAAATAACGAATATTACTAATTAAAAACATAGTACAATGGAAGTAATAGACAGCGAATTTTCACGTCAATACCAAGCCAAAATCAACGGTGAACTTGCCTTTGTAGAATACGCTATTCAGGAACGTAAGATATTCTTTACCAAAACATTGCTACCTGAAACGACGGACGAAGCGCTCATTGATGAATTCTTTAAAGGGGTAATAGCCTTAGTAGCTGAGAAAAAATATAGAGTGGTGCCCGTTTGTCCTGTGGCTATTGCTTTTTTTAAGCGCAATAAGGAGTGTAAAGACATACTTCCTGCTGGTATTAGGATATAATAGTTAATGATTAACGGTTAATTAAAAAACTTCGTTTTAGATTGATTATATACAGATGAAGTATGCGAGGGCAGAGTATGTAAGGTATACGCTCTAACAAAAAGAGCAGGGCTCTCCCCTACTCTCTTAACTATGTAGATAAAAAAGAATTAATAATATATTATATGAAAGCCGTATTTTTAGACCGCAACACGCTCTCTGAGCGCATAGATGTAGATATCCCAAAAGGGATAGCCCAATGGGTAGCCTTCCAAAAAACAGCTCCCGATGAAATTGTTCAACGTCTCAAACCTGCTGATATAGCTATCGTGAACAAGGTGAAACTCGATGAGAGTATCCTTAGGCAATTGCCTAACCTTAAGCTCATTCACCTTACTGCTACGGGTATGGATAATATTGATAAAGAGGCTGCGAAAGCCTTAGGTATAGAAGTGAAAAACGTAGCGGGTTACTCTACTGAAAGTGTAACAGAACACTTCTTCTTGTTGTTACTATCGGCTATGCGTGCCCTAAAAACCTATCACACAAGTGTAGAAGATGGTACTTGGGAAAAAGATGGTCGTTTTTGCCTTACTGAACCACTGGTGTTTGAATTGCATACCAAAACCTTAGGGATTATAGGAGTAGGCAACATAGGGAAAGCTATTAGTAAAGTAGCTGAAGCCTTTGGTATGAAAGTGCTATGGGCTGAACGCCAAGGTAAAGCGCCACGTAGTAAAGAATATACTGAGTTCGACAAGGTATTGGCACAGAGTGATATTATCTCGCTTAACTGTCCGCTTACTCCTGAGACTAAGCATTTAGTAGATGAAGATTTCATCTCCAAATTGCGTAAAAAACCATTAATTATCAATATGGCTCGTGGGGCTATAGTAGACCCTCAGGCGGTATATGAAGCTATAGAAAGTAACCGCATTATGGGCTTTGCTACCGATGTGTTTGAAGAAGAACCGCCAATGGCTAATGACCCTCTACTAAAAATAGCCAACCACCCTCGTGTGATTTACACTCCTCACGTGGCTTGGGCGAGCGAATACGCACAAGATAAGTTATGGCGTATCTTGAAACGCCAAGTAGAAGATTTTATCGTAAAATATAAAACAGAACATAAGGAAAATGAAAAAGCATAATTTTAGCGCAGGCCCCTCTATCTTAGCACCTGAGGTATTCCAAAAAGCCTCTGAAGCCTTATTAGATTTTGAGGGGACTGGCTTATCGGTAATAGAAATATCACACCGCAGTCCAGAGTTTGTACGCGTGATAGAACGCGCTCGTGCATTGGCATTGGAAATCGCTGGATTGGACGATTCGTACACTACACTCTTCTTGCAAGGAGGAGCTAGTATGCAATTCCTGATGGTGCCTTACAACCTCCTCGAAACCAAAGCTGCTTATATAGATACAGGTACTTGGGCTAACAAAGCACAAAAGGAAGCTGCTCTCTTTGGCTATGCCGAAGTGATAGCCTCTTCTAAAGCCGATGGGTATAAGTATATTCCAAAAAATGTAACCGTCCCTACTGATATCGATTATCTGCACATCACTACCAATAATACGATTTACGGTACCGAGTACCACAGTTTACCTCAAACGAGCGTCCCTTTGGTAGCCGATATGAGTTCTGATATTTTCTCACGTCCGTTAGATTACAAACAATTTAGTTTGATTTATGCGGGTTCACAGAAGAATTTAGGAGCTTCGGGGTCTACCTTAGTGATTGTGAAGAAGGATTTATTGGGCAAGGTAAGTCGGAAACTACCTTCGATGATGGACTACCAGTTGCATATTAAAAACGATAGTATGTTCAATACACCTTCTACTTTTGCAGTATATGTAAACCTATTAGTACTCGAATGGATACAAGCACAAGGTGGATTGCAAGCCTTAGGCAAACGCAACCGAGCTAAAGCCGATTTGCTTTACGGAGAAATCGACCGCAATCCGTTAGTAGTAGGGTATGCTAATAAAGAAGACCGCTCCCTAATGAATGTAGTGTTCAACCTCACCGATGAAAGCACCAAAAAACGCTTTGACGCTTTGTGTAAAGAAGCCAACATCAGTGGAATAAAAGGACACCGCAGTGTGGGAGGTTATCGCGCTTCTATCTACAACGCTTTGCCTTTAGAAAGTGTACAAGTATTAGTAGATGTACTTAAAGAATTTGAACGCACCGCGTAAAGAAGAATAATATGGAAAACAAAATAAGTCCGATACAAATATCGGACTTATTTTATATTATACAATATGTTATTTAATCTCTAAGGCTTTATAATCAAATGTATTAAGCTTCGCAACTACTACAGTTTACAAAATTCATCATCATTTCTTTTGCTACTGATTGACTGCGCTGATAGTACAAACTTTTAACTCCTAATTTCCAAGCCTCAATAAGCACTTTATTCACATCGCGAATAGGCATCGCTGAAGGAATATTTAAGTTCAAACTCTGCGTTTGATCAATGTACGCTTGACGCTGCGCCGCTTGTGATATAATTTCCATCGGTGAAATCTCTTTAAAAGTTTTAAACACATTCTTCTCTAATTGAGATAACTCTTGCAAGTGTTGTACAGAGCCATTATTCAAACGAATAGAACGCCATACTTCTTCATTATTAAGACCTTTTTCCTCCAAAAGTTGGGTGAGATACTTATTTTTGCGCATAAAGTTCCCTTTAGAAAGCCCTACTTTATAGTAATTGCTCGAATAAGGCTCGATACCTGGTGATACCTGTCCTAAAATAGCCGAGCTGGAAGTGGTAGGAGCGATTGCCATAGTGGTAGTATTTCGTCTACCATATCCTTTTAAAATTTCTGGTTCTCCATAAATATGAGCTAATTCTTTAGTTGCCTTATCAGCTTCTTCACGAATGTATCTAAAAGCGCGGGCATTGAACTGAGTTGCCTCAAAGCTCTCAAAAGGTATCATATTGCGTTGCAAGTAAGAATGATATCCTAACACACCCAAACCTAAAGCACGGTGACGAATAGCAAAATTACGAGCTGCCTGTAAATAGTAATTACCCTTTGTTTTTTCTATAAACTCTGAAAGTACCGCATCTAAAAAGAATACCGCTAACTTTACCGCTTTGGTATCTTTCCACTCATCAAAGAGCTCTAAGTTCATAGAAGAAAGACAGCAAATAAACGATTCATCTTCACTAGAAGGTAACATAATCTCACTGCACAAGTTACTTGAACGGATGAGCATATCCTTATCTTTATACACTTGAGGACGATTACGATTGGCATTATCCGTAAAGATAATGTAAGGTAAACCTTTTTGCTGGCGAGACTCCAAGACACGAGCCCATAGGCGACGTTTTTCTACATCACCATCTATCATTTCTTGCATCCAATAATCAGGTACACAAATACCAAAGAAAAGATTCTGAATAGGAAATTCTACATCTTTAATTTGTAGAAACTCTTCGGCATCGGGATGGTCTATATCTAAATAAGCAGCAAAAGCACCGCGCCTTACTCCTCCTTGTGATACAACGTCCATAGCTGAATCGAACAACTTCATAAAACTAACTGCCCCACTTGATTTACCATTATCGGTAACTGCAGAACCGCGACTACGCAATTCGCCAAAATAACCAGAAGTACCCCCCCCTATTTTGGTTTGCATAATCACCTCTCCAAGTTTATGAGTAATCCCCTCGATGCTATCAGGTACGTGCACATTGAAACAAGAAATAGGCAAACCTCTTTCAGTACCCATATTTGCCCAAATAGGAGATGAGAAACTAATCCACCCTTTAGTAATCATTTCTTTGAAAGCGGGCTGTAATTCGGGTTTATAAAGCCTATGTGCAGCAGCACTTGTAATGCGGTCTATTGCACCTTCTACGCTTTCTCCTTTTAGTAAATAGCCTCTATTGAGGATTTGTTCAGACTCTTCATTGAGCCACCAAATGTCTTTTTCTTCGTTCATAACTTTTTATTTTCGGGGTGCAAAGTAACAGCTTTATATTCTAATTTCACCCTCTATCCAAAATAAGTTATTAACAAAGTTTTTAACAATATAGCAAAATCAGCCTCTTAGGATAATTTTTTAACATACAGTTATACTTTTATATTACTTGAATAGCTAAAATAATAAAAAATAAATGTACGGGAAAGCAAAAACTACTAAAAATAAGAAGATATAGAAGAGTAGAAATATAGCTGTTAATTACTACAAATCAACGTGTTAAAAAGAATTGTTATATTTAAAACAAAATAGTAATACGATTTTATCTAAAATATTTTGTTCTTTCAGATAACTTTTGTACTTTTGTAGCGTTAAGTATAAAAGGAAATCTTATGTCAGAACTAATTACTAGACCTATACCTATTGATGAAGAAGTAGTGTGGGATAAAACAAAAACTATTATCAGTACTACTGATAAGTTGGGTGCTATTACTGACGTAAATCAAACATTTATAGATGTTTGTGGTTATCCTGCGGTTGAATTATTAGGAAAACCACATAGCATCATTCGTCACCCCGATATGCCTAAAATCATATTTAAGATTACTTGGGATAATATTTTGGCGGGGAGGAACTTTCACGCTATTATTAAAAACTTAGCTAAATCGGGTAAGTATTATTGGGTAATTACCGATTTTGAAGTAGGCAGGAATATTATTGGGGATGTTGTTACTATTATGGCGCGTCAGCATTCAGTACCTAAGTATGTAATTACAGAGCATATTGAGCCTTTATATCAAACGCTCCTTAAACTTGAAAAAATAGGAGATATGGAGCTCAGTAATCGTTATTTTAAGGGCTTTTTAGAAAAACAAGGCAAATCATATATTGAATATATTATGGATATTATGGACGAAAGCAAGCGAGAAATTCACTTTGATCCTATCCCTAATATGCCTCACACTGATACTAACATTGGAGACTATGAAATTTCTGATGATATATTTAGTGAAGAACATCACGAAGAAGAAACTATGATGCAACGCAAGAGTTTCTTTGCAAAATTATTTTCTACGAATTAGATTTTTGCAAATATCACAATAAAAATGAGAGCGTATCTATTGCAATAGATACGCTCTCATTTTTGGTTCTTTCTATGACTATGATTCTTTCTTGTCTTGAATTTCTTTCTTATCGTCTTTTAATTTAGCTGACAGTTCCATAGAAATAGCAGAACGTTCAAATTTGATTTTTCCTGAAAGTGTTTCTAAGACACAAGTATCATCAGTAAGTTCTACAATGCGTCCGTGCATACCACTTTTAGTAATTACTTTATCGCCTCTTTTCATTCCTTCAATAAAGTTTTTTTCTTGTTTTTGTCGTCTTACTTGCGGACGAATCATAAAAAAGTAGAATACTAAGATTATCAATATAAGAGGTAGTAAACCACTGTTCATCAATTGTTGCATATTTATTAATTTAATTATTAGTTTTTAGTTATTTTAGAAAATTGTAATTAAGAACTTTTAGCTTTTGGCTTTCAATTTTCAATTATAAAAGTCCTCTTCCTATCTTTTTAATTTGTTGTCTTTCTTCGAGTTCTTTATGTACATTTTTCATTACACCATTAATAAACGCACTACTTTTAGTAGTAGAATATTCCTTGGCAAGTTCTAAATATTCATTAAGTGTTACTTTCACTGGAATACTAGGAAAACTAAGCATTTCACAAACAGCCATTTTTAACAATATACTATCTATTACAGCCACACGATCTTTCTCCCAACCCGTCATTCTACTAATAATTTCATTCTCCCACTTACTATCATTGAGCACTGTTTTTTTTAGTAACCCTGTAAGAAAATCTTTTTCTTCTTCATCTTTATAAAGTGAAGGAACAAAATATTTATCAGGTGAGGTAGGAAGCACTTCTCTAAATAACCTACTTATATAGGTATTTACAATGGGATAATCATCTACCCAAGTGAGATTATAATCTTCAATATATTCATATATTGTCTCATCGGGAGCTATAATTTCTTCAAAAATAGTCATTAAAAAAGATTTATCAACTTCAAAACTGCTCTTTTGTTTGCTGTATTTCTTATAAAACTCACTTTCTATAATGCTTTTATATATAGTACGCACATACTCTTCGTGTATTTCCCAATGGTTTATACGTGCATCAGCAATGGCTTCTTGTAATAATGTATTATGAACGATGGCTAAGAGCAAAAGGTTTTCAGAAAATTTTTGATGTACTGTTCTTTCTTCAGTAGTAGCCAAATATTTTTTCTGAGCTACTTTGTGTTGATGAGTTGCCAAAGAATGCAGTTCAATGAAAAGTGATAATATTAATAAATATAGGTGTCGCATTTCATCAGCACTGTTTTGCAAGAACTTCAATTCTTTGTCTAAATCCTGACTTTGGCTCTGACGCATTGCATAAATTGATTGCATTACTTTTGCCCTAATATGTCGTCTTGTAAGCATAATTTGTAAGAACTTTCTTAACTTTATTTTGAGAGTGCAAAAGTAGAAAAAAAGGTTTAACAAGCCAAAAAAAAGCGCTAAAAAAGCACCTAAAATGTTAATTTTTTACTAAAAATCGCATTTTTTCTTGTTTTATACTTGCTATGATGAAATATATTACTACCTTTGTCCTTATTAACTGTATTTATAAGTTATCATATGAACAAATCAGAATTAATTGATGCAATTGCAGCAGGGTCTGGACTTACAAAAACCGACTCTAAAAAAGCTGTTGAAGCGTTCTTTTCAAGTGTTGAAAAGGCTCTAAAAAAAGGTGACAAAGTAGCTGTCGTAGGATTCGGTTCTTGGTCAGTTGCTAAAAAAGAAGCCAGAGAGGCTCGCAACCCTCGTACTGGTGCAGTAATTAAAGTGCCTGCTAAGAAAGTTGTAAAATTCAAAGCAGGGGCTGAATTATCTGAAGCAGTAAACAAAAAGTAATTGCAGTAAAAAAGTCCCTTTCAGTTGAAAGGGACTTTTTTTATTTATTAGTAGATGAGTTAATTAGCATAGAAGCCTTATTTAATGATTAATGGTTAACGATTAATGGTTAATTTGGGATAAGCTTATAGAAAGCTTATAGAAAGCTTATAGGAAAGACGAACAAAAGACGAACAAAAGACGAACAAAAGACGAACAATGAACGAAGGAAAAGTGAAGTTAAGTTGATTCTAAAGTAGAGATAAGAAGTAGGAAATTGGTAGACTTCTACTTTGCTAAGAGTCGTAGCCCAACAGGCAAGTCGTAGCACGACGGACAATTTAAAACTTTGGCAAGGTGCAAAGCGCACGAAAGCGCAAATTAATTCTCTGACAAGACTATAACTAACATTACCAATATGAAAAAGAAGAAAATAGTAGTCCTCACGGGAGCAGGGATTAGCGCTGAAAGTGGTGTAAAAACTTTCCGAGATGCCGATGGTTTGTGGGAAGGTCACGATATAGAACAAGTGGCAACACCTTATGGTTTTGAGAAAGACCCCGAACTTGTATTGAACTTCTACAACGGTTTGCGCAAACAGGTGAAAAATGTGCAACCTAACCCCGCTCACTTATTATTAGCCGAGTTGGAAAAAGAGTACGACGTAGTGATCATCACTCAAAATGTAGATGACTTGCACGAACGTGCGGGTAGCCATCACATTATTCACTTACACGGCGAACTGCTAAAAATGAGGGGAGTAGATGACCCCTATACGCTCTACGACTGTACTGACGACATTAAAGTGGGCGATCTGAGCCCCAGTGGAGCACAATTACGACCTCACATCGTGTGGTTTGGCGAAGATGTACCAATGATTGTAAAGGCTGCCGAAGAGGTAGAAACTGCCGATATAGTGGTTATTGTAGGTACTTCATTACAAGTGTATCCCGCTGCTGGATTGATGAACTGTGCCAAGAAAGATACACCTATATATTATATAGACCCACGTCCAAGCATCAGTAGTAAAGATAAAATCACTGTAATTAAAGACGTTGCTTCAAGAGGGGTAGCTAAAGCTATTGAACTAATAAAAGAATTGAAATGAGTAACTTCCCAAAATTTATTTTAGGTGACAACACCGATATGCCCGACGCTATGTTTGTGGTGCATTTAGAGTATCCGCGCTTCGTGCTGAACTTAGACAACGATGAAGTAGAATGGCTTGAAGAGTTTGACGAAGAAGACACCAAAGAGTTAGAGGCTGAAAGCGAGAACCTTATAGAAGAAGCTATCGCTTTCTACGAACGAGAAATCGCCCGTATAGAAGAAAATGACTACTAAGCAACTCATACAGCAAATCGAAGCTAAACAATCGCTGTTATGTGTGGGCTTGGATACCGATATGACTAAAATTCCTCCTCACTTGCTTGAAGAGGAAGACCCGCTGTTCGCGTTCAACAAGGCGATTATAGAGGCTACCCACGCTTTTGCGGTAGCCTACAAACCCAATACAGCTTTCTACGAAGCACACGGCGAAAAAGGTTGGCGCGCCTTAAAAAAGACGATTGACTACTTGAACCGTCACCACCCTGAGATTTTCACTATTGTCGATGCCAAACGCGGGGATATAGGCAACACTTCAAGTATGTATGCCAAAGCTTTCTTTGAAGATATGCAATTCGATAGCGTGACAGTAGCCCCCTATATGGGAAGGGATTCGGTAGAGCCTTTTTTAGCTTTTGAGAACAAACACACCATTCTCTTAGCACTAACTTCTAATGAAGGGGCTTTCGACTTCCAAACGCAAAAACTCAATAATGAAGAGCTGTACAAAAAGGTATTACGTACCTCACTCACTTGGCAAAACAGCCAAAACTTGATGTACGTAGTAGGTGCGACCAAGGCGGAATACCTAAAGGAAATACGCAAAATTATACCTGAACATTTCCTGTTAGTACCAGGAATAGGTGCTCAGGGAGGTAGCTTGGAAGAGGTATGTAAGTATGGTTTGAACGACCACTACGGACTGCTTATCAACTCGTCAAGAGGCATTATTTACGCTTCTAAGGATGAAGACTTTGCCAAAGTAGCAGGTGAAAAAGCTAAGGAATTACAACAGAAGATGAAATTAATGCTTAATGATTATTAATGATTAATGATTAATGATTAATGATTAATGATTAATGGTTAATGATAAGTAGTAAATGAGTAGTAATGAAAAGGAGCAAGAAAAATGACAAGTGTGAGAAGTAATAGGTATATCAACTTTGTACAAGTTTAAAACTTTAGCAGAATATGGTGATTAAAAACTAGTAAACTAATGACTAACAACTAAATAATATGATTACATTTTTAAATAAAAGCAACATTACACCAACCATTGAAGATGACGCTTACAGACTTTTTTCACTGTTGAGCAGGCGCTACCAACAACGACTATCTGACCTTTTTCAAGACAAAACTAAAGCACCTTATGTAGTAGGTTATATAGAAGACGGTCGCCTACACGGAATGGCTTCTATGGGTATCTACAGAGTGATTTCGGGCTATAAAGGTTGGATAGAAGATGTGGTGGTAGACGAGATGGCACGTGGTAAAAAAATAGGCACTCAGCTCATTCAACTTCTTATCGCCAAAGGCAAAGAATTGGGCTTAGGAGAAATATTACTCTTTACCTCACCTACTAACGAAGCAGCTATTAAGCTTTATGAAAATGAAGGCTTTAAACGTAAAGGTGCAGAGGTATATGTGAACGCTCTCAAACAAATGTACCCACCAGAATCTTGATATATTACTATTTCTTTGTATTTTTGCCCTCTGATAAGGAAACAATAAAAATACTATGGAATTAGTCCACAAGAATCTCGTATTGCCTAACAATGGTAAAAAATTGTTGTTACACACTTGTTGTGCACCTTGTTCAGGTTCAATTATACTATCTATTCAGGGGTCGGGAATCGACTTTACTATATTTTTTTACAACCCTAATATTCACCCTCAAAAAGAATACGAAATTCGCAAAGAGGAAAATATACGCTTTGCCAAAAAGTGTGGTGTACCTATTGTAGATGCCGAATACGACACCGATAACTGGTATACGCGTGCTAAAGGTATGGAATTTGAACCCGAACGCGGTAGCCGTTGTGCAATGTGCTTTGATATGCGTATGGAGCGTACGGCTTTATATGCTTACGAAAACGGTTTCGATACCATTGCAACCTCACTGGGCGTCTCTCGTTGGAAAGACCTCAACCAAGTGAATGAGGCAGGCAAAAATGCTGCCAATAAGTACGAAGGACTTACCTATTGGGACTACAATTGGCGCAAAAACGGAGGTGCTGCCTGCAATATGGAAATCTGTAAAAACGAGAAGTTCTACCAACAAGAGTACTGCGGTTGTGCTTTCTCGTTGCGCGATGCTAACAAATGGCGAGTAGCCAACGGAAGAGAGAAAATACGAATAGGGGAAAAATACTACGGAAGTGAAAAGTGAATAGTATGATAACTCCAGAAGAACTTAGAGAAGGTCGTATCTTGCTTATTGATAAGCCCTTGCAATGGTCGTCGTTTCAAGCAGTGAACAAAATCAAATGGGCAATACTCAAACACTATAAGCTCAAGAAGATAAAGATAGGGCACGCAGGAACATTAGACCCGCTTGCCTCTGGTTTATTGGTGATTTGTACGGGCAAATTTACCAAGAAGATTACCGAAATACAAGACACTGTAAAAACTTATACGGGCACTATTACCGTAGGGGCTACTACTCCTTCCTATGATAAGGAAACCGAAATAGATGCCCACTACCCTACTGACCATATCACTCCTGAACTGATAGAACAAGTGCGAATGCAGTTTATAGGGGAGCTCACGCAAACGCCTCCCGTATTTTCGGCTATCAAGAAAGAAGGCAAACGGCTCTACGAATTTGCCCGCGACGGAAAAGAAATAGAAGTTCCTCAACGCACTATCTATATTTACAGTTTCGATATAGATGCAAGTCAGTTTCCTAAGTTGCACTTTGAGGTGGTATGTAGCAAAGGCACCTACATACGCTCCTTGGCAAACGACTTTGGTAAAGCCTTAGGGTCTGGTGGCTATCTATCTGCATTGCGACGTACTAAGATAGGTGATTTCTCGGTAAATGATGCCTTAACGCCTGATGAATTTATAAACATACATATTCCAAAAATGCAAACAAAACCTATTATTCTCACTACTGTATTCGAGCGATTTATCGATAAGAATAAAACAACTCTTAATGACCATTTCGCTCGAAAAGAATCTACTTTGAACACACAAAACAATAGGAAAAAGTCTATTAATGAAGTGTATGAAGAGCGAGAGCGAGAACGCCTTAATAAACAACAAAAACAGCGACATACTTCCGACCTTAATATAGAAGCCATTTTTCCTCGAAAAAAGAAAAAAAAGACCTCAGGAATCAAATATGAGTTTCGCTATTTTCTATCGATGTTTTCAAATACTGATAAGGCAATTATGCTTACCTTACTGATACTTTTCGGTACGATAGTAACCCTTATGGTGATACAACTTAGCAGTAGAGAGAAAGAAATAATGATTGAAATGGCTCTCTCTCCCGATGATTTACCTTATGAACCTCCAAAATTAGAAGAACAAACTGATGCGCCTGATCTTTCTCAAGCTATGAATGCAAAACTGACTACTAATGCCTTTAATCAAGCCGATGCTGACTTACGCCATACTGAGAATTTTAAAACCTTAGACGAAATAATGGCAGAACGTGCTTCTAAAGAGATGGAAAGTGCTAAAGAAGAATTGGTGAGTAATAATAAAATGTCGTCTAACTTAGTAATATCGGACGATAATACTCTTCAAAAAACAACTAAAATTTCATCTGATAATAAAGTAAATAAGAATACTTTAGTAAAATATGCCTTATCTGGCAGGACAGGAAATATACCTAACCCTGTATTTACTTGTGAAAAGGAAGGGCAAGTAGTGATTATTATTACAGTTGATGAAGCAGGAAGAGTTATTAGAACAGCTCTTGACAAAATGAATTCAACTACCAATGATGATTGCCTTATAGAAAACTCATTACTATATGCTAGCAGAGCCAGATTTAATGCTGTAACAGGCAAAAAAGAGCAAACAGGAACTATTACTTATATTTTTCAAAGTAAACGATAGAATGAAATTACAACAGTTAATTTACATATTAAGTTTTTTATTAATAGGAGCTTGCAAAAATGTAAATCCACCTAAGCAAGACGCTTTCAATATAGAACTATATCCTAAAAAGAAAGAATACCACATAGGAGAAACTTTACAGATAAAAGTTGTGAATCCTAAGTTTGAAGGTAAAATAGTAAAGATTAGTTATCAGTTTCATCACCAAGAGCTTGTTGTTACTAATGAGAACATAGTACTTGAAAACCTAATGTTAGGTAAACAGCCTTTAGAAGTAACTGTATATACTGATAAAGGAGAAGTTTATAAAGTACGAAAAGAAATTTTACTTTTGGCAGGACAAGCTCCTAAATTGTATACTTATAAAATACTAAATGAATATCCCCACGACAAACAGGCTTATACTCAAGGTTTAGAATTTATAGGTGATACTTTAGTAGAAAGCACAGGGCAATACCGAGAATCTTCCATACGCAAATGGAATCCTTTTACGGGCGAAATGTACAAAAATGTACCTTTACAAGCAATGTATTTTGGTGAAGGAGCTACCGTTTTTAGAGATAAAATAATCCAACTCACTTGGAGAGAAAATATAGGATTTGTATATGATACTCAGCTAAAACTGTTAAAAACATTCTCTTACAATAAAAGTAAAGAAGGTTGGGGACTCTGTCATAACGGTAGTGATAAACTTTACAAAAGTGATGGTTCAGAAAAGATTTGGATACTCAATCCTAACACTTTTGAAGAAGTAGACAGTTTACAACTATGTACTAATAAATCTATTTTTACCAATGCTAACGAATTAGAATTTGTAGACGGAAAAATATATGCCAATACTTATCTAAAAGATGGTATTATGATTATCAACCCCAATAATGGTGCTATAGAAGGCGTTGTAGATGTACGAGGATTAAAAGAAAAAGTAGAACAAACTCCTGATTTAGATGTTCTTAATGGCATTGCCTATCACGCTAGGCGTAATACGTTCTTCATCACGGGTAAGAATTGGAGTAAGATATTTGAGGTAGTTTTTATAAACAAGAATTAAATAACGTGAGCTTGATGTTTGTATTTTTTTATTACTTTTGCTCTTATGATTCCAGAGAATATCTTACATACTCCCATCAACTACCTGCGTGGTGTAGGCAATCAGCGGGCTGAACTCCTGAAAACAGAGCTCGGTATCTATGAGTATCAAGATTTACTGAACTTGTTCCCTAACAGGTATATCGACCGTACCAAGTTTTACAAAATCAACGAATTGCAGAACAATAATGCCGAGGTGCAGCTCGTAGGCAAGATAGTAAACTTACGCACAGTAGAGTCGGCTCACCAAAAAGGTACTCGTCTTGTTGCTACCTTTGTAGACGATACCGGCGCTATGGAGCTCGTATGGTTCAAAGGACTCAAATGGTTGCGTGAATCCCTAAAAATCAACGAACCTTATGTGATTTTTGGCAAACTGAATTTCTTTGGAGGCACTTTCTCTATGCCTCACCCCGAAATGGACTTGCTCAGCGAATTCAAGAAAGCAGGACACAGCAGTATTCAGCCCGTATATCCCTCTACCGAAAAATTAGCTAAACGCAACATCACCAATAGAGTGATGCGCCAATTAGTACAAACAGTTTTTGAAGAAATAGGCAATAGCTTTGCCGAGAATTTACCGGATAACATACTCACTTCAATGAACCTCATCTCCAAGCAGGAGGCAATGCGCAATATCCACTTCCCTACAAATCAAACTTTGCTTACTAAAGCCTCTGTACGACTCAAATTTGAAGAGCTTTTCTACATACAAGTACAGTTGGTACGCAAGAATCTTCTGCACAAACAGAAGTTCCAAGGACAACCTTTCAAGAATGTAGGCGATGCTTTTATGAACTTCTATAACCATCATTTGCCTTTTCCGCTTACCGATGCCCAAAAACGAGTATTGAAAGAAATACGCGCCGATGTGGGCTCAAATGCCCAAATGAACCGCTTGTTGCAAGGCGATGTAGGCTCTGGTAAAACCATCGTAGCCCTAATGACGATGCTTTTAGCAATAGATAATGGTTGTCAGGCCTGCTTGATGGCACCTACCGAAATTCTCGCCAATCAGCATTACCAAAATATTAGTGAACTACTAAAAGAAACAGGAGTAACTGTAGCACTGCTCACAGGTTCGTCAAAAACTAAAGAACGCAAAATGTTAGACGAACAATTACAGTCTGGAGAGCTTTCTATTCTTATAGGCACTCACGCTCTTTTGGAAAACAAAGTACAGTTCAGAAACTTAGGACTCGCCATTATCGATGAGCAACACCGATTTGGGGTAGAACAGCGCTCGAAGTTATGGCATAAAAACACTATTCCGCCTCATATTTTAGTAATGACCGCCACCCCTATCCCACGCACTTTAGCGATGAGTGTATATGGTGATTTAGATGTTTCGATAATAGATGAGCTCCCCCCCGGACGTAAGCCTATTAAAACTCTACATCATTTTGAAAACCACCGTGCAGAGACTTATGAATTTATTAAAAAAGAGATAGATAAAGGAAGACAAGCTTATGTAGTATATCCACTTATAGAAGAATCGGAAGCGTTAGATTTTAAGAACCTTACCGAAGGCTATGATTATATCACGGCAAGCTTCCCTTTGCCAAAATATAAGGTTTCTATGGTACACGGTAGACTCAAACCAGCTGAAAAAGATGCTGAAATGGAGCGCTTCCTACGTAATGAAACACAAATAATGGTGGCTACCACCGTGATAGAAGTGGGGGTAAATGTACCCAATGCCTCCGTAATGGTAATTGAGAGTGCCGAGCGCTTTGGACTCTCACAACTTCACCAGTTGAGAGGACGTGTAGGGCGTGGTAGTGAACAGAGTTATTGTATATTACTTACGGGCAACAAAATGAGTAACGATACTCGTACACGTATGGAAACGATGGTGCGCACCAACGACGGTTTTGAAATTGCTGAAGTAGACTTAAAATTGCGTGGCCCTGGTGACCTAATGGGTACGCAACAAAGTGGAGTGCTCGCTCTAAAAATAGCCGACCTTGTAAAAGACCAAGATATACTAAGAGCAGCGCGCTTTCAAGCTATCGATCTACTGAAAGCCGACCCTAATTTAGAGTTGCCCCAAAACCAACGCGTAGCCCACACGCTCTATCAGTTACAACGCTATAAGAACCTCTGGACATACATTTCATAAAGGAGCTGAAGAGGTGATACTTACTACATTGTAATCTTTTTCTACTTTTTTTACCAAAAAATTTGGAGAGTTAAAAAAAAGTAGTACCTTTGCACCCGAATTAAACGTAAGGGTTCTTAGCTCAGCTGGTTCAGAGCATCTGCCTTACAAGCAGAGGGTCACTGGTTCGAATCCAGTAGGACCCACTTAGGTTAAAATTAAAAAATTTTTATCATTGTAATTTTAGGGTTCTTAGCTCAGCTGGTTCAGAGCATCTGCCTTACAAGCAGAGGGTCACTGGTTCGAATCCAGTAGGACCCACCAAAACTCGGATTTTATTGTTGTTTTCATAATTAAAAAGGATTCTTAGCTCAGCTGGTTCAGAGCATCTGCCTTACAAGCAGAGGGTCACTGGTTCGAATCCAGTAGAGTCCACAAAAGCTACTCAATACTGAGTAGCTTTTTTTTGTTAATTATTCATTTAAACAACAAATGATTATCAAGCACTTATAATTTTATAAATTGTTAATTATTAATTAATAATTGTGTATTGATAATTATTTCTTACTTTTGCGATATTTTTAAACAGAAAAACAAAAATAATATGTTAGGATTACAAACTTCTGTAGACGTTGCGACTACTGCAACCGACACTGCTCCCGTCGCAGTACAAGAGAAAACCCTTTCTATAATGGAACTGATTCTAGATGGTGGTATGGGGAGTATCATTATTATTAGTATTTTATTTGTGATGCTCGCTGTAGCTCTTTTTCTCTATTTTGAACGCCTTTTTGCTATTAAGGCAGCTTCTAAGATGGATAAAACTTTTATGTATAAAATACGTGATTGTATCTCAGCTGGGCGCTTAGATGCTGCTAAAATGCTTTGTGTACAATCCAATACTCCTGTAGCACGCCTTATTGAAAAGGGGGTTTCTCGTATAGGTAAACCTCTTGAAGATATTAATAAAGCTATTGAAAATGCGGGCACTTTAGAGGTATACAATCTTGAAAAGAATACGGCTATTCTCGCTACTATTGCAGGAGCAGGACCTATGATTGGATTCTTAGGCACAGTTGTTGGTATGATTATGTCATTCCACGAAATGGCTTCAGCAGGCGGTCAGGCAGAGATGGGGTCATTAGCAAGTGGTATCTACACCGCGATGGCAACTACCGTAGCGGGGCTTATAGTAGGAATTATTGCTTATGTAGGCTACAACCACTTAGTAGTAAAAACTGATAAGGTGGTACACCTAATGGAAGCCAATGCTGTTGAATTCTTAGACTTGTTAAACGAACCTCTATAGGTCTTAAAAAACTACTCTGATCTAATTATGAAATTAAAAGGTAGAAATAAAGTAAGTCCTGAGTTCAGTATGTCGTCTATGACGGACATTGTGTTTCTGTTGTTAATATTCTTTATGATTACTGCCAACAGCCCCAATGCACTCGATTTGTTATTGCCTAAAGCTAAAGGTAAAAGTACTAATACACAAAACGTTTCAGTAAGCATTGATAAAGATTTAAACTATTTTCTTGACAAGAAACCTATTTCAGTAGATAATCTCGATACAGAGCTCAAATCAGCGCTCAAGGGAGTGGAAAATCCTACTATCATTTTGCGTGTAGAGGAAAGTGTACCTATTGAAAATGCGGTAACAGTGATGGATGTGGCAAACCAAAACCAATTTAAGGTGATTTTGGCTGTTCGTCCAAAATAGAAAGGTATATGAATTTATTCGATACAGAACATAAACGTAAATCCTTAGCACTCACTACGGTTGTGATGTGTTTAGTAATCTTCATACTGTTTTTTGCAGGAATGAAGTACTTAGACCCACCGCCCGAAAAAGGTGTAGAGGTTATTTATGGAGTCGATTTGGTAGGAATGGGCGAGCGCACTCCTCCGCCAAGTGCTGCTAAACAGGAAGAAACTAAAACGCCTCCTCAAACACAACCAGAACAGAGTACTTCACAAGAAGTAAAGGAAAACCTTTTGGCTCAAGATAACAACGAAGAAGTTTCTGTACCCGAAGTACCGAAAAAGAAAGAAAAAAGAAAGAAACACCTAAAAAAGATACTCCAAAAGAGAGTCCCAAACCTGCTCCTAAACCTTCACGGGAAACTTCGGATGCGTTATCAAATATATTGGGAGCTGCCAATGCAGGTGGTAGTGGTACCTCAGGACAAGGAGATGGCAACCAACCTGGTTATCAAGGACAGATAGATGGTAGCCAGTACGCTAATTCTTATTATGGCTCAGGAGGTGGTAATGGCACTGGCAAAGGTTGGGGACTGAAAGGTCGTACTATTGCTTCACAAGGTAAAGTACCTCAAAATTGCAATGAAGAAGGACGCGTGGTAGTACAAATAGAAGTAGACCGTAGTGGTAAAGTAGTAAAAGCTACTGCTGGTGTGAAAGGAACTACTAACTCTGCTCACTGTTTGCTGGAAGCTGCTCGAAAAACAGCTGCTATGCACCGCTGGAACGCAGATGATAATGCCCCTGCACGTCAAGTAGGTTTTATTGTTATCAACTTTAAACTTGGAGAATAAAAAATCAATTAATAATTGGTAATTAATAATTAACAAGGATGAGATAATGGTTATAGTATAACTGATTATCTCATTTTTGATTGTACAACAACTAAAAATTATCTTAAACATTGAATTATCAAGAAACACTTTCGTGGATGTTCAACCGCTTACCAATGTTTCAAACACAAGGTAAAACTGCTTTGAACAACAAATTAGATAATATCCTCGTCTTTACTTCAGTGTTAGGAAACCCTCAAACAAAATTCAAAAGTTTGCATATCGCAGGCACTAACGGAAAGGGGTCTTCCAGCAGTATGCTCGCTTCTATCCTACAAGAGGCAGGATATAAGGTAGGATTGTACACTTCTCCACACCTCAAAGACTTCCGAGAACGTATCAAAATTAATGGGAAGGAAATACCAGAAGACTATGTGGTAAGTTTTATAGCTAAAAACAAACCCTTTTTGGAAGAATATCACCTCTCATTCTTTGAAATGACAGTAGGAATGGCGTTCAGCTATTTCGAGAATGAAAAAGTAGATATCGCTGTGATAGAAGTAGGTTTAGGAGGACGTTTTGACTCCACTAATATTATCATTCCCGAAGTTTCTCTTATTACCAATATCTCTAAAGACCATACTGATATTTTAGGAGATACTTTACCTAAAATAGCTTTTGAAAAAGCTGGTATTATCAAAGAAAATGTGCCTGTAGTAATCAGTGAATATCAAGAGGAAACAGCTCCCGTCTTCACAGCAAAAGCTAAAGAAATGAATGCTCCTATTATTTTTGCCAATCACATAGAAACTTCTCTTACAACCGACCTTCAAGGTGCCTACCAAGAGAAAAACATCAAAGGAGTAATAGCCGTTACCGAATTGCTTATCCACCAGGGGTGGGATATTACTCCGGAGAATATTGCACAAGGACTTTTACACGTGGTGCACAATACAAACCTGAAAGGTCGTTGGCAAACCCTTGGCTCCTACCCTACTATCGTATGTGATACAGGACATAATGTGGGAGGACTTACTTATGTGATGGAACAACTCAAAAAGCAAACCTATACACATCTTCATATTGTAGTAGGTTTTGTAAAAGAAAAAGATGTAAATAGTGTTTTAGAGCTTTTCCCAAAAGAAGCTACCTATTATTTTTGCAGTCCTGCTATTGCAAGAGGACTTAATGTAGATACATTAAAGAAAATTGCCATTGCAAAAGGACTCCAAGGGGAGAGATATTCTTCAGTAGCAGAAGCCTTAAATGCCGCTAAGGCACAAGCGCTTCCCACTGACTTTATCTTTGTTGGTGGAAGCACGTTCGTAGTTGCGGAAGTGTTGTAAAATAACAAAAAGCGGATACTGAAAAACAAATGAAGGTTGTTTTAAAATCCTAATATCATTTTGGCAATAAAAAAGTAAATCAAGATACCTAAAACATCGTTGCTGGTAGTGATAAACGGACCCGTAGCAACCGCTGGGTCAATACCGCGCTTGTGCAGAAGTATCGGGATAAAAGTACCTATCACAGCAGCATTTACAATCACTGTAATGAGTGCTATGGCTACTGTAATACTTACCAAATACTCAGCTTGAAAAGCAAAATGGCTTACTAATATCACTATTCCTGCAATAGTTCCTCCGTTGATGAGTCCTAATAGAAATTCTTTGAGCAACCTCTTGATAAGTTCGCCGTCGATAGAATTATTTGCCAATCCTTGTACTATTATCGCCGATGATTGTACTCCCACATTTCCTGCAGTAGCTTGAATAAGCGGAATAAATATCAATAATATAGGGTAAATCATCATCGTATCCTGAAAACCATTGATAATACTCGCTGCACCTAATCCTCCAAACATTCCAATAAGTAGCCAAGGCAAGCGCGCTTTGGTAAGTTTCCATACACTATCGCTTGCCTCCACATCATTGGTAATACCTGCTGCCAACTGATAGTCTTTTTCAGCTTCTTCTTTTATCACGTCCACCACATCATCAATAGTGATGCGTCCCACAAGGCGTTTCATCTCATCAACTACGGGAATTGCCTCTAAGTCATACTTACTCATTATGTGAGCTACTTCTTCGGCAGTATCAGTAACGTATACATAGTCTACTTTTGGAATATAAATGTCTTTCACTTCTGAACGTGTGGAAGTAGTAAGCAAATCTTTAAGTGAAAGTCGTCCTTTAAGCACATCATTATCATCTACTACATAAATAGAATGCACACGAGTAACGTGAGCCGCCTGTTCGCGCATTTCTTTTACGCATTTTAGCACATTCCAATTCTCATTTACCTTTACAAGTTCCTTCGCCATTAGTCCTCCCGCAGTATCTTCGCCATAACGAAGTAATTCTACGATATCTTTGGCGTGTTCTACGTCCGAGATATGCGAAATAACCTCTGTTTTTCTATCTTCAGGCAGTTCAGAGATGATATCCACCGCATCATCGGTGTCCAACTCGATGATTTCATCGGCAATTTCTTTTGCAGAAAGGTTTTTTAAGATATTCTCACGGTAATCATCGTCTAATTCTGTGAGTACATCTGATGTTTTCTCAGCATCAATTAAACGAATGATGTATACCCCCTCTTCAATATCCAATTCGTGAATGATTTCAGCTATATCGGCATAGTGTAAATCATTTAAGAGAGTTGTAAGTTCTTTATTTTGTTTTTCCTCAATGAGTTTATGGATTTTCTCAATGAGTTCATCTGTTATTTTAAAAGTTGTCATAGTTTTAAGACGTCAAATCGTTAGCTATCAAACTTGATTACTGATTTTTTTAGTAATAAAAACAAACTCTTGCCAAGACAATTGCTCAGGACGTTTATCAAATATAGGGTCTTGTTTTAAATTCTCATCTGTAAGTAGTGGTTTTAGGCTGTTGCGAAGGGTTTTTCGCCGTTGATTGAAAGCCGTTTTCACTACGGTAAAGAATAATCCTTCATCACAATCTAAATGGAAGTCAGCTTTTCGTACTAATCGTATTACACCACTCTTTACTTTGGGCGGAGGATTAAAAACACTCTCTGAAACTGTGAATAAATAGCTCGTTTCATAAAAAGCCTGTACTAAAACTGACAAAATTCCATACGTTTTACTGCCTTCGTGCTCGCATATACGTTCGGCAACCTCTTTCTGAAACATTCCGCTAAACTCAGGAACATATTCTCGCAGTTCAAGTAGTTTAAAAACGATTTGAGTAGAGATATTATAAGGGAAATTACCTATAATAGCAAATGGTTCGGCTAAATAACCCGCTACATCATATTTCAAAAAGTCATCGGCAATTATTTTTCCTCTTAATGCAGGATAATTTGCCTCCAAATAATCTACCGATTCTTTATCGATTTCCACTATGTGCACATCAACACCTTTTTTGAGCAAAAACTGAGTAAGTACCCCCATTCCAGCTCCTATTTCTACTACTTTTTTATAGTTTTTTAGCGATAATGTATCAGCTATTTTCTGTGCAATGTTTAAATCTTTTAAGAAATGTTGTCCTAAATGCTTTTTTGCTTTTACTAATTCCATTTATATATCTTTCAATGAGGCTTTTAGTTGTTCTTTTGCAGAAGTATCGACCTTATTTCCTCATAATGGTCAGTTCCTACCAAAAACACCTTCTTTCTGTCCTTAGACACTATCCTGATTGCCTTATTATGTTTCGTATTATAGATGATACCTGTCGAAGTATACCGTATACCAATGCCATAATACCAAGGAATATCAATGAGTTGAATAGTAGAGACGTCCATTTCTTGAAAATTCATTCGTCTACTCAAAAAACCGATACCAAATGAAGCTGCGATACCATAATCATCAATTACAGTAGTGAGTTTATAGAATACGGCTACTAAAATAGCCACTAATAATAGAATTATTGTCCAACCTCCTTTGTTTTGATAGCCTGAAAGAGCTATAATCCCTATAAAAAGAGCTAAAAAAGACAGTAATATATAAGAAAATTGTGTTTCTTTAAATTCTATAGCTGTTTTCATAATATTATTCTTTTGTGCAATTAAAAAATACACAGAAGCCACACCCTAAAATCTAATAAAAATTTATAAACAAGAAAAAGAACAAATTCTTAACTTTGGTGGCGGGTGGGCTTCTGTGCTAAAATGTCTATATTATTGTGTTACAACTAACTCTTTACGAGTTTACCAATGCTTTCAAGTAGTTGCGGACGGTCAGAAAGGGCTATCTTAGCTACTTCGTAAAATTCCTTCACCCATTTGTTCATCGCCTCAAAGGCTTTGTTCTTATCCTGAGTGGCTTGTTGGTCGATACCGCGCAATTTCACGTATTGCGCACGGAGTTCTTCCACTTTCGCAATGGCTGAAAGCTGTTCATCGGCGACGGATTCGGTAAGTTTGAACCTGTCGAGCGCTGCCCGCTGGGTAGTAGTGGTTTTAATGCCCTCGTAAAGCTTTTTCGTGGTGGCTAAACCTTCCAGATAATCGCGCGACATCGTTCCTTTTAATCCAAATGATACCAGCGCTTCGGGAGATGCTTTTAACGCTACTTTTGCGACCTTGCGATGTTCTTTATATTTGTCGCTCATCGCTTTATAAGCCTTTTCAAACAAGGCTCTTTTCTCTACCGTTTGGCTTGTTTTTGCCAAATTATCGTTATAAGCGGCTTGTGCTTTATCATAAAGCGCTTTACCTACTTTCATAGCCTCTTCATTATATTGATATTCCTCTAACTGAGCTTTCAATTCGGCTATTTCGCTGTAATTGGTAAATAACAAACGCCTGTTTTCAAGTGTTTTTAATTCTGTGCTCTTTTCCTTCATAATATTACATATTTTAAAAGGTCTATAAATTAGTTGAAAAATGTTAAATCATTATGATTTACATTCATTTTTATACCGCAAAAATCCTGCCAAATAACATTGTGCAAGTTATTGTTTTTGTTGGTAGAAAAGTATTCTTTGTAAACTTCTCATATCAATTTAAAATAAGACGATAAACTGTTACATTACTTTCATTTGTAGTTACAATGGCTTATTTTAGTGTTACAATACGCTTTTTACTTATTACTTAATTTTGTTACCTTATTACTTTATTACTTTTTGAGTTTACTTACTTTCGTTTTTCAGTTGCAATACTTTCTTTCGTTGTTACAAATAGATAAAATGCTCTATCAGTTTCTTACTTTCCGGAGTAACAAGATGGCTAAGGTAAGGAAAATAAGGTTAGGCAATAGGACAGCCATCAAAGGTGATAAGCCTCCTGAGGTTTGAGCAAGGGTTCCAAACACACGGTCAAAGAACACAAAGCTAAACCCTACGACTACCCCCACCATTAAGTTGATTCCCATTCCTCCGCGCTTTTTCACCGATGAAACAGCCACGCCGATAAGCGTAAGGATAAAGGCAGTACTTATTGCGCCCCAACGACGGTATTTTACCAACAGATACATATTTAAATTGGGCGAACCTTTCATCTTTTCGCGTTCAATGAACTTGTTTAGCTCAAACAAGTTCTTATTTTCCGCTGTATATTCCATCGGCATTAGGTCATCGGGTTTGAAATTGAATATCGTGTCTAACTGGTCGCGTTTCACTATCACATCGTCGCCCTCCCCTATCTTTCTTTTGGAGTAATTAGTAAGCCGATAGGTTTTCGTGCTGTCTATCCACTGAATCGTTTCGGCATTTATCTTTTCCGTCATCTTAATACCATCAAAATGTTCTACTGAAAAGTTATACCCTCGTTTGTCTTGGTAGTTAAACGAGCTTACATAAAGGTAATCGTTATCAGAAAACTGATTGTAGAGGTCTGAAACGCTTTCCACCTTCGAAGAACGTATATACTTATTCCAAAAATCATTATACACAGTGCTGGCAGCCGGTACAATAAACATTCCCATAAAAAACACTATCACCGAAATGGTACTCGCACCCACGATATACGGACGCAAAAAGCGCATATACGATACACCTGAGCTCTGGATAGCGATTATCTCAGTATTATTGGCTAACTTTGATGTAAACCAGATGATAGAGAGGAATAATAAGATGGGAAACAATATATTGGCGAAATAAACGATAAAACTGAGGTAATACCACAGTATTTCGTTCATCGGAGCGCCTTTTTGTATCATCTTATCTACTTTTTCAGATAAATCTACAATAATTCCGATAGGAATAAAGAGAATTATCATCATAAAAAAGGTAAGAAGATAGCGTTTTAAGATGTACCAGTCGAGTATTTTCATTTTTTTGTTTTTTAAACCTCCCCCTATCCCCCTCCAAAGGGGAATTAGCGACGCAAAAGCGTTTTTATCAGAAGTATATTAATTAATTTAATTTGTTTAAAGACGATTTGACATATCAGTAACCATTTTTGTCTTCCACGTAAGGAAAGTACCCGCTACAATTTGTCGGCGAGCTTCCCTCACAAGCCATAAATAGAAACCAAGATTGTGAATTGAAGCGATTTGTTTGCCCAAAAACTCATTAGCAGCGAATAAATGACGTAAATAGGCTTTCGTGTAATAGGTATCTACGTAAGTATGTCCATCAGGGTCTATGGGCGAGAAATCATCTTCCCATTTTTTGTTTTTAATATTGATAATTCCTTTTGCAGTAAAGAGCATTCCGTTGCGAGCATTGCGCGTGGGCATTACACAATCCATCATATCCACTCCCAAAGCAATATTTTCCAATATATTAACGGGTGTACCCACTCCCATAAGGTATCGAGGCTTGTTTTTGGGGAGAATATCGCATACAAGTTCGGTTATTTCATACATTTGTTCTACGGGTTCGCCTACTGATAGCCCCCCGATAGCGTTTCCGTCGGCATTTTTACTTGCAATATATTCGGCAGACTGTGTACGAAGGTCTTTATAGACTGACCCTTGTACTATCGGAAATAAACTTTGATGATAACCGTATTTAGGAGGTACTTTTTCGAGGTGAGCAATGCATCTATCGAGCCACCTATGCGTGAGATGCATTGAACGTTTTGCATAACCGTATTCACAAGGATAAGGCGTGCATTCATCAAAAGCCATCATAATATCAGCACCTATACTGCGCTCTATTTCCATTACTTTTTCGGGTGAAAAAACGTGAAAAGAGCCATCGATATGGCTTTTGAACTTTACACCTTCTTCTTTTATCTTTCGGTTGGCAGCCAATGAATATACTTGATAACCACCGCTATCGGTAAGTATGTTTCTATCCCAATTAATAAACTTATGTAAGCCTCCTGCTTTTTCCAAAATGGGTGTTTGAGGTCGTAAATAGAGATGATAGGTGTTTCCCAAGATGATATCGGCATTAATATCGTCTTTCAGTTCGCGTTGGTGTACTCCTTTCACGCTTCCCACCGTTCCCACAGGCATAAAAATGGGGGTTTCAATCACGCCGTGGCTGGTAGTAATCTTCCCAGCACGTGCTTTAGTATGTTCGTCTGTTTTTAGTATTTCAAAATCCATAGTTGAAACATTTTCGGGCGCAAAGGTAGGGAAGAATTAGCAAATTAGCAAATTAGAAAAGTTAGCAAATAGGCTAATATCTCTTTCAGAATAACTGAGTAAAGGTGTAAATAGCCAAACCTACTAATCCGCCTACCAAAGTGCCATTGATACGGATAAATTGGAGGTCTTTACCTACTTCCAATTCAAGTTTTTCGCTCAATTCGCGTCCCTCCCAGTTCTCCACCGTATGACTGATGAGTTTCCCCACTTCCTCTTTGTTTTTTAGCACAAACTGATAGGCAGTTTTCTGTACCCAAGCGTCTATTTGGTGTTGCAGCTGGGCATTTTGGCGGAGTTCATCGGTGAGGCGCTCCGTAGCGGTGCGCAATAGCTTTGCAAGATGTTGTTCCCACTCAGGAGTATTGAGTTTTTCAGCAAATTCATATAATTGCGCTGTAATTTCAGCCCTGATAGGGTGTGTTTCATCTTCTGATGCTTTTACAACTAACTGATAAAGCCCATTGCTTACCTTCCGAGTAATTGTATCTTTAATAAACGATGGTACAAGAGGAGGAAATTGGCTGTCAATTTCGTGTTGCACCAGCTCTTGATGTTCGGCGAGGTAAATAGCTACCTTTTCAAAAGCTTTTCGAAGGAATTTCTGATGTTTATTCTCGTCTAAAAAAGTGGTGAGTACTTCGCTTGTTTTTGCATTGAGAGGTATTTTTCTTACAAAAGTTTCTATCTGGTGAGGAGTACTTTCTTTCGAGAGCCACTCAACTATAAATGATGATACTTTAATATCGGTGATGTAAGGACGTATCTGTTTAGGTTTAAGGAAATTCTCCACGACGAAATCACCTAAATTCTCCCCGATGTCATTCTTTCTTTCCTCAATGAGGTTGGTATGTGGAATATTTAATCCTAATGGTTTGTGAAAGAGTGCTGTTACTGCAAACCAATCGGCAAGCGCTCCTACCATAGCGGCTTCGGAAAAAGCCTTTATATAACCTATAAAAGTGAGTTCGGGAGCTTTTTTGTGCCATACCACCATTGCCATATAAATGATGAGCATCAAAACAAAGAGCCCCGTAGCTATATTCTTGTGGTGTTGTAGTTTTTGGCGCTTGGAACTGTTCATAAATTATCAGTTTTTCAAGCGCAAAGGTACGAAGAAAAGTGGGAAAAATAAAAAAGTTAAGTAATATAAATTGTCAGATAGAAATTATTGCCTATCTTTGCATCAGTTTATTCTAACTGATTTGTATTTAACCCTTAACTATAAAAAAAATGAAAAAGCACTTTTTAATAACATTAGTCGTAGGAATAATTGCTTTACTTACTCTTTCATTTGTACAGCAAGCAACTGTTAAAAAATACAAATGCCTCATACAACTCACCAATTACAAGGGTGAAGGAGCCTACATAGTAGTTTCACTCATCAATCCCGAAGGTAAATATGAGCAAACACTACAAATTCTTGGAGATGATCCTGAATGGTACGACGATCTTACTCAATGGTGGAAGTTTTATGGTAAACGCCAGACAATTGATGGGATTACGGGAGCTACCATTAGCGGAGGAGAACGCGCTGTAAAGATACTTACAATTGATGATAGTAAACTGAACAAGGGCTACAAAATACGTTTTGAGACTGCTGTTGAAGATGAATATTACTATGCTAAAGATGCTGAAGTAGAATTTAAAACCGAGAACCTTAACACTAAAATTGAAGGTAAAGGATATATCCGTTATGTGAGATTAATGCCTAACGATTGACAATCACCTTAAAGAAATTATGAGTAAAGAAATTATTTTAGACCGGTTATGGGCATTAGAAGACTCTCCTTATAGAGATTTTACAGCGAATTTGATTCCCACTGTGGAGAAATCTCGTATTATAGGGGTTAGGACACCTGCAATGCGAACGTTGGCTAAAGAATTAGTAAAGCATTACCCCACTGAGGCAATGTCTTTTTTAGAAGAGCTACCTCATTATTATTATGAGGAGAATAATCTACACGGTTTTATCATTGAACAGCTAAAAGATTTTGATAAAGCAATGCAATATACAGAGCGGTTTCTCCCCTATATTGATAATTGGGCTACGTGTGATACTTTTGCCCCTAAAATCTTCTTGAAATACCCCGAAGAGACATTAAAACACATCAAACAATGGATTACAAGCAAAGAAACCTATACAGTACGTTACGGAATTGGGGTGTTATTGTCTAATTATTTAGATGCTCTTTTTAAGGAAGAATACTTAACCTGGGTAGCAAAAATTACCTCAGATGAATATTACATAAATATGATGATAGCGTGGTACTTTGCCACTGCTTTAACAAAACAATATGAAACAACAATCCCTTACATAGAATCAAAAACACTTTCTCCTTTTATTCAAAATAAGAGTATACAAAAAGCAAGAGAAAGCCGTCGTATTTCCGAAGATACTAAAAAATATTTGTTACAGTTTAAACTCTAATTTTGTTCTTCTCTTTCAAAAAAACTAAATACACTCCCTCCATATTTCTTCGCTTGTGAGAAAAATGGCTGTTCTGATAAATCTGTTTTAGACGAATGTTCAATAATGAGCATTCCATTTTCAGTAAGTAAGTTTTGATTGAAGACAATATCGGCAATAGTAACAAACTTTTCAATCGGGAAATCATACGGAGGGTCAGCAAAGATAACATCAAACTGCTGAGTAGTACGTTTTAAATATTCATATACATCGGCTTTAAGTGCTGTAATAGGGTAGACTAATTCACGTGCTATTTTATTGATAAATTGCACACAACCGTTATGGTTATCAACTGATAATACTGAGGGGCAACCTCTACTGGCAAACTCATAGCTAATATTTCCTGTTCCTGCAAAAAGGTCGAGTACAGAAAGTTCTTCAAAATAATAATAGTTATTGAGTATATTAAAAAGAGCTTCCTTCGCAAAATCGGTAGTAGGGCGAACTGGCAATTTATTAGGTGCTATAAGCTGTTTCCCTTTATTCTTCCCTGATATTATTCTCATAAAGATTAACCTTTTTATTGAACAGTTTCCCTCACTGTTAAACTCTGCATTACCTCGTTCATAGCTTCTTGGGTAAAGGATAAACTCATTAATTATTCTTCCGTTTCTTTCATTGTGTGGTACACCTGTTGCACGTCCTCATCTTCCTCTATCTTCTCGAGAAGTTTCTCCACATCGGCTTGTTCTTCAGGGGTAAGTTCTTTCGTTACTTGTGGAATACGCTCAAAGCCTGACGATAAGATTTCTATGTTACGGCTTTCTAACTCTTTTTGGATAGCTCCAAAGCTCTCAAATGGCGCATAGATGAGGATACCGTCTTCGTCTACGAACACTTCTTCTGCTCCGAAGTCTATCATTTCGAGTTCCAACTCTTCGGGGTCTATCCCATTGCCATTAATACGGAAGTTACAAGTGTGGTCGAACATAAACTCCACTGACCCCGATGTACCTAAAGTACCATTACACTTGTTAAAATAACTGCGAATATTAGCTACGGTACGGTTGTTATTGTCGGTTGCCGTTTCTATGAGTACAGCAATACCGTGAGGAGCATAGCCTTCAAAAAGAACTTCTTTATAGTTTGCAGTATCTTTTTCAGTTGCTTTTTTGATGGCACGCTCAATATTTTCTTTAGGCATATTGGCGGCTTTGGCATTCTGTATCACGGCACGCAAACGCGAGTTACTCTCAGGGTGAGGACCTCCTTCTTTCACTGCCATTACGATGTCTTTCCCTAAACGGGTAAATGTTTTTGCCATTGCTGCCCAACGCTTAAATTTACGGGCTTTTCTAAATTCAAATGCTCTTCCCATTTTTATTTTAGTTATTAGTTATTAGTTTGTTATCTGTCTGTTCTGTTGTTTTAATCAAAATTTGGTTATTCACAAAGTGTAAAGGTGTCTCAGGAAAGTCAAGATGAGTAAGGCGTTTCATCTCGTTAAACACCTTGCAATCATTATCGAGTTTTAATCCTTTCACTTTCGACTGTTTCACTGAAATCACATTGGCATAAAGAAAATTGCCTTTGCAGTCAATCTTAATATCAAGCAAAGGAGCAATACCATTAACTCCTTGCAGATTAAAATGCCCATAAGTATTGAAATTTCCCATACTATAAGCGATAAACTTTCTATTGTACACTTCCACCGCGCGGGTAACGTGAGGCCCGTGCCCCAATACAATATCGGCACCTGCGTCTATTACCGAGTGCGCAAACTTATACACATTCCCCCTATTCTCACCGAAGAAAAACTCATCAGCTCTCGGTACGCGTGTATTTTTAGAACCTTCAGCGCCTCCGTGGAAAGAAACAATGAGGATATCCGCCTGTGGGCGCAATTCCTTTACCAAATCGGTTGCTTGTTCTATGTTATTTATCGATAGCATATTGCTATTGGGTGAAAAAGCACAAAAACCGTACTTTATGCCTTCTTTCTCAAATACAACCGACTTTTTTTCTACTGGTCCTGCGTGGTATATACCCACCTTATCGAGTATCTTAGCCGTATTGCGCCGTCCTTTTTCACCAAAGTCATTGGCGTGATTATTAGCAGTACTCATCAGGTTAAAACCTGCTTCCTTAATGATTTTCGCATAGCGGTTGGGCATACGGAAAACATAGCAAGGGCTCTCTTCTGTATCCTTGCACTTCTCCAAATCGCCACTCTTGCACTTCTCCGAATCGCCACTATCGAGTATCGCTCCTTCTAAATTTCCGAACACAATATCACCTTTCAGATAGGGTTTTACGTATTTAAAACTGTTCATCGCATCGTCCTTAGGCAAATAACCAGCAGGAAAACCGGAGCCTATCATCACATCGCCAACGGCTATTATGGTAAGCGTATCTTTGGTACGAACGAGTAAGGTATCAACAGTAGTATGCACCAAACTATCTATTTGGGCTGTAGCATATCCACTAAAACTTAATGCTATTAACAATAAGATTCTCTGCATCTTATCCTTTATTTTTCGGCAATCACATCAATTCCTCCTTTTACGGTCTGATTAAGTTGTACATTTATTTTCGTCCCCAAAGGCAAATACACGTCTACACGCGACCCAAATTTGATAAATCCAGCATCTTCGCCTTGTACTACTGTTTCTCCCACTTTGGCATAATTCACAATGCGTTTAGCCAATGCTCCCGCTATTTGTCGGTATAACACTTCACCGAACACAGGGTTATCTACCACTATGGTAGTACGTTCATTCTCTTCCGAAGCCTTAGGGTGCCACGCTACCAAATACTTTCCCGGGTGATACTCGCTATAAGTAACCTTTCCGCCTAAAGCATAACGAGTTACGTGCACATTCACAGGCGACATAAAAATCGATACCTGCAAACGTTTATCTTTAAAATATTCTTTCTCAAACACTTCTTCTATCACCACCACCTTACCGTCTACGGGAGCGATAATATGCTGGTCATTTTTAGGCGTAATGCGTTTAGGATTTCTAAAGAACTGCAATATAGCTATCAAAAATAAAAAAGCTACTATCTGTATAAGCTTTTTAAGCCACAGTATATCAATAAAATAATGCGCTATAAGCGATATACCTATCACGGCGAATAGCGTAATGAGAATAATCTTAAAACCTTCCTTGTGAAACATTGTATGCAATTATTTTAGGGTGCAAAGATACGAAAGAATTAACAAATTGCAACGCACAATAAATATTTTTCAACCATAATTCTTGGTCTTCCCTATTTTTTTACTACTTTTGCCCTCTGACATTAAAACTTTAATAACTATTGCATTTTTTTTGGCATATCGGCAATTTTAACATTTTTTCCTCAATGTCGAAAATTGAAGTTTTTACCAATTGAAATACAGCTTAATAAGACGTTAGCTTCGGCTTACCTTCGTCTTAGGTTCGTCTTTCCTTCGTCTTAGCTTCGCTCTAACACCATCTAAACGGCAGAGTAGCTGTAACTCTTATTTAACTGATTAATAAATATTTAATATTTTTCATAGTAATAAAGATAAAGAAGTGTTTTAATCAATTTTTTTGAAGAAAATGCACGGTTTTTATATATTTTAACATTTTTTTCTCAGTTTTCTAATCAGTACTCCACTTTAATAGATAATACTGATAATCAATTATATTTAATGAATTACATAGAATACACTTTTACCATTACCCCTATGGGGGTTGCTTCTGAAATATTAGTTGCCGAACTCGCCGAAGTAGGCTTCGAGAGCTTTGTAGATACCGAAACCGGTTTGCAGGCTTATATACAAGAACCCTTTTGGAATGCTAATATACTCTCTGACATACAGATACTTCACAGCGAGGAGTTCCAAATTACTTACACATATCAAACTATTGAACAGGTGAACTGGAATGAGGAATGGGAAAAACACTTCGAGCCTATCACCGTAGACGATGAGTGTACTGTACGTGCTACCTTTCACCCCGAAGCACATACCCCTTATGAAATTGTTATCGACCCTAAGATGAGTTTCGGTACTGGTCATCACGAAACTACTTATATGATGTTGCAATTTCTTTTAAAGGAAGAACTCAAAGGCAAAAAGGTGCTCGATATGGGTTGTGGCACAAGCGTACTCGCTATTATGGCAGCCAAACGCGGTGCTACTGAGGTACTCGCCATTGATGTAGACGAATGGTGTGTAGAGAACTCCACAGAAAACGTAGAACGCAATGGTTGTAAGCACATCAAAGTACAGTTGGGAGATGCTTCTTCACTGGCTAATGAAAAAGACTTCGACCTTATTATTGCGAATATCAACCGTAATATTCTCTTAAACGATATACCACAGTATGTACCAGCTCTCAAAACAGGAGGCGCTCTCTTGCTCAGTGGTTTTTACAAGGAAGATATACCTCTTATCCGCGAAAAAGCGGAAGCATACGGTTTGCAATACATCGAGAACTTAGAACGCAACAACTGGGTAGCAGTAAAATTCAAAAAACAAGCCTAATGAATACTTTTGCCGATAGAATTATCAACTTCAACACACATTTAGAGTACAACCAATCCTTGCCTAAGGATTTTGATGTGCTGAATCCTTATATGGATAACCCTGAAACTATGGAGGTAATGCGTGCTTTTTATCACAAATTCTACAACGATAACCGTCAGCGGAAATTCATTATAGGCATCAATCCCAGCCGACACGGGGCAGGAGTTACAGGCGTTCCTTTTACTGATACCAAGCGATTAGAAAGCGAGTGTGGCATTACAATGAAGTCGGCACATACACACGAAGTATCATCGGTTTTTATGTATGATATGATAAAAGCATACGGTGGAGTCACTAAGTTCTACAATGATTTTTATATCAATTCTCCTTTCCCTTTGGCTATTGTGCGAAAAGCCTCGGACGGCAAATGGCTCAATGCTAATTATTACGATGAAGAAGCACTCTTCAAATCATTAAAGGATTATATGATAGAAACTTTAAAAAAGCATATCGCCTTAGGAGTAGACACTCAAAAGGTGTTCGTATTAGGCAAAAAGAACGCTACTTTCTTACAAAAATTGAATAAAGAAGCTACTTTATTTGGTGAAATGGTAGTATTAGAGCATCCTCGCTTTATCCAACAGTATAAATCAAAAGAAAAACAGCTGTATATCGATAAGTTTTTGACGAGTTTTGGAATATAGACAATGAAGCAATACGATGTTTTGGTGATAGGTAGCGGACTTTCGGGGCTCTTTTCGGCTTTGCTCTTGGCTAAAGCAGGAAAGAAAGTGTGTATATTGGAGAAAAATGAGCAGTATGGGGGTAACCTGCAAACTTTTGTGCGCAATAATACGCTGTTTGATACAGGAGTGCATTACATAGGAAGTCTCGCAGAAGGTCAGGTGTTATACGAATATTTTAAAGATGTAGGTATTGCCACTCATCTTTCGGTAGAACGCCTTGATATAAACGGCTACGACCGTATTTGTTTTGGCGATACACCTAACGTAATGTATCCTCACGCTCAAGGTTATGAGAACTTCGTACAACAACTCCTCTCCTACTTCCCTAATGAGAAGAAAGCCTTAGAAGAGTACGCCCACACAATGCAATCTATTTGCGATAAGTTTCCACTCTACCGCCATAAACAAGCCGTAGCCGATTACGATGTGCATACGCTTTCCTTAAAACTCTTAGACTTCCTCAACGGTATCACAACTAACGACCGACTCAAAGCAGTACTCTTAGGCTCTAACTTTCTCTATGGAGGCGCTGATGAACAGACACCTTTATACGTGCACGCACTATCGGTCAATTCATATATAGAAAGCGCTTGGCGACTCACACAAGGTGGTAGCCAAATCACCAACTTGCTTATTGAAAAATTGCGCCAATACGGTGCTGACCTTTTCAACCAAAGGGAGGTCATAGGCTTTGAATACAGTGAAGGGAATACTATCAACACAGTACTCACCAAACAAGGAGAGCAGTTTGTTGCAAAACAAATCATCTCGGCTATAGATGTAAAGCAACTACTCAACATCACAGGCAAAACACCTTTTAAGCCTTCTTTTTGCAAACGCGTGCAGGGCTTACAACCTACGGTTGCTGCCTTTTCATTGCATTTGGTACTCAAACCAAATGCTTTTCGCTACTTGCCCTATAATGTGTATTGGTTTAAGGATAATAACAGTGTCTACCACGCTACTAATTACCCTACTAACAACTTTCCGCTTTCGTATATGCTCTCTATGAATCCACCAAAGGACAGCAGGGAGTATACTGATAATGTTACTATCCTCACCTATATGAACACTGATGAACTGCAACGCTGGCAAGATAGTTTCACGACCAACACCGAGGGCAACCCAAGAGGCAACCAGTATGAAGTTTTCAAAAGTCAGCGTGCTATGGATTTATTAGATGTAGTTGCTCAACAATTTCCTACACTCAAAAGTGCTATTGCTCATTACTACACCTCTACACCGCTTACTTACCGCGATTATATAGGCAACCCCACGGGAGCATTGTACGGCTACAAAAAAAACGCTAACCATATAATGGAAAGCGTTTTTATGCCACAAACTCACATCAAGAATTTGTATGTTACAGGGCAGAGTGTTGCAATGCACGGATTAGTAGGAGTTACTATCAGTGCGGTGCTCACCTACCAAATTTTGATGCGGTCTTCAGGTTTTTTATAGAGTTTATCACCTTCTTTTACATCAAAGGCTTTATACCAAGCGTCTACATTCACAAGCGGACCGAATGAACGGAAATATCCTGGGCTATGAGGGTCAGTTTTTACTTGGTTTGTAAGGTATTTATCAGTAGAAAGCGTACGCCATACGGTACCCCAAGAGATAAAGAAACGTTGTTCTTGAGTGAAGTTGCTTATTTTACCTACATTGCCTTTGTCTTTTAAGTACATTTGCAAAGCATCAAAAGCGATATTCACCCCACCGAGGTCAGCTATGTTCTCACCACTGGTGAAAGTACCATTTACAAATACACCTTTTACGGGTTCGTATTGGTCGTATTGTTTAGCAAGGGCTTTGGTAGCGTTCTCAAAGTTCTTTTTATCTTCAGGAGTCCACCAATTTTTTAGATTACCATCGCCGTCAAATTCAGCGCCACTATCGTCAAATCCGTGTGTCATTTCGTGACCTATTACAGCACCAATACCACCGAAGTTCACCGCAGGGTCGGCTTCGAAATTGAAGAAAGGAGGTTGTAAGATAGCCGCAGGGAAAACGATTTCATTATACAACGGATTGTAATACGCATTCACCGTTTGAGGCGACATACCCCATTTAGTTTTATCTACAGGCTTGCCTACTTTTTCCAAACTCTTTTGGTAAGCCCATTCACTCACGCGTTGCAAGTTAGCAAAATACACCGTTTTAGCAGCCGGTTCAATGGTTAGTTTAGAGTAATCTTCCCACTTATCAGGGTAACCTACCTTCACAGTAAATTTATTAAGTTTAGCCAAAGCCTTTTCCTTAGTAGCGTCTGACATCCAAGTTACATCTTTGATGTGTTGCGCAAAGCTCTTTTTCAGATAATCTACCAAAGTAACCATTTCTTCTTTAGCTTTAGGTGGAAAATACTTTTCTACATACAATTTACCAAAGGCTTCACCCAAAATACCATTGATCACACTTAGAGCGCGTTTGTTCATTGGACGTTGTTCTTGTTGTCCTTGCAACTCCTTGTTGTAGAAGTTAAAAGAAAGCTCATCGAGTTCTTTGGTAAGGTTGCTCGCATTATCAGCTACTAATTGATATTTGAGGTAATCTTTGATAAGAGGCAAGTTCTTTTCGTTGATAAACTTATCGTATTGTTTGTACAAACGAATTTCAGAAACAACTACTTTATCAGTGTTCACCCCTACGTTTTTAAGAAACTGAGGTAGATTGAGGTTCTTCACTAATTTGCTAAGCTCAGCCATTGTTTGAGGGTTGTAGCTAAGGTTAGGATTGCGGTCTTCCTCATTGGTGAGCATTAGTTTGGCTACCGAGCGTTCAAAATCTACCATTTGTTTAGCTTTCTCAGCGGCTTTGTCGTCTTTAAGCACTTTGAAGATAGCCTTTACATAATCTTGATACTTTTGTAAAGCCTCAGTATTCTCCTTGTTGTCTTTTTGATAGTAATCGCGCCCCATACCGATGCTAAAGTTGCCGAGATACACAGTATTCATATTAGAATCCTTCATATCGGCATATACCCCCCAAGCGCAGATAGGGTTTTCGCCCTCGCGAGTTACCTCTTCCAAATACTTTTGAAGGTCTGTGAGGTTTTTAATAGCCTCAATCTTATTCAAATAACCTTCAATAGGTTTAAGCCCTTCGGCATCGCGCTTTTTCCAATCGATAAACGATTCGTAGAGGTCTTTTATTTTCTGACCTTCAGTACCTTGAGCAAAGTTTTCCTTAAGGAGATTATCCAAGATGAGCAAGCAATTCTCATCGGTTTTCTCGCGTAGGATATGGAAAGAGCCCCACGTAGGTTTATCAGCTGGTATTTTGGCAGTTTTAGCCCAAGTGCCGTTCACATAGTTGTAAAAATCATCTTGCGGACGTACCGTAGTGTCCATTTCAGCAAGGGAAAGCCCCTTGTCAGCATTTTTGTCTGTCATTGCATTTTCTGATTTTTTGTTATTTCCGCCACAAGCAACAATGAGTGCTGCCGACGAAAACAACAGTGCGGTTTTTACTGTTTTTCTCATCATCTTGTATAATGTTTTTGTTTAATGAAGCAAAGGTAAAAAATAATTAGCAATTAACAATAAAAAATATAAAAAAAGCTTTGCTAAACCTTGTAAGAGTTTTTAGCAAAGCTTTCTTTTTTCTTATCTTAGATAAGCCATTACTTAATACTGAAATTCAAACCTTTGTGTTCTCCCAATCCGTAATAATGTTTAAAATTATAGATGAGCGGTTCCCACTCTAATGGATTGATTTTATTACCTTCCATTACCAAATGGTCTTCAGCGTGTACTTGCACAAATT
Source organism: Capnocytophaga sp. oral taxon 323 (assembly GCF_001278825.1). NCBI lineage: Bacteria > Pseudomonadati > Bacteroidota > Flavobacteriia > Flavobacteriales > Flavobacteriaceae > Capnocytophaga > Capnocytophaga sp. oral taxon 323. The sequence goes on from NZ_CP012589.1 coordinate 566,332, forward strand.
CCAATTCTACAAGTACATAAGCATCACGGTCATTCACGTTTTTCACTTTAGCTTCTGCCTGAATAGGACATTCGGCAATACGCGGAGGGCGTACTTTTTCTGAAGGTAATTGAGTAAATCCTCCAAAACTAAACTTGTCGTCAGTATAAGTGTATTTACCCATTTTTTGAGGAGGCACAGGGTTTTGAGCGGTATAAGGGGCAATTGCCTCTACTTTTTCCCACATAGCTGCCGTAGGGAGGTTAAAAACTACCTCGGGCACTTCCATCACATTATGATAAGCCTTGTTTAGTTTTACAAGCGCTATCACAGCATTCGCACCTAAAGTAAAGGTGCTTGAAATAGGCGTTACATCGGCGTTTCCATCTTTATCAGTAGTAGTAAGAAGTACTACAGGAAACCCGTAATAAAACATAGTTGGTAAAAAAGACTTCATACTATTTTTTTATTTTGGCACAAAAGTACAAAATCTAATTGGAAAAACAATAAATATTTATCAAAAAGTTTTCATATTTATTATTCTTACCGTACTAATTTCTTATACTTAATACGAGTAGGTGTTACTTCTTTGCCAAGTCGTTTTTTCTTATTCTCTTCATACTCTGAAAAGCTACCTTCAAAGAAATACACTTGTGAGTCACCTTCAAAAGCTAAGATATGAGTACAAATACGGTCTAAAAACCAACGGTCGTGTGAAATTACTACTGCACAACCTGCAAAGTTCTCTAAACCTTCTTCTAAGGCGCGAAGAGTATTTACGTCTAAATCGTTGGTAGGCTCGTCTAACAGTAATACGTTACCCTCTTCTTTAAGAGTCATTGCCAAGTGTAAACGGTTGCGTTCTCCTCCTGAAAGAGTAGCTACTTTTTTATTTTGTTCGCTACCTCCAAAGTTAAATCTACTGAGATAAGCACGAGAGTTCACTTGTCTACCTCCCATCATAATGAGGTCTTGCCCACCAGAGAAGTTCTCCCATATAGACTTCTCAGGGTCTATTTGTTTGTGAGTTTGATCTACATAAGCTATCTTCACCGTATCACCTACCAGAAACTCACCACTATCGGGCTGTTCTTCACCCATTATCATACGGAAGATAGTAGATTTACCTGCTCCATTAGGACCTATCACTCCTACTATTCCTGCTTGAGGAAGCACAAAGTTTAAATCATCATAGAGTAGTTTATCACCAAAAGCTTTGGCTACGTGACGTGCTTCTATTACATTAGTTCCTAAACGAGGTCCGTTAGGGATATATATTTCTAACTTTTCTTCTAATTGTTTTTGGTCTTCATTGAGCAGACGGTCATAATTCTGCAAACGTGCTTTTTGTTTGGCTTGACGTCCTTTAGCTCCTTGACGTACCCATTCGAGCTCACGCTCCAATACTTTCTGACGTTTGTTTTCAGTTTTCTGTTCTTGAGCCAAACGTTTAGCTTTTTGTTCGAGCCAAGAAGAGTAATTGCCCTTCCAAGGAATTCCTTCTCCACGATCGAGCTCTAATATCCACCCCGCTACATTGTCTAAAAAATAACGGTCGTGGGTAACGGCTATGACTGTACCTGCATATTGTTGCAGATGCTGTTCTAACCACAATACCGATTCTGCATCGAGGTGGTTAGTTGGCTCGTCGAGTAACAAAATATCGGGTTGTTGCAAGAGTAGACGGCAGAGTGCCACCCTACGGCGTTCTCCTCCCGAAAGCACTTTAATAGGCGTATCGGGCTCAGGGGTACGGAGGGCTTCCATCGCTACTTCTAACTGATTGTCGAGTTCCCAAGCATTCAAGGCATCTATCTTGTCTTGTAACTCGGCTTGCTTATCCATCAGCTTTTGCATCTTATCGGGGTCAGAATAGTTTTCCTCGAGCCCAAAAAGGTCGTTGATATGATTGAATTCCTCTAAGAGCTTTACAGTTTCGGCTACTCCTTCGCGTACTACTTCAATAACAGTTTTATCATCATCAAGATGAGGTTCTTGTTCGAGATAGCCTACGGTATAATTAGGAGCAAATACTACTTCTCCTTGATAGTTTTTATCTATTCCTGCAATAATTTTTAGCAGAGAGGATTTACCAGAGCCATTAAGCCCTAAAATACCGATTTTGGCTCCATAGAAGAAACTTAGGTAAATATCTTTGAGTACCTGTTTATTAGTAGATGAATAGGTTTTGCTTACCTTATTCATTGAAAAGATTATCTTTTTATCGTCTGCCATAGTTTAGTGAAAAGTAAAAAATGAATGGTAAATGAAATCATTAAAGATTCTTATTATTACAAGTGCAAAAATATAAAAACAATACCAAGTAAACAAATTTTGGCTCGCACGCACTTGTAAACTGTAAAATTAAACTTCTATAATTAATTGAATTACAAGTTTATAATAAAAAAATATACCTTATGCTATAAAAATAATTGCTAAAAATTTGGTTTATATTATAAACTAACTTATATTTGCAGCGAATTTATAACATTAAACATTTTAACATTATGGACTTACAAGTATCCGACAGCTTGAAAATCATTCAGTCTGTCATCAATCAACGAAAACAAAAGTACGAAGAGAACGGTTTCTTCCTTATCTTTTGGAGTGTACTTATTATGCTTGCAGGTGTACTGCAGTTTGCGATGCTTATCACCAACTATTATCCCAAACAATCAGGATTTGTATGGTTGATATTAATGCCTCTTGGCTTTGTGGTGAACTTCATTATCAAATACAAAGAAAAGAAAGTTGCTACACAGAAAAACTACGTCGATTGGTTAGATTGGATATGGGCAGTTGCAGGCATTAATGCAATTTTTGCTTTTTTAGTACCTTTGAGCCCTTTTGGCAAATTTCAAATAGCCATTTTGGTCATTTATCTGCCTTTTGCTTTTGTAGCTTTAGCAATGGCATTACAAATGAAAATGAAACTCTGGATAGCAACATCGTTGGTAGCTTTGTTGTTAATTTATGCAGGTATATTTGTGCCTTTTAGTTATGAAATCTATTTGCCTTTGCTATGCGTAGTATTAGCAGCCTTATTGTTCTTAGTGCCTGGCATTCAATTTCATAACAAATATAAAAAGAGAAGTAATGTTCGCTGATTTAGACCCTATTTTGCACTCACAGCTTCGTTTGGCTATCGTCTCACTTTTGGTTTCAGAAGAAAAGGCTGATTTTGCTCGTATTAAAGAAGTTACTAAGGCTACCTCTGGTAATATTTCTGTGCAAATCCAGAAGTTAGAGACTGCTGGGTATATCACTGTTAAAAAATCTTTTAAAGACAACTACCCCAATACCGAAGTTCAGCTCACCAAAGAAGGTCTTTTAGCTTTTGAGCGATATGTAGAGGCACTAAAAAGCTATATTAGCCGTTAGTCGTTAGTTTCTAACCACTAACGGCTAATATTAAATAATCGATATGTCTCCTTTGCCTTCACGCAATACTTTAGGAGCATCTCCTGAAAGGTCTATAACTGTGGAAGCTACATTATCGCCATAACCGCCGTCAATCACCAAATCTACTTTGTTTTGCCATTTTTCGAAAATAAGTTCTGGATCGGTGGTATATTCTATCACATCATCTTCATCATAAATAGAGGTAGATACAATAGGATTCCCTAATTTCTCTACAATTGTACGAGCTATTAAATTATCGGGGACACGAATACCCACTGTTTTTTTCTTCTTAAAATCTTTAGGCAAATTATTATTACCTTGCATAATGAAAGTATAAGGACCAGGTAAAGTACGTTTCAACAACTTAAAAGTACTTGTATCTATTTGTTTTACGTAATCTGATAGGTTCTTTAAATCAGAACACACAAAAGAGAAGTTTGCTTTTTCGAGCTTTACTCCTTTGATACGTGCAATCTTTTCAAGAGCTTTAGTGTTAGTAATATCACAGCCCAATCCGTAAACTGTGTCGGTAGGATAAATAATCAATCCTCCACGACGAAGGACTTCTACTACCCTATTTATATCTTTTTCATTGGGATTTTCGTTATATAGTTTTATAAACTCAGCCATTTTTCAATGATTAACAGTTAGTAATTAATTCTTATAGTGGTAAATTTGCAGTAAGAGATAAGCTTTTCGTCTTGATTTGTTACTTTTATTTCCCATAACTGGAGCGTTCTACCTGCATTCACACATATTGCCTTAGCATAGAGTGTATCTCCTACCCTACCTGCTCGCACGTGATTAGCACTTAGTTCTATACCTCGTATCTGCTCTCCTTCTTCTCGATAGAGCAAATAAGCTCCTAAACTCCCTGCAGTTTCTGCCAGCGCAAGTGTAGCCCCCCCGTGAAGAACCCCGTCTATCTGAGTAACGCGTTCGGTAACTGGCATACTAAGAGTAATAGTACTTTCAGTAATTTCAGCAATTTCCATTTGCCAATCACGCATTAAATTATTAGGCGGTAGTGTTTCCCACAGTTGTCGCAAGGTTTCTTTATTCATATGATTTGGTAAAAACTTTAAGAGTTTACAAAAGTATAAGCGGTGATTTCCTAAGGATTCATTTCTTTTGCTTTAATTTTATCTAATAAAGTGCGATATTCATCAGCTAAATAAAACTGAGTGCCAATAGCATCAAAAATAGCATCTTGTGTAAGTACCCATTGCGGTACTTCGTCAGGTATTTTACCATCGTTACTATCAAAATAGTCTTGGCGCCACTGTTTACTATCGTAATAAGCTACCAACTGGTCATACTCAGGTTGAATTGCTTTCCATTCTTCCAATACTTCTTGAGCTTTGGTAAGAGTATTTTCTAATTTAGCAAGAATGTCGTTCATCTTGCTAATATTCTCATATCGTTTGTTCATAGCTAATTCAAAAAAAAGTTAGTTTATTGTTTTAATTAATGCTATCGTATTCGATGATAAACACTTCTTCGTCGTCGTGTTTGAGATAGTATATTTCACGTCCTAACTTCTCTTTACCTTCTTCGGTGTAAAGAGATTGAAGTTCTTTTTTATCTTTTTCAATCTCCCTTTTAAGGAACTGTTTTTGCTTATTGAGTTTTTCTCTTTCTTTATTGAGTTCGTGGTGAGTTAATATAGAATTAGCATCAAAGAAAGTCATCCATATTATAAAAAAGAATAATATGGCAAGATATAGTTTATAGCCCTTCAATAAAGATAGATATTCAAGTAACTTTTTCATTATTTTTGAAATATACGGTTATGCACTATTGTTTTAATGATATCAATAGCTACTTTATTGCGCTTATTATTAGGAATAATGATATCGGCGAATTCTTTAGCAGGTTCAATAAACTCTAAATGCATAGGTTTTAAGGTGGTTTGATAGCGATTGAGTACTTCATTCACATCACGACCTCTCTCGGTTGTATCGCGTTTGATACGACGTATAAGTCGTTCATCAGAATCGGCGTGTACAAATATTTTAATATCAAAAAGCTCACGGATATCGGGGTGTGCAAAGATAAGAATACCTTCTACAATTACTACTTTGGTAGGTTTAACTAAAATGGTTTCGTTAGTACGGTTGTGTTCTACGAATGAATAAGTAGGACTTTGAATATCTTTTCCTTCTCTTAATGCTAATAAATGTTCTTTAAGTAAATCAAAATCGATAGAGTTGGGATGGTCGAAATTGATTTTGGTACGGTCAGAAAAGCTAAGATAACTCAAATCTTTATAGTAAGAATCTTGTGAAATAACGGTAACTTCCTCGCCTGAGAGTTCTTTAATAATTTGATTAACAACAGTTGTTTTACCACAACCTGTTCCTCCTGTAATTCCTATGATAAGCATCTTTGATGTATTTTGGGGCAAAAGTATAAAATACTACTCAATTGACAAAGTAAAACTTAAAAATCGTCAATGAGAAGTTCTTTTAGTGATTGGTCTTTACATACTACAGCAACAAGTGTGCGTTCTTATAAAGTTTGCCCAGTTCATCTCGTACTTCCATTAGGGCAAACCCCAAGAGATTCTTACCACGCCACGAAGCGATGTTGAACGCTTTTTCGTTATCTTTACCTAAACCAATACCCCAAATGGTGTCTAACGGACTGGCTTCTACTAATATCTTATCACCCGTAGATAAAAGAAAATCCATCATTGCTTGGTTTTGGGTAAATTTATAGTAATTGCCATTAAGTACAATACTGTATTTCACCTTATCCCATACGGCAGGGTCGAAATTGCGTACTTTTCTGCCTAAAGCCTTTATCAGCTTAGGGTCAGTGGTGTTCATTATTTCCTTTTCTACTTCTTCATCGTCAAACAAACGAGCTTTTTCAGCCATCATATACTGTTCAGTACACGAATATTCATCGGTATTTACATTAAAAGACGAAAGTTGCCATTGTGAAAAACAGGATTCATCTATGGCATCGGCATTAGGTTTCCAAAAGAAGAGAAACTTGAGTTTTTTAGGAGAGTTAAGAAAGGTTTCTTTGGAATATTTACACATTCCCTTAGGTTGCCAAAAGGAAATACTTCCAAAGTAATAATCCTCTTCATTATCAACAATATCTTGAGATAATTTACCGTCATTATTAATCATTTTCCAATTGTTGTGATGCCAAAAAACAGGATAAGGAAAAAGCTTTTGATACTCTTGCTGCTGTTTAGATGTAAGCGTGTCGTACCAATCCCAAAAATGGTAACGGTACTCTTCGCCATAGCCCATACGCCAGCCCATCGTAAATTCAGAAAGTTCAGGATATTTAATCCACTGCGGAGTCATATAATCCATAATTGAATAATTAATCATTAACAATGGGACAAAGATAGTAAATAATTAGATAATTAGCAAATGCGCTGTTAATACCACAGTGCGAATCGTACGGGCAGTCGTAGCACGACAGGCAATCATAGCACGATGGGCAGGTAATAAAAAGACGGTGCGAGCCACAAGAGCAGATAATGAAATAACGAACAAAAGACGGTGCGAGCCACACGGGCAGATAAAGAAAAGACGAACAATGAACGAACAATGAACGAACAAAAGACGAACAAAAGACGAACAATGAACGAACAATGAACGAACAAAAGACGAAGAAAGAACGAACAAAAGACGAACAAATGACGGTGCGAGCCGCACAGGCAGATAAAGAAAAGACGAAGAAAAGACGGTGCGAGTCGCACGGGCAGATAAAGAAAAGACGAAGAAAAGAAGGTGCGAGTCGCAAGGGCAGATGAACAAATAACGAACAATGAATGAAGATAAGGTGAAAGAAACCTCTCCCTATTCACATACTGAGCTGTTGCAAACTTCCTCTTTGAGGAATGTAGCGACGCAAAAAACATTGTGAGATGAAAATGATTAAAAATTTAGGGTGAAGAAAAAGTAAAATTGATGCTTTTAAAATATAAGAATTAGCATAAAGTTTTGCTATATAAAAAAAATGTACTACTTTTGCAAACTGAAAAATTTGGATTAATATTTTTTAAAAAATGAATATAAACAGAGAGCAAGTAGATGCTTTGAATGCTGTCATTAAGATAGCTATTGAAAAAAACGACTACGCCGATAAAGTAGAGAAAGTACTAAACGATTACAGAAAAACTGCTTCTATTCCTGGATTTAGAAAGGGTCACGTACCTGCTGGTATGATTAAAAGACAGTATGGCAAAGCTGTGAAGTTTGACGAAATAAACCGAGTGTTACAAGACTCGTTGTACAAATACATAGGCGATGAAAAACTCAATATTTTAGGTAACCCTCTCCCCAAAGAGAAAAAAGACATCGACTTAGATGCTGATGACTTTACTTTTGAGTTTGAAATAGGCTTGGCTCCTGCTATCGAAGTAAACTTGCAACCTAAAAAAGGAATCGTTCGCTACGAAATTACCGTTACTGATGACCAAATCGACAAACAAATAGAACGCATTCAGAAACAATTTGGTAAACTCGTTGCCAAAGGCGAAGTAATAGATGATGACAGTCTTGAAGTGACTGGTACTTTCTTTAACGAGGAAAAAGGTATTGACTCTCAAGCTACTTTCACCTTAGAAGAACTCAGCAATGCTGTTCGCAAAGAGTTTGTAGGCAAAAAAATAGGTGACCAATTTCAGTTGCAAACCAAAGGATTGTTCAAAGATGCACACAGCTTAATGCACTACCTAAAAGTATCGCACGACGAAGCTCATCACTTAGATGTAGAAGTTACTTTTACCCTGGAAGAAGTGAATGAACGCGAAAAAGCTGCTTTAAACCAAGAATTGTTTAATAAGCTCTTCCCTGATGGTTCTGTTACCACCGAAGAGCAATTGCGCAACAAGATAAGAGAAGGTGCTCAACAACAATACAATGAGCAAGCTGACCAGCATTTTTTAAACACCGTTACCGATTATTTGGTAGACAATACTCAGTTTGACCTCCCTGTTGCTTTCCTTAAAAAATGGTTGCGTACCGCTGGTGAAAAAGAACTTACTGAGGAAGAAGCGGAAAAAGAATACGAGCATTCAGAAAAAGGATTGCGTTATCAGCTTATCGAAGGCAAGGTAATGGAAGATAATAACTTGCACCCTAAATTTGAAGAGTTAAAAGACTTTGCGCGCACTTATATCAAAGCACAGTTATCTCAATACGGTATGCCTACCGATGACGATAGTTATGTAGACGGCATTGTAGACCGTGTATTACAAAACCGCGAAGAAGTACAACGCATTCAGCAACAATTGGTATTTAAGAAACTCATTGAGTTTTACAAAGAAAATGTAAATACTGATGTAAAGAAAGTTACTTTCGATGAATTTGTAAAGTTAGCTTTCCCTGAATAGAACTTCACAAAAAACATAAAAAACCAGTCCAAAATTGCTAATGATAAATACCATTTCTGTATCTTACTTTGGCAATTTTGGACTACCCTTTTTAGGTAAAAGGTAAGAGATAAAAGGTAAAAACAGCTACACTTAGACAAAGTTTGATATTTTGTAGAAGTCTGTTAATCATTATCTAACCATACTTCCTAAAAAGATAACCTTTAATTATTAACAATTAATCATTAAAAAAGTGAATTTATCAGACGAATTTAGAAAATATGCTACTAAACAGCACGGTGTAAATAGTCTTTACTACGATAAGATTATCGGCAGTATGACCCCTTACATTATGGAGGAACGACAGCTGAATGTAGCCCAAATGGACGTATTTTCGCGCTTGATGATGGATAGAATCATCTTCTTGGGTACCGATGTAAACGACCAAGTAGCGAATATTGTTACTGCGCAATTGCTTTTCTTGGAAAGTGTGGATAGCGCTAAAGATATTCAAATCTATATCAATTCGCCAGGGGTAGCGTGTATGCCGGCTTAGGTATTTACGATACGATGCAGTTTATAAAACCTGATGTGGCTACTATCTGCACCGGTATTGCTGCTTCGATGGCTGCCGTATTGCTATGTGCTGGAACTGAGGGCAAACGCTCGGCATTGCCACACTCTCGTGTGATGATTCACCAACCTTCGGGAGGTGCACAAGGGGTAGCCAGCGATATGGAAATAAATCTAAAAGAAATGTTGAAACTCAAAAACGAACTCTACGAAATCATTGCCAAACACTCTAAGCAACCTTTTGCTAAAGTGTATAAAGACTCAGAACGCGACTACTGGATGATAGCACGCGAAGCTAAAGAGTATGGTATGATAGACGAAGTGTTAGAAAGAAAATAATGGCTAAAAAAGAAGTAGAATATTGTTCATTCTGCGGTCGTGCAGAACCCGAAACCGAGATGCTAATTCGCGGTATGGCTGGTAATATATGCAACTATTGCGTTGAACAAGCTAATATCATTATAGAAGAGGCATTCGGTACTAAAGCTCAAAAAGGAAAGCCTGTAGTATCGGGTGATATGACCCTGAAAACCCCACAAGAGATTAAAAAATTCCTCGACCAGTATGTAATAGGTCAGGACTTTACTAAAAAAATACTCTCAGTGGCGGTATACAATCACTACAAGCGTTTGCAACAACCCGATGCCGACGATGAAGTGGAAATACAAAAGAGTAACGTGATAATGGTAGGCGAAACGGGTACAGGTAAAACCTTGGTAGCACGCACCATTGCTAAGATGCTAAATGTGCCTATTGCCATTGTAGACGCTACAGTACTCACTGAGGCAGGCTATGTAGGTGAAGATGTGGAGAGTATTCTCTCACGCTTGTTACAAGCTGCTGACTACGATGTGGAAAAAGCTGAAAGAGGCATCGTGTTCATAGACGAAATCGACAAGATTGCTCGCAAGAGCGACAATCCCTCTATCACTCGTGACGTATCGGGCGAAGGAGTACAGCAAGCACTGCTAAAACTCCTCGAAGGCTCTGTGGTGAACGTACCTCCCAAGGGCGGACGCAAGCACCCCGATCAGAAGTATATAGAAGTAAACACCGAACACATCTTGTTTATTGCCGGAGGAGCTTTCGACGGTATTGAGCGTGTTATTTCTAAACGCCTGAATATGCAAGCGGTGGGTTACAACTCGTCTAAAAATACACAAGTAGATAGGAAAAACTTGGTGCAATACATCATACCAAAAGACCTAAAAGACTTCGGTTTGATACCCGAGATTATAGGTCGTTTGCCGGTGCTTACCTATATGAATCCATTAGATAAACACACTTTACGTATGATTCTTACCGAACCTAAGAACGCTATCATCAAACAGTATAAAAAACTCTTTGAGATGGATGGCATTAAATTTGATATAACAGAAGAAGCACTCGACTTTATCGTTGAGAAAGCCTTAGAATATAAACTCGGCGCACGTGGTTTGCGTTCGCTATGCGAGAATATACTCACTGATGCGATGTTTGAGCTTCCTAATTCAGGCGTAAAAGAACTGACAATAACCAAAGAATACGCTGAGGAAAAACTCAACAAATCGGCTTTGCAAATAGCTTCTTAAATTACAAAAGCAGGTGCGAGCTTGTAGCTCGTGCCTTACCTTTTAATTGTTAATTAATTGAATATGGATACAACACAAATCATTCGCAATAGCCTCCTAAAAGCTGTTTCTTACGAGACCTATCGCAATCTGATAGACAAGTATGCAACAGAAGGAAAATCGAGCGGAGAAGAACAAACCGAAGAACGCATATATTACACTGCTTTGAACCAAAAACGCTACAAACGTTTAGATAAGACCATAGAAATACCTGAAGATAAGGGTCAATTCTTTGCAAACTATCCTAAGAGTGTTTGTTTATTAGTGATTACCGAAAGTTGGTGTGCTGATGCAGCTCAAATTGTACCCGTCGTACATAAAATAGCGACCCTCAACCCTAAAATCACTATGAAACTTGTTTTTAGAGATGAGAATGAAGAGCTGATGAATCTTTTTCTTACCAATGGAGGTAAAGCCATTCCTGTAGTAGTGTTTTTAGACTTAGAAGATAAGGTGTTAGCACATTGGGGCTCTCGTCCGTCAGTAGCTACTAAAATGGTAGAAGAAGAGAAAACTAAGAATGGTAAACTCACCCCTGAATCCAAAGAAGAACTACAAAAATGGTACAACCAGGACAAAGGAGCCACCATTGTAGACGATTTTATGAAGATAATGAAAACATTGTAACCTCAATTATTAATTTAAAATATAAGTTATATGAAAAAACTAATAATAATGATGGCACTTAGTGCCTTTTCTGGTGTATCAATTAAAGCACAAGATGCGACAACAACTTCATTTAGTTCACAGAAAACTGCTTCAACTACTGTGGAAGTACAACCTGAAGAACCAAAGCCTACCAGCCTACCCGAACAGTTCCAACGTATGATAGACAGAGCAGGGTCTTGGCAAAACTACAAAATGTTTGACAAAGTTAAGCTTGCCAGCTTTCAACGCAGTATGGCAGACAGTGTGAATAATATAAAATCACGCCTCGCGGCTGAAAAGGGAAAAGTAAAAACTCACGAAGAAACTATTAAGACACTAAATGATAATATAGCCTCTTTACAAACTACCTTAGACCAGACCCGCAATGAGAAAGATAGTATGAATCTGTTTGGAGCTTTGTTATCCAAAGGCTTATACAATACCATTATGTGGGGAATTATTATTGCTTTAGGAGTTCTATTAGTGCTATATATTTACAAATACTCTAACGGAAATATCGTTACAAGAAAATCTCTTCATCAATTATCAGAATTACAAGAGGAATACGAGAGCTATCGCAAAGCAGCTATTGAACGCGAACAGAAAGTGCGTCGCCAGTTGCAAGACGAAATAAACAAACATCGTTAGACTGATGCGTATTGATATTATATCGGTTGTTCCTGAACTAATGGAGAGTCCTTTTGGCTACTCCATTATAAAGCGTGCGATTGATAAACAATTAGTAGAAGTACATTTCCATAACCTACACGATTATGCCAATAATGCCTACCGACAAGTAGATGACTATCAGTTTGGGGGGGGGGCAGGTATGGTGCTGATGATAGAGCCTATCGATAAGTGTATTTCAGCTCTCAAAACTGAAAGAGATTATGACGAGGTGATATTCCTCACCCCTGATGGCGATACACTGCAACAAAAGATGGCTAACCAACTGTCGTTGGCTAAAAATCTTATCATCTTGTGTGGGCACTTCAAAGGGGTAGACCAACGCGTACGCGACCACTTTATCACTAAAGAAATATCCATTGGTGACTATGTGCTTTCAGGTGGAGAATTAGGAGCTGCTGTACTCTGCGATGCAATTATTCGCCTTATCCCTGGTGTCCTCTCCGATGAAACCTCAGCCCTTACCGATTCGTTTCAAGACAATTTGTTGGCTCCACCAGTCTATACACGTCCTGCCAACTACAAGGGTTGGAAAGTACCCGAAATCCTTACCAGTGGCAATACCCCTAAAATAGAACAATGGCGGGAAAATATGGCTTATGAACATACCAAAGCCAAACGACCTGACTTACTGAAATAACAAAAGAATAACTTAAAATAATCCTTATGAATAAAAACTTAGCTTACACTTACGGAGCTTCCAATATCTCTCTTATAGGGGAGACTATCGACCAGAATCTTCGTAAAACAGTGGAAAAATACCCTAATAAGGAAGCGCTTATATCCGTACACCAGGACTATCGAGTTACTTACGCCGAGTTTTATGCACAAGTAACGGCAGTAGCCAAAGGGCTTATCGCCTTAGGTGTGAAACAAGGCGATAGGGTAGGTATTTGGTCGCCTAATTGCTATGAGTGGACGCTCTTGCAGTATGCTACCGCCAAAATAGGAGCGATAATGGTGAATATCAATCCTGCTTACCGCACCAGCGAACTGATTTATGTAATCAATCAATCAGGGATATCATATATCTTCGCTGCCCCTCAGTTTAAAAGTAGTAATTATAAAAAAATGATAGACGATGCGCGTGAGTTTACTGAAACTTTGCGTAAAGAAGTGTATTGGGGAGAGAGCTGGCAACATTTCTTAGCACACGGTGAAAAAGTTACCGACGAGAAACTACTTTCTTTTGAAGAGAAAGTGCAGTTTGATGACCCCGTAAATATACAATATACTTCAGGAACTACGGGCAACCCCAAAGGTGTTACACTTTCTCACCACAACATCCTCAATAACGGTTATTTTATCGGTATCCGAATGAATTATACCGAAAAAGACAGAGTGTGTATTCCTGTACCTTTTTACCACTGTTTCGGAATGGTTATTGGAAATCTCGCTTGTACAGTTCACGGGGCTACAATGGTAATCCCTAATGACAGTTTCGATGCTACTAAAACACTCGAAGCTGTAGAGAAAGAAAAATGTACTTCGCTTTATGGTGTGCCTACGATGTTCATCTCAGAACTGTATGTATTAGACAAACAACCTTATGATTTATCAAGTTTACGCACAGGAGTAATGGCAGGTGCTTTGTGCCCTCCTGAAATTATGAAACGTGTAAAAGAGCAAATGAATATGCACGAAATAACTATTTGTTACGGTATGACAGAAACTTCACCTGTCTCTACACAAACTAAAATAGGAGCACCTTTCGAGAAACAAATTTACTCGGTAGGAACTATTCACGACCACTTAGAGATTAAGATTATCAATCCTGAGACCAAAGCTATCGTCAAACGAGGTGAGAACGGTGAGCTATGTACCCGTGGCTATTCAGTAATGTTGAAATATTGGAACAGTCCGCAAGCTACACAGCAGGTGATAGACGAACAACGCTGGATGCACTCTGGCGATTTGGCTATGATGGACGAGGATGGCTATATTCATATCTCAGGTCGCATTAAAGATTTAATTATTCGCGGAGGTGAGAATATCTCTCCTAAAGAAATAGAAGACTTCCTCTATACCTATAAAGGAGTAATGGACGCGCAAGTAATTGGTGTCCCTAGCAAAAAATACGGTGAAGAAGTTATGGCTTGGATTAAACCTAAAGAAGGGGTTACCCTCACCGAAGAAGAACTCCACGACTTCTGCAAAGGGCGTATTGCTCATTATAAAGTGCCTCGTTATTGGAAATTTGTAGAAGAGTTCCCGATGACTATCTCGGGTAAAATACGCAAGGTAGAAATGCGTGAAATATCAGCGAGAGAACTCGGTTTAGAGGACGAAGATTAAGGTAAGGGAACTATTTTCCCTGTCTCTTTATTCATAGGCATCTGCGCCTTTACTTCTTTGAGGTAATGGCGCAATTTTTTTGTGAGTTGCTTTGTCTTACGAGGGTACTGCTTAATTAAGTTATGAGCTTCGCTTATATCTTCTTTAATATTGAACAACTGTTTTTCACCTGTTTTGTGCATATATACTAATTTCCAATCGCCTTGCCTTATAGCACTCGAAGCTCCATAACCATAGCCTTCTACTGTATACCAATTGTTAGGACAATGCCAATAAAAGTAACGGTGCTCCTCTCCTACTCTTTTACCTTTTAAGGTCGCCAAAAAACTTTTCCCATCTACCTTTTGAGGTACTTTATAGTTTCTTATCTTCGCCACTTCCAAAAGCGTCGTAAATACATCTTCTATAATTACAGGTTGCTCCGTGCGCTTATTCGTGGGTAGTTGCCCTTGCCAAGAGGCTATCATAGGAATACGCACACCTCCTTCATAAGCCGAGCCTTTACCTGCTTGTAGCGGATAGTTATGTGTATTAGGCTTTCCACCACGACCTACGGCACTCAGCCCTCCGTTGTCCGATAGAAACAAAATAAAAGTATCATTTTCTAACTGATGTGCTTTGAGGTAATCCAACACATCGCCCAAACTCTTGTCCATAGCTTCTATCATCGAGGCATAACGGGCTTCAATAGGATTTAAATGCTGATATTTAGCACTGAAACGCTTATCTTCCTCAATAGGAATATGCACTGCATAATGTGAGAGGTAGAGAAAAAATGGACGGTCTTTAGGTCGGTTATCTAATGTTTCAAGTGCTTCTAACGTAAGTGCTTCAGTTACCGAAATATCTTTTCCCCAATATTTTTCGAGGTCAGGAATCGCAAAAGCCGACGAAGGTTGTCCATCAGTACGATTGCCAAAATTAGTAAGCCCTGAATAGCTTGCAGGTCCTCCTCCTGCGTGTCCTGCAATATTCTTCTCAAATCCTAAATTCAACGGATTAGTCCCTAAGGTTTGAGTTGCCCCAAAGTGTGCTTTTCCTATGCAAATAGTGTAATAGCCAGCTTCTTTTAATAACTGAGGAAGCGTTTTAGCATAATAAGTGTGAGGTACATTAAGTATGGGTGAAATACCATTCACATTCCAATCGGGTGGTGTGAGCACAGTATCTTCCACATCGGTAGGGGTATTGTAGTGCAACGTCCAGTTAGTAACACGGTGGCGTGCCGCATTGCTACCGGTAAGTAAACTCACTCTGCTGGGCGAACAAATTGACGCCGCATAACCTTGCGTAAGCTGCACCCCTCGCGAAGCCAATCGCTCCATATTAGGTGTGTGATAAATATCGTTATTAGGAACACGTTCACTCCAAAAAGGCAAAGAAGTGTCTTCCCATCCCATATCATCTACTATAAAAACTACTATATTAGGGCGTTGTGCTTCAACCGTGAGAAAAAAGAGTGTTGAAGCAAGTAAAAAGAGTGTTCTCATTTCATTTAAAGTTTTAGCAAAGATACAACTTTTCAATTAAAGAAAATTATATATAACTAAAATAATAACTAAATTTCATCTTAGATAGGGTCTAAGTTGATCTTAGATATATTTATTGTTCGTCATTTGTTTGTCTGCCCGTGCGGCTCGCACCGTCATTTGTTTATCTGCCCGTGCGGCTCGCACCGTCTTTTGTTCGTCTTTTGTTCGTCTTTTCATTATCTGCCTGTGCGGCTCGCACCTGCCCGTGTGGTTCGCACCGTCTATCCTATAAGCTTTGTATAAAAATCTTTTTAATTCACTACTAATCATTAACCATTAATCATTAACGATTCATTTGTGCTTTTGTCACACCCTTTTTGTTATCCTCTTTCTATCTCTTCTGCTATTTCTTTAAATATCTTTAACTTATTCTTCTCAGCCAAAAGTCTGAACTTCTGTGCGTATTCGTTAGGAAACTGCTTCCAAAAATCTGTGTCAGAAAGGTTATACAGAAAATAATAAGCATTTCCAGCCTTCATTTTTTCTAATGAGTGATAAACAAGCTCATACTTATTGGGTAAGTTTCGTTTTAAAATAAGGCGGTACAACCATATAGTGTCTTCTGAAAAAGTTTCTGAGAGTGCTTTCAAAAGCCATTCATCTAATGATTTTCCATCTTTTTCTAAGGCATCAAGTATAATAAAAGTATTTAATGCATAATTGTTATGGAGCTTTTTAAGACTACGGAGGAATGAATAAAACACAGGTATCCAACGAGGGTCTATTCTATCTACTCTCACCTCTGAACATTTACGAATTGTATAAGTATAATAACCATTAGTTCCACTAAATGCTTCTAACATACTTCCTGTTGCAAGTGATTTTCCAAGTGTAGTGCTAAATGTTTCAAATAGTTGTTCCTTACTAAAATTATCATTATTAAAAGCTCTCCAAAAAAAGTTTATCCACAAATCATTATAACCACTGTTAAAAGTGAGATATTGCTTATGCTTATCATAAAATGCCACTACCTTATCAGCTTCAAAGCTATTGAGAATACCCACTATTTTCATAGGTATGGGGTCATAAGTGTTCTTAAATAGATTCTTCCGAAGAGTATTGAATTTCTGAGATTGTAATAATTCAGATAAGAACTCATATACTTCATTACAATCCTTATTCTCCAAAATATCCAAATCAATAGCAAAACGTTCAAAAGCATTGGTTACTGTTGCATTGTTATCTGTTTTTTCTATTGAAAGTAGTATATTAAATTGCTCGTATACCTTTTTAAGAAAAGGTTGATAATGTGAAGGTATTGCTAATAAAGAAATAGCTTCAGCCAAAGCTTTTGCATTTCCTTTTGCTTTATTAGTTTCATAAAGTGCAAGTAACTTATCGATGCTACGTTGTGTGCCCAATATTGCTAATGCCTTATAGGAAGCCTCCCGTACCAACTTATTCTTGTCACCTGTAAGACTCATAATAAAGTCTTCTGTTTGTGTATCTTTTCTCTCAGCTATTATGCTAATGGCTTCAGCTTGTAGGTTAGGTAAACTCTCACTGAATATCTTATCCGTTAGGCTATCCATCTGGGCATACTTTAGCTGGTATAATAATCGCAAACGGCGTACGTTTTCAGTCTTATCCTCTAAACGAAAATCCGATAGCAGGAAAGGGAGCATCGCTTGACCACAAGTGGGAATAATAGTTTGGAGTACATAATCGGCGAGTTCAGTATACTTATCAGCCAAGGCATAGCTCAAATAACCAAAGGTACGAGAATCTTTAAATATACCACGTTCAAAAGCATCTTTAAGTACTTCTAAACGTCCTGAGTTACTTTGGGTAAGAGCTTGCAATACAGGTTTCAGTTGTAAATACGAATAGGTTGTATTCACATCGGCTATAGATACATTGGGTTCTTGTAGGGCTTTGGTAGCTTCTGCTTGTATAGTAACGCCTTGTGTATAGAGCACCGAATAGAGCAAAGTGGAAACACTTAATAGCTTTTCGGCAGATTGCTGGCTTTCAACTTGTAGCAATGCTTCTACTTCTTGGGCTAATTTATTAAATACAGGAGCCTTTTCTCCCAATTTCTTCAGTATAGGAATGTACTTCTGCAAGCGAGGGTCATTTTTAGCAAACTTACTTCCTGCTATAAACAGGCGGTTAAATTCTTGTTGTAAATCGTATAAAGGTTTCATATCTAATATGCTAATATAATAAACGGATAATTTTATCAGGGGTAATGAGCGACATTGGTTGAGCAGACAAAAGTCCACTGGCTACATCATTATGCATCATTGCTGTGAGGGTGAGCCCTTCGGCGTTGGAGGGCAAAAAAGCTTTCAGATTGCCCGTTGGCGATACAGCCCCTTCTCCTATATCTTTCAAGGTGATAGCAAAACCATTGGCATCTTCTACAACCAAATCCTCCCCTACTCTATAAGCTTTATGCAGTGCTAAAAGTACTACAGGATGCTTGTCCATCAGTGGATTTTTTATAGTGTTCTTTACACTCTTGATAGTATCAGCAAACTGAGCCGATGCCCATTGCTTAATGGTAGTAAAGTCTGTTTTTTGTAGAGGGCGTTCTGTTATACTGTCAGCTTCCCAACGAATACGAGGATTGGTATCGCCAGGGTAAATATATAGGTCTTTCAGTTGTAAAACACCAAACATAGTGTTCTCTTCCTTGATGTACTTTGCTGCTCTGTAAGGACGATAATTCATCGTTTTGAATATCTTGCCTGTGGTTAGGTTAAGCCATAATCCTTCGTCTACATATTCTTTGCGCGCTTCATTGTCATAACTATTAAACGAAAGCTGTACAAGGCTTGCATTTTCCTCATAAAGTCCATATTGCATTAGCTCTACTAACTTCCATACATAGCCTATTTGCTCTTCAATAGCTGAGGATAGTTCAGGCAATCCTTCTGGATCTTCTTTGCGGGCTTTTAGATATTCAGAGGCTTTTTTCAGTAAAGCAGAAAGATAATTTAAGTTATTTACTACCTCTGTATATTCTTCCTCTTCTACTTCTTCAAGTGACAAAAGTAGGTTATTGAAAGCCGTTTGTATACCGCCTATATAGTAGTTGCCCAATTCTTTTATTTGAGTTCTAAGGGTGGCGCGTAATTTTGCATCTATTGAAGAAAGTCCTATACTGACTATATCGCGCAAAAGTTTCTGAGCTGTATCAATACCTATAAGCTGAGTGTCTACTTTCTTAACAAAAGCTGCTCTATTTACCTTCTTAGGTTTCTCAGCTTTCTCTTTGATAGACTCTTTTTCTTGAGTTTTCTTTTCCTGTCTTTTCTCTATCTTTTCACGCTTAGCAGTAATATCTTCTGGCACCTCACCTTCACTAAATTGACTCTTATCTGCCTCAAAGCAATACAATAAACCAATAGCGTGTTTGCAAGGAAACTGACGGCTAGGGCAATTGCAACGAAACACTGGGTTATGGCTATCTATATAGTCAGCTGAGCAATAATAAGGATTTTTACCACTTCCTGCACATTCACCCCATATGAGGTTCTTTTCAGCATTGATTTTTAGATTAGTAAATTTTCCCTTCTTTTGTAAATCTCGCCCTTTTTTAGCTGCTTCGGCATTAGGAGCGAGTTCTTCAATCTTTTGTTGTGTTACTTCTATCATATTGTATTGTGAATTATATGGTTTTATCGGAACATAAGCTACTTATTATCCTTTTATAAAAGTGAAAGCTACAAAACGGAACGCAGTCGATGGCAATGTTTAAGTTCAAGACCTCTATACTCACAAAGGCAAAGACTATAGCAAAGTTTTAATTATGATGTGATAAACATCAGCGGGGGGTAACACACATTCCCCTTATTAAAAACTGTTTGGGTATAGAGCAAAATATCAATGAGTGTGTTTGCTATCTTATGAAAAATCCGTTTTGTAGCTTTCTAAATTGGTATGATGTAAATCTGTTATAGGTCAACTATTTTACACCGCACCAAACCCTATTTCTTTAAAAGGTACTCAATAGTACTTTTATAACTGTTAGGCACTACGATTCTAAAACCTGCAACCGTTTCCTTTATTTTCATCAAATCGGCAGTTCTTTCTACTACCAGAGCAGTTACTTTTTCCTGACGTTCTTGTTGCAACCTTTGAAGTTCTTGTTCATATTGCAATTGAGCGTTATTCTGGAACGTACGAAACTGAGCCTTATAAAAGTTTACTTCACTTTCAACCTCGCGATGCTGAGCTAATAGCTGTTCTTGCAGTTCTTGTAGCTCAGCGAGGTCATACAAGGGTACATTCTTTACTTTAAATACCTGCTCACCTACTTGTTTTAAGGTAATAAGTTCTTTCTTTGTGAGATTTGCTCGTACTTCATCAAAATTATGAATATACTTCCCAATGTGGGCAGCTTTAGCTTCAGCTTCCTTATATCGTACTACTTCTTCAAGTGATAAAGTTTTGAGGTAATCCTCTATGGTAACCTCTCTAAGCCGATTGAGCTGTTCATAGTCAATTGGTTTTACTTCAGCTTCTGCTTCAAGTTGTATATTGGTTAGTTTTTTTGTTAGCATATCTAATCGGGCTTCCTTTTCCTTAATTGCCGTACGCAAATAAGCTGAGATTGCATATAGCGACCCTATTTCAGTGAGCTTACCTCCGATATCTTCTACCTTCTCAAAGTTATCCAAAGGTTCCCCATCAATACTTGAAGTATGAGTTTCAATAGTATTAACAAGGTCTTGAATAGGTTTGAGCCGTTCTTTGATACGCTCACATACATAGTTAGCCTCTGATGAAGTAAGTCCAGAGGTATTAAAATAAGGATTCTTGGTTTGTAAATAATCTATCATAAACAATTTGCTTTTTATTTATTTTACCAAATAAATTAGCAGTTTTTTATCTTCTCTTAATGGGTAGTTTTTCTTTTGAGTACTTTCTCAACTGCTTTCAAGATACCTTCTTTGTCTAAACCGTACTTTTGCATTAGCTGAGCAGGAGTTCCACTTTCACCAAAGGTGTCGTTTACAGCCACAAATTCCTGTGGAGCAGGATAATGCTGTGTAAGCACACGAGCTATGCTCTCACCTAATCCACCATAGTAATTATGCTCTTCACAAGTTACTACTGCTTTAGTTTTCTTTACTGAAGTAAGAATAAGCTCTTCATCTAACGGTTTAATAGTGTGGATATCGATAACTTCTGCTGAAATACCTTTTTGCTCCAATTCCTCACAAGCCAAAAGAGCTTCCCATACCAAATGCCCTGTAGCGATAATAGTAACGTCCTTCCCTTCGTTTAACAAAATACCTTTTCCTATTTCAAAGGTTTGGTCTTCAGGAGTAAAGTTTGCTACCGTAGGACGACCGAAACGCAGGTAAACAGGACCTACATAATCAGCAATGGCAATAGTAGCAGCTTTCGTTTGATTGTAATCACAAGGATTGATAACTACCATATTAGGAAGCATTTTCATCAAACCAATATCTTCTAATATTTGATGGGTAGCTCCATCTTCTCCGAGAGTAAGCCCAGCGTGAGAGGCACAAATTTTTACGTTTTTATTTGAATAAGCTATCGACTGGCGTATTTGGTCATACACACGCCCTGTAGAGAAAGCTGCAAAGGTGCCTGTAAAAGGTATTTTACCTCCAATAGCAAGACCAGCAGCAATACCCATCATATTTGCCTCAGCAATACCTATTTGAAAGAAGCACGTAGGGTTCTCCTCGATAAATTTTTCCATCTTCAATGAGCCAATCAAATCGGCACAAAGAGCAACTACATTAGGGTTCTTACGTCCTAACTCAGCAAGTCCTGCCCCGAAACCACTTCGGGTGTCTTTTTTTCCTGTATCAATATATTTTTTCATCGGTAAATGAGTGTTATTCTTTTTGAGCGACAAAAGTAATACTTTTTATCTTTTTTCCTAACAAAACTTTCTATTTCTGCATAAACAAAATAAATGAATAGCAGAAACGCCTCTATAAGCATAAGAAGAAAGCTAATTAGTTCTATCACAAGCTATCGTTTTAAATTAAGAGTAAAGATAGTAAACATTCATTACTTACAGTTTTTTTTTGTTTATTTATTTCTTCAGTAAAATAATCTTTTGTACTTTTAGCCCCTCATTAAATCTATATCTCGCTTATTATGGATATGAAAACCATTATCATCGACCCTTATTACACCCTGATTGTCGCTACAATAGTGTTACTCGTAGGGCGACTATTAGTGCATAAAATTAAATTTTTAAGAAACTTCAATATACCCGAACCTGTAGCGGGCGGATTGTTAGCAGCAGTATTTATCTATCTGCTGTATACTGCCACAGGCATTTCCTTAGAGTTCAATAACAGCTTGCAAGATGCTTTTATGCTATTTTTCTTTTCGTCCATAGGTTTGAGTGCCGATTTCTCTCGACTAAAAGCTGGTGGTAGAGGGCTGATTATTTTCCTGGGGGTGGTCGCCCTCTTTATTGTAGTACAGAACTCTGTGGGGGTGGGCTTAGCAAGTGCCTTGGGGCAAAACCCTGTTATGGGACTCATCACGGGCTCTATAACACTTACTGGCGGACACGGAACGGCAGGTGCTTGGGGTAAAATATTAGAAACCGACTACGGTATAAAGGGAGCTACTGACCTGGGAATGGCTTCGGCTACCTTCGGATTGGTACTCGGCGGACTTATTGGTGGTCCCATAGCACGCAAGTTAGTGAACAATATAGGAAAAAAGCCTATTACTGAAAAACAAACTACTGACACCGTAGCCGATAACGTAGTAGAAGTTTTTGAAAATGCAATTAAACAACGCCTCATCACTTCTAAATCAGCGATAGAAACTATGGCACTATTTGCCGCTTGCCTATCGTTTTCAGCTATAATGGTATCACCCACAGTAACTGCCTTCTTCCCTGAGAGATTCACTATTCCTCAGTTTGTATGGGCATTGTTCTTTGGGGTACTCTTGCGCAATGTGCTCACCAGAGGCTTTAGTGTAAATATGTTCGACCGCGCTATCGATGTGTTTGGCAACGCTTCTCTGAGTTTGTTTTTAGGCATTGCCCTCTTAAACCTCAAACTGTGGCAATTGCTTGATTTAGCCCTCCCGATGCTCATTATTTTGGCAGTGCAAACCTTTGTGATGTGCTCTTATGCCTATTTTGTTACCTTCCGCCTGATGGGTAGCAACTACGATGCTGCTGTACTCTCAGCAGGACACTGTGGTTTTGGTATGGGTGCCACCCCTACGGCAGTCGCCAATATGCAGTCGGTAACCGAGCGTTTTGGACCTTCACACAAAGCCTTCTTGATAGTGCCAATGGTAGGGGCTTTCTTTATCGACTTCATCAATGCTTTTATTTTAACTACCTTTATTAGTTTGTTGCAATGATAATAGCCGATGGTTATGGTGAAATTAGGATTAGCTTATACAAAAGTTTATAGGATAAACTAGCAAAGAACAAAGACAAAAAGAAAAATATTAGATTCTGAAAAACTAAAAGATTTATTTTAACAAAAGGTTATTTAAAGTATAATGGACAAAATTCGTAGCAAGACACCAAATAAAATGAGGCTATCTCTTATCAGATAGCCTCATTATTTTTCAGATTGATAACAATCTTTTAAAACTTTTTAGAAAAGTTACTTCTATAAAAACCTATCAAATTCTTAGAAGAAGTAACGTTTGAAAGCCTCGATAGCGGCATAGTCGGCGAAGCCTAAATTACGATAACGACGAGCGGTTTCGCTGTTACGAGCTTCGGCACGTTGCCAAAACTCACGCAAGTCGTCTCCTTGGAACATAGCACCATCTTTTTGAGATTGGTGGAAGAAGATGGCTTGACGTTTTTTGAGTACTTGTGCTGGGCTCATAGGTACAGCCATTTCTATTTCGTGGATATCCCATTCGTGCCAAGCACCGCGGTATAACCATACCCAGCAGTCTTTCATATAATCTTTGTGTTTCAAATTCTTCAAAGCAGCAAAGATAGCATCGAGACATACTTTGTGAGTTCCGTGAGGGTCGGCGAGGTCACCTGCAGCATAGATTTGGTGAGGTTTTACTTCTTCAATCAAATCCATAATGATTTTGATATCGGCTTCGCCTATAGGGTTCTTTTTCACGCCACCTGTTTCGTAGAAAGGCAAGTTGAGGAAGTGTACGTGTTTATCAGGAACTCCTTCGTAGCGTGTAGCAGCCAATGATTCGTGGCGACGGATGTTGCCTTTGAGTTGGCGTACGAGGAGGCTATCGATTTCGTTGGATTTTTTGTTGGTGATGTTGCTAATAATCTCGTTGATTACAGCTACTTCAGTTTTGTTTTCTTTGGCTATATCTTTGAATACTTCGGCGAATTTAAGCGCTTCGTGGTCAGATACGGCAAAGTTACCGGAAGTTTGGTAAGCTACGTGTACTTCGTGACCTTGAGAAACTAGGCGGTCGAAAGTACCTCCCATAGAAATCACGTCGTCATCGGGGTGAGGACTGAAGATGATTACGCGTTTTTTATGAGGATGTTCACGTTCGGGGCGGTTGGTATCATCGGCATTAGGTTTTCCTCCTGGCCATCCAGTAATGGTGTGTTGCAAGCGGTTGAACATAGCGATGTTCAAATCGTAAGCAGGACCTGATTCTGCCAAGAGTTTGGACATACCGTACTCGTTGTAATCGGAATCGGTGAGTTTGAGGATTGTTTTATTAAGGTGTTCGCAAAGCCAAACGATAGCTTTAGCTTTGAGGTCTTCGTTCCACTGTACATCGGTAACGAGCCAAGGGGTTTTGATACGAGTGAGATCGGCGGCTGCTTCTTCGTCTAATACAAAAGTAGTGTTTTCGTGAAGTTGGAGGTAGCTTGAAGGTACTTCGGCAGTGATATCGCCTTCTACAGCTTTGGCTACGATAGAGGCTTTACTGCTACCCCAAGCGAGCAATACGATGCGGTGTGCTTTCAACACGGTGCGGATACCCATTGTAATGGCTTGACGAGGCACATTGTCGATACCGTGGAAGGTTTCGGCAGCATCGGAACGAGTGATGTGGTCTAGAGTGATGATGCGGGTACCAGAATTGCGGTTAGAACCAGGTTCGTTGAAGCCGATGTGACCGGTACGACCGATACCGAGGAGTTGGAAATCGAGTCCGCCACATTCTTCGATTTTTTTGTCGTAATTAGCACAATAAGCTTCTAATTCGTCGTGAGGTACTGTTCCGTCAGGGATATTGATATTTTCCTTAGGGATATCAATATGGTTGAAGAGGTGCTCGTGCATAAAGTACCAATAACTTTGAATATCCTGCTTTTCCATTGGATAATACTCGTCTAAGTTGAAGGTAATTACGTTTTTGAAGCTAAGACCTTCTTCTTTGTGCATACGCACGAGTTCGTCGTAAACTTTTACTGGAGAGGAGCCAGTGGCTAAGCCTAATATGCATTTTTTGCCTTCGGCTTGTTTCTTTTTGATAAGGTCGGCGATTTCGTGTGCGACACTAATTGAAGCGGTTACTGAGTTCGAGAAAACAACGTTGTAGATTTTCTCGAAACGAGTTTCCTCAACGGAGCCAGCAGGCTGATGAGCAATTGATGAAACTTCTTTTCTGATATGTGTTCTCATTTTTGTTAATGAATAATTATTATAATTTCAGTTTTGACCCTGCAAAAGTATTTCTTTTTTACAAATTACACAAATAAATTTAACATTTCTTTATAGTATCTTTTTATAGAGCATTCTAAGAACTTAAAGCATAGATAATTTGGTTCATAAATCAAATTATTAAACACCTAATAATCACCATAAAGACGAATTTCTACATTCTCTGAATTAAGTACTACTGAGCTCTTTGTTTCAACCGCAACAGTTGTTTTTAATTTATACTATAACTCGTTCCCTCCTTACCGTCTTTGAGCTGAATACCCAATGCAAGGAGTTCATCACGAATTTTATCAGAAAGCGCCCAATCTTTATTGGCACGAGCTTCCATTCGCATATTGATAAGCAACTGGAGCACCCCGTCGAGCTTGTCATTGTTATTAGCCGTTTGTTGCTCACTTTGTAACCCCAATACATCAAAAACAAAAGCATTCATCAGTTCTTTCAACTCCTTGAGCTCTGTTACTGAGATTCTCTCTTCATCATTTTTTACTTGAAATATCCACTTTACAGCTTCAAAGAGATGGGCTATGAGTATAGGTGAATTGAAATCGTCTAATAGTGCATCGTAGCATTTTTGTTTCCATTCGGCTATAGGGAGCGAAGTTGGGAGCTCTGTATCAGTAGTAAGTTCATTCAATATCTTTATCGCTTCCATAAGTCTGTTAAAGCCTTTTTCGGCAGCGAGCATTGCTTCGTTAGAAATGTCAAGTACACTACGGTAGTGTGCTTGCATAAAGCAAAAGCGAATAACAGCAGGAGCAAAAGGTTTCTCAAAAAAAGTATTCTCTCCGCTGATGAGTTCCATAGGCAATATATAGTTACCAGTAGATTTACTCATACGTTGCCCATTCATTGTGAGCATATTGGCGTGCATCCAGTAGCGTACGGGACTTTCGCCGTGACCTGCTTTACCTTGTGCAATTTCGCATTCGTGGTGCGGGAACTTTAAGTCCATACCGCCTCCGTGAATATCAAATTGGTTACCGAGGTATTTGGTACTCATCACCGTACATTCTAAGTGCCAACCTGGGAAGCCGTCGCCCCAAGGTGATGCCCAACGCATAATGTGGGCAGGAGAGGCTTTCTTCCAGAGCGCAAAGTCCTGAGGATTGCGTTTTTCGCCTTGCCCATCTAAATCACGAGTATTGGCAAAGAGCTCTTCTATATTGCGTCGAGAGAGCTCCCCATAATTGAGTCCGCGTTTGTTGTATTCAAGTACATCGAAGTACACAGAACCATTGCTTTCATAAGCAAATCCGTCTTTTAAGAGTTTTTCGGTAAGCTGTATTTGCTCCAATATATGCCCTGTAGCGGTAGGCTCAATAGTAGGAGGCAGTAAATTAAATATCTCTAATACTTTGTGGAAATCTACAGTGTATTTCTGTACAATTTCCATAGGTTCGAGTTTTTCGAGACGTGATTGTTTTACAAAGCGGTCGTTGTTCACATCACCATCATCTGTAAGGTGACCTGCATCGGTGATATTGCGTACATAGCGCACTTTGTAACCTAAGAATTTAAGCGTACGATACACAAAATCAAACGACATAAAGGTGCGCACATTGCCTAAATGCACATTGCTGTATACAGTAGGGCCACATACGTACATTCCTACATTGTTTTCGTGTAAGGGTACAAACACTTCTTTTTCTCCTGTTAAGGAATTAAATATTTTTAATTGATGTTCCATTACTGTTATATTATCTACTAATTTGCTAATTTACTGATTTGTTAATTCCCTAATTTTGTATCTCTCTTCGTTACTTTTAGTCTTTAAAATGATTTCTCCCAAAAAACCTGCAATAAATAGTTGTGTACCAATGATCATAGTGGTAAGGGCAAGATAAAACTGAGGTCTATCAGCAATAAGGCGACCGTGTGGATTGATAAATAATTTATCAATACCAAGGTAAGCCGAAAACAAAAAACCTATAAAGAACATCAGTACTCCCAATGCTCCAAAGAAGTGCATCGGGCGTTTACCGAAATGGGATAGAAAACTAATGGTGATAAGGTCTAAAAAACCATTGATAAACCTATTCATACCAAATTTGGTCACACCGTATTTGCGGGCTTGGTGTTGTACAACTTTCTCGGTAATGCGGTTGAAACCAGCGTTCTTTGCCAATACAGGAATATAGCGATGCATTTCACCTGATACTTCAACATTCTTTACAACCTCTTGTTTGTAGGCTTTAAGTCCGCAATTGAAATCGTGAAGGGTGAGACCAGAGGTTTTGCGCGCTGCCCAGTTGAAGAGTTTAGAAGGCAGATTTTTTGCCAATACCGAATCATAACGTTTTTTCTTCCAACCCGATACAAGGTCATACCCCTCTTGGGTAATCATATTATAAAGAGCAGGAATCTCATCTGGACTGTCTTGCAGGTCGGCGTCCATAGTAATCACCACTTCACCTTGTGCTTGTTTGAAACCTGCGTGCAGTGCTTGTGATTTGCCGTAATTACGCAAAAAACGAATACCCTGTACATTAGTATCTTTACCCGATAACTCTTTGATTACCTGCCAAGAATTATCAGTACTACCATCGTCTACAAAGATAATTTCATAAGAATAACGGTGTTCAGTGAGTACTTTGTGTAGCCACTGATAAAGTTCAGGTAGCGATTCTTGTTCGTTGAGAAGCGGTATAACGATTGATATTTGCATCTTATAAGAATTTGAAGTGCAAAAGTAATAAATTAATAATGAATACCAATAAATGTAGCAAATAAATTCATTTTTATCACCATATAACTTGTTTATATGAATGATATAAGGTTAATCACTTTAAAATACAATTTTATAGATAATAACACCGCATTTTCACCTATCAGAGGCTCTTTTACTTAATCTATAGCACTATTTTTCTTCTTTTCTATTAATTTTTTATAAGTTATTTTTACACTTACTATCAAACACTTACAGTTTAATGATGAAAAAACAAACATTTTTTTATTGCCAATATAAAAAAAGGTTGTATCTTAGCACGCTAATTTATATAACAGATACCTATTAATATATTATGACAGAAGGAGAAAAACTGATTCCTGTAGACATCAGCGATGAAATGAAATCTGCCTATATCGATTATTCGATGTCGGTAATCGTTTCACGTGCATTGCCCGATGTTCGTGATGGTTTAAAACCTGTACACCGCCGTGTACTTTACGGTATGTACGATATGGGAGTGCTCAGCAATCGCCCTTATAAAAAGTCGGCTGCTATTGTGGGTGAGGTTCTCGGTAAATACCACCCTCACGGCGATACAGCTGTTTACGATACTATGGTGCGTATGGCACAATATTGGAGTTTACGCTATATGCTTGTAGACGGACAAGGTAACTTCGGTTCAATGGGTGGTGACCCCCCTGCCGCAATGCGTTATACCGAAGCCCGTATGCGTAAATTCTCCGAAGAAATGCTCTCAGATATCGACAAGGAGACAGTTGACCACCAACTTACTTATGACGATTCTCGTGAAGAGCCTATCGTACTCCCTACACGCATCCCTAACCTATTGGTGAACGGTTCAGCAGGTATCGCAGTAGGTATGGCTACCAATATGGCTCCTCATAACCTTAATGAAGTTATCGATGGAACTATTGCTTATATCGACAATAACGATATTGAAATCGATGAACTCATTAAATACATCAAAGCTCCTGATTTTCCTACGGGAGGTATTATCTATGGTTATGAAGGCGTAAAAGAAGCCTTCAAAACAGGACGCGGACGAGTAATCATTCGTGCCAAAGCTGAGTTTCAAGAAATAAAAGGTAAAGATTGTATTGTAGTAACCGAAGTCCCTTATCAAGTCGATACATCTGTGCTTTTGAAAAAAACATCTGACCTCGTAAAAGAAGGTAGGTTAGAGGGTATCACCGATGTACGCGATGAATCAGCTCGTGGTAAAATACGTATCGTTTATATTCTCAAACGCGATGCTGTGCCTAATGTAGTGCTCAACAATCTCTTTAAGCATACCGAGCTACAAACCTCATTTAGTGTTAATAACATCGCCTTAGTAAAAGGGCGCCCTCAGTTGTTAAACCTTAAAGACCTTATCTTTCACTTCGTAGAACACCGTTATGACGTAGTGTATAGGCGTACCGACTATGAACTTCGCAAAGCCAAAGAGCGTATTCATATTTTAGAAGGGTATATGAAGGTGATGGCAACCGAGGACACTATGGGTAAAGCTATTGAGATTATCCGTTTCCACGATAAACCTAAAGAAGATTTAATTGCCGAATTCGACCTTACCGATGTACAAGCCGAAGCTATCTTGGCGTTAGCACTACGTCGTATCAATAAGGTTCTTATCCAACAAACAAAAGAAGAATACGAAGAAAAGTTGGCTGAAATACGCGATTTAGAAGATATCTTAGCTCGCAAAGAACGTCGTACCGAAATTATTAAGGAAGAACTACTCGAAATAAAAGAGAAGTATGGCGATGAGCGTCGTTCTACTATTGAATACGCAGGGGGCGAATTCAGTGTAGAAGATATGATTCCTGATGATAAAATGGTAATTACCATTTCACACGCAGGCTATATCAAACGCACTCAGCTTAGTGAATATAAGACCCAAAGCCGTGGCGGTGTAGGACAAAAAGCCTCTACCACACGCGACCAAGATTTCTTAGAACACCTCTTTGTAAGTTCTAATCACCAATATTTATTATTCTTTACTCAAAAAGGTAAGTGTTTCTGGATGCGTGTATACGAAATACCAGAAGGTAGCAAAACTGCCAAAGGTCGTGCTATACAAAACCTTATCAATATCGAATCCGATGATAAGATTAAGGCTTTCGTGAGTGTACAAAACCTCAAAGATGAAGACTACATCAGCAACAATTACCTCATTATGGCTACTAAAAAGGGTATTGTTAAGAAAACGCTTCTCAAAGAATACTCTCGTCCACGCCAGAATGGTATCAATGCCATCACTATTAAAGAAGGTGACGAACTTATCGAAGCAAAACTTACCTCAGGCAGTAGCCAGTTGATGTTAGCCGTGAAATCAGGTCGTGCGATTCGTTTTGCCGAAGACAAAGTGCGTGCCGTAGGGCGTAATTCGCAAGGGGTTCGTGGTATCGACTTAGATACTGAAAACGATGAGGTAGTAGGTATGATTGCTATTGAAAACCCACGCGAAGAGACTGTATTGGTAGTATCAGAAAACGGTTATGGTAAACGTTCCTATATTGATGACCCCGAAACACACGAAGCCGTATATCGTATTACTAACCGTGGTGGTAAAGGGGTAAAAACCATTTCTATTACCGAGAAAACAGGTCAGTTAGTAGCCATTAAAAGCGTATTAGAAGGTGAAGATTTGATGATTATCAATAAATCAGGTATTGCTATTCGTTTATCAATCGATACCCTTCGTATTTTAGGACGTGCTACTCAAGGCGTAAAACTCATCAATATCAAAGGTAAAGACTCTATTGCCGCCGTTACTAAGGTAATGAAAGAAGATGACGATGAGAGCACTGAAGAAGCTCCTACTAATGATAATGAACCTTTAAATACTCAAGAATAAAATTTGTGTTCATAATTAATTAAATTAAAAAAGCCTGTAATACTGCGTATTACGGGCTTTTTTTCTACCCTAATCTACCCACCTTACCTCCGCTATTCCTTTAACCACTGTTCATCTTTTCTTTATCTGCCCGTGTGGCTCACACCGTTCTTTGTTCGTTCTTTGTTCGTTCTTTGTTCGTTCTTTGTTCGTTCTTTGTTCGTTCTTTGTTCGTTCTTTGTTCGTTCTTTGTTCGTTCTTTGTTCGTTCTTTGTTCGTTCTTTGTTCGTTCTTTGTTCGTTCTTTGTTCGTTCTTTGTTCGTTCTTTGTTCGTTCTTTGTTCGTTCTTTGTTCGTTCTTTGTTCGTTCTTTGTTCGTTCTTTGTTCGTTCTTTGTTCGTTCTTTGTTCGTTCTTTGTTCGTTCTTTGTTCGTTCTTTGTTCGTTCTTTGTTCGTTCTTTGTTCGTTCTTTGTTCGTCTTTTGTTCGTCTTTTGTTCGTTCATCGTTCGTCTTTTGTTCGTCTTTTGTTCGTTCATCTACCTGTTGTGCTACGACCTCGCATTGTTTTACCTTTTACCTTTTACCTAATAATTAGTATTGTGATATCAAATAGCTTAGTCCCCCTCAACTTATAGAAATGAAAAAAAACTAATATTTTTTTGTTACATATATTAAATTTTGTACTTTTGGCGTTAAATTATAAAACCAACGCTTATTATGGCAATGCACAACGATTTAGGAAATGAAGGAGAACAAGATGCCGTAAACTTCCTAATTGAAAAAGGTCATACTATTTTAGAACGCAATTTTAGGTTTGGGCACGCCGAGATTGATATCATTTCGCAAAAAGGTAATATTTTGCATATCACAGAAGTAAAAACACGTAGTTCAAGTGCTTATGGTGAACCCGAGAGCTTTGTAAATCAGCAAAAGATAGAACTATTAGTGAAAGCTACTGATTTTTATATAAAGAAAAAAGACTTAGATGTAGAAATACAATTCGATATTATATCCATCGTAAAAAACAATGCAGAATTTAGCTTAAACTACATAGAAGACGCTTTTTATCCTTTTTAATGATTTATGCCCCCAATTACTTTTTAATAAATTTATAATATCCAATACAAATGAAAACAATAGCATCAGCCGTCGAGCACTATATCAAATCAAAACCTTTCTTACAAACCGCTCTTTCAGAAGGGATTATTAACCTTACTTCTTTGGCTCGTATCATACGTAAGGATATACAAGCTGAAACTACTCAGCGTGAAGTGCGCAATGGGGCTATTGTTATGGCTCTCAAACGCCTTTCAGTAGATATGGAGTTTCGCTCTACTCATCGTATTGTAAAAGTATTGAAGAATATAGGCGATATTATTGTTCGTTCAAATTTAACCGACTATACTTTCTTAACCTCTGAGACCTTTATGAATGCTCAGGCTCAGCTACTCAATAAAATCAAAAATAATAGAGATATCTTCTACGCTACTACTCGTGGGGTAAATGAAGCAAATATTATTGTCAGTAACTCAATGGAGTCTATTGTTGAGAATATCTTTAAGAAGGAACGCATTTTACACAAATTCACCGATTTAGGAGCTATCAGTGTAAAACTTCCCGAAGAAAACGTCTCAGTATCGGGCATTTATTATTTTATATTCCAACGTTTGGCTTGGGAGGGAGTGAATATGAACGAGGTGATTTCTACCGCCAACGAATTTACTATCGTAATCCCTGAAAACCAAATCGATATAGCTTTCAAAGTAATTAAAGATTTAAAATTATTATAAAAATAAATGGTTAGAGTTAGATTTGCTCCCAGTCCTACGGGAGCATTGCATATCGGAGGCGTACGTACCGCCCTATTTAATTATTTGTTCGCCAAAAAGCACGGCGGTGATTTTTTACTTCGCATAGAAGATACCGACCAAAATCGCTATGTTGAAGGCGCAGAACAGTACATCATAAATTCCCTCAATTGGTTAGGTCTTACTTACGACGAGGGAGTAGGCAAAGAAGGCAAACACGCCCCTTATCGCCAAAGTGAACGCAAACCGTTATACAAACAATACGCCGATACCCTTATCAATAACGGTTGGGCATACTACGCTTTTGATACTGCTGAGGCATTAGATACAGCTCGCAAGGAAGCAGAAGCCAAAGGAGAGACCTTTATATACAATTGGGCTACACGTGATGCTTTGCAAAACTCACTTTCACTTAGCAAAGAAGAAGTACAACAACGCTTAGAGCGTGGCGATGAGTATGTGATTCGCTTTAAAATGCCACATAACGAACAGCTAAAAATGAACGATATGATTCGTGGTGAAGTAACTATTGATACGAGTACCTTAGACGATAAAGTACTCTTTAAAAGCGATGGAATGCCTACTTACCACTTGGCAAATATCGTAGACGATCACTTAATGGAAATCACTCACGTGATACGCGGTGAAGAGTGGTTGCCTTCTATGGCATTGCACCTTTTGCTCTATTGCGCTTTTGGTTGGCAAGCCCCTGCTTTTGCACACTTACCTCTTATCCTCAAACCGGTGGGTAATGGTAAGCTCAGCAAGCGTGACGGTATCAAATTAGGCTTCCCTGTTTTCCCAATGGATTGGACAGAGAATGGCGAAACCCTCAAAGGTTTTAGTGGAGAAGGGTATTTCCCCGAAGCACTTATCAATTTTTTAGCACTCTTGGGTTGGAATCCTGGTACCGATGAAGAAATCTTCACTGTCGAGCAACTCGTGCAACTCTTCGATTTGGAAAAAGTACATAAGGCAGGTGCTCGCTTTGACCCTGAAAAGATAAAGTGGTTCAACCACCAATACCTACAAATGAAGCCTAATGCAGAATTAGCTATCCTTTTCCAAAAAGACCTTACCCAAAGAGGCGTTACAGTTCCGATGGCTACGATAGAGAAAGTAGTTGGTCTCATCAAAGAGCGTGCTACCTTTGTAAGTGATTTCTGGGAACTTAGCAAATTCTTTTTTGAAGCTCCTGCTCTGTACGACGAAAAGGCACTCAAAAAACAATGGAAAGAGCAAACTCCTGAAATCGTAAAAGAAGTAAGTGAGGTACTTAAAAACACATCTAACTTCACCTCAGTAGCTTTAGAAGAAGCAGTAAAACAATATATGGAAACTAAAAGCTTAGGCTTTGGACAAGTGATGCCTCCGTTGCGTTTAGCCTTAGTAGGTGAACTCAAAGGACCTCACGTATTCGATATTATAGAAGTGATTGGCAAAGAGGAAACACTACGCCGTTTAGACACACTTCTTTCAGCAGAAAAGTAACATATATAGAGCAGAATAGCAATTTGAAATAAGCCTGTATGAAAAGTTTTTCATACAGGCTTATTTTATTCTGATAATACGAACCGTGTTTGAGGAGGTACTTTATAGCGTTTGTATCTACTGCAAATTGTGAGTGTTCCCATTGTTAATCATTACCACACCATACTTAGTGAAATGCGTTTGCGCACTTCGTCTTTCTCTATAACTTTTACTTGCACTTGTTGGTGGAGTTTAACTACTTCATTTACATCAGAAACATAACCTTCTTTCAGTTGAGAGATGTGTACCAATCCACTTTCTTTAACACCTATATCCACAAAGCAACCAAAGGCAGTAATATTGTTTACTATACCAGGTAATATCATTCCTATACGTACATCATCAAAGGTTTTTACATTAGGGTCGAAGGCAAAGGCTTTAGCAGTAGTACGAGGGTCGATCCCTGGTTTTTCTAATTCCTTTAATACGTCCTTCAAATAAAGTTCACCCACCTTATCTGTTTTGTACTTTTGAATATCAATAGTGGCAATAGCTTGCTTGTTACCTATAAGTTGTGCAACTGAGATACCCGTGTCCTTCGCCATTTGTTTGATGATAGGATAGGCTTCGGGGTGTACTGCTGAATTATCGAGCGGGTTCTCACTGTTGTGTACACGTAAGAAAGCTACTGCCTGCTGGTATACTTTATCACCCAAACGAGGTACCTTTTTTAAGTCTTCTCGCTTACTAAAAGCACCATTAGCCGAGCGGTAAGCTACTATGTTTTCAGCCATCTTCTCTCCTATCCCTGATACATAACTGAGTAGTGATTTGCTTGCTGTGTTGAGGTTTACCCCTACCTTATTCACGCAACGCACTACGGTTGCATCGAGCTCCTCTTTCAATAACGACTGGTTTACATCGTGTTGGTATTGACCTACTCCTATGCTCTTAGGGTCTATCTTCACTAATTCAGCTAATGGGTCGGCAAGACGCCTGCCTATGGATACTGCCCCACGTACAGTTACATCGTAATCGGGGAACTCATCGCGAGCTATTTTAGAAGCTGAATAGACCGATGCTCCTGCTTCACTCACCACAAATACTTCTACCTTTTTAGGGAAAGCAATACTTCTTACAAACGACTCTGTTTCACGAGAAGCAGTACCATTGCCTATACTAATGGCTTGGATATTGTATTGAGAAACCATTGTGCTGAGCTTTTTGGTAGCCATAGTCATATCATTTTGGGGAGCGTGAGGGTAGATAACATCGTGATGCAAAAGGTCGCCTTTTTCATCTAAACACACTACCTTACAACCTGTACGATATCCTGGATCAATAGCCAAAATGCGCTTTTCACCCAAAGGAGACGCTAATAACAACTGTGAGAGGTTCTCGGCAAACACACTGATAGCTTTCGCATCGGCTTTATCTTTTGCCTCTTGTAGTGTTTCGTTGGAAATAGAAGGCTCTAATAAGCGTTTGTAGCTATCTTTTACCGTTTTCTTCAAGAAATCGGCTACTTCTCCCCTACTCTTTATGATGTTTTCTTCCATAAAAGGTAAGGTTTCTTCACTATCTACTTGTACTTTTAGTTTTACAAATCCTTCTTTTTCGGCACGCAACATTGCTAATACACGGTGAGAGGGTGCTTTGTTAAGGGCTTCTTCCCAATCGAAATACTGAGCGTATTTCTGAGCTTCTTCCTCTTCGTTTTTACCTTTAACTACTTCGCTACTGATGATTGCTTTGCGCTGAAATATTCGGCGAAGAGTGCGACGTATAAACGTATTCTCGTTAATCCATTCAGCTATAATATCCGAAGCCCCTTGTAAAGCTTCTTCTTCAGTAGGCACTTTGTCGGAAAGGTAACGCCCTGCTAATAGTTCCAAGTCGGTTACACGCTGACTCATTATCTGTTTTGCAAGAGGTTCTAAGCCGTTTTCTTTGGCTACATCGGCTTTGGTTTTACGACGTTTTTTGTAAGGCAGGTATAGGTCTTCTAATTCATTGAGCTCAAAAGAGTTCTCAATACGTTTGCGCAATTCGTCTGTAAGCTTTCCTTGTTCTTCAATAGAAGAGAGAATCGTTTCTTTGCGTTTACAGATATTGTCGTAATCAGCTTGGGATTTGGCAATATGCTCAATGGCTACTTCATCTAAATTCTGAGTGCTATCTTTTCGATAGCGTGCAATAAAGGGAATAGTACAGCCTTCGGTTAATAGTGAAAGTGTGTTTTCAATAGCTTTTTCAGGTAGTTGTGTTTGGACTTTTATATATTGAATGTTTGTCATACTAATGCGTTATCGATTTAACAGTGTTTTTAAATTGAAGGTGCAAAGATATTGAAGAATTAGCAGATTAGCAAATGTCTTTTAATACCACAATGCCAATAATGCCAATAATACTAAATCAATGACAGTGCGAGGTCGTAGCACGACAGCCAGGTGCGAGGTCGTAGCACGACAGGCAGATAAACAATTAACGAACAAAAGACGGTGCGAGCCGCACGGGCAGATAAACAAAAGACGAAGAAAAGACGAAGAAAGGACGAACAAAAGACGAACAAAAGACGGTGCGAGCCGCACGGGCAGATAAACAAAAGACGAAGAAAGGACGAACAAAAGACGAACAATGAACGAAGGATAACAAGAGTAAAAATATATCTAAACTGTATACAAAGCGGTGCTTTGGTAGAGAAAACTTATTTTTTTGAAATAATATTTCGCTCTTTTAAAAAAAAGTAGTACTTTCGCACTCTGTAACAGCACTTATGAAAAAGTATGAAAAGAGTTTTACTATACAGTAGTTTTTTAGTTGTTTTTTTGCTATATTTAGCTTGTACACCTAATGCTAATACCTATTATAACCGTCAGATGCAACCTATTGTTACCAAGTATAATGTACTGTTTAATGGGGAGGAAGCATATGCCAAAGGTCTTAATGAACTACGCGAAAAATATCAAGATAATTTTAGTGAAATTCTACCGGTAGAGCCTATTGGTATGACAGGAAAAGTGCAATTAGATGGTACAGGTAATGCTGATTTTCAACGTGCTGAAGAAAAAGCTATTAAAACCATTCAGAAACACTCTATGGTTTTTAAAGGAGTACAACGCAACTATAAAATTGACGACGCTTATATGTTACTCGGTCAAGCCCGTTATTACGATGAGCGTTTCTTTCCTGCCTTAGAGGCTTTTAATCACCTGCTTACGAACTACGGAACGAGCGAGCGTATTCCTGAAGCAGCGGTTTGGGCACAAAAAGCTAATCTCCGTTTAGGTAAAGATAAAATTGCTATAGAAAAACTCACTGAATTTTTAAAAGAGAATCCTAAATTACGCAAAAATGATAGAGCTGAAGCCTATGCTACCTTAGGACAGGCTTATATTAACCAAGAACAATATCCTGAGGCTGCCGATGCGCTTTACAATGCTGGTAAATACACTCGTAATAAGGCTTTACGCGGTAGATATTACTTTATTGCAGCTCAGCTTTATGAAAAACAGCATCAAAAAGACTCTGCCGAAGTAGCTTTTGAAAAGGTTGTGAAGCAAAACTGGAAGATTCCGCGTAAGCTATGGGTAGAAGCCCAAGCAGGAAAGGCTCGCAACAAAACATTTACCCCTGAAGAAAAAGCTGATTTTTTAGCTTACCTTACCAAACTTGAACGCCGTTATGAGCACAAAAACTATCTCGATGTGCTTTACTACACTCACGGCGAACTTTTAAAAGACGATGATAAGCGTTTGGCTACCGATTTTTATCGTAGTTCTCTTTCCAACAATAAGAATAACAATCCGTTAAAAGCAAAAGCTCATACACGTCTCTCTGAATTATTTTTTGACCAAAAAGACTATACGGGAGCTTACCAGCATTTGGATAGTACTCTTACTTATATCCCTGAACATACCTTTGAACATCTTTTTATTCGCAGAAAAAGAGATAACTTGTCTAAGATTGCTGAGTTAGAATACGTCGTTAAGAAAAATGATAGCGTATTAAAAGTTATGCGCTTGCCAGAGACAGAACGTCGTGCGTATTACCAAAAACATATTGATTCTGTACAGAAAGCAATTGCTCTTCGCACACAAAAGCAACACAATAAAAAGGTTGCCAATACAGGTATGGGGGTAACGATGCCCGATGCTACTACTGAAAAGGGTGGCAAGTTTTATTTCTACAATCCGATGAGTGTAGCTTATGGGAAACAACAGTTTCAACAATATTGGGGAGACCGCAAATTGGAGGATAACTGGCGTTGGTCGAGTATGGGGAATGCTACTGTGGCGAACCTCACTGTCTCAGCTACTACACAACAAATAGCTAAAAAAGAAGTAGAAACTCCCGATACTTATCTTTCTCAACTTCCTAAGACCGAAGCCGAAATCGCTCAACTTAACATCGATAGAAATAAAGCCTTGTACCAGTTGGGCGTGCTCTATCGCTCTAAATTCAGTGAAAATGAATTGGCTATACAACGTTTAGAACGTGTTCTT
Source organism: Capnocytophaga sp. oral taxon 323 (assembly GCF_001278825.1). NCBI lineage: Bacteria > Pseudomonadati > Bacteroidota > Flavobacteriia > Flavobacteriales > Flavobacteriaceae > Capnocytophaga > Capnocytophaga sp. oral taxon 323. The sequence continues at coordinate 605,303 of NZ_CP012589.1, forward strand.
GCCAACAATCCTTCTCCCGAATTAGAAGTAGTTACACTTTATGAGCTCCAAAAGAATTACACTGATACTCATAACCCCAAAGCTGAAACCATCAAAGGGCGACTACTTGCTAACTATCCTAATACCGATTATGCAAAACTATTGCAAGGAAGCGAAACCTCACAACAAGAGCGCAATAAACAGGCACAAGTTTTTGTTGATACCCTTATGGCTCAATACAATCGGGGTGAAATTATCGAGACGGCTCACCAGTTGCAAACAGAAGGGGCGCAGTATCGTGAAACTTCAGTAGCTCCTGCTATCGCACTGTTGCAAGCCAAAACAACGGCACGTTTAGAGGGGCTTGCTCCTTACCAAGCGCAGTTACAACAGATAGCGACTAACTATCCTGCCACTGCTGAAAGTGAAGAGGCTAAAAATCTATTAGATGAGCTTAAAGATGTAGAAACCGAAGATTTTGTTACTGACGATAAGGCTACGAAATGGAAAGTAGTTATTACAGGTACGGTTTCTGAGACACGTACAACTATAAAAGAACAACTTACCCAGAAATTAAAGGCAATTTCTGAGGTACTTACCCTTTCAGAAGACCTCTATAATGCCGATGAAACTTGGTTGGTAGTTCATAATATCCGCGATGCTTATTCAGCTCAGAGCATTGTTACTGATTTGAAAGAGTTCTTGGAGAAAAACAAACTATCTGCTTTTGTTATAGCCACTGAAAACTACCGATTGGTACAAATTCGCAAAGACAAAGAGAAATTCTTGGAGAAAGAAAAGAATGAAAACTAAGTCAGCTTATAGTATTTGTTGCTTTATGGCTTGTCATTCACTTTTATTTTAGTATCTTTGCGCCTCATTTAGCAAAAAAACAATATGAAATTAAAACACGCATTCCTTATTATTCTGTTGGTACTTATCATCGACCAATGGAGCAAAATATACATCAAAACACACTTTATCCTCAACGAAGCCGTAACCGTTTTCAGTTGGTTTCAAATATACTTTGTAGAAAACGAAGGTGCAGCTTGGGGTACTAAAATCCCCGGCGAATACGGCAAACTCATTCTTACCCTCTTTCGCATTGTAGCGGTAATAGGTATCGGTTATTGGCTGGTATCGGCAGTGAGAAAGCAACAACCTAAGATACTTATCATTTGCATTTCTTTGATATTGGCAGGAGCACTGGGCAATATCATCGATTCGGTGTTTTACGGCATAATTTTCGACCATAGTTATGGTAACATTGCTACCCTATTTGCCGAAAATCCTTACGGAACCCTCTTGCACGGCAAAGTGGTGGATATGTTCTACTTCCCCATTATCAATACTACACTTCCCAGCTGGGTACCCATTTGGGGAGGCGAACGCTTTCGTTTCTTCGAGCCCGTGTTCAATGTGGCTGACTCTGCAATATGTATAGCAGTGGGGCTGATGATTTTATATCACAAAAAGATATTTCCTAAAAACTAAATGAATACAAAAACACTTGAAGACTTAGAGTTCCCCATTGTACTCTCTCATTTGTCTGACCTTTGCCTTACTGAACTCGGCAAGAAATACGCCTTACGTATCAAACCTTTCGACAATCAGGAAAGCCTGTTATTGGCACTGAATCAAACCAATGAATACCTATCGTCTTTTGATAATAACAACACAATCCCTTCACACTATTGCGAATCTATCACTTCCGAAATTAAACTTCTATCTATTGAAAACGCCTTGTTAGAAGTGTCGAGTATTAGGAAGATTCATCGTATCAGCGAGGTTGTAAACACCCAAATTCTCTTCTTTAAGAAGTTCAAAACGCTATACCCTACCCTTTTCGAAATGGCTGATAGTATCGAGTATACTACCGAACTGCTGAACGCTATCGATAAAGTGTTGGACAAGTACGGCGAGATAAAAAACGAAGCCTCTCCTACGCTTGGTAATATACGTCGCGAGCTGAGCGCCTTGAAAGGAAAACTCAACGAAAGTTTCAACCGTGCTCTCGCCGAGTATAACACTGCCGACTATCTCGATGATATCCGCGAGACCGTAGTAGAAAACCGCCGCGTATTGGCAGTGAAAGCGATGTACCGCCGAAAAGTACAGGGTACCGTATGGGGGAGCTCAAAAACGGGTAGCATAGTGTATATAGAACCGCGACAAACCGAAATCTACTCTCGCGAACTCTCCAATCTGCTTTATGACGAAAAAGAGGAAATCCAGCGTATATTAAGAGAACTTACTGCCTTCATCAGTCAGTTTGCCGACCTGCTGAAAGACTATCAGCGATACATCACAGCCGTTGATATTATTTGCGCCAAAGCCAAGTACGCTCACCAAATGAATGCACTTTTGCCAGAAATCACTCAGGAACGCGAACTATTCCTCCGTGAAGCATATCACCCTTTGCTGTACCTTAGCAATACCAAAAAAGGTGTTACTACCTTTCCTCAAACCATAGAACTGAATGATGAAAATCGTATTATCGTCATCTCGGGACCTAATGCGGGCGGAAAGAGTATTACGCTTAAAACCATTGGCTTATTGCAATTAATGTTACAAAGTGGAATGCTCGTTCCGGTGCATCATCGTTCTAAAATGTGTTTGTTTGAACGCATTCTTACCGATATCGGCGATAACCAATCTATTGAAAACCACCTTAGCACATACAGCTACCGACTCAAAAATATGAATTACTTCCTCAAAAAGTGCAACCACCGCACCTTGTTTTTGATAGATGAGTTCGGGACAGGTAGCGACCCCGAATTAGGAGGTGCTTTGGCTGAAATATTCTTAGAAGAGTTCTACCACCGAAAGGCTTTTGGGGTGATTACCACCCATTACACCAATTTAAAAATGCTGGCAGATGAATTACCTCACGCCAGCAATGCCAATATGCTTTTCAACGATAAAACCTTAGAGCCCATCTATAAGCTGATAATAGGCGAAGCGGGAAGCTCTTTCACTTTTGAAGTGGCGCAGAAAAACGGCATTCCGTTTAGCCTTATCAATCGGGCTAAGAAAAAAATAGAGAAAGGAAAAGTGCGTTTTGATGCCACTATCGCTAAATTGCAGAAAGAACGCTCCAAAATGGAAAAAACTGCTGAAACCCTGAAAGATGAGGAAACCAGAGCCCGCGAAGAAGCCAAACGTTTGGAGGAACTCAATGATAAAGTAAAAAGCAAGCTCGTAAATTATCAAGAGCTCTATGACCAAAGCCAACGTATGATTACCTTAGGTAGTAAGGTAGACCAGATAGCCGAACGTTATTTCTACGATGGTAAGCGTCGCCCTTTGGTATCCGAATTTCTCAAACTCATTGAAATAGAAAATGCCAAGCGCAAACAAATGAGCAAAGAGGAACGCACCAAGCAAAAAGAGGAGAAAAAAACTACTACCGAAGAAGTTCATAAGCAAATGGAGACTATCCGCCAGCAACGCAAAGAAGAGAAGAAAGAGCGCATTGCCCAAGAACGCGCCGAAAAAGAAAAGCTACAACGCGCCCTTTCAGTAGGCGACCGTGTCCGCATTAAAGACAGCCGAAGCGTGGGAAGTATCGATAAGATTGAAAAAGGCAAAGCCATAGTAAATTACGGGGCGTTTACTACCTCTGTTTCTTTGGACGAATTGGAGCTCGTACAGAAAATCCGATAAAGTTCAACTTACTGAAAAGATACCTTATTAATATTTCAAAAAAGTGATTGTCCAAAAAACAATCACTTTTTAAGTTCCTTATCTTTTTAAAATGGATAGAAAGTCACTTTTTGAGTTGCCGAACTTTATAAAATCAATAGCAAGCCACTTTTTGAGTAGTTTAACTTTGTAAAGTTACAAAAAAGTGTACTTTTTTATATTTTTCTCTTCTTCGGAGGTTAAAACAGGGAGGATTTTACGAATTAAATACATTAATTTAATACAAAAAATAGCTGTTTCAGTAGTTTTTGCAGTATTAACTTTGCCAAAGTTTCAATCTTTGGCAAAGTTGAATCAAATATAATACAAACACCATATACTAATATTGGTTTTTCATATATCAATAAAAAACTTTGAAAATAATTTTGGATATAAAAAAAGGAATTCGTAATTTTGTCGCATAAAAACGAGGATTATCGTTATTAGGATAATTCCTAATTTATAATACTATATTATTTAACAACCTCAAAAAATATTTTCTACTTATGAAAAAGGAGAAGTTAATCAATTTAGACCTTGCTCGCTTGCACAATGCCGAGTTTAAACAATTTTTAGTGCGATTTTTTTGAAGATTTCGGCAAGACTGATTTAAAATTGGAAACAGATGCCGATTTTAAAGTGCTCTTTGAAAAGTTAAAAAACAAAATTCCTTCTTATGAAAAGGGATTGGAAAGAATCCGTTCTAGTGAAGAGACCAAAAAACTCGCCGAACTTGACCACGCAAGAGATACCGATATGCGTGCCTTGCGTTTGAGTATTCGCCCCTATAAATATGCGAAGACGGACGATAAGAAAAAGGCTTTTGAAACGCTAAAAAGGCTTATAGACCCTTATAAAGATGTTTCAAAAGAAACGTATGAGGAAGAAACCAGCAACCTTACAACCCTCATTACTCAGCTCAAAGCTGAACCTTATGTAAATGCAGTAAAAACCTTGCAAATTAAGGAGTTTGTAAGTGAGCTGGAAAAATCTAATAAGGCGTTTGATGAACTTTTTTCGCACAGGTCGTTCCAAACCTTGCAAAAAGAAGCCTATCATATACGTCCGCTACGCAAAGAGCTCTCAGATGATTACCGCAATATGGTAAATTACATTGTAACTCTATCGGGAGTGAAACAAGATGAGTTCTACAAAAAGACGTTGGAGGTCATCAATAACAGCAGGAAGTATTACGCCGATGTGATAGCGCGTAGAAAGCCGAATGCCCCTTCTGCTAAAAACAAAGAAAATACAAATGTTATCCCATAAACTATGGAAGTGAACATACACCCCAGCTGGAAGTCGGTATTACAAGAAGAATTTAATAAGCCGTATTTCAGTCAGCTCACCGATTTTGTAAAAAAAGAATATGCCGAAAATATCTGTTATCCCAAAGGAAAGCAAATATTTTCGGCTTTCGACCATTGTCCGCTGGACAGGGTGAAAGTAGTTATCATCGGGCAAGATCCCTATCACGGCGAAGGGCAGGCAAACGGTTTGTGTTTTTCAGTACACGATGGCATTGCCCACCCACCTTCACTTATCAATATTTTTAGGGAAATAGGACAAGATTTAGGTACCTCCTACCCTATCAGTGGCAATTTGGAGCGCTGGGCATCGCAAGGAGTTTTGCTGCTGAACGCCACCCTCACCGTAAGAGCCAACGAAGCTGGTAGCCACCAAAATAAAGGGTGGGAAACTTTTACTGACGCTGTTATTAAAGCAGTTTCAGCACATTGTAACAATATAGTGTTTATGTTGTGGGGTGGTTATGCCAAAAAGAAAACAAGCCTTATCGACCCGGCAAAACATTGTATTCTTACCTCAGGGCACCCCTCTCCTTTGAGTGCAAACAAAGGCTATTGGTTTGGCAACAAACATTTCAGCAAAGCTAATGCCTATCTTACATCCGTAGGGAAGGAAGCCATAAACTGGTAATTAAGATAGAAAAAGTTATGAGCGTTTATTATCTATCATTCAGCATTGAGCAATATTTGGGTTTTCTCCTTTTTGTAGTCATTTTCCTAATTGGTTTTTGGCTATTCTGCCTTTTATGTATGGTTATTCCTTATTGGATTATCGGGACGATAAAAGAGCGACTAAAAGAAAGAAAATCAACTAAAAGCAATATGCTTTCCCAAAAAAACTAACTACTGATGACATTAAAAGAGAGAATACATAACCTTCCTATTATCAAGCAATTCGTAAGCTTTTTGAAAAGTATTCCTTTAGCTAAGAACGCTTTTTCATTATATGATTTGCTCGAACTGTATACCGCAGGGATTATTAGAGGCGCACTCACCTATCGGGCGAGCGCTATCTCGTATAGTTTTTTCTTGGCAATCTTTCCTTTTTTGCTGTTCATTTTAAACTTAATCCCTTATATTCCTATCGAAAATTTCCAAGGAGACTTTTGGGCTTTTATTGAAGATATGCTTCCCCCAGGTACGCACGATTTCTTTTCGGATATTTTTTTCGATATCGCCGATAAAAAACGTGGTGGCTTGTTGTCTTCGGTATTTTTTCTTTCTATTTTCTTAATGACCAATGGTATTATGGCAATTTTTGGAGGGTTTGAGTATTCGTACCATCGACAAATCACACGCACCTATATCAAGCAATATCTTTACGCCCTAATGGTAGCAATTATTTTGGCACTTCTTGTTCTATTTGCTGTGGTTGTATTCATTTATTACGAAGTGTATTTAGTGCCTTACCTCGATAAAATCAATTTTATTACCGATTACGAAACGCTACTTAAAATATCGAAAATAGTTTTCGTCGCACTGATTACCTACTTCGGTACAGGACTACTGTTTTACTTCGGTACAGTTGAAGGCAGGGAAAGTAAGTTCTTTTCAGCAGGTTCGCTCTTTACTGTGTTATTGTTCGGCGTGACAACCTATTTGTTCGGTATTTATATTGAGAATTTTTCTCGCTACAACCAGCTGTATGGGTCTATCGGGGCATTGCTTATCTTCCTGCTTTATATATGGTTAAATGCCAACATATTGTTATTGGGGTTTGAACTAAATGCTTCGCTTCTGAAACTTAAAAAACACGACTGATGTATTTCGTAGATGTAATTTTGCCGCTTCCGCTTTCTAAACTTTTTACCTATCGTATTAATGAAGACGAAGCACATTTCTTACAAATGGGAATGCGCGTGGCTGTTCCATTCGGTAAATCCAAAGTATACACGGCTATAGTACATCATATACATACTGTTGAGCCTTCTTATGACACTAAAGACATTGAATATATCTTAGATGAAACGCCTATCGTTACTCCCCAGCAAATAGAACATTGGCAATGGATAGCCGATTTCTATATGTGCACTTTAGGGGAAGTACTAAAATCAGCCTTGCCATCGGCTTTTTTATTAGAAAGTGAAACAATAATTGAAATTGCAGAAAAAGAACTAAGTTCAACACTCTTTACCGATGACGAGTGGCAGGTATACGAAGCCTTACATTACAAAACAGCCCTCAAAGGTAGTGAGGTGAGCAAGATAATCCCCAAAAACAAGGCTCTGAAAGTGATGAAGAGCTTGGTAGAGAAAGGAGCTGCTCGCATTTCCGAAAGAATATTTGAGAAATATGTACCAAAACTCATCAAATACATTCGTTTATCTTCTGAATATCAAACCGAAGAAGGCTTGCAAAGAGCCTTAGAATTTTTGAAGCGGTCGGAAAAGCAAAAGAAGTTGATAATGGCTTATTTTAATTATATCAACAGAGAAATATTGCCTTTAAAAGCAGAAAAATTATTAGAAGAAGCCAGTGTATCGACAACAGTACTAAAATCAGTAATAGAAAAAGGCATTTTTGAAGAATACTACTTACAGAAAGACCGCGTTAGCTTTGCTGATAGTGATGTTTCGACAAAAAAGATACTCAATAAGGTACAAGAAGAAGCTCTTCATCAAATTCAGAAACAGTTTCAGACTAAAAACACAGTTCTTTTACAAGGGGTTACCGCCTCTGGGAAGACTGAAATTTACATTGAACTTATCGACCAATATTTAAAGGCAGGGAAACAGGTACTCTATCTTCTTCCTGAAATCGGCTTGACGGTTCATCTTATCAACCGATTCAAGAATCACTTTGGCAAGAGCCTCTCAGTATATCATTCTAAATATAGTACAAACGAACGGGTGGAAGTTTGGAATAATGTACTAAATAATAATCCCAAAGCGCAATTGGTTGTAGGTGTTCGCTCATCAGTTTACTTGCCTTTCAAACAATTAGGGCTTGTAATCATTGATGAGGAGCACGATAATTCTTACAGACAGTTTGAACCAGCTCCTCGAATGCAAGCACGGGATACTGCTATTATGTTGGCAAACATTTTCAAAGCTAAAACTTTGCTGGGTTCGGCAACGCCTTCGTTGGAGAGTATGCATAACGTGAAGACTGAAAAGTACGGATTTGTATACTTATCAAAACGCTACGCAGATTTCCTTCCTCCTATTATCGAGCTTATCGATATTAAGGATAAGCACCATCGCAAACGTATGAACGGGCATTTTTCCGACATTCTGATAAAGGAAATTACGAATACTTTATCGCAAGGGAGACAGGTACTTCTCTTTCAAAACAGAAGAGGTTTTGCCCCTATCGTGCAGTGTATGCAATGTGGCACGGTGCCCCAATGTCCGCATTGCGATGTAAGTCTTACTTTTCATCAAAGCAGTAATCAGTTGCGATGCCATTATTGCGGTTATGCGATTCCTATGCCCAAAGCCTGTATAGCTTGCGGAAGTGTTGATTTAAGAACAAAAGGCTTCGGAACAGAGCAAATTAGTAAAGAATTAGAAGTGCTTTTCCCGAAAATAGCTATAGACAGAATGGATCAGGATACTACTAATGGTAAATACGGATATGAAAAAATATTATCGAAGTTCGAGCAACAAGAAACGCAAATATTAGTAGGCACCCAAATGATCACGAAGGGATTAGATTTTGAAAATATAGGTCTAGTAGGCGTAATGAATGCCGATGCTCTCATTCATTCTCCTGACTACCGAGCCTACGAAAGGAGTTTTCAGCTATTATTGCAAGTATCAGGGCGTGCGGGAAGAAGTGCCCAACAAGGAAAAGTATTGATACAAACCTATAACCCACAGCACCCCGTAATTCAGCAAGTATTACAAAATGATTTCAGAGGAATGTATCAAAGTCAGATAGAGGAACGCCAATCCTTTTTATACCCCCCTTTTGTACAAATGATAAAAATAACTTTCAAACACAGTAATTTTAACCAAGTAAATGAAAGTGCTGAGTGGTTTGCTAATACACTTCGTGAAGTTTTTGCTTCTCAAAGAGGGATAGACGTCTTAGGTCCTGAATTCCCTCCTATTTCGCGTATTAGAAATGAATATCTGAAAGATGTTTTGGTGAAAGTACACCCCTCCGAAGTCTCTTTACGTCACACTAAAGAGCATATCAAGCGTATTGAAAACAGTTTTCAAGCTATCAGCAACTTTCGTGCTATTCGGGTAAGTTATTTGGTGGAATAATTACTATTTATTTGAGATATGAATGTTCTTTCCAAAAATATCTACATAAAAAATAAGAGGCTATCTGAATTGGATAGCCTCTTGTTCTTTTTAAAAAATCTTTTATTTGTTATAAACGCTTTCTTTTTTGAAGTGTTTAGCCAACAAATAATAAACAACTGCACGGTGCTTATTTCTGTTTGATTTACCGTATTTTTCTAACACAGCTTCAATAGCTTTATCTAACTCAGGACCGTCTTTCAAACCTAATTTTTTGATTAGGAAGTTTTGTTTTACACGGTCTAACTCTGCTTGGTCAGAGCCTGATACTTTAGAAGCATCGGCGTTGTAGATAGAAGGACCTAAGCCCACAGTTACTTTTGTTAAGAACGCTACATCTGGGTTCTTTTCACCACATTTTTCTTTCAAATCTTGGGTGTACACAGCAATTAATTCATCACGTTTGCTCATAATTTTTTATATTTAAAATTATTAATGCGGTAAAGGTAGTCATTTTTTCAATACCTCAAAATATTTTAACAAAACTTTATCATTTATTTTTCTTGGTGTATGAATTTCTAAGAGCTTGGGTCTCTCTGATACTTCGAAGAAATTGCTTAAATCTTTCTGTAAATCAGATAGATTAGTTGCTAACTGATAGCTAATGCCATACATTCTACAAAAATGTTCTGCTGTAAGCCTATGAGGTGTCTCAAAGAAGTATTCAAAGTTAGGGTCAGCTTTATCACCGGGTAGTATTCTGAAAATTCCTCCACCTTGATTATTGACGAGAATCACTCTAAAATCTTGTGGAATATATTTGTTCCAAAGAGCATTGCTGTCGTAAAAGAAACTCAAATCACCTGTAATGAACACTGTGGGCGATGCGCTTCCTACAACAGCCCCAATAGCAGTGCTCATACTACCGTCGATACCGCTAGTACCTCGGTTGCAAAACACCTTCCAAGAAGGGTGTGCTTTTATCAGTTGGGCATACCTAATTGCAGAACTATTGCTTATCTGTATAATATAATCATTAGGAATATTACTGAATACCTCACTGTACACTTTAAAATCGGAGAAAGGCGTTTGACTGATATACTCTAAATGTATTTGCTGTATCTCGTTTTTCACCTCTAACCACTGCTGCTGATAAGTAGAAGAAACATTAACCAAATTAGGGGTTACCTCCCCCAAAAAAGTATTAATATCCGCTTTAAAATGAGCTGTTAAACAGAAATATGAATCATAACCTTTGTGCAAATCTACATTATAGTGATAAGTAGGTTTATAACTACGTAAGAACTGTTTTATCTTTTTGGAAACTACCAAGCCTCCAAAAGTAAGTAATAAATCAGGTCGTAAGGCTTCTTTTAGAGCTGGGTCTCTTTCGGTATAAGTGAGCAATTTATCGATATAAGGAATAAAATGGGAGTGGTGCAAGTTAGATGTAGTTTCTGTCAGTACCAATACCGAAGGGTCTTTAGCAAGCCATTCTACATATTGTGCTTCTACACTATTAGGTGTCAACACTCCTACTAATACCATTTTTTTAGCTGAATCGTTCCAATGTTTTACAAAATCAGTGACTCTTCCTTTATTAATAATAGGGTTCTGTGGTTTTGCAGCTATATTCTTAAAAAGATAGTGCTCTTCCGTAGTGAGGTATAAGGGTTCTTCAAAAGGTACATTGATGTGCACCGGCAATTGCTCCTCTATAGCTGTATTCAGTGCCCTGTTTAGCTCGTAAAAATTGCTTTTATCGCTATGTGCTTCATCTGATAGATTGGCATTGTAGGCACTGTGGTTTCCCAGTACATTCACCTGACGTATGGTTTGCCCATCGCCTATATCTATTTTGCTCGAGGGACGGTCGGCTGAGATGACCACCAATGGTATATTGCTGTAAAAAGCCTCTGAAAAAGCGGGATAGTAATTCAGCAAGGCAGAGCCCGATGTACATACCACTGCCACAGGTTGGTGTAATTGCTGAGCAATGCCCAAGGCAAAAAAAGCAGCACAACGCTCATCTACGATACTGTAACAACTAAAATAAGGGTCGTTGGCAAAGCCAATAGTCAGAGGAGCATTACGCGACCCTGGTGAAATAACAATGTGCTTTACTTGTTTGGCTTTGCAAGCTTCTATTACATATTGTGCTAATTTTATTTGAGGTCTTTTCATCTATTCGGTGCGCTTATTTTTATGCTGATAATACTCGTATAAGGCTACCTGTGAGCGCAAAGGAGGGGTAGTATGAGGGCGGTAGGTGTTGTTCTGTGCCTCGTTAATTATACGTGCCTTTACATTGTCTGCCCAACTTATTTCGAAGGTGTCTATCAACTCTTGCTGTATTGCTTTGTCGTAAATAGGGCAACCTACTTCTACTCTGAATGAAATATTGCGCGTCATCCAGTCGGCTGAAGAGATGTACAATTTAGGGTTGCCTCCGTTGGCAAAGATAAACAAACGTGGATGTTCCAAGAACTTATCAACTATACTTATTACCTCTATATTCTCACTCATTCCTTCAATACCAGGCACTAAACAGCAAATACCACGTACAATCATTTGTATTTTTACTCCTGCGCGGCTAGCTTCGTATAGCTTGTCTATCATCTTGTAGCTAGTAATGTTATTCATCTTCAGCTTGATATACGCCTCTTTGCCTGCCTTAGCATTCTTGATTTCTTCGTCTATCAAGTGTTTGAGTTGCTTTTTGGTATAGTGTGGAGACACTATTAGATGCTTGAATTTTTGCACATTGTAGTTGGTATCGAAGAAGTTGAACACTTTGTTCACTTCCTTGAGTATCTCCTGATTGGCAGTAAACAGCGTATAATCAGTATAGATTTTAGCAGTAGTTTCATTGAAGTTACCAGTGCTGATAAATCCATAACGTTTTAGTTCTTTTCCTTCTTTACGTTCAATCACACATATTTTACTGTGTACTTTCAGTCCGCGTACGCCGAAGATGACTTTTACACCTTCTGCTTTTAGCTGTTCAGCATATCGTATATTCGATTCTTCATCAAAACGAGCTTGCAATTCTATCTGTACGGTTACTTGTTTGCCATTTTTCACCGCATTGATAAGTGAATTAACTACTTGCGAGTTCTTTGCCAAACGATAAATGGTTATTTTCACCGATTTTACCTTAGGGTCAAGGGCAGCTTCCCTCAAAAACCATATAATGTTAGAAAAAGTATGGTAAGGAGTGTATTGCAAATAGTCTTTTTCGGCAATTTTCTTTAGTAAACTCTCTTCTGAGGTGAGTCCTTGTACAGGTAGTGGCTGTATAGAGGCATATGTCAAATCCTTGCGCCCTAAGCTGGGGAAGTTCATAAAGTCGCGACGGTTATGGTAGCGCCCTCCTGGGATTACGCTGTCGGTTTTCATAATACCCATTTTCTCTAATAAAAATTGCAAGGTGTCCTTGTCTATCATCTTGTCGTACACAAAGCGCACCGGCTCGCCTTTGCGTCTGTCTTCTATACTGGTCGAGAGTTTCTCGATAAAGCTCTTGCTCAAATCATCGTCTATATCCAACTCGGCATCACGAGTGATTTTAATCATATTTGCCGTAAGCGATTCGTAATTGAAAATATTAAATATCTTGTGTAAGCAAAAGCGTATCACATCATCAAGCATAATAATATAATGCTTATCCCCTATTTGAGGCAACTCTATAAAACGGTCGAGGGTAGCAGGCAACTCAATAAGGGCGTACTGTATTTTTTCTTTATAAACACGTGATGAAAAGAACTTTTGTACTCCTGAGGCTTTTTCGTCTTCTTCTTTTAGGGTCATTTTCACTGCCAAATACGCCACATCGTCTTTCAGTTGTGGGAACTTCTCTAAATCGTTAAGGATAATAGTAAAGAGGGCGGGGCGTACTTTGTCGTAGAAATAGGTATTTACAAAGGCTTCGTGCTCAGGTAATAACGTTTTTTCATCTACTATAAATATCTGCTCTTTCTCTAATTCCTTGGTAATAGTGGCAATAATTTTCAAGCTCTCTTCTTGTAGCTGTATTACCTCTTTGGTAATTTCTTCCAAGAGCTCTTTGGCGTGTACCCCCAGTTCTTTATCTGAGGTTTCGTTCATCGCCACTCGTTTTACAGTAGCGTAACGCACTTTAAAGAACTCATCTAAGTTGTTGGAGAAGATACCCGCAAAACGCAAACGCTCCAATAGGGGCACTCGCTCATCAGCTGCCTCTTGAAGTACGCGTGCATTGAATTTTAGCCAACTCAATTCGCGGTTGATATATTGATTTTTTATATTCATTTTACTTCATTTTGAGCCATTTCCATACCTCTCTATAGCTAGCTTTTTTGCCGTACATCAAGATACCAATGCGGTATATCTTAGATGCTAATTTAATGACTGCAAAGAAAGTGAGATACAAAATAACGAGAGAAATCAGTACTTCCCACCACGCTACCCCAAACGGTATGCGCATCAACATTACTACGGGCGAAGTGAGAGGTATGTATGAAAACACTACCGAAATTGTACCGTGAGGCTCTTCAATTACCGAGAACATACCTACATAAAAGGCTAATATTAGCGGTAATAATATAGGCATTAAGAACTGTTGTGTGTCAGTTTCGTTGTCTACCATTGCGCCAATCATCGCATAAAGCGAACTGTATAACAGATAACCTCCTATAAAGAACAATAGGAACACCACAAAGGTTTCCGCAAAAGGGAAATGGTACAAAGCAGCCACTATATTGTTGATTTCCGACACGTTACCCACTCCTTGTACCGCTTGTGCAGAGGTATTTACTTCAAAAAACGAAGGTGCTAATGCCAACAGTACACCTCCTATAACTATCCATATCGCAAACTGCGTAAGACCTGCTAATGAAGTACCCAATATCTTGCCTAACATTAGTTCAAAAGGCTTAACTGATGAGATAATGATTTCCACAATGCGATTGGTTTTCTCCTCTATCACACTGCGCATTATCATATTACCATAGATGATGATAAACATAAAAATAAGATACCCCGCTATGCCTCCAATGGTTATTTTCATTACGTTATCCAACTCCGAGGTCTTCTCTCCCGTAAAATTCTCCATTTGTATGCTTATATGCGTTTTAGCGGCATCTATCTCTTTTTTGTCAATCCCTTTTTTAGTAAGGTTATGCTGAAAGAGTGTCCGCTCCATAGCATTAGTAAGCTCACTGGTAAGCGATAACGAAGGCGACTCTTCACTATAAAAAGCAATATTTTGGTCGCCTTTATTAGGGATATACAACAATCCGTATTTGCTTTTTGCTAACACTTCGGCTTTGGCATCTTTGAGTGAAACATTGCTGAGATATTCGTACTGAATTGTCTCGGTATTCTCAAAAGTGTTGGCATAGAGTCCACTCTCGTCTACAATCACAATATCCTTAGCCTTGCTCTTATTGTTTACGTTGGTCAAAAAACCAATCACAAGCGCAAAGATAACCACTATCAGCGGACTTACAAACGTCATTATTACAAACGACCTATTACGTATTTTATTTAAGTACTCTCTTCGAGTAATAATTCCTAAGTATTTCATCTTAATTTGTCAATTTATGCTATCTAAAAGTCTCTTTTGCGTCGCTACAGCTCTTCCTTTTGAAGGTTTGATTACGGACTGTCTCCCTTTGGAGGAGGAACGGAGGAAGTTAAAAATCTATATTCAATAAAGAACCTTCCCTCTCTTTATTCACTTACTCCGTTATAGCGGAAAACCTTTCAGACATCTTATACTATTCTTTCAATTTATTAATGGTCGATATAAAAATCTCATCTACTGAGGGGATAGACTCTACAAAATGCGTTACTTCGGCACGTGTAGTGAGGTATTGCAACAAATCGTTAGCCGTTTGTCCCTCTTTCTTCTGGATATGTAATTTTAACTCGTCATATAGCGTTTTAAAATTTGTCTCACTCACTTCAAATTGGCTTTTAAGTTCAGCTAAGAGCGCTGTTTTCTGCTCTTCAGCAACTTTTAAACCTACTTCATACAAGTTGTTTTTATAAGCCCTCTTAATGTCTATGAGCTTACCATCTAATATCTTATGTGATTTATTGATTAGCGCAATATGGTCGCACAATTCTTCAACCGATTCCATTCGGTGAGTAGAGAAGATAATCGTTGCTCCTTGCTCCCGTAAGTATAGAATTTCGTCCTTGATAATATTGGCATTAATGGGGTCGAAACCGCTAAAAGGTTCGTCGAATATCAGCAGTTTAGGGTTGTGAAGTACAGTTACCAAAAATTGAATTTTCTGTGCCATACCTTTGGAGAGCTCTTGTACTTTTTTGTGCCACCAATCGCCAATATCAAGGCGGTTGAACCAAAATTTAAGTCGCTCCTTAGCTTCTTCCTTGCTCAATCCTTTCAGTTGTGCTAAATACAAAGCCTGCTCACCTACCTTCATCGTTTTGTACAAACCACGCTCTTCGGGTAAATAGCCTATTTGTGCCGTATGCTTAGGTTGTAACAGCTCTCCGTCGAAGAACACCTTACCCGCATCGGGCAATACAATTTGGTTGATAATACGTATCAGTGAGGTTTTTCCCGCCCCATTAGGTCCCAGCAGACCAAAGATACTCCCCTTAGGGATATGTAACGACACATCGTCTAAAGCCGTATAGTCGCCGTATTGTTTACTGATATTTTCTATTCTAAGCATTTATTTAATGGTTACTGATAAATGATTAACAATTAATTCCAAAGTGCAAAGATATAGCAATTCAAACTCAAAAGCAAATATTTGTCATTGGTTTGTATTCAGTAACTTTGCTAATGGTTGTTCTATACTACAAAGTTTTTTTTGCGTTTTCCTCGCAATATACCCCATTTTAACACTTTTTTCTCAATAATAAGAAGAGTATTTTTTATAAGTTGATATACAGCATACTAAGGGCTTATCTTCGCCTTAGCTTCGGTTTAGGTTCGCCTTACCTTCGCTCTTCCTTCGGTTAAGATGGCTCAAAAGTAAAAGATAAAAATTAAACCAATATATTGTTTATCAATATTTTGTATTTTTGAGGTTCAAAATAAGACCTTGTGGTATAAATTTAAAAAATCTGCGGTATTTAATATTCTTTAACAGAAAAATCTCAGTACATTTTAGCTCATTACCCCAAGCTCCAATCTGTCCTATTCTATTCACTCAATAATCATTATTAGTATTATTGGCATTTCCAGTATCAACTTTGGTATTATTGGTATTATTGGTATTATTGGCATTAACTCGGTATTAATTTTATAAATAACTTGCCGTTTTAAATAAAAATCGTACTTTTGCATCTCAAAAATAAATACTAATGATTGCTTTAAATTTTATATGGAATTCTAATGAGATTCTTGCCTCTTTAAACCTACCTTTTATAGGTACTTTTTCACTTCGCTATTACAGCTTAATGTTTATTGTGGCTTTTAGCTTGGGGTGGTTTCTCACTAAAAAAATATACCTCAACGAAGGAAAAACAGTACAACAGCTGGACACCTTGTTCGTTTATACCGCTATAGCTACCTTAGTAGGCGCACGTTTAGGCGATTGCTTATTTTACAATTGGGATTATTTCAAAGACCACTTGCTCGAAATCTTTTTACCTATTAAAGAGAAACCCGGTGGCGGTTGGGAGCTTACAGGCTTTTCAGGTTTAGCAAGTCACGGAGCTGCCGTAGGTATTATTATCGCAATGATACTGTATGTACGTAAGTATAAAGATATTAGCCTATCGTGGATATTAGACCGTGTGGTGATTCCTATCACTATCGGAGGTATGTTTGTGCGCTTTGGTAACTTTTTCAATTCCGAAATCAACGGCAAAATAGTAAGCAATACTTATCCGTTAGGGGTGAAATTTGTACAAGGCGGAGCTATCTCTCCCCGTCGAGCAATGGCTATTACTGAACAAACTGACCCTCAAACTGCTTATAAACTCATTGCTCACGACCCTCGTTATGCTGATATTTTAGCTTCTATCCCTTACCAACACCCTGCACAGTTATACGAAGCCTTTGGCTATTTTTGCTTGTTTTGGGTATTGTGGTACGTGTATTGGAAAACTGACAAAAAAGACCAACCTTACTTCATCTTTGGACTATTTTTAGTCCTCTTGTGGAGTATTCGTTTTGCAGTGGAATTTGTAAAAGAAAGTCAAGGAGGTTTCGAAAGCTCTCTCGGCTTGCTCTCTACTGGTCAGTGGCTCAGTATTCCATTTATCTTAGCAGGTTTCTACTTGTTATTCAGAAATCGCATCGAAACACGTAAGTATTAATATTAATTTTGTGAACATTTTAGAACTTAATTAGAGTTAAAATTTAAATTTTATAATTAGAATGCAATTTTTTAGAAAACACTTTGTAACTGTAGCATTAGTATTGGTAGCCTTAGCAGCTATTGCCCTTATTTTACCTCGTTTCTTCTCTAATGAGAGTAATAGAGTGCAAGAAATAGAAATCACTCCTCAGGATATTGATTTTACTCGAGACGGTGAACTCTCTATCTTTAAAAACGACTCACTTATCCAAACTATTGAAGTTGAATTTGCTAAAAACGATGAGGAGCGTGCCTTAGGACTAATGTACCGCTCTTCAATGGACGAACATCAAGGAATGTGGTTTATTTTTCCAGAAGAAGCTCCCCGTTCTTTCTATATGAGAAATACTGAAATACCTTTGGATATCATCTATTTAGATAAAGATAAAAAGGTGGTAAGTATAGCTAAAAACGCTCGCCCTTACGACGAAACCTCTTTACCCTCAGAGAAACCTGCTATGTATGTATTAGAAATCAATGGAGGATTGTCCGATAAATGGGGAATTGAAAAAGGCGATAGAATGGAAGTAAAATAAGTACTCCTATTTGCAAATATGGAAGAACAAGTAATATTAGTGAACGAACACGATACTCCCATAGGCTTAATGGGGAAGCTTGAAGCACACCAAAAAGCCTTATTACATAGGGCTTTCTCGGTATTTATACTCAACGATAAAGGGGAGATTATGCTACAACAAAGAGCTGCGAGCAAATATCATTCGCCTAACTTGTGGACGAATACTTGTTGCAGTCACCCACGTCAGGGCGAGACAACTATTGAAGCAGGCAAGCGTCGCTTACAAGAAGAAATGGGTTTTGTTACAGAACTTACCGATATATTGAGTTTTATCTACAAAGCCCCTTTTGATAACGGGCTTACAGAGCACGAACTCGACCATATTCTCATAGGATACTATAACGCCTCCCCTACTATCAACCCTGAAGAAGTAGCCGATTGGCGTTGGGAACTTCCAGAAAAGATAAAGGAAGATATTGCTAAGCACCCGCATCGGTATACTGAATGGTTTAAGATTATTTTCGATAAATTCTTACATCAAGTACTAAAAGGATAAACAAAAGAGGCTATTTGATTTTTCAAATAGCCTCTTTTGTTATTTATAATCATTAATTTATCCCTTCTTCTCAAAAAACTCTTCTATACTTTTATTCTCTTTTTTCTTACTTCTATATTTAAAATAATAAGCTAACATCTTGTAATAAAGTTTAGCTGCCAAGAAAGCCGTAGGCTTAGCCTGCGGACTATCCATTAGTTCTACAATGTCAAACGCTACCACATTACATTTTTTAAACACTTTACGTAAGAGTTTAAGAGTAGGGTACCATTGCAATCCTCCTGGTTCAGGAGTGCCTGTTGAAGGTGCAATAGCAGGATCGAAAGCGTCTAAATCTATCGTGATATATACATTCCCCGATACCTTGTCAAGTACATCTTCAACCCACTCTTTATTTTTAGCTATTTCGTGAGCGAAAAATACACGTCCTTTTGGTAAATATTGCTTTTCTTCTACATCCATCGAGCGAATACCTACTTGTACCAATTTGTGTTTTTGGTTGGCTTCAAATACGGCACAAGCGTGATTAGAGGTCGAACCGTGATACTCAGGGCGCAAATCAGTGTGGGCATCAAGTTGCAATACTGTGAGTTTTTCATACTTTTCACCTACGGCACGTATAGAACCAATAGACACTGAGTGTTCCCCACCAAAAAGAGTAAATAGCTTATCTTCGTGCTTCAATAGTTCTTGGGTCTTTTCATAAACCGCTTGTGTCATTGCCTCAGGCGAACTGTTTTCGCTTACTTCACCTGCTAAAAACACTCCGTTGAGATAAGGTTCGGTATCTGTTTCAATATCGTATAGTTCCATATTTTCTGAGGCATCTAAAAACAATTCAGGTCCTTTATCGGCTCCTTTACCCCAAGTAGATGTACCATCATAAGGTACTGTTACCAGCATTACTTTCGAGTTTTCCAGCGTTGCATTTTCTGTTGGAATACCTGCATATGTTCTTTTCATTATCTGATTTATTTAATAAATAGGGCACAAAGATAATAAAAAAATCCTAAGTTTAAACACTTAGGATTTTTTTAACGCACAACACTACTAAGATTATAGGTCTATCGCAATCGGTCTGCTGATTTTACGAGCTTCTCGTCCCGTCTGATAGCCTTGTTGGCTAAAAACAAAAAAACGATAGAAAGCACGGGTACGAAAACCCCAACACCTTTCTCCGAAAGCAAGCCTTCTCCAGATGAGTTTAGCATTCGATATACAAATATTCCTAGTAAAGTAAAATTTATAAGGACGTTCAGCCAGTTAAGCCACTGCTGAACACTTCTTTTCTTATATTTAAATATGGTGTATAGAGCCAATATTGCTGTTATCCCTAATAAGATACTCCTAAGCCAATCTATACTGAAAAGCATCGGGACGGCTACGGTAGCTACAATCACTACCAACAGCATATAAATAGTTTGTATTCTCTGAATCATTCTTTTTTGTTTTGAACGTGCAAATATAGTACTTTTTCTAAAACCTGAAAAATATTTTACTTTAATTTATCAAAACCATTACCATAAACCCCCATTACGTTGGTCTTCGTTACAAAAGCAGCAGGATCTATTGTTCGCACTAAACGGAAGATAGAAGTAGCCTCCGTACGGCGAGCTATTACAATCACTATTTTTTGTGAGGATTTAGAATACCAACCTACCCCATCGATAATAGTACAACCGCGTTTGAGTTCACTATTGATGTGGTTCGCTATCTCATCATAGTGTTTAGAGAAGATAAACAACTGCACCGACTGTCTTGCTCCATTGATAACAATTTCTACCATCTGCCACATCAGAGGTAATAGGATAAGTCCATAAATAGTCTTTTCGAGTGAATTGTCTTGGCGTTCCAAAATGAAGAAAGACGATAGCACGATACACACGTCCACCACCAAAAGAATACGCGCTATACTGATGCTGTAATACTTAGTGATAACAAAGCCTATTATATCAGTACCTCCTGTACTTCCGTTAGCTGAATAAACCAATCCTAAACCCGTACCGCATAGCAATCCTCCCATAATTACATTTAAGAAGTCGTCTCTCAAAGGAGGGTGTTCTATAAAGTAAGGCATTAAATACTCTTTTCCAGCCCAAATCAATCCCGATAGAATAGTTATAGAGATGAGTGTTCGGTAGGTGAATTGCTTACTCATTGCTTTAAAGCCTATCACCAAGAGTATAAAGTTGATAATCCAATAGGTAATAGCCAAGTCGGCTCCTAACTTATAATTCAAGATAAGACAGATACCTGCCAAACCTCCTGTTACTATCCCATTAGGCATTATAAAGCCTGTAATTCCTATCGCATATGATATAAGCCCTAAGATGATAATAAGATAATCCTTTATGTAAAAAGACTTTAAGTATTTAATAGTCTTGCTATCTGCTATTGCCATAACACTACTTTAATTTTACAATGATTCTTTAGTCGTTTATTTTTTAGGCGCAAAAGTACTATTTTTAATTGAATGTGCAAACCAAAACTGAAAAAGTGTTTTTAATTATTGCAAACTCTCTTTTATACGTCTTATAGCTTCTCGTAAATCTTTCTCGGAAGCGGCATACGAAAAGCGAATACAATTAGCATCTCCAAAGGCTTCACCTGTAACAGTAGCTACCATTGCTTCTTCTAACAGATACAAAGAGAAGTCGGTTGCGTTATGGATATTGCGACCTCTTAGGGTTTTGCCAAAGAAAGACGATACGTCGGGGAACACATAAAAGGCACCTTCGGGGACGTTGAGTTTGAATCCGTCAATCTCACTTAGGAGTTCTAATACTAAATCTCTACGCCTTTTAAACTCGTCTACCATATATTGTATTTTGCCCTTAGGTGCTTTCAGGGCAGCGATAGAAGCGCGTTGAGCTATGGCATTAGCACCGCTGGTTATTTGTCCTTGTACTTTGGTACAGGCTTTAGCAATCCATTCAGGAGCTCCCATATAACCTATGCGCCAGCCGGTCATTGCAAAGGCTTTGGACATTCCATTTACAGTAATGGTACGTTCATAGAGTCCGTCGATTTCGGCTACACTAGTTACTCTCTCATTGGTGAAGTTGATATACTCATAAATCTCATCAGAGAGAATAAAGATGTTAGGGTGTTTTCTAAGCACTACGGCTAAAGCTTCTAATTCTTCTTTGCTGTATATAGAACCACTGGGGTTACAAGGGGTATTAAACCATACCATTTTAGTTTTAGGAGTAATAGCTACTTCCAACTGAGCAGGAGTTATCTTGAAGTCGCTCTCAATGGTTGTATGAACCTCTATGGGAACGCCTCCTGCCATTTTAGCTATTTCCTTATAGCTCACCCAATAAGGAGCAGGAAATATCACCTCGTCACCGGGATTAAGCATCGCCAAGGCTACATTTGCCAAACATTGTTTAGCTCCCGTAGATACTACTATTTGTGAAGGCTTGTAATGAAGGTTATTGTCGCGTCTGAACTTTTCGCAAATCGCCTCTCTCAATTCCAAATAACCATCAATAGGAGTATATTTGCTATAGTTCTGTTGTACTGCCTCGATAGCTGCTTCTTTTATAAAATCAGGGATATCGAAATCGGGTTCGCCTAAGCTAAGACCAATAATATCCTTGCCTTCGGCTTTTAGTTCACGTGTTTTGGCTGCCATTCCTAAGGTAGCCGATACTTCCATAGCGTTGATACGGTCAGATAAATACTGTTTCATACTGTTTTAAAAAGTTTATTTCAGTTGTAATTCTACCCATACAGGTAAATGGTCGGAAGGATAGAGACCATCGATGCGGGTTTCTATAATTTTATATTGTTTTACTTTTATAGACTTCTGAACAAAGATAAAATCTATATGTCCTTTTAAAGGTTCATCGGTTTTGAAAGCATTGAAAGTACCCATATTAGGTGTTTTATTAGTGGGTGATAACTGGGTGTCGTACAACTGAGATGCTATTTTTTGTACGGCAGGGTGCTCAGTAGGGAGATTGAAATCACCCATTAAGATGACTTTCCCGCCTTTAGCAATCTCCTTGATTTTTTGCAATACCAAGTCGGCACTTTGTACCTGAGCTACTTTGCCTTCGTGGTCGAAATGGAGATTGAACACCCAAAATATCGTCTTTTTATCTTTGAGTTTTACCCAAGAGCAGATGCGGTTACAGCAAGTAGCGTCCCAGCCTAAGGAAGGCACCTCAGGAGTTTGAGAAAGCCAAAAGTTCCCTTTGTCGAGCAAGGTAAAACGACCTTTTTTGAAGAAGATAGCCGAATGTTCACCCGCTTCCTTACCGTCGTCACGTCCTACACCTTCACGCTGATAAGTAGGGAAACGTTCTTCCAAAAATTTAAGTTGGTGTGGTAAGGCTTCTTGTACTCCAAAGATATCGGGGTTTGCCTCTGTAAGCACTGTAAATACCTTTTCTTTCCTATTGCCATCAGTCCAAGCGTTTACACCGTCTTGAGGAACTTCGCAACGAATGTTATAAGTCATTACGGTTAGGTCTTGCGCTATGGAAAAAGTAGGCAAGACACATAAAATAAATAATAATGGTTTCATAATAATGTTACTTTTAAATCATTCTTTTCGGTAAATAGGGTAAATAGGTGCATTTTTACCTTCTTCTTTCCCTAAAACACTATCAAAAAAGTTCCAATTAAAGAAAGAATCAGGTGCTTGAGGTTCTAAGGTTTCTAACAGATAATGTTTAGCGGATTGCGCTACCTCAATAAGATAATCGCCTTTGTAAAGTTGTACTTTTTCTTTCTGAGGACTCACTTGTGTTTGGTGATGCAAATAATGCCCCTCAAACGGATAGGTATAAGTTTTAAAACTCTCAATGCGGTAAGATGTTACATTCATCAGCGTATCTTTCTCTATTTCTGTTATTGCTACACCGTTAGCTTTTAGGCGGTCAATTACTCTTTGCCATACTTTAGGAACGATATAACTTTGAGGAATACTAACTCTCTGCACGGGTTTAAAATGATTGTAAAGAGGTTTTTCATCTACTTTTGTATATTGAGTAGAATCTATTTCCCATTCCAACGAATATTCTTTTTGTGCATTATCAGCCTCTGTTTGTTTGATTTTTACTTGCTTGATATACTGATTGTCAGCATCGGCTATTTCTACAAGGGTCTTCATCATCTCATAGTTAGCTTCTACGCGTTGTTTGTAGGGTTTCTGCCCATTAGTATTGATGCGGATACTCATACAGTCCCACAAGCTGACATAACCAGTGGCATATCGAGGAATATCGGGGTGTGAGGATAAGGTTAATTGCTTAAAAGGGGGTTTCAAACTATCGCTTTGGAAAGGGAGTTGCCTTTTTTCTAACTGCTGAGAGAGACGTGGCAATAAAGCATCACGTACATAACCTCCTGTAAAAACACCTAACTTCTCAATTTGTGAGGTAGAATAGCTTAACACATAAGGAGCATTAACTACATCAGTTACGTGGTTATCAATAAAGATATCTGGCTGTACTTCTTGTAAGATTTTAGCAAACGACAAGGTATTCTCTACATCAGCTTTTACAAAATCGCAGTTTAAATTGTAGTTTGCTTCACTGTTTTTCTTACCTGTGAGCATTCCGCCTATATTGTACACTGGGATAGTTACTACTATCACATTTTTGGAAAGCTTGATTTCATTCTGCGCCAAATTACGAAAGAGCAACATAGTAGCGTCCACTCCATCAGGTTCGTTGCCGTGAATAGCATTATTAATAAAAACAATGGTTCTATCTTTGTGATACTTGGAAAGATTAAACTCGGCATCGGGACTGTAGATTACCAAGTGCAACGGCTGACCATTATCGGTTTGCCCCATTGTTTTAAAGGAAATAGATGCAAATTCTTTCGATAAATCTTTGTAGTAGTCTATTACTTCCTGATATGATGAGCTCTTGGTACCATCAGTTTGCTCAAAGGGTGTTTGGTAGTTTTCTCTTGGAGAGAAGAAAGGTGTATCACAACCCGCAAAAGCCACAGCTAATATTATATACACAATATATTTCACTTCTATTTTTAACATATTATTCTTTTAATATTTATTTTTTAGCAATTGATTGACCTTATACCTTTGTCGAACAAACTTACCTTATATCCTAAGGCTTTGGCATCATTGGCACTATAAGCTACACAAAAATCACCTGCTAAGCCACAAAATACGAGTTCTGTAATGCCTTTGGCTTGCAAAAAGCCGTGTAATCCTGTGTTGTTCTGTTTATTATTATCAAAAAAAGCACTGTAGCTATCCACTTCGGGGTTCATTCCTTTGCGAAAGATGGCTGCAATGGGACGAATATCTAAATCTTTATGCAGTTCTGCTCCGAAAGTACCTTGCACACAGTGGTCTGGCCACAGTATTTGGTCGATACCTCCGAGCTGTATTACTTCAAAAGGCTTTTTACCTGCGTGCTGACTTGCAAAACTTTTATGAGTAGCAGGGTGCCAATCTTGTGTTGCAACAATAAGGTCATACCCTTGTGTCATTTCGGCATTGATAAAGGGAATTATTTGGTCGCCTTGGGGTACAGGTAATGTACCGGTAGGCATAAAATCGTTTTGAACATCTATAATTACAAGTGCTTTCATAGTAACTCTTTTCTAAACTAATGATTAATGATTAATGGTTAATGGTTAATGGTGAGTTAGGAGGGTTTATACGAAATCTTATGTGATAAACGGTGCGAGCCGCACGGGCAGGTGTGAGCCACACAGGCAGTCGTAGCACGACAGGCAGATAATGAAAAGACGAACAAATGACGGTGCGAGCCACAAGGGCAAATAAGCAATGAACGAACAAAAGACGAACAAAAGACGAACAAAAGACGAACAAAAGACGAACAAAAGACGAACAAAAGACGAACAAAAGACGAACAAAAGACGAACAATGAACGAAGAAAAGGTATAGTAAAGTTATTGTTATATTGGAAATAAAAAGTACTTTACCTCGCTTCTTCTACATTCCTATCAATCTTCTCTACCCTTGGCTTTTGTGGCAAAGGTACAGCTTTTTTGAATATTATTGCTATCTTTGCCAAAAAAATATTTTACCAATGCACTTTTTATCAGAAGATTTAGAAAATTACGCTTGCGAACATACTGACAACGAACCTCCTTTACTGCAAGAACTCAGTAGGCGCACTCACCTTACTGTATTGCAACCGAGAATGATTAGTGGTCATTTACAAGGGCGTTTCCTCAGTTTGCTCTCTAAATTGATACAGCCTAAAACTATTTTGGAAATAGGCACTTACACGGGCTACGCAACCCTCTGTTTGGCAGAAGGGTTGGCAGTTGATGGTGTTTTACATACTATCGACATCAAAGAGGAACTCACTGACCTGCAAAGGGAGTTTTTTGACCGAAGTGGCTATGGGGCGCAAATTGTGCAACACTTAGGCAAGGCAACCGATATTATCCCTACTCTCAGCACTACTTTCGACCTTGTTTTCATAGATGCTGACAAACAGAATTACGCTCATTATTTTGATTTGGTGATAGAGAAAATGAACTCAGGAGGTGTTATCCTCTCTGACAATGTGTTGTGGAGTGGTAAAGTAGTGCAAGAAGTAAAGCCTTCGGATAAACATACCCAAGCCTTAATGGCTTACAACCAAAAACTAAAAGAAGACCCTCGTATAGAGACAGTGCTACTCCCCATACGGGACGGTATTACCATATCGAGAGTAAAATAGAGTGATTAAAAAATTAATCCTCATTTTTATATTGTTATTTGTTAATTATTTTATACCTTTGTACCTGTTTTAAAAAGCAATTCACTGGATGAGAATATTCTTAGCAACCATATTTCTGATACTTAGTAGTCCTCTTCTGCGTGCGCAAGATACTACCCACAAAAAGGATTTAAAAGTGGGATTGGTACTCAGCGGTGGAGGTGCGAAAGGGTTAGCACATATAGGGGTACTAAAAGTGTTGGAAGAAGCAGGGGTGCGCATCGATTACATCGGGGGTACGAGTATGGGGGCTATGGTAGGAGCTTTGTATGCGGCGGGTTATTCAGCTAATGAGTTGGACTCTATCTTCCGTCAGTTAGACTTTGATAAACTCTTGCAAGACAAGACTTCACGCCGTGCTAAATCATTACACGAGCGCTATATATACGACCGTTATGCAGTAGCATTACCTTTCAATAACTTCAAAGTAGGGTTGCCTCGTGCGGTATCAAAAGGACAAAACATCTACAACGAGTTTGTGAAACTACTCTATCCGGTGAATGAAATTTATGATTTTTCGCAGTTACCCATTCCTTTCTTGTGTGTAGCAACGGATATAGAAACAGGTAAAGGCGTAGTACTTGAAAACGGTTTCTTGCCTCAGGCAATACAAGCAAGCGGTTCGTTTCCTTCACTATTCGATTTGGTAGAAATAGATGGTAAATGGCTTACCGATGGCGGTATTGCCGATAATTATCCCGTAGACGAAGTTAAGAAAAAAGGAATGGATATTATCATAGGGGTAGATGTACAGAGTCCGCTAGCAAAACGAGAGGAGATTAACTCTTTTTTGAGTATTTTTTCGCAGATTACTACCTTCCCAATGATAGATAATATGCCAAAAAAAATAAAAGAGACCGATGTGTACATCAAACCTAATATAGAGGGATTCAACGTTATTTCGTTTGATAAAGGAGAGACAATCATCAACAATGGCAAAATAGCAGCGGAACATTTTCTACCAAGATTGCGTGAGATTGCAGCTCAACAAAAACATACAGAGGAAAGAGAACGAATACAAAAGATAGATTCCTTTTACTTAAAAGACGTCCATTTTCATAACAACGAGCACTTTTCACGTAGTTATTTGCGCGGTAAACTACACTTGAAATATCTAAACCGTAAGATTTCGTTCGAGCAACTGAACGACGGAATCGACAACTTGATGGCTACTAACAATTTCCATTCTATCAATCACCAGATTAGGCACACATTTGAAGGGGAACATATAGACTTTTATTTAAGAGAGAATCCGCAACGCACCTTTTTAAAATTTGGAATACATTATGACAATCTGCTAAAAACAGGGTTCTTGATGAACTATACTCGGAACTATTTCTTACAAAGCAGTGATTTTCTTTCACTGGACCTTATTGTGGGAGATAACATACGCTATCAGTTTGATTATTTTGTGGATAAGGGATTTTACATCAGTTATGGATTGCGGTCTAAGTTTGTGCAATTCGACCGAAAGCTGAACACAAAACGCTTATCTAACTACCGAATAGAGCAGTCGGAACTCAACCGAATGGACGTAGAGGCTTACGACTGGGTAAATCAGCTGTATTTGCAAACACTTTCGGGTAATGGTTTTGTATTTGGCTTAGGAGTAGAGCACCGTAAAATACAGTTTGATACTGAGCAAGTATATTCAATAAGTTCAGCTACTTCGTATTCGGAAAAGAGTCATATAGGCAGTTTGTATTCTTATCTTAAATACGACAGCTTTAACAATAGCTTTTTCCCCAGTAGAGGGGTGTACTTTAATACACAGTTCAATTTTTATGCACTTGCCTCAAACTACTCAGATTTTAACAAATTTACAACGGGTAAAACAGAGTTATCATTTGCTTTTCCTATCTTGCCAAGATTGAGCGCACGAGTAGGATTAGAAGGCGGTGTTACGATAGGAGGCTCTAATGTATACTCATTAGACTTCTTTTTAGGAGGGTATAACAAGAATGTATTTACGAACTATTCACCTTTTTACGGCTATGATTTTTTGAGCATTGGTGCTAAAAACTACTTAAAATCAGAATTGGTAATAGATATCCAACCCTTTAAGAAACAACACTTGCTATTATTAGCGAATATTGCTAAAGCAGACAATAATCTTTTTGAGAGCTTTGAGTGGAAGAAATACCCAGACTATTCGGGGTATGGGATAGGATATAGCATTGAGAGCTTTTTAGGTCCTATAGAACTGAAGTGCACTTACTCACCTGAAATACGACAAGCGATATGGCTGTTTAATATAGGGTACTGGTTCTGATTAGGTAAAAGGTAAAAGGTAAAAGATAAAAGGTAAAGCCAGCGAGGGCTCACAGCTGGGTATGTGAATAAAAAGTAAAAGGTAAAAGCGGTAGCGACTAAATACTAACAACTGATAACTGATGACTAAAAACTAATAATTAATAAATATAATGAAAATAAAAGAGTTAGAACCAAAACAGTTATGGGCGAACTTTGCGAGCTTGAATGCCGTGCCTCGTCCATCAAAAAAAGAAGAGAAAGTCATTGCTTTTATGGTGGCTTTTGGCAAAAGTTTAGGGCTTGATACCTACCAAGACGAAACGGGCAATGTAATCATTAAAAAGCCCGCTACGGCAGGAATGGAAAACCGCAAAACAGTAGTGTTACAATCACACCTCGATATGGTACACCAAAAGAACAATGATACGGTGTTCGACTTTAGTACGGAAGGTATCAAAATGCTAGTAGATGGCGACTGGGTACGGGCTGATGGTACAACTTTGGGAGCCGATAATGGTATTGGGGTTGCGAGTATTATGACTATCTTACAAAGTAAGGATATCCCCCACCCTGCTCTTGAAGCTCTCTTTACTATTGACGAAGAAACAGGAATGACGGGTGCTAAAGGGCTCAAAGGCGGATTGCTCTCTGGTGATTTTCTTCTCAACTTAGATACTGAGGAAGACGACGAAATTGATATAGGATGTGCCGGTGGTGTAGATGTATCGGCGTTTAGAGAGTACGACGTGGTAGATACGCCTGATAATTCAGTAGGCTATACACTTACCATAAAAGGATTGCACGGCGGACATAGTGGTACAGATATCCATAAGGGTTATGCTAATGCCAACAAACTGATGAACCGTATATTATTCACTTGTACTGAGAAATTTGGTTTGCATATTGCAAGTGTAGATGGAGGCGGTTTGCGCAATGCTATTCCGAGAGAAAGCGTAGCGGTGGTAACTATTAATAAAAACGACGAAGTGGCTTTAAAAAAAGAAGTAGCTACACTTACCCAAGCACTCCAACACGAGTATTCAGTAACTGAACCAACTCTTACAGTATTACTTGAACCTACTGCGGTACCTGAGAAAGTAATGGAAGAAGAAGAACAAGAAGATGTATTACGCGCTCTTTACGCAGCTTTCAATGGGGTGTACAAAATGAGTCAGACGATTGCTGACCTTGTAGAAACCAGCAATAACGTAGCAAGGGTACAAATTAAAGACGGCGAAATAAACGTGTACTGCCTCACTCGTTCGGCTTCAGAAACTTCTAAATATGATTTGGCTGATACGATTCGCAGTAGTTTTGAGTTAGCTGGATTTGAAGTAGAATACACCGGTAGTTACCCAGGTTGGGAGCCC
Organism: Capnocytophaga sp. oral taxon 323; assembly: GCF_001278825.1. Classification (NCBI taxonomy): domain Bacteria; kingdom Pseudomonadati; phylum Bacteroidota; class Flavobacteriia; order Flavobacteriales; family Flavobacteriaceae; genus Capnocytophaga; species Capnocytophaga sp. oral taxon 323. The sequence goes on from NZ_CP012589.1 coordinate 635,213, forward strand.
AAAGTAGATGCTGAAATCTTGAAGATTGTAAAAGCACAATACAAAACGCTCTTCGGTGAAACACCTAATGTAGTAGCTTGCCACGCAGGCTTAGAATGTGGCATTTTAGGAACCCATTACCCCAAAATGGAAATGGTGAGCTTTGGTCCTACTATCAAAGGGGCACACTCGCCTGCTGAAAAGGTAAATATAGCTTCTGTACAGAAGTTTTGGAAGTTCTTACTAGCGATATTGCAACATATTCCTAACAAATAAGAACAAGTATATACTTATTTATATAAAAAAGGGAAAGCTATCTAATTGATAGCTTTCCCTTTTTTTTAATATTATAAACTTTTTATATTACTTATTTAAGGCTTCCGACCATATCTTCAGGGCGTACCCATTTATCGAAGTCTTCCGGAGTTACATAGCCTAAACGCACAGCTTCTTCTTTAAGGGTTGTGCCATTGCGGTGAGCCGTTTGGGCTATTTCGGCTGCTTTATAATAGCCAATCTTAGTGTTAAGAGCTGTAACAAGCATTAACGAGTTATCTACTAATTCCTTAATACGTTTGTAATTAGGTTCAATACCACTTGCACAGTGTTCTTCAAATGACACGCAAACATCTCCTATCAACTCAGCTGATTTAAGGAAGTTAGAAGCCATCAATGGTTTAAATACATTTAATTCATAATGACCTTGTGTACCTCCTATTGAAATGGCTACATCATTACCCATTACTTGAGCTGCCACCATTGTCATAGCTTCACATTGAGTAGGATTTACTTTACCGGGCATAATAGAGCTACCAGGTTCGTTAGCAGGAATGATGATTTCGCCTATACCTGAGCGAGGTCCTGAAGCCATCATACGAATATCGTTTGCAATCTTATTGAGCGATACGGCTAATTGTTTAAGAGCTCCGTGGCTTTCGACAATTGCATCGTGAGAAGCTAAAGCTTCAAACTTATTAGGAGCGGTTACAAAAGGTAGACCGGTGAATTTAGCAATGTATTCAGCTACTTTCACGTCGTAACCTTTAGGGGTATTGAGCCCTGTACCTACGGCTGTACCTCCTAAGGCTAATTCTGAAAGGTGAGCTAATGTGTTTTTAAGAGCACGCAAACCGTGGTCGAGTTGAGATACGTAGCCAGAAAGTTCTTGTCCCAAAGTAAGTGGTGTAGCGTCCATAAGGTGCGTACGACCTATTTTTACTACATTTTTAAAGGCTTCGGATTTAGCAGCGAGAGTATCGCGTAGTTTCTGAACACCAGGAATAGTTTTCTCAACTACCATTTTATAGCAAGCGATGTGCATACCGGTAGGAAAAGTATCATTAGACGATTGCGATTTGTTTACATCGTCATTGGCTTTTAGTACGGGGTCGCCTTCACCTATTTTTTTACCAGCCAACACTTGAGCACGATTGGCAATCACTTCGTTCACGTTCATATTAGATTGTGTACCTGAACCGGTTTGCCAAATTACTAATGGGAATTGGTCGTTGAGTTTGCCTTCGAGAATTTCATCGCAAACTTGAGCGATAGCATCGCGTTTTTCGGCTGAAAGCACTCCTAAATCGAAGTTTGCATAAGCGGCAGCCTTTTTAAGGTAAGCAAAACCACGGATAATTTCAATCGGCATAGAAGCGGGTGCACCGATTTTAAAGTTGTTGCGTGAACGCTCTGTTTGTGCTCCCCAATATTTATCGGCTGGCACTTTCACTTCACCCAAAGTGTCTTTTTCAATTCTATAACTCATTTTGTTTGTATTAGTTAAAATAATCTTCTTTTAAAAACGCTACAAAGGTACGTTGTATTTTCTAAATATTAAAATTTTTCTGAGATTTTTTGATACCATTACTGTATTCTATTTATTAAAGACAGGTAGTGCGAGCCGCACAGACAGATGCAAGCCACACGGGCAGGTACGAGCCGTACGGGCAGGTGCGAGTCGCACAGACAGTTGTAGCACGACGGACAGTTGTAGCACGACGGACAGTTGTAGCACAACGAGCAGTCGTAGCACGACGAGCATTTTGGGGGTGAAATGAATTAATGATGAAATTAGGAGAGGAATATACAAAACTTATAGGAAACTTACAGGATAATCGAACAATAAGTGGCTTTTCAGTGGGTCTACAGTGGGTCTACAGTGGGTCTACAGTGGGTCTACAGTGGATCTACAGTGGGTCTACAGTGGGTCTACAGTGGGTCTACAGTGGGTCTACAGTGGGTCTAGAACGAACAAAAGATGAACGATGGATAAATCTAAGTTAAAGCTAAAAGATAGATAAAAAGAAGGTTATTAGTGGATTTCAACTTTGCCCAAGTTTGAAACTTGGGCAAAGTTCATACAAAAAGCGGTGCAAGGTACAAGGTCAGATAGAGAAAAGACGAGTGAGAAGCCCCCGAACCCCCGAAGGGGGACAAGCCTTAAAGAGAAATTGGTAAAGACTATCGGTCTGAAAGACAAGACTTATTTGAAGATAGAGCGAAACTGAATCAAGCCTAAGGAAAACAAAAGACGGTGCGAGCCACAAGAGCAGATAATGAAATAACGAACAATGAACGAACAAAAGACGGTGCGAGCCGCACGGGCAAATGAACAAATGATGAAGGAAAGATGAGGCTATGACAATTGTAAAAAAGCGTTTTTATCGTATTATGATGTAGGTGAAATCAATCTTTTAGTTATATTAAAATATTGGTAAATCAATTAATTAACAAATTGGGAGATTTTTTTTTCATCGTTCGCAATTATTTTAGTACTTTTGCACAAATTTTTTAGATTATGAATTTCGATGTAAAGGAGATTATCTCTGCTACTATGGTGCTCTTTGCGGTAGTTGATATTATCGGGAGTGTGCCTATCATTATTAATCTGCGCAAAAAAGCAGGACGTATACAATCTGAGAAAACAGCTATTGTAGCCGGTATTTTGCTTATTCTGTTTTTATTTATAGGCAAGCAATTACTCAATTTGTTTGGAGTAACGGTTGAGGCATTTGCTGTAGCTGGGGCATTTATTCTCTTTTTTCTCGCCTTAGAGATGATTTTAGGTATCACCCTCTACAAAGGTACTACGCCTGAGACTGCCTCTATTGTCCCTTTGGCTTTCCCTATGGTGGCAGGAGCAGGGGCACTCACTACTGTACTCTCCCTCAGGGCAAAGTTTTATGTAGAGAATATTATAGTGGCAATCCTCATTAATATGATTATTGTGTATATAGTGCTTAAATCTTCGGAGAAAATAGAGAAGTTTTTAGGCAAACAGGGCATTACCGTAATTCACAACCTTTTTGGAGTTATACTTTTAGCGATTGCAGTAAACTTGTTTACTACTAATATTAGGGCGATGTTATTTGGGCAATGATGAATGACAAATAACAGTACGAACCTCACCGACAAATAAAAAAATTACGAAAAAGCTACTAACCTCAAAGAATTATAACTAACAATTAAACAAAATGATAAACAAAGAAGATAATTTCTTTCTCTTAGCGGGACCTTGTGCTATAGAAGGGGAAGATATGGCGATGAAAATTGCTGAACATATAGTGAATATCACCCATAAACTGAATATATCCTACATTTTTAAAGGGAGTTTTAAGAAAGCCAATAGGAGTCGCGTAGATTCGTTTACGGGCATAGGCGATGAAAAAGCACTAAAAATACTCCAAAAAGTAGGGCAAACCTTTAATATTCCTACTGTTACTGATATTCATCAGGTGAGCGATGCGGCGATGGCTGCCGAATATGTAGATGTACTGCAAATACCAGCTTTCTTGGTGCGTCAGACTGATTTGGTGGTGGCAGCAGCCGAAACGGGTAAGGTAGTGAACTTGAAAAAAGGTCAGTTTATGAGTCCTGAGAGTATGCAATTTGCCGTGCAAAAAGTATTTGATAGTGGCAATGAAAAAGCGTTGATAACTGACCGTGGCACGATGTTCGGTTATCAAGACTTGATAGTAGATTTTCGAGGAATTCCGACGATGCGCAAGTTTGCTCCTGTAGTAATGGACGTTACGCACTCGCTACAACAGCCTAACCAAAGTAGTGGGGTAACAGGCGGTCGCCCAGATATGATTGAAACCATTGCCCGCGCTGCTATTGTGAACAATGCCGACGGACTTTTTATTGAAACCCATTTTGACCCTACTAATGCCAAAAGTGATGGGGCAAATATGCTACATCTCGACCTCCTTGAAGGTCTTTTAACGCGTTTGGTTGCCATTCGCAAAACAATTAACGAATTTTAATGAACTATACTGAAGCGCTTTCTAATCCTATTTTTAAACTCATAAGCGATATTTCAGCTGAGATATCGGTTGAAAGTTACGTGATTGGGGGCTTTGTACGCGATTATTTATTAGAGAAAAAACTTCCCAAAGACATCGATGTAGTATCAATCGGTAGTGGTATTTCGTTGGCTGAAAAAGTAGCTGAGCGATTGCCTAATGCTCCTAAAGTATCGATATTTAAAAACTTTGGCACAGCAATGATTAAAGCCGATGGCTTAGATATTGAGTTTGTAGGGGCGCGCCGTGAAAGCTATGAGGCAAACTCACGCAAGCCTTATGTAGAGAGTGGCACGCTACAAGACGACCAAAACCGTAGGGATTTCACTATCAACGCAATGGCTTTCTCTCTGAACAGAGATACTTTTGGCGAGCTTATCGACCCTTTTGACGGCTTAGGCGACTTAAAACGAAAGCTCATTCGCACCCCCTTAGACCCTGATATTACTTATTCAGACGACCCTTTGCGTATGATGCGTGCTATCAGGTTTGCTACCCAACTGAATTTTAAGATTGAAAAGCAGTCGCTAAAAGCTATTACTGATAATAAGGAACGGCTAAAAATCATCTCGAACGAGCGTATTGTAGAGGAACTGAACAAGATACTCGCTTCGCCTAAACCTTCTATTGGACTGAAATTGCTGTACGAAACGGGCTTGTTGCACTATATCCTCCCAGAACTCATTGCCTTGCAAGGGGTGGAGGAACACGACGGACAACGCCATAAAGATAACTTTTGGCATACCTTAGAAGTGGTGGATAATATATCAGAAAACACCGATAACCTCTGGTTACGCTGGGCTGCGCTCTTACACGACATTGGCAAAGCACCTACCAAACGCTTCGACAAGAAGATAGGTTGGACATTTCACGGACACGAGTTTGTGGGGAGCAAGATGGTATATCACCTCTTCAAACGTTTGCGAATGCCTCTGAACGACAAGATGAAATACGTGCAGAAAATCGTAAAGATGAGTTCGCGCCCTATTATCATTGCTGATGATATTGTTACTGATTCGGCTGTACGCCGTTTGGTATTTGATGCTGGAGAGGAGTTTGAAGACCTAATGACCCTCTGCGAAGCTGATATTACTACTAAAAACCCTAAGAAATTCAAAAAATATCACGACAATTTCCAAATAGTACGCCAAAAGGTAGTGGAAGTAGAAGAGAAAGACCACATTCGCAATTTCCAACCTCCGGTAAGCGGTGAAGAGATAATGCGGACGTTCAACTTACCTCCTTCACAACCGGTAGGAATGCTAAAAGAAGCGATAAAAGAAGCGATTTTAGAGGGGAAAATCCCTAATGAATACGAGGCTGCCAAAGCCTTTATGATGGAGAAAGCAAAGAAAATGAAGTTGATTTAGAGGTGCGAGCCACACAGGCAGTGTGAACCACACAGGCGATTAATTTAGTAATGAGATTATGGTTTTTCATATTATTGCTGATGAGTCCGCTTTTGATGAGGGGGCAAGAAATGACGCGTATCAGAGGAAAAGTATTCTACAACAATGCGCCTTTGGAAGGGGTGCATATTCAAAACATAGACAACCAGCACTATACTACTACCGATGCTGAGGGGTCTTTTTCGATAGACGCTACCAAAGGACAGAGCTTAAAAGCTACGTATGTAGGCAAGAAAACACTTTACCACAGCCTTACACAAGTGGATTTACAGCGACTGGTTGTTTTAAAAATGGCTGATATTACCATTGCATTAGAAGAAGTGAGTGTTACTGAAAAACCTAAGATTACTGCTCAGAGTTTGGGTATTTTACAACATACTCCAAAAGAACGCACTTGGGAAGAGAAACGGAAGTACGCTAATACAGATATTCTTCAAATAGACAAATTCTCCCTCTACAAACTACTAGTAGGAAATGTGAGTTTTAACTTCAATGCAATTATCAACCACCTGAACGGAAAGGCAAAGATTATAAAGCAACAAGTTATCAATGAAAAGAACCTAAGGGTGGCACATTACATCGTAAATGAGATGGGCAACTACCTCAAAAATGAACATCACCTAACGGAAGAAGAAATAGGCACCTTGGCTTTCTATGTAATGGAAAAACCCGAAGCACACCGGCTTGTAGAGCGAAAAGACAACAAGCAATTAGAGTTTATGTTATACGAATGGTGGAATGAATTAACTAATTTACAGAAAGAAGAAACAAAAAAAAATGTTAATAATTAATTGTTATTTAATAATTAATTTGTACCTTTGCTAACGAAAAACAACGCTGATAAAATATATAACAAGAGTCAGCCTCTATATAAAATTAATTTTATGAAAAGTATTGAAACAGCAAAAATGTGGCTTTCTGACACTTTTGATGCAGAAACCCGCAACAAGGTTCAAGCCCTCATCGACGGAAATCCCGATGAGCTCAACGAAGCCTTTCACAAGAACTTAGAGTTCGGTACTGGTGGTATGCGCGGTATTATGGGAATTGGTACCAACCGCATCAACAAATACACTTTGGGAAAAAATACCCAAGGATTGAGCAACTACCTCAAAAAATGCTTCCCTAACCAAGAGATTAAAGTGGCTATCGCTCACGACTGTCGCAATAACTCTAAGAAGTTTGCCAAAATAGTAGCCGATGTGTTTGCTGCTAATGGCATAAAAGTATTCCTCTTCTCCGACCTCCGCCCTACCCCAGAGCTTTCGTTTACAGTACGCTACTTAGGCTGTCAAGCGGGTATCGTGCTTACCGCCTCTCACAACCCCCAGAATACAACGGTTATAAAGTGTATTGGGAAGACGGCGGACAAACCGTACCGCCCGAAGACGGTGATATTATGAAAGCTATTGAAGCACTTGACTTCAAAGACATCAAATTCAACGCCGATGAGAGTCTTATTCACTACATCGACAAAGAACTTGACAATGCTTTTGCCGAAGCATCTATCAAACACGGAGACTTCAATGCTCCTGAGAAAGACAAGCTAAAAATTGTATTTACTTCTTTGCACGGAACGTCTATCACTATGGTACCCGATGTGCTCAAACGCGCAGGCTTTACCAATGTACACATCGTAGAGGAACAAGCTGTACCTGATGGCAATTTTCCTACGGTAAAATCACCTAACCCCGAAGAGCCCGAAGCTCTTACGTTGGCACTCAAAAAGCAGACGAAATAGGAGCTGATATCGTAATAGGTACTGACCCCGATTGTGACCGAATAGGTATAGCCGTTCGCGACCTTCACGGCAAAATGGTGCTACTTAACGGTAACCAAACAATGGTAATGATGACCGACTTTCTCTTGGCACAACAAAGCAAAAAAGGCTTTAAAGGCAACGAGTTTGTAGCTTCTACTATCGTTTCGACTCCTATGGTAAAAGCTATCGCCGATGCATACAAAGTGGAATACAAAGAAGGGCTCACGGGCTTCAAATGGATTGCCAAGATGATAAAAGATTTCCCTAAGCTCACTTTCATAGGCGGTGGTGAAGAAAGCTTCGGTTATATGGTTGGTGATTTCGTACGCGATAAAGATGCCGTAACTGCGACCCTATTGGCTTGTGAGATTGCTGCATTTGCCAAAGCTAAAGGCAGTTCCTTCTACAGAGAATTGCTACACGCTTATACCAAATACGGGTTCTACAAAGAGTATCTCATTTCCTTAGTGAAAAAAGGTATTTCGGGCTCAGAAGAGATTGCTAAGATGATGAAAGACTTGCGCGAAAATCCGTTGAAGGAAATTAACGGAGAAAAAGTAACGCTGATTTGCGATTACCAATCGTCTAAGGCTTTCCACCCACTTACTGGTAAAGTAGAAGATATAGACGTTCCTAAATCGAATGTGCTTATCTACCACACCGATAAAGGCACTCGTGTAGCAGCACGCCCCAGCGGTACAGAGCCTAAGATTAAGTTTTATTTCAGTGTAAATACATCTTTGAGCAGTGTAGAAACTTTTGAAGCAACTCAAAAGGTTTTGGATAGCAAAATCGAAAAGATAGTAGAAGAGTTAAAGCTAAAATAGTGAACCACTCTATATACTCTATATAGAGTCTGCAAATAGACAGTACCTCTGCATTCAACAATTGAATGCAGAGGTACTTTTTTGAAGAAAGAAATATGTAAAACAGAAAACAGAGCCCCTTTTACAAGAGACTCCGTTTTCATCTTCAATAAAGCTAAAAATCTTTATCTTTATAAATTGTATTAATAACCAGGGGTTTGAACAAGTGTATTATCATCAGCTATCATAGCTGGAGAAATAGGTAAATATATATTCTTTTTTCTACCATTGGAAGTCATTGAAGCTACTTCATCATACACAAAATTATCACCTGCACGTAGTAAATCCCACCAACGTTTACCTTCTCCAATGAACTCTTTGTAACGTTCATCAAGAATAGCCTTGGCATTATCAGCCTTAGTACTATTAGTATAACCGTGAGTAGCTACGTTATAATTGCTACCATAAGCTCTTGCACGCACTTGGTTTATCTCAGCAGAAGGGTCTTCACCCAAGTTATTTTTAGCCTCTGCCAATAGCAATAATACATCAGCATAGCGATAAATAGGTACGTTATTTTCGTTCACTATATCTCCTGAGTTATTTCTTCCTACGAATTTTGATAATATAGAACCTAAATAATTAGTAGTGTTAAAAGGAATATGTCCTACATTATCAGAGTAAACACGTACAAATGTAGCACGGCGTTGATCTTTTACGTCATCTATTAGGCGCAAAGTTTTTTCAGAAGGAGAATTATAGTTACCTCCTTCTACATATAGAAAAGAAGAAATTTTACGACCACTATCATCAAACTTATCCTTAACATCAGTATTACGTGCTGTTGTTACTTTATAGAAATGTTCAGCTTCATCTTTCTTATAGTCTAAGGCAAAAATAAACTCAGTATTTTTTTCGTTATCAATACCCCATAAGTTTTCATAGGGCACTAATGCTCCTGAAACTTGGCTAAGAGCATTCTTGGCTTCAGTAAATTCAGTGGCACCACCACCTAACACTTTACCTGACCACAAGAAGACATCTCCTTTAAGAATAAGGGTAGCACGTTTTGACCAATATACGTTATCACGATAAAAGTTCTCATTACCCTCAAATAAGTCTAACGATCTTTGGATATCTTGTTTGATAAAAGCTAATACTTCTGCTTTAGGAGCACGTGCTTTTTTAAGAGCAGTTAAGTTATTAACGTTTTGCAAAGGTTCTGTAACAAGAGGTACATCTCCCCAACTTTTTAGCATAGTGTAATAGATATAGGCTCTAAGCCCATACATCTGTGCCAACATATTCTTTTTCTCATTTTCATTACTGAAAGGAGTTTGAGGGGCATTTTTAATAAAGTCATTGATATAATGCAACATTGAATACCAATTTCCCCAATTATTAAATGCGACCTTAGTAATGTTAATGTCGTTAGTATAGAGGTCTTGATTATGTGAATTTTCGATAGCTTTACCGCCCCATATATCAGAACGGAGTTCCCCCATCAGCCACATTGTATACCCATAAGATCTAAAACGTGAATATACGCCTGAGTGTACCGACTTGGCTGCTTCTTCTTTATTCCAAAATCCTGTATAAGTAAGATCACTTTCAGGAGGTGTTTCTAATTCACAGGCTCCCAAAAATAGCAATGAGAGTCCTAATAATATATTTCTTTTCATTTTAGTTCTATTTTAAAAAGTTATTTAAAAAGTAGCATTGATACCAAAAGTAAAGCTACGTGGCAAAGGAAAACGTCCATTATCCCAACCGCCTTTTTCAGGAGAATAACCCGAATACTTAGTAAAGTAAGCTAAGTTAGTACCTGAAACGAAAAGACGAATATCTTTAAAAGCATTATTCACTAAAGATCCTGGCAAATTATAGCTAAGAGTAATTTCACGCAAAGCCAAATAATCTCCTTTCTCCCAGTAGCGAGAACTTGCTGTAAATTGTTCTTCTCCTGCTTTTGTTTCAGCTTTATGGTTGCCGCGAGGGTCGGTAAAGTCATAACGTGGAATATCAGTATTAGGATTCTCAGGTGTCCAAGTATCTTTTATCTCTGATGTCCAGTTCATATTACCCTGTACTTGTGAAATACCTCTACTTCGTACGCCATTGTGTACTAAGTGTCCCACCGCATAGTCTGTTTTTACAAAGAGATTAATGTTTTTATAAGTAAAATCGGTAGTAAAACCTCCTATAAAATCGGGAGTTGTCCTACCCAATACTACTCTATCTCGGCTATTGATAATACCATCACCATTTACGTCTTTCCAACGGGTATCACCTACCATAGGTTTTCTATTAGCCGCAGGTATAGTACCCGCATAAAAGTCAATTTGTCTGTTTTTATGAGGTTCTAATTCTGCTTGGTTATGATATACACCTTCATCTTGATAACCTACTACTAAGTCATCACCTACACGTTCTCCTTCTTGACGACCACCTACATACATAGTTTTGGTAGGATCAGAAGGATCCCATATTTCTTGTCCTCCTATACGATTCTTATCATTACCGTTATGTGGAAGTTTCTTCACAAAGCTACGAATACGGGTAAAGTTAGCTCCTATATTCCATTTTATATCATCAGTATTGATAACTTTGAAGTTCGCCTCAATTTCAATACCTCTGTTTTGTAGTGTACCATTATTGATTTTCACAGATGAGAAACCTGTAGAGATAGGTATTCTTTGGTCTGCCAATTTATCATAGATATCACGAATGAAATAATCTACTAAGAAATTCACACGATTGTTAAAAAGTCCAAGGTCTAACCCGAAGTTTAACGTAGTAGCTTTTTCCCATTTCAAGTAATACAAAGGTACAGAAGTATTTACATAGCCTTTCTTACCATTATAGGGTGATTGTACACTGTATTTTCCTAACAACCAATAGTAATCATTGCTTATAGTCAAAGCATCAATATTTCCGTTTACCCCATAGCTCACACGTGGTTTTAGTCTGCTGATTACTTGGCTAATTTTTCCTTCTTTGAAGAACTCTTCATTATGAGCATTCCAACCTATAGAAGCTCCCGGGAAAAAGCCGAATTTATTATCACGTAGTTTTGAAGTACCGTCATAACGGAAAGTAAGTCCTAAAAGGTAGCGGTCGTCATAATCGTAATTAAGTTGCCCAAAAGCAGACACTATACTATAATCGCGTTTGTAGGAATAAGGGATTCCACTTGCTTTAGCTCCTGCATTGAGGGTACGGATAAGGTCAGTGGGAGAACCTTCAGTAGCTGCATTAGAAGCGAATTGTTGTTGTTTGAAAAACTCACCTCCTAATAATACACTTAGATTATGCTTTTCAGCAAAAGTATTTTTGTAGTTCAGCGTAAGGGTACCCTGATTGTTCATAGTGCGATCGTAAGCCGTTTTAGCTTGGCGAGAAGATACTAAAGCTCCACTATTCATATAAGCCTTGTAAAACCTTTCATCTGTATTATGCACAGCGAAATGGCTAGCACGTGCCATCAAAGAAAGATTTTTAAGCAATTTCCAATCAAACTGTACCGAAGCCGTAATACGGTGTTCTATATTGTCCATTAAGAACTTATCTTTGTAGTAAGCAGGGTTACCAAAACCTGAGTTACTACCAGGATTGTAGTCTTTAGAAGAACTGCCATCGGGATTGGTATTGTAAATACGTGAAGTAGGCGCTTGCCCTGCAAAACGTTGGAAAATAAAATAATCATCTTCATTGGCATAAGTACTCAAAGCATCTCTAAAAGACCCTACTTTGTTAGATTGAGCATAAAGAACATTAGAAGATACTTTAAAATCATCAGTAATCTTATATGAACCGTTAAAAGTACCAGAATAACGTTTAAAGTTAGACCCTAATACTAAACCCGTATCATCTAAATATCCTAATCCCAAATAATAAGTGCCTTTATCATTACCTCCTTCAAATGAAACACTGTAATCTTTAGCATCACTATATTGATAGATAAGTTCTCCTACATTATTATTTTGAAAAATAAGTGTTTTAGTAGGGTCTAAAGGATCTGTCATTGTTTGCCATTCTGGATTATTAAGCAAATAACGATTGGCATTGGTAAGTTCCATTGTAGTATATGGTGAATCAGTAGTATTATTACCTGTTGACATAGCGTGTGTACCAGTAAGGAATTGGTCGAAATTGTGTACTCCGTAGTCTTGTACATTCTTAATAGCACGTCTATTCCAGTAGATAAAGTCGCGCGCATCAAGATAATCGGGTAAAGCACGTTTCTGATTCATCGTATATTTGGTTCTGACGGTAATATTAGAACGTCCTGTTTTTCCTTTTTTAGTAGTTATCAAGATAACTCCATTCGCAGCACGTGCTCCATAAATAGCAGTAGAAGCAGCGTCTTTTAAGACCTCCATAGATTCTATATCATCAGAGTTTAAGGCGTAAAAAGAACCTGGTACTCCATCTATTAAGACCAAAGGAGAACCACTACCATCGAAGCCAGTACCACCACGCAATTGTATTTCGGGGGTAGTCCCTGGTTTCCCTGTTACTTGGGTTACTCTAAGTCCTGCAATACTACCTTGTAGAGCGGTAGCCGCATTAGAACGTGGAGCACTTTCTAATACTTTTGTGTTCAATTTAGAAACTGAAGTAGCTAAGGTTTTACGAGTTTGCACTCCATATCCCGTCACCACCACTTCATCAAGCGTATTGCTCTCTTCTTTTAACTTAATATTAAGTGTAACATTTCCACCTCCTGTTACTCTTCTCTCTTGGGTAGTATACCCTACAAAGCTAAATACAAGAATATCACCCTCCTTTGCAGTGAGGGTATAGTTCCCTTCAAAGTCGGTCTGGGCACCGTGTGTGGTACCTTTCACAACTACAGCAGCGCCTGGCAACGGCATTTCATCAGAAGAAACCGTCCCTTTCACTATTATCTCTTGCGCCCAACCTATTGTGGTAAAAAACAACAAGAAGAATACATTAAATAAATACTTTTGCTTCATTACTTTAAATTTTTACTGATTGATTCTATTAATACAATGGGGTGGTAGGTTAATTACATTTTATATAAACTACATTTGGTTACATTTGTTAAAGAAATCAATGCTTTCCAATTCTTTCTTAATGACTGCTTCCTCTTCATCAGTAATGTTTTGGAAAGGCGTACGATTGATACCTAAGTCTAAACCGAGCAACTTCATTATACGCTTACCGCACACTATGTTGCCACGATATTTAGCAATTACATTTATCACGTCTTGGGCGTAGTTTTGCAACTCAGCAGCTTTGGCAATATTGCCTTTGTGGTATTCATCTATGATACCTACCAATACCTTGCCTATATAGCTACCAGTACCGCTAATACCACCACGAGCACCCCCCATTACAAGAGCATTGAGGATAGTCTCGTCTAAGCCGTAGAGCATATCGTATTTACCATTGTTGTACAACATACATTGGTTGTACTCATAAAGTGGTTCGTAGGTGTATTTGATACCCGCTAAGTTAGGAATACGTCCGTCAGCTGCTTTAAGGAAAGGCAACATAGGAAGGTACACCCCATTGAGCACAGGGATATGGTAAAAATAGAAAGGCAGATTAGGCGCTCCACAAGCTATTTCCTCGCAGTATTTCACCAGCTCCTCTACCCTACCCGCTTTGGGGAAAGGTGAAGCCATTGCCCCAATACCGAAAGCTCTAATTTCTTGGGCGTGTTGTGCCATTTTGTAGCTATCTTTTATGCAGGTAGCCCCACAGTGTACAATCACTTTGAAGCCTTTGGGAGCTACTGATACCCATTTTTCGGCTATCTTCATACGTTCTTCAACCGTCATCATATAGCCTTCACCTGACGAACCGTTGATAAATACGCCTATCAATCCATTTTTTTGCAAGAGTTTTGCATATTTATCAATAGGGTCTAAATTTACTTCTCCTTTCTTGTCAAAAGGTGTAAAGGGCGCTACTATCAGCCCATTAATTTTTTCAAATGTCATTTTATTTAGTTATTTATTCCTCTCCCTCTCCTTTCTTCCCCTCCCTAAAAGGAAGGGGAAGGGGAACCTCAAAAGCAATAATAAGGAGAGTGTTTATTAATAATTCTATTTCAATTAGCTCCTCCTTGGGAGGAGTTGGGGATTATTATTCTCCACACAATTCTCTCTTAGGTTTTAAGAATAACAACATCAGTACAATGGCTATTAAGATAATCACCGAGAGTTTGCTAAAATCAGCTCCTAAGTTGCCCGCATCGGTAGAAGTACCAAGCATTAAGGTAACAGCATAGCCCGAAAATACGCCTCCCATATTCATAATGCCATAAGCCGTAGCGCGTTGCTGTTGTGGAATAATTTGGCATAAGATAGGCATATTGTTGGTATCGAACATTCCGTAGCCAATACCAAAAAGCAAAGTTGCCCCTATCATTGCTACATACGACTCTCCAAAGCCTATGAGTATCAAGGCAGGAATGGTAAGTCCTAAACCAATAGTACTAGTGTAGATGCGCGCTTTGATATTTGTCTGTACCCAGCGGTCGGACAATGTACCTCCTATGAGCACTCCTAAGAAAGAAGATATAGCGATAGAAATTGTTGCTATAGGTCCTGCAGTAGCCATCGGTACATTTAAGTTAGTAGCAAAGAGCGTAGGCAACCAGTTCTTAGTTCCCCAGCCTGGAAAACTCGATGCCATAAAGTAGAACAAGAGTATCCAGAAAGAGAAAGTGCCAAACACAAGAGCAAGCGACGACAACAATGAGTTTTTCGGTGCTGACGTTGTTTGTGTAGTTGCTTGTGGTTTACGCTCTATATCAAAGAGAGTAAATACCAAGAAAAAAGCATACACTATCCCTACCATACCAAACCAGTGAAACACAGTATGCCAAGTATAGTTAGAGGCAATAGTAGCTCCAAAGCCTCCTAAGGCTTGTCCTGCATAAAGCCCCGACATATGAATACCTATAGCCAAAGAACGTGTTTTTGAAGTATGGTAATCGGCTATCATAGAAAGAGCAGTAGCTAAGTAAAGCGCCTCACTGAGTCCCATTAAGGCGCGCAGCCAATACACCTGATTAAAGGTTGTCGCATAACCCATACCATAAGTTACTGCCGACCATACAAACAGGCTTCCTACAATCATCCACTTGCGGTTCACGCGGTCGGCAATAATACCAGCCACAGGGCTCATCAATCCGTAGATAAGAAGGAACACTCCCATCAGCCTACCAAAGTTTTCTCCCACAGCAAGCTCTTTGATGTCCATTTTCATCGACTCCTGCATCGTGGAGAGCATTTGTCGATCTAAATAATTCAATAGTGCCACCACCCATAGCAATGCCACTACTATCCAAGGGTATATTTTACTGTTTTTCATAGTATCAATTGTTATATTGGTTTGTTAAAGAGCCTCCCTACGGTCAGGAAATCTAACAGATTAACAAAAGTTTGTTTGATTTTGTTTTTTTGATTGATTTCTGAGACATTGCCTCTCCCTTAAATAAGTATATACTATTTTACCACAACTTTAAAAGTTTTATTGCTACGTACACCCGGTTTTAGTTCTCCTTGCACGAGGTAGAACTCAACTGGAGAGCCTACTAAGGTAGCACCTGCTCGAGCGAAATCAGTTTGTGTATCGAGCACCGACCACTGTTGCGTGTGAGTATCGAACAGATAACACTCTTTATTGAAACGATAGTACTCAATAGGCTGTGTCATATAATGCGACATATAATCGTAGTTTTTCTGCTTGCGTGTCTCATCAGTGAGGGTAGTATCGCGACCTATATGATAGAGGTCGGTGATGGTTTTTAAGAAAAGTGTCGCATTTACACCTCCAAAACAAGCAATATAGCGGTTATCAATAGCCAAAGCTGTAGCTCCTGTGAGCGAAAATGGCACTTTATCAAGACTTTCTTGTGTAGCTACTTTTTGCCATTGCTGTTGTTGCACACTATACCTCCACACAGCAGTAGAGAGAGTAGGCACGCGGGTAGTATCCCCCCCGAAAAAGCCTCCTAACAAGAATAAGTGTGTATCACCCTCTTGTTCCATCGCTACTAATACAGGTTGTACACTGGGCTCTTCGGGGAAATCAGGCAAGCGATGCCACTCTTCATCAGTAGCAGTATCGATATAATACACTTTGTTAGAGGGCTTTCCCGAAGCACTACCTCCCGCTACAAACACCTTGCTACCTATGCTCGCACCTGCAAAGTTGTCGAGTGGTTCAGGCAAAGAGGGGAAAGAAGTAAGCGTAATGCCTTTTTCTTTTGAATACTGCACCTTATAGCAATTGGCTAAAGAGTGTGTAGCCGTCTGTCCTCCTATCCACAGATAGCCAGCAGGAATCGCTACCGATACCCCATACGCCGCTGCTTCAGGAAGTTTGCCCACTGTTTGCCATTGGTTTTGCGTTTTATTGAAATGAAGTATTTCATCGTAAAACACTTTCTTTCCGCCTTCAAACCCGAGTTTATCAGGGAAGTTACACCCTCCTGCTACCAATAATTCACCGTTGAGCAGGGCAGCATAAGAAGCCGAAACGCCTTTCTGCAAATCGCCTTCCAAGCCTTGGGTGGTAAGTGTTGTAATATTAATTTTCATAGGTTGTTCTTTTTGGGTTTCTGTACAAGCCGTCAATATTATTAGAGATAAAACGAATAGTGCAGACTTTGCCAAAGGTGCGAGCCACACGGGCAGGAAACTTTGGCAAAGTAGCTTAGACTTTGTCAAAGTTTTTCTGTTCATTATTTGTCTTTTATCATTAACCATTAACAATTAACCATTAATCATTGCAATTGTTTTCCACACTTGATATAAGCCACGTGGTACGTGGAAACAGCCCTTCCATTTACCGCCTTTGAGGTCTAAGAGCACTTCGCCTTGGCGGTTGAGGTACCCCCACCATTCGCGATGTTTAGAATCTTTAAAATGTTCCCAAGTGTAATGATGCACTTTCTCAAACCACTGCAAGCACTCTTTATTACCAGTGAGTTGATATCCTTTTATCAGCGAGATAAGCGTTTCTATATGTACCCACCACAGTTTCTGATCCCATTCTAATTGTTGGGGCGGACAGCCTTTTCTATCCATAAAGTAGTAGATACCGCCATACTCTTTATCCCAACCGTAGTCAATCATTTTTAGAGTAGTTTGCACCGCCTTTTCGATGAGCTCAGGACGATTGAGACGTTTGCCTAAGTCCATTATAAACCACATTGCCTCAATGGCGTGACCGGGGGTAAGCTGACGACCTTCAAAAGTATCAGATAGCGAACCGTCAGCATTTACATTTTCTACTACGATGCCACCCAGTTCAGGGCGTAAAAATACGTCCATTACTTCGTGAATACAAGTATCCATCGTTTTCTCGATAAAAGCCTCGTCCAATAAGGGTTCTATCTCCAATGCCAAATTACAGAGAATCATAGGCAAGGCAAAGTTTTTAAGCGAACGAGTGCCTGGGTAGGCTTTGTTCCATTTTCCCTTAGGATTATCTTGTTTGGAAAGGATAATATCAAAAGTGCGTTTGGCTATATCGGCATATTCTTGATTGCCTGTGGCAATGCTCAACTGACCGAAAGCCATCGTAGCAAAGGTATAAGAGAAAATATTATAAGGTTCCACAAGAGGGTTACCTTGTCGGTCTAATGAAAAATACCAGTTTAGGTTTCCGTCGTGTCCGTATTTCTTGAGGAACTCTGCCCCTTGTATAGCACAGTCCAACCATTCCTGACGTTTTTCTACACGGTTATAAATCATTGCAAAGAGCCATACTTCACGCCCTTGTAGCCAAATAAACTTATCGGTATCAAATACATTTCCTTGGCGGTCAAGACAAGTAAAATAACCACCATATTCTTTGTCTTGCGATTTCTCTAGCCAAAACGGAATCACGTTTTGTAACAATTCATCGCGATATTGTTTTTCTAATTGTTTAAAATCCATTATTAAAATAGTATCTTAGTTTTAATTGTGATTTAGTTTTTATTCTTCTTTAATCGACGGGGCAAAATAACAAATAAAAAATGATATGACCAAATATTTAATAAAGTTTTTTTATATATAAATTTTATGAAATATTGATTTTAGATATAACAAACTGATTTACATATACATCAAAATTAAACGGAAAGTATTGCATTTTCGTATTATTTCGAAAAAACAACTATAAACAATCTTTTTATTTTCTATTTCATTCAAAAATCTATCATAAGGAATATTTAAAAATATTTTATTTTACAAATTCTACAAAGCATAAAAACTAAAATAATAAAACTTTTAATTAATAACAGCCTATTAATTTATTTGAAATAGAAAATAAAGCGCATAATAATAAAACAGAAGAGTTATATTAATATGTATAAAGCAAAGCACATAGCTTCGTACTATAATTTATTTTCAAGAATAAATCCATCATTTTCCTATTGCAATAGAGTCTCTCTCTTTTCTGTTACACATTATATATCAATCGCTTACAAACCACTCCCTATATTTCAACACTTATATTACTTCGCAAAACCTATTTTCCTTCATTGTTCCATTATCAGCCCGTATCACTCGTACCGTTGTTTGTATGAACATTGCCAAAATTTCAAACCTTTGGCAATGTTAAAATCCACTAATAACCTTCTTCTTATCTCGCTCTTAGTTTTAACTTACCTTCTTTTTTCGTTCGTCATTTGTTTGTCTTTACGTCGCTTTATTTTTCCCTTTGGAGCAGGTTAGGGAAAGGTTTTGTTCGTCTTTTCTCTATCTGCCCGTGTGGCTCGCACCGTCTTTTGTTCGTCTTTTGTTCGTCTTTTGTTCGTCTTTTGTTCGTCTTTTGTTCGTCTTTTGTTCGTCTTTTGTTCGTCTTTTGTTCGTCTTTTGTTCGTCTTTTGTTCGTCTTTTGTTCGTCTTTTGTTCGTCTTTTGTTCGTCTTTTGTTCGTCTTTCCTATAAGCTCTCCATATCTACATTATTTCATTCTCCCACCCCCATTTGCTAATTCTCAAATTTGCTAATCTGCTAATAACACCTGCCTATGTAGCTTGCACTGTCTTTGCGTCGCTACACTCCCTTTTCCAGTATGGACTTTGCCAAAGTTTCAGACTTTGGCAAAGTTGAAAGCGCCCAATAGTCTCTTTCTTACCTCCATTATATCCTTATTTTGAATTTGTCTTTTGTTAATTCTTGACTCACTATAGACCCACTGTAGAGCCACTGTAGAGCCACTGTAGAGCCACTGTAGAGCCACTGTAGAGCCACTGTAGAGCCACTGTAGAGCCACTGTAGAGCCACTGTAGAGCCACTGTAGAGCCACTGTAGAGCCACTGTAGAGCCACTGTAGAGCCACTGTAGAGCCACTGTAGAGCCACTGTAGAGCCACTGTAGACCCACTGTAGAGCCACTGTAGAGCCACTGTAGACCCACTGTAGACCCACTGTAGACCCACTGTAGACCCACTGTAGACCCACTGTAGACCCACTGTAGACCCACTGTAGACCCACTGTAGACCCACTGTAGACCCACTGTAGACCCACTGTAGACCCACTGTAGACCCACTGTAGACCCACTGTAGACCCACTGTAGACCCACTGTAGACCCACTGTAGACCCACTGTAGACCCACTGTAGACCCACTGTAGACCCACTGTAGACCCACTGTAGACCCACTGTAGACCCACTGTAGACCCACTGTAAACCCACTCATCATTCGCCTTTCCGTCGCCACACCTCCCTTACTGTCTTTATCAAAGTTGAAATCCCCCCTCCGCATTACATTCGTCATTAACCACTAACCATTAATTAAAATTTTGCTTATTTGCTAATTATTCTCTACCTTTGCACTCCAAATTAACAAAGACATTATGATTTACGAAATATGTGCCAGCTCATTCGAGTCGGCTAAAAATGCACAAGAAGCAGGTGCTACTCGCATTGAATTATGCAGTGAATTGGGAGTAGGAGGCATCACTCCAAGCTACGGATTGATTAAAAAAGTAATGGACGAACTGAGCATCGGCAATTGTGTGCTGATACGTCCACGCAGTGGCGATTTCACTTATACCGAAGAAGAATTCGATGTAATGTTGCGCGATATTGCTCTTTGCCGTAAGTTAGGTTGTATGGGCGTAGTAACGGGTGTGTTGCACCGCGATAATACTATTGATGAAGAGCGCACCACACGCCTCATTGAAGCCTCTGGTGATATGGAATTTATCTATCATCGTGCTTTCGACTGTGCCCCCGACCCCATTGTAGCTATTCAAACCTTGAAGCGTTTGGGAGTGAAACGCATTCTCACCTCAGGAGGTAAGAAATCGGCTATTGAGGGGCTCGCTCTTCTAAAAGAACTCAATCGCATTGGCGGAGGACAACCTACTATTATGCCCGGTGGTGGCATCAATGCGCAAAGTATCGTGCAGATAAAAGCTGCCGGTTTTACCGAAGTACATTTCTCAGGTACTGTTTTCGAAGATTTAGGCACTACCTTACCTTTCTCGTTCAAAACAGAAAGTTTTTTAGATGAAAGAAAAAGACCTATTTCTAACGTTAAAATTATTCGTGAGATTATTAGCAAATTAGCAAATTAACGAATAGGCAAATATTCTATGATTTATATTATACTTATCAGTATCTTTACGCTGTATTTCTTATTGAGTTTTTATGCTAGCAGAAGCTTAAAGACACTTGCCGTAGCACGATGGATACATTGGACTTTCTGGGGAATAGCAGTAGCGATTGTTCTCAACCTTCTTTATCATTGGTTCAACAGAGGTAAAACGGTGTGGAGTGCTCCTCAGCAATATGCTGTGGCAGGACTGCTTACGTGGCTCATCATCTGCTTGTTTGTCAGTTTGCCTTTGCTTATAGAAGATATTACTCGGCTTATACGCGCTTTTTTCAGCAAGAAAAAGCAAAACGCTCCTCGTTTGCCCTCACGACGCAAGTTTATCAGTATGCTGGGTTGGGGCTTGGCGGCTATTCCTTTTGCCTCTATCCTCTACGCTATTTTTAAAGGAAAGTACAATTACAAGGTATGGAAGTATACCCTTTATTTTCGCGACCTTCCTAAGGCGTTCGATGGCTATCGAATTACTCAAATCTCGGATATTCACTGTGGAAGTTTTGACAATTATGAAAAGATACGTTATGGGGTAGAACTTATCAATGCTCAAAAGAGTGATGTCATTCTTTTTACAGGCGATTTGGTAAATAACTTGGCAGAGGAGGTTCACAATTGGAAAAGCTTGTTTGCTACGTTGCACGCTCCTGATGGTGTCTTTTCTATTATGGGTAACCACGATTATGGCGATTACTCTTCTTGGGAAAGCGTTGAAGCCAAGCGCAAGAACTTAGAACACTTGTTTAATTTACAAAAGGAAATGGGTTGGGACTTGCTCCTCAATGAGCACCGCTATTTAGAACGCAATGGCGAAAAGATTGCCCTTATAGGCGTTGAAAACTGGGGGCGCGGTAGATTCTCTAAATACGGCGACCTCAATAAAGCTATGGAGGGAGTAAACGAAGAAGATTTTAAAATACTGATGAGCCACGACCCTACTCATTTTCAAGAAATTGTTTTGCCCGAGAAAAAGAACATAGCGCTCACCCTTAGCGGTCATACACACGGAATGCAGTGCGGGATTGAAATACCCCAATGGCGGTGGAGTCCCTCACAATATATTTATAAATATTGGGGTGGTATGTATCAAGAAGGAGCACAATATTTAAACGTAAATCGTGGGTTTGGGTATCACGCATTCCCTGGAAGATTAGGCGTATGGCCTGAAATTACTGTCATAGAACTCAAACGAGGATAATATAACTTTTGCGAAGATTATTATGGATACATTTTTAAAGGAATTAGAAAGTCTAAATGCTCCTCAACGTGCTGCCGTGCTTCAAAAAGATGGACCTATCATCGTGATAGCAGGAGCAGGCTCTGGTAAAACTCGCGTGCTTACTTATCGCATAGCCAACTTGATGCGAGAAGGAGTAGATGCTTTCAATATCCTTGCTCTTACCTTTACTAATAAGGCTGCCAACGAAATGAAAAAGCGTATTGCTAGTCTTGTAGGCAACAACGAAGCAAAGAACCTATGGATGGGTACATTCCACTCTGTTTTTGCCAAAATCTTGCGCATCGAAGCCGATAAATTGGGATATCCTCAAAATTTTACTATATATGACACTCAAGACTCTCAGCGCCTTATTAATGGCATCATTAAGGAGATGGAGTTGGACAAGGATATCTATAAGTATAAACGAATACAATCGCGTATTTCTTCCTTTAAAAACAGTCTTATTACCGTGAGAGCCTATTTTAATAATCCTGAACTGATGGAAGCTGACGCAATGGCAAGACAACCACGTTTAGGAGAAATTTATCAAGAATATGTAGATAGGTGTTTTAAAGCAGGAGCAATGGATTTTGACGATTTATTGCTGAAAACAAATGAACTCCTCAATCTATATCCTGATGTATTGGCAAAATATCAAAATAGGTTTAGGTATATTCTTGTAGATGAGTATCAAGATACCAATCACTCTCAATATCTTATCGTGAAGGCTTTGGCTGACCGTTTTCATAACATTTGTGTAGTAGGAGATGATGCGCAAAGTATTTATGCTTTTAGGGGAGCAAACATCAATAATATTCTCAATTTCAAAAATGATTATCCAGAGGCAAAAGAATATAAGTTAGAGCAAAATTACCGTTCTACAAAAAACATTGTGGAAGCAGCTAATAGCGTGATAGAACACAATAAAATACGATTGGAAAAGGTAGTTTTCACCGAAAATGAATTAGGTGAACCTATTAAAGTGCATAGAAGTCCTACTGATGCTGATGAAGGTCGTTTTGTAGCGAGCTCTATCTTTGAAAACAAGATGCAATACCAGCTTCCTAATGGTAATTTTGCGGTGCTTTATCGCACTAACTCACAATCGCGTGCTATTGAAGATGCTCTTAGAAAACGTGATATTCCATATCGCATCTATGGCGGATTGTCATTCTACCAACGCAAGGAAATCAAAGATATGCTTGCTTATTTAAGACTTATCATCAATCCAAATGATGAGGAAGCTTTGGTGCGTATTATCAATTTTCCTGCACGAGGCATTGGAGAAACTACAATGGAAAAGCTTACTTTGGCAGCAAATCATTATAAGAAGTCTATCTTCGAGATAATGTATAACATCAATAAACTTCCAGAATTGCACATCAACACTACTACAAAGCAAAAACTTACTGATTTTGTGGTAATGATTCTTAACTTTCAAGCACTCAATCAAAAAGCAAATGCTTTTGAAGTTGCCGAACAAGTCGCAAAGAAAACAGGGCTTTTGCAAGAGTTTAAAAAAGATGGTACCCCCGAGGGTATAGCCAAAATGGAAAACATCGAAGAGATGCTTAATGGTATGAAAGATTTTGTAGAAGGACAAGAAGATGTGGCAGATAGCAGGGCAAGTCTTTCAGAATATTTAGAAGATGTTGCTTTGGCTACTGATATGGATAAAGAGATAGGCGATGATGACCGTGTAGCTTTGATGACTATTCACTTGGCAAAAGGATTGGAGTTTCCGTATGTATACGTGGTAGGAATGGAAGAAGATTTGTTTCCTTCGGCAATGAGCATACAATCACGTAATGATTTGGAAGAAGAAAGAAGGTTATTTTATGTAGCACTCACCCGTGCTGAG
Organism: Capnocytophaga sp. oral taxon 323; assembly: GCF_001278825.1. Classification (NCBI taxonomy): domain Bacteria; kingdom Pseudomonadati; phylum Bacteroidota; class Flavobacteriia; order Flavobacteriales; family Flavobacteriaceae; genus Capnocytophaga; species Capnocytophaga sp. oral taxon 323. The sequence goes on from NZ_CP012589.1 coordinate 659,139, forward strand.
AAACAAGCCTATTTAACTTATGCAGAAAACCGTTATCGTTGGGGAAAACTTTCTGATGCCGAGCCAAGTAGATTTATCGAAGAAATAGATGAACGTTATCTGCAGTATCTTACCCCTTCTATTTCTAATCCTAATTATCGTTATAAACCACTTATTGATAGGGATATTTTTGGTGAAGTAGATAAAAGTAAACTACGTTTGCAGAAACCTATAAGTGGAATACCTCCTCATAAAAACGCTCCAACAGGAGAAGAACAACAAAAACTCAGGAAGTTAAAACCTGTGAATGCTTTGTATAATTCTAATAGTAATAATAAAAATACTTATAACGGACTGGATATAGGAACAGTAGTTTATCACGAACGTTTCGGTCGTGGTAAAGTAATTTCATTGGAAGGAACAGGAAATGATAAAAAGGCGCAAATAAATTTCGAGACAGGAGGTTTAAAAAATATATTATTACGCTTTGCTAAACTAACTATTATTGATAGTTTGAACGAAGATTTATAACCCGCTTTACCTATTCGTCATTTCGAATTAAAGAGCATTATAGCTTTTAAGCTGAGGTACCAATTCCTCTCACTGAGAGGCTCACCCGATAACAAGAGGTTTTCTATAACTTTATAGAAAGCCTCTTTTATTTGTTATAATTCACCCAAATAGCTGTACCCCCTCCTTTGTGGTCGTAAATAGACTTAATAGTTCCCCAAGAGAAAGTGCGTTCCTTGCCTATATGTGTTGTAAGCCATTGGTCATAGTATTTTTCAGTCTGCAATTCGTATGCTTCACTCCAATCGTCCCACGAGGTTTGTTTTTCATTCTTCATTGCAAAACCTAAGAATTTTAGCTGTTCTCCTTCAAAACAAAGCGACACATTAAATAACTTCCCCTCAAAAGAACAATCGCTGAAATACAACCAATAATAGCCTGTCCCTACGTCCCATACTTTGTTATTAGGAAAACGTTCTCTAAGAATTGCAAAAGTAGTATCGGCAGTGATGGTCTCTCCTTTTATAAGAAGAAAATCGCCGTTTTTAATATTTATAAAAGAATCTAAAGTTTTCATATAGAACGCTATTTAGTGAGTACAAAGATATAATTTTTTGTTAATATTTTCAATACCCACAGAAAAATTAGTACCTTTGCCTCTCTAATATATATCAAATATGAATATAGCCATAGTGTGTTACCCTACCTTTGGGGGGAGTGGTGTTGTAGCTACCGAACTCGGGCTTGCCTTAGCTCGCAAAGGTCATCAGGTGCACTTTATCACGTATAGTTACCCCGTGCGTTTAGACTTCTTGGAGATGAACATTCACTTTCACGAAGTGCACGTAGAGGAATACCCCTTGTTTCACTACCAGCCTTACGAACTAGCATTGTCCAGCAAAATGGCTTATGTGATAAAAACCTATCACATAGATATTTTGCACGTGCATTACGCTATTCCGCACGCTTATGCAGGTTATATGGCTAAACAAATGCTCAAACGGGAAGGGATAGAAGTACCTATGGTAACGACCCTTCACGGCACCGATATTACCCTTGTGGGCAACCACCCTACTTACAAAGAGGCAGTCACGTTTAGCATTAACGAATCGGATATTGTAACTTCAGTGTCGGAGAGTTTGAAGCAAGATACTCTAAGACTTTTCCGTATAGATAAAGATATTAAGGTAATTCCTAACTTCACAAATATAAAAAAATCCAAAGAAACTTCTCCTTGCAAACGCACTGTAATGGCAAAGCCTGAGGAACTCATCGTTACACACATTAGTAATTTTAGGAAGGTAAAACGTATAGACGATGTGGTGAGAATTTTTTATGGCATTCAGCAGAAACTTCCCGCTAAGCTCATAATGGTAGGTGACGGACCTGAGCGCGAGATAGCCGACCAGCTCTGCAAGGATTTAGGCATCAAGAGCAAAGTGCTGTTTTTAGGTAATACTTCTGATATAGACCGCATTTTGTGTTTCACCGATTTATTCTTACTCCCTTCTGCCTCTGAGAGCTTTGGACTTTCGGCATTAGAAGCAATGGCAGCAGGCGTTCCGGTAGTATCGAGCAATACCGGAGGACTTCCAGAAGTGAATGAAGAGGGCGTATCGGGCTATCTGTGCCCCATAGGCGATGTAAAAGCAATGGCAGAGAAGGCTATTTACATACTTGAAGACAAAGCCCGATTGGCACAATTTAAACAGAACGCCCGCAAAGTAGCTGAACGTTTTGACGAGGAAAAAATAGTGCCAATGTATGAAGCACTTTATTATAGTGCTATCGGCAATGAATAGGGAAAGTGCCTTTGCGTTTTTTCTGTTAAAAATAGCTAAAACACCAATTTTTCTTCAAAATAAGACAGTAAAATATTTTTTAGCTCCAAATTTATAAAGTACTGAAAAACAGTACAACTAAACATTATCGTATCTTATAGGTAACTTATAGGAAACTCGAAGCTAAAGCGAAGGAAAGACGAACCTAAGACGAAGGAAAGACGAAGGAATGAGCTTACTATACTGAATATCAGAGGGAGATAAGACGATTTTAAAATATTGAATAAATTAAGGGTAAAACCTCAATTTTAACAGAAAAAATGCAACAGTAGCAATTCAGAGGTTTATGTTATATCATTTCGTTGTAAGGAACACAAGTACCAAAACCTTTGGAGGCAAAATAAGCGGGGGTATCTTCGGTTTCGGAAATGGCTAATACAAAATCACCTCCCCAAGCGCCCAAACTCTTCACTGTGCCGTTAAAATCGGAAAAAAGGCGTTCTTTAACGGTGGGCATACACAAGTAGTTGCTAATGAGGGTTTCGTGTTCGTTTAATATCTGACAAACATCGGTTACGGTGTGCGCTAAAACAAACTGTTCAGTAAGGCGAGTAATGCTCTCAGCAAGTTTGCGTTTACTTTTAGTTACTGACCGATAACGCGCAATTCCGTCCTTACTATTTTGTTTCTGATTGAGATAAACGAAGTAGATTTGATGCGTATGAGGAAAAAGAAAGCGCAAAGGGTAACTATGTGGTTTGCCTCCTTCCAACTTATACAGCAATGGGGTATTGCTTTTGGCACAAGCGATATCGTAACCACTGCCACCAAAACTCTTAAAAAGCAGTTCGTATGGATTTACGGCTGCCCACTGTGCTATATTGTTGATGAGTGTAGAGGAAGTGCCTAAGCCCCACAAACGAGGGAACTCTAAATGAGTTTGCACCTGAGAGTGTAGCCATTTATCTTTGAAATTGGGGTTGAGGTGAGTAGCCGTAGTGAGAATTTTTTGCAATGTTTGTGCTATTTGTTGGTCGGTTTCAGTAGTGAGTGTCGCACTGTCGAACCACAAATCACCGTTGGCATCAAAGGCTTGCCATCGGTTTTCGTTTGCTCCCTCTATTACCTTCAACGTCTGTCCTTTTTGGGTGGGTAAAGCAAAAGCGAGCGCCCCGTCGAGCACCGCATATTCGCCCGTAATGAGCAATTTACCATTACTATGAAAAGAATAAGTTTGTGTTACTCCCATATTTTTTATATCTTTGCACTCTGAAAGGACAAAAGTAATAATTATTTACAGATAAAAAATAGAACAATGAAAAAAATAAAACAACTTTTATGCGTGTTTGCCCTCGCATTTCCGTTTGTTACAGCGGCACAATCTATGCAAATAAGAATTGCCACTACCAGCGGAGATGAAGAAAGTTTCAGGAGCGCTGAAGAGCTTATGAAGACTAACTTTGCTAAGCTAAAAGAAGTTAGAATTTATAGCAATTCAAATAATGAAGTGCAAGTAAGTGAGGCTTTATTGAGAAGGCTTTTCAGTGAAGCACAGCAACTTGAAGTATTGGAAATAAAGGAAGTGGGGATAGCCTCTTTTCCTGAGCTAAGTGTTGAAAATAAAACACTAAAAGTATTGGTGTTACGCCTCAATAACCTCAGCAAATTACCTGAGAACATCGGCAGTCTTTCGGCTTTGCAAACTATAGATATCTATAACCCGATTACCGAAGTGCCTGCGTCACTTATGAACTTAAAACAGTTAGAAAATTTGAAGTTTGAAGGAGTTGAATTTACAGATTTCCCAGAGCAAGTGTTTGCTTTACCTAAGTTGAAATCACTTATCATCAGTCAGTTTGACACGAAGAACAAAATAAAAGTACTTCCTGATAACTTCGATAGGTTGCCACTACTTGAAGAACTATCGTTGCGCAATGCTGCGCTTAGCGAAGTACCTGCCTCAGTAGGACGTTTGCCAAAGTTAGAAAACGTATACTTCAATGCGAACAACCTCACTAAATTACCACAAGCATTGGCTGAAAATCCACGATTAACTTACGTGAATATCAACGACAATCCGCTTGATTTCAAACAGTTTATAAAATCGATAGAGAAAATACAGTGGAAGGGTGTTTTGTACATCAACAACCGTAATTTCACTACTCAGCAATACGAAGAAGTAGAAAAACGCTTGCCCAGAATAAGCGTATTCTACACTCAGAGAGAAGAATAAGTACTTTAAAATGTATTTCATTTTATGAAAGAAAAACCCATAAAAGTAGGAATTTCCATTGGTGATATGAACGGTATAGGGCTTGAAATTATCCTAAAAACCTTTGAAGACCACCAAATATTGGAATTGTGTACGCCTATTATTTTTGCTTCGAACAAGTTAGTTTCTTTTCAGAAGAAACATTTCAATACCACTGCCAATTTTCAAGGAATTGAGAGCGTGGAAGCTGCTATTGACGGCAAGCTAAATGTGCTAAACTGCTGGAAAGAAACACCTACGGTTACCTTCGGACAAGAAACCGAAGAAGGTGGCAAATATGCCTTTTTATCATTACAAGCTGCGGTGGAAGCATTAAAAAACAACAGTATTGATGTGCTGGTAACCGCTCCTATCAATAAGAACAACATACAGTCGGACGCGTTTCACTTCCCTGGTCACACCGATTATTTGGCACAAGAGCTCAACGGTACTAGCCTGATGTTTATGGTGAGCGAAGACCTGAAAGTGGGTTTACTTACTGACCACGTGCCTTTGAAAGAGGTTTCTTCTCTTATTACAGAAGCCCTCATTATGGAGAAAGCGCGCCTGATGAACGAATCACTCATTAAGGACTTCCGCTTACAACGCCCTAAAATAGCCGTATTGGGCATTAATCCACATTGCGGAGACAAAGGCGTGATAGGTAACGAAGATGACGAAGTGTTACGCCCAGCCTTGAAAAAGCTGTATTTCGATGAGAATATATTGGTATTTGGCCCTTTTGCTGCCGATAGTTTCTTCGGTTCACAAACCTACCGAAACTACGATGCGGTATTAGCACCTTACCACGACCAAGGGCTTATCGCGTTCAAAACCATTGCCTTTGGTAGTGGTGTGAACTATACAGCAGGACTTAGCAAAGTACGCACTTCGCCCGACCACGGTACGGCTTACGAAATAGCAGGCAAGGGTATTGCCGATCCTGAGTCGTTCCGTCACGCTATTTTCACTGCTTTAGATGTGTTTAGAAACCGTGAAGAATACGCTGAACTGACTAAGAACCCGCTAAAAGTGCGCTCTTTAGAAATGGACAAAGACAAATAATTACGAAATGAATATCAAAAAATTAGGAGCGATAGACATAGGGTCGAACGGGGTGAGATTGCTCATTTCGAACGTATTGGAAGAGCCTAACGAAGCTCCGAAATTTACCAAAGCCAGCTTGGTGCGCGTGCCTATCCGTTTGGGAGCTGATGTGTTTTTAGACGGACTCATCTCAGAAGAAAACACCGATAGATTGGCAGACACGATGCAAGCGTTCAGTTTGCTGATGAAAGTAAACCAAGTGGAAAAGTATCGCGCTTGTGCGACCTCGGCAATGCGAGAATCTACCAATGGGCAACAAGTAGCCGATGAGATATACAAACGTACAGGAGTGCGCATAGATATTATAGATGGCGCCGAAGAGGCGGGTATTATTGCTTCTACCGATATTTCAAGTTTAATACAAAAAGATAAAGATTACCTATACATAGACGTAGGCGGGGGTAGTACTGAGTTTACGGTCTTCTCGAAGGGGAAGGTAAAAAAGTCGCGTTCGTTCCCCATAGGTACAGTACGTTTATTAGACAACAAAGTAAGCAATAAAACGTGGGAAGAAGTAGAACACTGGATAAAAAAGCATACGAAAGACTGTGAGCATATAGAAGCCATTGGTTCAGGAGGGAACATCAACAAGATACACAAGAATTCCAACAGCAGAGAAGGAGAACCACTGAGCTATCAGTACCTCACCGATTACTATAATTATGTATCGGGATTTACTTACGATGAACGCATCAGGCTCTTAGGCTTTAATCCCGACCGTGCCGACGTAATTCTGTATGCACTTACAGTGTTCATCAATGCGATGAAATGGTCAGGAGCAGAAATTGTACACGTACCCCGTATTGGTCTTGCCGACGGGATTGTAAGGAGCATTTATAATGAAGAATAAGTGGTTTAAATTTTAATAGTTTGTAATAAAAAGTGAAAGAGCTTAATACGAATGATGTATTAAGCTCTTTCTTTTTACAATGAAAGTTAAACTAAACTCGGAAATTATTGCTTGGTAGAGGATAAGTACCCTCTACTAAAATACTACTATCTACATCTTGGAGGTTACGATGACCTGAAAAAGCCATAGTAGTATCCATTTCGTCATATAATATTTGCAAAGCACGTGTTACGCCTTCTTCGCCATAAGCACCGAGCCCATATACAGGAGCACGACCAAGCATAATACCTTTGGCTCCTAACGCCCACGCTTTGAGCATATTTTGCCCTGTATAGAAACCAGAGTCTATCCATACTTCGGTTTGGCTACCTACGGCACTTACAATATCGGGGAGTGCTTTGATAGTGGAAATAGTATCGTCCATTTGGCGACCACCGTGGTTAGACACAATAATCGCATCGGCACCATATTTTACAGCTTCGATAGCATCTTCAGGAGTCATAATACCCTTTAAGATGATAGGTCCCCCCACAATTCTTTAATTTCGGCGATATCTTTCCAACTAAGACTTGGGTCGAACTGCTCTTTTGTCCAAGAGGAAAGTGAAGAGAGGTCGGATACGTTTTTCGCGTGACCTGCAATATTGCGAAATGTCCAACGGCGATTGCCAAACACATAGCGCAACCCCCAAGGAATTTTAGTAGAAAGGTTAATCATATTAGGGATAGTGAACTTAGGAGGGGTGGAAAGTCCATTCTTGATATCGCGATGACGATTGCCGAGCACCTGCAAATCTACGGTTATCATTAAAGCAGAGCATTTAGCATCTTTAGCACGACGAATAAGGTCTTTCATAAAATCGCGGTCGCGCATTACATACAACTGAAACCAAAAGGGCTCTACTCCTGCTTCTACCAAATCTTCGATAGAGCAAATAGACATTGTAGAAAGCGTAAAGGGGATTCCAAATTTTTGAGCGGCTTTTGCCATATGGATTTCACCATCAGCCCACATCATTCCCATAAAGCCAACAGGAGCCGTCATAGCGGGAAACTTTACCTTCTGCCCTAAAAGAGTACTTTCGAGGGTACGGTTATCCATATCCACTAATATGCGTTGACGGAATTTAATAGGATTAAAATCGGAAACATTTTCTCTGTAAGTTGATTCAGTCCAAGAGCCGGTGTCTACATACTCATAGAACATCTTAGGGACGTTGCGTTTACACACCACACGCAAGTCCTCAATGTTTGTCATTTTAGTTAAATCTCTCATTTGGATAAGTTTTTTAAATTGATAATCTTAATACTTTTAAAGAAATAAATATTGTTTTCTTTTTCTAATTTGGTCGCAAATATAAACAATAATTTTGATTTAGCAACTTTTTCTTTTGAAAAAGTAAATTTACAATCAAAAAAATATTGCAAATAATCCGACAGACTACAAATGAGAACCTCTTTGAAGCACGATAGAACTTTCAATTTGTGAATTGACAATTATTTTCTATCTTTGCACCTTAAATTATTAGTTCGTTGTCTCTCGGTACAGACAACTCACAACTCATCACTAAAAACTAAACACTAAGAAACAAATGAAGAACATACGTAATTTCTGCATTATTGCACATATCGACCACGGGAAGAGTACCTTAGCCGACCGTTTGCTCGACTTTACCCAAACCGTAACCGAACGCGAAAAACAAGACCAATTGCTCGACAATATGGACTTGGAGCGGGAGCGCGGTATCACTATCAAGAGCCACGCAATACAAATGGAATATGTGTACAAAGGCGAAACGTATATTCTCAACCTTATTGATACCCCCGGTCACGTCGATTTCTCTTATGAGGTATCGCGCTCCATCGCTGCTTGCGAGGGGGCACTCCTGATCGTAGATGCTGCCCAAAGCATACAAGCACAGACAATTTCTAACCTCTACTTGGCTCTCGAAAACGACCTTGAAATCATTCCCGTACTCAACAAAATAGACCTACCCAGTGCTAACCCCGAAGAGGTGAAAGACGATATAGTAGACCTACTGGGCTGTTCGCCCGATGAGATTATCCCAGCCAGTGGTAAAACAGGTTTGGGCGTAGAGGCAATTTTAGAGGCTATTATAGAGCGTATTCCTGCCCCTACTGGCGACCCTAAGGCACCACTACAAGCGTTGATATTCGACTCGGTGTACAACTCTTTCCGCGGGGTGGAGACTTACTTCCGGGTGATGAACGGTGAAATACGCAAAGGGCAGAAAATCAAGTTTATGTCCAACGGCAAAATTTATGATGCGGACGAGGTGGGTACGCTTAAACTCAACCAAGTGCCCAAGCAAGTGATTGGCACCGGCGATGTGGGGTACCTTATCACCGGTATTAAGGACGCGCGTGAGGTAAAGGTAGGTGATACGATTACCTCGGCAGTAGACGGTTGTAAAGAAGCTATTGACGGCTTTGAGAACGTGAAACCAATGGTATTTGCAGGAATTTATCCGGTAGATACCGAAGATTACGAAGAGCTACGCACCTCAATGGAAAAACTCCAACTGAACGATGCCTCGCTGGTGTTTACCCCCGAAAGTTCTGCCGCTTTGGGCTTTGGCTTCCGCTGTGGATTCTTAGGAATGTTGCACTTAGAAATTGTACAAGAACGCTTGGAACGCGAGTTTAGTATGACCGTGATTACTACCGTGCCTAACGTAAGTTACCACGCCTTTACCAAAAAAGAACCCGAAAAAGCGATTATCGTAAATAACCCTTCTGACCTACCCGACCCGTCGAAATTAGACCGTGTGGAAGAGCCATATATCAAAGCGAGCATCATTACCAAGTCCGATTTTATAGGACAGGTGATGTCGCTCTGTATTGAGAAACGCGGACAGATAACCAACCAGCACTACCTCACCCCTGAGCGTGTAGAGCTGAACTTTGATATGCCACTTGCCGAAATCGTGTTCGACTTCTACGACCGACTTAAAACAGTGAGCAAGGGCTATGCTTCGTTTGACTATTCGCCTATTGGGATGCGTGCTTCTAACCTTGTGAAAGTGGATATCCTTATCAACTCACAATCGGTAGATGCGCTCTCTGCCCTTATCCACGCCGATAATGCTTATAATATAGGCAAAAAGATGTGTGAGAAGTTACGCGAGCTGATACCGCGCCAGCAGTTTGACATTCCGATACAAGCCGCTATTGGGGCTAAAATCATCTCCCGCGAGACTATCAAAGCCTTGCGCAAAGACGTTACCGCTAAATGTTACGGGGGGGATATCTCGCGTAAGCGTAAGCTACTGGAGAAACAGAAAGCTGGTAAAAAACGTATGCGCCAAGTGGGGAACGTAGAGATACCACAGAGTGCGTTTATGGCGGTGTTGAAGTTGAATGATTGACCGTAGCACGGTCGGGCGGTTGCTTTGGTAAAGAGTTAAGAATAAAATCTAACAAATGAAAGTATGAACACAGACAAACCAAAGAATACAAAGAGTATTGAAAAGATAACATATATAGAAAATGTAAGTCAGTTTTTAGAACTGATAAGGAATATAGGGAATATAGAAGATGAAAAAACTTTATTCTATAGAGGACACTCTGATATAATTTATGAATTAAAACCTTATGTTTATCGAGAAGAAAAGTTTATTATAAATGAGCATAACATTTATAGAGATGTGATTTCTAAAGTACCTTATGATTTTAGCGGCAAGAGTGCTATAGAGTCATTAGCTTTAATGCAACATTATGGTGCCCCTACACGATTATTAGACTTAACAACCAATGCTTTAGTAGCTTTGTATTTTGCTTGTGAAAAATCTAAAAAATTTAAAAGAGAAATAGATAAGAAAGGGAAACCTAAATTCAATAAGGAAGGAAAGCCTCTTTATAAAGAAGATAATATAGATGGAGAGGTTATAATCCTTAATATTCCTAACGAAAATATTCGCTACTTTGATAGTGATAGAATTGCTGTTTTAGCTAATCTTGCTAAATGCAAAGAAGATTTTTTCTACAAAAATGAGAATTACTATCATCTCAAAAACTATGTAAATGAAGTAGAAAAAGAAAAAAACAAAAATCACATAGAATCTTGTGATAGTAAATTAGAAGAGTCATTAGATTCGATAGACAATTACATAACAGATAAAAATTTCTATCTATATCCAAATGAAATAAAAGAATGTATCAATAATATAATAAGAGATAAATTCCAGTCCTCTTGTGATGAAGAAAAAAAACAATTAATATACATTTTACTTAAAAAACTTGAGAAGAAAACAGAAGATCTCTTATGGAAAGAAAGAGAGCATATTAATGAAAATTTTTTTGGGGAACTATTACACTTCATAAAAGAAGATAAATCTTATTTTCAGAACATAATTAATCCTGATGATGTAGGAAGTGTTTTCGCAATTAAGCCTAAGTTAGACAACCCACGTATAATAAGACAACAAGGAACATTTTTAATCTTTGGAATTGAAGATACTCATTTAACAATAGACCCTAAAGAAAAGCCTTTAAAGAAAATGGCAAAAGTTCCTTCTGAATGGGTAATAAGAGGAAAAGTAGAAATTGAAGAAAACGAATTTGATAACTTAGGAACAGATACTTCTTCTAAGTCTGATAAGCAGGTAGAGGTCAAAGAGAGATTAATAATTAAAAGTTCAGATAAGGAACAGATTATAAGAGAATTAGATAAATTAGGAATAAATGAAAGCTCTTTATTTCCTGAAATAGATAAAGTAGCTGATTATATTAAAGAAAAGTATACTCAAAAGGGAAACAAATAATTAACCATTTAAATTTATATTTTATGCCAGTAAAATTTAATGTAGTAGAGCGTAAGAATCTGTTAGATAAAACAGCGGCTCCCAAGTTTTATGCCAGTGCCAAAGCCAATGGCGAAGTCTCTTTGAAGGCACTTGCCAAAGAAATTGCACAGGGTAGCACCACCGTATCGGATACCGATGTGTTGGCTGTACTTAACGACCTTACCAAAGTGCTCATTAGGCACCTATCGGAAGGCAAAATCGTAAAGTTGGGCGACTTTGGTAACTTCCAAATTACCCTTACCAGCGAGGGCGCTCCGACCGCCGAGAAGTTCACAGCTTCGCTCATCAAGGGCAACAAAATTCAATTCCGCCCAGGTGCCGACCTCCGCGAGATGCTCAAAACCGTTAATTACGAAAAATACAAGAAGTAGCACCCCGTATCACACCGATATATATGCGTGAGCCTACGGGTATATACCTATGGGCTCACGGGTATATACTGGTAACGCGATGGGTATATACTGGTAACGCGATGGGTATATACCTGTGAAGTGATGGGTATATATCTGTGAAGTAACGAGTGTATCAACGGCTAATAAAATTTAATGAAATAAAAAATTATATTATAATTTTATCTATAAAGAATCATTATTTTCAGTATAAGCCACGTGATACTTTAAATGTAGTAAAGTTGAAAAAGGCTAATTCAAAAAAGACTTTTATATAGAGCTTTAAACTTACATAAATACTTTTAGAAATGAGAATTATTAAAAGAAATAAGCATTATACTTCTATAGGTAGCTCTCTATTAGAGAAAAATAGAAATAAAAAAATATCAATCAACAAAAAAATGATTGGGGTCTAATAAGTCTTATCTCTGTACCTATTTTTATATTTATAGGTTTTATATATTTAACTTCTTTTTTAGGTGAGTTTGGTATTTCTTATGAAATGTATTTTAAGATTAGTGATTGCATAAATTTCCTTTATATAAAATCACTATTATACTATTTTCTAATATCATTTGTAATACTTTTTTGCACTCCATTTTTAGCTTTTCTTATTCAGATGGGCAAGAATAATGTAAGGAATAAAATAAATATTATAAAGGCAGTCTTATTAATACTTATTCTTTTATTTTGCTTGTTTATTTTATACAAGTCTAATTTTCTATCATTGCAAAGTACAGGAATAATAGCCCTAGTTATTGTATTTATTGTTATAATATGGTTCTTTTTAGATAGTACTTTTGCTATTATAATAGGAATAGCTATTTTTTCTGTCTCTTCATATATGATAGGAATAGAAGAGGCAAAAGAGGTTAAAAAAGGACGAAAGACATTTAATATAGTATTAAAAAATAATGATACTATCTTAAGAGATAATGACCCTAATAGATATTTCATCTATAAAACAACAGATTTTATATTTCTCATACAGGAAGATACTATAAAACAAGAAAAGAATGGCGTTGAGAAATATTATTTTAGAAGAAAATATATAACTAAACCAGTTTCTGAAATACAAGAAATATCTTCTGTTACTGATACTACACTATTATTATAATCACTTTTAATAAACATACACTTAGCAAAATCATACACTATGGACTTTTTAACAGGAAAACCACTATCGGATACTATTTACGATACCCTTTTTAAGGCGGAAAAGGAGCTTATTATCATTTCGCCTTATATTCAGCTGGGGGATTACCTCAAAGACAATGTTTTTAAACAGCTTTTAAACAACATCAAACTGCATATACTCATTGGGTTTGGTAAAAGTACCTCTAATGGAGGAGAAAATTGTAAGCGTGAAGATATTGAGTACTTCTTGGGCTTCCCGAATATCACAATGGTGTATATTCCACAGTTACACGGACAATATTATGCCAACGAAAAGCAATCGGTGATTACCTCTATGAACCTTTTGGATTACTCGCTGGAAAACAAGGTAGAGTTTGGCGTACTCGCCGAAAAAGCCCTCACCGACCTTGTAAACAAAAACAATTTCTTCGAAACTTCCAAAAACACCATTATGAGTGTACTCGACAGCGGTTACACTATCTTTGCCAAACGTCCTAACTACAACAAGAAGTTTTTAGGTCTGGCGAAAGACTATGTGGGCTCTACTGTGCATTTGGATTTGGTAGACGATGTATTGTCTAACAGAGGGGTGAAGCCTATCCGCTACTCCTCTTTTGTACCCGAAAATTACGCAAATGCCGAGAACAGACCACTCGCAGAACACGAGCCTACCCCTGAAAGAGCTGTAGAAACCGAAACACCTCAGGAAAATGCTGTACAAGAAGAGAAAAAAGGACACTGTATTCGTTGTAATACCGCTATTCCTTTTGACCCTTCAAAGCCTTTGTGCGACAGCTGTTATGAAGCGTGGGTGAAGTTCGGCAACCGTTTCTACGAAGAGAAGTACTGCCATTGCTGTGGAGAGGAGAAGAAAGTAACGGTAGCGACACCTTTATGTTATAATTGTTTTTCAAAACAATTGTAAGCAAAGGAGACAGATATTTATTTTTTGGATATGAATAATTTTTAATACTTTTGCACATCTAAAAACGAAAGTAAACTTTATGGAAGAAATTAGATATGACGAGGATAGTATCCGCTCTTTGGACTGGCAAGAACACATTCGTACACGCCCTGGTATGTATATCGGGAAGCTGGGCGATGGCTCTTCAGCCGACGACGGTATTTACATCCTTCTCAAAGAGGTCATCGATAACTGTATAGACGAGTTCGTGATGGGAGCTGGTAAGACCATCGACGTAAAAATCACCGATAACCAAGTAGAAGTACGCGACTATGGGCGCGGTATTCCCTTAGGAAAGGTAGTAGATGTAGTATCGAAAATGAATACGGGGGGTAAGTACGACTCCCGAGCTTTTAAGAAATCTATCGGACTCAATGGGGTAGGTACAAAAGCTGTGAATGCCCTTTCTACCTACTTCAAAGTGGAATCGGTGCGCGATGGTCAGTCTAAATCGGCTATTTTTGAGAGAGGTCTACTAAAAGAAGAAAGCGCTATTGAAGAAAGCCAAAAAAGACGCGGTACCAGCGTAACTTTTATTCCAGACGACACTATCTTTAAGAACTTCAAGTTCCGTAATGAGTATGTGGTGCGTATGCTCAAAAACTACGTATACCTGAACCCGGGACTTACTATCAACTACAATGGTGAAAAGTACTATTCTGAAAACGGACTCAAAGACCTCCTTACCGAAAACAACAATGAAGAGGATTTTCTTTACCCTATCATTCACCTTAGAGGTGAAGATATTGAGATTGCCATATCTCACAGCAAAACTCAGTACAGCGAGGAGTATTACTCTTTTGTAAACGGTCAGAATACTACACAAGGGGGTACGCACCTCAATGCTTTCAAAGAGGCTTATGTAAAGACCATTCGCGACTTCTATAAAAAGAACTATGATGCCTCCGATGTGCGTAAGTCTATCATCGCAGGTCTCTCAATCAAAGTGATGGAACCTGTGTTTGAGAGCCAAACGAAAACCAAGCTCGGTTCTACCGAAATGGGAGAAGGAATGCCTTCTGTACGCACCTATATCAATGATTTCATCAGTCGCCACTTAGATGATTTCCTACATAAAAACCCTGAGATATCCGATGCGCTACAACGGAAGATTATGCAGGCACAACGCGAACGTGAAGACTTGGCAGGTATTCGCAAATTAGCTAAAGAAAGAGCTAAAAAAGCAAGCTTACACAATCGTAAACTACGCGACTGTCGCGTGCACCTCACCGATACCAAAGACGAGCGTGCCCTACAAAGTACCTTGTTCATTACTGAGGGAGATTCAGCTTCGGGCTCTATTACCAAATCGCGTGATGTAACCACACAAGCCGTTTTCTCACTACGTGGTAAACCTTTGAATACCTACGGAATGAGTAAGAAAATAGTGTATGAAAATGAAGAGTTCAACCTATTACAAGCCGCCCTAAATATTGAAGACTCTATGGACGACCTTCGCTACAATAACATCGTGGTAGCCACCGATGCTGATGTAGACGGTATGCACATTCGTCTTTTGCTTATCACTTTCTTTTTGCAGTTCTTCCCCGAAATCATCAAAGAAGGGCACTTATATATACTGCAAACACCTCTATTCCGTGTGCGCAACAAAACGCAAAAAATATATTGTTACAGCGAAGAAGAAAAGGAAGCAGCCATAGACAAGTTAAAAGGCAAACCTGAAATTACTCGTTTCAAAGGATTGGGAGAAATCTCTCCCGATGAGTTTAAAGATTTTATAGGAGAAGATATACGCTTAGACCCTGTAATGATGGACAAAACTATCCATACCGAACAGCTCTTGGAGTTCTATATGGGCAAAAACACTCCTGACCGTCAAGAGTTTATCATCAACAATCTAAAAGTAGAAATTGATAACTTCGAGCAATGAAGATAACAGCTCAAATAAAAGAACCTATCCGTGAAGAAATGGAACTCTTTGAACAGAAGTTCCGTAGCTCGATGTCGTCTAAGGTTGCCTTACTGAATCGTATTACCTACTATATTGTAAATCGCAAAGGCAAGCAAATGCGACCGATGTTTGTGTTCTTAGTAGCTAAGATGGTATCGGGAGGTAAGGTGAGCGAACGCACCTATCGGGGAGCATCGGTAATAGAGCTCATACACACTGCTACCCTTGTACACGATGATGTAGTGGACGACAGCAACAAGCGCCGAGGGTTCTTCTCAATCAATGCCTTATGGAAAAACAAAATAGCTGTATTGGTGGGTGACTACCTACTTTCCAAAGGCTTACTACTCTCTATAGACAATGGTGATTTCGACCTATTACGTATTATCTCGGTAGCCGTACGTGAAATGAGTGAAGGCGAACTCTTGCAGATAGAAAAAGCTCGCCGGTTAGATATTGTAGAAGAGGTGTACTACGAGATTATCCGTCAGAAAACCGCGACGCTTATAGCCGCTTGTTGTGCGATGGGAGCTTGTTCGGTACAGCCAGAACAAACCGAAGTGATAGAGAAAATGAGACTCTTTGGCGAATACATAGGAATGGCTTTCCAAATAAAAGACGACCTTTTTGATTATACCGAAGACGCAATTGGCAAACCTACGGGTATAGATATTAAAGAACAAAAAATGACCCTACCACTTATTTATGTACTCAATACTTGTTCTGAAGAAGAAAAACAATGGCTTATCAATTCGGTAAAAAAATACAACAAAGACAAAAAACGCGTAAAGGAAGTAATTGAATTTGTAAAGAATCATAAAGGGCTGGAATACGCTACGAATAAAATGAAAGAGTTCCAACAAAAAGCCCTAAATATATTGGATGAATTCCCAACCTCACCTTATAAAGAAGCCTTAACCCTAATGGTAAATTACGTGATTGATAGGAAAATTTAAGTTAGGTAAGAGGTAACATTCAGTATATAGATAATATTGTATAGTTTATCTATTAAAAAAGTTTTCTTATGACAATTTTTGCTCTTGTGGGTCGTAATATTGGCTATTCTTTTTCTCGAAAATATTTCACTGAGAAATTTAAACGAGAAGGTATTAATGATTGTGAATATATCAATTTTGATATACAAGATCTCAATGAATTACCCGCTCTCTTAAAAAGCACTCCCAATTTACGAGGAATGAATGTTACCATTCCGTATAAACGAGAAGTAATGAAGCTACTTACTGCCGTTGATGCTACTGCACAAGCCATTGGAGCTGTAAATACTATAAAAGTTACTCCTGATGGACTCGTCGGCTATAATACCGACTACTATGGCTTTAGCAAATCATTATCTCTCTTATTGCAACCAGAGCATACTCACGCTCTTATCTTAGGCACGGGAGGTGCATCGAGTGCTGTTGCTTATGCACTCAAACAACTAAATATTGATTATCGTTTTGTATCCTGCACACCACAGATAAATCAGTTTACTTACGCAGAACTTACCAAAGAGATTATAGAAAATTATCATCTTATTATTAACTGTACTCCTTTAGGTACATTTCCTAATATTAACGACTGTCCTCCTATTCCTTATCAGCATCTCACTCCTGAGCACTTACTTTATGACCTTATTTATAATCCTTCACAAACTACATTTCTACACAGAGGGGAAAAGCAGGGAGCTATTATTTGTAATGGGCAACTAATGTTAGAACTTCAAGCTGAAAAAGCGTGGGAAATATGGAATAAAGAATAAAAAGCAGAGAGTTTTTTATTTTTCTCCCATCATTATGCAATAAGGACGACGTATTTTCTTGCCACTCTTAGAAACAAGTGTTTCTTCAAAAGTATACTCTTTGATATTCTTAAACCCTATGTGTAAGAGTATCTTTCGCACTTCGGGAACAGTATAAAACTTAAATCCCACTTGTGCAAAAGGAGCTTTCTCTCCTACTGACTTATCAATAAAAGTAATCACTACCTTTCCCATAGGCTTGAGCAACTGATAAATATTGCGATAATAGCGAGTAGGGCTTTTAAGAAAGTAAAGTGTATTGACTGAAAAGCAAACATCAAAAAGTATATTAAACTCAAGTCTCTCATCCGGTTGTACTTGCAGAAAAGAAACAGATTGTTGCGCTACCAATTCGGGATTGCTTACAGTAGCCTCAGTTATCATTTCCCCAGAAGTTTCTACTCCTGTATAGTGAATGGTTGGCTCTTTTTCAAATAAATAAGGTAAATGGCTGGCATTGCCAAAGCCAATTTCTAAAACATTGCTATTGGGCAAAAGTGATAAATAATCAATAGTATTGAAAATCATAGTGCGATTGGAAAAGAAAGTATATTCACCTACTTCTTTTGCATATATTCCGCTAGGGCAACGCAATAACTGTCCTAAAAGTTGCATATCGGTTACTGGAGGATTCATTATTTCTATTTAGTATTTCAAATAGTTAGACGGCAAAGGTACATTTTTTTCGCATAATAGTTTGCACAGTTATACAAAAGGAAGTACTTTTACCGCTTCAAAAATAACCACCTTTTGGTTATTAATATATCATTTTAATTATATTATCTATAAGATTATGAAGATATTAGTATGTATCAGTAGCGTCCCCGACACTACTTCGAAAATAAATTTTACTGATGAAAATAAGAAGTTTGACCCTACAGGAGTGCAGTTTATCATCAATCCTAACGATGAATTCTGCCTCACTAAGGCAATCTTACTTAAAGAAAAGTTAGGCGCTACTATCACCCTTGTGAATGTAGGCACTCAAGAAACAGAACCCGTATTGCGCAAGGCTTCCGCCATTGGTGCTGACGATATTATCCGTATTGATGCCACTCCTACTGATGCTTTTTTTGTAGCTACTCAGTTGGCTAAAGTAGCTAAAGAGGAAAATTACGACCTTATCATTACAGGAAAGGAATCTATTGATTATAACGGCGGAATGGTGGGAGGATTTTTGGCAGGATTACTAAATCTACCCTTTATCAACAAATGCATAGGTTTAGATATCAATGGGACAGAGGTAACAGCTGAACGAGAAATAGACGGCGGTAAGGAAAAACTCTCCGCAACTCTTCCGTTAGTAATTGCGGGACAAAAAGGACTTACCCAAGAGAAAGACCTTCGTATACCAAATATGCGCAACCTAATGGCAGCTCGCACTAAAGTAATTACCGTGTTGCCTGCTGAAAATACAGATACGAAAGTAACAACCATAGGTTTTGAGAAACTTCCTGCCAAAAAACCTGTAAAAATGGTATCGGCTGATGATTTAGATACTCTTATCGATTTATTACACAACGAAGCTAAAGTAATTTAATAAAAAATGTCCATACTCATATATATAGATTCCGAAAACGGAAAAGTAAAGAAAAGTAGTTATGAAGTGGCTACTTATGCCAAAACTCTTGCTCAGAAACAAAATACCAAAATAGTAGCAGTAGCTATCAACATTGATAATCCTGAAATGTTAGGCACTTATGGTATTGATAAAGTATTGAACGTAGCCGATGAAAAGCTACAACACTTTTCGGCGAAGGCTGTAGCACAAATATTACAACAGGCAGTGAAGAAAGAAGGGAGTACAACGGTGCTTTTCAGCGCCTCGTCGCAAGCCAAGAATATTGCCCCTTTATTAGCCATTTCTCTACAAGCAGGTTATGTACCTAACGCCATTTCACTCCCTGAAAACGATTTTACTATTAAGAGTAATGCCTTTTCTAACAAAGCCGTAAGTTTAAACAAAATCACAACACCTATAAAAATAGTAGGATTAGCTCCTAATGCCTTCGGAGTAAAAGAAAATCCTACTCCGGCAATTGTAGAACCCTTCTCCCCTACCCTTTCAGATAGTGATTTCGATATAAAGATAATCGCTACCGAGAAGGCTACAGGAAAAGTACCGTTAGACGATGCCTCTATTGTGGTATCAGGAGGACGCGGATTAAGAGCCGCCGAGAATTGGTACATAATCGAAGATCTTGCCGAAGTACTCGGCGCTGCCACCGCTTGTTCTAAGCCTGTGGCCGATATGGGTTGGCGTCCACACGCTGAGCACGTAGGACAAACAGGAAAACCCGTTGCGCCTAACTTGTATATTGCCATTGGCATTTCAGGTGCTATACAACACTTGGCAGGGGTTAATGCCTCAAAAGTGAAGCTGGTTATCAACAGCGATGCCGAGGCTCCTTTCTTTAAAGCTGCCGATTACGGCGTGGTAGGCGATGCTTTTGAAGTTGTTCCCAAGCTTATAGAAAAACTAAAAGCTAAACTTTAATTTTTATAATAACTTTTCACGGCTGGGAAATGCCCAAGAAACTGTGAAGATTTACAACCAATACAAAGAATGCTATGCAGAAAGCAAGAGAGACTTTTCAATAAACTAAACTGATGAGTTAATGAGTTAATTTGTTACTATACTAATTGACTTTTTAGCTCATCACCTAATCAAAAAATTGAACAATGCCTTTATTTAAAAAAGACCCTTTCGGACATACACTTTTCGTAAAACGATGGCTCATCCGCGTTTTTGGTATCCTTACTCACAGCAGGTATGATGGTTTTAACCAACTGAAGATTGAGGGTTCGGACGTTATTCGTGAATTGCCACCACAAAATGTACTGTTCATTTCAAATCACCAGACTTATTTTGCCGACGTAACGGCTATGTTTCACGTGTTCAATGCAAGTCTTAAAGGACGTAAGAACACCTTAGATAATATGGGCTATCTGTGGAACCCGAAACTCAACATTTATTACGTGGCGGCTTCCGAGACTATGAAATCAGGGATTCTGCCCAAAATATTAGGTTACGCAGGAGCTATACCGGTGAACAGAACTTGGCGCGAAAAAGGTAAAGAAATACATCGCGAAGTCCGCCGAGTTGATGTAGAAAACATAGGTATCGCCCTTGCCGATGGTTGGGTGATTACCTTCCCGCAGGGCACTACCTCGCCGTGGAAACCTATCCGCAAGGGTACTGCACACCTCATCAAGCAATACAGACCTGTGGTGGTGCCCATCGTAATCGATGGATTCCGTCGCTCGTTTGATAAAAAGGGAATAAACATCAAAAAGAAAGGAGTGCAACAATCGATGATTATCAAATCGCCTTTGCAAATAGATTACGAAAATGATACGGTTGAAGAAATTGTAGCTAAAATAGAAATGGCTATCGAACAACACGAATCATTCCTTAAAGTTAAGAAATTAGACGGTGAAGAAGCTCCTAAAACAGTAACAACACCACAACCCTAATTACTGATGATGATAGGGCTCATTACGGAGAATCGTAAAAGCACGGTAGAGCTGTTCTACAAAAAATAGGCGTATCATTTGGTGTGAAAAGGTGAGTTTGGAAAGTGACAACTTGCCATTAGCACGGTCGTATACTTCTTTTGAAAAACCATAAGGTCCCCCAATCACAAAGGTGAGCTGCTTGATGCCGGCATTCATTTTCTTTTGCAATTCATCGGCAAAAGCTACTGAAGTAAACTCTTTGCCACGTTCGTCTAAGAGTATCAGATGATGAGACGAGGCTACATTGCCGAGGATAAGCTCCCCTTCTTTTGCTTTTTGTTGCTCTTCCGATAGTGATTTGCTATTCTTAATATCGGGCAAGAGTTGCAATTCAAAATTGATGTAATACGAAAGTCGTTTTTCATACATATCAATAAGCTGTTGCAAAGCAGGATTATCGGTCTTGCCCACCACGAGAAGTTTGATGTTCATTATTTTTCAGGATAAAAGCTAAAAGGTAAAAAATAAAAATAAGGTTATAAATCACAAACAAATACTTCGATGTTTTTCCTTAAAAGTGTTTGTCTTATAAGTTTCTCAATTCTGTCCCAAGAGCCTCCTGCCAATCCGCAACCTATGCGAGGCATTTGCACTTTGGCATTTATTTCATAAGCAAAATCGGCTATTATTTGCAATCCTCTTTTCACAGCCTCGTAACGAATAGGCGGGTTATCGTTTTCATCATTGTATATATTGTGTTGCCCAATGAGATTTGCAACCCATATCTTCTCTTCTACCGACACAAATTGTACCTCTCCCAAAGCAAAATTTTCACCTTCTTTATACCATTGTTTGTATTGTTTTTCGGGGTATTTCCAGCGTTTGGAAAGTGCTAACACAAATCCTTTCCCCCAAGCACCTATATCATTACAAATATGGGCGATAACAATGTTCCCTTCGGCTTGTGGCACCGTAGCATCTGCTTTTAAATAATGTATCATCGCTTAAATCTTTTGTTATTTTGGCAAAGATAACTAATTTTTATTAACACTACAAAAACAATTTTTTATTACTTTCATCACAATAAACAACTCTTTTTTTACTATTTAAGTCAAGTTCTATATTAAAAACTTTTATAAGGGAACAGAATACTTATAATAAATTATACAAGTACACTATTTAGATTCATAAAAAACTTTGTCAAAGTACTTAAACTTTGACAAAGTTTGTGATGTGAAGGAGATTGGAGACTTTTCTCATCTCTTTTTTATAATGCAAGAGTGATTATCATTATTGTTTTATCATTAGAAAAAGAATCTTTCTTTTTCTCCTTTTTCATTCAAGATTTCTAACGAGTTTCGATTACGTGAAGAAAGAGTAGACATTATATTTTTCAATTCATCTACATCTTTAATGGTCTTTCCATTCACTGAAAGCAACACTTTCCCCACTATATTGATATTATTGTACTCATAAAACTGACCCGCAGCGGTAACCTTCACTCCGTTTTTAGTTTTAAATCGCTTGTGGTCAGCATCTGAAAGGTTTTTCACTTCCAAACCTAAGGATTGTATTACATAAGTAGTATTTTTCTTAAGTGTGATATTGGCAGTGCGTTCTTTACCTTCGCGTACGTAAGTTACTTTTAGCATATCACCAGGACGTTTAGAAGCGATGTGACCGCTAAGGTCAGAGTATTTATGTATCTTCACATTATCGATTTGCTTGATGATGTCTCCTTTTTTAAGTCCGGCAGCTCCTGCTCCTGACTCATCGTCTACTGAATCTACATAGAATCCTTCAGTTTCTTTGACATTGAGTTTTTTGGCTACTTCAGAGTCTAATCCTTGTCCGCGTACGCCCATAACCCCGCGTTGTACATTCCCGTATTCTATCAAATCCTCTACCACTTTCTTAGCGATATTGCTAGGCACAGCAAACGAGTAGCCCATATACACACCCGTAGTAGATGAGATAGCAGTATTGATACCAATGAGATCACCATTGAGGTTTACCAAAGCTCCCCCACTGTTTCCCATATTCACCACGGCATCGGTTTGTATAAACGATTCTATTTTATCGCTACCGCGATCGCTGATATTACGCGCTTTTGCACTGATGATTCCCGCAGTAACGGTAGAATTTAAGTTGAAAGGATTCCCTACCGCAAGCACCCATTCGCCTACTTGCGTATTATCGGAGTCCGCAAAGGTGAGGAAAGGTAGTTTTTCGTCGGCTTCTATTTTCAGTAAGGCAATATCCGAAGAAGCATCTGTACCTATAAGTTTAGCTGTATAAGTTTTATTGTTGTTAAGGGTAACCTCCAAAGTAGTAGCATTGGCAATCACGTGGTTATTGGTTACTATATAGCCATCGGGGGTAATGATAACGCCAGAGCCTGTACCTACTTGGGTTTGTTCGCCTCCAGCATTACCGTAAAAAAGGTCGAAGATAGAGGTAACGCCTCCTTGTGATTTTACAGTGTTCTTCACGTGCACTACGCTATTCACCGTTTTGTTAGCTGCTTCTACAAAGTTGGTCTCACCTGCTACCGTTCTTTCAGGAGTGGTGTGATTAGTTTGTACCAAAGCAGGACGTGAAAGCAAATCAAGCGCTTCTTGTTTGGCATCGTGTTTATCTATAAAGAGTTTATATCCTCCTAAGGTCATAGCCCCGCCGAGAAAGGCAGCAGCTATCATTGTTGCATAATTCTTCATCATATTTTTTGTTTTACTAATTTGTTTTATATCGTAAAACGATTAGGCAACAATTGTGCCATTTTAATGACCGACGGTAAAAGCTTCTTTAATTTTCTCTACTTCAGCTCCTATATCGCCTGCTCCTACAGCAAGTAATAATTTTGGTTGTTTTTTAAGCAATAAAGGTATCAATTCTGCTTTGCTCACCAATATTTTCTGTTTAGCCGTCACTTTGTCTAACAATACTTGTGAAGTAATACCTTCAATAGGCAGCTCTCGAGCAGGGTAAATATCCAATAGAACTACATCATCAAACTGTGATAGGCTTTTTGCAAAATCGTCTAAAAAGTCACGTGTACGGGTGAACAAATGGGGTTGGAAGACAATAGTTTTAGGAGTGTGTGGGTACATCTCCTCTACCGCTTGGAACAACGCATTAATTTCCGAAGGGTGATGTGCATAATCATCTATAAAGGCAAAGTTGTCTCCCTTGATAATATACGAGAAACGCCTTTTCACACCTTTGAATGTAGCCAAATGAGGGAGTAACTTTTCAGGGGCAAATCCTGCTTTTACCGCCATCGATACGGCTGCTAAGGCATTGAGTAGATTATGTCTTCCTGGCTTCAATAAAGTATAGTCTTTATAGACGCCTCCTTTATAATGAAAATCAAAATGGTAAATACCGTTCTTTACCGTTATATTTTGGAAAGTATAATCGGCATTATCTTCCAATCCATAGGTCTCACCTTCTATATCTAAACCATTGCGCACTATAAGACTTCCCCCTGGTTTTATCTTACCTGCAAACTCTCTAAAACCTTCTATCAAGTGTTCTTTATCGCCATAAATGTCGAGATGGTCGGCATCCATAGAGGTGATACAAGCTATATTGGGCGAGAGTCGCAAGAAGGAACGGTCGAACTCATCGGCTTCTGCCACAGTGTACTCACTGCCTTTCAGTACTAAGTTGCTGTTGAAGTTTTCAGCAATCCCTCCTAAAAACGCACTTACTGAGGCTCCTGCTTCCACTAATAAATGGGCGAGAATACTTGAAGTAGTGGTTTTACCGTGCGTACCTGCCACCGCAAGACAGAATGTATTTTTGGTGATAAACCCTAATACTTCCGAGCGTTTTACTACTTCGTAGCCATTTTGCTGAAAATAGTTTAATTCCTTATGGTCTTTGGGTACAGCAGGTGTATATACTACCAGCGTAGTGCGCTTGTCTTTAAAAGAGGCGGGAATAGCATTTACATCATCGGTAAAATGTACTTTTATGCCTTCTTTTTCGAGCATTTCAGTAATTTCAGTGGGGGTACGGTCATAACCACATACCTTTTTGCCATTGGCATTAAAATAACGAGCAAGGGCAGACATTCCTATGCCCCCTATGCCTATAAAATAAACGTTCTGTATAGGTTGTAAATCCATTTGTATAAAATGCGAAGTAAGAGGTAAGAGTTTTTAATTCTTCACTCAATTACCTCATAATTTTTTAGTTTCTATTAGCTTTTTTGAAGCATCGTATTTGCGAACTTCCTTTTTCTTAGTATCAGTTACAGTATAATTGTCTAATTTTCCATTCTTGTAGATGGAAACAGTAGTCTCTTTTGTACTGCGATCTTCACAAGTTTTTTGGCTAATTACTCCTTTGTCATAAGTTTCACGACAATTGCCGTTTTCAGTAACATACCATTTTTCAGTAATTTTCCCAGTTGGGTCATATTTAGTAGTGATTTTGCTATCCACTTGGTCTAATTTCAGCTTCCCGTTTTGGTAAAATTCCTTTGTAGTACTCTTGATAGTATTCACTTCTTTGCTAGGATTGCCATTCTTGTGGTAAGTAGTAACTATTTGGTCGGCTCCTTCCTTCAAGTTAGTGTGTATTTCTATCTTTTGGGCGAGCTTACCAGCGTGGTCAAACACGTGTCCTTCAATAATGTTCCCTTTGAAGATGTTTTTCTTGCGCAATCTACCTTCGGTATTGAATATGTGTATTTCCGAGAGCTTCCCATTGGCGAAGATATAGGTAGATTTTAGGTTTTTTTCCTTGTTTTCAAACTGCCCTTCACCTACAAACTGCCCGTTGTTGCCTATCTCGAATTCAAAGCGCTGTTCATCGTTGTCAATAACGTAATTCCCTTTCGGCAGAACTACCTTTCGCGTCATATATGCTTGGCGAATCATATCGCTATTAATACCTGCCGAATTGCCCGATTTAAGGTTTCTTTGTAACTGCAAATATGCGTCGTAATTCACGTATTCCTTCACTTCCACGATGCCTCTTTTAAATTCATCGCTTTTAGTATCTATAAAAAACTGTTTTCCCAATTGGTTTTGCGCAAAAGTAAATGCGGCACACCCCAGTGCTATAAATGTAAAAAGTCTCTTCATCTGTTTTAATTCTTATTTTCTAAGATAATATTTACTATTTCCTCAGTAGCATTAGGCAAAGCCAACGTCTTAATGTGTTGCGACAGGCTCTGCTGTTTTGCCTCGTCGTTTATGAGTTCGGTAAAAGTAGTAGCAAAAGTAGTGCCTAAATCAGTTTCGCGTATCAAAATAGCAGCCTGTTTTTGCTCAATAGCTCGTGCATTTTTGGTCTGGTGGTCTTCTGCCACATTGGGCGAAGGAATAAATATCACAGGTTTTCCCACTACACACAATTCGCTCACCGAGCTGGCTCCTGCGCGAGAGATAATTACATCGGCAACAGCATAAGCCAACTCCATTTTGTCAATAAAAGCTAAAACTTTCACTCGTTCGCTTTCATATTTCTTGTACTCTTCATAATACAGTTTGCCACACTGCCATAACACTTGCACCCCAAGTTTTTCAAATAAAGGCAACTGCTCTTCTACCAGCTGATTGATACGCCTGGCTCCTAAACTACCCCCTAATACCAATAACGTTTTTTGCTCAGGGTTCAGCTGAAAATATGTCAGTCCTTCTGTGCGGTGCTTTGCTATATCCAAGAGTCCACCGCGAATAGGATTACCTGTTTTTACGATTTTCTCTTTGGGGAAGAACTGTTCCATTGCATCGTAAGCCACACATATTTTTTTTGCTTTTTTAGAAAGCATTTTGTTGGTAATACCCGCATACGAATTCTGTTCTTGAATGAAAGTAGGAATACCCATTCCGCCAGCTACCTTCACCACAGCACCGCTAGCAAAACCTCCGGTACCTATTACGGCATCGGGTTTAAAACGCTTGATAATGCTCCAAGATTTCAGCAAGCTACTGATGAATTTTAAGGGAAATAGCAGGTTCTGCAAGGTAATTTTACGCTGAATACCCGAAATCCAAAGCCCTTCAATAGGATAACCCGCCTGTGGTACCTTTTGCATCTCCATACGGTCTTTGGCGCCCACAAACAGAATGTCGGCATCTGGAATACGTCTTTTCAATTCATCGGCAATAGCGATAGCAGGAAAAATATGCCCGCCTGTACCTCCTCCTGATATGATAAACTTTTTCATTTCTCGTTCTAATTTGGTGCAAAGGTACGCAAATCTTCACAAAAAGCAATATTATTTAAGCGTTTGCTTAATACTGCTGTTGATAGCCTTAAAAACTTCACTGTTTTGATGAGGCACACAGTCCTGCACCCAATACCACCAAAAATAACCGCCCGCGTAGTTCTTTACATATTTAGGCATCGAA
Source organism: Capnocytophaga sp. oral taxon 323 (assembly GCF_001278825.1). Lineage (NCBI taxonomy): Bacteria > Pseudomonadati > Bacteroidota > Flavobacteriia > Flavobacteriales > Flavobacteriaceae > Capnocytophaga > Capnocytophaga sp. oral taxon 323. Next base: position 686,469 of record NZ_CP012589.1, read on the forward strand.
TAATAGTGCTTAGCTCTTTGCACTTTACTCTGTACAGAGTACTTCTTATAATCGTTATTGCCACACTCCCCTATGCCCAATTTAACACTCGGGAAAATAGACTCTAAATTGTTAAATACTTCTTGCCAATTAGGCTGGTAATTGTCGTTATCATCTTCATAATAGCTTACTAACACGTAATCCAACTGCTTTTTCATATCTTCGGGGATATATCTTTTTAGCCAATCCTCCATCGTCACCTTTTGGTCACCTGGTTTAAAATAGTAGCTCACAAGCACTGTTTTCGCATTTTTACTGCGGATAAACTTATAAGCACCATAGGCCTTATCGGCAATAAACTGAGGGTTGTCACCCATCCAACCTTCTCCGTTAATTTCATTGCCCACTTCCCAAAAATCCGTATATGCCGAGAGTTCTTTATACGAATCTTGAAATCTCTTTACATAACTATCCACAGTTTTGTAACCTTTCATATCTTCTGAATCGGCAGGTGTTGCCATCACATAAGCTACTTGATGAACAGCCGAAAAAAGCGGTTTGTAATTAGCTATCGCTGTACCCTTGGACATCACAATGCGCACCGTAGGCTTTACTGGCATCGCCTTGATAGCACTCACAATCTGCTGAACAGTAACTTTGGTTTTATCCCAACTGTCGTCTATAGTAATGCCATACAAATAGGCATTCGTAGGGGTATTAGGTTTGGGGTTATCAGGCTTGGGTTTGTCTGGAATTGGCTTATCAGGGGTAGGTTTATTAGGGTCTGGTTGGGGAACTTCGTCATTGTTTTTATGGCAAGCTATAAAAACGATTGCCATACATAGGTATAATATTCTTTTCATTTGTTAAACAATTTTATTCTGAAAGTGCAAAGGTACTATTTTTATTACAAACTGCTTCAAAAAATCATCTGAAAAATCAAAATCTACCCTTTCCCCCTCAGCTTTCGCATTTACCCCATTCTTTCTTCGCTTTAGTGTTATGAATTTTACCAAAATTTGAAACCTTGGCAAAGTTGAAGCCTTCCACTAACCTTCTTTTTATCTCTATTTCAACTCTAACTTACCTTCGTCATTTGTTCATCTTTTCTTCGTTCATTGTTCGTCTTTTCTTCGTCTTTTCTTCGTTCATTGTTCGTCTTTCCTTCGTCTCACTTTTCCGTTACTACACTCCCTCTCCTTGGGAGAGGGCTGGGGAGAGGATATTTTGTTCGTCTTTTCATTATCTGCCTGTCGTGCTACGACTGCCCGTGCGGATCGCACTGCCTATCGTGCTACGACCTCGCATCGGTTTTCTTTTAAAGCTTGTCCCCCTTCGGGGGTTCGGGGGCTTTCGCCACACTGTCACTCGTCATTGATTTGGTATTTTTGGCAAAGTTGAAAGCTCCCAATAGTCTCTTTCTTACCTCCATTATATCCTTATTTTAAATTTGTCTTTTGTTCATTCTTAAACCACTGTAGACCCACTGTAGACCCACTGTAGACCCACTGTAGACCCACTGTAGACCCACTCTTTATTCATCTATCCTATAAGCTTTGTATAAGCCCCCACCTAATTAACCATTAACCACTAATCATTAATCACTAATAAAAAACCTCCAAAAAGCTATTCACTTTTTGGAGGTATTCTTATTTTATCGTACTTTTTACTGATAAAACAGTTTATTTGATAGGCGTTTTAGGCAAGGTAACTTCTCCTGGGTCTTTCCAAAGCCCATCTTTGATAGCTCTTTTTTTAGCCGCTTCAGCACGTTTCTCGCTATCAGGGTGTGAACTCATCATCTTTTGGAATTTACTTTGGGTTGCTCCACCTGAAAGCAAAGCCAATTTCTTAAATGCTGTATAAACAGCCACCACATTATAACCGTGTTTCTTCATAAAATTGTAAGAATATTCATCGGCTTGTGATTCTTGTTTTTTACTGTGTTTAGCATCAAGGATAGCATTAGCCATTTCACCCAATTCAGTGTCGCTTAGTTTTCTTACAACCCCCGAAGCTGAGCTTGCAGCATCTTGTGCAGCAGCACGCATATAAGCAGATTTGATAGCATCTTTAGTGTCCTCATTCTTCACGTGACCTATTTCGTGACCGATAACTGCCAATAATTCATCATCAGTCATCAAATCCATCAACGATGAAAACACACGCACACTCCCATCAGCACAAGCAAACGCATTGATATCGGTTACCAGATACACTTTGTAATTGAGCTTCAAACCGTCCTCATTTTGGTGTTTACCAAACACACGATTCAAGCGTTTAGTATACGGACTGTTTTTGCCTGCTACCGGATTATGAGCATCCATCCAGTCTACTGATTCCTTTGAAAGCCTTTTAGCATCTTCATTAGTAAATGATAAAGCTTGTGCTCCTTTTGTAACGGCACTTGCGGCTTTCCCTAAATTGATTTTTTGAGCTTGTCCCATAGAAAATAGTCCTATAGACATTGCAATTAAGATAAAATTTTTCATTTGAAATTCTTTTAATAATAATGGCGCAAATTTATGCTTTTCTATGGTTAAAACAAAATATTTTTATATTTTTCTTTCGTATTAATATTTTTTTTCGTACCTTTGCCCGCAGTGTAGAAGACTACCTTTTTTCCTGACAGGGAGAAATGGAATAGTTTTTGTTACTACCCAACTATTTAATACAAAACAAGAGGAGATTTATGAACGATAACTTTTCACCAAGAGTTAAAAGGATATTCACATATAGCAAAGAAGAAGCCATTCGCTTAGGGCAATCTACGGTAGGCACTGAGCACTTTGTGTTAGCCATATTGCAAGAAGGTGAAGGTAGTGCAATCGATTTAATGCACAGTTTAAATATCGATATGGAAAGACTGCGCCAAAACATCCACACGCTCACTTCTGCACGTGGTCTCAACCCTCCTAACTTCAATGCCGTTCATTTCACCGTACAAGCCGAAAGAGCAATGCAGGCTACTTACTTAGAAGCAAAACGCTCCCAGAATGATATGATTAATACAGCTCATCTATTACTAAGCATTTTGCGTAACGAAAACGACCCTACTACTAAAGTTTTCAACAAGCTAGGCGTAAATTATGAAGTAGCAAGAGATAAATTCCAACCCATACGCGACGATAATTATCAAGTCTCATCACCCACCGATGAAGTTGACGAATACGACCGAGACTATAGTTTACCTCACGAAAACAAATCGGGTTACAAAGGTCAGCAACCCAATCAAGGGGGGCAATATGGGCAACGAAAACTCACTGTGTTAGATAACTTTGGTAGAGATTTAACTGCTTTAGCCGAACAAGGTAGTTTAGACCCCGTAGTAGGTCGCGAGAAGGAAATAGAACGCGTATCCCAAATATTGAGTCGCCGTAAGAAGAATAACCCAATACTCATCGGTGAACCTGGTGTTGGTAAAAGTGCCATCGCCGAAGGATTAGCTTTGCGCATTATTCAGAAAAAAGTGGCACGAGTATTGTATAACAAACGTGTGGTAACACTCGATTTAGCTTCCTTAGTGGCTGGAACTAAATATCGCGGACAGTTTGAAGAACGCCTTAAAGCCATAATGAGTGAACTCGAAAAGAATAAAGATATCATTCTTTTTATTGATGAAATTCACACCTTAGTGGGAGCTGGTGGTGCCTCAGGTAGCTTAGATGCCTCTAATATGTTTAAACCTGCCTTAGCACGTGGTGAAATACAATGTATTGGAGCTACTACCTTAGATGAATATCGTCAATCTATTGAAAAAGATGGCGCCTTAGAACGCCGTTTCCAAAAAGTAATCATCGAACCAACAAGCGTAGATGAAACCATACAAATCCTTCGTAATATAAAAGGAAAATACGAAGAACATCACAACGTAACCTATACCGATGAGGCTATTGAGGCTTGTGTAAAGCTCACCAATCGTTATCTTACCGACCGTTATTTGCCCGATAAAGCTCTTGATGCCTTAGACGAAGCTGGTGCAAGAATACATATTATGCAAGTAAAAGTTCCACAATATATCGTGGAATTGGAAGAACGTTTAGAACAAGCTACTCAAGCCAAAAACAGAGCTGTTTCACGTCAGCAGTTTGAAGAAGCTGCCCGTTTGCGCGATAACGAGAAAATTATCGAAAATTCATTAGTCGAAATGAATAAGAAATGGGACGAAGAATCTAAACAACACCGTGATGTAGTAACCGCCGACCATATTGCCGATGTAGTCTCAATGATGAGCGGCGTACCTGTAAACAGAATTGCTCAAACTGAAATGAGCAAACTCTCAGGATTATCCGAGATAATGAAATCTAAAATCATTGGTCAAGATGAAGCGGTAGAAAAGGTAGTGAAATCTATCAAACGCAATCGTACAGGCTTAAAAGACCCAAATAAACCTATAGGCTCTTTCATCTTTTTAGGACAAACAGGAGTTGGGAAAACACAACTCGCTAAAGTGCTTGCCAAGGAACTTTTCGATTCAGAAGAAACAATGGTACGCATTGATATGAGTGAGTATATGGAGAAGTTCTCAGTTTCTCGTCTCATAGGAGCTCCTCCAGGGTATGTAGGTTATGAAGAAGGCGGTCAGCTCACCGAGAAAATACGTCGCAAACCTTATTCTGTAGTGCTTTTAGATGAGATAGAAAAAGCACACCCCGATGTTTTCAATATGCTTTTACAAGTGCTTGACGATGGTTTCTTAACTGATAGTTTAGGACGAAAGATTGATTTTAGAAATACTATCATCATTATGACCTCTAATATAGGAGCTCGTCAAGTAAAAGATTTTGGGCAAGGTGTTGGTTTTGGCACTTCAGCAAGAATAGCCCAATCCGAAGCCAATGAGAAATCTATCGTCGAAAATGCTTTGAAAAAGGTATTTGCTCCTGAGTTTCTAAACCGTATTGACGATGTGATTACTTTCAATCCTCTTAGCAAAGAAGATATCTTTAAAATTATTGATATTGAGCTTTCTAAACTGTACTCACGTATCAACGATTTAGGCTATGGGGTACAACTCAGCCAGAAAGCAAAAGAATTCATTGCAGATAAAGGCTATGACAAACAATATGGTGCTCGACCTTTGAAACGCGCTATTCAGAAATATGTAGAAGACATATTAGCCGAAGAAATAGTATCTAACCAAGTGCACGAAGGGGATAGCATTCACTTTGATTTAGATGAGAAAGGAGAAAACCTCATAATAACGCAAAAAGAACTTATTTAATAACATCAACCTTTTGAACTTTTAGGTGTTTCCTCAAAGTTCAGAATTTAAACGCTCAAATTACTATGTACGTATTAAGAATTTTAGGTTTATTTACACTACTACTCAGCTTATCTTCCTTTTCAGAGGCAGTAAAGAATACCGAAAAGAGTGTAGTTGTAAATACAGCTACCACAAAGGCTGTGGAAAATAAGAGCAAGCCTAAAAAGAAAACATTTTCTCCTCCTAAGAAAGGGAGAAAAGCTACTACTAGAGTGGCTACAACAACTAAAAAACGTCATAAGTTACCTCCTAAACGCAGTGTAGCTCATCATTCTGCCAAAAAGTCTGTAAAAAAAGCTCCTGTTAAGAGAGCTTTAGCTATAACTGATAAAAAGAAAAAGCCTGTAAAAGCAGATATAGCTGTTGCTAAGAGTAAGAGATATGCTCCTAAAAAACACACCGGTAATAAAGCCTTAAAACAATACGCTGAAAATACTCTCGCAGACACTGAATTGGAAGACGACTTAGAAGACGAAGAACTATTTGAGGAACCTGAGAGCTATGAAACTACCGATATAGCGCTTACTGCACTCTCTAAAAGTAAAGTAGATACCAAACAACAGAAAGTATTATTAGATACAGCTTTCTCATATTTAGGAACTCCTTACAGACACGGAGGTGTTACCCGTAATGGTATGGATTGTTCTGGTTTTGTAAGTACTACTTTCAAATCTATTTCAGTACCATTATCTCGCTCCTCACAAGAAATGGCTACACAAGGAACAAAAATTGACTTGGAAGATGTAAAAGTAGGCGATTTACTTTTCTTCAGAACGACTAGGAAAAGCAGAATATCACACGTAGGTATGGTAGTAGATATAGATGGAGATATTAAATTCATACACTCTTCCTCTAAAAGAGGAGTTGTGATTTCTTCATTAAGTGATGAATATTACAAGAAAACATTTCGTATGGCAAAACGTGTAATGTGAGATTTGTAAATACTCCCATATTAACTATCTTATTAGGACTCATAGGAGGGATTGCTATTACTGATGTAATAGCTCCCTCTTTTTTATTTGCAATAAGTAGTTGTATATGCTTACTGCTCACTTTGGCAATACATCAGTTTTTAGCTACCAAACGATATACTTTTCGTCACGGAATTGTAATACACGTAGGTCTCACTTCTGTAGCAGTGGGTATACTGATAACTATCCTTCATACCCCCACCTATAACCCTAAGCATTACACACAAAAACTAAATGCCAATGAATATTACACTTTAGAAGCTGACATAATAGAGCAAACTTCACAAACAGATTACGGTACTACCTTTAAAGCCGAGCTCTTAACGGCTAACCATACAAGTACAGAAGGAAAAATTCTGTGCTTTTTTCCTTCTAAAACAATTACCGATGATGTGAAAACATTAGCTCCAACAGATAGATTGGTTTTTGTAGGCAAATATACTCCTATATCTCCTCCTAAAAATCCATATCAATTCAACTATAAACGGTATATGGAACGAAAAGGTGTATATGGGCGAACAGAAGTAGTTGCTTTTTCTGTTGTAAAAAATAATACAACAGGTTTTATGGGGAGTATTGCGAGAACACGCTCTCATTTAGCTATTGTAATAGACAAATATTTTAATCAAGAGTCTTCTGCTCTGTTAAAAACACTACTCTTAGGAAAACGCACTGATTTAGATAACGAAGTCTATCAACATTATGTTGATGCGGGAGCGGTGCATATCTTAGCTATTTCGGGATTACACGTAGGGATTATTACTGCTATACTCCTTTTATTACTGCAAAAGATGCCTAATTTAGGTTTTTATCGTCCATTGCGATACTTTATACTATTAGCAGGCTTATGGACTTTTGCTTTCATAGCAGGCGCCTCTCCTTCGGTACTGAGGGCTACTGTAATGTTCAGCTTTATAGGATTGAGTACTCTTATGCGAAGAAAACAAGGCAGGTTTGATGCGTTAATGCTCTCAATGTTATTTCTGTTGCTTATCAATCCTTACTATTTGTATGATGTAGGCTTTCAGCTGAGTTATGCAGCGGTATTTTCTATAATGAAATTCTACCCTGTGATGCGCAAATGGTGGCAACCTGAGAATAAATACTTACAATGGATATGGTCACTATTTTTGGTAGGATTATCTGCTCAAATAGTAGTTTTACCTATCAGTTTGTACTATTTTCACCAATTTCCCATATTGTTTTTCGTTTCTAACTTGGTAGTAGTACCTTTATTACAACCTATACTCATAGGAGGTATCATTGCCTTATGTTTGGGAAGTTTTGGTATTCTGCCTTATGCCATAGTCTTCGTCTTAGAAAAATTAATCGCTTTGATGAACTTTTTGGTAGCATTTATAGCCCATCAAGAAATGTTTATCATACGCAACATACCTTTTACTACTCCCCTACTTCTTTCTTCCTTATTGACGGTATTCATACTCATTGTTTTTGTACATTATAGGAAATACAAAGTATTGGTAGCACTTCTCTTATCTGTTATTTTATTTCAAGGGGTACTTTTCTATTACAAATATAAATTAGAAACTACTGAAGAAATGCTAGTTTTCAGCAAATATAAACAGAAAGTAATCACTATTAGACAAGGTGATAAACTAAGTATCTATCAAACAGATACAATTTCTCCTGACCCTGTAGTAATGAACTACATAAAAAATAAAGGTATCAGCAATATCGAGCTTAAGAAGATACCTTATATATTGCATTTCAAACAAAAAAACTACTTGCTAATGGATAGTTTAGGGGTATACCCAAAATCCAAGCAAATAGTTATTGATAGTGTTATTTTCTTACAAAAACCTAAAATCAATTTGGATAGAATGAAGCGAGATTTATCGCTTAGGTAGTAAGGAAAGAATAATGTACAATAAAATAATTAGCGGAATAGCGATTATTTTTAAACTTAGAAGTAAAATGACGCAAAGTGCTAAGAATATATATTTCAACGCATTATTTTTAAAAGAATAATCGCTAAACTTCAACGCAAAGAGTGCTATTTCAGCATTCAACAAGTAAGCACTCAACAAAGTAATCCCTAACAAGACCCACATATTATGCAATAAACTATCGAATAATTCAGTAGGCTGATATTGTAATATAAGAGGCAAAGAAAGAATAAACATTGTATTAGCTGGAGTAGGAAGCCCTATAAAGCCAGATGTCTGCCGTGTGTCTATATTAAAATTCGCCAATCGATAGGCAGAAGCTAAAGTAATAAGGAAACCAACATAAGGCAACAACATAGCAAAAGTCTCCTCAGTTTGTAATACATAGGTGCTATTACTCAACAACTGAAACATCACAATGCCAGGAACTACTCCAGAAGTAACCATATCGGCTAAGGAATCTAACTGTAAGCCTATTTCGGATTTTACGTGTAGCAAACGAGCAAAGAAACCATCAAAAAAATCGAGGAAGATGCCTATTGCCACAAACAAAGCAGCCCAATCAATCGCTCCTCTTACGGCAAAGACAATTGCTACTGTTCCGCAAAGGAGATTGGATAAAGTGATAAGATTAGGAATATATTTCTTCATTCTACTTACAATCGGCATCTAAATAATCTGGAAGGTATGAAGTATCCTTATTAGCATCACAATCAGGATAAGTTACCACGCCATATTCATTACGCACAATCTCATTTATAGAAGGTTTACCATCGTGATCGTGGTCGGCACGACGTGTAGCAATAAGTCTTACTGTAAAAATTAAAGGTGAATAAGCAGGTATTTTAGCTTGGCTGTTATTGAAATAGCCTAAACCTGAAGGAATAAAGAAAACTCCAACTCCTCCATCAGTAGGAGCATTTAGAGTACCATCGCTATTATTTGTAAGTCCTGTAGCCGATGCTCTTAATTGAGCAACACCCTCCCTAAAACCTCTAATAGTACCTGAAGGCTTGTTGGTAACAATATTACCTATAAGATCTATCCAATTAGAAGTAGATTGTGTTGTTGTTTCATCAAATACACTTAAATCTAATAATTGTCCTTTATAATTCACATATACTGAATCAGCAATAGTAGTGGTAGTTCCTGTCCCCTCTTGCAAAATAAGATAGTAAAGCGTATGACGTACAAGAGTATTATTAGCATCATAGACATCTAATTCCAATCGTTTTAGCTTGCTATCATTGAAGATAGACGCTGTAGTATTAGAGGTTGTTGCAAAGGTAACCGTTTCAGAAATAGTAGTTGTTACTGAAAAAGTGTAAGTATGCGTTTTCAAGAATGTTTCAATACTTTGATTATTCTCATTTCTCACCTCTGTAACATCACGTGGAGGTGTTACATTAGAGTTTTCATTTTTCTTACACGAAACAGCAAATAGCAAACCTATTGTGCTAATAGCAAATATAAATTTATTCATCATATAAAATTTCTTTATTTCTTAGTATAAGATACAATTATTTATTATTTTTGCACTTATTATTTTTCTAAATTCACAAAAGAATGCGAATTGATAAGTACTTATGGTGTGTGCGTTACTTCAAAACACGTAATATAGCTACTGAAGCCTGCAAAAAAGGACACATCAAAGTGAATGGTGAGACTGGAAAACCCTCAAGGGAAATTTATAAAAACGACCAAATAGTAGTGCGTAAGAACCAAATCAACTACCAAATAGAGGTTTTAGATATCCCTGAGAGCCGTGTGGGGGCTAAGTTAGTAGACCTTTATCGCCAAGACAACACGCCTCCTGAGGCTTTTGAACAAGCTGAAATACAAAAACTTGCGCAAGACTATTATCGCGAGAAAGGCGAAGGTCGCCCTACTAAAAAAGACCGCCGTGCTATTGATAATCTCTTGAATGACTTTCAAGAAGATAATGAATTATAACAAGGTTGGATATTTTTCAGGATTAGCTTCGTGCATTATACTGTATATCTTCTCGATAATGCTATCGGCATTAGGTTTAGAGAAATAATCACCATCGGTTGCGTATGCAGGGCGGTGATTACCTGCTGCTAAGGTTTGTGGCGCACTATCCAAATACTGATAAGCATTTTGCTCTTCTACAATCTTCTGCAAAATATATGCCGAAGTAGCCCCAGGCATATCTTCATCTACAACCAACAGTCGATTGGTTTTCTGTATACTCTTCACTATATCGTGACGCACATCGAATGGTGCTAAGGATTGTGCATCTATAATCTCTATATCAATACCCATAGAAACTAACTCATCGGCAACTTCACACACGATGCGCAAAGTAGAGCCATAAGATACGACTGTAATATCTTTTCCTTCACGAAGTGTTTCGACTACTCCAATAGGCGTTTTAAACTCGGTGAGATTCGTAGGCATTGGTTCTTTCAGACGGTAACCATTAAGACATTCCACCACTACCGCAGGTTGATTACCTTCTAAGAGTGTATTGTAGAACCCTGCTGCCTTCACCATATTGCGAGGAGTAAGAATACACACACCACGAAGAGCGTGTAAAAGTATCCCCATAGGTGAACCAGCGTGCCATATTCCTTCTAAACGGTGCCCTCGTGTTCTAACAATCAAAGGGGCTGATTGTCTACCAAAGGTACGATAATGTAAGGTAGCTAAATCATCACTAAGAGTTTGAAGACCGTAGAGAATATAATCTAAGTACTGAATTTCGGCAATAGGACGTAAACCACGCATAGCCAAGCCTATTCCTTGTCCTACGATAGTCGATTCACGAATACCTGTATCAGCTACTTTTATAGCTCCGTGTTTCTTTTGTAAACCTTCCAAACCTTGGTTTACATCGCCTATATTACCTACATCTTCGCCAAATATCAAAAGGTTAGGGTACTTGGTAAGTAATGCATCAAAGTTCTCACGTAAGATCAGTCTTGCATCAACAAGTTTAGCATCTGGCTCATATATAGGAGCTACTTCTCCTATTTTCATAACATTATGAGTTCCTTCAGTATACAAGTGTTTGCTATACTTAGGTTCATTAGTTGTTATATAGTTAGTTATCCAAGTACGCAAGTTCGATACTTCTTTATTCTCTTTTAAGAACTGTCGCAATGCTTTACGTGCTACATTCATTATTACCTTACGAGAAAGAGTTGGAATCTGAGATAGTTCAGTAGCAAAGATACTTTTAGGTTGTATGCTATTGAGTAATTGTAAAAGTTCCTTGCGTTCTGTTTCCATAGGTTTCATATACGCTTCCCAAGCTTTTTTCTTGCCATCACGTACACGGTTTTTAGCTGCTTCTTCTATTGTCTGCAATTCCTCTTCAGTAGCATATCCTTTCGCTAATATCCATTCACGCATTTTGGTAATACAGTCGAAATCCTTTTCCCATTGCAAACGTTCAGCACTTTTATAACGTTCGTGAGAGCCTGAGGTAGAGTGTCCTTGGGGTTGTGTAAGTTCTTTTACGTGTACCAACACAGGCACGTGCTCTTTACGAGCAATTTTAGCTGCTTTCTGATAAATATCGTACAAAGTGGGATAATCCCAACCTTTAGCAACGAATATCTCAAAGCCTTTGTGGTTAGCATCTCGTTGAAAGCCTTTCATCACTTCAGAGATACTCTCTTTAGTAGTATGGTATTCCTTAGGGACTGAAATGCCATATTCGTCGTCCCAAACCGAAATTACCATTGGCACTTGCATTACGCCCGCAGCATTAAGAGTTTCAAAAAAGTGTCCTTCACTGGTGCTTGCATTACCAATAGTACCCCAAGCTACTTCATTACCGTGATTCGAGAAGCCTTTACTTTCAGCATTTGGTAACTCACGATATACTTTAGAGGCTTGCGCTAAACCTAATAAACGAGGCATTTGTCCCGCAGTACACGATATATCGCTACTACTATTCTTTTGTTTTAACAAATCTTTCCAATTTCCCTCTTCATCTAAACTATGAGTAGCAAAGTGTCCACCCATTTGGCGTCCGGCACTGGTGGGGTCTGCTTTTATATCAGCGTGAGCATACAGTCCAGCAAAGAAATTTTCAACTGTATGTACCCCAAGAGCCATCATAAGGGTTTGGTCTCGATAATAACCACTCCGAAAGTCTCCATACTGAAAGGCTCTCGCCATTGCTACTTGGGGGACTTCTTTCCCATCACCAAAAATACCAAATTTTGCTTTACCAGTAAGCACTTCTTTCTTTCCCATCAAGCTACATTCTCTACTGAGAACAGCGATGCCATAGTCTTCTAAAACATCTTCTTTTTTCATTGGTTATATCTTAAAATAATATTTGTTTTATTTCACAATCGTTTTTGTTTTGTTATAAAAAACTCGGGCAAATGTATTACTTTTTTTTAAATATACAAACATAATACAGTTTTTATTTTTACTTTTGCAATCTATAAGCTATATTTCAGTAATGGGAAATCATTGCATATGAAGCGTATTCTTATCACAATAAACTATTTTTCAAATTGAACAAATAGGTGTTTTGTTACTTTAAAACCTCTCACAGATTTTATAAAATAAAACCCTTCCCAAAGGAGAGAAAACCAAATTATAAATAATAAAGAAAGGCGCTTTTTGCCTCATAGACCTTATTCCTATAAAAAGGAATTGTAACAACGTAAAAGCGATTGAAAATAAGTATTTTTATATCAAACTCACATTAAAATAAATATGAAAATTATTTGTATAGGTAAAAATTACCGCGAGACTATCGAAAAATTTGATAAAACAACGGTTCAGCCCATAGTGGTATTTATGAAGCCTGATACGGCTATTCACAACCTTGAGATTCCTTACTACCTTCCTGATTTTACACAGGATTTGCACTACGAAATAGAGTTAGTACTCAAAATCAACCAGAATGGAAAGTGTATTTCGGAAAAATTTGCACATAAGTATTACGACGAGATTGCTGTGGGCATTGACTTTACTGCTTGCGACCTGCAAGTGGAATTGAGTCAAAAAGGACTACCGTGGGAGCTGGCGAAGTCTTTTGATGGCTCAGCTATCGTAGGAAAGTTTGTCTCTAAAGAAACTTTTGAGAGTTCTTCCTCTATTCAGTTTCACTTAGACAAAAATGGCTCTACTGTACAAAAGGGCAATACAACACAAATGCTTAGAGATTTTGACGTTATCATCTCGGAGGTATCGCAGTTCTTTACCCTTCGCAAAGGCGACCTTATCTTTACAGGAACACCTAAAGGTGCAGGGAAAGTTACAACAGGTGATGTGTTAGAAGGATTTTTAATGGGAGAGAAAGGATTTAGTTTAAAAATTAGATGATTTAGAAATTAGCAAATTTAACGATTAGCCCTAAAAGCCCAAAGCCAGTGAATGCTTGAAGCTCGCTATCTGAAAAAGGTTGTAGCGCAACAAGCAATTAAAAATCGGATTGTACAGCTTTGATGAGTTCATCGTTATTCTTGAACTTTACAAAGGCGCCATTCTTGAAGTAGGAAATGTGTCCGGTTTCTTCAGAAACGACTAAGGCAGTAGCGTCTGTTTTCTCGGTGATAGAAATGGCGGCACGATGACGCAAACCATAGCGTTTAGGTAAGTTGATTTCACTTGCAACAGGCAGTATTACCCTTGTAGCTATAATATGGTTACCCTTTATCACGATAGCTCCATCGTGTAGCGGACTATTCTTATAAAAGATACTTTCGATAATAGGCTCGGAGAACTCTATATTCACCTTGTCGCCAGTTTGGGTTACAAAGTCGAGAGGCATATTGTGCTCCAAAACGATAAGCGCCCCTGTATTGGTACTGGCTAACTTCTGACATACATTTATCAAACTCTCAATATTAAGCAGAATTTCCTTCTCTTTGAAGAAGTGAAAAGCACGGTGTAGCTTGTTGCGTGCAGTGATATTGGTAGAACCAATGGTGAGCAAGAAGCGACGTATTTCTTGCTGGAATACAACTATCAGTGCGAAGACTCCTACCCCAATGAACTGACCTAATATACTACTGAGCAACTGCATTTGCAAAGCTTCGGTAATCTTCCATATCAAGTAGATAATCACAATACCCATAAAAATATTAATGGCTACCGTGCCTCGAATCAATCGGTAGAGGTAGTACAAGAGGGCTGCAAACAGCACTATGTCAATCGCATCGACGATTGTAAAGTCTAAAATATCGAATAGTTTCATTGTATTTTTTCAAAGAGTGTTACACATTCTTTAGCTTCTTTTACATCGTGTACCCGCAAAATGTGTGCCCCTTTCATCAGGGCTATGGTATTGACTACTGTCGTAGCATTCAGCGCACCAGCAGGGTCAGTTTCTAACAATTTGTACAACATCGACTTGCGGGAAAAACCTACCAATAGCGGACAACCAAAGCTATGGAATAGCTCTAAGTGCTTCAACACTTCATAATTCTGGTCTAAGGTTTTAGAGAAACCAAAGCCTACATCTACTATAAAATCGTTAATCCCCGCTTGCAAAGCTTTGGCTTTGCGCTCAGAAAAATAGTAGCGCATATCACTGATGATATCCTCATAATCGGTGTGCTGTTGCATTGTTTGGGGTGTACCTACGAGGTGCATCGCAATATAAGGCACCTGAAATTGCGCTACTGTAGCCAACATCTGCTCATCTAAGAGTCCGGCAGAAATATCGTTGATAATACAAGCCCCTTCTAAGAGCGATTGGCGTGCTACCTCACTGCGGAAAGTATCTACCGAGATACGTATCTCGGGGAAATGTTGCACCAAAGAGCGCACTACGGGCACTACCCTACTGAGTTCTTCAGCTTGTGAGACTTCGGGGGCATTGGGGCGGGTGCTATAACCACCCACATCAATAAAATCTGCGCCGTAAACGAGCATTGTTTCTGCGCGTTGTAAGAGTGTTTTTTCGGTTACACGACTTCCTTCGTAGAAAGAGTCGGGGGTATGATTAAGGATTCCCATCACTCGCGGGGTATCCATAGAGAGAAGCTCTCCTTTACAGTTTATTGTCATTAATTGTTAGTTATTAGTTGTTAGATTAGCAGTCCGCCATATTTACAGCTACCGCTAAGCCCCCTTCTGAGGTTTCTTTGTATTTAGAGTTCATATCTTTGGCAGTTTGCCACATAGTATTGATAACCTTGTCTAAGGGTACTTTCGCATTCTTAGGGTCGGTCTCGATAGCCAATTCGGCAGCGTTAATTGCTTTGATTGCCCCCATAGCATTGCGCTCGATACAAGGGATTTGCACCAATCCGCCAATAGGGTCGCAAGTAAGCCCCAAGTGGTGTTCCATTGCTATTTCGGCAGCGATGAGTACCTGCTCAGGAGAACCACCCAAGAGTTCGCAGAGCGCACCTGCCGCCATTGCGGAAGATACCCCTATTTCAGCTTGACAACCGCCCATAGCTGCTGAGATGGTTGCTCCTTTTTTGAAGAGACTGCCTATTTCGCCCGCTACCAATAGGAATTGTTGAATTTGCTCCTCAGTAGCTTGTTGGTTTTCGATGGTTATGTAGTAGAGCAACACGGCGGGAATCACCCCTGCACTACCATTGGTAGGTGCCGTAACTACACGCCCCAACGAAGCATTCACTTCATTAACTGCCAGCGAAAAACAACTCACCCATTTAAGGATTTCGCGAAACTTGATATTCGTTTTCTTGATAGAGTTCAGCCAATTCTCTGGACTATCGTAGGTGACTACCCCTATGAGGTTCTTGTGGATATCATAAGCACGACGGCGCACGTGTAAACCGCCAGGGAGTACACCCTCGGTATGACAACCTATATAAGTACATTCCAACATTGTATGCCATATACGCATCAGTTCGCTATGGATTTGCTCCTCAGTACGCAAGGCTTTTTCGTTTTCATAGACGATTTCGGATATTTTCTTTCCTTCTTGGCAACAATAGCTAATCAGTTGCTCAGCTTTATCAATAGGGAAAGGGAAATTTCGCTGAGTATCTTCCTTGACTGTTGCTTGTTCTCCTTCTTTTACTATAAAACCACCCCCTACTGAGTAGAAAGTAGAAGCATAACTGAACCCCTCGCCTTCAGCTGTAAAAGTAAGACCATTGGGGTGAAAAGGCAAAAAATCTCTATTGAAAATAATATCTTCCTTAGGATTGAAGCTAATGATGCTCTCATTACCTAAATAGAGCTCTTGATTATTAGTAATAGCCGTAATAATCACATCTAAACTCTCAATAGGCACATACTCAGGGTCGGCACCACTGAGACCTAACATTACTGCCAAATCGGTAGCGTGACCTTTGCCTGTGAGAGAGAGTGAGCCGTATAAATCTACGTGCACTTTGGTTGTGCGGGTTAGGAGGTGCTTCTCTCTCAATTCTTTAAGGAAAGCCTCAGCAGCACGCCAAGGACCTAAAGTGTGAGAGCTGGAAGGACCTACCCCTATTTTTAGCATATCGAATACACTTATCTGCTCCATTTTTTCGTTATAAGACTTTATAAGAATGCAAAAATAGAGAGAAATTAGCAAATTAGCAAATTTGAAAATTAGCATATTAGATAAAACACACTAAATTAGTGAAGTAAAAGAAGTATAGCTTGGGTGTAGAAATTGAACAAAAATGATTAATAAAATTTTCTCTAAACCTCTAACGAAGAATCAGTGGACAGAATATCCTCTCCCCAACCCTCTCCCAAGGAGAGGGAGTGTAGTAACGGAAAAAAGTAAGACGAAGATAATATCCTCTCCCCAATCACATACTCTCCTATTCGGAGACTTCTCCCAAGGAGAGGGAGTGTAATAACGGAAAAAGTAAGATGAACAATGAACGAAGAAAAGACGAACAAAAGACGAACAGAAGACGAACAAATGACGGTGCGAGCCGCACGGGCAGATAAACAAATAACGAAGGAAAGACGAACAATGAACGAACAAAAGACGAAGAAAAGACGAAGAAAAGACGAAGAAAAGACGAAGAAAAGACGAACAATGAACGAACAATGAACGAACAAATGACGAAGGAAAAGCGACGCTAAAGCAAAGGAAAGTTAAAGCTAAGAGAGAGTTAAAAAAGAGGATATTGGTGGATTTCAACTTTGGTAAAGTGCAAGGTGAAAATCCGCAGACCAATTCTGGTAGACTATAAAAACAAAGAACAAAATAATTATTTCAGAATTTATTGCTAATTGTTAATTATTTCGTATCTTTGCGCTCAGAAAACATAATTGCTAAAACACGAATGAAAATAGCTAAAAAAATACTGAAATGGGGAGGTATAACCCTACTACTCCTCATCATCGCAATGATTGCTATTCCTTTTTTCTTTAGAGATACTATCAAGGAAAAGGTTATTGAGATGGCAAATGAAAACTTAAAGGCGAACATCGGATTACAAGATGTTGATATTAGTCTGTTTAAAAACTTTCCTAAGGCACGCGTTACCCTCAACGATTTTGTTTTGGTAAACAAAGAGCCTTTCGTAGGTGATACACTTTTTGCTGCTAAACATATAGATGTAACGCTTAGCATCAAAGATTTATTAGCGGGCAACTACAATTTGTTAGGAGCTAATGTGAAAGATGCTTCGGTGTATATACACCTTAACAAGGAGGGAGAAGGCAACTATGATATAGCTATTCCTTCGGATAAACCTGAGGAAGAGTCAGCACCTATCAAGCTAGATATTCAGGGGTACAATGTAGAAAACCTGAAATTTACTTTCAAAATGGACGACGGCAACCTCTTTATGGAAGCAGCCGATATTTACCACAGCGGGAAAGGAAACTTTGCCGAAGAGGTATTGGACTTAGACACTCAGACGAAAGCCAACCTAACTTTTGCAATGGGTAAGAGTACTTTTATGAAGCGAGTGCCTATCACCTTGCAGGCTATTTTGGGCATCGACCTCAAAAATCAGAAATATACTTTCAAGCAAAACAAAGCTACTGTAAATCGTTTGGATTTGGTATTCGATGGTTTTATTCAGTTATTGGAGGAAGGACAACATTACGACCTTACTTTTAGCACCCCTACCAATTCATTTCAAAACTTTTTAGCGCTCATTCCCGAAGAGTACTCTAAAAGCATTGAGAATGTAAAGACCACAGGAAATCTGACCTTGAAAGGTTTTGCCAAAGGTGATATGGTAGGTGATAAAATTCCTACTTTCGGACTTGAAATGTATGCAGACAATGCTTCTTTTAAATATCCGAACCTGCCTAAAACGGTGCGTGACATCACTATCGACCTAAAAGTAAACAACGCTACGGGTATTACCAACGATACCAAAGTAAACCTCAACAAATTTACGATGAGCATCGACCAAGACCATTTTTCGGCTCGTGCCAATGTGAGCAATGTGGTAGTAAACCCGTTTGTGGATATGGCAGTAAAAGGGACTATCAACTTGGCAAACTTATCGCAAGCATACCCTATTTCGTTAAACAAGAAGTTGGCAGGAATCTTACGTGCTGATATAGCGACACAATTGGATATGAAATCGGTAGAGGCTAAGAATTATCAAAAGATTAAAGCACAAGGTAATTTGTCGCTTTCTCAGTTTGTATATGCAGGTGAGGAGTTTGTAAAACCTTTCCATATTGATAACTTAAACGTAGCCTTTAATCCGTCGCACATTGGGCTTTCAAAATTTGATGCTCGCACAGGTGATAGCGACTTACACCTTACTGGAACGATAGATAATCTGTACGGTTTTGCTTTCAGAAAAGAAATCCTCAAAGGAAACTTTAATCTATCTTCGAACAAGTTAGTAGTAAACGATTTTATGCAACCCGCAACAGAATCGTCTGCTCCTGCGAAACAAGAAACCAAAGAAGCGCCTAAAGCTAATAAGACCCCTACAAAAGAAGCGGCTATAAAAGTGCCTGCTTTCTTAGATTGTGCGCTTACTGCAAAAGCCAATACGGTGTTATACGACAATTTGAAATTAAGTAATGTATCGGGTAAACTGATTATAAAAGACCAAAAAGTAACCTTAGAGAACTTAAAATCGGATATTTTTGGAGGAAATATAGCTCTTGCAGGAGATGTATCGACCAAAGAAAAAGTACCTACCTTTGACGTAGACTTGAACCTCAACCGCCTTAACATATCCGATGCTTTTACGCAAATTACTATGCTCGAAAAGATAGCGCCTATTGCTAAAGCTGTACAAGGAAAAGTGAATACGGTTATCAACGTAAAAGGTAATTTGAAAAACGATTTAACTCCTCAAATTAACAGTATCTCGGGCGACCTATTCGCAGCACTTATTGACTCCAAGATTGACAGCCACGGTTCTCCCCTACTCTCAGCTTTAGACAGCCAATTTACAGGTTTAAATTTAGCCAATCTCAACCTGAAAGATGTGAAAGCAGCGGTTGATTTTGAAGATGGAAAAGTGAAAATCAAGCCTTTTACTATTAAATATAAAGATGTAGCCATAGAGGTAGCAGGTTCTCACGGATTTGACCAACAGATGAATTACAAGCTCACCTTTAATGTACCGCCTCAAATGTTGGGTAAAGAAGCAGAAGGTTTGTTAGCAAAACTGACTCCTGAAAACCAGAAAAAGATAAACAACTTGCCTGTGGTAGCAACCGTAGGTGGAACTTTCAAAAAACCACAAGTAAGCACCGATGCTAAAGCCGTAGTAAAAAATTTGGCTACCCAAATAGCTAAAAACCAAATTAACAACCTTACCGCTAAAGGCACTGACGCACTACAAAAGGCTTTAGGAGGTAAAACAAGTTCGGGTACAGCAGGCGAAATAACCAAAACCGTGGGAGGACTGATGAAGAACAAAGACAGCACAATGACTAAAGTGAAAGAGAAAGCCAAAGAAGAGGCTAAAAAAGAAGCCAAAAAACAAATAGGCAATTTCCTCAGAGGTTTGGGTAAAAAAGAAGGAGAAGAATAAAAATAAAATTAATTAAATATATATGTATAAAGTAGTACTTTTACGCCACGGGCAAAGTGAATGGAACAAGCTCAACTTATTCACAGGGTGGCAAGATGTAGATTTAACAGAGCAAGGCGTACAAGAAGCACGTGAAGCAGGACGCGTAATGAAAGAAGAAGGCTTCAAATTTGATGTTGCCTATACTTCAGTGCTCAAAAGAGCTATCAAAACCTTGAACAATGCTTTAGAGGCAATGGGCGACCTTTGGGTGCCTACACACAAAAGCTGGAGACTCAATGAAAAGAGTTATGGAGCGCTACAAGGTTTGAACAAAGCTGAAACTGCTGCTAAATACGGTGAAGACCAAGTACTTTTGTGGAGACGCTCTTACGATGTTCGTCCTCCACTTATTGAAGAATCAGACGAACGTCACCCCTCACATGACCGTCGTTACGCTTCACTTACCAAAGAAGAAAAAACAGCAGGCGAAAGTTTGAAAGATTGCTATGACCGTATGTTGCCTATATGGTTTAACGAAATTGCGCCAGACATTAAAGCAGGCAAGAGTGTGATTATCGCAGCACACGGTAACAGCTTGCGTTCTTTGGTACAATATCTCGACGGGCTTTCAAAAGAAGAAATCTTAAAGCTCAATATCCCAACGGGAGTACCTTTGGTATATGAACTCGATGCTAATTTGAAACCTATCAAACATTATTATTTAGGCGACCAAGAAGCTATTGCAGCCGCTATCAACAGCGTGGCAAATCAAGGTAAATCAAAATAAAATTTGCTTGATATATTGATAGAAGAAGGAGGTTATTTATTGCAGATAACCTCCTTTATTCTTTTAAAAATGAAACTTTAACGTCACGCTTTTTGTATATTCGAGTAAAATAATTACCTTTGCACCAATTTTAAGCAGAACATATATTAATGAAATTTATATACATTTTTCTTTTTTCACTATGCAGTAGTACTTTTAGTCTGTTTTATGGACAGAAGAACCCTGTGTTTAAAGTAGTTTTAGATGCGGGGCACGGAGGTAAAGACCCCGGTAAAGTAGTACAGAAAAACATCTTTGAGAAAGATGTGGTGCTGAAAATAGTATTATTAGTAGGCAAAAAGTTAGAGGCTTACCCTGACATAAAGGTGATTTACACTCGCAAAACCGATGTGCTAATTGACCTTTATGAGCGTGGAGCTATTGCCAACAGGAACAAAGCCGATGTATTCGTTTCAGTACACTGCAACGCTCACGAAACACAAGTAGACGGTGCGGAAACGTATGTATTAGGGCTACACGCCAACCAGCAGAACTTTGAGGTTGCCAAAGCCGAAAACTCAGTAATCTACTTGGAAGATGATTACAAAAAGAAATACGCTAAGTACAATATTAACTCACCTGAATCGGTAATAGGGTTATCTATTATGCAAGAAGAGTTCTTGGAGCAGAGCATTCAGCTAGCTAAGTTAGTGCAAAACCAACTCACAGGAGTGATGAAACGCACTAACAGAGGCGTACGCCAAGCGGGATTCATCGTCTTGCACCAAACCTATATGCCCAGTATTCTTATAGAAACAGCATTCCTTACTAACAACGAGGAACGCAAATTCCTTACCTCGGCTAAGGGGCAAGAAGAATTTGCAGAGAACATTGCCGAGGCGATACTCGCTTACAAGAAATGGATAGAAGACAAAAGTTCTTATACTACCCCTGACGACAGTATTTCACAAGTAAGAGAAAAAAGTAATACCCCAAGACAAAGTACAAGTAATAGCACTATCAACAACAGCGATTTGAGCTATAAAGTACAGATATCATCAAGCCCTAAAAATTTAGAAACAAAGGCTTTTAATTTCAAAGGACTCTCGCCTATATCGGTTGAAAAAGACGGGCGTGTATATGTGTATTACTATGGTGATACTTCGAAGCACAGAGAAGCCCTTGAGCTACTGAACAAAGCAAAAAAAAAAGGGTATAAAGATGCTTATATCGTAGCTTTTTACCAAAAGAAACGCATTACAGTGGAAAGAGCTAAACAAATAGAAAAGTAAACTTATTCAAATAGAAACTGATGAAACTATCCAGAGAAATAAAAACAGCTATTATAGTTGTGGCGGGTATTGCCGCTTTTTATATAGGCTTTAACTTCTTGAAGTCTAAATCATTATTTAATAAAACGAATACTTATTACGCTTATTTTCCTCATTCAGGAGGGTTAAAAACAGGTACACAAATCACTGTGAATGGGGTGAAAGTAGGGAGTGTGGAAGCAGTGGACTTAGAAGAGAAAAGTGCCAAGATAAAAATTACGATGGAGTGTTCAGACGATTTTAAGTTCTCTAAGAATAGTGTAGCCGAGCTTTACAACAGTTTGCTTGGAGGTGCAGGACTGCAAATTATTCCCGCCTTCGATAATGCTCCTATAGCCGTATCGGGAGATGTATTAGAAGCACGTGTACAAGAAGATATGCTCGCCTCTATCTCTTCGTCAATCAAACCTACACAAGATAAGCTCAATCGCCTTTTAGGACAAGCCGATACCACTCTTACAGGGGTGAACAGTGTTTTAGATGCTAAAACTACTAACAATTTAAAAATTGCCATTGCCGAACTGAGCGCGACAATGCACAACCTAAATCAGGCATCAGTAAACCTCAATAAGATGTTGGTAGCTAATCAAGCCAATTTGAATGCTACTTTAAGCAATGCTAATAAAATCACTACCGATCTATCAAAAGTATCAGGACAGCTTTCGGAAGCTGAACTTAATAAAGTAATTGCCAATGCACAAACAACTCTTAACAACCTCAATACTCTTTTGGCTGAAGTAGAAGGAGGCAAGGGTACTATTGGAAAATTACTAAAAGACGAAACGCTCTATAAAGATTTAGACAAATCGGCTAAACAGCTCGAATTGCTCTTACAAGACCTTCGTTTAAATCCTAAGCGTTATCTTCATTTCTCCGTTTTTGGTAAAAAAGCTAAAACATACGAGCCTCAAGACGAAGAAAAAGGAGAATAAACTGTATTGATGAGCTTCTTTCCTAACATAGTATTTATAATACTTCTCTGTATAGGAGGAGGCTTTTTTATTTATAATCTACGGAAACTCATTAGGAATATCCGTTTAGGCAAGCTGGAAGACACTTCTGGCAACCGCAAAGAGCGACTCAAAAATATGTTGTGGCTCGCCTTAGGGCAACGAAAAATGTTGGTGCGCCCCATAGTGGGTGTGTTGCATATTATTGTATATGCAGGTTTCTTGATTATCAACATCGAACTTTTAGAGATTATTACTGACGGTATCATAGGAACCCACCGCATATTTGCCCCCTTAGGGGCGTTTTACAACTTCTTGATAGCTTCTTTTGAGGTATTGGCTCTCTTAGTGATTGTAGCAGTAACCGTATTTTGGATAAGGAGAAACGTACTAAAACTACCACGCTTTCGCAAGGCAGAAATCAGAGGGTGGGCAAAAAAAGATGCAAGCAATATCCTTTATGCCGAAATGGCAATGATGAGTCTTTTCCTACTGATGAACGCTGCCGATGGTCAGCTACAAACATTACACGTAACCCACTATGTGCAAGCAGGTTCTTTTCCTGTGAGCGAATGGTTACGCCCCTTGTTAGAAAACGCTTCGGTAAGCACTCTTATAGTTGTAGAACGCAGTTGTTGGTGGTTACACATTACTGGGGTTTTATGCTTTTTAAACTACTTGTATTACTCCAAACATCTACACATACTGTTAGCTTTCCCTAATACGTACTACGCACCTATTCGTCCGTTAGGAGCTTCTAGGGTAAACCCAGCGGTAACACAAGAGGTGAAACTAATGTTAGACCCCAATGTCGACCCTTTTGCAACACCACAAGACACAGTCCCTCCTGATAAGTTTGGAGCTTCGGACGTGACCGACCTCACTTGGTTACAGCTGATGAACGCCTATACTTGTACCGAGTGTGGGCGTTGTACCGATGAATGTCCGGCGAACCTCACTGGTAAAAAGCTTTCTCCTCGCGCGATTATGATGAAAACACGTGACCGCTTAGAAGAGGTAGGGCGCAATATCGACAAACACGGTACTTTTGAACCTGACGGTAAGCAACTTTTAGGCGACTACATTACTCCTGAAGAACTATGGGCTTGTACCACTTGCAATGCTTGTGTGGAGGTCTGCCCTGTGAGTATCAGTCCGTTATCTATTATTATGGATATGAGGCAGTATTTGGTAATGGAAGAATCGGCAGCCCCTACCGAACTCAATGTGATGATGACTAATATAGAGAACAACGGAGCCCCTTGGGCGTATAGCCAAGCAGATAGAAACATCACAAATTAATTTTAATTTATTATCTAAATTAAATGAACTTACTATCCGTAGAAAATATATCAAAAGCCTTTGGCGAACGCATAATCCTTGAAAACATCTCTTTTGGTATCAATAAAGACCAAAAAATAGCCTTTATCGCTAAAAATGGTACAGGGAAGACTACTTTACTCAATATTATTGCAGGCAAAGATCAACCCGATAGCGGACAAGTAGTATTCCGCAAGGACATACATATAGGTTTTCTCTCACAAAATCCCTCTTTTAACGAAGAACTAACAGTAGAAGAGACTATTTTCGCAACCGACAATCCTATTTTACGATTGATTCAGGAGTACGAACACGCTTTACAGCACCCTGAAAACGAAATGGCTTATCAAAAGGCTTTCGAACAGATGGAACGCCATAATGCCTGGGATTTTGAAACACAATACAAACAAATACTCTTCCGTCTAAAATTAGACAACCTCCAACTGAAAGTAAAAAACCTTTCGGGAGGACAGAAAAAGCGTCTCGCCTTAGCCAATGTACTTATTAGCAAACCTGACTTGCTGATATTGGACGAACCTACGAACCACCTCGACTTAGAAATGATTGAATGGTTAGAGCAGTACTTTGCCAAAGAAAACCTCACACTCTTTATCGTTACGCACGACCGTTATTTTTTAGAACGCGTATGCAATGAAATCCTCGAATTGGACAATGGCGAACTATTCAGCTACAAAGGGAACTACTCCTATTTCTTAGAGAAAAAAGAACAGCGATTAGCACAAGAGCAGGCATCGGTAGAGAAGGCTAAAAACCTTTATGTAAAGGAACTCGACTGGATGCGTAGGCAACCTAAGGCACGGACTACCAAATCGAAATCGCGTATAGACGATTTTTATAAGATAAAGGAGGCAGCCCACAAGCGTCGGAAGGAGCACTCGGTACAGCTCGAAATCAATATGGAGCGATTGGGAAGCAAGACGGTGGAGTTTCACAATGTGAGCAAGAGCTTCGGAGACTTGCGCGTGCTCAATAAGTTCAATTATAATTTCTTGCGGGGCGAACGAGTGGGAATTATAGGTAAGAACGGCACGGGCAAATCCACCTTTCTCAACTTACTCACATCGACTATCACACCTGATAGTGGTAAAATAGTAGTGGGAGACACTATTAAGTTCGGGTACTATACCCAAGATGGTATTGAGGTACAACAAGGACAAAAGGTAATAGAAGTGATACAAAAGTATGGCGATTACATTCCCCTACTTAAAGGGCGTACTCTCTCAGCAGGACAGCTATTAGAACGCTTTCTCTTCGACCGTAAAAAGCAATACGACTATGTAGAGAAACTCAGCGGAGGGGAACTCAAACGCTTATACCTATGTACTGTACTCATTCAAAACCCCAATTTTTTGATTTTAGACGAGCCTACGAACGACCTCGATATTGTTACTCTGAACGTCTTAGAAGACTTTTTGTTAGACTATCCAGGATGCTTGGTGGTAGTATCGCACGACCGCTATTTTATGGATAAAATAGTAGACCACCTTTTTGTCTTCAAAGGCAATGGCGAAGTAGAGGATTTCCCTGGTAACTACACCGATTACCGCGTGTACGAAGAGAGCGTTCCTCCGACAGACGATACTCCAAAGAAAGAAGCCACCAAAAACACTTGGCGCAAGGACGGAACGAAAGGTTTATCGTTCAACGAGCAGAAGGAATACAACCGATTGGAAAAAGAAATAGCGCAGTTAGAAGAGAAAAAAACTGCTATAGAAGCTACTTTTGCCGAAGGAAGTCTTAGCAGTAATGAAATACAAGAACAATCAGTAGCCTTGCAAGAGACACTTATTGCGATAGAGGAAAAGACCGAACGCTGGTTTGAACTAACGGAGAAGCTGGAAGAACATTAATATTTTACTTCACTGACAAGTTAGCATATTAAGCATATTTTCGCTTTTTACTTAATTTTATACATTACAATTTTCAAATTCTACTTTATTTTCGTATCTTTGCCCCCTCACTCACTATATAATGACTCATTCAGGAAAAATTGAACTAATGGCACCAGCTGGTAATTTTGAGTCGCTACAAGCGGCAATAGACAATGGTGCCGACTCAGTGTACTTTGGGGTAGACCAGCTGAATATGCGTGCAAGAGCAAGTATCAACTTTACGATTGACGACCTTGATGAAATAGCGCGTCGTTGTGCTCCTAAGGGCATTCGCACTTATCTCACCCTTAATACTATTATTTACGACCACGACCTATCTATCATCAAAACACTATTAGACGCTGCCAAAAAAGCAGGTCTTACAGCTGTGATAGCTATGGATCAGGCAGTCATAGCTTATGCTCGACAAATAGGAATGGAGGTGCATATCTCTACTCAAATCAATATCACTAATATTGAAACCGTGCGCTTCTACGCGATGTTTGCTGATACAATGGTAATGAGCCGTGAACTGAGCTTACGACAAATCAAAAAGATATGTGAGCAGATAGAAAAAGAGCAAATCAAAGGACCTTCGGGCAATTTGGTAGAAATAGAAATATTTGGACACGGGGCGCTTTGTATGGCGGTATCGGGCAAGTGCTACCTGAGTTTGCACTCGCACAATTCCTCAGCCAATCGCGGAGCTTGCAAGCAAAACTGCCGCAAGAAATACACTGTAATCGACCAAGAAAGCGGTTTTGAAATAGAATTAGACAACGAGTATATGATGTCGCCTAAAGACCTCTGCACGATTGACTTCCTAGACCAAGTAATCGACACAGGGGCAAAGGTGTTAAAGATTGAAGGACGTGGGCGCGCTCCTGAGTATGTGGCTACCGTTATTCGCACCTACCGAGAAGCAATAGATGCTTATTATGCAAGCACATACAGTAAAGAAAAATTTGAAGGCTGGATAGAAGCCCTCAAAACGGTGTACAATCGTGGTTTCTGGAGTGGATATTATTTAGGGCAAAAACTTGGTGAATGGAGTGAAAACCCAGGCTCTAATGCTACCCAAAAGAAAGTGTACATTGGGCAAGGCAAACACTATTTCCCTAAGACTGGTATTGCAGAGTTTGCTATTGAAGCCTTTGATATAAAGATAGGCGACAAATTACTTATCACTGGACCTTCAACAGGCGTTCAAGAAATAGAACTCACCTCAATGATGGTAAACGATACTCCTGCTGAAAGAGCTAAGAAAGGTGATTCTTGTACTATCAAAACCAATTTCAGAATAAGGTTATCAGATAAACTGTATAAAATAGTAAAAACAAATATCAATTAGCAGATTAGCAGATTTAGTTTAATATGGTAATAGTAACCTTACAGCGTGAAAAATGCATCGGCTGTAACTACTGCGTAGAGATGGCTCCTGAGCAGTTCCAGATGTCGAAAAAAGATGGCAAGAGCGTATTATTACGTTCCACTGAAAAGAAAGGCTTCTTCACCCTAAAAAGTTATGACGATAGTATTTTTGAGGATTGTGAGAAAGCACAAAAAGCCTGCCCCGTGAAGATTATCTCTACCAAAAAATTATAGTATTAACAACAAACGACTAACATCTAAAAATAATAAACAATGAGAAAAATAGTATTATTAGCCATATGTTTGTTTGCTTTTTACAATGTAAAAGCACAATACATAGGAGTGAAAGCAGGGTACAATTATGCTACCTTAAAAGGAGATGTAAGTAGTGAGGCAAGTTTTAAACCATATCACGGTTATTATGCTGGGGTTACTTTAGAGTTTCCCCTATCTAAATTGTTCTCTTTACAGATAGAAGGTATCTACAATCGTCGTGGTGCACAAATAAAATCTGATAGATATGGGAATGCTACTTTGGCTCTTGATTATCTTTCAGCTCCTGTAATGGCACGATTCAATGTAGGAAAGGGTATTAATTTGCACGTAGGTCCTCAGATAGAATATCGCGTTGACCAGCCTAATTTCTACTTCAATGGTACAGAACCCGTAACTCGTGTAAAATCAGATGCCATAGACATTATAGATGTAGCTATGACTGCAGGGATAGGTTACACTACTGATGCAGGTTGGTTTTTCGAAATACGTTGGGTACAAGGACTCACTAATATCTTTGAAGGCGATGAGGCAAGCCTCATAAGTACGGGTATTGCTAATTCTTACGACTTTAAAAATAGAACGCTCTCAATGGGAGTAGGGTATCAATTTTAAGCTAAATAATAGGTAACAAGATGTATAGACTGATATATGTAATACTTTTGATTGGACTACTTTCTTGTGAGAAAGAACGGCAAACGCGCAACCCTAACTTAGGAGAAGTACATTTCACCTATACTATCGATATAAGTTTACCTCTCTATAACAGCTTAAAAACACCTATGAATACGGTTTTTATACCCCACAGAGGTATTAAAGGATTTTTTGTAACTTGTTATAGTGACGGAGGATATCGTGCTTGGGAAGCTGCTTGTCCTAATCATAATTTACAAGAGTGTCATAGTCGTCTGTTTGGCATAAGGGCTGTAGAAGATGAAAATAGCTATGAGGAAACTGGTCATAGCTATACTTTTGCCAAATGTTCTTGCGATGGAACTGTTTATGATTTGAGAACAGGCTCCCCTATTGCTATTGGACAAATTGCCAAACCTTATCCTTTACTAAATTATAATGTTTCAGTAGCTGGTAATATTTTAACCATTAGTAACTAATGCTATCAGTACGTTTTGAAAATACAAAGCCCATCACATTTATCATTGTGCTATTAGCACTATTGATAGGTGATGGGCTATTTCAATTTAAAATACTACAACTTCCTCTCAGTGACGTGTCTCATCTCACTGTTTTAATGAGTACTTTCGTATTATTCTTTCTTTCTTTATTATTGCTTCATCAAATAGACCGGTGGAATGAACTTACTGACACCAAAAACTGCTACTCTATAGCCTTCTTTAGTATTTTCGTAGTGCTCTTCCCTACCCTTTTTGATAAAATGAAATTAGTAGGTGCTAACTTACTTATCATTGTAGCCTTGTGGCGTGTACTTACTCTTAAAACAGGTGAAGGCATTCCACAAAAACTATTCGATACTTCTCTACTAATCATTTGTGCAGGCTTGTTGCACTCTTGGGCTTTAATTTTTCTGCTAAATGTATGGATTTCTCTGCTCTTTTACGGAGCTGAAAAACGCCGTTATTGGTTTATACCTCTTTTAGCAATCATTACTGTTAGCATCTTATTAGGGGCTATTTTATTAATACTTCAAGAGCCTTTTCCTATTGATGATTTTACAAATCTCATCACTTCAGATATAAATAATCTTCTAAACTTTTCCTCTCATTCCATTGCTACAACAATAGCAGTATGTAGCTTAGCGCTCCTTCTTTTAGTGGCATTAGCAGTATACTATTTCAGAAGTGTTTATCACAGTATCAGCTCATTAGTAGTAATACAATTCCTCTGGATAGGACTTATAGTAGTATTCCTTTCCAAAGAAGTGATATACACCTTTGCCCCTATTGCCATTCTCTTTGCTCTTTATGTAGAGAAAATACGTGTGTGGTGGCTAAAAGAAATCGTACTATGGTCACTATTATCTATGCCTGGCATAGGACTTCTACTCCATTTTATTACCAAAAGCTAAATCACCCGCATCACCTAAACCTGGTACTATATAGCCGTGGTCGTTAAGGTGAGCATCTATGGTAGCAATCCATAAATGAGTAGTCTCAGGAAACTTATCTTCCAAGTATTCTATCCCCTGCTGTGCCCCTATAACAGCAAACAAATGTATCTC
Organism: Capnocytophaga sp. oral taxon 323; assembly: GCF_001278825.1. Lineage (NCBI taxonomy): Bacteria > Pseudomonadati > Bacteroidota > Flavobacteriia > Flavobacteriales > Flavobacteriaceae > Capnocytophaga > Capnocytophaga sp. oral taxon 323. The sequence continues at coordinate 716,562 of NZ_CP012589.1, forward strand.
TTTAGGTGTTCCTAAAGGTTTCAGCGCGTTAAATACATTAGCAAACGAACGCCCTGTAGCCAGCATTGGGTCAGCTAAGAATAAGATTTTACCTTCTAAGGACGGCGAAGCCAGATACTCCACCATTATATCGAAATCAGTCTCGGAAGTGTGTTTGCGATAAGCCGAGATAAAAGCATTATCAGCATTATCAAAGTAGTTCATCAAGCCTTGATGCAATGCCAAACCAGCACGCAAAATAGAGCAAATTACTATCTCGTCTTTCGGAAGTTGTACCTTCTTTTCGCCCAAAGGTGTAGTAATTGTTTCCGTTTTATAGTGTAGAAACTTACTCATCTCGTAACACAATACCTCCCCTATTCGTTCCAAATTTTTACGGAATCGCATACGGTCTGCTTGAATATTTACATCACGCAACTGGGCGATAAATCGGTTTAATACGGAAGGCTCTTCGCCTAAATGATGTATGATCATTGGTCTGTTAGCTTTATATTTTCACGCCACAAAAGTAGTATATAATTTGCTAATTTACAAATTTGCAATTTGGTAAATTATTTTTTTTGGCACATTATTTGGAATAACTATACTGAATCATTAAACAATAATTAAGCGTATGAAAAACAAAATCACTAAATTAACAGCTTTTATTGCGATAATGCTACTCACCACCGCTACCTATGCTCAAGAGTTTCACTTAGGAGCAAAAGCTGGTGCTAACTTAGGTAAAGTAGAAGGTGTTGCCTATGATAAAAACTTTAAATTGGGCTATCAATTAGGTGGTTTCGTCGAATTCGATTTCAATGATAGCTGGGGGCTACAGGGTGAAGTACTTTTTAGTCAAACCAATACAGAGCTCCGCGATAGCTACCAATCTGTTTGGAACGACAAGTTCGAAAAGAAAAAAACACTGAACTACGTAAGTGTACCAGTACTCTTGAAATACAACCCTAACGGATTGATTTCACTACACGCAGGACCTCAATTTAGTTTCCTTGCCAACCGCGACCAAAGTACTTGGGAAAACGGAGAAAAGCTCTTTAAAGATACTGATTTTTCATTAGTAGCAGGAGCCGAAGTAAATTTAGGTCCTCTTTTTGCTTACGGTCGCTATGTATGGGGTTACAGTGATATTAGTAACGCCCTTAAAGAAAAAGCAACTACCCAACAAATACAATTGGGCGTAGGGGTACGTTTTTAGAAAATAGGAATATTAGTTAATTAGAAATAGGGTTTAAGTGATTTATAAATCACTTAAACCCTTTCTTATTTTTTAAAGAACCTTAATTACTCTTCACCTTAGATTCACCTTCCCTTCGTCATTTCTTTATCTGCCCGTGCGACTCGCACCGTCTTTTGTTCGTCTTTTGTTCGTCTTTTGTTCGTCTTTTGTTCGTCTTTTGTTCGTCTTTTGTTCGTTCATTGTTCGTCTTTTGTTCGTTCATTGTTCGTCTTTTGTTCGTTCATTGTTCGTCTTTTCTTCGTCTTTTCTTCGTCTTTTCATTATCTGCCCGTGCGGCTCGCACCGTCTTTCCTATAAGCTTTCTATAAGCTTCTCCCAAATTAACCATTAACCATTAACCATTAATCATTAAATAAGGCTTCCTATAAGCTCTCTAAATCTACATTATTTTATTCTCCCGTCCCCATTTGCTAATTGACTCATTTACTAATTTACTAATTTTATCTGTCTGTTGCGCTACGAGCTCACACTTTACCTTTTACCTTTTATCTTTTACCTTCAACAATTGGCATTATAGTATTAATTACGGATATAATAAATATTTCTTTCTCATCTCCTTAAACTGCTCTATATCCTTTTGCCACGATTGGCGTATTTCGTCTTCGGTCTTCCCTTCGCTTATTTGCTTCTTTAATATATCATTACCAGCAATCTTATTGAACGATGAAGTAAAGAAAGGTGTTTTCACTCCTTTGCCTTGCTCAAAAGCTTTTTTAAGCCAAGTGAGATTTAGTTTGTCCAAACGAGGTGTTTTTCTCAAGTCCTCACCGTAACATAGCTCACCATTAAACTTCGGATTCTTGTCGCCTGCATTAGGGTGTGGCGTAAAGCTAAAAGCCGTCTTATCAAAATAAGGAGAGCCATAAATCTGAAACTGCATATCGGTACCGCGCCCCATACTCACATTTGTCCCCTCAAAAAAACACAAACTTGGGTACAAGTTCACCGATACATCATTAGGTAAGTTAGGCGAAGGTTTTACCGGTAAGCTATAAGACGTTTGATGTGTATAATAGGCAAGAGGTATCACTTTAAGGTCAGCAGTAACGCCTGCTTGCAACCACTTTTCACCATTTATCATCTGAGCATATTCTCCAATAGTCATTCCATAAACCACGGGCACAGGGTGCATCCCAATAAAACTCTTAAAGGCAGGTTGCAACACCGCTCCATCAATGTAATGTGCATTAGGATTCGGACGGTCGAGTACTATTACAGGAATATGCTGTTCAGCACAAGCCTCCATCACATAATGCAAAGTAGAAATATAAGTGTAAAAGCGTACCCCTACATCTTGCAAATCAAAGAGTACAAGGTCTACACCTTTCAGTTGCTCAGCAGTAGGTTTTTTGTTTTTACCATAGAGCGATACAATAGGCAAGCCCGTTTTAGAGTCCTTGTCGTCTTTCACTACTTCACCCGCATCGGCTTCCCCTCTGAATCCGTGTTCAGGAGCAAAAACCTTGCTGATAGATACTTTCTTCTTTAATAACGTATCCACCAAATGCACATAATTCCCTTTTTCGGCTTTCACAATCCCAGTCTGATTCGTAACGATAGCTATATTTTTAGCGCGTAAATCCTTAATGTAAAGATACATTCGGTTAGCGCCCACCACCACTTCTTTCATCTGTTTTTCAGTATTTTGCACAGAAGCATTACCTTGTGTCTGTCCATTATTTTTGCACGATATAAGCGTACATAAGAAAAAAAGTGTAATTTTGGCACTTCTAAAAGGCATTATTGTTTTGAATGTTGAATATTTCATAGCAAAAAGAGTTATTTTTTCGAAAGGGGACAAAGGTACAATTTCTTCCCCAATTATCAAAATGGCAATAGCTGCCATTGCTGTGGGTATGGTGATGATGCTCATTGCCATTGCTACGGGTATTGGCTTGCAACGCAAGATTAGGGAGAAGTTGGTAGTCTTTCACGGGCACATTCAGATTTTTGATTATAGCAGTAATGCGTCACAAGTTACTACCAAACCTATTGCTATAAAACAAGATTTTTACCCTACTTTTTCAGCAGTACCCGAAGTTACCCATATTCAAGCAGTAGCTACCAAAGGTGGTATCATCCGTACTGAAACCACTTATGAATCGATTCTCGCTAAAGGTGTGGGGAAAGACTACAATTGGTCGCTTATTCGCGATTTTATTACCGAAGGGCGCACCCCTAATGTAGCGAGTGAAGAAGTAACCGATGAGGTGCTAATGTCTACCTATTTAGCCAACAGATTGCACCTAAAACTGGGCGACCGTTGCCAAGCTATCTTTTTAAAAGACGAAGCTGCCCAAGCTCCTAACCAACGTAGTTTTAAAATTGTAGGGCTTTACAATAGTGGCTTTCAAGAATTTGATGCGTCATACATCTTCACTGATATACGTCATATTCAGAAAATCAATAAATGGCAACCTGACCAAATAGGCAATTTCGAGCTTTTTATCAAAGATTTTGACCGTATAGAAGAAGTAGGCAAACAAGTGTACGGCAAGGTAGGTTCATTCCTCGATTCGCAAACTATCATTCAGAAGTTTCCTTTTATTTTCGAATGGCTTGGTATGTTCGATTTCAATATTTACCTCATCATCGGGATAATGATAGTTGTTGGTGGATTTAATATGATTACGGCTATTCTCGTGCTCATATTGGAGAAAACACCAATGATAGGTACTTTAAAGAGCTTAGGTGCCTCTGACCGCAGTATCCGCAAGATATTTTTGTATAATGCCACCTATATCATAGGCTTGGGACTCTTATGGGGGAATGTTTTAGGATTCTTATTGCTCTGGTTACAACAGCGTTACAGCCTTATCAAGTTAGACCCTGCCACCTATTACGTAACCGAAGTACCGATTGCTTTCACTCCTCTGTGGGTGTTATTGCTCAATATAGGCGTTTTGCTATTGTGCTTGCTGATGCTACTCATTCCTACCTATGTGATTACCAAAATATCACCTACTAAATCTATGAAGTTTGCGTAAATAATTTGAGATAGCGCAAAAGTGAGTGTATAATTATTTAAAATCTTTGTTTTATTCAAATAAAGAAGTACATTTGCCACAAATTAAAAAATGTGACTATATGAAAAGAAATATTAGCACTTTGGACAAGAATATCCGTTTGCTCATTATCGTTATCACTGCAATATTGGGTTATTTTAATGAGTTTTCTATTACCATTGCTTCCGTGTTATCAGGCGTTTCTATATTGCTTTTGGTAACCATTCTCATCAATTTCTCACCCATTTACGCACTTTTAGGTATCAGTACCTATAAGCCTAAAGAAAAATAATTATTATGACTTCTTTTTTAACGAAACTCCCTTTGTCTTTCCTTTTAAGAAAAACGAAGTAAAACGTTGGGTGAAACGCGTAGCCCAATCCGAAGGTAAAGAAGTGGGCAATATCAACTATATTTTTTGCGATGATGAGTATTTGCACAAAATAAATGTAGAGTACTTGCAACACGACACCCTTACCGATATCATCACCTTTGATTATTCTGAGGGAAAGGTACTCCATTCGGACATTTATATTTCGGTAGAACGCGTAAAGGAGAACGCTAACATCTTTAAAGTACCGTTCCAAAAAGAACTCTTGCGGGTATTGGCACACGGCTTGTTACATCTTTGTGGTTATAAGGATAAAACACCGGAAGACAGTGCGCTAATGCGCAACAAGGAAGAAGAAAAGATGAACCTTTTTACGGTTGTTTAGGAAGAGTAGATTTGAGCTTTATAGTAAAACTCGCTAAATAACCATAAATAAGCAAAAGTAAGATACCTATGTAGATACTATTGTCAAAAGCATAGAAATTTACAAATGAGAAAACAACACTCATTCCAAGGAAGATTTTTATCTTCCTTTTTTTGTAGGGTATCGGATAGTATTTTTGTCCGTAGTAATACGAAATAAACATCATCGCCCCATAAGTGATAAGAGTTGCTAACGCCGCCCCTTTATAACTGAGCCAAGGAATAAGCGCAAAATTGAACACTACTGTGATAGCCATTCCTACTAAAGATACGATAGCTCCAAAGCTGGTGCGGTCGGTTACTTTGTACCACACCGAAAGACTATGGTAAATACCTAAACATAGGTTAGCTAACAAGATGATAGGCACTATCCAAAGGGCTTCCCAATAAGCTTTGTTAGGTATCAAAATAAGTTTAAAAATATCGGTGAATACGGTAATAAAGAGCAAAATAAAGCCTCCACACACAATGAAATATTCAGTGATACGAGCATAAGTTTTAGGCGCATTCTTATCCTGTGCACTGCTGAAAAAGAAAGGTTCTATACCAAGTTTATAAGCAGTGACAAAAAGGTTCATAAATACCCCCATTTTGTAACAAGCAGAATAAATACCTATAGTTCCATCGGCAGTATCAGCGGGAAGGAGCATACGCAAGAACACTCGGTCAAAACCTTCATTTACCGCAAAAGCAATACCTGCCAATAATACAGGGAAAGCATAAACCATCATCTCTTTCCAAAGTCGATAATCAAAACGGAAATGTATTTTGAAATAGATGGGCAGTAAGACAATGAAAGTCGCTAAACTCGCTATTACGTTGGCTAAGAAGATATAATATACACCACCGTTGGTAGCAAGAGTTTCAGCAGGTAAATAGTTCAGGTAGTAAATGTTCAGAGCTAAATTCACTGCTGTATTCCCTATTTTAACAATAGCATAAAGTTTGGCTTTGCCTTTGTTCCTGAGCCACGCAAACGGAATGACCACTAAGGCATCGAGTACTAATATATAAATGGCAAAGACAATATACTGTACATCGTAGTTCAGCCAGGAGGCAATAAAGTGTCGCAATAAGTAGGCAATCAGCAGGAAAAACAAAGAGCTGAATGTAAGAGAAGTAAGCGCGGTAGATTGTACCTTCTTCTTCTGTTCGCCTTTATTCATAAAGCGGAAGAAAGCTGTTTCCATACCGTATGATAGCAGTACGTTCCCCAAGATAAGATAGACAAACAACCCTGAATAGATACCAAAATCGGCAGTATCGAGTTTATTCACGTACAACCTTGTGAGCAATAGGGTAAGCACACGAGGGAGTACAGTAGCAATGCCGTAGATAATGGTATCTTTAAAGAGTTTTTTCAACATAAGGCGTTTTTATTATCCAAATAGTTCTTGTATTGCATCTTCTATCTTGGCAACTTTTACAATCCTAATTTTAGTATTTTTAAGGGCTATTTTGTTATATTTTGATACAAAAATAGTGTTGAAGCCTAATTTCTCAGCTTCAGTAATGCGTTGCTCTACGCGTTGTACAGGGCGTATTTCACCGCCTAATCCTACTTCGCCGGCAAAACAGACGTCCTTTTCAATTGCTATATCTTCGTTAGATGATAGGATAGCCATCGCCACTCCTAAATCGGTTGCAGGGTCGTCGATAGTAATGCCTCCGGTAATATTTAGGAAGACGTCCTTAGCACCTAAGCGGAATCCTGCGCGTTTCTCAAGCACTGCCAAAAGCATATTGAGTCGTTTGGCATTGAAGCCCGTAGTACTGCGTTGTGGTGTACCATATACCGCTGTACTTACGAGTGCTTGTATTTCAATCATCAGCGGACGCATACCTTCCAAAGTGGCAGCTATGGAGGTACCGCTAATCGTCTCATCGGTTTTGGAAATGAGAATCTCCGAAGGATTATTTACCTCACGCAATCCGTTGCTAAGCATCTCGTAAATACCTAGTTCAGAAGTAGAGCCAAAGCGGTTTTTCAGTGAACGCAAGATACGGTACACGTGATTACGGTCGCCTTCAAACTGCAAAACCGTATCGACCATATGCTCTAATATCTTAGGTCCTGCTATTTGTCCGTCCTTAGTGATATGCCCAATGAGTATTACAGGAGTGTGAGTAGTTTTAGCAAACTTAATCAGTTCGGAGGTACATTCCCTAATTTGAGAAATGCTCCCTGCTGATGCCTCTATATAATCGGATTGAAGGGTTTGAATAGAGTCGATAATCACGATTTCGGGTAAGAGTTCTTTTATCTGTTGAAAGATATTTTGCGTCTTAGTTTCAGTGAGGATAAAGCAATTATCAAGCTTATGCGGAATGCGGTCGGCGCGCATTTTTATCTGTTTCTCACTTTCCTCCCCCGATACGTAGAGTGTACGATAAGGCAAGTTAAGAGCTATTTGTAGCAGTAGCGTACTCTTGCCTATCCCTGGTTCACCCCCTAAAAGAGTAACCGACCCCGGTACAATTCCACCACCCAAGACGTTATTCAATTCGTGGTTGTTGCTGTTGAGGCGCGCCTCCTGTTGTGTATCGATTTGCGAAATAGAAATATACTTAGGAGCTTTACTCTTGATAGGTGATTCTTTCTCTTGCCAAGCAGGAGCAGTGTCTTTCTGTACGACTTCTTCCACAATGGTATTCCACTGCTTGCAGACGTAACACTGTCCTTGCCATTTGCTGTATTGTGCTCCGCAATTCTGACAGAAATATGCTGTTTTTAGTTTTGCCATTTTTTAGGAGATTAGATGTTAGGAGGCACGAGCTACAAGCTCACGCCAGCATAGATTAGGTTTTAGCGTTAGATTATTTGGAAAAGCAAATTATCTATTGTTCATCGTTAATTGCAAAAGGTATTGCCCGTATTGGTTTTTGAGCATTGGTTTTGCTAACTCTTGCAACTTTTCAACGGTAATCCAACCCTTGCGATAGGCTATTTCTTCCAAACAAGAAATTTTGAGTCCTTGACGTTTCTCTAAGGTTTCTACGAAGTTTGATGCTTCACTAAGTGAATCGTGAGTACCCGTATCAAGCCAGGCAAAACCGCGCCCTAAGAGTTGTACTTTTAATTCGTCGTCGTTTAGAAACTCTTGATTCACCGTAGTAATCTCCAATTCACCTCGTGCTGAGGGTTTGATACTTTTGGCTACTTTCACTACTTTATTGGGGTAAAAATAAAGCCCTACTACCGCATAGTTAGATTTAGGCTGTGTGGGTTTTTCCTCAATGCTAAGCACATTTCCAGCGGTGTCAAACTCAGCTACTCCATAGCGTTCAGGGTCTTTTACGTAATAACCAAAGACAGTAGCTTTGCGTTCTTTCTTTACATTCTCTACCGCTTGAGCGAGCATTTTCGAGAAACTCTGTCCGTAGAAAATATTATCTCCTAATACCAGGCATACATCGTCATCGCCTATAAACTCTTCGCCTATGATAAAAGCTTGAGCCAAGCCATCGGGACTGGGTTGCTCGGCATAGCTAAGGCGAATACCGAAGTCGGAACCGTCACCTAAGAGGCGCTCAAAACCTGGTAAGTCCTGAGGAGTAGAAATTACCAATACCTCGCGAATACCCGAAAGCATCAGCACCGATAATGGGTAGTAAATCATTGGTTTATCGTAAATAGGGAGCAATTGTTTAGAAACTCCCTTAGTAATGGGGTAAAGGCGTGTACCTGAACCGCCTGCTAATATAATTCCTTTCATCGGTTGTTAGTTTTTTCAGACGTTAGTAATTACTGTAACTTTCATATTATATTGAGCATTGCCCAAAGTCGCTATACGACAAGCTATCAAAAAAAACTTTGGCAAAGGTACAGTATTTATTTGAAATTAGCAAATATGCTATTAATACCACAATGCCAATTGTTGAAGGTAAAAGATAAAAGATAAAAGATAAAAGGTAAAGTGTGAGCTCGTAGCGCAACAGACAGATAAAATTAGTAAATTAGTAAATGAGTCAATTAGCAAATGGGGACGGGAGAATAAAATAATGTAGATATAAAGAGCTTATAGGAGAGACGAACAAAAGACGAACAAAAGACGGTGCGAGCCGCACGGGCAGATAATGAAAAGACGAACAAAAGACGAACAAAGAACGAAGAAATGACGAAGAAATGACGAACAATGAACGAACAAATGAAAAAGAAAAAATGAAGGTAAGTTAAAGCTAAGATAGAAATAAAAAGAGGTTTATTAGTAGATTTCAACTTTGCCGAAGTTTGAAACTTTGGCAAAGTTCGTACATATAAACGAATAAATGACGGTGCGAGCCACACGGCAGATAGACAATGAACAAAGGAAAAGTAGAGACAAGGTGGTGAAAAAGTGGAGAGCAAACGGAGGAAAACGACTGGAAAAATTAATTAGAAAATAATTTTGGGTAAATGAAAATAAATTCCTACCTTTGCCAAATTAAGACATAAATAAGATTAAAGATTATGAAGAAATTACTAGCCTTAATAGCTTTTTTATGGGTAATAACTGCCTGTGAAAAATCAGGGGAAGATACGCCCCAAAATGCGCAAACTCAAATACCTTATGATTGGGATTTTTATTTGAAACCTTCTCGGTTATATGCAGTAAAAAATGAAAAAAATGCTGAGTTGAAAAAACTGTATTACCAAGTGTATGGTACGCCCTGCGGAGATTGGTATGATGGAATTAACCCAAACAGTAAGGATAGCGACCGCTACCTAAAGAATTTTGTTGAAGGTGCTGAACACGCTCGCAAAACGCCTATTGTGGTGATTTACGGTATCCCCAATCGCGATTGTGGGTCGTTCTCAGGAGGCGGACACCCTAATGCTACTTCTTACAGAGCGTGGATAGACCGTGTAAGTGCCATTATTGGACAACGCCGTGCAGTAGTAATTATCGAACCCGATGCTATTAACTACTGTGGACATAAAAAGGGCTCGGCTGAGTACAAAGAACGCGCTGATTTGCTCACTTATTGTGCAAGAAAGCTAAAAGAGAATAACCCTAATGTAGCGAGCTATATTCACGCTGGGAATTCTGATTTGGTCACAAAACACCCTGAAGCTGTTGCCAATGCCATTATAGATGGAGGCTTACAATATATGCGTGGTTTCGCACTGAATGTTTCGGGCTTAGGAGGCACTGCTGAAGAACAAGCAGGAGCCGAGAAATTTGTAACTTACTTAGCTTCTAAAGGTTTTGACAAAGTGCGTTACGTGATTGACACAGGGCGCAGTGGTATCAATAGACCTAAACACCAGAATGCAAATGCTCCTTATAACTCTTGTAATAACTTTAATGCAGCTTTAGGCCCGCGTAGCACTACCAAAACCACAGGTGCACACGCCGATGCTTATTTGTGGATTAACGGAGGAGGAGGCTCTGATGGTGAATGTAATATGGGAGCCCCAAAAGCGGGAAAGCCTTATCCTGAATATACGAGACACTTGGTGCAAAACGCTATGAGAGTGAAAAGTATAGAGATTTTGGAAGTACCTCAAAACTTAAAATAGTCGTAGTACGACAAGCAATTAGAAAATAACCTTTATCATTGCAAAGATAAGAATAATACAAATAAATAAGATTAAAGATTATGAATAAATTACTATCCTTAGTAGCTTTTTTATGGGTAATGACCGCCTGCGAAAAATCAGGGGAAGAGAGCAACCCCTCTACACAGACTCCAACAACACAAACCTCTACTACACAAACTCCTACTACTCAGACCCCTACTACACCTCCTATTACGCCTCCGGTTACTCCTCCTATTCCACCTAACCCACCACAAGGTAAAAAGCCGGTAGCTTATGACTGGGATTTTTACTTGGAGCCCTCTCGGTTAGACGTAGTAAAAAATGAAAAAAATGCCGAGTTGAAAAAGCTGTATTACCAAGTATATGGTACGCCCTGCGGAGGTTGGTATGACGGCGGTGTTAGTCCTGGTAGTGGTGGTAAAGAGAAAAATGACCGTTGGCTTAAAAACTTCGTTGAGGGAGCAGAACGCGCTCGCAAAACGCCTATTGTGGTGCTTTACGGTATCCCCAATCGCGATTGTGGGTCGTTTTCAAAAGGTGGACACCCTAATGCTGCTTCTTACAAAGAGTGGATAGACCGTGTAAGTGCCATTATTGGACAACGCCGGGCGGTGGTTATTATTGAGCCTGATGCCATTAACTACTGCGGTCACCCAAGAGGCTCAGCTAAATACAATGAGCGTGCTGAACTGCTTAGTTACGCCGCTGAAAAACTAAATAAGAACAACCCTAATGTAGCGAGCTATATTCACGCTGGGAATTCTGATTTGGTCACAAAACACCCTGAAGCTGTTGCCAATGCTATTATAGATGGAGGTTTAAAATATATGCGTGGTTTCGCACTGAATGTTTCGGGCTTAGGAGGCACTGCTGAAGAACAAGCAGGAGCAGAAAGATTTGTAACTTACTTAGCTTCTAAAGGTTTTAAAGATTTACATTACGTGATTGACACAGGGCGCAGTGGTATTAATAGACCTAAACACCAAAATGCAAATGCTCCTTATAACTCTTGCAATAACTTTAATGCAGCTTTAGGCCCGCGTAGCACTACCAAAACCACAGGTGCACACGCCGATGCTTATTTGTGGATTAACGGAGGAGGTGGCTCTGATGGTGAATGTAATATGGGAGCCCCCGCAGCGGGACTTCCTTATCCTGAATATACAAGACACTTGGTGCAAAACGCTATGAGAGTGAAAAGTATAGAGATTTTGGAAGTACCTCAAAACTTAAAATAGTCGTAACACGACAAGCAATTAGAAACTTTGGCAAAGTGTGTGAAGAGTCGTATCACGACAGAAGAGACATTTTATTTACATTGCCATTGGAAGTCTTCGACTTTAGATTGCATTTCGGGACGGTACTCATAGTGCCACCACTCTGAGAAAATAGATTTAAAGTTATATTTGTTGAGTACATCCTTCAACAACTTGCGATTCTCAAGTACCTTTTTAGGGAGGGTCGTGCAAGTGTGATGTGCTTTTTTACCAAAGAAATCAAAAGGAGTACCCATATCTAATTCCTTGCCTTGTGCATCTACAAGGGTAAGATCGACAGCAGCCCCGCGATTGTGTTTAGAACCTTTCGCGGGGTTTGCTACGTAGTGGGTACCTGGAAGTATCTTCCACATCTTTTTCTGTACCGAAAGCGGTCGGTAGCAGTCGAACAATTTAATGCGGTATCCCAACGATTTAAACTCTTCATTAGCTTTTACCAAAGCCTTTGCAGTACTCTTACGGAGATAACACTCACCACAATCATATACTGCTTGTTTGAGGAAATTATCGGGTGTGGCATATTTCATATCGAATACAAAGTCATTAGAAAGGCTTCTGAGAAGCACAAAATCATTCTGCTGCGCTAAAAGTGAGGACACTGATAATAATATAAAAAGTTGTAAGAGGTATTTCATAAGAGTGATTTTTGGCAAAAGTACAAAAAAACTTAAAAAAGGCTTGCTATATGTAACAAATTTACTACTTTTGTGCTATGATTCAGAAAACAGTACAAATACTCAACAAACGGGCGAAATTTGAATATGAAATCCTCGACAAATACACGGCGGGGATTGTGCTCGTGGGTACCGAGATAAAGTCTATCAGGTTAGGAAAGGCTTCTATAGCTGAGAGTTTTTGCGAGTTTAACGATAAAGGAGAGCTTTTCGTAATCAACTCTACCATTGAAGCATATGACTTTGGCACCTATTACAACCACCGCCCCAAAAGCGAACGCAAACTGCTTTTGCAGAAAAAAGAACTACGCAAACTCAATAAAGAAGTGAAAAATAGCGGGCTTACTATTGTACCACTTAAACTCTTTATTAACGAAAAAGGTTTGGCTAAAATGGATATAGCCTTAGTACGCGGTAAGAAATTGTACGATAAACGCGAAACTATTAAAGATCGTGATAACAAGAGAAACTTGGATAGGCTAATGAAGAAGTAAGTCCTCACCCCGTTCCCCTCTCCCAAGGAGAGGGACAAACTGTGAATTAATTATTAACAATTAATCATTAGATAAGTGTATAGAGATTTTAAAGAACTCCCCGATGATGCCCGTGTGTGGGTATACCAATGCAACCGTAGCTTTACAGAAGAAGAGCAAAAGCAACTGCATACACAATTAGAAGAATTTATAAACCACTGGATGGTGCACGGTAAGGATTTGCTATCATCATTTGAATTGCGCTATAACCGATTTATAGTTATAGGAGCATTACCCGATGCCCACGGTGTAGGAGGTTGTTCTCTTGATGCTTTAGCGCACTTTATTCAAGAGCTTGAAGCCCAATACAACGTTACATTGCTTGACCGTATGAATGTGAGTTACCGTCAAGGTGAACACATCGCCTATAAAAACCTTGCCGATTTCAAAAAAATGGTAAAAGAAAAAGCAGTATCGGCACAGACTATAGTGTTCAACAATTTGGTGAATACTAAAATAGAATACGAAGAGAATTGGGAAGTGCCTTTGGAAGACAGCTGGCACAACCGATTTTTATAGCGCGAGTTGTACAGGCAATAGAAGAAGTATGAACTTTGCCAAAGTTTCAGACTTTGGCAAAGTGTAGCGACGCAAATGCAATTTTAAGACTTTTCGGACAGCCTTTTTTATTGTTAATATATCTGTCCTCTTAGTAAGTCTTCCAAGGTTTCTGCCTTTCTGATAAGTTTAGCTTCCCCATTCTGCCACAATACTTCTGCTGGGCGCAAACGTGAATTGTAGTTGCTCGCCATAGTGTAGCAATAGGCACCTGCATTGTGAAAGCACAATATATCGCCCTCAGTAATCTCAGCTATTTGTCGGTTAGAGGCAAAAGTATCGGTCTCGCATATATACCCGACTACTGAATAGAAACGCTTCTTACCTTCGGGGTTAGAAATGTTTTCGATATAATGATTAGCCCCGTAGAACATTGGTCGGATAAGATGATTAAAACCAGAGTCGATGCCTGCAAATACGGTAGAAGTGGTTTGCTTTACTACATTTACCTTTACTAAAAAGTAGCCTGCTTCACTTACTAAAAACTTACCAGGTTCGAAAGCTAATATAAGGTCGCGACCGTACTCCTTGCAGAAATCAGCAAAGCGACTGCTGAGACGTTCGCCCAACTCTTCTATATTGGTTTGTATATCTCCCTCTTTATAAGGCACTTTAAAGCCACTACCAAAGTCGATAAATTGTAAATCCTTAAAGTGTTTAGCGGTTTCAAAGAGTATTTCGGCAGCGTATAGGAACACATCAATATCTAAAATATCACTACCTGTGTGCATATGAATACCGTTGATGTGCATTTTTGTATTCTCGACGATGCGCAAGATATGCGGTATTTGGTGAATGCTAATACCAAACTTACTATCGATATGTCCTACCGAAATATTGCTATTACCGCCTGCCATCACGTGTGGATTGATACGAATACACACGGGTATCTCAGGGTGTTGTGTGCCAAACTGTTCCAAGAACGAAAGATTATCGATGTTGAGCTGTACTCCTAAGCGCATAGCCTCCTCAATTTCGTCCATTGAGACACCATTAGGCGTAAAAATAATTTGCTGAGGGTCAAAACCTGCCAGCAATCCCAACTGTACTTCCTGAATAGAAACGGTATCGAGACCAGCACCTAAATCCTTCATCAATTTCAAAATAGAGATATTAGAAAGGGCTTTCATTGCATAGTTGATGCGCAACTTGGGTACTGAGGCAAAGGCATTGGTAAGTCGGTTATATTGAGAAGCAATCTTCTGGGCATCATATACATATACAGGGCTACCGTAAGTATGTGCTATGTTTAGTAAATCGTTTATTTTCATTGAATATACTGTTGTTTAAATGATTATAGGGCACAAAAGTACAAATAATTAGCAAAATGGCAAATAATACTAATAATACCAGGAATACCAGGAATGCCAATAATACCAAATTAATGACAAATGATGGTGTGAGCCACACAGGCGGGTGTGAGCCACACGGGCAGATAAAATTAGTAAATGAGTCAATTAGCAAATTAGCAAATGGGGGCGGGAGAATAAAATAATGTAGATGAAAGCCTTATTTAATGGTTAATGGTTAATGATTAATGGTTAATTTGGGAGAAGCTTATAGAGAGCTTATAGGAAAGACAAACAAAAGACGGTGCGAGCCGCACGGGCAAAGGAACGAATGACGAACAATGAACGAACAAAAGACGAACAAAAGACGAACAAAGAACGAAGAAAAGACGAACAAATGACGAACAATGAACGAAGAAAAGATAAAGCTAAGGTGGAAATAAGAAGAAGGTTATTAGTAGAATTCATACTGCAACGGCGAAGGGTATATGAATATGGGGTTGTTTTATGACTAAAAAGCAGTAGTTTTCAGATATATAAATAATAATCTCAACTTGATTAAACACCTGGAATACAGTATATAATAAATTAGTATACACAAAAACAGTCTGAAAAAAGAGAAAAAAGTTTTGCTGTTTCAAAAAATAGTTATACCTTTGCGCCCTGAATATAAATAACACATTAATAAATAGAGAAAAAATGGCAAGAGTTTGTGACTTAACAGGCAAAAAAGCATTGGTGGGCAATAACGTGTCACACGCAATGAACAAAACTAAACGTAAATTCAATGTAAACCTCCGTACAAAACGTTTCTTCATTCCAGAAGAGAATCGTTGGATTACCCTAAAAGTATCGGCAACTGCAATTAAAACTATTGACAAGAAAGGTATCTATGCAGTGCTTAAAGAAGTAGAACGTAACGGATATATTAACTAATTTAAAAGAATACTAAAATGGCTAAAAAAGGTAATAGAATTCAGGTTATTTTGGAGTGCACTGAGCACAAAGAGTCTGGTTTACCAGGAACTTCACGTTACATCACTACCAAAAACAAAAAAAATACTCCAGATAGATTAGAGCTTAAGAAGTTCAACCCTATCCTCAAGAAAGTAACTGTTCATAAAGAAATTAAATAATTAAAACATTATGGCAAAGAAAACAGTAGCAACCCTACAAGGTAAATCTAAGAAGCATACTAAAGCTATCAAAATGGTGAAATCACCTAAAACAGGTGCTTATACTTTCGTAGAAAGCGTAATGGCTCCTGAGCTCGTTGATGAATTTTTGAAGAAGAAATAATTAAATTTTCTCTATTTTTATCATATTTAAAAAAAGCTGTCGTGAGACGGCTTTTTTGCATATATAAACTTTTTTACTACCTTTGCACTCATATCCTAAAATATACAATAAGCTATGGCATTGCAATTTCTGAAAAATATCTTTTCAAAAGAAAAGAAAGAAACCTTAGATAAAGGCTTAGAGAAATCTAAAAACAGCTTCTTTGACCGCTTAGGAAAAGCTCTCGTTGGGAAATCGAAAGTAGATGAAGAGGTGCTCGATGACCTTGAAGAAGTGCTTATTGCCAGTGACGTAGGGGTGAATACTACTCTTAAAATCATTGACCGTATAGAGGCTCGTGTGGCTAAAGACAAGTACTTAAATACTTCTGAACTGAATACTATCCTTCGTGAAGAAATAGCAGGACTTCTATCAGAAACCCATACAGGAGAAGCAACAGACTTTACTTTACCTACTGACAAAAAACCTTATGTGATGATGGTAGTAGGAGTAAACGGAGCTGGAAAGACCACTACTATCGGCAAGCTAGCAAGTCAGTTTACTAAAAAAGGCTTGAAAGTAGTATTAGGTGCTGCTGATACTTTCCGCGCCGCTGCGATTGACCAGCTACAAGTGTGGGCAGACCGTACCGGAGTGCCAATGATTAAACAGCAGTTAGGTAGCGACCCTGCTTCAGTAGCCTATGATACCCTTAGTTCAGCGGTAAAACAAAATGCTGATGTAGTAATTATTGATACGGCAGGACGCTTGCACAACAAAATCAATCTAATGAACGAGCTTTCTAAAATCAAGCGCGTGATGCAAAAAGTGATTCCTGATGCTCCTCACGAAGTGCTGTTAGTACTCGATGGTTCTACTGGACAAAATGCCTTTGAGCAAGCTAAAGAATTTACCAAAGCCACTGAAGTAACCGCTTTGGCTGTTACTAAATTGGACGGTACCGCCAAGGGGGGTGTGGTAATAGGCATCTCTGACCAATTTCAGATTCCTGTAAAATACATAGGAGTAGGAGAAGGTATAGACGACTTACAAATTTTTAACAAATATGAGTTCGTAGATTCTTTCTTTAAAGAATAACAACTTCAAAACTAAAATGAGTAATTGATTAACATTATACTAAAAGCGAACCTTTATTGTATCGGTCATCGCATAAGCTTGGCAAGTAAGAATATAGCCTTGCGATACTTCTTCTTCGCTGAGGGTTTCATTCTTCGCCATTTTGGCTTCTCCCTCCTCTACCCTACCGATACAGCTACTACACACGCCGTTCAGGCAAGAGTAAGGTGCATCGTAGCCACGTAAGAGTGCCGAACTGAGAAGTGTTTGGTTGCGCGCACTCTCAAAGCTGTGCGTCTGTCCGTTAAGTTCAAGAGTAATGGCGACATTGCCTTGTAGGGTGCTGTAATCTATCTCAGCTGGCGATGCCTCAAAAAGCTCTGTAAAAATGCGGTCTTTATCTATCCCTCTTAACAAGAGTATCTCACGAAGGTTTTTCACCAATTCCGTAGGACCACAAGCATAGTAACGCCCCCAGTTAAGATCTTTGTATTTAGCAAAAATCTCGTTTACTATCCTATCGTTGATGCGCCCCGTATAGTGGTCGCCCCAAGGCCGCTGACTGAAAGCGTAGTGGACAAAAAAGCGTTCGGGATACTGAATGCGGAGGGCTTCTATTTCATCAAAAAACAAAGCCTCCTCTTTAGACTTATTACCATAGACAAATACTACCTTGATATTCGTTTTAGACAAGGCTGTTTTAGCAATGCTCATCATAGGAGTTACACCACTTCCTGCCGAGAAGAGCATAATATCGCGATTGCCAAAGATGTCGTAGAAGAATACGAAAGAACCCTTAGGCGGCATCACTTCTAATACATCACCTGCTTTGAGTTGGGTCGTCGCATAGGTAGAGAACACACCATTAGGCACGCGCTTTACGGCTACGCTCAGTTCACTTTCGTTCACTCCAGAGCAAATAGAATAAGCACGACGCACTTTTTCTCCACGAATCGTTTGCTGGAGAGTAAGGTATTCGCCAGCTTCAAAGTGAAATACTTTCTTCAATAACTCAGGTACTTCAAAGGTAATCATTACCGATGAAGTAGTAAGTTGTGTGATTTTAGATATGGTTAGTTCGTAAAATCGATTCATTTGTACATTTCATTCAAGCCAAAATAGCCAGAGGTAGAAGTACCAAGCTTCTCAAAGTAAAAAGTTTCTTTCGACGCTGATCGCGAAGCTCTTCCGGCAACATTCCCTGTAATTTCTTGTAAAGTGCGAGCCAAAAGAGGTTCAGTTTCGTCGCCTAATACCCCTAAATCATTTACAATCTCACTAATCTGGATATTAGGTTCTAAGCCATTTACGTAATCACCCACACCTTTAGCATTTTCTATCTTCATTACCAAGGGTTGCATCGCCCATTTGTGCTTAGGGTTTTTAACTTTTCGTTGCTTATCGGTAAAGTCGTAAACAGTCACCGAGCCTTGGTTCTTACCCATTGTGGTTTCACCTATCTGCACTACATCTATGTAGGCTTTAAGACCATTGATAACCAATTCACTGGCTGAAGCTGTCCCGTCCGAAGTAATTACATACACTTTGTTAAGTCGCAGACTATTGATAGCCACCTGCCGACTGCCTTTTACCATATTAGACGTAAAATACTCTCTTTCATTCCCTCTAAAAGGTTGCAACTTGCTATTCCATTTTTCTACCGCAAACACCTGTCCGTTAAACTGACCTGTAATCATCGATGCTAAGTAAGTAGCCGAATTAACGCTTCCCCCACCATTGTAACGCAAATCGAGTATTAAGTCAGTAACCCCCTCTGCTTTAAACTCCGCAAAGGCATCGTTCAGTGTCTCATCAAAATCAGATACAAAAGCATTGTAGATCAGGTAAGCTATTTTTTTACCTCCCTTGTTGAATACTTTATGAATAAGTACAGGGTTTTCAGGGGTTTGGTTTTGATTTAAAGTATAGGTTTTCCCTGTAGGAGTTGCTTTGCCATTCACAATTCTAAAGGTTGAAAACGAGATGACACCCGTATTTTGCAACAGTTGAAGATAATTAGAACGGTTAAGTGATTGCCCGTTGATAGTGGTTATCAAATCCCCCCGTTGCAAACCTTGTTGTTCTGCCTCCGATTTAGGCACTACATAACGCACTACAGCATAAACTCTAGTTTTTGTTTCGTCTACAAAACCAAAAGCGTAGTTTATACCCACACTGGCGGTAATACCCTTGAATTGGTTTTCGAGATCGGTGTAATTATCGGTGATATAGCTAAAGCGATCTATTTCTTCATATCTATTAAGTAACCCTTTATAGAAAAGGACTTTAGGATTGCTAAAACTCTTTAAGAATTGAGTATAACTCTTATTTTTATCAGCTTTGGTATCAGCTAAACTACCAAAACGGTTGTTTTGCAAATTAGGCACATCGGCCTGCCACAAATAATACGTGTTAAGTCCCTTCCAAATAAAATCGCGTACGCGCAAATCGGTATCGTTACCGGTATAGTCAGAGCCCATAAAAGACACCTCATTGCCATTAGTAACAGGTTCTTTAGCACAAGATAACAAGCTGATAGCTATGAATATAGAGATAAACAAGTGTTTCATATTGAAAATATTTTTCCACAAAAGTAATACTTTTTTATATTTGCACAAATTTTGTACCAGATAAGAAGTAAAACTAAATACCGATACGTGAAGTGTGAAAAACAAAATTTTCTGTTTTACAGCATAAAAAGTAGCTCTTTTTTTCAACTAAAATAGAAGATTCCTTCGGTTTTCATACGCTTATTGTTCGTTCATCGTTCGTCATTCGTTCATTTGCCCGTGCGGCTCGCACCGTCATTTGTTCGTCATTTGTTCGTTCATCGTTCATCATTCGTTCATTTGCCCGTGCGGCTCGCACCGTCATTTGTTCGTCATTTGTTCGTCATTTGTTCGTCATTTGTTCGTCATTTGTTCGTCATTTGTTCGTCATTTGTTCGTCTTTTGTTCGTCATTTGTTCGTCATTTGTTCGTCATTTGTTCGTCATTTGTTCGTCATTTGTTCGTCATTTGTTCGTCATTTGTTCGTCATTTGTTCGTCATTTGTTCGTCATTTGTTCGTCATTTGTTCGTCTTTTGTTCGTTCATTGTTTGTCTTTTCATTATCTGCCTGTCGTGCTACGACTGTCCGTGCGGCTCGCACCTGCCTGTGTGGCTCACACTGCCCGTCGTGCTACGACCTCGCACTTTTTACCTTTTATCTTTTACCTTTTACCTAAATAGATAGAATGTCAGATATTATAAAATTACTCCCCGATCACGTAGCTAACCAGATAGCTGCTGGCGAAGTGATTCAGCGTCCCGCCTCAGCAGTCAAAGAGCTGATGGAGAATGCTATCGATGCCGGTGCTACCGAAATAAAACTGCTCATCAAAGACGCAGGCAAGACCCTCGTGCAGGTGATTGACAACGGTGTGGGAATGAGTACTACCGATGCGCGTATGGCTTTCGAGCGTCACGCCACCTCCAAAATACAAAAAGCAGAAGACCTTTTCCATTTGAAAACTAAAGGTTTCCGGGGGGAAGCCCTTGCCTCCATAGTGGCAATTGCGCACGTAGAGATGCAAACCAAGCGCCCAGAGGACGAGTTGGGTACCGAAATACACATCGAAGGCAGTAAGATTACGCGCCAAGAGCCCTGCGTATGCCCTACCGGTACGAGCATTGCGATGAAGAACCTCTTTTTCAACATTCCAGCGCGTCGCAACTTTCTAAAATCGGATACGGTGGAATTCCGTCATATACTCGATGAGTTTCACCGTGTTGCCTTGGCACACCCTGCAATTCATTTCTTTTTGTACAACAATGGCAACGAGCTGTTCAACCTACCAGCTACCAATTTCCGCCAACGCATTGTACATCTTTTTGGAAGCAAAACCAATGAAAAGTTAGTGCCTATCATCGCCGAAGACACACCTTTGGTGCAAATCAGCGGATTTATCGTAAAACCTGAGTATTTAGCAAAGACTAAAAACTTGCAGTTTTTGATGGTCAATCATAGGTTTGTAAAAAATCAATACCTCAACCACGCAATTGCTTCGGCTTACGAAGGTCTTATCCACACCGACCAGAAGGCGGAGTATTTCATCAGTTTAGAAGTAGACCCCACAACTATCGACATCAATATTCACCCTACGAAAACCGAAATTAAGTTTGAAGAAGAGCATAGTATTTATGCCCTACTGAAGTCGGCAGTAAAACACAGTTTGGGTCAGTTTAATATTGCTCCTACCCTCGATTTTAGCAAAGACCCTACTTTCGATATTCCTTATAACTACAAGGATAAAACCCCAGAGTTCCCTAAGATAGAAGTAGACCCCAATTTCAACCCATTTAAAGAAGAATATGTAAGCCGAAGCAGTGGAAGCGATAGCCATAGTAATTTCGGCTCTTACAGCAAAAAAGCACCTACGTGGGAGAGTTTGTACACGGGCATTGAATCTTCCATCAATACCTCAACCCCTGAAACTATCGTGAGTTCGCTCTTTGAAACCGAACCTACACGAAGCCAAGGTAAGAAAATCATTGCTTTGGCAAAGAAATACCTCATAACTACTTTGGAAGGAGAGCTTATCATCATCAATATCAACAGGGCGCACCAACGTATCTTGTACGAAGATTTTATGAAGCATCTGCAATCCACCCATAGTGCAAGTCAGCAACTGATGTTCCCCTACAAACTGCCTTTTGCACCACACGAATTGGAAGTGATTGTACAACTGCGCGAGCTCTTTGAGTGCAGTGGCTTTATGTTTACCATAGAAACCGACAAGATTGTAGTAAGTGGGATTCCTCTGCACCTTACCGATAGTGAGATTCCTAATATTTTCAACGAACTCTTGCAACAGCATATCGAGGCATTACCCTCTACCGAAAACACTCAGAAAGAAGCCTTTGCTAAAGCTTTATGCAAGAGCTTAGCTGTAAAAACCGGACAGGTACTCAGTGAGGAAGAACAAGAAACTTTGATAAATAATTTGTTTAGTTGTCAAGAAGTATTAATTTCGCCTTTTGGAAAGCGAATTTATTACAACCTTTCAGTAAATGAAATAGAAAACCTATTTTAAATGCGAGTCGGATAGGCAATATAAGCATTATGAACATTGCTAATTAACCAATCTCTAACAACTAATAACTAAAGACTAAAATGGACAGAATATCTAAAACAGTACTACATCTGATTATTATCAATACGATAGTATTAATACTTACCGCATTGAATGAAAAAGGACTATTTTTACCTCAAATAAATATAGTTGGTTCTTTTGCCTTACATTATTTTGAGAATCCTAACTTTCACTGGTGGCAATATATCAGCTATATGTTTATGCACGCTGATTTTACACACCTGCTCTTTAATATGTACGCCTTATGGGCATTCGGGACTCCCTTAGAGAATATATGGGGGCGCAATAAGTTTCTATTCTTCTATTTCTCTTGTGGCGTAGGAGCAGCCTTACTTCATACGGGAGTAAATTACTACTATGTACATCACACCCTCGATGCTCTTGGCAGTATGGGAGTTACTATGGAAGATTTAATAAACACTGTCAATACTAATTCTTATCCCCGCGTGTGGACTGAAGTGGCTTCAGTCGATGCTATTAATAATATGGGGTCTACTTTCGCAAGTACTACCGTAGGCGCTTCAGGTGCTATTTATGGTATATTAGTGGCTTTTGGAATGTTCTTCCCCGATGCCAAACTGATGTTGTTCTTTATCCCCTACCCTATAGCGGCTCGTTATTTTATCCCTTTACTTGTAGCCTTAGACTTAATAATGGGATTTGTGGGAGGAATTACTATTTTCGGTGGTAATATCGCTCACTTTGCACACGTAGGAGGGGCTCTCATAGGCTTCCTAATTATGTTGTACTGGAAAAAGCACAACTTTGATAAGAATAGATGGGACAGAAGATTGTAAAGAGCCTTTAAGTAGAATCCTATTTTTTAATAACAAATGATATGCAAAATATTCAAATTCCAGAAAACTGGACTGTCTATATCGGCAGATTAGAAGATAACCCCGCTGTATTCCGCCTCAATTTAGGATTAGAGGAAATTGCTCCTATCACCCAATACCCTCAAAGCGTACGCCTTACTTTTGAGCTAAAAGAACCTGATGAAAACGGTTTTTCAAATAACCGAGAACGTGACTTCCTCTATACGATAGAAGATGAAGAAATAATGCCTTTGCTTAATGAAAGAGATATCTTAGCGGGTATTGTCACTTATCAAGGCACTATCACGTGGTATTTTTATACCGAAAATACTTCTGATTTAGAAAAACGCTTGCAATCAGTAGTAACTAAACACCCTGATTATAGCACTCAAATCAAAACTACTGACGATACTGATTGGAAGATTTACTTTGAATTTCTTTTCCCTAATATCTACGAAATGCAAAGCATTCACAATAGTAATTTGCAAGAACATTGTGAAGAGGCAGGCGACCATACCGACCAAGAGCGCCCTATTGAACACTGGTTGTATTTCCAAACTGAAAAGGATATGAATAGTGCTATTACAAAAGCTGAATCCTTAGGCTTTTTAGTATATAACAGAGATAAAATAGAGCCCGAAGAGGGTGAAGATCCTAATGAAGATTTAGGTTACCGCCTTATCCTCAGTAAAGTAAATAGTGTAGACAACATCGACCCCGATACGTGGGATTTGATAGACCTCGCTCTCGATACTCACGGCGAATACGACGGCTGGGAAACAGTCTTAGTTAAGTAAAAATAATTAACCATTTATCATTAAACATTAATCATTATTTTGAACTTAGAAAGTAAAAAAACAATTGTAGAGAAAAGTGCTAAAGACCTCTTTGCGCTCTTAGAAAATGTAGCTAATTTTGAACGACTGATGCCCGATAATATTAGTAAGTTCCAAATGCTCAGCGAGCAGTCCTTTGTGTTTGCTCTAAAAGGAATGCCTGAAATTTCTTTAGAAAAGAAAAGTAGTACCCCCAGCAGTCAGTTGGTATTAGGTGAAGCAAAAGGTAAGATTCCTTTTCAGCTTACTGCCAATATTACGGAAGTATCGAACAATGAGAGTGAGGTACAACTACTTTTCGAGGGCAACTTCAACCCCGTAATGGCAATGATGGTAAAGACACCTATCAGTAAGTTTATGGAAACCTTAGTAACCAAAATGAAAGAATTATAATGGCTGGAAATAGTATAGGTACACTCTTTAGGCTCACCACCTTTGGCGAATCGCACGGCGAAGCCTTAGGAGGAATTATAGACGGCTGTCCACCTAATATAACCTTAGACTTTGAAGCTATACAGCACGAACTCGACCGTCGAAAACCAGGGCAGTCAGCGATTGTTACGCAACGCAAAGAGGGAGACAAGGTACGCTTTCTTTCGGGTATTTTAAACGGTAAAACCACGGGTACACCTATTGGTTTTATCATTGAGAACGAAAATCAGCATTCAGCTGACTATACCCATATAGCCGAGGTATACCGCCCCAGCCACGCCGATTATGTATATCAACAGAAATACGGTATACGTGACTATCGTGGAGGCGGTCGCTCGTCAGCGCGTGAAACAGCTTGTCGGGTAGTAGCAGGAGCTATTGCAAAACAGATACTGAAAGGTGTACAAATTACCGCTTATGTATCGAGTGTAGGTGAGCTTACCCTTACCAAACCCTATACTGACCTCGATTTGGCAATAACCGAAACTAATGCCGTGCGCTGTCCCGACCCTACCTTAGCGGAACAAATGGAAGCCTACATCAAAGCCATTCGTAAGGAGGGTGACACCATAGGCGGGGTAGTAAGTTGTGTAGTAAAAGGAGTACCCGTAGGTTTAGGTGAACCTGTATTCGATAAGCTCCACGCACAGCTTGGCAAAGCGATGCTCTCTATCAATGCGGTTAAAGGCTTTGAATACGGCAGTGGTTTTGCAGGCACTGCAATGCGCGGTAGCCAGCACAACGACCTTTTTAACCCCGATGGCACTACCCAAACCAACTATTCAGGCGGGATACAAGGCGGTATCAGCAATGGTATGGATATTTATTTTAGAGTAGCTTTTAAGCCTGTAGCTACCCTTATGCAAGAGCAACCCGCACTCGATACACACGGCAACATCGTAACAATGCAAGGTAAAGGCAGACACGACCCTTGTGTAGTACCTCGTGCAGTACCTATCGTCGAGGCTATGACCGCAATCGTATTATTAGATTTTTACTTGTTAAATAATAGTTATCAGTTCTGACAATTAATCATTAAAAAATGAACTCAAAAGAAATAGCAAATGGTATATTGCGTGCCGTAGGGATTATTGTATTGGTAGCCTTAGGGCTCTACACCCTTTACTTACTGCAATCTATTATCATTTACCTCATTGTATCGCTGGTACTGACATTGATGGGCAAACCTCTTATACAGTTTTTTTACAAAAAGCTGAAAATAAAAAACCGAACCTTATGTGTGGTTCTTACAATGTTATTGTTCGTGGTATTGAGCCTTGGGGTATTCAGTTTATTTATCCCTTTGCTTATTTCGCAAGGCAAGAACCTCTCAAGTTTTAATATAGACTTGCTGAAGGACAATCTTGACGCCCTCCTCCACCAAACTCTTAGCAAGGTCGGACTTCAGAGAGAAGATTACTCTTTTGGAGTACAAGAGATGTTGAATTTCATCGATATTCCTAACTTCCTAAACTCTTTTATCTCGTTTATCAGTAGTTTTGGGGTAGGATTCTTCTCAGTGCTTTTTATTACCTTCTTCTTTATGAAAGACGGTGACAGAATACTTATTGCATTGCTTTCTATTTTCTCTCCTAAACGCAAACGCAAACTTAAAACCTCTATTTTCAAAATAAACAACCTATTGTCGCGTTATTTTGTAGGATTAATACTACAACTTACTATTCTTTTTATAATTTACACCATAGTATTGCTTATTTTCGGGGTAGAAAATGCTTTTATCATAGCCCTTTTATGTGCTTTACTGAACCTTATTCCTTATATAGGCCCAATGATAGGTTTTATACTAATGGCTTTACTTACAATGAGTAGCAACCTACAAAACGATTTTATGACGGTAAGTCTGCCTACTACTATCTATGTGTTGATAGGGTTCATAATAGGTCAGTTTATTGATAATTTCTTTTCTCAACCGCTTATTTTCTCTAATTCAGTAAAATCTACTGCCTTAGAGATTTTCCTCATTACCCTTATCAGTGGTACACTTTTCGGGATAACAGGAATGGTAGTGGCTATTCCCGCCTATACGGTACTGAAAGTAGTGTTAAAAGAGTTTTTCCCGAACAACAAGATTGTAGAACTTCTCACTAAAAACATATAGCTATGAAACCTCTTGCTCTCTTCGCTCTGAATTAGACAAATGGTGAAAAACTCCGATTTTTAGGAAAAGAATGAACAAACAAATGACGGTGCGAGCCGCACGGGCAGTCGTAGCACGACAGGCAGATAATGAAAAGACAAATAATGAATGAACGAACAATGAACGAACAAAAGACGAACAAAAGACGAACAATGAACGAACAATGAACGAACAAAAGACGAACAATGAACGAACAATGAACGAACAATGAACGAACAATGAACGAACAATGAACGAAGCTAAACTGAAGCTAAGACAAAGGTATAATCTTAGAAAACTGAATACTAATTGCTTTTTTAAGGTAATAAAACTTTGAAAAAAACGCAATGATTTTAGAGTTTTTATGATTTTTAGACTTCAATAAAGTAAATCTCATTTACTTCGGACAATCAGGATTTAAATAGCTATTATTCAAACATATAAAATTACATATAAATAAAAAAGTGATTAAAATAGTTTTTATTCAAAATATTATTCGTAACTTTGTAGCCTAATATCAAACTTGATAAATTTTAAAAGAAATGAGTAAATACGACGTTATTGTATTAGGAAGTGGTCCTGGTGGGTATGTTACTGCCATTCGCGCTTCTCAATTAGGGTTTAAAACCGCTGTTATTGAAAAAGAAAACCTCGGTGGTATTTGTTTGAACTGGGGTTGTATTCCTACGAAAGCTTTGTTAAAATCAGCGCAAGTGTTTGAATACCTAAAGCACGCTGAGAACTATGGTATCACCGTAAAAAAAGAGTCTTTTGACAAAGATTTTTATGCGGTTATCAAACGTAGCCGCGAGGTAGCTGCTACAATGAGCAAAGGGGTGCAGTTC
The DNA here is from genome assembly GCF_001278825.1 of Capnocytophaga sp. oral taxon 323. Lineage (NCBI taxonomy): Bacteria > Pseudomonadati > Bacteroidota > Flavobacteriia > Flavobacteriales > Flavobacteriaceae > Capnocytophaga > Capnocytophaga sp. oral taxon 323. Next base: position 743,970 of record NZ_CP012589.1, read on the forward strand.
TTGATGAAAAAGAACAAAATAGATGTGATAATGGGCTATGGTACCCTAAAAGCTGGCAAGAAAGTAGACGTAAAAGATAAAGATGGCAAAGTAACTGAATACAGTGCTGACCACATTATTATTGCTACTGGAGCACGTTCACGCGAGTTGCCTGCTTTACCTCAAGACGGCAAGAAAATTATCGGTTACCGCCAAGCACTTACGCTCCCTGAGCAACCTAAGAAAATGATTGTAGTAGGTAGTGGGGCTATCGGTATTGAGTTTGCTTACTTCTATAACGCTATGGGTACTGAAGTAACCATCGTAGAGTTTATGCCTAACATTGTTCCTGTGGAAGATGAGGATATCTCTAAACAATTAGAAAAGAGCCTTACAAAATCAGGTATCAATATTATGACTTCGGCTGAGGTAACCAAAGTAGATACTTCTGGAAAAGGTGTAAAAGCATTTGTGAAAACAGCCAAAGGCGAAGAAGTTTTAGAAGCTGATATCTTGCTTTCAGCCGTAGGTATCAAAACAAATATTGAAAATATCGGTTTGGAAGCGGTAGGTATCAAAACTGAACGCGATAAAATTCAAGTAAACGAGTTCTACCAAACTAATGTTCCTGGCTATTACGCTATTGGTGACGTAGTTCCTGGTCAAGCCTTAGCTCACGTAGCTTCAGCAGAAGGTATTATTTGCGTTGAAAAGATTAAAGGAATGCACGTAGAACCACTTAACTATGGTAATATTCCTGGTTGTACTTACTGCACTCCTGAAATTGCTTCAGTAGGTCTGACCGAAAAACAAGCTAAAGAAAAAGGCTATGAAATAAAAGTAGGTAAGTTCCCATTCACTGCCTCAGGAAAAGCAAATGCAGCGGGTACTACTGAAGGCTTTATAAAAGTAATCTTTGATGCTAAATATGGCGAATGGTTAGGTTGCCATATGATTGGCGCCGGCGTTACTGATATGATTGCTGAAGCGGTAGTAGCTCGTAAGTTGGAAACTACAGGACACGAAATCATCAAAGCGGTACACCCACACCCTACAATGAGCGAAGGTGTAAAAGAAGCAGTAGCAGCTGCTTATGGTGAAGCTATCGACATTTAATATTTTTGTTCCAATAAATTCATAAACGCAAGAAACTCCAAGTAAAAAAGATTTTACTTGGAGTTTTTTTATTAGTGGAAATTTGAGATAAGAAATCTAACAGACTGTTAGTTATGATTAACTTTGGCTAAGTTTAAAACTTTAGCTAAGTGTGGGAGTAAAAAACAGCATTGTATTATGTTAAAATAGTGCTAAAAGAGCGTTTGTAGCACCTCTAATGATTTTATTTGTCTAAAACTGGGGAAGTGCCATTCGTAGTATTTAAGCAGTTGAAAAAGCAATGCATTACGCTCGTTCTTATTGCTTTTAACGGTTGACAACTGATGATAATCGGTGTGTAGGAGGGTTTTGAATAGCAACAAGGTAGCGCCTGTAATGGTGTATTTGCTTTCATCGGTAGTACTGAAAATGCCGTCTTCCAACGAAAAGGAGGGCAAATGCTCGTGAGTGGTATCGGGGTAAAAGCCGAGATAGCGAGTGATATCAAGCAGAAACTTTAAGTGAAAATTGGCAGAGAAGTCGTTTCTATCAAAAAAGAGGAGCTTCTGTTCTAAAAACAAAAACATTTCTTCATCGGGAGCTTCAGATGTGCAAACAAAAGCACATACTTCAGAAAGAAACATACTTACAGCACTCTTATACATATCAGTATGTAACGAGTAATAAGGGACGGCTATCTTAGCTTCCTTTACACGTCCTAACGTACCGTTATTTTTATGGGTAGCCACCAGTTCTAACAGCATAAAAGGCTGAAAAAGGGCTGTTTTTAAGTTCCCTTTCTTCTGTGCTAAAACGCCTTGTAACAAATAGCTACGAGTACCCATCGTTTGAGTAAAACACTTCACTATAAGACTGTTATCACTGTATTTGAGGCTTGAAATAACTATGGCTCGGACTTTATCGTACATATTTCTTCTATAAATAGCGTTGCAAAAATACAAAAAAGACTTCAATAGGACGTAATTGATGATATAAATGAAAGGTAACGCCAATAATACCAATGAGAAAATGAGAAAATTAGAGAATTAGTAAATGGGGTACGAGCTTGAGTTAGAGGAATGAGGCTGTGCCTTGTGAAGTAACTTTTTGGAACATTAACTTTGGCAAAGGTCGTAGCACGACGGGCATAGAAAATTAGAGAATTAGGAAATTTGGAAATTAGCAAATGGGTAGTGATAAAAAAGGTTTTTTGACGGGTCTGACTTGTCGGACATATTGGACTGGTCTGAGTTATCGGAGGAAAACGAAAAATATAAAAAGTGAGTTGAAAGGATTTTTGGTGAAAAAAGGGTGTAAGGAGGGTGGGGTTAGCTTATAGAGAGCTTATAGGAAGCTTATACGAATCTTGGACGATTGGTATAGAAAGGGTATATAAAAAGTTGATTCATAATACAATACAACAAGGCTAAAAATGTTAAAAACGGGGTTTCGAGGCGAAAGAAAGAGAAAAGGCACTAGGCATTAGGCCATAGGCAATAGGGGGAAGTATGACGGAAAGAAGAAGGAATCATTAGGAAATTAGTAGGTTAGTGGAAATATTGGAGAATCTTGGAGGGAGTTTGAATATAATGAGAGCATTTGTAATTCGCAATTATTTTGTACCTTTGCACCCATAATGAGCAAAAATAAGCATATAACCATTGAAAATGTAACCGTGATTGATGCAGGAGCCAAAGGCAAAAGCATTGCTAAAGCCCCTGACGGACGTGTGATATTTATAAGTAACGCTATTCCTGGTGATGTAGTAGATGTGCAGACCACCAAGAAGAAATCGGCTTATTATGAAGGTTTTGTAACTAAATATCACCAACTATCAGAGCAACGAGTAACGCCCGTATGTTCTCACTTCGGCTATTGTGGCGGTTGCAAATGGCAAGATATGAACTACCAAAGTCAGCTATTTTACAAGCAGAAAGAAGTAGAAAACAACTTAGTACGATTGGGTAGGATAGAAATTCCTGCTGTGATGCCTATCATAGGCTCTGACGAGACTTATTACTACCGCAACAAAATGGAGTTTTCTTTTTCGGATATGCGCTGGCTTACTCCCGATGAAATTAAGAAAGCCGACGAAATAGACAATCGGAATGCCTTAGGTTTTCACATAGCAGGAGCTTGGGACAAGATTTTAGACATAGACAAATGTTACTTGCAAGCCGACCCTTCTAACGCGATACGCTTGGAGATAAAGCGTTTTGCCTTGGCGAACGAAATGCCTTTTTACAGTCCGAGGCAACAAACAGGCTTATTGCGTACTATGATGATACGCATTAGCTCCATTGGGCAAATAATGGTAATGATACAGTTCTTCCGCAACGACCCTAAAATTACACTGCTCCTCGACCATATTGCAGAGACATTCCCGATGATTACCTCTTTGCAATACTGTATCAATAGCAAAGGCAACGATGCTATTTATGACCAAGAACTTATTTGCTATAAAGGTACTGACTGTATTTATGAGGAAATGGAAGGGTTGCGATTTAAAATCAATGCCAAGTCGTTTTACCAAACTAACTCGGCACAAGCGTACAAGCTGTACCAAGTAGCTCGTAACTTTGCCGATTTAAAGGGCGATGAATTAGTGTACGACCTTTATACGGGAACGGGCACTATTGCGCAGTTTGTAGCCAAAAAAGCGAAAAAAGTGATAGGGGTAGAAGCTGTACCAGAGGCTATAGCAGATGCCAAAGACAATGCTTTTGCCAATGGTATTGAGAATGTTACTTTTTACGTGGGAGATATGAAAAACATTTTCAACGACACTTTTATAGAAGAAAACGGCACCCCTGATGTGATTATCACCGACCCTCCTCGCGACGGTATGCACAAAGATGTAGTAGCTAAAATTCTTCAAATAGCCCCCAAAAAGATAGTATATGTAAGTTGCAATAGTGCAACGCAAGCGCGAGACCTTTCCTTGCTTGATGTAACTTATAAAGTGACCAAAGTTCAGCCCGTGGATATGTTTCCACAAACCTACCACGTAGAGAATGTTGTTTTATTAGAAAAGAGAAATGAAAAAAGCTGAAAAAGTAAACTTTATCATCGATACACTGGAAAGTATCTATCCTGAAATTACTATACCCCTACAACACAAAGACCCTTATACGCTACTGATAGCCGTACTCTTATCGGCACAAACTACCGATGCACGGGTGAACCAAATCACGCCTATTCTATTTAGCAAAGCGGACAATCCGTATGATATGGTACTACTTTCGGTAGACGAAATACAGGAGATTATCAAACCCTTAGGGCTTGCCCCTATGAAATCTAAAGGTATTCACGGGCTTTCCCAAATACTTATAGACAAATACAACGGCGAAGTTCCTCAAACCTTTGAGGCTTTAGAGGCTCTCCCCTCAGTAGGACATAAAACTGCCAGCGTTGTTCTTGCACAAGCCTTTGGCATTCCGACCTTCCCCGTTGATACCCATATACACCGACTGATGCACCGCTGGAAGCTTTCCGACGGTAGTTCGGTAGTGCAAACGGAGAAAGATGCCAAACGACTCTTCCCCAAAGAAAAATGGAACAAACTGCACGTGCAAATCATCTTGTACGGGCGCGAATACAGTCCGGCGAGAGGCTGGAATATGGAAAAAGATATTATAACCAAAACCATTATACAATCGAAAAAATGAATTTACAACAGCGAGACGAAAAACATTTGTGGCACCCGTATACCCAACATCAAACGGCTGCCAAACCTATCGGAATTGTGAAAGGAAAAGATGCTCTCCTTTGGGACGAGGACGGCAAAGAATACATAGATGCCATTGCCAGTTGGTGGGTGAACCCCTATGGGCATAGCAACGAGCGATTAGCCCAAGCTGCCTACAAACAACTCACCCAGTTAGAGCACGTACTCTTTGGTGGCTTTACACACCGACCTGCGGTAGAGCTTGCTGAAAAGCTTATCAGTATCCTGCCTAAAAACCAACAGAAAGTATTCTTCTCGGACAACGGTTCGACGGCAGTGGAAGTAGGTATCAAGATGGCGTTACAGTACTTTTTCAATAAAGGCGAGAAACGCTTTACGGTAGTTGCTTTTGAAGATGCATTTCACGGAGATACCTTTGCCGCTATGGCAGCTTCGGGTATTTCATTCTTTACTGATGCTTTTAAAGAACACTTGTTGAAAGTAGTGCGCATACCGTTACCCAAAAAAGGAAGCGATGCAGCTGCTAAAAAACTAAAAGAAGTGATTGCCGAACATCACCCTGCCGCCTTTATATTTGAGGCCTTAGTACAAGGAGCCTCAGGAATGCAAATCTATGAACCAGAAGCCTTAGACAAGCTGATTCATATAGCACAAGAAAATGGTGTGATTACCATTGCCGACGAGGTAATGACAGGCTTTGGGCGTACAGGACGCACTTTTGCTTCGGACTATCTTACTCATAAACCCGATATTATGTGCTTATCGAAAGCTCTTACAGGAGGAACGATTCCGCTTGCAGTAACTACTGCTACCCAAGAGATATTTGACGGTTTTTACAGTGAAGACGTGAACAAAGCTCTTTTCCACGGACATACCTTTACAGCAAACCCCACGGGCTGTGCGATTGCCTTAGAAGCTATTCGCATATTGGAAAGTGACGAAATGCAAGCCAACTTAAAACGTATTGCACGCCGTCATCAGGAGTTTTTAGCCCGTATTGCGAAATATCCATCGGTAGAGAATGCACGTACCTTAGGTGTTATTTTGGCATTCGACCTCAAAACCTCTCAAAATACTGACTACTACGGCTCATTCAGGGATAAACTGTACAACTTCTTCATCTCAGAAGGCGTAATACTGCGTCCGGTGGGAAATATTATCTACATTTTGCCCCCTTACATCATCACAGATGCTCAATTAGACCGAGTGTACGATGTTTTAGAAGAAGCAATACAGAAGTTCTCTAATCAGTAAGAGAAGAGAAAAACACATTTAAGAGACTATTTTCATAAGAGAATAGTCTCTTTTTTATTTAGTAACACAAGAGAAAAGTTAAAATAATTTTATTGAGATATTAGTACGAGATACAATCTTTAGAATTTTATTTTGATAGTAAGAAAATATTCTATATCTTTGCACCACTTATGAAAACTTTATAACAAAGAAGTTTAAATACTGTATACAATGAAAAAATTAGTCTTATTAGCCACCACTTTATGTATGGTGGCTTGCAAAAGTATTGAAGCACCCAAGTCAGTGGGAGCTATTCCTTCCGCACGTCAGTTGCCGTGGCACGAGATGGAATATTATGCTTTTATCCACTTTAATATGAACACCTTTACCGATATGGAATGGGGCACAGGTGGCGAAGACCCTGTTTTATTCAACCCTACTGAGTTAGATGTAAATCAGTGGGTAAAAGTGATTAAAGACGCTGGTATGAAAGGTGTTATTATCACGGCTAAGCACCACGATGGTTTCTGCTTATGGCCATCAAAGTACACCGAGCATTCTGTAAAAAACTCTCCTTGGAAAAACGGCAAAGGCGATGTTATAAAAGAGCTTTCAGAAGCCTGCCACAAAGCAGGACTTAAATTTGGAGTATATTTATCACCTTGGGATAGAAACCACGCTGAGTATGGCAGAGAAGCCTACGTTACCTATTTCCATAACCAACTACGAGAATTGCTTACCAATTACGGTGAAATATTTGAAGTATGGTTTGACGGTGCCAACGGTGGTTCAGGTTATTACGGTGGAGCTAACGAAACTCGTACTATTGATGCTCATACTTATTATCAGTGGGATAAAACATTTGCCATAGTACGCGAATTGCAGCCTAATGCTACTATCTTTGGTGATGAAGGCCCGGATATTCGCTGGATAGGTAATGAAAAAGGCTTTGGTACTCCTACTAACTGGAATCCTTTTACCTCTAACCCTTCTTTACAAGGAAAAGACCACTTACATCATTTGGGTGAAGGCGATGAAAATGGCGTAAATTGGATTCCTGCCGAAGCTGATGTATCTATTCGCCCAGGTTGGTATTACCACGCACGAGAAGACCACCAAGTGCGTCCATTAGAAAAAATGGTAGACATATACTACGCTTCAGTAGGTCGCGGTTACAACTTATTACTCAATCTCCCCGTGGATAGACGTGGCTTAGTACACGAAAATGACATCAAGAGACTTATGGAACTCAAAAAAGTTATAGAAGCAGATTTTGCACATAACCTCGTAACTGAAGCCTCTGTAACGGCTTCTAATATTCGTAAAAATAACAAGCAATTTAAAGCTGAAAAAACTACCGATAGTGATAAAAACACCTATTGGACAACCGACGAAGGAGTAACAGAAGCTTCTATAGAACTAAACTTTACCAAGCCTACTACCTTCAACCGCTTTATGGCACAAGAGTATATCCCATTGGGGCAACGTGTAAAGAAGTTTAAATTAGAATACCAAAAAGATGGCAAATGGAAAACTATAGATGAACAAACAACTATTGGCTACAAGCGATTACTACGCTTCCCATCAGTAACAGCTACTAAGGTTCGTTTCACAGTTTTAGAAGCTAAAGGTTCGCCATTGATTAGCAATATAGGGTTATACAATGCACCTGTGTTATTGGTAACTCCTCAGCTTTCTCGTGATAAGAATGGTCAAGTAACCCTCACTCCCGCTGATACCGAAACTGAAATTTATTATACTTTAGACGGCAGTCAGCCTACTGAACAGTCGTTGCGCTATACAACTCCTTTCCCTGTTACTCAGCCTACTTCTTTAAAATTTGTAGCCTATGACGGCAAGCAGCAATTGTACAGTGAAGTAGCTTCTTACGCATTGGATACCCCAAAAGCAAAGTGGAAAGTGTTATCTTCTGCTTCCTCTGATATTCAGAAAGTAATTGATGAGAAACCTAATACGTGGTTTGCTCAAGAAAAGGGCAATACACCCACTGCCATTACTATTGATTTGGGAGAGCTGTTAAACCTAAAAGGATTTACCTATTTGCCTTCACAAGACCGCTGGGCTGAAGGCACTATCAGTCATTATATTTTTGAAGTGAGTACTGATAATGTTCATTGGAAGAAGCTAAGTGAGGGAGAATTTGGGAATATCAAGAACAATCCTATTGAACAACGCATTACCTTCCCTGCCGAGAAAGCCCGTTATATCAAGCTTACCGCTACCAAAACTGTAGATGATACCAATAGAGTATCGTATGCCGAAATAGGAATCATTACACAATAAAGCTATGTATCTTAAAAACGGAAGATTATCACAGAGCCCTAAATGGCTTTACATTATAGTTCCAACCCTGTTCTTTGCTTTTACAGGGTTGAACTTTTTAGCAGCACAGTTTTTTGATACTTCTGCACTTATACAGTCGGAAATTGCCCAAAAAGGAGAATTACAATTCTTGTTTCAGAACTTAGTTGTCTTTGCTGTCTTCTTAGGGTTATTGTTACTATGGGTGAAATTCATACATCGCCAGCCTTTGGTAGCACTTATTACGGCGCGACCTCGTATCAGTTGGAAGCGTTTTTGGTTTGCTTTCTTGTTGTGGGGAGGCGTAACCATAGGCATAACTTGTATCGACTACTTATTTTTTAACCCCGATGATTATATTTGGAATTTTCAGTGGATACCCTTCTTAAAACTACTCGTGATAGTAGTGCTGTTCATTCCTTTGCAAACCGCTTTTGAAGAAATATTCTTTCGTGGCTACCTAATGCAAGGCTTAGGACTTGTTATGCGCAATGCGTGGTTTCCTTTGCTTTTTACCTCTATCACCTTCGGACTAATGCACATTGCCAACCCCGAGGTAGAAAAATTAGGATACAGCTTGCTTATCTATTACACAGGTACAGGCTTGTTCTTAGGTATCACTACCTTAATGGACGATGGCTTAGAGTTAGCCTTAGGGTTTCACACCGCCAACAACCTTTTTACAGCTCTTTTAGTAACTTCCGACTGGACAGTTTTCCAAGTTCCTTCCGTCTTGCGTGATGTCTCAGAACCCTCTTTAGGCTTCAGTGTATGGGCTCCTCTATTGTTCTGCTTTCCTCTTTTATTGTATATCTACGCCAAGAAATACCATTGGAAAGAGTGGAAAAAACACTTGTTATAAAAGAAAACTTAATTTTTTGTTAAAATAATTTCCTTCATATCATAATATTTCATATCTTTGCAACCGATTTTAAATAGCAAAAGGCGACACCCCGAAAAGCCTTTAACAGAGTAGGGAGTAATTTTAATTTTCAGTTTTTTATGGAAGAAAATACAACTTCAACACAAGAGCAATCTGTTTCTCAAGAACAGCAAACTGCTAAAGAAAACAACCCAACCATCATTATCCAAAACTCCTCTAAGAGCAACGGAATAGGCACTGCTGGTTTTGTATTAGCTTTAATAGCTGTATTCTTAGGTTGGGTTCCTGTTTTAGGGTGGATTATCTGGCTTTTAGGACTTGTCCTTTCAGGTATAGGTGTTACTAAAACTCCTAAAGGATTAGCCATTGCAGGGCTTGTGCTCTCTTTAATTGGGCTTGTTATCCTTATTCTTTTAGCTACTGTTTTTGCAACAGCGGCAGCTGTTTCTTCAATGCCAGTACAATAAGAATTTACAAAAAAGGCTATCTGAGAAGAATCTCAGATAGCCTTTTTCTATAAAGTTACATATCATTTCAGCTCCCTATAATAAAAATAGTAGGTCTCTTCTGCACATCAATATTCGTTTTCTTCCAACGATGTACAGGGAGTGTTTTAATTTCTTCTGTAGGAAGTGTAATATCACAAGCCACGCACAAAAGAGTATTAGCTTGTAATGTCTCTATCAAGTCAGTAAGCATCTGCTTATTGCGGTAAGGCGTTTCTATAAATAGTTGCGACTGTCCTTCTCGTGCTTTGCGCTCTAAGGTTTTAAGTGCCTTCTTTCGCTCTTGTTTATCAATAGGGAGATATCCGTTAAAAGCAAAATTCTGCCCATTAAGTCCACTCGCCATCATTGCCAATAACAGCGAAGAAGGTCCTACCAGCGGAATCACCTTCATTCCTTTTTGGTGAGCCACCCGCACAATATCAGCTCCTGGGTCGGCTATCCCTGGGCAACCTGCCTCCGAGATAATCCCTATTGAGTGTCCTTCCATACAAGGGGTTAAAAAACTCTGATAGTCAGTATCCTGATGGTGCTTATCTATCACAACTATTTTTAAATCTGCTTGCACCTTGTCCGGAGTAACGAGCTTGATAAACTTCCTTGCCGACTTTTCGTTTTCTACTACAAAATAAGTAAGTGATTGCACTACATTTGTCACCTGTGCTGGCAATACATCAAGAGCAACACCCCCTAATAAGTTCGGTATTAAATAAATATTTCCCATCGTTGTTTGTATCAACATTACTAACAGATTGCAAAGGTATATTTTTTTCATCATACTTATAGTATTAAATGATTAATTATTTGTACCTTTGTCGCGTATATCTCAACAATCTATAATCACAACAAATGAAAAACATTCTCTCTTATAGTATCATTTTTTCCGCTATTACACTGATAAGCTGTAATAAAGACAGCAACAGCAATAGCCTTTCTGAGCATTCCCAACAAATGCTACAACAAGCTATGCGCAATACCGAAGCAGGGCACGACACAAATTTTAGTGACAACACCCCCTTCATTTTCAATGGTTATAGTAATACTTCCAAGAGATTGTTCGAAAAAGGAGGTAACATATCCATCGGGGCTGCCTTAAATTTTGCGTCTCTTAATCACAACAAAATCATTTATAAAAGTTGTTATTGGGGAATTTATGGCAAAGAAGGTTACTGCAAGTACCCCAACGAAAACCGATATTTTGAATTGTACAACCTTTGGGGGGTGCTATTTTCTGAAAAAAACAATCAGAACCCTAACGCTTTGATAAATGTAAAAAACTTCCGCTTCTACGTGCTTTACAAAGGTGAAAATGTATGGCGGAGAATTCATTTTCCTGAAACTGATATTACCGACCAAGCCCCTATCACGTGGGCGGCTACATATTATAAAGATATCGTAACAGAAGCAGGCAATGGGAAGATTAAAGTAATACAAGAAAAAAACTATTCCACTATCCCTATTGCCAAATCAGGAAAATACGACGGCAAATGGTATGATGCCAAAATATTAGTAAACCACTTTGGTTCTAAACTTATGAAACCTGTGGGAGAGTTCACCCCTAGCAAAGTCGAAGGCGTATATATGCAAGTAGAGGTACGTCTCGACCCAAGTACCCCCAACGCCAAAGTAGGCATACAAGCTGGTATGGACGTCCGCCACGAAGGCATTAAAACTACTTACTATATGGCTTTTGGCTCTACTCGCATCGTTACTGTTGCCCCTCATTGGAAAACCGTTAATTGGGTAAACTACGCAGGCGGACAAGGAGCTGACGAAGGAGGCGTCGTACTGAGTAAAGAACGACTACTAAACACCTCTTTTCCAAGAGAATAACCTCCTATTAAACAGCTCTAAAAAGCACCTTATCTCTCAAAACGAAATATATCTTATATAAAACGAAATTAGAATAGGGATTACTATCTTATATCATTTGTATAGCTTTTCTATATCTATCGTCCAAGATTCGCATAAGCTTCCTATAAGCTTTCTATATCTATCCCTTAACTATCAAGCTCTTACAACAACAGCAAAACAAACCCAAAAAAGCACCTAACAAACTAATTATCACAATGAAACAGTCTTTTTATCAAAAAGAAGGGAAAAGAAAGAATAAGATAATTGTCTTCCTTCACGGCTTTTTAGAAGATCATACTATATGGCAACCTATTACTAAAGCTCTCTCTACCGAATATTTCACACTATCTATCGACCTTTTAGGGCACGGGCAGACCCCCACTATCGCCCCAGTACACACAATGGAAATGATGGCAAGCCAAGTAAACGATATCTTACTAAAAGAAGAAATAGAACATTGCACCATCGTGGGGCACTCAATGGGTGGGTATGTAGCCTTAGCTTTTGCCGAATTATTCCCCAAAAAAGTAGAAGGAATAGTATTGTTAAACTCCACTACCCTACCCGATTCTCCAGAGAAAAAAGTAAATAGAGACCGAGTGCTAAAAGTAATCGATGAAGAAAAAGAACTCTTCGTGCGCACTGCCGTTACAAACCTATTTAGCGATGAAAACAAAACGCTGATGAAGCCCGCGCTCAACAAACTAATCGATATAGCAATGCATACCCCTAACGAAGGTATCAAAGCAGCTTCCTTAGGAATGAAACAACGCCCCGACCGCACTGAACTATTCGAACAACTAACCGCTAAAAAGCATATCATTATGGGTAAAAAAGACGCTCTTATCCCTTCCGATAGTTTGATAGCATTAGCCCAAAAAGCAGGTGCAAGCTACACCTTGCTTTCAGGCGGACATTTAGTATATATTGAAAACGAAGCCGAGACCATAGAAGCCTTGCGCAACTTTATGGCACAACCCTAATCTTAACCCTCTTTCTCAAATTCCAAGATATGTATAAGCTATTCATTCGCCCATTCCTTTTCAGTCTCGACCCCGAGAAAGCTCATCACTTTACATTTAAATACTTAAAGTTTATTCACAAAATCCCCTTAGTGCCTTTGCTCATTCGCAAAATATACAATGTGGAACACCCTTCTCTACATCGCGAAGTCTTTGGGCTACACTTCAAAAATCCCATAGGGTTAGCCGCAGGTTTAGATAAAGATGCTAAATTGTACAAAGAGTTAGCCAATTTAGGTTTTGGTTTTATCGAAATCGGAACCATTACCCCTAAACCACAACTGGGGAACCCCAAAAAGCGATTGTTCAGACTCATAGAAGACCAAGGAATTATAAACCGTATGGGCTTTAACAACGAAGGAGTTGAAGCTGCTGTAAAGCGCCTTAAAAAGAATACCAATGTACTGATAGGAGGAAATATTGGTAAAAATAAAACCACCCCAAATGAAGAAGCGGTAAACGACTACCTGATTTGTTTTGAACAACTCTTTAATTATGTCGATTATTTTGTAGTAAATGTAAGTTCACCCAATACTCCAAATTTGCGTACATTACAAGAAAAAGAACCTCTAAAACAGCTTTTAAGCACTTTGCAAAATACAAACCTAACCCATAAAAACCCTAAACCTATCCTCTTAAAAATCGCCCCTGACCTTACCGACGAACAACTGTCAGATATCATCGAAATCGTACAAGAAACTCATATTGCAGGCGTAATAGCTACCAACACCACTATTGGTAGAGAAGGGTTAGTATCCGATAATCAAAAAGAAACCGGCGGACTTAGTGGGAAACCTCTAAAAAATCGCTCCACTGAGGTAATACGTTTTCTAAGTGAAAAGAGCAACCACGCATTTCCCATCATTGGCGTTGGAGGAATATTTAGTGAAACCGATGCCCTCGAAAAGTTAGAAGCAGGAGCCTCACTTATCCAGCTCTATACAGGTTTCATTTACGAAGGTGCAGGTCTTATAAAGCGCATTAATAAACAACTAATTGCTAATTCTAACCAACATTAGCATTATTTTCGTTATTTGTTATTTGCGATTCTTAATTCACCGATACAAACCAAACGCATTGATGAAATAAAAGTCTTGATGAAAATTTATAAACATACTCACCTCACAAATATTGTCAATTACTAATTATTTTATACCTTTGCACTTATTTTCAAAAACGATATTATGATACAGTCAATGACAGGCTTTGGCAAGAGCGTACTATCTCTCACCGATAAACATATTAGTATAGAAATCAAATCCCTAAACAGTAAGAGTATTGATATCAATACACGTATTCCGCAAGCGTATCGCGAAAAAGAACTCGATTTCCGTAAACTCATTGCCGAGCAACTCTTACGCGGAAAAGTAGATTTTAGTATCTTTGTAGAAAATACAGGCACACAAACGCCCTCTAAAATCAATCCTAATATCGTAAAATCCTATATCGAGCAAATGCGTACTATTGTTGATGGTGACCTTACCGAACTGCTAAAAATGGCAGTACGTATGCCCGATGCCTTACAAACCACTACCGAAAGCGTTTCCGAAGAAGAACTTTCAGCTATTTTCGAACATATCAGCCTTGCCATTACCGATTTGCAAACCTTCCGCATTCAAGAAGGTAAAGTTTTAGAAAAAGACTTCGTTTTGCGTATTAGTAACATCGATAGCTTACTGCAAGAGGTACAAGCTCTCGACAGTGAACGCTTAGCGCTCATTCGCGAACGCTTGGAAAAAGCGGTAGCTGATATCCAGAGTGTAGACGCCAACCGCTTTGAGCAAGAACTCATTTTCTACTTAGAAAAATTGGACATCACAGAAGAAAAAATCCGACTCAAAAAACACTTAGACTATTTTCTCGAAACCCTTCACAGCGAAGATTCTAACGGACGTAAATTGAGTTTTATTGCACAAGAAATAGGCAGAGAAATCAATACCTTAGGTTCAAAAGCTAACTTCGCCCCTATGCAACAGTTAGTAGTCCAAATGAAAGACGAACTCGAAAAGATTAAAGAACAAGTTCTAAACGTATTATAACCTGCTAATTTACCAATTTGCTAATTAAAAAATGAACAAACTAATTATTTTCTCAGCTCCTTCTGGGAGCGGCAAAACTACCATAGTGAGACATTTACTCTCGCTCAAAAAACTAAACTTAGCCTTTTCTATTTCGGCTACTTCTCGTACACCTCGTGGTGAAGAACAACACGGCAAAGAATACTATTTCCTTTCTGCTGATGAATTCAAAAAACGTGTTCAGCACAACGAATTTATGGAATGGGAAGAGGTATACACAGGTTGTTATTACGGCACATTAAAATCAGAAGTAGAACGCCTATGGGCAAAGGGAAAGAATGTGATATTCGATATTGATGTCGCAGGAGGTCTCCGCCTCAAACAACAATATCCAGAACAAACCTTAGCAGTATTTGTTGAACCGCCAAGCCTTATTGCCTTAGAAGAGCGCTTGCGCAACCGTAAGACTGAAACAGAGGAGAAAATACAAATGCGTCTCAACAAAGCCGAACAAGAAATGGCAACTGCTCACCAGTTTGATATGATTATCAAAAACGATAATCTACAACAAGCCCTACAAGAGGCTGAGCGCATAGTAACCGATTTTATCAACCGATGAAAAAACAAATAGGCTTATTCTTTGGCTCGTTTAACCCTATTCATATAGGGCATCTCATTATCGCCAATCATTTGGTAGAGCACAGTGCAATGAACGAACTGTGGTTTGTGGTAACACCTCAAAATCCGTTTAAAGAAAAACAATCGTTATTAGACAACCACTTGCGATTGGAAATGGTCAATTTGGCAATAGAGAGCTATCCCAAGTTACGCGCCTCAAACATCGAGTTTCACTTGCCACAACCTAATTACACAGTTAATACCTTAGCCTATTTAGAGGAAAAACACCCTAATACTAACTTTGCCCTAATTATGGGGGAAGACAACCTAAAAAGCTTTCACAAATGGAAGAACTACGAGCATATTTTAGCAAATTACCCTATTTATGTCTATCCTCGTATTTCAGAAGGTACAGTGCCCGAAGCTTTAACTGAGCACCCGCATATCACCCGTGTACCCGCCCCTATCATCGAACTCTCAGCCACCTTTATCCGTGAAGAAATCAAAGCTGGACGCAATATACGCCCGCTCCTCCCCGAAAAAGTATGGCAATACATTGATAAATTAGGACTCTATTTCAATTAACAATTGACAAGTAACAACTAACATTTTTGCGTCACACACTTATCCAAAGTTTCACACTTTGGCTAAGTCAAAACCAATAATCTCTTTGTTTAATTTCTAAGGCGTAAGCCTTATCTCTTTTAATATATGAAAAAAACGAAAATACTAATGGTTTGCTTAGGCAATATTTGCCGTTCTCCTTTAGCCGAAGGCTTGATGAGGAGCAAACTCCCTTCCGATAACTTTGAAGTAGATTCAGCTGGTACCGCCAACTATCACGTAGGCGATGCTCCTGACACTCGTTCTATCGCCTCTGGCAAAAAACACGGAGTAGATATCTCTATGCTTAGAGGTCGTCAGTTCTCAGCCAAAGATTTTGCCCTTTTCGATTATATTTTCGTAATGGATAAAAGCAATTACCAAAACGTTATCCGGCTTGCTAAGAACGAAAAAGAGCGTGCTAAAGTACATTTCTTAGCTGATGCTTTGGGTGGAATGACACAACACGAAATCCCCGACCCTTATTACGGCACAGAAGCTGATTTCGAAAACGTCTATCAGCTTATTGACAAGGCTTGCACAAAAGTTGCTCACAAACTATCTCCTAACCCCTAACTACTATCTCCTAAAATGGACTTCTCATCTAAACTCTTAGAAAACGCCGTCTACGAAATAGCACAATTGCCTAGTATAGGCAAACGTACGGCTTTGCGTTTAGCCTTGCACCTGCTCAAACAACCCGAAGAGCAATCACTACAATTGGCACAAGCTATTGTGGCTTTACGTACCCATATACAGTATTGTAAAAACTGCCACAACATCTCCGATGTAGATTTATGTGAGATATGTGCTAACCCTATGCGTGATACGGGAGTCGTTTGTGTTGTAGAAGATTTTAGAGATGTAATGGCAATAGAAAACACAGGGCAATTCTTTGGTCAGTATCACGTCTTAGGAGGCAAAATATCCCCTATTGATGGCATTGCTCCTTCCAATCTACACATTGCCTCACTGATAGAAAAAGTAAAGACAGGTAAAGTAACTGAGTTAATCCTCGCTCTGAGCAATACAATGGAGGGCGATACTACCAATTTCTATATTTACAAACAAGTAGAGCCTTACCATATCACCATTTCTACCATTGCCCGAGGCATAGCCGTAGGAGGCGAACTCGAATATACTGATGAGGTAACTTTGGGCAGAAGTATTACTCAGCGCATTCCTTTTGAAAAAGCTATTAAAGCCGTTTAAAATATGATACAAGTAGCCAATACCATTATTTCGGAAGATATCATAGATTGCGATTTTGTATGCAATCTCAATGCTTGTAAAGGTGCTTGCTGTATAGAAGGTGATGCAGGAGCACCCGTAGAAGAAAGCGAACTAAAAGTGATGAAGCGCATTTATCCCGAAGTAGCTCCTTACCTTACCGAGGAAGGTCGTACAGCTATTGAGGAACAAGGAGTATACATCAAAGGAGAAGACGGCGAATGGGAAACTCCTCTCATCAATGGAGGCGAATGTGCTTATGTAGTACGCAATGAAAAAGGTTGGGCTCTTTGTGCTATCGAGCAAGCATATAACGATAAAAAGATAGACTGGAAGAAACCTATATCGTGTCACCTATATCCTATACGATTACAAGAGTACAGTTCCTTCACAGCAGTCAATTACCATCGTTGGAGTCCTATATGCGATGATGCTTGTGTCTTGGGTAAAAAGTTACAAGTGCCTATCTACAAATTCGTAAAAGAGGCTCTTATTAGAAAGTTTGGAGAAGAGTGGTACCAAGAATTAGAGCTTATAGCTGAGCACTTGAAAAAGTAACGTACAAATAACAAAATAAAAGAGACAGTACTTTTAATATTGTACTGTCTCTTTCTTATATAGATATTATGGGATTTCTTACTTCATTGTCTCTAACTTCCCTTGTGATTTTAGCAACTGTATTTCTGCTAATTTGTAGTCCAACAAAGCATTGGTGTAATTGTTCTTAGCATCCGATAAAGAGCGTTCTGCTTCCAATAAATCTGTAAGGGAAGCCAAACCTTGTTGGTAGTTGTTTTGGGTGTTGAGCAATACCTCTTCTGCAAGCTTTACATTCTCCTTTTGCGAATCTATAGTAAGAAGGTTATTAGTAAGCTGACTGTGGGCATTCTCATAAGCCAAATCCATTGCCAAACGGGTGTCTTTAAGGGTCGCTTCAAGCGCTTGACTTTCTATCTGTGCTTGGCGTATCTTAGCACGTGTACCGAAACCCGAAAATATAGGTATATTCACTCCCAATGTAATAGCCGAATAGTCAGCTCCGTACACTTTATCTTTTTTGCCGTAAATAATCGGTGTTTTAGGTCCCATACTCAAATAACCATAAGTAGCCTGCAACGCTAATGATGGATAAAGTGCTGCACGTTGTACTTTGGTATTGAGGTCAAGGAGTTGCTTTTGCTTTTCTAGTACTTGTAACTCTATACGAGTATTGCTATTACCTTTCTCAAAAGCCAAATCGTAATTAGCTTCAAAGCCTTCTTTAGGCAAAGTAATTACTTCACTCATCGGCATACCTATCATATATTTAAGCGCGTTCTCCGAGAGTTGTACTCCATTAAGGGCTTGTTGGCGTGCCGATTTGAGATTATTTACAGCCACAGTAGTGCGGTCAACGTCTATTTTCTTTGACAACCCCGATTGGTTTAACCCTTTTACAACATTAGCCGTCTTCTCGGTAAGAGCCAAATTACTTTCTATATTTTCTAATGTTTGTCGGGTTTGGTATACTTGGTAGTAGGCTTGTGCTACTTTTTCAATGATTTCATTCTCGGTAAGCTGTTGGTTAAGCATATAAAACTCACGTGTCGTACGAGCCGCTTTCAAGCCCATAAACACCGTTTGATTAAACAACACTTGGGTAAGTTTTGCTTCAGCATTAGCCGACCATTTTTGCCCCATTTCCATCTTTATAGGCTCATTACTTGCGGACATACCCGGGAAAGGAAAAGTGCTGGCATCAATATAAGTAGCTTGTAACTTAGGGTTGTACACCATACCGCCCGAAGCCGAAATATTAGGCAGTGCATTAGCGCGTACTTCTTGTATTTTGTATTCGCTTTTGGTTACTTCCAATCGCGCTTTCTCAGCATCCGCTTTATTCTCTAAAGCATAACGAATAGCGTCTTTTAAAGTCAATTCTTTTTGTTGTGCAAAGCTCATAACACTAAGGCACAACAAAGCACTCGTAATGATTTTTTTCATAATAATTGTATTGCCTATTAATAGGCTTATTTATATTGTCCTTTTAATTCTGTTGTAACTTCTTTTTACTTTATTTATTCAGATACCCTTCTCTCGCTGACCTTACTTTTTCACCTCTGATGATTGGTATTATTGGCATTTTTAGTATTATAGTATTAAATTAACCTTTTACCTTTTATCTTTTACCTCCTCAAGCACTCGTTCCAATTCTTTTAGCCCTTTTTCATTGACAAGTATCCTAAAAAAGTACTCTAAAATAGTATAGATAGTTTCCCAGAAGGGAAATTCTCTTTCAGGGAAAGTATGAGTTATAGAACGGAGACGTTGTACACTAGTATAGAAAACCTTATAGAAGTTCACATTGATATCTTTTCTAAAAAGTCCTTCTTGCCAACCTTTTTCTAAGAGTTTATCTATAAAAAGTCCATCAGTTTTAGCGAACTCACTTTCCATACGTTCGTATGTTTTAGGATAGTACTTTTGCAATTCCCAAATAGGGCGGTCACTATTGATATTGAAAACTTCTTGAACCTTTTTTTGGTTGCGGTATACATTTTCTATCACTGAACCTTCCCCTTGTACAAAAGTAGTTACATTTGTACAACTCATTTCTAAGGCATAATCTAAACAAGCATCTACTAAATCTTGTTTAGAGGGAAAATACTCGTAAAGCGTCTTTTTAGACATCCCCCATTTGTTAGCCAAATCATCCATAGTAAAGGTTTTAAACCCATACTGCATAAAGTCGTTTAAGGCACGTTTTACAATATCTTCTTTCATCTCTCTCATCTTTAAATTCGGGGGCAAAGGTATAACAAAAAAACTTAATAAACAAAAAAAGTTTCCATTATTACCTCTTACCTCTTACTTCTTATCTGTTTAAAGACTCAAGAAAGTAAAGCCTACTCCCACAATAGTTTGTTTGTAATTGTAATCGATAAGAGAATCACCATAACCGTGAGAGGCTTGCAACAAAATACGCAGGTCGCGACTCAGCGGATATACCCAGTTCAGCTCTACGTGTCCGCGATTATGATTAAAATTTAAATTATTCCTCACTCGCAAATTAAAAACACTTTTACGGAAGGGGTAAGCAATGCCCAATTCACAACGCCCTATATAATTCTCAATATCGGGATTGTCATCTTCTCTTGCCTTTTCTGAGAAACGCCACCAGAAACGGCTATTAACCATTAAGTCATTCCATTGGAAAATACCTGATAAAATAATTCTGTTCCAACTGCGGGAATGTGCCGCTTCTTTACCATTAGATTGGTGGTTTACGGATAGTCCTGCCATTTTCACTTTAAAATTCCCCACCGAGAGGTTCAGCGGATAAGTAAATATCAATTCTGGTTCGTAATTCAGTTCCCTAAACGGACGTGAAAGCTCACCATTGTACATCTGCCAATACGATTGCTGAGTGAAAGCTACCCACACATCACCCTTCCCAAAAGCATCTTGCATAATCTTAGCTTTTAAGCTCACTTGAAATTTTACCTCTACGTGCTGGTAGTCGCGCCATTCGGGTATAGGTCGGTCAGGGTTCAAACTTATAGGTTGTTCCGTAGGTTTATCCGTAAAACGGAAAGGCATTACGTACATAGGTAAGTAATCCACAAATTTAAAAGTACCTCTCTGGTCTTCTCGGTCAAGCTCCCATAGCTTAGAAATAGCCCTCTCTAACTGGGCTCTTCTATAGGTAAGTAATCCACAAATTTAAAAGTACCTCTCTGGTCTTCTCGGTCAAGCTCCCATAGCTTAGAAATAGCCCTCTCTAACTGGGCTCTTCTATCGGCTTTTATTCCTGTCTTAGGAAGTTCCTGCAATGTGTCTTTCACCGCCTCCTGAGAAAAAATAGGTGTCGCAATAGCCAAGAACATTATAAATAAAGTGTATTTCATCATTTTGTTTTTTGCGGGTGCAAAAGTACAGCAAATAAACTTTATAAACAAAAAAAGTTTCCTACATTTTAATATGAGGAAACTTTTTCTATTCTGATACTTTATGTATATCAATACTTCTTCTTACTCAAACTCCGATGTAAAATGCAACTTTAAGTTCGGATATTTTTGTTTTACCATCTCAATAGAGAAAGCTGAGTCGGCTAAGAAAACTAATTGATTCTGCTTATCGCGGGCTAAGAATTTCTGTTTTACGCGTAAGAAATCAAGATACTCAGCATCTTTGGGGTTTTCAGGCGTCTCTACCCAACAAGCTTTATAAATAGGAAAGTTTTCATAACTACACTTTGCCCCATACTCGTGTTCTAATCGATACTGAATTACCTCGTATTGGAGTGCTCCTACCGTCCCAATTACTTTGCGACCGTTGAAGTCTAACTTAAAGAGCTGTGCCACCCCTTCGTCCATTAGCTGGTCGATACCTTTTTCTAATTGTTTAGATTTCAGTGGGTCAGCATTGTTAATGTAGCGGAAGTGCTCAGGAGAGAAGCTCGGTATCCCCTTAAAGTGCAATACTTCACCTTCGGTGAGTGTATCGCCTATCTTAAAGTTCCCCGTATCGTGCAATCCTACAATATCCCCCGCATACGAGATATCCACTACTTCTTTCTTTTCGGCAAAGAAAGCATTCGGACTGGAGAACTTCAACTTCTTACCCAAACGCGTATGTAAATAAGGTTTGTTACGCTCAAAAGTGCCCGAAACAATTTTCACAAACGCCAAACGGTCGCGATGGTTAGGGTCCATATTTGCGTGAATCTTGAAAACGAAGCCCGTAAAAGTAGGTTCTTCAGGGTTTACGATGCGCTCTTCACTGGCTTTCGGGCGGGGCGAAGGAGCAATTTCCACAAAACAATCCAAGAGTTCTCTTACCCCAAAATTGTTCAATGCCGAGCCAAAAAATACAGGTTGTTGGTCTCCTCTGAGGTAGGCTTCTCTATCGAATTTAGGATATACTTCATACACTAACTCCAAATCGGAACGGAGGTTCTCGGCAGATTGTTCGGATATAATCTTCTCTAATTCAGGACTGTTAATATCGTTAAAGGCAATAGTCTCCTCTATATTCTTACGACTGTCGCCTGAGAAAAGGTTGATATTCTTCTCCCAGATGTTGTAAATCCCTTTGAAATCATACCCCATCCCTATGGGGAAACTCAGCGGAGTAACCTTTAAGCCCAACTTCTGTTCTACTTCGTCCAACAGGTCAAAGGCGTCTTTCCCTTCACGGTCTAACTTATTAATGAACACAATCATAGGAATATTGCGCATACGGCACACCTCAACGAGTTTTTCGGTTTGCTCTTCCACCCCTTTGGCAACGTCAATAACCACGATTACACTGTCCACAGCCGTAAGAGTGCGAAAGGTGTCCTCGGCGAAATCCTTGTGTCCAGGGGTATCTAAAATGTTTATTTTATGCTCTTTGTAGTTAAAAGCCAGCACCGAAGTAGCTACCGAAATCCCACGTTGGCGTTCAATCTCCATAAAGTCGGAGGTAGCTCCTTTCTTTATTTTATTCGATTTCACCGCACCAGCTTCTTGGATAGCCCCCCCGAAGAGTAAGAGTTTTTCGGTAAGGGT
Source organism: Capnocytophaga sp. oral taxon 323 (assembly GCF_001278825.1). Lineage (NCBI taxonomy): Bacteria > Pseudomonadati > Bacteroidota > Flavobacteriia > Flavobacteriales > Flavobacteriaceae > Capnocytophaga > Capnocytophaga sp. oral taxon 323. The sequence goes on from NZ_CP012589.1 coordinate 766,552, forward strand.
TGTCTTTCCCGCGTCGGGGTGAGAGATGATGCCGAAGGTACGGCGTTTTTGTATTTCTTGTTGTAAAGACATAAAGTTAATTTGCTAATTGACAAATTTGCTAATTTGCTATTTTTTTAAGGGTATAATTAGTAGCGAGTTCACTATCATTAATGCTGTTACCTTCTTGGTCGAACATTCTTCGTAAGTGCTTACATACGAACAACCATAGGTTGTAAGCAACAGTGCTATCACACTGAATATTAATAAGATTCTTTTTATTCTTACTAATATTTTGTTTTAAAATCGGGTGCAAAAGTAGTGAATAAACTCCAAAAAGAGACATAAATAAGTAAAAAATTCACTTTACCTTAATTTAAACCTCCTCTTAACCTCAACGTACCCCCACCCTTCCTTCGCTTATTCATTATCTGCTCGTGCAGTTCGCACCGTCATTTGTTCGTTCTTTCTCCATCTGCCCGTGCGGCTCGCACCGTCTTTTGTTCGTTCTTTGTTCGTTCTTTGTTCGTTCTTTGTTCGTTCTTTGTTCGTTCTTTGTTCGTTCTTTGTTCGTTCTTTGTTCGTTCTTTGTTCGTTCTTTGTTCGTTCTTTGTTCGTTCTTTGTTCGTTCTTTGTTCGTTCTTTGTTCGTTCTTTGTTCGTTCTTTGTTCGTCATTCGTTCGTCATTCGTTCGTCATTCGTTCGTCATTCGTTCGTCATTCGTTCGTCATTCGTTCGTCATTCGTTCGTCATTCGTTCGTCATTCGTTCGTCATTCGTTCGTCATTCGTTCGTCATTCGTTCGTCATTCGTTCGTCATTCGTTCGTCATTCGTTCGTCATTCGTTCGTCATTCGTTCGTCATTCGTTCGTCTTTTGTTCGTCTTTTGTTCGTCTTTTGTTCGTCTTTTGTTCGTCTTTTGTTCGTCTTTTGTTCGTCTTTTGTTCGTCTTTTGTTCGTCTTTTGTTCGTCTTTTGTTCGTCCCACTTTTCCGTTACTACACTCCCTCTCCTTGGGAGAAGTCTCCGAATAGGAGAGTATGTGACTGGGGTGAGGATATTTTGTTCGTCTTTTGTTTATTTGCCTGTCGTGCTACGACTGTCCGTGCGGCTCGCACCGTCTTTCCTATAAGCTTCTCCCAAATTAACCATTAATCATTAAACAATCGGTATTATTGGCATTTTTGGCATTGTGGTATTAAACTCATTTATCCATTTGATAATCAATAAATATATAAGAACATTCACCCCTTATACCAGCCTTTCAAATATAAATAAAATATAATTTTTTAGGACTTTATTTTTCTATGTTCAGTAAAATATATATCTTTGCCGTTTGAAGAGATAAAATAAGTAAATTATTTAATTAAAAAAATGCAAAACAAAGGACTTGTGAAACTATTTGCCATATTGTTTGGGCTAATATGTATTTATCAGCTTTCATTCACCTACGTGGCAGGTAGAGTAGAAGATGAAGCCAAAGCATTCGCTGAGGCAAAAGTGCCTAATACTCAAGCTGACTATATCGCTAAACGCGAAGCTATAGAAGCTAAGTATTTGGACGATAAAATGGGGCAAGATGTCTATAACCTCGGTTTTACAAAATTCACTTATGGTGAAGTAAAAGCTAAAGAATTGAACCGCGGTCTTGACCTTAAAGGCGGTATCAACGTGATTCTGCAAATTTCCGTAAAAGACATCTTGAGAGGTCTTGCTGACAACTCCAAAGACCCTATCTTTAACAAATCATTAGCCGAAGCCGATGAACAGCTCCGCAAAACCGACAAAACCTACTTGGATTTGTTCTTCGAGGCTTACGCTAAGAACGGAGGTAAATTAGCCTCCCCCGATGTGTTCGCTAATAAAACCCTCAGCGACCAAATCAACTTCCAAATGAGTGATAGTGAGGTGCGCCCTATCATCAGAAAGCGCGTAGACGAGTCTATCGTATCTGCTTTCGAGGTATTGCGCAAACGTATCGATAAATTTGGCGTTTCTCAACCTAATATCCAGCGTCTTGGTAACTCAGGTCGTATCCTTGTAGAACTTCCTGGTGCCAAAGATATCACTCGTGTGCAATCTCTCTTGCAAAGTACCGCTCAGCTTGAGTTCTGGGAAACTTATAAGAATACTGATGTTTTCCCTTATTTACAAGCCCTCAACGAGCAACTTAAATCTACTGCTAAAACTACAGATAAAGTAAAAGATACACTCACAGCCGCTACTCAATCAGGTAGTAGTGCTATCGACTCTCTACTTACTGATGTAAAGAAGGATTCTGTTCCTACTCAACAAGGAAAAGGAAATCCTTTGTTTGACCTTATCAAAGCTAATTCTTATGAAGGTTCTCCTGTACTTTTTACAGTAAGTTTAAAAGATACTGCTCAAGTAAATAGCTATATCAATTCTTCTGAAGCAAAACATTTGATTCCTGCTTCATTGCAGTATGTAAAATTCGCTTGGGGTAAACCTGATAAAAAGACCTCCCTTATCGAACTTTATGCCCTAAAAGGTAACCGCGATAACACTCCTCCTCTTACAGGTAACGTAGTAACCCAAGCCGAACAAACCTATGATGTTCGCAACCAGCCCGCCGTATCTATGCAAATGGACGGCAAAGGAGCACGCATTTGGGAAGCGCTTACAGGTAAAGCTTTTACTCAAAACACCAATATTGCTATCGTACTCGATAACATCGTATATTCAGCACCAGGAGTAACTACAGGTGCTATTTCAGGAGGTCGCTCTGAAATTACAGGGCATTTTACTTTAAATGAAGCTGTCGACCTTGCTAACGTTCTGCGTGCTGGTAAATTACCTGCAAGCGCTGATATTGTACAATCTGAAATCGTAGGACCTTCTTTAGGACAAGAAGCTATTGATAGCGGTATGAACTCTTTCCTTATCGCTACTATCTTCATCTTTGCGTGGATGATATTCTACTACGGTCGTGCCGGTATTTATGCCGACCTCGCTTTGGTATTCAATATACTCCTCATATTTGGAGTGTTAGCAAGTATAGAAGCTGTACTTACGCTCCCTGGTATTGCGGGTATCGTGCTTACCATTGGTATGGCAGTCGACTCGAACGTGCTGATATTCGAGCGGTCGAAAGAAGAACTGCGCAAAGGTAAAAACATCAATCAAGCAGTAATCGATGGTTTCAAACACGCCCTATCATCTATCTTAGACTCCAACATTACTACAGCGCTTACTGCTCTTATCTTGTTGTTCTTTGGTAGTGGTCCTATCCAAGGTTTTGCAACTACCTTGCTCATTGGTATTGCAACTACTTTGTTCACCGCTATCTTTATTACTCGCTTGTTTATTGACTATAGCGTTGAGAAAAAACACACGCTTACTTTCACCACTCCTATCACTAAGAACTGGTTCAAAAATGTAGATCTCAACTTCATCGGCAAGCGCAAAATAGGATATGCTTTTTCTATTATCCTATCAATAATAGGTATCATTTCTCTCTTTACTCGTGGTCTCGACCAAGGTATCGATTTCGTAGGTGGTAGAACTTACCAAATTCGTTTTGAAAAAGAAGTTAATCCTACCCAAGTAGCCGATGCGCTCAAAACTACTTTAGGAAATGTGGAAGTGAAGACTTTTGGTGCTCCTAACCAAGTGAAAATCGCTACTAAGTATAAAGTACAAGAAGAAAGCACTGAGGTAGATAATGAAATACAAGAGCTCTTATACAAAGGATTACAGAAATTCTTACCTGAAGGTACTTCATTCGATAGTTTTGCTAAAGCTAGTTCTACTGATAAGATTGGTATTATGCAATCTATGAAAGTAGGGCCTACTATCGCTGAAGATATTAAGAGCAGTGCGTTCTGGTCAGTTATCGGTTCGCTTATTGTAATCGGTCTATATATCTTATTTCGTTTCCGAAGATGGCAGTTCTCTATGGGTGCGATTGTATCTTCAGCACACGACGTGCTAATGGTACTCGGTATCTACTCGCTCACTTATAGCATTATGCCTTTCAATATGGAAATCGACCAAGCTTTTATCGCAGCTATCCTTACCGTAGTAGGTTACTCACTAAACGACACGGTGATTATCTACGACCGTATCAGGGAAGTAATGCGTGAGCCTCATTGGTCAAGAGAGAAAATTAATCACGCACTCAACACTACCCTTAGCCGTACCTTGAACACCTCATTTACCACTATGGCAGTACTCGTTACCATCTTTATCTTTGGTGGTGAAACCTTGCGTGGCTTTATGTTCGCTATGATTATCGGGGTACTCATCGGTACTTACTCTTCTATCTTCGTGGCAGCTCCTCTCATTTACGACACTGTAAAGGACGAAGCTGACCATACTAAAGAACAATCTAAGAAGTAATACTAATTACTGAATATATAAAAGGGACTGTCCTAAAAAGGATAGTCCCTTTTTCTATGCGGGTAGAAAAAAGTGAAAAACTACTTGCAAATATCAATTATAAACCCTAACTTTGCCTTTCAAAAAAACTAAGTAATATGAAAACATACGACATTGTTATCATCGGTTCAGGTCCTGGCGGTTATGTAGCCGCTATTCGCGCAGGTCAATTGGGCTTTAAAACTGCCCTTATTGAAAAATATAATACCTTAGGAGGCACTTGCCTTAATGTAGGTTGTATCCCTTCTAAAGCCTTACTCGACTCTTCTCACCACTACGAAGACGCTTCCAAACACCTCGAAGCCCACGGTATTGAAATCACAGGTAAAGTAAAGTTTAGCTTAGAGAAAATGATTGCTCGTAAAGCATCTGTGGTAGAGCAAACTTGCGCAGGGGTAAAATTCCTAATGGAGAAAAACAAAGTAGACGTTTTTACCGGGGTAGGGAGCTTTGTATCACCCACACAAATTAAGATTACTCCTAATAAAGGCAAGGCAGAGACCATAGAAGCCAAGCACACCATTATTGCTACTGGCTCTAAACCTGCCTCCTTACCTTTTATTACAGTCGATAAAGAACGTATTATTACTTCTACTGAAGCCCTCCAGCTAAAAGAAGTACCAGAACACCTCATCGTGATTGGTGGGGGCGTAATAGGCTTAGAATTGGGGCAAGTATACAGTCGCTTAGGAGCTAAAGTGTCGGTAGTAGAATACACCGATAGCATTATCCCTACGATGGATAGAGGCTTAGGGCGCGAACTCACCAAAGTACTCAAAAAACAAGGCTTTGCTTTCTATACAGGTCATCAGGTGAAAGAAGTAACTCGCAAGGGCAAAACGGTAACTGTAAAAGCTACTACCTCCAAAGGCGAAGAGCTTATCCTTAAAGGTGATTACTGCTTAGTAGCCGTAGGTCGTCGCCCTTATACCGAGGGTCTTAACCTCGAAGTAGCAGGTGTACAGAAAGACGAACGCGGTAGGGTAATAGTAAACGACCACCTGCAAACCAATGTACCTAACATCTATGCCATAGGTGATGTAGTACGCGGAGCTATGCTCGCCCATAAAGCCGAAGAAGAAGGCGTATTGGTAGTAGAACAACTCGCTGGACAAAAACCACATATCGACTATAATCTTATCCCTGGTGTTGTTTACACCTGGCCTGAAGTAGCTTCAGTAGGCAAAAGTGAAGAGCAACTAAAAGCTGACGGCATAGCCTATAAAGTAGGGCAATTTGCTTTTCGTGCCTTAGGGCGCGCCCGTGCCAGTATGGATACCGACGGCTTTGTAAAGATTTTAGCTGACACCCAAACCGATGAAGTACTTGGCGTACACATCATTGGAGCTCGTGCTGCCGATATGATAGCCGAAGCCGTTACAGCAATGGAGTTCCGTGCCAGTGCCGAAGATATCGCTCGCATCTGCCACGCTCACCCTACCTTTACCGAAGCAATAAAGGAAGCCGCCCTTGCTACCACCGAAAACCGCGCTATCCATAGTTAATGATTAATAATTAATGCTATATGAAATCAACCATCTTATTTTGCCTATTCTGCCTCCCTTTGTGCGCTTTTTCGCAATATAGCATTACAGGAAACCTAATCAGTAAAGAACAACCTGTGAGCAACTGTGTCGTTAAGCTCCTCTCGCAGGGCAAAGTTGTGCATACTACCGCTTCAAATGAAAAGGGTACTTTTTCTTTTGAAAACCTTTCAGCAGGGCAATACCAGCTAAATGTGGTTTCTATTTTCTATGAGCCTTTTCAGCAAGAGCTAATGGTAGATAAGAATATCGCATTAGGCAATATTGTGATTACCGAGAAAGTAGAAAACCTTAAAGAAGTAACTGTTACTGGTCGGAAAAATCCTGTTATCCCTACTGAAACGGGCTCACTTATTGAAGTAACAGGCACACGGCTCGCCTATCGCTCTGCGGTGACCGATATTTTAGAGTATGCTCCCAGCATCTCCACTACTAATGGCTTGAAAATCTATGGCAATGAGGATATTTTAATAATGCTCGATGGTAAGGAATTACACCTCGATAAAGACAAAATAGCGTTTTTCTTAAATAAGATACCCGTCAAGAGTATTAAAAATATTGAAGTAGTTGATAAGATTGATGCCAGTGTCGATAGCTCAAAAGCAGGCGTCATAAAAATAACGACTATTGCAAAATACGGCTGGGTAGGCTCGTTAAGTCACAATTTTTTTTACGACCCAAAATTAGGTTATACAGACGATGCAACACTGTTTTATTCTACTGATAAATATCGCCTTTTTACTAACCTATACCACAGCCGACATCACTCTTTTAGCGATGATAAGGAACAATCTCTTTTGAGAAATAACAATACTCTTTATCAAAATACCTCAGAACTACAGTTAAAGCGGAAAGAAAACGGAATAACACTAGGAGCAGATTACTATTTCAATAAAAAATCAACTCTTAGCTTTCTGTATATCTATAATTATGATGCTGATGCCGACAAAGAATACAATAGTTTAACTAATGTGTATAACAACAATGTACTCAACTATCATTTTACTACAAACAGAAAATGGGACGCCATAGCTAATGACCACTCTTTCTCACTGAACTTTGAGCGTACTATTGATTCCTTAAACTCAAATATCAAAATAGCCTTAGACTTTGTTAAGAAAAAGTACGATGGGCCTCTTACTGAAAAAGATATTTATTACCGCACAGTAACTACCGAAGAAAATACCGAGCGAGACACATACTCTTACAGCGATGTTTATGCCTTTAAAACTACTTGGAGTAAGTTTTTTACCTCTAAATACCCTTCAGAAAAGCAGAACTTAGTGCTTGGATTGCGTTATTCATTGGTAGACAATCAAGATGAGTTTAATTATTTTGATATTTTGCCTACCCAGAAGTTAAAAAACACTAACTTTTCTAAGGATTTCTCCTTCAAAGAACACATCTTCGCCACTTTTGCCAATTACGCCTTCCCTCTTACTCAAAAATCAAAGTTCTCAGTGGGCTTACGTTCTGAATATAATTACAATACGTTTAGCAATCACTTAGATAATTTCCATAACGACAACACACAATGGTCTCTCAATGCCCTCTATACTACCAAGCTCGGCAAAGAAACCCTCTTCTTTTCTGCTCGCCGATGGTTCAGCAGGGTGAATTACAGTCTGTTTAACCCTACCTATATCAAAAGTTCTCCTACCGATGCCTATACAGGTAATAAAGATTTAAGTCCCATAGAAGGATATACGTTACAATCGGGTTATAGGTGGAAAAAAGTAGATATGGCTGTGGCTTACCGCTATTCCGAAAAAAATGTGCTTAGCATTCCTACTGCCATTGCAGGGGTGGTAACTACTCGTCCCGAGAACGTAGGTTATAAAAACGATGTATTTTTGTTCCTATCCCGTTTTACTAAGTTCACCGATTGGTGGGAATGCAATGCAAAATTCACAGGGGGGTATTTTAACTTCAAGTATTTAGGGAATGCTTTCAACTCCTTATATGCCGAGTTTTACACCTCACAGCGATTTTACCTTCCCAAAGATATCGAAGCCTCTCTCACTTATCAATATACCTCAACCAATAAGAGTTTGTATATCAAAAACTATTACAATCACCAGCTCAACTTTAACCTAATGATTCCTCTTTCTGATTCTTTCCAGTTAAACGCTTCATTAGATGATATATTTAACACCTCTCGTTCTAAAAGCGAATACGATTTCAACGGCGTTTATAATACATCTTATTATAAATATAACACCCGTAGTTTTTATATTGGTATCAATTATGATTTTGCTAAAGGTAAAAAAGTGAATGACAATATAAGAAACACAGGAGCAGAAGACGAGAAAAACAGACTTAAACGATAATGATTAGTGGTTAATGCTGGATAGTTAATGATTAGTGGTAAATACAGTGATAAAAATAATTAAGAAAAAGTTTGTTTCTTTCAAAATAAATAGTAACTTTGCCTCAACTAACCAGTAGCATATAGATTTATGAAAGAAAGTATTTTAAAATCAAAGAGCTTAGCTTTTGCTATCAGAATTGTTAATTTTTATAAATATCAATGTGAAAATAAGAAAGAATTTGTGCTCTCTAAACAACTCTTACGCAGTGGCACTTCAATAGGTGCAATGGTTCGTGAATCAGAACACGCCGAGAGTAAAGTAGATTTCGTTCATAAGTTATCTATTGCCCAAAAAGAAATAAATGAAACACTGTATTGGTTAGAATTACTATTCGAAACAAAATATATTACTCTAAAAGAGTACGAAAGTATTTCAGCCGATGCTGTAGAACTCATCAAACTGCTAACCAGTAGTATCAAAACAGTAAAAACTACAATTAACCATTAATCATTAATAATTAACCATTAATCATTATGAGTAGATTTTCCGATACCCAAACCGCTTTTGCCCTCAAAAGCCAATCCGAACTCAACTGGGCTTACCGCCTTTTTAAACTTATTGGCAGTAATACCCTTACTCGTGTGGGCACTGCCCTTACCAACTTCTCCTTAAAACTGCGCCTGCCCGTCGAAGGACTCATCAAGCGCACCGTCTTTAAGCAGTTCTGCGGAGGTATCTCCGAACAAGACTGCCTTCCCGTAATCCAAAAGATGCATCAAAAAGGAGTAGGCTCTGTGCTCGACTATTCCGTAGAAGGTAAAGAAGACGAATCCTCTATCGAAGCTACTTTCGAAAAAACAATGGAAACCATCGATTTTGGTAATCTCCATCGCAACGAAGGTATTCCTATTGTGGTATTTAAACCTACAGGATTTGGACGTTTTGCCATCTTCCAAAAACTCACCGAGAAAAAAGCCCTTACCCCCGAAGAAGAAAAAGAATGGGAGCGCATCAAATCTCGTTTCGACGCAGCCTGCAAGCGCGCCTACGAGTATAAAATTCCTATTTTGGTAGACGCCGAAGAAAGCTGGATGCAAACTGCTGCCGATGACCTCGTAGAAGAGATGATGCAGAAGTACAACAAAGAAGAACCTATCGTATACAATACCTTGCAAATGTACCGCCACGACCGTTTGCCTTACCTAAAAGAACTTTATGAACGTGCCGTAGATAAAGGCTTCTACATAGGCGTAAAAATCGTACGAGGTGCCTATATGGAAAAAGAAAACGAACGCGCTGCCGAGCTAGGCTATCCCACTCCCATTTGCCCCAGCAAGCAAGCAACCGACGATAATTATAACGCTGTTGTGCGCTATATTATTGACCATATCGATAGGATTGCGCTCTTTGCAGGTACTCACAACGAAGAAAGTGCTGCCCTGGTAATGGATTTGATGCACAAAAAAGGCTTGCAACCTAACGACAAACGCGTGTGGATAGCACAACTCTACGGTATGAGCGACCATATCAGCTTCAATGCCTCTAAGGAAGGCTATAACGTAGCCAAGTATTTGCCTTTTGGTCCCGTGCGCGAAGTGATGCCTTACCTTATCCGCCGAGCCGAAGAAAATACCTCAGTAGCAGGGCAAACAGGACGTGAACTCACTTTGCTAAAAGCAGAGAAAAAGCGCCGAAAAGAAACTGCTAACCAGTAAAAATAAGTTTTTATTATTCTTTGTAACTCTCGTTTTTGCACTTCTCGCAAAAACGAGAGTTATTTTTATTCCCAATTACTACCCTCTTACCTTCCCTCATTGTTCGTTTTTTGTTCGTCATTTCTTTATCTGCCTGTGCGGCTCGCACCATCTTTTGTTCGTCTTTTCTCTATCTGCCCGTGCGGCTCGCACCATCTTTTGTTCGTCTTTTCTATATCTGCCCGTGCGGCTCGCACCGTCTTTTGTTCGTTCTTTGTTCGTTCTTTGTTCGTTCTTTGTTCGTTCTTTGTTCGTTCTTTGTTCGTTAATTATTTATCCGCCCGTGTGGCTCACACTGCCTATCGTGCTACGACCTCGCATCGGTTTTCTTTTAAAGCTTGTCCCCCTTCGGGGGTTCGGGGGCTTTCGTCGCACTGTCACTCGCCATTGATTTGGTATTTTTGGCATTATTGGCATTATTGGTATTAAATTAGTTGCTAATTCAAAAAAAAGTTGTACTTTTGCGTGATTTTCTATCTTAAAACAAAAAATATAAGAATGGCACGTTCCATCGATTCATTTAACAAACGAAGATTAATTACCTCCTATTTTTCGGTAATAGTGAGCATTACCTTAGTGCTCTTTCTTATGGGCTTTTTTAGTTTTCTAGTATTAAGTGCTAATAAATTAGCCAATTACTTCAAAGAGCAAGTAACCGTTACCGTCTTGATAAAAGACGACGCTAAAAATGCCGACATCGAACAGTTACAGAAAACTCTTTCGGTAGCGAGTTTTGTAAAGTCAGTGCGTTTTGTATCAAAAGAAGTTGCTGCCGAAAAGTTCAGTAAGGATATCGGCGAAGATTTTGTTACCTTCATCGGTACTAACCCTCTGCAAAACACCATCGATTTAAGCCTAAAAGCCGAATATGCCGAGCCCGATAAGATGCGCGAAATCAAACGTGAGTTAGAGCAAAACTCTTTTGTTACCGAAGTAGTATACGACCAATCTTTGGTAGCTCTTATCCACGAAAATGTGAACAGAATAGGTATTGTTACATTAATTTTCAGCGCCCTATTCACTTTTGTATCTATCTTGCTTATCAATGCCTCTATTCGCCTCTCCATTTATTCCAAACGTTTTATCATCAAAACAATGCAATTAGTAGGGGCTACGCGCAGTTTCATACGCCGTCCGTTTTTATGGACAAATGTACGCTTGGGCATTCTCAGCGCTCTAATAGCCATAGTGCTTTTCTATCTATCGTTATTAGCTATTGTAAAGTCATATCCTGAGTTTAATATCTTAATGGACACAGGTACTTTAAGCATTGTTTTTATAAGCATTATAACCATTGGGATACTCATCAGTTGGCTAAGCACCTATTTTGCTACACAACGTTTCCTAAACCTCAATACCAACGACCTTTATTATTAACCATTAATCATTAATAATTAATCACTGATGAAACATCATTCAACTTTCATTTTTGAAAAGAAAAACTATCTTATTATGGCTATTGGCTTAATAGTAATAGCCCTTGGTTTTATAACAATGAGCGGTGGTGGTAGCGATAATCCCGCTGTGTTCGACCCCTCTATTTTCAATTTCCGACGTATTCACTTAGCTCCTGCTTTGGTACTTTTAGGTTTTGCCATTGAAATTTACGCCATTCTGGTAAATCCTAAAACTGATAAAAAACAAGACAAAAAATAAGAATGAGTACACTGCAAGCTATTATTATTGCTATTATCGAAGGACTCACCGAGTACCTTCCTATCTCATCAACCGCACATATGGGTTTTACCGCTGCCCTTATGGGAATGCCCGACGATGAGTATTTGAAAATGTTCCAAGTTTCCATACAGTTTGGTGCTATCCTCTCAATAGTAGTACTGTATTGGCGCAAGTTCTTCGACTTTTCTAATTGGAACTTTTATTTCAAATTAGCGTGTGCCGTTATCCCTGCTCTTATATTAGGTAAGCTTTTCGATGATAAGATTGAAGCAGTTTTGGGCAACCAAAAAGCGATTGCTATTACCCTGATTGTGGGCGGTATTATCCTTATTTTTGTAGACAATTGGTTCAAACATCCTACGATTCACAACGAGAAAGACATCACAATAAAGAAAGCCGTTACTATTGGTTTTTGGCAGTGTTTAGCAATGATGCCAGGCACTTCGCGCTCGGCTGCTTCTATTATTGGCGGAATGACGCAAGGGCTCACTCGCAAAGCCGCTGCTGAGTTCTCTTTCTTCTTAGCCGTTCCTACAATGCTGGCTGTAACCGTGTATTCTATTTTCTTGAAGAAATGGGGTACTGCCCAGGAGAAAGGCTACGAGCTGATAATGAAAACTGATGAGAGTTTTTGGTTGTTTATCATAGGTAATGTAATAGCTTTTGTGGTAGCAATGATAGCCGTGAAATTCTTTATACATATCCTCACCAAATTTGGTTTTAAAGTATGGGGCATTTACCGCATTGTTATTGGAGCAGTATTACTGATTTATTTCTCAATTAACAATTAGTTATTTTTCCCTCCTATCCTTACCTTTTACTTTTTACCTTTTTTTGCAAAATGAAAATATTACTTTTAATTGTAGCTTTCTGTTTTATTCTCATTCAATCTATAAAAGCTCAAACCGATAGCTTATCAGTACTCCACGAGTCGGTACTCACAGCCGATACTTTGCAAGTAGCTACTGAAAAACCTAAACTCAAACAGGTATTACTTCCTGCTTCTCTCATTACCTTAGGAGTTATCTCCAACGCTACTTATATCAATCGTTATGTACAACGACACGCTTATAGATATTCCGGCGGACAGAAGTTGCGCTTCGATGATTATATACAGTATCTACCTATTGCCAGCGTCTTTGCTTATAGCAATTTAGGTATAAAAGCCAAGCACAGTGTAAAGGAACGGCTCATAGTAGGAGCTACTGCTTATGCCATTACGGCAGCCTTAGTAAACGGAGTAAAATATAGTGTCAGAATACATCGTCCCGATGAAAGTGCTTACAATTCTTTCCCTTCAGGACATACAGCTACTGCTTTTACAGGTATGGAAATCCTTTGGCAAGAGTACAAAGATGAGAATATATGGGTAGGTATCAGTGGCTATGCTATAGCTACCACCGTAGGTGCAATGCGTTTGTACAATAATCGCCATTGGATAGGCGATGTGCTTGTAGGGGCAGGTATAGGTATCCTTAGTGCCAAAACAGCCTATTGGCTCTTGCCATATACTTCCAAATGGCTTACACGCAAAGAGAAATCTTCAGTACAAATGGTTGTTTACCCCGTTTATTCCGAAGAAATGAAAGGAGTGGGGCTCACCTTATTTCGCTAAAAACACCTTCTAATGGCTATTATTACCACTATATTAAACAAAGTTCCACGCCCTTGGCTTATAAAGATGAGCTATTGGGTGCGTCCGTTTTTAGCTTTCTACTTGCGAGGAAAGAAGTACCAAGACCCTATTGATGGCAAGACTTTTAGGAAATTCTTACCATATGGCTACGGCAAAGCTCGCCCCAATGTACTCTCGCCCTCTACCTTATCGCTTGAACGCCACCGATTGCTTTGGCTCTATCTTACTCGTGAAACCGATTTCTTTACACGTGAGCTAAAAGTGCTACACGTCGCTCCTGAACAAGCTTTCTATAAACGCTTTAAAAAACAACCTAATCTCAATTACCTCACCACCGACCTATATTCTCCTTTGGCAGATGTAAAAGCCGATTTGTGTGCTTTGCCATTTGAAGACGAATGTTTTGATGTGATATTTTGCAACCACGTATTGGAGCATATCCAAGATGATACCCAAGCTATGAAAGAGCTTTATCGTGTGATGAAAAAGGGTGGTTGGGGTATTTTTCAAGTACCACAGGACTACCACAGAGCAATTACGTTTGAAGATAATACCATTACTGACCCGAAAGAACGCACCCGTATTTTTGGTCAGTATGACCACGTAAGGGTCTACGGTTTAGACTATTTTGATAAATTGCGCAGTATAGGCTTTGAAGTAGAGGAACTGCAATACGCTTCCCATTTCACAACTGAAGAAATAGAACGGTATCGTATTGTTGCTGAAGAAATCATTCCTTTATGCAAGAAGAAGTAAAAATTTAATAATCAAATAATGAAATATCTATTTTTAAGTATCGCAATAGGTTTAGTAGCTTGCCAGCCTTCCGTAAAAGATGAAATTCATCTTATAAGAGGAGAGGCACAAGGTAGTACTTATCACATTAAGTACATTAGCAAAACTAAAGAAGACTTAAAACCTGCCATAGACTCTATTTTACAAGTGATAGATAAGTCTATGTCTACCTATAAACCAGATTCTGACATTTCTAAAATCAATGCAGGAGATAAAAATGTAGTGGTAGACGAACATTTCAGGAAGGTTTTTGAAGCCTCTCAGCAAATATGGCAAGAAAGTGAAGGTTTGTTTGACCCTACCGTAGGTGTATTAGTAAATGCTTGGGGGTTCGGTAAACAAAAGATAACTGAGGATAAACTCCCCACAGATGAAAAAATAGCAGAACTGAAGAAATATGTAGGCTTTAATAAAGTACATCTCACAGCCGATAACCATATTGAAAAAGAGTCTCCTGAAATACTGTTTGACTTTAATGCCATAGCACAAGGCTATACCTCCGATGTAGTTGCGGCTTTTCTCAGCTCAAAAGGTATTGAGAATTATATAGTGGAGATAGCAGGTGAGATGTATCTTAAAGGAAGGAATACTGTAGAGAACAAAGCGTGGACGATAGGCGTAGAAAACCCTATCAAACCTTTGGACGACCGCGAATTGGTAGCTACTATACAATTTACCAATCAAGGATTGGCAACCTCTGGTAACTATCGCAAAGTATGGACAGATAGTAATGGGCGCAAATATGTACATTCTATTAACCCTATTACCGGACGCGCTACCCAAAGCGATGTACTCAGTGCTACAGTAGTTGCTCCTTCCACTATGTTTGCTGATGGATATGCCACTATGTTTATGGTAATGGGATTAGAAAAGAGCAAAGCTTTCTTAGAAAAACACCCCAATATGGCTGTACTTTTAGTGTATAGTAACGAACAAAACGAAGAACTTACCTTTAAGACAAAGGCTTTTGAAAAATTAATAATTCAGTAAAGATTTTTTATTTATGAAAATAGGAATTATAGGTGCAATGGAGCTTGAGATAGATAGTTTAAGAGCTTCTATTGAGTCTTGCAAAGAAACTAAAATAGGGCGTTTTGTTTTTTATGAAGGTTCTCTTAATGGGATAGAAGTAGTATTATTACTTTCAGGTATAGGTAAAGTAAGCGCTTCGGTTGCGACCACTTTACTTATAGAAAGATACAATCCATCGCTTATTATTAATACAGGTACTGCCGGAGGCTTAGGTGATACTTCGGTACACGATATAATCTTAGCTACTGAAGTACGCCACCACGATGTAGACGTTACGGCTTTTGGGTATGAAATAGGTCAGCAAGCACAAATGCCTCCTGCCTTTATTGCTAACACACAATGGACAGAGAAACTAAAACAAGTAGCCGAACGATACAGCCATACACTTCACTACGGACAAGTAGTAAGTGGAGACTCTTTCATTTCCTCACCCACTCGACTACAAGAAATTGCTAATACCTTCCCTAAAGCAAAAGCTGTAGAAATGGAAGCAGCAGCTATTGCTCAAACCTGCTACTTATTAAACATTCCATTTGTAATGCTTCGCGCTATTTCTGATAAGGCAGGCGAAGGGAATGCGGTATCATATGAGACTTTTGTAGTAGAGGCAGGCAAACTGTCTGCAACTATTATAAAAGCATTCTTAGCCTCTATCTCTGAAACATAGGAAAAATACACATAAAACAAATAAGGGATTGAATTACATAATTCAATCCCTTATCTTTTTTATACTTACAGAAATATTCCTATTTTAAAAATTGACGTACTTCTTCTTTTAAGTGACTTAGTGCATTAGCCGAAGGAGTGGCTTTCTCTACAAACTCTTTAAATATAGCTTCTACCATAGCTTGTGAGTCTTTTACGTCTTCGGTTAGGGCTACTTTACGGATTATTTGGATAGTAGCCATTTTAGCAGTACGAATAATATTCCATAGCTTTTCACTGAGGTATATTTGTTGTGCTAAGTTATGTTCAAATTCTTCATCAATAGAGTTTACAAGCAATGCTTCATACTCTTTCTTAGAAAAGTTATGAGGAGGAATGCGCAGAAATAGTTGTTGAGGAGACATTCGCTCTAAGAAAAGTGTCATTCGCTCGTATGCTTGTAAGCGGATAGGCATTGTGTACTTTTGGTTTTCTTTATGAAGAAGAAACAATCGCTTTTTATCTTCATTTTCAATATGTATTCTAAAAAAATAAAAGGCTACCGCTCCTACAATAAGAGCCGGAACGCAATACATAATAAAGGTAATAATCTGGTCAGACATAAATAATTAAGATTCTTTTGATAATAATATTTTTTCTAAGTTTGGACTGAAAATATCTTCAAAAGCCGATATGATACGTCCGTTTTTATCTATAATTACTGATTTGTTGATATTATTGATTAAAAACTTTTGCGACAAATCTATGAAATTGATAGAGTGATATTGGTCAGTCCAATCGGTATTTGAGATTTGTTTGCGCCATTGAGTTTTATCCTGCCCTATATCAATACCTACAAACTTTACATTGGGGAATAGCTTCTTTAACTGACTCACTCTTCCGAAAATAAGTTTGGAAAGTTCTTTCTGATTGACCGACCAAAAGTAATAAATAGTTACCTCCGGCTGTTGTATTTCCGAAAACTTAGTAGGTTCACCGTTTGCATTAATCAAATCAAAATCGGGAGGAATTCTTCCCGCTTGTAGTGCTATTACGTTTCTAAATACCTTATCTAATTCGGCTTTATACTTGTTATCTTTGTTATACTTAGCAAATTTATCGAAGTAATCTTTATACTCGGTGTGCTCTTGGATATTAAAAATATAAGCATAAGCTGCATTTCGGTATAGGTTATCTCTCAAACTTCCCTTGGTAAAAAGACTATCGATGATTTTAATCTTTTGCAAATGGAAACCTAATTCCCTACTTACATCTACCAAAGTGTGAGTATCATAGGTGTATTGGGTAAAAGCCAGATTATTGACATACATTACCATATACCTATAATAGGGACGGAAATACTCTAAAAAGCTATCGTTATAATTAATTTGTTTACGATAGTCGTAAAAGTTATAGGGCAGTAAATCTACGATTGAAATGTTGTTCTTATTTTGATAAACAAAAGGATATATCTCCATTTCTTTATAGATAGGAAAAGTAGCGCTTACTAAGGCTAAATCTTTTGCTTTCTCGGTGAGCTGAGGATTTAGTTTGAGAAAATCATCATACTCCCGTTTTCTTTCTTGATATAAGGAATCACTTTTGTTTTTGTACTGCATAGGTGGCAAAGAATGAAACTTCCTAAAAACTTCTTCTTGTGCATCTGACATCTTAGATTGTGAGAGTAAGAAGTTATTAATAGCAGAGCCTTTACCCGAGAATGAGATACTTTCTTCAAAACTGAGTGCATTGGCATACACTACCACACTGTCCTTAGGTTCTACATACACATATTGATACTTACCATCTGTTTCAAAGTTAAACAACTCTCCTTCGGTTATATTTAGGTTAAACAGGAAAGTTTTATTCTTATCTAAATAAGCAGTATCTATAGGAGTATCATTGCTGTATAGAACAACAAAAGAGTCCTTTGCATTAGGGAAAAAGCCACTTATTATAGTAGGCTCATTACGCTTACCCTTGCAAGCGATTAAAGTGCTAAAAAGCACCCATAATATTAGCCGATTCATCTTCATCACCAATAAGCATTCAACTATTTGGGGGCAAAAATATAACATTATCTGAACACGGTGAGTTAAGAATATGTTAAAAATATACCCACTACTAAATATTAACATTTATTAGTAATTCGCCGTTTGAATTAGCCTCTCATTGATAGCAAATTAGCTTTCTTTCTCCTTGCTCACTTCAAAGAGGAATTTCTTTTCTTGGTCGGTTAAACTTGCATAACCACTGGCACTGATTTTCTCTAACAGTTGATTGACCTGATGTGCTCGTATCTGTTGTTCTTCTGAAACGACTTTCTTCTCTTTTTTAGGAGACTCTTCTTGGGGCGTTTTTGCTTTTTTAGGAATACGAAAACTGTACTTTGAAGTAAGTCCTGCGAATATCCCTCCTAAAATACCTCCGAAGTGGGCTATCTTACCTCCTGTGTTTACTGATATATTCAGTATATCGAAAAGTATAAAAGCCAATATAACGTACAGCAATTTTATTTTAAAGGTAAAAATATACACATTATAAGAGGGGAATAGGGTTACCACAAAGGCTAAGACTCCCATAACAGCAGCTGAAGCTCCTAAGAGCATCGTATTATCAGTGAAGGAGGGGAAGAAGTAACCTATGGTTAGAAATGTGATTCCGCCACCTATAATCCCAAAGCTATACGCTTTTACAAATTGTTTTCCGTTAAAGAGATTGAAGAAAATATGCCCTGTGAAAAATAACAGGAGCATATTCCAAAACAGGTGCTGAATGCTTACGTGATAGAAAGCATAAGAAATGAGCGTCCAAGGTTGTTTTAAAAACAGAGGTAACGATTGAGGCATACATAGCCACTGATTAAGCTGCTCTTGTGTTACTTTGTTAGTATACACTACAAGTTTGCTTATACCCAATAGCAATGTACAAACCACAATTACGCTATTAGCTGTGTTTAATTTTCTTGACATTGACGTAATATTAATGAGGCTGTTTTTTCGCTTGCACCTTCTCCGCCTAACCTTTCTCTCAACAAAACATAATCTTTAAACACTTCGTAACGGTGCCTATAAGTAGTGAGCTTGTTAAGCTCAGCTTCTAAATTCTTTTTAGTAAGGTCACCTTGAATAAGCTCAGTAACCACAGGCTTATCCATAATGAGGTTTACTAACGAAATGTACTTGAGCTTGATAATGCGTTTGGCTATATGATAGGAAATCCAATTGCCTTTGTAGCACACCACTTCGGGGACGTTGAGCAAGGCGGTTTCTAAGGTAGCCGTACCACTGGTTACAAGCGCTGCATAAGACACCGAGAGCAAATCATAAGTTTTACCGCTTACAAAATGCACGTTTTCTTCTTTGATAAAACGTTTATAGAAGTGATAATCAATTGAGGGGGCTCCTGCTATTACGAACTGATACTGATGAAAATCATCGACTATAGAGAGCATTATTTTTAGCATCTTGGCTATTTCCTGCTTTCTACTACCTGGTAAGAGTGCTATAATAGGGCGCACATCTAAGTTATTTTCCTTTTTAAAAGTCTGCTCATCTACTTCTTTGCGCTGTGCAATAGCATCGAGCAAAGGATGACCAACAAAGTGCACGCGGTATTGGTGTTTTCTTTCGTAGAAATCTTTTTCAAACGGGAGTATGACGTACATAAAATCTACATCGCGTTTGATTGCTTTTATGCGGTTCTCTTTCCAAGCCCATATTTGTGGTGAGATGTAGTAATGAGTAGGAATATGTTGTTGTTTAGCCCATTGGGCAATGCGCATATTAAAACCGGGATAGTCTATAAAAATAAGAACATCGGGGTTGAACTGGGTGATATCTTTCTTACAGAAATCGATATTGCGCAAGATAGTGCGCAGGTTCGTAATCACTTCCCAGAAGCCCATAAAAGCGAGGTCTCGGTAATGCTTTACTTGTGTGCCTGCTACCTGTTGCATTTGGTCGCCCCCCCAAAAGCGGAATTCGGCTTTTGGGTCTTTTTCTAATAGGGCTTTCATTAGGTTAGCACCGTGCAAATCACCAGAAGCCTCGCCTGCTATAATATAATACTTCATTTTTCTGCGGTTTGAAAGTTTAATACATTATTAGTTTTTAATAGCGGTATTGTTTAGATACGCTGTGATAGCAGCGTGGTAAACTGATGAGGTGCCTTTTTTGACCTTAGGTAATACTTCATAGGAAGCCCTGAGCTGTGGGTCTTTAAGGACGAGCTGGGCATAACGCACGGCTTCTTGGAACTTAGTGCGACAGCCTAATTGAGCTTCGGAAGCTGGTACGCGGGACTTAGAAGGGGCTTTACAGACTACTGTTTGTCCTTTAACTTTTCGGAAAACGAACGTTTTACCAATCATACCAGAGAGTCCGTTTAAAATAACATTTCGACTTCTTGCCATAATACAAATTGTTTTTTGGAATTAATAGTGCAAAGGTATGGCAAATTTTTGGTATATCAAAATTGGTGTGAGCTACACGGGCAGATAATGAAAAGATGAAGGGAACCTCCCCCTAGCCCCCTCAAAGAGGGGGAATGTAGCGACACAAAAATGAAAGAGTGACGAGGAAAAGACGAACAAAAGACGAACAAAAGACGAACAAAAGACGAACAAAAGACGAACAAAAGACGAACAAAAGACGAACAAATAACGAACAATGAACGAACAATGAACGAACAAAAGACGAAGGAAAAGTGTGGGTAAGTTAAAGCTAAGATAGAGATAAAAAGAGGGTGATTAGTAGATTTCAACTTTGGCAAAATTTGAAACTTTGGCAGAGTTCGTTTTGGAAAGAGAGGGTAAACCGCACGGGCAAATAAAGAATGAAGGTAGGATAGTTGGTTTTGAAAGGATAAAGAAAGGGTGATTAGAGATTTGTAAAAAGGGATATATATTACTGAAAATCAATAGATATTATATATGAGTAAAAAAGATTTTCGATATTAGTGAATTTATACATTATTTTTTCTTATTTTTGCCGTTCTAAACAAACTCATCATTATGATAGACGCACACAAATTATCTATTGGTTTACTACTACCTATTGAAGCATACGAAGGGGCTATTCCTAAAATGGAAAACCAAGTACAACTCATTCAGCGAGCTGAAATGTTAGGCTTTAATGCTGTGTGGGTGCGTGACATTCCCCTCTACACTCCTGATTTTAACGAAGTAGGACAAATGTTTGACCCGTGGATATATTTGGCACACATTGCTACTCTTACCCAAAGTATTAAGTTTGGCTTTGCGAGTGTAATACTACCACTGCGTCACCCTTTACACGTAGCGAAGGCTTCAGCGAGTCTTGACGTGCTATTTCCGAAGCGTTTTATGATGGGAGTTGCTTCTGGTGACCGACCTGTAGAATATCCTGCTTTTAATGAACTTTATGAATCACGGAGTACTCGGGTATTGGAGCATATGGCTATGTTACGCGACTTGTGGAGCAAAGAGTTCCCTACCTACAACAATGAGTATGGTACCCTAATGGAAAAAATGGGTGATGTAGTGCCTAAGCCCTTGCATAAAAATATACCAATGTATGCTACAGGGCACATAGGAGGAGTGAATTTGGAATGGATTGCGAAAAACTCGGACGGGTGGATTTACTACCCAAGAGATTTTGCTTTCACAAAGAAGGTAATACAAGACTGGCACAAAGCTCTTAAACAAGAAGGAGAACCCTCTAAACCTTATATTCAACCTGTGTATATTGACCTAAAAGATGACCCTGATTTTGAACCAGAGAAAATGGACTTAGGTTTCCGTTTAGGACGTAACTATTTATTGGATATGTTCTTAGAACTCGGGAAAATAGGGGTTAACCATATTATGCTCGTACTAAAATACTGCTCTCGCCCTGCAAGTGAAGTGCTTGAAGAAATAGGAAAAGAAGTATTGCCACACTTGAAATAAACGCAAATTATGACCATTACTCAATACCAATATGTGTTGGCTGTGGCGAAGTACAAGAACTTTACTACCGCTGCTGAACACAGTTTTGTTACCCAGCCTACCTTGAGTATGCAAGTGCAGAAATTGGAGGAAGAGTTGGGGGTTACTATTTTTGACAGGAGCAAAAAGCCTTTACAGGTTACTGAAATAGGAGAACAAATCGTTAAACAAGCCCAAGTAATCGTAAATGAAGCAGGGAGAATGAACGATATAGTAGCGCAACAAAAGGGGTATATAGGAGGCGAGTTTCGCGTGGGGATTATCCCTACCGTCTCCCCTACTCTACTACCTATGTTTCTCGCTAATTTCATCAATAAATACCCTAAGGTATGCCTAAAAATTGAGGAGCAAACTACTGAAAATATCTTGAAAAAGATAGAGGACGGGAGTTATGATGCAGGGATTTTGGCAACCCCTCTACACAATCCGTCGATAGTAGAAAGACCGTTATACTATGAGCCTTTTGTGGCTTATATTCCACAAAATCACCGTTTGCAAAACTCTAAGACTATCTATTCTGAGGATTTGGATATCAACGATATATTGATGCTTGAAGACGGGCATTGTTTTAAGGACAGTGTACTGAATATCTGCAACCAAGATGTGATAGACTCAAAAGAGCACTTCCAACTAAAAAGCGGTAGTTTTGAAACCTTGGTGCGCTTGGCTAACGAGGGCTTAGGAATGACTTTGTTACCATATTTACACTCTTTGGAACTGAAAGAGGAAGAAAAGAAACGCATTCACTATTTCGCTGAGCCTTACCCCGCGCGCGAAATCAGCTTGGTATATCACAAAAACGAACTAAAAATGCAAATCATCAAAGCTTTACACGACACTATTGCAGGGGTTATACGAGGGGCTATTGTTTTCCAAAATGTAAAAATTATCAGCCCAACAAGAGAAAGGCACAGAATTTGATAAAGCTAAGAGCTAAGAATTGAAAGTTAGCTAAATTATTAAAAAACAATTTTAGAATGAAAAATATTTCAGCAGTATTATTTTTATTATTTATTTCATTTGCGTCTTGTAGTTTTACAAGTAAGAAATTTGACAATCCAGATAAAGACAAGGATAGAGTACTTTTGGACATTGTACAACACGTACTGGAAAACGCGCATTTTAGTCCGATAAAAATGGACGATGCTTTCTCTAAGAAAGTATTTGACAGTTATTTGAATAATATTGATGGGCAGAAGCGTTATTTTCTACAATCGGATATCAACGAGTTTAAAAAGTACGAAAACCGTTTGGACGACGATTTGAAAAACGGAGAAATTGCGTTCTTCAACCTTTCTTACGAACGCCTCAAACAACGTATGAAAGAAGCAGAAGCAATTACCAAAGCTATCTTTGCTAAACCTATCAACCTGAATACCAATGAAACGATTAATACCGACTATGAGAAGTTGCCTTTTGTAAAGAACAAAGCTGAGTTACAAAACCGCTGGAAACAAGTAATTATTTTCACTACGCTTTCTACTTATATCACTAAACAAAAGGAAGAAGCGAGCAAGAAAGAAAAGGACGCTAAATATCAGCCTAAAACCAATGAGGTACTGAAAAAAGAATCGATAGAAGCTACTCAAAAGACATTGGCTGATATGTTCAGTATGTACAACGACATCACTCGTGAAGAGTGGTTCAGTATGTTTGTGAACGCTATTACTGAGACTTTCGACCCCCACTCCAACTATATGGCACCAGACATCAAAGAAGGTTTCGACCGAGATATGTCGGGTAAGTTTGAAGGTATAGGGGCACAATTACAAAAGAAGACTGATGGAATTGCTATTACCAATGTGATTTTGGGAGGGCCAGTATGGAAAGGTAAACTCCTTGAAGTAGGCGACCAAATCCTAAAAGTAGCACAAGGAGCTGGTGAGCCCGTAGATGTAGTAGGAATGCGTTTAGACGATGCGGTAAAACTTATTAAAGGTCCTAAGGGCACTGAAGTACGCCTTACCGTAAAACGCGTAGACGGCACAATAGAAGTAGTATCTATCATTCGTGATGTGGTAGAGATTGAAGAAACTTATGCCAAATCGGCAGTGATAACTGCTAATGGTAAACGCTATGGACTTATTAACTTACCTAAATTCTATATCGATTTTGAAGATGTAAACCAACGCAATGCAGCAACTGATGTGGCTCTTGAAATAGAAAAACTCAAAAAAGAGAATATAGACGGGCTTATTGTAGATTTACGTACCAATGGAGGGGGCTCCTTAAAAACAGTAGTGGATATAGGAGGTTTATTTATTCCTAAGGGGCCTATCGTACAGGTAAAATCGTCGCGCGGAAGTCGTGATGTACTCTCTGACAACGACCCTAAAACACAATGGGACGGTTCGCTGGTAATCCTTACCAATGAGCTTTCAGCATCAGCCTCAGAGATTTTGGCAGCGGCTATGCAAGACTACAAACGCGCTATCATCATAGGTGGTAAACAAACCTTTGGTAAAGGTACCGTACAAAGTTTTGTAGACCTTAATAGTTTCTTGCGCCAAAACAATTACGGCGACCTTGGTGCTATAAAAATTACTATTCAGAAGTTCTATCGTATCAACGGAGGGTCTACTCAGCTAAAAGGTGTAGAAAGCGATATCGTAGTGCCTGATAAATACAAATATATTGACATAGGCGAACGCGATATGCCCAATGCTATGCCTTGGGATAAAATAGAGCCTGCTAAGTACACTCCTTGGACTAACAATGCTAACTTTGATAAGGCAATAGAAAACAGCAAAAAACGCATCAGTGAAAATCAATACTTAAAGCTGATTGACGAAAACGCTCGATGGATAAAACAGCAACAGAAAGACAATGTTTTTCCTCTCAACTACGAAGCTTACAAAAAAGTAATTGAGAAAAACGAAGAACAATCTAAAAAGTTCAAAGCAATTAACGATTACAAATCTAACTTGAAATTCACTTCAGTGGCTTCTGATGAGGCTAAAATAAAAAACAGTGAAGACTTGAAATTACGTCGTGATCGTTGGCACGAAAGTCTTGAAAAAGATGTGTATATAGATGAAGCTGTGAAAGTATTGGAAGATTTGAACAAATAAGACAATAAGTAATACATTATAAAAACATTGGCAGAGCGAGGAGCTTTGCCAATGTTTTTATTTTGGGTATATGGGAAATTTGTTATACCTTTGCACTACATTTTGTCTGTTACCTAAATAGAAATGCGTTTTAAGATACTTAGTATTATATATAGAAATAAGAACCACCCCCACTACAAAAGAAAAAATAGACCATAGATAATAGACTATAAAAATATAATGAAACAACGACTGATATTTATCGATGTAATACGCGCTTATGCCATCTGTATGATGTTACAAGGGCATTTTATCACCGCTTTACTTGCTGAACCATACTGTGACGAAAGTAACCCTTACTATCATATTTGGCATTATTTCACAGGTATTACCGCACCTGTATTCCTTACCATTTCAGGCTTTATCTTTACCTATTTGCTCATTCGAGAAGGCGAGCGCAGTGGTGTAGGACTCAAAAACCCACGCGTGAAGAAAGGAGCAAAACGCGGATTAATGCTTATAGCTGTGGCGTGTATTTTGCGGAAAAGCATCTATTTCGTAGATATTTTGCATTGTATAGGGTTAGCCCTCATCATAATGGTGGGACTCTACTTATTAGCCAGAAATCACGTGAGGCATTTCCTTCCTACAATGCTTATCGGCATTACTTTACTACTTTTCACCTTCAACGAGACCTATAACCAATATGAATACTCTTGGTTACCCCAAATAGTAGCTAATTACTTCACTCCAAAATACGGTACTTTCTTTACTATTTTTCCGTGGTTAGGCTTTGTAACCTTAGGAGGCTTTATGGGATCGCTATTTTACTATTACAGAAACACCAAACACTTATATACAGTATATACACTACTACTTATTGGCATCGGAGCCATTTTTCACTTCCAATATCACACATTTCACTTCTTATACAGCATTACAGGGTGGGGACACTTTGAAAGTTTAGCACGCAATGGCTTTCTTTTTTTGAGAATGGGTGACACTCTTTGGACATTTGCTGTATTTGTAATCTTACGAAATGTACTTACTGCCCATTTTTTACAACGTATAGGACAAAACACCCTTTCTATTTACATCATTCACAGTATTGCGCTCTATCACTTTATTCCATATTTCAACTTAGACCATTATCTTCATAAAAGCTTAAATCCTATCCAAGCTGTGATAGGTGCTATTGCCTTTGTGATAGGTATTTTAATTCTTTCATTCTATTATCACAAAGTCAGTAAGTATATAAAAGAAAAATATTTAAACAAGAAAACCATTGAGAAATAAAATGGCAGCCATAGAAATCTTTACCAGCAAAAAGAAAATCTATGGAGCTCCTATCAGTATTACAAGTTTCACAATGAAAATCAGTCATAAAGAACTTGTTTCGCTACTTTTAGAAAGTTTAGCTACTTATAAATAAAGATAAAAATCAGTATAAATATACATTTAAAAACTTTACGTAAAATTTCATCTTCATTCGTTTGTCTTTATCTTTATCAGAAGAAAAGTAATGAGAAAAATAATCACTGATTTATAAGTCTTTACTTTTTTATCTACAGAAAATACAATAAAAAAGTTTTAAAAAATTTGGAATATAATAGCAAATGCCCGTATATTTGCACTCGAAAAATTATTTATATCATTGTAATTGCGGGAGTAGCTCAGTTGGTAGAGCGTCAGCCTTCCAAGCTGAATGTCGCGAGTTCGAACCTCGTCTCCCGCTCTACAAAAAAAACCTGATAACATATTGTTATCAGGCTTTTTGTTTACCATTTCTATTTTTATAACATTGTATGCTTCCTGAGCTTCATTGCTAACTCCCAAATAGCAATTCCTGCACTTACCGAAATATTCAGAGAATGTTTAGTACCATACTGTGGGATTTCTATCACCTCATCAGAAGCTGAAACCACTTCTTGTTCCACTCCTTTTACCTCGTTGCCAAAGATAATAGCATATTTTTGCTTTCCGTTAGGCTGAAAATCATTCAGCATCGTGGAATTTTCAGCTTGCTCAATGCTAATAATATAAACACCTTGCTCTTTTAGCTTTTCTACTGCCGAAAGTGTGTTTTCTACATATTCCCACACTACACTATCAGTCGCACCCAAAGCTGTTTTGTGAATCTCTTTGTTTGGGGGAGTAGCTGTAATCCCACAGAGGTATATCTTTTCAATTAAAAAAGCATCGCAAGTGCGAAAAACAGAACCTATATTGTTCAAACTTCTCACATTATCCAAAATTACTATTAAAGGTGTCTTTTCCGCCTTCTTAAATTGCTCAATATCCAACCTATTGAGCTCACTATTTGCTAATTTTCGCATATTAGAGTCTGTTTACTTTATCTACTCCTTTAATGTTCTTAATATCTTGCATCAATTTCTTTAAAGTAGCATTATTGTTGATAGAAATAGAGACTTTCCCGCTGAATACATTGCCTTCGGTATCAATATTAATGTTGGTAAGCTTTACAAATTTGCTATCCAAAATCACTTTTGAGATATCGCTGATAAGTCCATCGCGGTCAATACCACTAATTTTAAGACTCACTTTGAAATCTCTTTCATCAGATTTTACCCATTTGGCTTGAATGATACGATAAGCGTAATTCGATTGCATCGAAATAGCATTCGGGCAAGTTTTTTTGTGTACCTTCACCCCTTCGTTGATAGTAACGAATCCAAAAATGGGATCACCAGGGATAGGATTGCAACATTTTGAAAAAGTATAGTCTAACGATTCTTCTTCTTTGCCAAACACAATGCTATCATAGTGAACGTTGGGCGAATAAATGGGTTCGTCGGTAGGTTTTTTTACTGCTTTATTTTTGAATAAGCCAAAGAAAGACGTGCGATGCGATACAAAGTCTTTCAACATTTGGTTGCTGATTTCTCCCGTGCCTGCTTGATAGTAAATATCTAAGCTCGTCTTTGTTTTAAAGTAACTCACCATCTCATTCATCACTTCTTCGTTGAGAGTAATCTTCAATTGTTTTAATTTTCGTACTAAAATCTCTTTTCCTTCGGCGGCAACGGTTTTTGTCTCTTCTTTTAAAGCATTTTTTATCTTACTACGAGCTTTGGCTGTGGTGGCATAGTTGAGCCAGTTTTTAGTAGGTTTTACATTTTCGGCAGTGATGATTTCCACCGTTTCACCACTCTTTAACACATAGTTTAAGGGCACTAATTTATTGTTTACTTTAGCTCCCCGCGTTTTTAAGCCCACTCCTGTATGGATATAAAAAGCAAAATCTAAGGGAGTTGCGCCTTTCGGGAGGGATTTTATCTCGCCATTAGGGGTAAAGACGAAAATCTCTTTGGAATACAAGTTGAGTTTAAAGTCTTCTACAAAGTCCACCGCATTTGC
The DNA here is from genome assembly GCF_001278825.1 of Capnocytophaga sp. oral taxon 323. Classification (NCBI taxonomy): domain Bacteria; kingdom Pseudomonadati; phylum Bacteroidota; class Flavobacteriia; order Flavobacteriales; family Flavobacteriaceae; genus Capnocytophaga; species Capnocytophaga sp. oral taxon 323. The sequence continues at coordinate 794,721 of NZ_CP012589.1, forward strand.
CTCGCTGTTTTCAAAGATTTCTTGCAACCTATTAAGCCACATTTCGATGCCTTCTTCTTTTTGGTCGCCGTGTTTATACTTAAAATGGGCTGCATAACCTTTTTCGGCAATTTCGTGCATACGTTCGCTGCGTATTTGCACCTCTACCCATTTGCCTTTTGGACCCATTACGGTAATGTGTAAGGCTTCGTAACCTGTAGATTTGGGTGAGGAAATCCAATCGCGCAATCGGGTGGGATTGGGACGGAAGTGGTCGGTAACAATAGAGTATATTTTCCAAGCCAAAAACTTTTCTTCGGCTGGTTCACTTTTATAGATGATGCGAATCGCAAATTTATCGTAAACTTCTTCAAAACTCACGCCTTGCGATTCCATTTTTCTGTAAATAGAATAGATTGATTTGGGTCGCCCTTTGATGGAATAATCAATTTTTTGTTGCGTCAAAGAAGTTTCTACGATTTTGGTAAACGCCTCAATGTATTCCTGTTGTTCTTCTTTGGATTCCTCCATTTTGTTTAGGATACTATTGTAGCGCTCGGGGTCAGTGTATTTAAGGGCGAGGTCTTCTAATTCTGTTTTGATGTTATACAAGCCAATGCGGTGAGCAATAGGTGCATAAATATAGAGTGTTTCCGAAGCTATTTTGGCTTGTTTGTATTCTGCCATCGAATCCATCGTTTGCATATTGTGGAGTCTGTCAGCAATTTTGATGAGAATCACACGCACATCGTCGTTCATCGTGAGGAGGAGCTTTCGGAAGTTCTCGGCTTGTAAAGAGATGTCATTTTCACGGCTCATACTCGAAATTTTGGTAAGCCCTTCCACAATATGTGCTACAGTGTTACCAAAAAGCCGTTCCATATCTTCAATCGTATAGTCAGTATCTTCTACTACATCGTGTAACAAAGCCGACGCAATGGCTATGGCGTCTAATCCTATTTGTGAAGCAACAATTTTAGCTACGGCAATAGGGTGAAAAATGTAAGGTTCTCCACTTTTTCGGCGTTGGTTTTTGTGCGCATCAACAGCGGTGTCAAACGCCAAGCGAATAAGCTTTTTATCTTCATCGCTAAGGGTTTGATAGCTAATACGCAAGAGTTCTTTATACTCGCGAGCAATGGCTTTTTTTTCTTCTTCTAAGTCAAGGTTTGTTTCCATAGCAAAGAACAAAAGAGGATTTTCAAAAATCTATTTAATAGTAGCCGATAATTTACGGAGCTTGATAGCCGTAAGGATTTTTTTTGTATACAATGGGAAGTCGGCACTGAGAAGCCAACCAAAATATCCTGGTTCTTCGTCAAAAATATCTTCTACACGTTTGCCTTTGTGTTTCCCAAAGGTAAAGATTTCTTCGCCTTTGTCATTATAGCCAATAAAACCAGCAAAGTCGGCTATTTGTTTGCGATAAGTAAACTCGCTGAGCTTTTTGATGTTGTTCTCTAAGTTGTCATAACGGTCGAGCTGGGCTTTGAGGATTTCATAAGTGGCATTGGTATCTGCCGAAGCCGTATGTGCATCAATAAGGTCTTTACCACAATAGAATTTATAGGCTGCCGAGAGAGTGCGCTGTTCCATTTTGTGAAAAATAGTTTGTACATCTACCGATACGCGATTTCCTAAATCAAAATCTACTTCGGCACGCAACATTTCTTCGGCAAGCAAAGGAATATCAAAGCGGTCGGAATTGTAACCAGCAAGGTCAGAATCTTTTATCATATTATGAATTTGCTTGGCAAGCTCTTTAAAAGTAGGCTCACCCGCAACGCGCTCATCGGTAATGCCGTGCACATCTGAGGCAGCTTTGGGGATAGGAATAGTAGGGTTTACCAACCATGTTTTGCTTTCTTTATTGCCATTGGGGTAGACTTTTAAGATAGATATTTCAACAATGCGGTCTTTGGTAATATCGATACCCGTAGTTTCAAGGTCAAAAAAACAAATAGGTTTTGATAGTTTTAGTTCCACGATTTTAGTGAATAGTTAAACGTTAAAAACAAATAATTTAGAATAAAAAAATTATGCTTCTTCTATTTCGGCAGAGAGTCCCGCATCAAGAAGTGCAGTGCAGAGCGGTTTAAGGAAGCTATAACTTCCTGATTTCACATCGCATTTTCCTTTGAAATGCACAATAATAGCACATTGCTCAGCTTGCTCAAAGGTGTGATGGCATACCTCTACTAAAGTATCGATAACGTGGTCGAAAGTATTGACATCATCATTGTATAAAATGAGATGACATTCATCTTCCAAAAGTTCCGTTACATCACCTTCGGCAAAAGTTTCTTCTTGATAATTATTTCGTAACATAATTTGTTTTTATGATGATACAAAAGTACAGCAAATAAATGAATTGTGCAAATGCTTAACCAATATAATAAAATTTTAGTAAAGGTTATAAACTCAAAAACGCCAAAAGAAAGTTTTTTCTTTTAGCATTTTATCTTTTTCTCGTCATAGCATTACTATCAGATATGATACATTTATTATTATTTGAATCCATATACTTTTAATTTAAATTATAAATCATTCTATTATCTTCTATAATCAAAAATATTGCTCCTGTAAGCTATTTTTTAGCATAAAAAGTTTTTTATACTACTCTATCAATTACATTGGTATTGGAGAGTATAACTAAAAGGTCGTCTTTGTTAAGTTTGACATTCGGGTCGGGGGTTACGTTCATTTTGCCATCGGAATGTTTTACTGCCAAAATATTTATCTCATACTTGTGTCGCAAATTGAGTTCCATCAGCGATTTTCCTATATAGCTCTTAGGCACCTTTACTTCGTAGATAAAATAATCTTCGGCAAACTTAAAATATTCTATAATAGTAGGTCGCAAAACTGAATAGGCTACTTTTTCACCCATTAATTCCTCTGGGAATACTACTTGTGTAGCACCTATTTTGTATAAAACCTTCTCTTGGGTGTGATTTACAGCCTTACAAATGACGTTCTTCACCCCCAAATCCTTCAACTGCAAAGTAATAAGGATACTCGCCTGAATATTATCGCCTACGCTCACAAAAGCAGTGTCGAAATCGTCTTTCACTACGTTTTTGAGCGCAATTTCATCGGTAGCGTCCAAAATCACAGCTTCATCGATGATATTTTCATTGAGGGCTTGCTTGATAACACTCTCACGAGAATCTATTGCTAGCACAGTGGCTTTGTTTTTATAGAGTGTTTTGGCTACCGATTTGCCAAACTCCCCTAATCCTATGACTAAAAAATTCTTCATAATCTATCCTATTAAAATATTTTCTTTTGGGTATTTGTAATTTCCTTCGGCACGTGGTCTCGACAAGGCAAGCGCAATGGTAAGCGGTCCTACCCTACCTAAAAACATTGTAAATATCAAAATAAATTTTGAACTATTGCCTAATTGTGAGGTAATTCCGGTAGAAAGTCCGCAAGTGCTGAATGCTGAAATGAGTTCGAAAGCTATTTTTGTAAATTCTAAATCGGGTTCTAAGGCTGTGAGTATTACAATCATTGTAAGCACATACATCATCGCAATAAACACGAGTGCTGAGGCTTTATTGAAGAGTTTCCAAGAGATGCGCCTCTTAGAAAATTCGATGTAGTTCTTATTGAGTAATGCTGTTTTAATACCGAGAAATAAGATGCCAATAGTAGTAGTTTTCACGCCAGAACCTGTGGAGTTTGGCGATGCCCCTATAAACATAAACGTTACGCAAAAAAGAATGGTGGCACTGCTTAAATGCTCCAACGGAATCGTATCGAAACCTGCTGTACGCAAACTTACAGAGTGAAAAAAGCTAATAAGCATCTGACCAAAGAAAGTTTTTCCGTAAAGCGTGTGATAGTTTTTATATTCTAAGGTAAAAAACAGAAACGTACCCGCAACGAGCAATATTATTGTCATCAAAATTGAAAATTGTGAGTTAATATCGAGTCTTCGTCTCTTTTTTCGCAAGTATTCATAGGCTTGAATAATGGTTGTAAATCCCAAACCACCAAAAATAATCAAAAAAGCGATAATAATATTCACAAAAACATTGTAAGTATAGCCTTCGAAGCTATGAGGAAACAAAGAAACACCCGCATTACAAAAAGCAGATACTGAGTGAAACACCGAAAAAAATATCGATTGGCCCAAAGGGTAATCTTGAACGAAAGAAACAAACAAACATATTGCTCCCGTAGCTTCAAAAATCAAAGTAATATACACCACACGCTTTGCTACGGCATAAATATCGTAACTTTTGTTGTGATTAAGCCCTTCGGCTACTATTTTTTTAGTATAAAAACCGATGCGTTTAGCAATAAGCAATACTAAAACAGAGGAAATAGTAAGCACTCCCAATCCGCCAAACTGAATAAGCACCAATAAAATGAGTTTTCCGTAAATAGTAAAGGTCGCACCTATATCTACCACCGAAAGCCCCGTAACAGTAACCGCCGAAGTAGCTGTAAAAAGCGCTTCGAGAAAAGAAACGTCCTTCTGAGGCGTATGTGCAAAAGGCATCATCAAAAGCAAAGCACCTACGACTATTAAGCCGATAAACGAAAGCATTATAAGGTTATATGGGGATATTCTTTTTAACATTGGGTTCAAATTTATTGTTTATCCATCTGAATGGTACGAATAGGAAATGGTATATTTATATTATGTGCATCAAAACACTTCTTGATAGCCATTATAGCTTCTGATTTATACAAAAAAGACTCAGAAAGTTTCTTAGAAGGAATAGTAAAATACACGCTAAAATTGATAGCACTATCAGCAAACTCAGTATAATAAAAAGAAATGGTAGTGTCAAGCTCTTTTTGTTTCATCATCTGCTGAATAGTGGTCTCAGTAAGCATTTTCACCTGCTCCAAATCCGATTCATAACCTACACCACAAGTAACTAATACATTGGCAGTATCACTTTCAGAATAATTTTTCATAGGATTATCAACTATAAGCTTATTGGGTATCGACACATAGTTTCCGTCAGCCATTTTAAGCTTGATAGTACGCAAATTTATATCTTCAATAGTTCCTGTATAGCCCATAGTTTCAATTTGATGTCCTATGCGAATGCTCTTACTAAAAGATAAGGTAATGCCTGAAAAAGTATTGCTAAGCGTGCCTTGTAAAGCCAAACCGATAGCTAAACCTGCTACTCCTGCCCCTGCCAAAATGGTTTTGAACATATTTTCGAGGTCTAAAATATTTAGCGAAAACATAAAGAAGGTAATAACTACCAACACAGAAATAATATTGCCAAGCATTATGCGTGAAGAAGGTTTTACACCACGCTTTTCTAAGATACGAATGGCTATTTTTTTGATAAGTCTAGAAAGATAAAAACCTAAAATAAAAACTAATAAAGCTATTACAATATTAGGTGTTTTATCGATAAAGAGTTGAATCCATAGATGTATTTTTTTAGTGAATACTTCTATAATATTAATGTAATCATTTACTATTCCTTTTTCCATTGAGTCTAATGAGTTTATTTTATCAGTTGGCAAAAGTACAAAATATATTATTGATGGACACTTTTTTGCTATTTATTACATAAATGAGGCTGTCTAATCTTTTCAGACAGCCTCATTTATGGAAGTTATATTCGTTTATTAACGTGAATAATTAGGAGCTTCTTTGGTGATAGTAATATTATGGGGGTGGCTTTCGGTAATTCCGCTTGCAGTGATGCGCACAAAGCGACTCACGGCTTGCAACGTTTCGATATCCTTGGCACCACAGTATCCCATACCTGCGCGCAAGCCTCCGATGAATTGATGCATACTTTCTTGTAGTTCGCCTTTGTATGCCACGCGCCCTACAATGCCTTCAGGCACAAGTTTTTTGATATCGTCTTCAACATCTTGGAAATAGCGGTCTTTACTACCTTGGTTCATCGCTTCTACCGAACCCATACCGCGATAAGATTTGTATTTTCTGCCTTCAAAAATGATAGTTTCCCCCGGTGATTCCTTAGTGCCAGCAAGCAGAGAGCCAAGCATCACACTATTGGCACCTGCGGCGATGGCTTTTACGATATCGCCGGTATAGCGAATGCCCCCGTCGGCAATCACAGGAATTCCTTTGCCTTTAAGAGCGTTTGCAACGTTCATCACCGCTGATAATTGAGGATAACCCACGCCTGCCACCACTCTGGTAGTACATATAGAGCCTGGACCTATGCCTACTTTCACTGCATCGGCGCCATTTTCGGCTAAATAAAGGGCAGCCTCGGCAGTGGCAATGTTTCCTACCACTACTTCTAAGTCGGTAAACTTGCTTTTTACGGCATTAAGAGCGTTCACTACGCCTTTTGTATGTCCGTGAGCTGTATCGATAACTACGGCATCAACTCCTGCTTGTACAAGAGCTTCGGCGCGGTCTACCACATCGGCAGTAACGCCTAAGGCTGCTGCTACGCGCAAGCGTCCTAAGCTATCTTTGTTAGAAATAGATTTTTCTTGCAAATTGGCAATGTCTCGGAAAGTAATAAGACCTACTAATTTGTAGTTTTTATCTACTACGGGGAGTTTTTCTACCTTACTGCGTTGTAAAATACCCTCAGCTTCCTTCATAGAAGTGCCTTCGTTGGCAATCACAAGGTTTTTAGAGGTCATTACTTCGGTTATTGGGCGATTATTATCGTGTTCAAAGCGTAAATCACGGTTAGTTACAATGCCTTTTAAGATTCCGCCGGCATCAACAATGGGGATACCGCCAATATTATTTTCTTTCATACAGCGTTTTGCATCACTCACCTTGCTGTTTAAGGGAAGCGTAACAGGGTCGATAATCATACCGCTTTCGGCGCGTTTTACTTTGCGTATTTGTTTGGCTTGCTCCTCAATAGTCATATTTTTATGAAGCACCCCTATGCCTCCTTCGCGTGCCATAGCTATAGCCATAGCAGCTTCGGTTACAGTGTCCATAGCCGCTGAGATAATGGGCACATTCAGGGTGATGTTACGGGTAAAACGTGAGGTTATCGACACTTCACGAGGTAATATCTCAGAATAATTGGGGATAAGAAGGACATCATCATAGGTAAATCCTTCATTAATAATTTTATCTTGGAAATTCATTTTAAAAAAGAGAATTTAGTTGCGTGCAAATGTACTTCTTTTTTTATATACGAAGCAAATTTTTCGAGTATTTTAAATCAAACAAATAGAGACAATACTCTTTATATCGTCTCTATTAAGGTTACAAATTCTTTTGCTTTACTTGATAAACTCTCTGATAGGCACTTTTTGGAAGTACAAATCTCCATCACCTTCGTAAAGAATACCTATATATTTATTGTCTATTACAGTAAGACAAGAATAGCCCATAGCTGCTTGCTCATACAACAATATTGAAGGTAGTTTATCCCAAGTATTCCCTTCATCATCACTAACTTTGATAGTCATATTTACTCTATCCTTTGCATCATTAGGATTAGAGAAGAATAAATACAGTTTTCCCTTTTTGTCCTTATATGAGATAATACTTGCCATACAATTGGGCTCGGTGAGGGCAGTGCGAGAGGTGTTGTGCTCTATCCACGTTTTGCCCATATCGGCAGTAACGGCTACTGAACGCCCGTGATAATTATCTGAGAGTTCATAATTAGAGCGATTGCGGTCGTCACGCATATTGAGCATTAGTGTACCATCGGAGAGTTCTACCACTTGAGATTCAGTAGTGTGTGATTTGGCTCCCATACCTACGTGCCACGTCTTGCCGTGGTCTTTACTGTAAATAATAGTAGAATGAGGCACTTGGTCTTTATCTTTAAACTGCCCTGCAAACACCAAGGTACCATTACTCATTGAGATACCTCTGCCAGGTCCTTGGAAAAAGAGCCTCCATTCGGGATTTTTGATTTGGGAGGTGATATTGATAGGTTCACTCCACGTTTTACCATCATCTTCACTTTTTACTACTACTATTTGTCCTGTTTCCTCAGGAGTCATTCCACTTTTAGAGCCCCACCAACTCATTGTTTGAGGATCTAAGCCATGTTGCCACAAGCCCATCACCCAAATAGTATTAGTTTGTTCATCTACCAAAACTGCAGGATCTCCTACCCCATTAAGACGATTAGGTTTTCCTCCCCATTCGCCCATATCAATCACTTTTTTCATTGGCTCCCACGTCTGTCCGCCATCAGTACTGCGACTCATTCCCACATCGATATCTTCTTGCAAATCCTTGCAGTTGTTGTAACGATTGTCGTAAACGGCTATCAGCGTACCCTTATTAGTGGTTACAAGCCCTGGTATACGGTAGCATTCTATGCCGTCTTGTTTACGCTGACGAAGAGCAATAGCAAAACGCTGTCCTTCTTTTTTAGCATTATTAAGCGTGAATTTAGCCTCATTAGTGGTGAGTTTTATCTTTGATAAGTAGAGTTTTTGTAAGAGGTCTGGTTTTTGAGTAGTACGGGCAGAAACCCAAACAAAAAGGGTATCATTAGTAGCTTTGAATTTTCCTTGCAGTTTGGTGTTACAACTGAGATTTGAAGTTTTAGCAAAAAGTGTTGCTTGTTCTCTTTTAGCGTTAGCACCTACATAAACAGAGAGTTCAGATAGATTGAGCTTTTTACTTTTAAACTGCAAAGAAATTTCTTTTACCTCTGTCCCTTGTTTTATAGGCAGTACAAATGAGGTAACAGGATTATCTTTATCAGTAGCCAAAGGCATTTGGGCTTGAGTAAAAGTCATTTTCTTTTGGGCATAGCCAAAGATAAGGAAGAATAATGCAATAATGGTAAATAGTTGTTTCATTTGTTAATTTATTGATTTAGAGATTGATTATTAATATTAAAGACTTTGTCAAAGTCTTTAACTTTGACAAAGTTGTGATGTAAATTCATACAATATTATGCCTTTTTCACGTATTGAGTGAGGATAACGATTTGTTGTCCATCAACTTTGCCTTCTATATATTCAGCATTTTCGGGGTCGAGAGTGATTTTGCGCACAACAGTACCTTGTTTAGCTGTCATACTAGTGCCTTTTACTTTTAGGTCTTTGATAAGTACCACGTTATCACCATTAGCGAGTACTGCCCCATTGCTATCTTTGTGAATTACCTTTTCGCTCTCTTCTAAATGGTCGTCGGAAGCTTGGGCAAAAGCCAATTCTTCCTCATCTAAATACATCATATTTAGAAGGTCGAGCGACCAGCCTTCGTTTTTGAGTCTGTTGAGGAGACGCCACGCCATTATCTTTACAGGGCGGTGTTCGCTCCACATACTATCGTTGAGGCAACGCCAATGGTTGCTATCCATCGTTTCGGGATTTTGTATTTGACTAAGGCAAGTACCACATACCAAAAGGCTATCATCTGTACTTTCGTTTCTAGCAGGAGGCACTGTATATACACTTAGGCTTTCAGTAGCTCCACAGAGTTCACAACAATTACCACTACGGGATTTTAGTTCTTGTAACATCTTAATTTAATTTGTCGATTTTCAATTAATCAATGTGCAAATATAAAAGTTTTTCTCTGAACTACACAAATTTATTCTTTTATTAATCTGTCTTTTTCTGAATTATCTACTTGTATTTCATTTGTTTTAGATTGATTATTACCAAACTTATAGATTACAGAAAAATGTACACTACGATTATCGTTGAAGATTCTATTTTCAAATTTATAAGTACTATAATCGACGTTATTTCTTGCTATTGTTGTGTTAAAAGGGTCAGTCAAGTAGATATTTAGATTCAATTTCTGTTGTAAGAACGATAGAGAAGCTCCTAACCGCATTAGGAAAGTGTTCTTAGAGACATACATTTCTTCAACTCCTTTGGTGTTGTACAGCATATTCAAAAACAGTTTATTAGTTTTATCCTCATTCAAGGTTATGGTGAAATTTGATAACAAAGTGCCGTGTATTCCTCTTAAATTCTCATCGGGTAAACTTTCCTCTGCCGATTTAGATTGTTGATAGGATACATTGGCACTACTATAGTTAGATATACAATTAGAAATCTCCCAATTATAAGCCAACTCAGAACCTACACTATAAGTAGTTAATACATTCTTTGGTTGTGTTACTACTACATTGTTATTATTTTCAGTAGAAACTACAAAAGCCCAATTATCAGCTATTTTAGAACCATATAGAGAAAACGATAGGTTTCCTTTATACACATATCCAAACTCTACATTGGTGGTGATATTAGGCAATAAATCTGGATTGCCTATTTCGTAATTATTGGCGTCTTTGTAATTCCTAAAAGGATTCAAATCATATAAACTTGGTCTTGCAATTCGTTGGTTAAAAGAGAGAGCATAAGAATGATTATTATTTGGTTCATAAGAAAGAGATATGGTAGGGAACCAATTGTAATAACGTTTTTCATTGGTAATATTTTGAGTTATTAATGTTTCTTCTGTTTGGGTATGCTCATATCTTATACCAGCACTTAAAAAGAGTTTTTCAGTAAGATTGCAAGAGAGATTCAAATACATTGCCCATAAGCGTTCTTTGTAAAGAAAATCATTGGATTTTGAGGTATCAAAAACATCTAATCCGCCTATTTTATTGTAGAATTTCACTCCGTTATCATTACTAAAATAAGTACCTTTACCACCTAATTCAATTTTTGTATTCAAAAAAGTTGTTTCTAAGTTGGTACCAAAAGCATTGATTTTGAAAGTATAGTCTATATTATTCTTATTTTCAGAAGAACTCTCTAATATTTGTCCATCTCCTCTGTAATTATTAGCTCTGAATACAGAGGTAGAATTATTCGTATTTCTATTATGATTGAAATAAAACTTCAATTGGCTACCCAAAGTATCTAATTTGATATCTAAGTAAGGAGAAAATGAGAGACCTTTATTATTACCCAAAGTATTAGTAGGCAATTGTTGAGTTTTTAATATACTTTGGGCATTATTGTAGAATTTAACCTCAGAATGCCCGTAAGCATTGTTATCCCAGTTGCTGTAATTGAGGTAGAAACCCAAATTAATAGCTTTTACCAACTGATAGTCGGCATTGAGCTGATGACTTAATCCTTTGTCTATTCTTTCAGTATTTTCAACGGACTCTCTTTGCTCATCAGTGAAAAGTAGTTTGTTTTTATTCTCAAAATTCCTATTTTCATCACCATAAAACAAATTGTAATTGAGAATTAGTTTCTCGTTGGAATAATTGAGTGTTAAAGCGTTATTTACACTTGCTTTGGTTCTGAGTATAGAAGTTGAAGAGATATTGGCATCAAAACCTGTATTTAGTTTTTTCTTTAGCTTGATATTAATAAGACCTGTATTTCCTGCTGCATCGTACTTTGCTGATGGGTTAGTAATAATCTCTATTTTGTCGATATTCTCAGACCTCAATGTTTTTAAGTAGTTCTTTAAATCATCTCCTGAAATATTGAGCAGTCTATCGTCTATCATTACTAATACATTGCTTTTCCCGATAATTTTTAATCCGTCGCTGGTGGGGTCAATTCGAGGAATGTTTTTGAGCAATTCATCACTACTGACCCCTGTAGAGAGTAGACTATTCTGTACATTATACACCAACCTATCCGACTTCTTTTCAATTAGTTGTTTCTTTGCTGTGAGGGTTACTTCTGATAACTGATGTGCATTATCAACCATCAGCACCCCTAAGTCTGTATTTTCATTAAGTACTATTGTTTTTTGGTATAGTATTTCACCTAAATATCTTATCACAAGGGTAAAGTTTCCTTTCTTATTTACAGACAATGTAAAATCACCTTTATTCCCGGATAATTCACTTAGGAAAGGGTTCTTGTTTTCATATAAAATTACTTCAGCAAATTCAATAGGGAGCTGGTACATATCAGTGACTTTCCCTTTTATTGACTGAGAAAAGAGAGAATAACTGAATAAGAAAAAGGAATATAGAAGTAAAGGCTTCATAATAGTTTATCGTATATTCTCTGCAAAAATAAAGTTTTTCTTAGAAACTACAAAAAAAAGAGGCACGAGCTTGTAGCTCGTGCCGGCGTGTGATAATTTTTATTATAAAAACTCTACTTTTAAATAACAAATTTTACCTTCTGAATTTAGTTTTGCTGTATCTTTACCTTTAAAGGCAAAGAAAGTACCATCTTTTCGTTTTCCTGAGACAGCCCAATGAGTCTCAAGAGTATTTTCAGCAACTTTAATGGTTTCCCAAAGATGTTTTGTAGTTTTATTCCTTTCAAAGAATTGTTTAAAAAAGGAGATTACTGCAGTTTTCCCTTTCATTTGTGAACCATCGGCACTTAACATTGTAATATCTTCAGAAAACAAAGCTATTAACTTATCAAAGTCTGCTACACTATTTTCTGCATAATCTGACAAATAGAAATACTCATCGAGAACTGTCCAACGTTTAACTTCAAAAGGTAATTCATCAAATATTCTTTCCTCAGTACCGAGCCACATTACAGAGTTTGCCATATCTACAAATTTGAGTTCATCGGCACGGAGGTCGGCTAAGGCTTTTTGCCCCTCAGGAGTGTTGCGGGCTCTGAGAAAATCGTCTTTACTTTCATACCACAATTCACCCATAGCATCAAAGGTAAAAGGGAGGGTTTCTCGCTGTGTAGACGATTTTTCATCAGTAGGTTGAAAAGGAAATGTTTTAGCATAATCCTTTATCAACAGGGCTTCTTTATAGTTTATTACTTTTTGAGAATGTGCTTCCCATAGTTTTATAAATTCTTCTGTGCTAAGATGCTGTTTCTTGCGCACAAACATTATAATCTTAAACATATCAATATAAGTTATCAGAATAATTAAAAGATTGTCTAAAAAATTGTAAGGGATTTTACAAAACGTTTCTACAAAATATATTGTAAAAATACCTAATTATCATTATATTCAACTTTGCCAAAGGTCGTAGCACGGCAAGCTATTAAGACCTTTGGCAAAGTGTAATGGTGTTCATTTACTAATTTGCTAATTTGTTAATTTCCCAATTTCTCTTTACAAAGTCGGCAAGTTCTTTACCTTTGAGGAGACCTTGTGAAAGTCGTGCTAAATCAAAGGCTTGCTTGATAAGGCTTTCTTTTTGAACTTCGTCTTTAGAGTGGAGGATAGCATCGGCTAAAGGAGAATTGCTGTTTACCACTACGTGATACACTTCGGGGAAACCTCCCATAGCGAACATACCACCTCCTCCGGTAGCACTCATTTCCTTCATACGGCGCATAAACTCGGGTTGATTGATAACGAATGGCGTATCATCGCTGTCTAAGTCTTCTAACTGCACCATATAGCCTTCTTTAGGAATTACCTTCTCGATTTCAGCTTTCAGCGTGTTTTTCTCTTCGTCGGAAAGTTTGGCAATAATAGGTTCTTCTTTTTGTATCAGCTTAGCTACAGGAGCAGCATCTACACGAGTGAAAGTAAGTTTCTCATTATCACTTTCTAACTTCTGTATCAAGTGCGATACGATAGGGCTATCCAACAATAACACTTCGTAGCCTTTTTCTTTGGCTTGCTCAATAGCTGTGTATTGCTGTTCTTTATTTTGAGCGTATAACACTACCAAAGTACCATTTTTGTCGGTTTGTTCAGCTTTTATTGCTTCTTTTAGTTCTGCCAAAGTGTAATACTTGCCGTCGGTAGTGGGGTACAACATAAAATCGGCTGCTTTTTCGTAGAATTTATCATCGGTAAGCATACCATATTCGAGCACTATCTTAATGTCGTTCCACTTGTTTTGGAAGTCGTCGCGATTATTAGTAAAGAGTGATTTCAGCTTATCAGCTACCTTACGAGTGATGTAATTAGCAATCTTCTTTACATTACCATCGGATTGGAGGTAAGAACGCGATACGTTTAGCGGAATATCTGGCGAATCTATCACCCCTTTGAGCATTGTTAAGAACTCGGGCACTATACCTTCGACGTTATCGGTAACAAATACTTGGTTTTGATACAACTGTATGCGGTCTTTCTGTAACTGCATATCGTTAGTGAGCTTAGGGAAATAGAGAATACCAGTAAGGTGAAACGGATAATCTACGTTTAGATGAATGTAGAAAAGAGGTTCATCGAACTGCATTGGGTAGAGTTCGTGATAGAACGCCTTATAATCCTCATCTTTCAAATCGGCTGGCTGTTTCGTCCAAGCAGGATTAGGGTTATTTACAATATTATCGACCGTTACATATTCCGTTTTATAGTCGTCAGGGGCATTTTCAGGACGAGGTAACGGCTCTTGTTTTGTACCAAATTTAATTGGGATAGGCATAAAGCGGTTGTACTTGCGCAATAACTCTTCAATACGGAAGTCTTCCAAAAACTCAGTAGAATCATCGGCGATGTGCAAAATAATTTCAGTACCGCGTTCGGTGCGCAAGTCGGTTTCCTCTAAGATAAATTCAGGACTACCGTCGCATACCCAGCGCACAGCTGGAGCATCGGTATAGGATTTGGTGATGATTTCCACTTGTTTGGCTACCATAAAAGCAGAGTAGAAGCCCAATCCAAAATGACCTATCACTCCGGCGTCTTTGGCAGTATCTTTATATTTCTCCAAAAACTCCTCAGCTCCTGAAAAGGCAATTTGGTTGATGTATTTTTCGACCTCTTCAGCGGTCATACCGATACCTTGGTCGATTATATGGAGGGTTTTATTGTCCTTATCGACCTTCACTTCGATGATAGGGTTCCCATATTCTACTTTTGCCTCGCCTATAGTAGTGAGGTGTTTCAGTTTAAGGGTTGCATCGGTAGCGTTGGAGATGAGTTCGCGCAAGAATATCTCGTGATCGCTGTACAAGAATTTTTTAATAAGTGGAAAGATGTTTTCCACAGAGACGTTTATATTTCCTTTCATTTTTATTTAGTTAAGAAGTAAGAGATAAGAGGTAAGACTCGTTTCTCTTAATTTGTTATTTACTAGGGGGAACATAGCGAAAAGAGTACCAAAGTAGGAGAAGGTGACAAAATGGCAGGTACGAGGTCGTACGGTATTTTAATTAGAAAATTAGAAAATTAGAAAATTAAAGAGAGTTTATAGAAAAGACGGTGCGAGACGAACAAAAGACGGTGCGAGCCGCACGGGCAGATAGAAAAAGGACGAAGAAATGACGAACAAAAGACGAAGAAATGACGAACAAAAGACGAACAAAAGACGAACAAAAGACGAACAAAAGACGAACAAAAGACGAACAAAAGACGAACAAAAGACGAACAAATGACGAACAAATGACGAACAAATGACGAACAAATGACGAACAAATGACGAACAAATGACGAACAAATGACGAACAAATGACGAACAAAAGACGAACAAAAGACGAACAAAAGACGAACAAAAGACGAACAAAAGACGAACAAAAGACGAACAAAAGACGAACAAAAGACGAACAAAAGACGGTGCGAGCCGCACGGGCAGATAAACAAATGACGAACAATGAACGAAGAACAAATGGTGATAAAATAAAAGTAAGGTGAAGATATAATATATCAAGTTTTAACTTTACCAAAGTTTGAAATTTTCGCAAAGTGAGGACAAATATCTTGCAAAGTGTTATTCAATAAAGGTTTTTTCCTATCGATGTTGATAAAAAGAGGTTACTTAGTTTTTTTATTCCTGTAAAAATACTGTACCTTTGTCCGCTGAATACAAAACCTTACAGCAGTTACATTATTGAGTTATGTTTTTATTTTTTGATTTTAGCTTTCACCCTACCATAGAACTAGCTTTGCCTAATGCTTATTTAGCCGAAAAACAAAACGGATACGCCTCGTTTTACAAGAAAGCTACCACAGAAGTATTACATAGTTTGACTAACTTTGAACTATCAGAAAGTGAAAAAAAGGCTTTAAGTATCGTAAATAGTCTACAACCTAATATTCTACATCAAAAATACATCAAAAAAGGGAATAGTTTTGAGGAAATATACAAAAATGCCCAAATAAAAAAGCATATTCAGCAACAAATAGAAGAAAAAACAGCTGAATTACTTTCTATTATTGCAGAAAATAGTTTGTTTATCACTACTAACCACAATCACAAAGACGATATCAGTAAGAAAATACTACCCATAAGCACGAATATAATTGAACCTCTATTGGAATTTACAAAAATTGAAGGGGGTATTAGTTATCGGTTGTTGTTACAGAAAGACGATGAAAAATTATTGCCTTGTGAAAGCCATATCGAACTGCTGAACAACTCATACGCTTGGATTGTACTCAAAGGGCAAGTAGTGCGAGTAGCACATATTAAAGCTTCGCACCTAAAACCTTTTTTGAATAAAGAAAGTACCTTTATTCCCGAAAAAACTTTCCCCGAATACTTCGAGAAATTCCTTAAAAAAGTACTTAGAAATGCACAGGTAGAAGCAAAAGGCTTTAAAATTATTACTCAGAATGAATTAAAAGGTAGTGAATTGGATATTTTATACGATTTCTTTGCCAATCATTACAAAATATACATACACTTTGATTACAATGGTTATACTTTTGACAGTAATCAGGCGAAAAACAATCAGTCGAACTTAGAAATAAGCCCCAATAACGATATAAAAATATATAATTACCAACGAAATAAAGAAGAAGAAACAAGAAAGTATCGCCTTTTGGAACAGTTAGGTTTTGTGAACGACGGAGGTACTTTTTCAGTTGAAAGTAAAGACCCTTTTGCTTCGTATTTTCATCTGTTGCACTGCAAAAAAGATTTGGAAGAAGCAGGTTTTGGCTTTCATACTTTTAGCATAGAAGGTGGAAAAGAAATCAGTGAACATCTGCCTGAGCTCATTTTTGCAGAAACAAGTACCGAAAACGATTGGTTTGACCTCAATATAAGAGTAAAACAAGGAGAAAATAGCTTTCATTTTAAAGATTTAATCAAGAATTTAAAAGAAAATAACCCTATTTACTTACTTCCTGATGGAAAAGCCTTCATTATTCCTCAAGAATGGTTTAGTAAGTTTGGTAGTATTGCCAAATATGCACAAATTAGGCAGGAGAAACTGCAAATTAGCAAGAGTAACTATGCACTTTTGGAAGCTGTACCCGAGATAAAACCTCAGAACTTAGTAGAAAAAGTGAGTTATACCCCCTCGCCTAACCTACGAGCTACCTTACGTCCGTATCAAATAGAGGGTGTGAAGTGGCTTTTACAACACTATTACAATGGTGTGGGGGCGTGCCTTGCTGATGATATGGGACTTGGGAAAACACTGCAAACTATTGCCTTATTGGTGGCTATACACGATGCTTTACCCGAAAAAGCGATTGAAACTGGCGACCTTTTTTCAGGGATAGAAAAGAGTAAAGAGGCTCTAAAAGTATTGGTTATTCTGCCTTCATCGCTTATTTTTAATTGGTATGACGAGACTAAAAGGTTTGCCCCACATTTTAAATGCACACAATACGTGGGGACTGACCGAAAAGTAAAAGCCAAACGCTTAGGTAATTACGATGTGGTTTTTACCAGTTATCCGATAGTAGAACGCGATATGGAACTCTTCCAAAAGTACGAATTTAGGTATATCATTTTAGATGAAAGCCAGCGTATTAAAAACAAGAACTCAAAGACATTCAAAGCGATACATACCTTAAAAGCGACTCATCGCATTGCCCTAAGTGGGACACCTATTGAGAACTCACTCAGTGACTTATGGTCGCAGATGCAATTTATCAATCCGAATATACTGAAAAGTTATGCTTCGTTTTACAAGAACTATGAAGTGGAAATCAGCAAAAAGAAAAACACACAAGCCTTAGAGGAGTTAAAGACTATTATCAGTCCGTTTTTACTAAGGCGGACAAAGGAGCAAGTGCTTGACGATTTGCCAGAAATGGAAGAGCAAATTATCTACTGTCCTATGAGTGAAGCCCAACACAAATGGTATGAAACAGAAAAATCGAAAGTGCGTAACCAGCTTTTACAAATTAATGAGCCAATCTCTGAATTTAATACCCTAAATATGTTAATGAGGCTTAGAAAAATAAGCTTACACCCTAAATTAGTAGACAAAGAGAGTAAAATTGCATCAGGAAAGTACGAAGAAGTAATAAATTATATGGAGGAATTGCTACAATCATCTCGAAAAGCACTTATTTTTAGCAGTTTTGTGAGTCATTTAGCACTTTATGAAGAATGGTGTAACAAAAAAGAAATAAAATATGCTAAACTAACAGGCGAAACACCTTCGTTTGATCGCAAGAACCAAGTAGAGATGTTTCAGAACAATCCTAGTATATCGTTCTTTTTCATTTCGCTTAAAGCAGGTGAGGTAGGGTTAAATCTCACGCAGGCATCTTATGTTTTGTTATTAGACCCGTGGTGGAATCCGTTTTCTGAAAAGCAAGCTATTGGGAGGGCTCACCGTATAGGGCAACAAAATAAAGTGAACGTGATACGCTTTGTGAGCAAGGATACCATTGAGGAAAAAATCATCAAATTACAGAAAAGTAAAACAGAACTTTCCGAAAACATTATTGATGAAAATCACATCATTAAGGAAGTAATGGAACAAATTGATAGCTTATTGGAATAATTTTTGTGCAATATTTTATTGTTAATTATCAATTATTTTTTACCTTTGCATTATTATGAAGATTAGATTATTTAAATTACCAAAGAACAAGCGCTTTAACTATACTCCTCGTTACTACGAAGGGAAGGAAGAAGGCAACCCTTTTGAGATGGGCTCCCGCATTCGCAAAGACCGCGAAACCGTAACGAACCACTTCACGGAAGAATGGCGTTCTATCCGTAGTGAGAGTCGCAACCGAAAAAACGCAGGGGTAAACAAAACTTTTTGGATAGTGTTATTAGTATTAATATTGATAACTCTTTACTTCCTTGACTTTGATTTATCAATATTCAGAAGACATTAACAAAGTTACAAGAAAATATGAAAAAAACTATTGCAATTTGTGTACTCATAGCGGTGGCGATAGGATTAGGCTCTTTTTATTGGGTGAAACAGCAACGCGAATACAAAGAAGCAGAGTACAACTACCAAGTAATAAGAAAAGGGCTTTTAATACTCTCAGAGGAATATAATAAAGGCGCTGAGAAAGTGCAATATCTCAAAGAATATGAAGAAACTAAAAACAAAATCGTTAAAGAACATTAACAACATATTGTTACTATGAAAATAAAGAAAATATTAATGCTATCTGCTTTTTGGGTGACCATAGCTATTAACGGACAAACAGCCTTTGAAAAGTTAGAAACCAATAAAGATATTAGCACTGTGGTAGTATCACAGAAGATGTTTCAGATGCTATCAAAAATTGACAGTAAAGATGCGGAAGCTAAAGAGTTTATGGAAGTTGCTAATAAGCTCAAAGGAATGAAGATATTCACGACTGAGAGTAAAACGGCTGCTGGGCTAATGAAAACAGAAGCACAACAGTACCTTAAAACAGCAGGGCTATCAGAATTAATGCGAGTAAAAGACAAAGCTCAAAATGTGAAATTCTACACCAAAGAAGGGAAAGATGCTACCCACGTATCGGAACTGCTAATGCTTGTAGAACCGACCGAGACTTCAAAACAAACTATAGTATTATCGCTCACAGGCGATATAGACCTTAATAAAATAAGCGTATTAACCAAAAATATGAACCTCCCACAAGAGGTTAAAGAAATAAAGTAGCAGGAAAATGGCAAGATATGAATTAATATTCCCTTCATTAGGAGAAAGTGTAACAGAAGCTGTTGTTACCAACTGGCTGAAAAAAGTAGGCGATCCTGTAGAAGCCGAAGAAAGTATTGTGGAAGTATCCACAGATAAAGTAGATACTGAAGTACCTACTGATGTGTCAGGTATATTGGCTGAAATCAAGTTTCAAGTGAATGACGTTGTGAAAGTAGGTGAAGTAATAGCTGTTATTGAGACACAAGAAGAGATTAGTACTTCTGAAGAAAAGCTTGATGTTGTACAACAATCGGTTGCAAGTTTAGAAAAGAACATTGCTAACATACAACAAAGTACCTTAGCTCAGCCGCAAATAGACTTCAGCAAAACAGAGCGTTTCTATTCACCTTTGGTAAAGAATATCGCTAAGAAAGAAGGTATCAGTTTAAGTGAGTTAGACAGCATTAAAGGAACGGGGTTAAACGACCGTGTAACCAAGAGTGATATTCTTGACTATCTATCGCATAGGACACAAGGAAAAGCAAAGTCTTCAGCTACTTTTGATGCTACTCCTGCCGATAAGAGAGTTTATACCAAACGCGGTGAAGAACGAATTGAGATGAGTCGTATGGGTAAACTCATTGCAGAGCATATGCTAAAAAGCAAACTTACTTCAGCACACGTACAAAGTTTTATTGAGGTAGATGTAACCCGTATATGGAAATGGCGCAATAAAGTAAAAAAAGCATTTGAAGAGCGCGAAGGTGAGAAATTCACTTTTACACCTATCTTTATGGAAGTGGTTGCCAAAGCACTTGTTGATTTTCCTATGATGAATGTCTCAGTAGAAGGAGATAGCATTATCAAGAAGAGAAATATTAATATAGGTATGGCTACTGCGCTATCAGACGGTAACCTAATTGTTCCCGTTATAAAAAACGCTGATGAGCTCAGTTTAAGAGGTATGGCAAAAGTAGTAAATGACCTTGCTAATAGAGCTCGTGCTAATGCACTCAAGCCCGATGAAGTGAAAGATGGTACATATACAGTAACCAATATAGGTTCATTTGGCACTTTGTTTGGTACTCCTATTATCAATCAGCCACAAGTAGGTATCTTAGCAATAGGAGCTATCCAAAAAGTTCCTGCTGTAATTGAAACTCCAGAAGGAGACACAATAGGGATTCGTTATAAACTAATGCTTTCTCACAGTTATGACCATCGTGTTGTAAATGGAGCCTTAGGAGGAATGTTTGTACAGCGTGTAGCTAAATATCTTGAAGAGTGGGATATGAATAGAGTACTATAAAATAATTTCAATAATGTGATTATATAGAAAAACGGGAAGTTTTAATTAAACTTCCCGTTTTTATTAGAATATGGTTTTTCTCATAGATGAGTCCTATAAAACTAATCTACATTGTCGTGTAAATAAGAATTGTTTTTTCTTATTTGCATCTCTCCTGCGCTATCTTTCCCCATAGAGGTACGTGATTGATTATTACTTCCAAACTTGTAGTTATAATCTTGCAAACGATTGGAACGAGAGCGTTTCATTACATCAGAGATTCTACTGTCAATAGGGTTCAAAGAAGACTCTATATCCTCTTCTTCTGCAAACATATCTAATTGACCTGAAGAAGGAGAAGTTTTGGACTTAGAATCCTCTTCTTTCTTATAAAGAATAAACTCATTTGAGTTTTTATCTTCTGTAAAAGAGGTTGGCTTTGCTTCTATAAAAGTTCTTTCAAGCTCTGTATAGTCTTCTAAAGTATAACGAATTTCTCCCTCTTGATTTACAATAGGAGGATTCTTCCGGCGTTCTACTTGAGGAGCTTCTTTATGAATATCCTCACTCAATTGGTGAATAATTGGAGCTTCTTTTTGGGGCTCTTCGTGTTTTACTGATGTTGATTGCTGGGTTTGCACTTCAGCTTTTTTTTCAATAGTCTGAAAACTATTCTTTTTAGGAATAGACTTATCTACTATTACAAACTCATCATTTACAGCTGTAACTATTTCACAATCCACCCAAATATTAAATAAATCTGATAGCGAAGATTCTTTCTTTATATCAGAGATTGAGGAAATAGGATAACTGCTACTTATAGCATTAACCACAGTTCCTTTGGGCTCTGTTAAATCACGAGTAGCTGTTTGGTTTTCCTCAAGAATATGGATTACCTTTTTGGTTTCAGCGTTCACTATTTCTTGTTGTTGGTCAGCATCAAAGCCTGTGGCAATCACTATCACAGAAATAGCTTCTCCTAATGATTCATCTTCACCTATCCCATAGATAAGGTCAGCCATATTATCACCTGCTTGCTCTTGAATAAAACTACTTATTTCAGTAACTTCACGTTGAGTTGCTTCTTTTTTACCATAAGTAATCAAAAGAAGAGCATTTTTAGCACCTGCTATCTTATTATCATTTAGTAAAGGAGAGTTTAAAGCAGCTGCTACAGCTTCATAAGCTCTATTATCACCTTCAGCTGAGGCTGAGCCCATAATAGCTGTACCCCCGTTTTCAAGTACGGTACGAGCATCGCGTAAGTCGATATTTACAAGGTAATGCTTACTGATTACCTCAGCCATACCTTTCGCTCCTTTTAATAATATCTCATTCGCCTTTCCATAACTCTCTTTAATACTCAAATCACCGTATATTTCGTTGATTTTATTATTATTGATAACAATAAGAGAATCTACACATTCACGTAGTTTCTTAATACCCGCTTGTGCTTGTCGACTGCGTTTTAAGCCTTCATAATTAAATGGAGTAGTTACAATAGCAACGGTAAGAATACCCATATCTTTAGCTTGCTTAGCTATTACGGGCACTGCTCCTGTTCCTGTTCCACCACCCATACCAGCTGTGATAAACACCATTTGGGTATTCCCCTCCAAAGTACGTTGGATATCCTCAATACTTTCAAGAGCCGCTTTTTCACCAATATCAGGATTGGCTCCTGCTCCTAATCCTTCAGTAAGGGTAACTCCTAATTGAATTTTATTAGGGATAGGGCTGTTTTCCAAAGCTTGTGCATCTGTATTACAGACCACATAATCTACCCCTTTTATACCTTCGTTGTGCATGAAATTCACGGCGTTGCACCCTCCGCCTCCTACGCCAATAACTTTGATATAGTTACTAATATTCTTTGGCAAATCAAATTGAATGTCCGAATTCATATCAAAAAATCATAATTATTTGTTTCTACTTAATCTTCACTATCTAAGAAGTCCTTTAGTTTTTCATTTAATTTACTCCACCAACCTCTACTAGTTTTATGTATCTCTAATTCATCATCTTCATCTTTATCTTGAAAAACATTTATTTTTGGTGAATCTACTATTGTGATAGGTTGTTTTTCAAGTGATGAATCCTGCAAATCTGCTGATAAAGACTCTACTACCACTCCCTTTCCGTTCTCTATTGTTTCTTGAGCTTTTACTTCCTGGAAGCGTTTTTTAAATTGCTCTTCTGCTTCATTTTCAATAGCACTCATTACAAGACCTATAGCCGTAGAGTAAATAGGCGAAGTAAGTTTAGGGTCAGAGTTACCTGCTAAGTGCTCATTAGGATAACCTATGCGGGCATCCATTCCCGTAATATATTCTACTAACTGAACAATATGCTTCAGTTGGCTTCCACCTCCTGTGAGTACTACTCCCGCAAACAGTTTCTTTTTAGTTTCTTCGTGACCGTAATTTTTAATCACGTTAAACACTAAATTGATGATCTCACTTACTCTTGCGTGAATAATTTTAGAAAGGTTTTTAAGTGTTATTTCTTTAGGCTCCTTCCCTTTAATACCAGGAATAGATACTATCTCATTATCTCGGTTCTCTCCTGGCCAAGCTGACCCAAATTCTACTTTCAGCATCTCGGCTTGACGGGTGAGTATTCCACAACCTTCTTTTATATCATCAGTAATAATATTACCTCCTAAAGGCACTACGGCTGTATGGCGGATAATACCATCTTTAAAGATAGCTACATCGGTGGTACCACCTCCTATATCCACTAACACCACTCCTGCATCTTTTTCCTCTTCGCTTAATACAGCTTTAGCAGAGGCAATAGGTTCCAAAGTAAGGCCTATGGGCTTTAGATGTGCCATTTCCACACAACGAGTAATCCCTTTGATAGCGCTTACTTGCCCGATAACTAAGTGAAAAGTAGCATCTAAACGCGTCCCCATCATACCGATAGGTTCTTTAATATCTCCCACATTATCTACTTTATAGTCCTGAGGGAGTGCGTGAATTATCTTTTGTCCTGGTGAAAGTGCTATAGAGAACACCTGTTCTTTCAGGCGTTCCAAATCGTCAAAGTCTATAAGTTGTTCAGGGTCTGTACGGGTAATATAATCGCTATGTGAACGACTTATTATATTTTGTCCTGCGATACCTGCTTCTACGTTCTCAATTTCTAAGCCTGTCTTTTCTTTGGCATCTTGAATAGCATCCATAATAGATTGAGTAGTTTTAGCAATGTTAGTTACTACTCCTTTATTGATGCCTTCACTTTTAGATTGCCCATAACCTAAAATCTGAATCTTCCCGTATTCGTTCTTTGCCCCTACCATAGTTACAATCTTGGTAGTCCCGATATCTAACCCTACGTAATACTTGTTATATTTCATTTTTCACTTAAACAACTATATTTTGATGTATAGCCGATAATTTTTTGTTTAATTCGTTATTAATTAGGTCGCTCTATTCGTGTCTTTACACTTCTTTAGACGTAGCAAAGATATAGAAAAAAAGAAACTTTACAGCATTTTTTATTAATAAGTTATCAACATTTTTATAAACGGCTGATAATCAATGTTAATAATTTACTAAATTTCTGCTTTATTCCCCTCAATTTTAGTCTTTTTCTCTCTGTTTTTATCACTTTTGTGTAATCAATCGCTTACGTGCCCTCTCCAAATCTTCGGGGGTATCAATCCCTATGGTAGGAATATTGGTAAGTGCTAAACGTATTTTAAACCCATTTTCTAAATAACGAAGCTGTTCTAATTTTTCCGTTTCTTCTAATAAGGAAGGAGGTAACTCGGTGAACTGTTGTAATGCTTCTTTGCGATAGGCATAAATACCTATATGCTTGTAATAAGACACCTTGGTGTTAGGGTCGCGAGGAAAGGGAATGATATTCCTCGAAAAATAGAGCGCCTCTCCAAATTTGTTCACTACTACCTTCACATTGTTTGGGTTTGCAATATCATCTGGGTCGGTAATACGCTCCATTAGGCTTGCTACTGCTATGCTTTTAGTAAGGTCTTTAGCAAAAATATCAATTACTTTTTGTAAGTTCTCTTTATCTGTAAAAGGCTCATCTCCTTGTACATTCACAATAATATCTACGTCTAAATCTCTTGAAGCTTCTGCCAAACGGTCACTGCCACTATTGTGTTCTTTTTTACTGCGAATTACTTTGCCTCCTACCTCCCGTATCACTTTTTCTATACGGTCATCATCAGTTACCACATACACTTCGTCAAACAAGCGGGTATCAGCTACACGTTCATAAGTATGTACAATTACAGGCTTGCCACAAAGGTCTTGCATCAGCTTTGCAGGGAAGCGGGTCGCTCCGTAGCGGGCAGGTATCATTGCTATGAGTTTCATCTCTAATTCAGTATAAACAATATTAATAACGTTAGGGGCATTAGCAAATCAGGAAGTATAATCCATACGTTCCCTTTGTTGAAATTGTGTTTTCGCTTCATCTCAGCGATGTGTAACAAGGCTGCTCCTATCAAGAATACACTAAACGGAATAGCCGTTGCCAACCAGAATCCGTCGCGAAACCAATGGCACAATATACCACAAATACCAATCCCCAACGACACAAACCCCAATTCTTTTTGAAAACCATTAGATACCCATCCTATGGTTTTAGCTACTTTCTCACTGAGTACCGAGTGCCCTACAAAGTTAAACAACCCAAAAAAGCCTACTCCATAAACCAAATGAGTGTATAATGCGGTATATACAAAGCTTTCATCGAAAGAAAAAGCATACAGTACAACAGCTAATACCCAACAAATAAAATATACAATAAGATATATCATAGTATTGTAACGATATAAAAGGGACTATCTTTCTCTTGAGTTAGACAGTCCCTTTCTTTATATAATCATTTCTACTTCATTATTCTGCCACTTGGGGTTTCATCTGGAAATCCTCCATAAACTTAGTAGTGTAATTGCCTGCTAAGTAATCGGGGTCGTCCATTAGTTGCAAGTGGAACGGAATCGTGGTTTTCACTCCTTCTACTACAAACTCGTCTAAGGCGCGTTTCATCTTGGCAATTGCTTCCTCACGGGTTTGCGCTGTAGTGATGAGTTTCGCAATCATCGAGTCGTAATTAGGCGGAATTACATAACCACTGTACACGTGAGTATCGAGGCGCACTCCGTGACCTCCTGGGGCGTGCAAGGTGGTAATCTTACCTGGCGACGGACGGAAGTCGTTATAAGGGTCTTCCGCATTGATGCGACACTCTATGGCGTGTAGTTTAGGCGTGTAGTTCTTACCTGAGATAGGCACTCCGGCAGCTACCAATATCTGCTCGCGAATAAGGTCGTAGTCTATCACCTGTTCAGTGATAGGGTGCTCTACTTGTATACGAGTATTCATCTCCATAAAGTAGAAATTGCGGTCTTTGTCTACCAAGAACTCTACCGTTCCTGCCCCTTCATATTTAATAAACTCAGCAGCTTTCACTGCAGCTTCTCCCATACGCTTGCGAAGGTCGTCCGTCATAAAAGGCGACGGCGTTTCTTCGGTAAGTTTCTGGTGGCGACGCTGTATCGAGCAATCGCGTTCTGAAAGGTGACAAGCCTTGCCGTATTGGTCGCCTACGATTTGTATCTCAATGTGACGAGGGTCTACAATCAGCTTTTCCATATACATCGCATCGTTACCAAAGGCAGCTCCTGCTTCTTGCATCGCGCTGTTGAGGGCTTTCTCGAGGTCTTCCTCTTTCCATACATCGCGCATACCGCGACCTCCCCCACCGGCAGTAGCTTTCAGCATCACAGGGTAGCCTATTTCAGCAGCTATCTTTTTAGCGTGCTCCAACGATTCTACGAGCCCGTCAGAACCTGGTACGGTAGGCACTCCTGCAGCTTTCATAGTCGCTTTAGCTGATGCCTTATCACCCATTTTTTCAATCATTTCAGGCGATGCGCCTATAAACTTAATGCCGTGTTCTGCACAAATCTTCGAGAATTTCGCATTTTCCGAAAGAAATCCGTAGCCTGGGTGTATGGCATCGGCATTGGTAATTTCGGCAGCGGCTATAATATTAGGTATTTTTAAGTATGAATCTTTGCTGGGTGGAGGACCTATACACACAGCTTCATCGGCAAAGCGCACGTGTAAGCTGTCAGCATCGGCAGTAGAATATACGGCTACCGATTTGATACCCATTTCGCGACACGTACGTATCACGCGTAAGGCTATTTCTCCACGGTTGGCTATCAATATTTTTTTAAACATAATTGTTTGGTTTATGAAGGATCCACTAAATACAATGGCTGGTCAAATTCTACAGGTGAAGAATCATCAACCAATATTTTAACTATCTTACCAGAAACTTCTGATTCTATTTCGTTGAAGAGTTTCATCGCCTCAATAATGCAAATCACACTACCTTTGGCTATGGTAGAACCTACTTCCACAAATAGCGGTTTGTCTGGACCAGGACGACGATAAAAAGTACCAATCATCGGCGATTTGATAGTAATGTATTTGCTATCGTCATCGGCAGGTGTTGCTGGTTTGCTGTCAGCAGGTTCAGCTGTAGGAAGTTGTTGTACAGGTACTTGCTGTTGCAAAGGCAATTGCGGTAGCTGTTGTGCTACGGGCAATTGTTGTACAAACACTTGCTCTTTGCCACTTTCATCAGGGTTCGTTTTAATGGTGATTTTTACATCTTCCATTTCCAATTTCACTTCGCTTGCCCCCGACTTGGCAACAAACTTAATTAAATTTTGAATGTCTCTTAAATCCATACGTGTATTGTATTTTTCTCAATGGTTGTTCCTTATTTGTGATAAAGGGCTCCGTCGTATGCCCATTTTAAGTAAATAGCTCCCCAAGTAAAACCTCCCCCAAAGGCTGCCAATACTATATTGTCTCCTTTTTTGAGTTGGTTTTCGTAGTCGTTAAGAGCTAAGATGATGGTTGCCGAAGTTGTATTGCCGTACTTGTGAATGTTGAGCATCACTTTTTCAGCAGGTAATCCCATACGCTCGGCAGTAGCATCAATAATGCGTTTATTAGCTTGGTGAGGTGTAAGCCATTGCACTTCGTTTGAGGTCAAACCGTTGCGTTTAATAAGCTCCTCTGCTATGTCAGCCATTCCTGTAACCGCATATTTAAACACCGTTTTACCGTCTTGGAATACAAAATGGTCTTTGTTAGCCACTGTTTCAGCCGTAGTCGGGCAGAGAGAACCTCCTGCTTTGATGTACAAATAGTTACGTCCTATTCCATCACTTCTTAAGAGTTCGTCCTGTACACCTAAACCTTCATAGTTAGGTTCAAAGAGTGCAGCCCCTCCCCCATCGCCGAAGATAATGCAAGTAGCTCTATCGGTATAGTCTATGATAGACGACATCTTATCTGCTCCCACCAAGAGTACTTTTTTATAACGCCCTGATTCTATGTATTTAGCAGCTACCGAAACCCCAAATAGGAAGCTCGAACACGCAGCTTGCAAATCGAATGAAAAAGCATTCACAGCACCTATTTGCGACGCTACATAAGGACCTGTAAGGGCTACAGGCATATCAGGGGTAGCCGTAGCCAAAATAACTAAGTCTATTTCTTTGGGGTCGAGACCTGTTTTGCGAATAAGGTCTTTAGCGGCTTCAATTCCTAAAAATGATGAACCTTTATTAGGGTCTTTAAGTATGCGTCTTTCTTTGATACCTGTACGGGTGTAAATCCACTCATCGTTAGTATCTACCATTTTTTCTAACATTTCATTGGTTAGAACATCTTCAGGTACATAGCCTCCGATAGCCGTAATGGCAGCGGTTATTTTCTCCATCGTAATTCTCTAAATTAATTTTTATATAACTCACATAGTGATTATTAACTCCAATAAGTAGTTTTTTCACAAAGCCCACTATGTAAATTTGGGGCAAAAGTACATAATATTTTTGATTTAGCACCAATATGCAAAGAGTTTTTTTACTGAATATCCTTTTAAAAGCTTATTTTTAATGATGCAAAATTTTTACAAATAAATAAAACCCTAATAAAATGAACTTTTAAACTATTATAAAACACCCTATCTCCACCCTGCTACTCAGGTTTCACTCGTTCATCGTTTGTTTATGTATAAACTTTGCAGAAGTCTGAAACTCTAACAAAGTTGAAAAACTTCAATAACCATCTTTTTATCTTTACCTCAACTTCAACTTACCTTCGCTTTAGCATCGCTCTTCCTTCGTCTTTTCTCTATCTGCCCATTCGAATCGCACCGTCTTTTATTCGTCTTTCCCTCATCTGCTCGTGCGGCTCGCACCGTCTTTTGTTCGTTCTTTGTTCGTTCTTTGTTCGTCTTTTGTTCGTCTTTTGTTCGTCTTTCCTATAAGCTTCTCCGAAATTAACCATTAACCATTAATCATTAAATAAGGCTTCCTATAAGCTCCCTAAATCTACATTATTTTATTTCCCCTCCCCCATTTGCTAATTTGCTAATTAACCCATTTACTAATTTTACTCGCTTGTGTGGCTCACACCTGCCAGTGTGGCTCACACCTCACACCGTCATTGATTGGGTATTATTGGTATTTCTAGCATTTCTGATATTAATCAGTATTATTAACATTTTTGGTATTATGGTATTAATTCGGTATTAATTAGTATCTTTGCAAAGTAATTATAAACTTTTGTACCAATGAAAACATTCTATGCGGTTGCTATTATTGGAATTATGCTATTGGGCATAGCGCATTCAGCACTTAGTTTCAAGAAATACGACCAACTTTCGGCAGAAGCCTTTTGGTTTTTCAGTGCAGGGTTAGCCCTTATTTTTTCCGGTTTAGCCAATGGCTTACACTATCAGTTACAACTGCCTATTACTTTTCGTTATGTACTTGTTATAAACGTGCTATTAGTACTTTTTACAGTATTTTTAGCAATAAAAGTACCTGCTCCCACTACCCTTTTAGTAGCGATATTCTCAGCACTACTTTGCATAGCAATTTTACTAAACAAATAGATAGGCAAGTTATTGTATTCATAACTCAATTACGATGAGTTTAATAAAAAAGAGCTGCTCATTGCTGAACAGCTCTTTTTAGTTATGAAAACTATTAACGATTATCGGTATAATGTAAAGTTGCCGTAGAACTCACGTTTGTCGTATAATTCATCGTTCACCTCAATGATATACCAGTAGTCACCAGCTGGTAAGCTACGACCGTCGTAATTACCATCCCAACCCTCTCCTGATTTGAGCAGAGCTACACGTCTACCATAGCGGTCGAAGATGTAGAAGCGAGCATTCACGTTGTTGTCTAAGTTTTTGGGTTTCCAAACATCGTTAATTCCATCGCCATCTGGGGTGAAGAAGTTCGGTACTTCAATGTCAAGATATTCTTTTTCTATCGTCATTGTACGTACACAACCTTGTGCATCTTCCACCTTCACTTCTATGATTTTAATGCGTCTGCCATTATCTATTCGTTCAGGGTCATTATGCTTGATTTTGTATACACGGTTATCGCCACTATCTACTCCGTTGAAGTAGTAAGTATAGCCCTTCACTGTGCTAGTTACCCCTCCTGTAGCTATCACTTCTATCGTATTGAGGGTAGTGTTGGTTACCTGACTCAATACAAGCGGAGTGATTTGGTCTACCGTAAAGGTCTTGCTTGTTGTACAATATCCTGTGATAGGAGCTACCGCAGTGTAATGTATATGAATAGTTTGAGTGCGGGTTGTTCTATCAAAGTTATCGATATAAGCTATATTACCTACCGTACGAGTAAAGGCTGTACGACTTGCCGTACCGTTAAGACTATAAGTTATCTTAGAGTAATCTACTTCTGTATTTCTGAAACGTACTATCAAATGGTCTACATAGTTATTCGTATTCATTTCACAAGTACCTTCTTGTTCTACATAGCTTATAGCTATATCAGGGAACTCTTCTACAGTAAAGCTGAGTGTCTTAGTCATCGTACACTTATTAGTATCTTGTATCACTACTTGATAATAAGTGTTCTTAGGTGATGGAGCTAATCCTGAGAACGTTTCTGATGAACCTGCTGTTACTCCTGAGCGTCCGTCTATCTTTTGGTTATTATCAGCTCTCACGATATTTACTGTATAAGAACCTGTACCGCCTGCGATATTGTGAACTGTTACGCTTCCTCCATTCTCACCATAGCAAGTAAAGAAGGTTGAGTTAGTCACATCGATATCAGCAGTAATAGGTTGTGGATTCGTAAAGGTATAGCTTCCTGCTACGGTTACTGAACAGTTCTTAGCATCTACTATATCCACACGGTAAGTACCTGGTTTAATACCTGTAAAGGTTGCTTCACCTTCATTAGTAGCTATTTCAGGTAAATCACTGCCCGTTGCCGATGTTCTCACTAAAATATAGTGATAAGGACGTGCTCCTCCTGTTACACCTGTTACTTTAAGAGTACCGTCATTAGCATCAATACAAGTGATTGGGGTTGTGGTTACTGAAATAGTAGAGGTATTGATACCACTATATGGGTCAATAGTCACACTCAAAGTACCTGTAGCGGTTGCACAGCCTAAGGCATCGGTTACTGATATAATATAGCTACCTGCGTCTAAACCACCAAACTCAATTCCTGGAGCACCTGCTCTCACATTAGTTTGTACGTGTGGAGTACCACC
The DNA here is from genome assembly GCF_001278825.1 of Capnocytophaga sp. oral taxon 323. Classification (NCBI taxonomy): domain Bacteria; kingdom Pseudomonadati; phylum Bacteroidota; class Flavobacteriia; order Flavobacteriales; family Flavobacteriaceae; genus Capnocytophaga; species Capnocytophaga sp. oral taxon 323. The sequence continues at coordinate 826,185 of NZ_CP012589.1, forward strand.
TCCTACAGGAGTAAGTGTTACAGTAAAGGTTTCTTGACCTCCTACTACTGTTAAGGCTGCTACCCCGTTCTTATTAGCGCAATCGACAGATACTTTTTGTCGAGCATCTCTCACTTCTATCTCAGCAGGGTTAGAAGGAATAGTAAAGCGTGTTTTCGGTACTTTACATCCTACTCCATTCACTGTTACTTCAATATCATATGAACCACCTTTCAAGTTCACAGTAAAGCTACGTGTACCTGCTGGTATCGTTGCCGAAGTAGAAGTAGCTACTGTAGCTCCCACTGAGGTAATGGTATAAGTATATCCATTTGTTGATTGATCGCCGTTAGAAAGGTCTGTATCCACTAATCCGAGTGTGATAGAACCATTGTCGTTATGGCAAACCGCTCTCACTGGGTTAGTTGATTCTATCGCAAAAGTATTAGGCTGTCTGATACTGTGTACGCCTGTAATGCTACAACCAGTACGTTCATTAATCACTTCTATTGTATAATTGCTATTACCAAAGCCACTTGAACCTGTAAGTGGTACACTAAGGGTAGTAGCAGTAGTAGAAGTAATAGCCACAAATCCATTATCAGTACCTCGGATAGTATAGCGCAATGGAGTGCCTGCTATATAAGTAGGCGTTACCGTTAAGCTAATATTTATCACTTCATCTACCACACAAGTTACTGAGGTAGTTGTGGTAATGCTCATTGAGGTAAGAGCAAAGGCAGGAGCTACTGTTACGCTAGCAGTATTAGTACTACAAGTGCCTGAAGCGTCTTTTATGCTTACGTAGAAGCTACCTCCATTGAGGTTTGTTAAGGTGTACTCAGTACCTGTACCTAAACTATTACCTGCTCCGTCAAAGAACTCAGTAGTATAAGGTGGTATACCTCCTCGTATCTTAGTTACATCTACGCTTACTTTCGGTGTAGTCATTCCTGCACCTCCCTCACATACATATTGAGTAGCTGAAAGAACATCTGCATCAAAGCTCAAAGGCTCTGGTGAAGTAAGTATTGTTTCTACCATTGCGGTACAACCCGTACTATTAGTAACAGTTATTTGGTATCTTACCCCTTGCGTAGTACCTCGTAGCTGTGTAAAGGTAGCATTATGAGTTCCTGCGGTTGAAGGTGTAGTAGTTACCGTTACGTTGCTACCATCGGTTAAGTCTATAGCACTTGTAATTCTAAATGTATAGGTATCAGGGTCGGTAGGGATAGCTACGTCTATGCTTCCTGTTGGGGTAGCTGTGAGACCTAAGTTACATTTTTCGTTATAAGCTTGAGCTACTATAGTCGATGGGTCTATAGGTGTTGGGTCTACCACTTGAACTTCTTTCACGATAGGACAATCTCGTGTTTCAGCATCAAATATACTAATGCGGTAGGTAGCAGCTTCAGTTGGGTTGGTAATAGTTACCACACCACCTGCTGGCAAGGCTACATTCTCTCTAATAATTTCACCTGCTAACGAACCGTTATCTAAACGCTCTAAGGTATAGCTGTATACACCTGTACCTCCAGTGGCTACTACGGTTATTTCAGCCGTAGGTGTAGCACACGTTTTTACTTTGCTTACGGTAGCCGTAGCAGTGATGATAGCCGTAGTACTGAATGTTGTACTAGTAGCACAACCATTCACATCTTTCACAACGATAGTGTGATTTACTAATGGGCTTACTTCTACCTCAAAGGCTTGATTAGCTATTGTCCAAACCACAGGCTGATCAGCACTACCATCTAAGGTGTAATAGTGGTTACCTTGACCTATCTGGTTGAGGGTCACTCTCACTGGTATCTTACCTGTTATATTGTTGTAGGCTTGGCAATTCAAAGCTGTAACATCCGATATACTTGGTACATCAAACATTCCTATGGTTACAGTAGCGTGCTGTATACAGCCATAAGCATCGCTTACATATACATCCCAGTTACCTGCTGGCAAGTTGATGTAAGTAGAAGCTTGCGTAGTGCCTGTCATTACCGCTGGGTTATAAGCTCCACCTGCAGTTACATAACCATAAGTATAGCTTGCAGTACCTCCTTTGATATTCAACCACGCTTGACCAAGTGTACTACAAGAGGCTTTCTGAGTAGCTATAGTAGATACTTGTAATGGCACCGCTGAGCGTTTTACTTCAAATGGGAAGGCTTTCACGCAACCTGTATTTTCAGTAAACTCAATATAGTATTTACCTGCTGGCAAATTACTATTGGTGTTTTGTGTGATATGGAACGGAGCTGTTACACTTCCTCCTGCACCTACTTGTTGGTGATTATCTTCTCTGAATATCTTCCAAGTAATAGCTGTTGTGCTACCTTGGAAACCTGTTAAGGTATAGCTTACTGTACCGTCATTACCTCCTGCACATTTCACATTAGCTACTTGTAAGGTAGCACCCAATGTAGAAGCCGTAGGCACTGGCATAGTAGCTTGTTGAGTATATCTACAACCTGTTGTGATGTTGTACACCACAAAGGTATATTGAACACCAGGTGTTAAGTTTGGTATTTTCACAGCTACTCCTGTACCAGAAGCAGTTCCTTTATACCAAGTATCAGTACCTCCATTGAGGTTATTGGTAGTTAATTGTGCTGCTGTTGCTGTATTTGGTGGATTTACAATTCCTGGGCGATATACAGCAAAGTAAGCATTGGTAGTTGCACTGAATGTAGTGCCATTACTTGCCTTAATAACCATACTACTTGTAGTTGTACAACTTGTAGGCGTTTCAGCAGTGATAGACATTACATTAGAATTAGGATTAATTACAGTGCTAAGTTTAGTTTCACAACTGTTAGCATCAGTAATGGTAATATCATAATTACCATAATCCAAACCAGTGAACTCTGTTGGCATATTATTAGAAGCGGTTAAAGTATGTGTACTTTCATAACCGTTCAAGTTATTTCTCAAATGTACTGCAAAAGGTGGAGTACCTCCTCCATTAACAAGAGTTACAGTGATAGCCGCTAAATCAGCTGCTGCTGAGGTACAGCCCATTTGTTTAGTAACCGTAGCAGTAGCAGTAAGCTGTGGTACTGCTCCTACAGTAAAGGTTTGGGAAGCCACACAACCACGATTATCGGTTAATTCAGCTACATAGTTACCTTGTGCTAAAGCAGTAGCTGATTGTACAGTTCCTCCAGTATCTTTAATCACTAAGGTATACGAAGCAGTACCTACATAGTAATCATTTGGTGTAATTGTTACTGAACCATTCGCTTTTCCACAAGTAGCTTTGGTAGTAGTGAACGGTTTCAAGAAGCGAGGTGAATCGCTTAATAAAGTGATGTAACGTTCAGCAGTACATTCGCTACCGTCAGGTTTATAGGTTACTTGGAATCTAATAACAGTAGTAGTGGCTACACTCACTGCTACAGTAGCTTGTGAAGGAGCCGTAGCTATGGTAGTATAAGTTACACCATTATCTACACTGTATTTAAATTCTTTCATTGCTGTTGGGATACCGCCTTGTGCTGTAAGGGTGTAGGTTACACTACCTCCTTTACAATCAGCATACTGTTGGGTAGTAGGCGATACCTGTAATGTCAATGGGTCGTATACTTGGGTAGTAACAGTTGTACTACAACCAAATCCATCAGTTATAACAAAGGTATGGTTTCCTGCTGGCAAAGCATCAGGATATACATAGCTATTAGTGTTGAATGAATAGATAGCTCCTCCCACACGTTGTACTTTATAATTACCATTACCACTGAGCATTGTAATAACTACTTTCTTCTCATCACCTGTTCTATAACAGTAAGATTGAGGTTCGGCAGTCGCTGAAATAGTAGCTTTATCTTCAATCTCAAAAGTAGTTTCTGTTTTACATCCATTAGCATCAGTTACTACTAAACTATAGGTTCCTGCTACAAGGTTATTAAACTCATAAGGGTTAGGCGTTTTAGTGGCTGGCTGTGGAGCACTTAAAGTACCTGTTACCAATCCCACTTGATACTGATAACCTGGTGTACCTCCCGTAGCCGATACTTTTACTTTAGCCTTTCCTCCATTGTAACAAGTTATTTTCTCCATTACTACGGCAGTAGGTACAATAGAAGTAGGTTCTCCTATCTTGTAACCCGTTTGTAAGGTAGTAATACAGTTTGGATTATTAGCATCTTGTATAGCTACTGCACCGTTTTGAGTAGCACTTAATCCTGTAATGGTAAAGACTCCTTGTGCGTCAAGGGTAGTCGTAGTCCAAACCGCTTGATAAGGATCAATAGAATATTTAACAGTATTAGAAGCTGGATTTATTACTCTAATACGCACTTGTCCGTCACTAGCACCTTTACAGCTTACATTCTTCTCAGCACCATATTTCTCAATACGCATTTGCTTGAATTTCTCAATATTCACTAATTGAGAAACTTGTGAAGCACAATATTGTGTAGCTTGCGCTACTTTAATATTATCCACAGCATAATCATTGCCTAAGTTACCATAACTTGCGGCAGCTGTATTTACAATCTTAACGATAAGAGTACCATCGGTAAGACCTGTTAATTCAGCTTCGGTAAAGGTAACACTTACATTCTTCCAGCTCGTAGTATTCACAGTGCCTACATTCTTGCCACGAAGCAGTGCTCCATCGCTCTTGTGTAATTCTACACTGAAACGAGGTGCTACTCCTGAGGCACTTGAAATAAGATTCAAGGCATCAAAACTTACAGTTATAGGAGTAAGAGCAGTTGCTCCTGTAATGCGTTTTTCATACACTAATTCGCTACTACCATTTCCTGCAATAGCCAGATAACGTCCTCCCGAAGGGTCATTAGGCGATGGTACCCAAGAGGCATTAGTTCCTACTTGTTTAGTAACTACATAATTACCATCAGCTAAGTCTCCATCAGTCTTACATACTAAACCTGTAGTGGCTCCTGATAAGCACTCATTAGCACCTTTGCCAAAATCTTCTACGTATAGTACATTAGGCGTAGTAGCTGTATTCAAAGTCTTATAGTACACAGTAATAGAGTGCGTACCTGGCGCTAACCATCTACTGAAAGTATTACCTGCGATAGCTATTTTACCACTACCATCTATACTGTATTCATAAGTTTGACTAGTAGTTGAAGCAATCGTTACAGTTACCATTCCATAACCATTATCACAACGATAGGTAATAGGGTTGGCAACGGTAAGAGTCGGTATGGTTTGCGCAACAATATTCACAGGGATAACAATACGACAATCCTTGCTATCTTTTACATACACATTACCAGAAGCTCCCATAAAGCCAACATTGTTGGTACCATAAGTAGTTTCTCCATCAAAACTATAACGGTAAGGAGGTGTGCCTCCTGCAACATTGTTTACCGCTATTTTATATTGGTTACTTGCATCACAATCTTTATCGGCTACTACTCCTGCAAAAGCTCTAAGAGGATCTTTAGTAGGAGCAATTACAATAGGTTTCTGACTGTAAGTACATATATTACCCCCTACATTCGATTTCATTTCTATCTCATAGCTTCCTGCGGGCAAACCAGTAAATAATCCTCCTGAACTTGTCTTGAAAGCAGGTGTGATGCGATTACCATTATTATCTAACTTATACAAGTTAATAGTACGATTTTGGTGTTGGCTACCTGCTGGGAATATCATATTGATATGTCCACTATTAGGATTGCTTTCGCACTCAATTTCTTGAGTTACCGACAAGGTATAGCTATGTGGATCTGGTGGTGTAATCGTTACCTTGTTAGACAAAGCAAACTTACCATTATCCATATCACCTACTATAAATATATATTCTCCTACTTGGGTAATATTTGGCACATCTACATCTACGCTTGTTTGGTGTCCTAACTGTAATGCAATAGGTGAAGCAGAAGCAATTGCCGTTTGTTCGTCAGCAAATTGTTGTACTCCATTGATACTCCAAATATAGAAACGATAAGTAGGTTTACCACCTTCAGCTTTAAGTTGTAATTTAGCAGTGTTACAATCTTTCCAACCTTTGAAGGCAGCAGTCATTGTCATTTCAGTGAGCTTATCTATCGTTACATTACCATTATACTCACAACCTGGTATTTGTACTGAGGTAACTTTAATATCATAAGTACCTTGTGGCAAGTTAGGAATACGATAATCATTTGTATTGATATTGTCAGTTCTTAGAAGTACACCTCCTTTGTAGATTTCTACCTTATAGTTTACACCACTGGTGCTAAGAGTTAATCTCACTGAACCTTGTGAATAGTTTGTTTCATCAATCTTATCAGTAAGGTTACCACTTAATCCTGCTGTAAATACTTCAAAATAGAAGTTTTCATTACAATCTTTCAAGTGTAAACGATATTTACCAGCACTATTAGCTGTAAAAGTAGCGTTAGAATGTACTGGATTCCAACAATTATCATCGGTATTACGACAATCAGGAGAAGTTTCTGTACAGCCTCCACTCCATTGTTGCCATTCAAAAGCAGTGTTTTTATAGCTTACCGTAATATTCTTACTTCCTCCTTGACAGAAGTAGAAGTGGCTTGTCCAACTACCATCACCAGGACAAGTTACCCCTATGTTTTGAGCTTGTGCACGAATAGGGTCAGTAGTAGGTGAAATACCTTGATAGTTGATAGTTTCTACTGTTACTACTGAAACTCCTTCACAAAAATTCGTTTTCTCTACCTTATAAACACCTGGTGAATTAGCAACAATTGATTGTTTTGTTTCTCCTGGTATGAGGCTTCCATTCTTATACCATTGATAACTTGTAAAGCCTCCTACAGCTTCAAAAGTCATCGCTCCAGTACCACAGAACACTTCCTGACGATTGCAATCCGTAGTATTTATGGTGATTGTTTTAGTACCTGCTTCCGTTTGTTGATTTCCTGTACAACCCGCAGCTCCTCCTTCGTAGTCTATATTCATAGACGTTTTCAAGAAGTTCTCACAAGGTTTTAAAAAGTCATTACAATCGCCTACAAGTTTAAGAGGAATACGTATTGTACGAACAGGGTCTCCAGCTTTAAGCGTAGACTGCAACTGTACACCTCCTGCTTTACCTCCTATCACAAACTGATAGCTCTTAGTAGCACTGTTATAGCTACTTTGAGGAAGAGGATTATTCACTGTGCCATCACCTGCCCCATTAAGGTCAGGGTTACCATTAGTAACTACGGTAGTATTAGCGGGAAGTTTTACATTTATAGTTGCTTTATTGATATTTTCTGAACCGTCGTTCTGATAAGTAAGTACATAGAAGAACTCCTGATTAGGGGTCAACTGAGTAATAGTATTTCCCGAAGTATCAGTATAACGATGGTTCGATTTTAGTTTAGTAGCGTTAGATTTCACTGTTACGGTGAAAGAACAACTAATAGTATTTCCCTTTACATCAGAAAACGCATAGGTAACGGTATGAACTCCTATATTGAAATAATATGGAGGTGTATGGCTCTTTGTAGTAGTGATAGTACCACTACAAGTGTTATAAGCCGAAGGCTCTTGCCAATTTACCGATTTACCACAGGCTCCCTGATCAGCAAAAACTGTAATATCATTAGGACAAGGTGTTCTAAACTTAATGGCATCACTTCCTGAAGCCACCTGTACAGTAGTAGATTTAGTGTATACTTTAGCATTACCACAACCTATACCTGGCTTCAAGTTATATTCAGCCAAATAGTGAGTAGTGGTCGTAATATCCTCAGAGAATGAAGGGCCCGATTGAAGTGGAGACGAAGTAGTTTTTTGTCCATTAGCATCAAGCTTAAACCATCGGATATCAAAAAGATGTCCTGATACTCCAAGAAATACTTTAACTGTATTAGTTTCGCATAATCCTGATTTATCCACTAATAAATAAGGATCAAAATCACCAGTACTATTTATCTCAATATCTTTATTTACTGTTTGGCAACGGTGAATAGTCCTCACCATATAATGCCCCATAGGTAAATTAGAGAAAATATGATAATATTGGTTTTGTGACTGCTGGTAAGTTGCTTTTTTTACAAAAGTAGTTTGAGTAGAAGTAGCACTCGGTTTAGAGTACAGCTCATAGGTAACAGGGAAAGCTACTTGCTGTCCTGTTAAATCTACTGAAATCATACCAGTGTTGCTACCACTATTACATACTGCAGGGTTTAAAACAGGGTTTAATTTCACCACATCTCCTATAGTAATCTCTCCATAATCTTTACTATCTGTTATATATGGAGTAGTGGGATCTCTTAAATCAAAAGAAGTATAATTCCCAGAACTACCAGGAATAAAACCAAAGCTTCTAAATTTATAACCTTGGTAAATATCAGGATATACCCTATATTTTCCTGGTAATAGGTTTGAAAAAGTCCCTCTATGTCCTGTTTTATAAGTATTAGTACCATCTACTTTTACAGGTTCCCAACTACGTCTACCATTAGCGTCTTGTACTTCTTTTTCTAAATAAACTCTTTCTGAAAGAGAATTATTATATACAGAACGACCTAAATCATAATTTATCTGTCCTATTTCACAATCACGTTCATATTCCAATTTAGGAGTATAACGAGTTGCGGGTAAGAAAATATCTTTTGTAGTTGTATTATTACAAACATCAGTAACAGTAATTCTGTAATTGCCAGAAGGCAAATTGGTATAACCCAATGAACGACTAGAAGGCATCGTATATTCTATTGGATAGGTAATGGTACGTGTAACAGTAGCCGACCAACTAATCTTACCTTGATAAGTTACCGATTTTGTACCATCTACAGGAGCTATCTTAAATTTTAATGGGTAGTAAAAACCACTACCTAAATTCTGGAATAGAAAAGCTCCTGTTCCCTCATAAGAACCATAACCAGCTGGACGTAAGTTTTCCCAAATTTTATCAATCGGATTAGGAGATGTTTCTTTATTGTATATTACCTTTACTTCCGAAGTACAAGTACCTTTACAAGTAGACGGGTCAGTATAAGTAAGGCGGTAAAGTCCTTCTCCTGTACCTCCGCTTAAAGTAACAAGCCCATTATAATAAGGAGTTGTTGTCCACTGAGCTTTTCCTGAACTTGCCCCTACTGTACCCTCTTCTAAAGGAACATTTACCCAAGGACCTGCCGAGGTACCACTAGTACTTCGCTCTAATTTAAAGTTTTGTATCTTTTGCTCACTAGGCCATTCTACACGATAATCGTAAGTTCCTCCATTTAAATTAGGTAATTTTCTATTATCATAATATTTTATTTCATAAAAAAACTGTAATAGTTTTTCAATAGCTCCACAAGTACCTACTTTATGTCGTTCATATGAACGATTGCTTGTATTTAGTACTTCTGAAGAAGGACAAGAAGGTGTTGCTACTTGGTTGTCGTCCAATTTAACTCTTTCTACAATAGTATTTTTAGGTCCTTTTATAGTAATCTGTATTTCATCACCTTTACGCAGCTCGTGTGTATCTACTTCTACAGAGGTATTTCCATCATACTTAAGTTGTATTTTTTTATAGCGACGGCTTAAAATGCGTATTTCTGCATTTCCCTGCTGATTAAAATGATCTCTAAGTACTTCTCTACTCGCATAAGCGGGCAAAACAGCTCCTTTTTCCTTATCAACAAGTTCAATTTTAATCTTAAACCTATCGCAGTTTATTCCCAATCTGGTGAGATAACGCTTATTTGTTTTTATCTCAATACAATCAAAATTCTTTGTATCAGCAGGTATCTGTATATTCGGAAAACGACGTGTTTCCCCACAATCATTGTGTACATTTGTAATATCTCTTATTTGTACTTTTATAGTACTATTCTGAGGAATTCTATGTCCCGCATTACCTCTTACTTCTATATAGTTATTACCTATAGGGCGAGTAAAACTTTGTGCAGGAACAAGTACTTGGTCATTCATATCAAGTAAAGTTACCTCAAAAGGACCAATTCCTCCACTAGGTATTCGGAATCTTACTCCTCCATTATCCTTTCCACAAGTAGGAGCTAAAGCCTGCAAGTTCTGGATATTCATTATCTTATAGCTAGAAATAACCTTTACGCTTTTAGCTTCAGAGTTCCCATTTTTCGCATCATATACTGTTACCGTATAGTTACCAGGATTTAAACTAGTAAAAGTATATTGCCCTGAGGTACCTCCTGCCATTCTCTCTAAACCTGAATCAGTTCCGTAACCCTCTAAGCGTACAAAATAACCTTCACTACCAGGCGCAGGACAACCCGAAGGAAGAGGTGATACTGGCTTTGCCTCTACCTTTAGCTGTGCATCGGAGTAACAAGTACCCGCCGTAGGCGTTACTTTTATGTCTATACATTGAGCTGACGCAACTCCTGCGAACATCAAAAACAAAATTGCTGATAAAAACTTTTTCATTATCATTAGTTATTAAACTATGGTATATAAAACTGCTATTCTTAAAACTAATATGTATATTATGTATACAGAGTTAGTGCGACAAAAGTAATCTTTTTTTTTTAATTACACATCATTAAAGTATATATTTTTACGTTTTTAAATCAAAAAAAATATAGGTTTTTCATTTCCAATATTTTACACTATGTTAAAGTCTTGTTAAAGTTTTACCCAAATACATTTTAGATGTTTTTTAAGTTGTAAAAACTTTTCTTTTTGCAGAAATAAAATACGACTTCAATAATATTTTATCTAACAAATAATATAAGACACATTAAAAATATCTATAGCGTTAAATTAAATATTGCTAAATTACTTTACATAAAAAGTGAAGAGATGTTTTCTATTTACGGCTACCTTCCTCGTGCAGGAAAATAGCCACAAATCCGATACACTTATTTTAAGAAGTTAGGCGTAATTAGTCTTTAAACCAGACTAATTACGCCTATTTTGTAGCGGGAACTGGACTCGAACCAGTGACCTTCGGGTTATGAGCCCGACGAGCTACCTACTGCTCTATCCCGCGATTTCTGGGTGCAAAAGTACAACCTTTTTTTTATATACCAAAATTTTTTAGGTATTATTTTTTACACTTTTCACTCTTCTATATATACTCTCTTGATTCTGTGCGCCATAGAGGTAATAAGTTCATACGAAATTGTCCCTGCCGATTCAGCTAATGTCTCAGCTGTATGGTCTTTATCAAATACAATTACCTCTCCTCCCTCTTCACAAGGAATATTAGTAACGTCTACCAATATCATATCCATACACACATTACCTATAATAGGCGCCTTCTTCCCATTGATAAATACAAAGCCTTTCCCCTTACCGTAAATACGGTTGATTCCATCAGCGTGACCTACTGGTATAGTGGCTGTTTTAGTAATATGGTCAGCAATGTAACCGCGATTATAGCCTAAACTATCACCTACTTGCAAAGTGTGTATTTGTGAGATAACGCTTTTGAGAGTCATAATAGGCGTAAGATATTGTTGTAGTTGAGCGTCATTGGCAAAGCCGTACATTCCTATACCACAACGCACCATATCAAACTGAGCGTGGGCATAATTCAGTATACCTGAAGTATTACACTGGTGGTAAATTACTTTATGAGAGAAAGTTTTGTTTATCTTTTCTTGAAAAGCAATAAAAGTCTTAATCTGATTTTCAGTAAACTCTTTCTCATTCATATCCTCTGAAGCCGCTAAATGAGAATAAGCCGTTTTCACTGTCACCGTAGTATTATTTTTTAACAAAGCGAGCACTCTATCTATTTCATTTAAATCAAACCCCAAGCGATTAAGCCCTGTGTTACATTTAAGGTGTACAGGATATTTTACCAAATGGTGTTTCTCAGCATACTCCAAGAATAGCTTTGTAATACGCTGTGAATATAATGTCGGTTCTAATTTATATTTTACAATATCATCAAAATTAATAGGTTGTGGGTGTAACACCAATATAGGAAGTGTAATACCTGCTTCTCTCAAAGCTTTACCTTCGGAAGTGTAGGCAACTGCAAAGTAATTCGCCAATCCTTTCTTTTGCAAATGTAAAGCTATAGGCACCGAATTATTCCCATAAGAGGAAGCTTTTACCACTCCCAAAAACAAAGTTGTGGGTTTGAGTCGGCTTTTTAAGTAAAGAACGTTTTTTTCTAAGGCGGTAAGGTTGATTTCTAAAACGGTTTCTTCTGTTTTCATTTATTCTTCAATTTTTCTAACATTAATCTTGTTTGCTCTGAAAGTACTAATTTTCCTGAAATAGCTGCGTTATTTATGAGCTCTTGTTCCCAATGCTCAGTGTGTTGCCAAGTGATGCGTTTCATTTCTGACAAAGCTACTGGGTTGGATTTCAGAAGCGTAACTATAAAAAGGTCTATCGCTTCGTCCATATCTTTTGTATTTTCGAACACGCGAGCAATCAACCCTTTCTGTTGAGCCCAATAAGCACTTTTCCATTGGTCAGGAGCCATAAAAAGTTCGTTGAGTGTTGCTTGTCCGGCTTTACGTAAGATTGCAGGAGCAATCACAAAAGGACCTATGCCCAGTGAAAGTTCCGATAGCTTGATACTCGCTGCTTCGGTAGCAAACACATAGTCTAAGGTAGCGAGTAAGCCCACTCCTCCGCCAACAGCCTTGCCTTGAGCGCGCCCAATAATAAGTTTTTTACAACGACGCATCGCCAAAAAAAGATGCGCAAAGCCCTCAAAGAAACGTTTTCCTTCTTCTTCATTGCTAACGGCTAAGAGTTCGTCAAAAGAAGCTCCTGCACAAAAGGCTCTATCTCCTTCACTCTTGAGAAGTATAATGCTTACTTCTTCATTTTCAGAAAGCGCATCAATTTCTTTAGTAAGTCTGTTTAGCAACTCCAAAGGGAAGGAATTCGCATTAGGATGTCCAAAAGTAGTAACAGCCAGTTTTTTATCTATTTTCGTATACAACGAACCTTGCAATCTATCAGTCATTGTTATTATAAATTTATGGCAAAAGTATAACTTTTTTCGCAAATAGGTTTGGTAATTAGAAAAAATATTTTACCTTTGCGCTTGCAAACGGGGATGTAGCTCAGTTGGCTAGAGCGTTTGGCTGGCAGCCAAAAGGTCGTGGGTTCGAGCCCCATCTTCTCCACAAGCAAAAAAGATGATTAAAAGTAGAACTTTTAATCATCTTTTCTTTGTTTATTCTTCTTCTGTCTGCGAAGCTCACTCTGTTTATCTTTCGACATTCCTTCATTCACTGTTCATTTGCCCGAGCAACTTACACCGTTTATTTTTCGTTATTCCTTCGTTCTTTGTTCATTTGCCCGTGCAGCTCGCACCGTTTATTTTTCGTTATTCCTTCGTTCTTTGTTCATTTGCCCGTGCGGCTCGCACCGTCTTTTGTTCGTCTTTTGTTCGTCTTTTGTTCGTCTTTTGTTCGTCTTTTGTTCGTCTTTTGTTCGTCTGCCCGTGCGGCTCGCACCGTCTTTCATATAAGTTTTCTATAAGCTAAGCATACCTTATTCTGGCATTATTGACATTATCGGCGTTATTAGTTTTTTCTCTCATTCCATTATCAATAAAAAAATCCGACCTATTGCTAAGTCGGATTTTTGTATAATGTAGGTAGTGATTAACCACCAAAGTCGTCGAAACGAATGTTCTCATCGGGCATACCAAAGTCTTGTCCCATTTTCTGAACTGCTTTGTTCATCATTGGAGGACCGCAGAAGTACAATTCTATATCTTCTGGAGCTTCGTGTTTGCTCAAATACTGTTCAATTACAGCGTTGTGAACAAATCCTAAGAAACCATCGCCTTCAGGATCATTAATATCTTTCTTTACTTTCCAATTATCTTCAGGTAGTGGTTCAGAAAGTACAATAAAGAATCTAAAGTTAGGAAACTCGCGCTCCAATTCACGGAAATGTTCTACATAGAACAACTCACGTTTTGAACGACCTCCGTACCAATAAGTAACTTTCCTATTAGTTTTTAAGGTTTTAAAAAGGTGATACAAGTGCGAACGCATAGGCGCCATACCAGCTCCCCCTCCTACATATAACATCTCAGCATTAGAATCATTAATGAAGAACTCGCCATAAGGTCCTGAGATGGTTACCTTGTCCCCTGGTTTACGTGAGAAGATATAAGAAGAAGCTACCCCAGGATTTACGTCCATCCATCCTCCTTTAGCTCTATCAAAAGGAGGCGTAGCGATACGCACATTCAACATTATACGGCGTCCCTCTGCTGGATAGGAAGCCATAGAGTAAGCACGCTCTGCCGGTTCTGGATTCTTCATTACAAGAGGCCATAACTTAAACTTATCCCACTCCATTCTGAATTTATCAGGCTCTCCTGGGTGTTCTTTAGGGTGTGCAGTGATGTCAATATCGGAATATTTAACTTCACAAGCAGGAATTTCAATCTGAATGTATCCTCCTGGTTTGTAGTCCATATCCTCTGGGAGTTCTACCACAAACTCTTTAATAAACGAAGCCACATTATAGTTGCTCACTACAGTAGCTTCCCATTTCTTGATACCAAACACTTGCTCTGGTACGCCTATTTGCATATCTTGTTTTACTTTCACTTGGCAAGCTAAACGCATACCTTCTTTGAGTTCCTTCTTTGTAAAGTGAGGCGTTTCTGTAGGAAGAGCCTCTCCTCCTCCCTCATACACGTGGCATTTACATTGTAAACAAGACCCCTTACCACCACAAGCTGATGGCAAGAAAATCTTCTCGTTACCCAAAGTAGAAAGCAATGAACCGCCGATAGGCACTTCAATTACTTTGTCTTTATTAATTGTAATTTTCACAGGTCCCGATGGGGTTAGTTTCTGTTTTACGTAAAGCAAAATAGCTACTAACAGCAGGATTATTACCAATAATCCTATTACCGTTACCGTAATAGTTGTCAATATTTCACTTGCTAATATCATTGCTTAAATCTTTTGTGTTATGAGCTAATTTATCAGTTTTAACTTCTTGTTGGATAGTAGTCTCTTGTTTAGGAGCTTCTTTAGCTTCCTTTTTGCTGCTACCACCTGTAAGCATACCACCAAAACTCATAAAGCCGATAGCCATAAGCCCTGTAGTGATAAAGGTGATACCCAAGCCACGCAAGGGTGCAGGTACGTGTGAATAACGTATTTTCTCACGGATAGCTGCTAACGCTAAGATAGCGATAGCCCATCCCAATCCTGAACTGAACCCGTAGGCTACTGAAAGACCAAAAGAGTGAATAGTTTCCTCACGTGATTGCATAAAGAGTGACCCTCCCAAGATAGCACAGTTTACGGCTATCAAAGGCAAGAAAATACCCAACGAGTTATATAACGATGGAGAGAACTTCTCTACAATAATCTCTACCAACTGCACCATCGTAGCTACAGTGGCAATGAACAAGATATAGGTAAGGAAGCTCAAATCATAATTAGCATACTCTGGACCTAACCAAGCTAAAGCACCTTCTTTGAGGATATACTGGTTCAACAAGTAGTTCATAGGTACGGTAAGAGTCTGTACAAAAATAACAGCAGCTCCTAAGCCTATGGCAGTAGATACTTTTTTAGATACAGCCAAGTACGAACACATACCTAAGAAGGTAGCGAAAATCATATTCTCTACGAATACCGATTTAAAAATCAGTGTTAAATATTCTAACATTTTCTTTTCTTTTTAAATGATTAATGACTGTCTTCTATCAAGGCTTTATTACGTGAACGTTGTACCCACACTACTATACCGTAAGTTACTAATGCCATAGGCGCTAACAACATAAAACCGTTGTTTTCATAGCCCCAAGCATATACACCTGTTTTCTTAATAGGGTCTCCTAATACTTGGAAACCGAGCAAAGTGCCTGAACCTAATAGTTCACGGAAGAAGGCGACGATAAGCAAAGCGATAGAATAACCACCTGCATTACCAATAGCATCTAAAAATGATTTACCCGGAGGATTACCTAAAGCAAATGCCTCAAAGCGTCCCATCAAAATACAGTTAGTGATGATAAGCCCTACATATACCGATAGCTGTTTACTAAGGTCGTACACATAGGCTTTCAGCACAAAGTCCACCACGATTACCAAAGCAGCTGCTACAATTAGCTGGGCAATGATACGGATTTTAGGTGGTATTACATTTCTAAGTAAAGAAATGGTTACGTTACCCATTACAAGTACAAAGGTAAAGGAAAGACTCATTACAATAGCGGCTCTCAATTGCGCTGTAATCGCTAAAGCTGAACAAATTCCTAATACTTGTACCGTTACGGGGTTGTTATCCCATAGAGGGTCGGTTACTAATTTTGTATCTTTTTTTGATAGTCCCATAGTCTCTTATTTGTTTAAACTTTTAATATAGGATATATAAGGCTCTATGCCATCGCGTATCATTGCTTGCACTCCATTACCAGTAAGGGTAGCTCCTGCAATAGCATCTATTTTCCCATCTTCTTTACGTTTGTTTTCAGGGTCACCATTGCTTTTTGATATTTGAATGCTTTGGAAATTACCAGCAGCATCTAAGAGGTGTTCCCCAATAAAGTCGTCCATAAAGAAACGTTCTTTGATATTAGCTCCCAAACCAGCAGTTTCTCCTTTGTGGTCAAAGAAAACGCCACGTACGATAAGGTCTTTATCTACGGCTATATATCCCCAAATAGCATCCCACAAACCACGTCCGTTTACGGGAATGATGTAGAGGGTAGTTCCATCTTTTTCACCTACATAAAGAGGCAAACCTTCGCGATGACCGTTGAAGTTAATAAGGTCGTTAGCACCTTCTACTTTTTCAGCGGTTTTCCCTTTGATAAGGTATTGTTCTTTCACATAGTTAGGGAACTCTTTTTCAGCATCAGTTGTAGAAAGAAACTCTACTTTTCCTCCTCCAAGCTCTCCTTGGTTGTGATTTACACCCATAGCGTAGAGAATGTTCTGTTTCTTTTCTAACTTTTTATTGTTACTGATATCGCTGCTCAATGCTGACGAAATACCAGCGAGCAAAGCTCCTACGATTACCACCATTATAATGGCGAAAATCACTGTATACGAATTACTTTCTGTTTTTACTGCCATAATTTATGCGGTTTTAGTAACTGTTTTTAAACGTTTTTTACGACGAGATACATTAGCTTGTACTACGAAGTGGTCGATAGTAGGAGCCAATACGTTCATTAATAGGATAGCGAGCATTACCCCTTCAGGATAAGCAGGGTTGAAGCAACGGATAGCAATAGCAATGAACCCAGCTAAGAAGCCATAGATATACTTACCAGTATTCGTTTGTGCTGCTGTAACTGGGTCGGTAGCCATAAATACAGCTCCGAAAGCCAAACCTCCAATGAGCAAGTGCTGATAAGCTGGTACGCTCCAAATAGCGTAGAAAGAAGTGCCTACCATACTTGGTGCTAAAGCGTTGAAAATAGCACCCATTACCCAAGCTCCTATAAACATACTAACCATCACACGCCAAGAAGCAATTTTGGTATAGATGAGGAATAAACCTGCTAAGAGGATAATGATAGTAGAAGTTTCACCTACTGAACCTGGGATAAACCCGAAAAGAAGGTCAGAATCGGTGTAGTGAATAGGGTGTCCTTGTGCCAAGTTACCCAAGATGGTTTCGCCTGAAACCGCATCTAAGTTTGCTCCAGCAGCAATTTCTTTAGAACGATCTAATACACCTGTTACCCATACTTTATCCCCTGTCATTGAAGTAGGATAAGCAAAGAATAAGAAGGCGCGAATGGTAAGCGCAGGGTTTAAGATATTCATACCTGTACCCCCGAATACCTCTTTACCGATGATTACTCCAAAGGCTACTGCTACAGCAAGCATCCAAAGTGGAATATCTACTGGAACGATAAGTGGCACCAACATACCGGTTACCAAGTATCCTTCCTCTACTTCGTGACCACGAATGGTAGCAAAGATAAACTCAATGCCCAACCCTACTACGTACGACACTACTACAAGAGGAAGTACTTTTATAAAACCAATACTAAAGTTTGTCCAATTCCAAAAATCTCCACTACAAAAAGCTAAGCCTTCAGCGGGGTGTGTTAAGTGACCGAAAGCCACTTCGTGCTGGTAACCTATATTGAAAATACCGAAAATCAAACAAGGAATCAGTGCCAAAACCACCATATTCATTGTTCGTTTTAGGTCGTCAGCAGCCTTAATGTGGGTGCCTCCGTGGGTTACCTCATTAGGCGTATAGAGGAATGTGTGGAGCGCGTTGAAAGTCGTCTCCATCTTCGTTCCTTTATACTTTTCTTTTAATGTATTTAATTTACTTTTTAAACTCATTTTCTTGATGATAAGTAATTATTCTTTTTTATTGATTTACGAATTAGTTTTAAAGCCCAATCGTAATGACTTGATGTTGCCGAAACTAAATAAGAACCTAACGAAGTCGTCTTCGTCCAAGGATATCTTTTCTTTGTAAAAAGTTCCTCATCAGTATGACTTTCTATAATATGAAAAACCTTACTATGTGAATCTTTAAACAGAGAAAACATTTTAGAAAACGGTACCTTTTGGCAACTCTTCCATATCTCTTGATTTAATTTAGGAGTGTCTTTCATAGTATAACCCTCTTTAGGTATTTTGGGTTTACCTCCTTTCATTCCTTCCTCATACCAAGATAAAAAAAGCAAATGCCAATGATATAAATGCCCGAGTACATCTCGGAGATTTCGATTCATTGTTCCCTTAGGAAACTCCTTTTCTCGTTTGTCTTCGGGAATAGTATCAATCAAAGAAATCAATTCATTGTAATTTCTTTCTGCTGATACTACAAGCCCTAATTTAGATTGCGGACGTGCCATAATGTTTAGATTTTACTTTTCAATAAGTCATAAACAGTTTTATCAATACTGAGATATTTTATAAAATCTTCGGTATCAAACTCTATCTTATCTTTCTTATTCTTTTTTGCTGTAGCGTTAGAAACTGAAAGATAATACTCATTAGCCGAGGTATATAAGGTAAAAACACTATGGTTAGTTCCTTTATCACCTCTTTGAATAACTGTAAAAAGTTGTTCCCAATTACCTTGTTCAGCTTGTTGTTTAAAGTCACTTACATTTTCTATATAAGAAAAAGCAGGCAATTCTTCTTCTTTAAACCACTCATCTGCAAGCTCGTTAAAAGGCTCTTTAGCTCTACCTACAGAGGCAACTATTCCCATAATCACAATTACTAAGAATTCAATTACCCAAATAATGGTAAGGAAAACTCCACTCACAGTATTCCCTTTTATAGCCCACGTCCCTTCTTCATTGATAAGTCCTATCAACCCAAAAAGGTCTGATGGATGCCCTAATAAGTACAGCAATTGTTCAATTTGCACATTACTTACGGCTACACCTATTTGCTTATTACCATACACTTCACTCGTATTAATAGCCAAATCAGCCCATACTACCCATTGTAGATAATAAGCAACAAGTGATGCTATGAGAGCAAACAAAATAGCTAAGCCATAATTACGTACTTTACCCAATCTAACTACTAAATAACCAACAGTAATGGCTATAGCAAAACCAAAACCAAATGTTACTAAGAAGTTAAGATATATAATTGGAATATACCATATTAAGTACGCATAAATAGTTGCTAATATAGGCAATGCTACTGTACATACTAATATGAAATACACAAATGATATAGGTGAAAACTTCCCTGAAGGTTTGTAATAATTAGACATATTTCAATTATTTAAAACTGTTTACTTACTTTTATATGAATCAACCTAATTCCGCCATCATTAAATCAAGTCCATCTCTGATAATTTGCTGATGTGGTTGTTTAGATACACATACAAATTCAGTAAGTGCAAAATCTTCTGGTGCTACTTCGTAAGCTCCTAAGTCTTCCAACTCGTCCAAATCTTTATACAAGCAGGCTTTGAGCAGTTGCATCGGATAAATATCCAACGGGAAAACCTCTTCGTACATACCTGTTACGACAAAAGCGCGTTGTTCACCATTGGTATTGGTATTGAGGTCGTACTTTTTCTTAGGGTTCAACCACGAGAAAGTAAGCGAACGTGTAAGCGAAATCTTGTTGGCTACTAGTTTTGCCCAACCGAACAAATCATAATCATTTCCTTCGGGAATTGCTGTAATTTGGTCGTCATAAAAACCTAAGAAGCCTGTTTCACTCACCTTAGTACCAGTAAGCACATCACCGCTAATAATACGGGTTGCAGCCACGTCTTTTACCTGGCTACCCACGACGCCACTGATTTGAGCTCCAGCAAGGGCTGTAACATAGTGAGGTTTCTCAATGCGCGAACCTGTAAGAGCTACTGTACGGGTGAGGTTCACTTTACCTGTTAAGAAGAGTTCTCCTATCACCACCAAATCTTGAGGCGTTACCACCCATACCACTTCACCTTTGTTTATCGGACTGATTTGGGCAATTTGTGTACTGACGTTCCCTGCTGGGTGAGGTCCTGACACATTGTGCACCACTATGCCCTTAAGGTTGCGGAAAGGTGACAACGAGCTGTCTTTGAAAACGGACACGTGTACTTTCCCTGTGGTGAGTTTAGCTAAGGCGGTAAGAGCGGTTTGCAGAACTTGCTCTTTTCCTTTGAGCACATAGTCGTAATCGGGAGCGAGCGGATTGGTTTTGCAAGCCGACACAAAGATAGCCTTAGGCTTCCCGTCGGGATTGGCAATCACGTCATAAGGGCGTTGTTTGATAAAAGGCCAGCAACCTGCTGAAAGGAGGTGTGCCTTAATATCTTCACCCTGCATCTCTTCTACGTCTTTCTTCCCATAGTCTTTGAAGGTTTGTTCTTGACTGGGCGCAATGTGTATTTCCAACACTTTACGACGCTCACCTCGTACAATCTCCTTAATGGTACCACTTACCGGAGAAGGGAACAAAACACGCTCATCACTCTTTGAAAAGAATAGTGCTTCACCTGCTTTCACTTCATTACCCTCACGCAATAAAAGCTTAGGAATAACACCGTGAAAATCATTGGGTTTAATACCATACAAAGAGGCAAGCGGAAGCTGTTGTGTAGTTTTATCAGCTTCGCCTTCCAAGTGTATGTCTAACCCTTTTCGAATGCGGATGTCGTTTGACATATAAATAATATTAGTTAGTTTTATTAAATTAGGTGCAAATATACAAATTTATTTTTGATTTAAAATAATCTACTCCTTTTTTTTTTAGCTCAATATATCAAATTTACGTATAATATCTTCCTATTTCACAGCTAAAAAATAGCTCCCTATTTCATCTATAAACTTTTAAAATTCAATATTTAAACTACTATTCTTTACCTTTCTCTCTCCTAAAATCTTTATTCATAAAAAATACCCCTAAAAGTATCTAAACTTTTAGGGGCATTATATCTTTTTGATTAGTTATATAGCTAAATGCTTGTTGTGTCGTATTACAACCGTTTATAAATTACATTAATTTCATATTCCTTCAACTACACATCCAATATAAACCACTATAAATAAAGCACATATACCTTCCTTGTATAACAATCGTCCAAGATTCGTATAAGCTTTCTATAAGCTAACCATAAGATTTTTCGAAATGAAAAATCTTTTTTTATTGTTTATACTTTCCTCTTCCTTCCTAGGTAAAAGTTTGTAATCTACTACAACGCTACAGATTTCTGTAGTATCATAATCAAACGTACGACATAGCAGGAGCACTATAAGCATCACTTCCTAAGTAAAATACAAACTTAGTGCTGTTATCGGTTTTGTTACATACTATCTCTACACTACCCTCGTGGCTGTAGTGTTTTAGCAGTGGACGTTTAGCTTATTCTACTTCGGCATTGCCGTAATAACAGTGTGAACGTTCGCCAAAAGCTTTGTATACCCTTTACCTTCCATATTTAGGGTACATCTTCATTCTTGACATTGTAGGAGTAGGTGGGTAATATACTTTATAATCCAAAAGTTCTAAATCTTGAATACTTAAATCATAACGCCTCAGTATTTTATAATCTCTACGTACTTCTTCCCAACTATATTTATTTAAAGTATCAGTACTAAAAATAAATATAGAAAGGGTATCTTTAGGAAATGATTTTAAAACATCTTTCCATTTTCTCCAACTATCTTGTTATAAATGCTTTTTAGGTCTTATTTCTCTGTTATATATATAATTATCAGTATTTGGTAATAATGTATCAGGATAGGGTAACCCATATTCACCTCCTGCAGGAATATAAAAACCTATAGGCTTTTCACTACTGTTATATATATATATGATAAATAATATCCATTTTAGGAATACAACTTAAAAAAAATAAAAATATACTAGTTACTAATACTTTTTTCATAATTAATTTTCATCTTTTTAATCTTTTATGTCTTGGATAATCTCGTTCATTCCAAATTATTCTATTACCATAATGCTTATTAAAATATCTTTCAGCGTTTTTATTAGCATTCATTTCATACCATCTAAAGCTATGAGTATTTACCCATCGAGGTTCTCCATCTATTTCTTCCGAAGTTCCAGCGCTAATAAGACTTGGTAATTCTACATTTATTAGATAGGTCAATCCCATCCTTTGGCTATCTATATAATGTCCGTATTCGTGCATAAATAATGGATGTGTAAGAACATATTCTGTAAAATCACATTCTATTTTGTCCTTAATATTCATTTTTATAAAACTTCCTATTGTAATTCCATAATCACTTCCTTCACTTTCTTCATTAATAGAAAAAGTAGCCCCTCCTAAGTATTCTACTCTATCCACTTCGTCACTCATATTCATAAACTGAGAATAATTAGTGCCTATAGAAGTTTGTGGGAGCTCCCAAGTATGTCTACTAATACCTTGCCAAAGTTCTCCCATAAAGGTTCTGTTTTCATCTATATAAAAATTCCCTAAAGCTATTTTAAACGAATTGCGGAATACTTTCCAATCATCAGAAAATATTCCTGTCAGTAATCCTTGTACAGCTCCAGATAAGTTAAGTGAGGATATAGAAGCCATTGCATCAGGTCCTGCTACAGCTCCTGCTAAAAATCCTTGAAAGAAAGCTCCTACACCGTCCCAAAAATTATGAATGCTACCTCTTTTGGCTCGCGCAATTAAGTTACCTAATCCAAAGATAAGCTCTATAATCTCCCCATTCTCATCCACATACACCAGTGGGTTATTCAAACAATAGCCATACCTGTTAAAGTTTTGGGTGTTAAAAGGGTCTTGTACGTAGTTATCGGGTTGTAAGAAACGGTGTAACGCAGGGTCGTACAACCGTCCGTTCATACTGATAAGTCCTACCGTTTGCAGGTGTTTGTGCCCTGTAAAGCCTCTATCTAATCTATCTAATAGGGTGAGCTTGTCTAAGGTGTTGCCTGCGCCGTCTTCTACTTTTATGGGTTGTCCCCAAGGGTCAAAATGGCGTCTTTCAGCTATTATACCTTTTTCAGCTCTATAGTCTTACTCTCTATTAATTGCTTTGTAGAGTCATCTATATATTTTAATATGTCTTCATACAAAACATCTATTCCTGTTTTTTCTCCTTTTTTAGGAGGGTTATAATATATAAGATGATACCAATCGTCAGGATAATTGAAATTTGCATATAAAAATCCTACTTCGTCTAACTTATATCTTTTATCTTTATCTAAAGCTATTACTTCAGATAATTTTTCCACTGCCCAAAAAAGATAGTAATTTTCACCTCCTATTTGACGTCTTTCATAAAGATCATCATCAATTTTTTCCCAAATAGGGTTAGGGTATATCTTCCTTGTTATGTTTAAAAGATTTTCATCTGAGAGCTCAGATAACATATACATCTCAGTAAACATTTCCTCACTACATAGTATATAGCCATATTCACAATAAGATAGTACTTCGTTAGGAGTAAACCAATGTTTTTTTAATCCTACATATACAGCTCTCCAGTCGTTTAACATAAAAACTTTGTCAAATATTTTCATCTGATATATCAAAATTTTAATAAGAATTATAATTCTCGTAACAATACATCAAAGATTCTATCATATAATTCCCTGCAAATCCATATTGTTTTAGCCAATCTAAAATATTCTTATTTTTAAATAATATTGCTTTGGAAAGTATATAAACTCTCTCTTTTTCATTTTTTGCAAGAGCATATCCCCATTCATATAAGATATTTTTAGGTTCTATCTCAAAAGCTCTTTCTTGAAATTCAAAAGCTAATGTATTATCTTTTAATCCAAAAAACCATTCTGAGATATATAATATTTTTCCTATAAAAAATAAATATACAGCATCATTCTGAAAACTATTATTGGATTCTAAAAACCATTTTTGCAAAAAATAAGACATCTTATTTTGTTCTTCAAATCGATATTCTTCTTCTACCAAAATATTGTGCAATATATAAATGGCTCTAATATTTATCTTTACATTTTTCTTATATTGTTCTAGTTTTTTGTCTATATATACGATTTTAGATAGCCAATCAATCTCTTTATGAAATCCAAACTCTTTTTCTATTTTAGTAAATTCATTTTCTAAAAACATATTCATATCCTCAATTTAATTTAGTACTGTTTTTAATGATATTTAAGTTTTTCTTTCATTATTTGGTACCCGTACTTGATATGTATTATTTACGTAAAAGATATAATCGTACTTTTCGTGTCCTTCAAAAATAGTTGTTATGTTCATAATTTTTTAAATATTCTCACATTCTAAAACTTTTACATAATCATTTACTTTTTTCTTAGTTATATCTCCATTTATTTCAGGATTAGCTAACTCAAAAATAAATTCTTGTATCAGCGAAGGAATTTCTATATCATCTCTACATTCTACCAGATTAGCCCACTCTTCTAATTCATCAGTTGATATATCCCCTTTGATGTATTTTGTTAAAACAAAAATCATAGATTGTGTATCTATTTTAACAATAGGAGACACACTATCCCAAGAATATTTGGAAAGTTCTTTTTTTATATCTTGAGTCTTGCCTTTTAAAAGAATTAAGTCTAAAAGTAACTGCTTCCTGTCTGTCATCATAATTTTGATTTTACGTGAATAATATCTCCTTGTGGTGAAAGCGTATATCTCTCAGCTACCACATTCTTTTCAGTTCAAATAGAACCATAGCAAATTCTCTTTTAAATTAAATAAGGAGGAATTTCTTCCCATTTGTAACCATAGATATCATTGGCTAAAATTTTATTTATTTTATCTAATGAATAGGCGCATTCATCACCATTATTAAAGAATAGACACTTACTATCGTTTGTTTGCAACATAATGTAATAGATTACTTGCTCTTCTATATAAAGAGTTTTTCCTATGCCAAACTCAATATTTGTAATTTTATTTCCTATTAATTTTAATAAAGAGGAATTACTACCTATTCTTTGTATAGTATAAGCTTCATATTTAATATTGTTCTTATCTTTCCAATAATTCTCTATTGAAAAAAGCAATGTTTCTCCCACATCAGAAGCCAAGATACTAATAGATTTTTCATTGTCCAAGTGTTTGATGTTTAAATGTAATTCTAAAAGTATTCCTTCTAATGTTACTTCTACTATATTACATATTTTATAGTCTTTTATTTGTTCTATCGTTGCCATATCCTTTTCCTGTCTTCAAAACACTTGTTTATGATTTCAAAATCTAAAGATACTACTTTTAGCTCTTCATCAATAAGTAATAAATCTTTTTCGTTACAAAGTAGAGTAATCTGTTTTAGGATAAAACTATAATCTTTTCTATGAAGCATATTCAATAATACCATATATATATCTTCCTAGTAACCCTTTTGAATATAACTCCTTTTGTATTGTTTTTTTTCCTAAGAGATGTTTAGCATATTCCTTTTTCTTGTTTTTTTTATCAAGATAGAAAAAGTAAACCCATTGGTATAACTCATTTTTAGGTTCTATTTCTGATGCTTTTGTCATCATTTCTACGGACTGTTCAAAAGTCAAATTGAAATACCATTCTCCCATAGAGATAATGAACCCTGTATAAAATAAGAATTCTGCATTATCTGAATATTTTTTCGAAGATTCTAAAAATATCTTCTTTAAATAATCAGTATATAAAAGATATTCTTTTTCATTATAAGGTTCTTCTTTCAAAAAATAGGTAATAACAAATAGAACTCGTAAATAGTTAATAATATTTTTATTTTGATTATCAGCAATATATTCAATAGCCTTAGGTATATCTAAGGATTCTTCTATTTTGTTTAATTCAAGCATAATTATTTATTATTTAGGTATATACACTGTATTAATAATAGGAACTCCTTGATTAATGTATCCACGAACATAAATTTGAATTCCATCTATAGTTGTAGAAACTTGAAAAACTCCCGAAGTATTAGGTTGTATTTTTCCGCTAACATTCCTAAGGATAGATTCTATAACATTTTGATTACCTCCCATTTTAGTAGATAAATCATTTAACCAAGGTTTGGAGTGAAGTTTATTTGCAAAAATATGAAGCTCTTTTTGTGACATTGTCAGTCTCACCCCTTTATCTATAGAACTCTCTGAAAATTGTGAAATTAATTTTATTCATAGTTCCTTATTTGTTCTATCGTTGCCATATCTTTTTCCTGTCTTCAAAATACTTATTTATGATTTCAAAATCTAAAGGTACTACTTTCAGTTCTTCATCAATAAGCAATAAATCTTTTTTTAGACAAAATGAAACAATCTGTTTTAAAATAGAACCATAATCAGTACGAAAATCTACACGAAAAGAAACAGATGTAACATATTCATTCTCATTATAAACTTCAATACAGTTAGTATTTTCCTTCCCAAATAATACTATTTGCTGACTCCAAGACTTATTTTTGGGAATAATATTTCCTATTTCCTCAAAAAAAGAAATATGAGTTTCTTTATTAGTCCAATATAGGTTATCATTGAATAACCCTTCTTCATCTATAATAGGAGAAAAATTATCAAGAGGAACATTATTATTAGGGATAATAAAAAAAGTGTATTGCCATATTGCCATAATAAAAATTTTATTTCATAAATTTTCAAAAACCAGGTTGCTTTCCTGTATCAATTATTAAATTCTGAAAAGTTTTATATCCTTGATAAGGTAGTTGTACTTGTTGTGCAGGAATATTTTGTATTCCTAATTTTTGAGCTATAAAAAATCTGTGATGACCATCAACAATGTATTTTACTCCATTATATTTTACATACTTTATCATACTTTATAGGTTCTTGTATTCCATTTGTGCGTATGTCATTTAATAAAGCTTGCATCTGATACTTTGATTTTGTAATATAATGAGTTGGATTTAAGGATTTTGTTGATATATTCTCTACACTCACAAGTCTAATTCCTCCATCAGGTGTTTCAATAGGAATTAGTTTAGGCTGTTGAACATCTAAAGCAACCGAATTTGTTGTTGGAGCATTTAATTCTAAATTACCTGTTATATTATTTTCTACATCTAAATGAACACCCATTGGTGTTGTTTCTAAAGTTTGAACAGGTTGTTGTATTTCTCTTCCTGTCCAAATATTATGTCCTTTAGGGGTGGTAAGAGCTCCCGTAGCTCCTCCTAATATAGCTCCTCCTAAAAAACCAGACAAAGCTCCCCAACCAGCACTACTCCAAAACTTACCATTTCCTCCAGGTAGTTGAGACATAAAGCCTCCACTTATAAAGCCTCCTACTAATCCGCTTGTGGCTCCTACTACTGCTCCTCCTATAACTCCTCCCGTAATTTCATAGGTGGCTAATCCTGCTGCAACTAACCCTCCTGCATAAGCCGCTACACCTCCAGAAAGGCATCCTATTATACCTCCTCCTACTATTCCTCCCCAAGTTTCAACATTGTTAAAGTCCCATTTAAAAGGGTTATAGGTACCATTGGCTTGTGAACTCCCTATATAAGCTCCTATTATAGCCCCTACTATGAGAGCTGTTATAATAAACTCCCCATTCTCATCCACATACACCAGCGGGTTATTCAAGCAGTACCCATATCTATTAAAGTTTTGAGTATTAAAAGGATCTTGTACATAGTTATCGGGTTGTAAGAAACGGTGTAGCGCAGGGTCGTACAACCGTCCGTTCATATGTATAAGTCCTACCGTTTGCAGGTGTTCGTGTCCTGTAAAGCCTCGGTCTAATAGGGTGAGTTTGTCTAAAGCATTACCTGCGCCGTCTTCTACTTTTATGGGTTGTCCCCAAGGGTCAAAGTGTCTTTCAGCTATTATACCTTTTTCAGCTCTATAGTCTTACTCTCTATTAATCGTTTTGTAGAACTATCTATATATTCTATTAAGTCATCATACAAAACATCTATTCCCATCTTTTCTCCCTTTCTAGGTGGCATATAATATATGAAATTATGCCATTCGATAGGCCAGTCAAACTCTGAATGTATCATATCTACTTCATATAATTTAGATGTTTTATCTTTATCTAAAGCTACTATTTCTAATAATTTTTCCACAGCCCAAAATAAATAGTAATTCTTACTTACTTCTATTTGTCTTTCATAAAGATTATCATCAATTTTTTCCCAAATCGGGTCAGGATATATCTTTCTTGTTAAGTTTAAAAGATTTTCATCTGAGAGCTCAGATAACATATACATTCCACTAAACATTTCCTCACTACATAGTATATAGCCATATTCACAATAAGATAATACTTCTTTGGGAGTAAGCCAATGTTTTTTTAATCCCACATATACAGTTCTCCAGTCGTTTAGCATAAAACCTTTGTCAAATAAAATCATAATAAATTCTTTATTAATTATTTTTATTTCCACCAAGTTGGGGAAGCACTAACTCCCTTTCCACTTTGATTATACATTCCATTAATAACACCTCCAGGTATAAAACGTTGATGAGTAACAACACCATCTCTAATTATTATTTCATAAACACCATCTACACCATATTTTTTTCCTAACATTTGTATTAATATTTGTTTACTACCATCTCCTCCTACAGAATTAAATATTTTTCCGTGATCTGCAACTATTTCAATAGTTTCTCTATTCCAATTATGATTCACATCAAGCCCTGTAACTTTTTTTATGTATTCGGCTCTATATTTTATTGGTCCTCCATTATCAGAAATAGCTTGCTTTATTTGATTTTTTGCTTCCTGCAAACTTAAACCATCTAAATTATTAGCTTCAAGATCAATATTTATGGGAGCTCCTTCGAAGGTTTGAACAGGTTGTTGTATTTCTCTTCCTGTCCAAATATTATGTCCTTTAGGGGTGGTAAGAGCTCCTGTAGCTCCACCTAATATGGCTCCACCTATAAAACCGGATAAAGCTCCCCAACCTGCACTACTCCAAAACTTACCATTTCCTCCAGGTAGTTGAGACATAAAGCCTCCGCTTATAAAACCTCCCACAAGTCCACTTGTGGCTCCTACTACAGCACCTCCTATAACTCCTCCGGTAATTCCATAGGTGGCTAATCCTGCTGCAACTAACCCTCCTGCATAAGCTGCTACACCTCCAGAAAGGCATCCTATTATACCTCCTCCTACTATTCCTCCCCAAGTTTCAACATTGTTAAAGTCCCATTTAAAAGGATTATAGGTACCATTGGCTTGAGAACCTCCTATATAAGCACCTATTATAGCCCCTACTATAAGAGCAGTTATTATAAACTCCCCATTCTCGTCCACATACACCAGCGGGTTATTCAAGCAGTACCCATACCTATTAAAGTTTTGGGTGTTAAAAGGGTCTTGTACATAATTGTCGGGTTGTAAGAAACGGTGTAGCGCTGGGTCGTATAACCGTCCGTTCATATGTATAAGTCCTATCGTTTGCAGGTGCTTGAACTATATATTCA
This sequence comes from Capnocytophaga sp. oral taxon 323, assembly GCF_001278825.1. NCBI lineage: Bacteria > Pseudomonadati > Bacteroidota > Flavobacteriia > Flavobacteriales > Flavobacteriaceae > Capnocytophaga > Capnocytophaga sp. oral taxon 323. Next base: position 855,857 of record NZ_CP012589.1, read on the forward strand.
AAAAATATTTTATGTAATCCAAAGTTCTAAATATTCTATAATATTCCATTTATTTTCTACTCTTTTTAATATATATGTCATACCTGATGCGCTACCTATTTTTCTTGCGATAATCACAGAAACAATACAATAATTGTTTTTTGCATCAAAAATAGGTTGAGATATACTTACCAAAGCCTTTTTTTGTTTTTTTTTCCATTTTAATTGGGATTTACAAGGTAGGCACCATTTTCCTAAGTATTTTTCATCTATTTCTTTTGCTACTTTTTCGAATTCATCTAAAATATTCAATGGAATATTAACTTCATTTTCATAATCTTTCCGTAAGAAAAATATTTTCTCTTTTTCACATTGGAGAAACTCTTTGTCAGGATTGTATTTTATCTCTTCAAATATAACTTTTAATATTTGAATCTCATCTTTCTGAGAATAAATTAGTGTAGAATATAAAAAAATATATATAAGTAATTTTTTTTTCATATCTTAAAAGATTAAAAAGGGTATCTAAATTTAGTATTGAATGTCCAAGGAAATCTCATATATCCTAGAGAATTAAAGAAATTTGGAAATTCTCTATATAATTCACGTATGGCTTGTTGATTAAATCCTCCTGCATTACCACTTCCTAAACTAAATTCAAAACTATAAGCATGATATTCTAATAAATCCATAAAATTTTTAGTCACAATTCCTGCAGATTGTCCTGCTAATGCAGTATACTGAGATAGATGAACTAACTCGTGTCCCATACAATAAAAGAGTTGTTTTGCACTAGAAAACGCTTGCCCACCGGTATTATAATAAATAGAAGCATTTCCAGTGATGATACCATTTGAGTATTGAGGAATAGTTACCGCTGCTGCGCCATTTTTATTCATCAGATTTATATATTTTGTAGGAACATTTTCAACACTATGATTGAGAAGGTTATTTGTTGGAGCATCTGGATACCAAGCTTCTTGTGCTCTTTTTATAAAATCATCAGTCATAGGAACAGCCTCATTACTATCATTTATACCTAATAGAGAATTTCCTTTCCTAAAAGCTCTAAGTTGTCTAAGATTTCTTATTCCACTAAATGAGACATTTATAGCACCCCCTATAAATCCACTTGTGGTTCCCATATTAACACCTGAATAAATTCCTTGTAAAAAAGAGTTCCCATTGATCCAAGAGTTTCCTGCTCCACTTATAAAGCCACTTGAAAAACCAGCAGAGAAGCCAGAAGCAAAACTACTAAAAAGACTCGAAGATACAGCTGTTCCTGACATAAACCCTCCTGCAAACGTACCTCCAGCCAATGAAGCACTCACTCCAGAACCTATACCAGCCCCCACAGCCCCTGCCACGGCTCCTACTGCGAAATAGCCAAGTCCTTTAGCATCAAGACGTGCACCATTGAAAGCCCAATTTAGTATTCCTCCTACAACAGCTCCTATTATTAAATGAAAAATCTCCCCATTCTCATCTACATACACCAGCGGGTTATTCAAGCAGTACCCATACCTGTTAAAGTTCTGCGTGTTAAAAGGGTCTTGTACGTAGTTATCGGGTTGTAAGAAACGGTGTAGCGCTGGGTCGTACAACCCCGTCCGTTCATATGTATAAGTCCTACCGTTTGCAGGTGTTCGTGCCCTGTAAAGCCTCGGTCTAACAGAGTGAGCTTGTCTAAAGCATTATCTGCGCCATCTTCTACTTTTAGTACTTGTCCCCAAGGGTCAAAGTGTCTTTCAGCTATTATACCTTTTTCAGCTCTATAGTCTTACTCTCTATTAATTGCTTTGTAGAGTCATCTATATATTTCAATATATCTTCATATATAGGTTCTACCCCAATTTTTCTACTTTTTTTAGGAGGATTATAATATATAAGATAATACCAATCGTCAGGATAATTGAAATTTGCATATAAAAATCCTACTTCGTCTAACTTATATCTTTTATCTTTATCTAAAGCTACTACTTCAGATAATTTTTCCACTGCCCAAAAAAGATAGTAATTTTCACCTCCTATTTGACGTCTTTCATAAAGATCATCATCAATTTTTTCCCAAATAGGGTTAGGGTATATCTTCCTTGTTATGTTTAAAAGATTTTCATCTGAGAGCTCAGATAACATATACATCTCAGTAAACATTTCCTCACTACATAATATATAGCCATATTCACAATAAGATAGTACTTCTTCAGGAGTAAACCAATGTTTTTTTAATCCTACATATACAGCTCTCCAGTCGTTTAGCATAAAACCTTTGTCAAATAAAATCATAGTAAATTCTTTATTAATTATTTTTATTTCCACCAAGCAGGAGGAGGGCCAACGCCTCTCCCTTTTTGATTATATATACCATTTATCACTCCATTTTCTATAAAACGTTGATGAGTAATAACACCATCTCTAATTATTATTTCATAAACGCCATCTACACCATATTTTTTTCCTAACATTTGTATTAATATTTGCTTGCTACCATCTCCTCCTACAGAATTAAATATTTTTCCGTGATCTGCAACAATTTCAATAGTTTCTCTATTCCAATTATGCGTTGCATCAAGTCCATCAACCTTAAAATAGTCTGATTTATATCGTATAGGGCCTCCATTATCAGAAATAGCTTGCTTTATTTGAAGTTTGGCATCTTGTAAACTTAAACCATCTAAATCATTAGCTTCAAGGTTTATTTTAATAGGAGCTCCTTCTAAGGTTTGAACAGGTTGTATTTCTCGTCCTGTCCAAATATTATGTCCTTTAGGGGTGGTAAGAGCTCCTGTGGCTCCTCCTATTACGGCTCCACCTATAAAACCGGATAAAGCCCCCCAACCTGCACTTTCCCAAAACTTACCATTTCCTCCAGGTAGTTGAGACATAAAGCCTCCACTCATAAAGCCTCCTACTAATCCGCTTGTGGCTCCTACTACTGCTCCTCCTATAACTCCTCCCGTAATTCCATAGGTGGCTAATCCTGCTGCAACTAACCCTCCTGCATAAGCTGCTACACCTCCAGAAAGGCATCCTATTATACCTCCTCCTACTATTCCTCCCCAAGTTTCAACATTGTTAAAATCCCATTTCAAAGGATTATAGGTACCATTGGCTTGAGAACCCCCTATATAAGCTCCTATTATAGCCCCTACTATGAGAGCTGTTATAATAAACTCTCCATTCTCATCTACATACACTAGTGGGTTATTCAAGCAGTACCCATACCTGTTAAAGTTCTGCGTGTTAAAAGGGTCTTGTACATAGTTATCGGGTTGTAAGAAACGGTGTAAGGCTGGGTCGTACAACCGTCCGTTCATATGTACCAAGCCTACCGTTTGCAGGTGCTCGTGTCCCGTAAAACCTCTATCTAATAGGGTGAGTTTGTCTAAGGTATTACCTGCCCCGTCTTTTTAATATCTTACAAGTTATTCTTTTCTATTCTTTTTATGAGCTTTTCTAGGTCAGGGCGAATTTTAAACCAACAAGCTATTATGGCATCGTACTTATTAGTTTCACTTTGTTTTTTATCAAGTATAAATAGAGAACAAGAAGATATAGTACTTTTCATTAAAAATCTTTTTCTTTGTTCTGAGAAAAAGTGTTTCTTACTTTTGACTCCTATATGTGCATAAATAAAAACAACTTTCTTATTTGTAAAGTCAAAGTGTTCTCTGCTGTTCTCGAAAATTTTATTAAGATACTCTGCTTCATAATTATTTAATGCAATTTCTTTATCTCTTCCCATCTTATCCAAGTTAACTAATATCTCTTGGGAAATGTCATTAAAATCTCTTATTTGTTGAGCAAAAGCATCAATTTTTATAAGAGATAGAACTATAATCATAATATATTTCATCTTTTTATTTTATTAGGTGTTGTATAAATATAAGGGCTTGCTAATATTCCCATTTTATATATACTTAGCTGTAGATTTAACATATGGGGGTGAAAAAGATAAACGTTTGGAACCCCTGCTGACCATAGAGCTCTTGATGTGTGACCTACACAACTATTGAATAGTAAATCCCAACGAGTAATTTTTGAAGCATAATTACTTACTGCGTTTTTACTAATATTATTTAGAGACACCTGCCAAGTTCCCTCTTCACCAAAATAAGTAGACCAATTAGTATCTGCTCCTTTAACTGAATTTTTCCAAGTTTGCGTTAGACCAGCACCTTTCTCAACAGGAGAATCAGGACCTACAGATACTAGAGTATTACCATCTTTATCTGTTATAGAACTATGTCCCCACCAATCATCATCTTTTGTACTAGCTGAATTAACGCTTACATTCTCTCCTCCTCCAAAAAGAGATACAACATCTGTTATATTTGCTAATGCACCAAATCCATACCCTATATTCTCCATAGTAGAATTACCTTTCTTAAAAAGATAACCAAAACTACCTCTATTAAAATTAAAAGAAGCTGCTCCAAAACTAATACTTATCTCTGTTTTACCTTCTGTATATCCCCATGTACCAATAGAATTTACTAATGAACCTCCTGCTATGCCAATAGTATTAGCCATAGGTATCTGTAAACCAGCTAAGGAACCTCCTATATACCCACTAATAGCTCCTACAATAGTTCCTCCTATTATATACCCCCAATTATCGGAGAAATTCCATTTCAAGGGGTTTGCTTCACCATTATTAGCTAAAGTTCCTCCTGTATAAGCTCCAAATATTGCTCCAATGATAACTGCTGCCCATAAAAACTCTCCATTCTTATCCACATACACCAGCGGGTTATTCAAACAATATCCATACCTATTAAAATTCTGAGTGTTAAAAAGATCTTGTACAAAGTTGTCGGGTTGTAAGAAGCGGTGTAGCGCTGGGTCGTATAACCGCCCGTTCATATGGATAAGTCCTACCGTTTGCAGGTGTTCGTGCCCTGTAAAGCCTCTATCTAATAAAGTTAAACCTTGTAACACTTTTCCCGCTCCATCTTCCACTTTTACCACTTGTCCCCAAGGGTCAAAATGTCGTCTTTCTGCAATGTTACCCTCTTCATCGGTGAGCATTACTATAGAGCCTAAGTAATCTCTATGTAAGTAATAGAGTTTTTGCGCTTCACCGTCCGAAATGAGTATAGCAGGAGCACTATAGGCATCACCGCCTAAGTAAAACACAAACTTGGCGCTGTTATCGGTTTTGTTACATACTATCTCTACACTACCGTCGTGGCTGTAGTGTTTTAGCAGTGGGTGTTTAGCTTTCTCTACTTCGGCATTGCCGTAATAGCAGTGCGAACGTTCGCCAAAGGCGTTGTATTCAAAAGAAAATAAATTTTATTATTTTATTATTCTTAACATTTCTTTTTTTCTTTCATCATTTGGTACCCGTACTTGATGTGTATTGTATACATAGAAAACATAATCATATTTTTTACGGTTTTCAAAATCAGTTGCTATCAATATAAAACGCAAAGGATAGAAAAATGTTTCTCTTTGTTTTAATTCTTCTACTTTATCCTCTGAAATTTGTTCTCCTTTATAAACATAAGCAACTCTCTTACCTAATATAGCGATTTCTCCTGCATTTTGAGTATAAATTGTGTCTTTACTTTGCGCACCTACACAAAGATAGAAAAAAGAAAGTAATATTAAAAATAAATTTTTCTTATTCATTTGACTTTAATTTCATATTTATATTCATTATACATTTTGCCTAAATATTCTTCTATATGAATTACATTATCATTTTTAAAAGAAGAAGCATATATCAGTTTTATTTCTTTCAATGCAAGAGCTTTCCGTTCTTCTTGAGAAATACAATGGTTAAATAAAATGTGAATATAGTAAATATGATTATTTTCTTTAGAACTCAAAATTCTTCTAACTTCACATTTTTCTCTTCCTCTATTTGAAAAACAAGAGAATGAGAATATACTCATAAATATAATATACTTGAAATATTTCATTTTCTTTGATTTTGTAAATGATAAGAATTATTAATAATCGAAGGGGTTATACTTTTATTCCATAACCATACTGAACCTTGAACAGTATAAGGATGTATGAATAGAGTTGGTATCCCTGCTAAGTTCAATGCCAATCCTGTATGTGTAGAACAAGAACTATACACAAAACTATAAGGCAATATACCATCTCCATTTTTTGTTAAGAAATCAAGTACTTTTCCATAGGTTTTAATAGCAGTTAAATTTACTTTATTAATTGTTACATTTTCTCCAAGTACAGGGTATCTATTAGTTGCGCCACTTCCACCTAGAGTTCTATTTAGATAATGATCAACGCTTCCTTTAGGTTCAATCCAATTCTTACCAGGCCCTTCTGAAATAATAACATTTCCATTTTCATCTAATATAGCAGAATGATTAATTATATCTTTCTTTTCAGTATTCAGTAGTAGTTTACCTGTTTCTCCTAAATCTGCTAAATTTGCCATTGCTCCCAATCCATATCCTATATTCTCAATAGTAGAATTACCTTTCTTAAAAAGATAACCAAAACTACCTCTATTAAAATTAAAAGAAGCTGCTCCAAAACTAATACTTATTTCTGTTTTACCTTCTGTATAAGCCCAAGTACCAACTGTATTTACTAATGAACCTCCTGCTATGCCAATAGTATTAGCCATAGGTATCTGTAAACCAGCTAAGGAACCTCCTATATACCCACTAATAGCTCCTACAATGGTTCCTCCTATTATATACCCCCAATTATCGGAGAAATTCCATTTCAAGGGGTTTGCTTCACCATTATTAGCTAAAGTTCCTCCTGTATAAGCTCCAAATATTGCCCCAATGATAACTGCTGCCCATAGAAACTCCCCATTCTCATCTACATACACCAGCGGGTTGTTCAAGCAATACCCATACCTGTTAAAATTTTGAGTATTAAAAGGGTCTTGTACATAGTTATCGGGTTGTAAGAAACGGTGTAAGGCTGGGTCGTACAACCGTCCGTTCATATGTATAAAGCCTACGGTTTGCAGGTGCTCGTGTCCCGTAAAGCCTCTATCTAATAAAGTTAAACCTTGTAACACTTTTCCCGCTCCATCTTCTACTTTTATGGGTTGTCCCCAAGGGTCAAAGTGTCTGCGCTCGGCTATATTGCCGTCTTCATCGGTGAGCATTACTATAGAGCCTAAGTAATCTCTATGTAAGTAATAGAGCTTTTGCGCTTCACCGTCCGAAATGAGTATCGCAGGGGCACTATAGGCATTACCTCCTAAGTAAAATACAAACTTGGTGCTGTTATCGGTCTTGTTACATACAATTTCTGTACTACCGTCGTGGCTGTAGTGTTTTAACAGTGGGCGTTTGGCTTTTTCTACTTCGGCATTGCCGTAATAGCAATGTGAACGCTCGCCAAAGGCGTTGTATTCATAGCTTATTCGCTCTTTGTCCTTTACGTATATCTGCTCCGGAGCTTTAAAAGCGTTATACCTTACAATAGGCAAAGAGTGTTTTTCTAAATATATCTCGCCCGCTTAGTTAGTGGTAGGTTACAAAATCATCTCATTAAAAAAAAGATGTTGTTTAATATTTTCATCTTTTACATTAAGTACAAGAATAAAATAAGCATTATCCTTTTTGTACTCTAAAATGTATTTAATAGCTCTTTTAGCACTTCTCAAAGCATAATCAGCATCAGACTCATTTTTTTTCTTTCGCAACTCCAATTGTCATAATTATGTTCAAAATAATTATTTTTATACTCTACTACATCTCCTCCAAAAACTGTAATTTTTAGTTTTAGGCATTCTTCTAAAATCTCTAAGGCGTCTTTTTTCGAAAAAGATTTTTGTATTGTTCCGTATACAGGAGTTCCTCTTTTTAGTACTGTGATTAATTTATCAGTTAAATTCATTTGTTTATTAATTCTTAATTTGGCGGAATAATCTATGATTAATCATTCCATCACGTTCTCTTATAAATTCAAAATATCCTTCTCTTCCTCTATAGCTTCCTGGAATTTTTAGTATTGGTCTTATAATACCATCATTTCCTTTTAGAGGAGTTACAACCCCGTCCATTTGAAAGGCTTTTATATTCTCAGGAAAACTATGAAAAGCATCAGAAGTATTAGACATCTGTCCTAATACTTTATTAGAGTACCAAGTCCCCTCAAAAAAGTCATTTCTCTTCCCTGTCCGAGGATTTACATCATATCCTCTTGCATATTGAAATCCTTGCACAAATCCAGAAATAGTTCCTAAAGTTAAACTATATCCACTCCCTCTTAAGCCATCTTTAAAAGCTTGATCTACATCTCCATTCATTATATAAGAAGCTCCTCCTGAGACAACAAAACCAGAAGCTGCATTACTAGTGCCACTTATCAATACATTCCTAAGAATATGTCTCGACTGCTTAGTTAGCGGTAGGTTACAAAGTTAATCATCGAAAAAAAGATATTTATTGATGAAATTATCATCTTTTACATTAAGAACAAAATAAGCATCATTTTTTTTGTACTCGGAGACGTACTTAAAAGCTGTCTGTATGCTTCTTAAAGTATAATCAATAATAGCTTCTTTCTTTTTCTTTTTACAGTTCCAACTATCATAATTATGCTCAAAATACCCGTCTTTGTATTCAACTACTGCACCTCCAAGAACTGTAATCTTCAATCTTAAACATCTATTTAAAATGTCTAAAGTTTCTTCTTTTGAAAAAGCTTTTTCTGTTGTGCCATACACAAGAGTTCCTTTGCTCAATATATCATTTAATTCATTTGTTAGTTCAACAATTCTTTTTTTTTGTCTTTGTATTTCTTTTCCTCTTGTGATAAGATTATTTTTGGAAATAGACAGTGCTTGTTCAACAGTTACATTAGGATAATAAACGGTTTCTTTTAAAGAATACTCTATATTGATTAATAGCACTTTATACTCTGCTTTGTTTTTTATAAGATAGCTCACTATTTCATCTATTGTACCATAACTAAGAGCCGTTAATCCTAAAACATACTTTTTATTTTTATTACTTATCAAATCTTTTACAACCATAAAATATCGGTTAGGACCATCAGAATAATTATCAAGTTCCTTTACCGTTTTAACATCAGGAATAAATCTATAAAAAATCTTATAGATAAAAGCTAAAAAACAATTGTTAGTCTTTAATTTTTTCTTCTTAAAATAATCATATGTCCTTATGGAAAAGGGCGTGCCTACATTGAAAAAAATTATATTCTTATCCTCTTCTCTTAACTGATAGACTATCCTATCGTGCTCTTCATTACTATTGCAATTAAATATACTGATACCTCTTGTTATCTCCATAATGTTATCTTAGAAAAACAGTGTATGCTATCCTTTTTGATATCTATACCATATAGGCATAAAACTATATTTTTCACATATTTCTTTCAAATATTCTTCAAACTCTTGAGTTCTGTCTTTTTCATCTAACATCAAGACAGGAAGGTATTCAATCTCATCTAAAAGGTTAAAAGTTTCTTCATAAGGTTCTTTATACCCTGTTCTAATTTTTACACGTATTATAAGTTGGTGTAATGCCTCTAAGGCTATTCTATTTTTTCCTGATGTTATCATATTGGGTTATATTTTTTCTAATTATAAAGTTATATCCTTAAAAAAGAAATATTTATTTGTATTACTGTCTTTTATATCAAATGAGATACAAAAATAAACATTATTTAGTTTATAATTAGATATATATTTAATGGCTTTTTCTATACTTCTTAATACGTAATCTACCTCGCTTTCTCCTTTCTTTCTATTATAACTCCAATTATCATAATTATATTCAAAATAGCCATTATTATTAATATTGACTACATCTCCTCCCAAAACAGCAATTCTACTCTTTAGACACTCTTCTAAAATCTCTAAGGCATCATTCTTTGAAAAAGATTTTTGTATTGTTCCATATACAGGAGCTCCTTTTTTTAGTAGTGCTATTAATTTATCTGTTAATTTCATAACAAAACTATTATTATCACATTATCTAACGGTAATTTAAAGTCTTCACAAATATTTTCCAAATTCTTTTTATAGCTATAAAACAATCTCTGAATAAGGTAATTTTAAAATCTTTTTACTTTGTTTGTTGATTTCAATTTGTCTTAGAAAAGTATCTCTACTATCTATCACTTCTTGCAAAGAGACTAACCAACTATTTATAAAACAATTAGATTCTTCAAAAGATTTATTATCCCATTTTACATTATAAATATCTCTAAATACTTGTTGAGCTCTTTCTTTATTCACATATAAGGCTATTTTCATTTTAATTTCTTGATATTTTGCATAACTGAAAGAGTTAGTAGCTCCTCCATTAAAAGGGGCTTTTCTAATATAACTTTCTAAAAGAACATTTATTTTATCAATTTGTATGTCTACTTCTAAAGAAATTGGAAGTTGTTTATCAATACAACTTACTGCTTCTTTAAAATACTCATTGTGTTTTAGATAAGGTATATCACACTGAAGTCCTTTCTTATTATGAAACTCTTGTAATAATATTTCTTCAGAGAGGTTTGTGTTTAAATCTTTATCAAACAGAGTATAGATAACAAAAAGAGGTCTATATTGTTCCATAAAAGGAACTTTTATCAATTCTATACCAATAACAAGAGTCCCTAAAACTTTATAAAGTTTATTTTGGGCATATCTTCCTAGCTGGGGGAAAGCACTTTGCCATTCTTTGTTAATTTCTTGCTTGAGTTCTTTGTTTATTTTCATATTACTATGGTTTGATCTTAAAAATTTTATAACCTTTATAATTCCTTTGATATTTTTCAAATTGTCCTTTTCTCCAGTCAGCACCTCCAAATTTAAAATCATATATATTCATAGTTTTATGATTTACTACATCTAAAAAACCTCTATTGCCAAGTCCTAGAATCTTATTATTATTAAAATATTCTCCAAATCTTAGTCCTCTATCTCCATAAATATTTTGATATCTTTTTAAAAGAGTACTAGCTGCTTGATGTTTTAGAGTTCCTGTTACCCCATCATTTTTTGTAAAGGGGACAAAATCATCCGCAAAAATAGCTGATCTTTGCATCAATTTTTCTTCATAGATTATCCCATTCCAAGGATTAACACCTTTTTCTCTTGCATATTGAAATCCTTGCACAAATCCAGAAATAGTTCCTAAAGTTAAACCATATCCACTCCCTCTTAAGCCATCTTTAAAAGCTTGATCTACATCTCCATTCATTATATAAGAAGCTCCCCCTGAGACAACAAAACCAGAAGCTGCATTACTAGTACCACTTATCAATACATTTCTAAGGACAGGACTTGAAACATCTTTAAATATCTTTGAAGATATTCCCGAAAATTGACCTCCTATATAAGCAGTTCCAATTCCTATTCCTGTATCTATTATAGCACTTGTCCAATCAATATTACTCCACCCATTCTGCGAAACTTGTGTGGTGATATTATTTCCAAATCCTAATACAGCGCCACCCGCTAAAGGACCTCCATATAAACTAGCAGCTCCAGCTCCTACTCCTACCACAAAGTAACCAAGACCATTCCAAAAAGAAGTTACATTTCCTTGTATAGCATTTATGGTTAGATTTACAGCCCCTCCTACTAACATCACAATAACATCATCTATTACAAACCATTCTCCCGTAGGGTCAGTATAGAGTAGCGGGTTATTCAAGCAGTACCCATACCTGTTAAAGTTCTGCGTGTTAAAAGGGTCTTGTACATAATTGTCGGGTTGTAAGAAACGGTGTAAGGCTGGGTCGTACAACCGTCCGTTCATATGTACCAAGCCTACCGTTTGCAGGTGCTCGTGTCCCGTAAAGCCTCTATCTAATAAAGTTAAACCTTGTAACACTTTTCCTGCGCCGTCTTCTATTTTTATGGGTTGTCCCCAAGGGTCAAAATGACGTCTTTCTGCAATGTTGCCGTCCTCATCGGTGAGCATTACTATAGAGCCTAAGTAATCTCTATGTAAGTAATAGAGCTTTTGCGCTTCACCGTCCGAAATGAGTATCGCAGGGGCACTATAGGCATCACCTCCTAAGTAAAACACAAACTTGGTGCTGTTATCGGTTTTATTACATACGATTTCTGTACTACCGTCGTGGCTGTAGTGTTTTAGCAGTGGGCGTTTGGCTTTTTCTACTTCGGCATTACCGTAATAGCAGTGCGAACGTTCGCCAAAGGCGTTGTATTCATAGCTTATTCGCTCTTTATCCTTTACATATATCTGCTCTGGGGCTTTGAAAGCGTTATACCTTACAGTGGGTAGTGGGTATTTTTCTAAATACGTCTCACCTACTTCGTTGGTGGTGAGTTTTTGCTGTTGGTAGCCATTACGTGTGTATTCATAGGTACCTATGGCACTGTTTTCGGTAATGCGACCGCGTTCATCGTATTGGTGGGTGACATTACCCCAGCGGGTGAGGCGGTCGGTGGTATCATACGCAAATTCTTCTTTTTGGTTATAAAAACTATAAGTACGATGATTCAGCAGTCCTTTTTGCGTATTAAAATCGTATTGCAATACGTTCAGCGGAGTATCTTCCCGTTGTACAGTTTGTGTTTTAGGGAAATGACTGTTGTACTGCAAATGCTCTTGGGTCTTTCCTTTGTGAAGGCTCAGCGGTTGTCCGTATTCGTTACTTGCGCTCAGTTTCCAAAGGGTCGCTCCGCTTGGTGTTTTCATTTCTATGAGTTCCCCATTCTCATAGCGGTATTGCACGGCACTGCTCACACGTTTGCCTGCCGTTTGGGCGGTAGTGGTTTCTTGTTGTACACGTCCAAAGCTGTCGTAGGTGTAGTTTTTAGTAAATACCGCTTGGGGGTTGGTTTCGGTAGTTTGAACCAATTGTTTGAGTCCGTTATACTCATAGCGGTAACTGTCATTATTGCCATCTTTGTTTTGGTTGTCTATTTGGGTGAGCAATTTTTCGGCGTTATAGGTGTAGCGTATGTGCATATCGGTATAATCGCCTGTAATATGTTTTTCGGTGAGGCGGTCGGTACCTTGCCCATAGCTAAAGGTGGTCTTACCCTTAGGGGTAGTCTCTTCGGTAAGGTTGCCCCACGTATCGTATTGATAGGTATATCGCCCTGCCGAAGGGTCGGTAAGGCTCGTTTTGCGTCCCCATCCGTCTTGGGTTATCTTTTGTATGGCACCTCCATAGTCGGCTGTTTTCAGGCTACCATTGGCAAAGTAGGTATAGCGCACGGTACCTCCTGTGTCTTGGTGTTCTATAATGTTACCTTGGGCATCGCGTGTGCTTATCACTTGTTGCTGTCCGTCATCAGCGGTGGTTTTAAGTTTGTCGTAGGTAAAACGGGTTATTTTACCTTCGGGACTCGTAATAGTGGTAGGTCGCCCATACACATCGTATTCTGTCCTCTTCACCTTTTGAGAAGCACCTCTTGTGGGGTGAGGTGTGCTTACAGCTACTTGTTGCCCTATACCGTCGTACTCGTAGCTAACTGCATAGTGGTTGTTAAAAGCATCGTTGCTTTCTTTTTCTAACAACCAGCCTAAAGTGTTATAGCTCTCTGCACTGTAAGCGCCTTCTTCGTTCTCGGTAATGTTTTTAAAAATACCTCCGTCAAAGCTATAACGCATCGTGGTTTTCTTGCCTAAGAAATTCGTGGTTTGGGTAGGTCTACCCCAAAGGTCATAGGCATAAAGAGTACTTTGTCCCAGTGGAGTCGTTTCGCTTTCCAGCAGACCTCTATTGTTATAGCTAAACTTGGTTACCTGTCCTTCGTGGTCGGTATGAGCTGTTACAAAACGGTGGCTTGGGTCATAGGTATAGCGTTCGGTACGTTGTTGTCCGTCTTCAGCAGTAGCAGTTTGTTCAGTTACATTGCCGTACTCGTCATAACCATAAGAAGTAGTACGCCAACCCGTACCATTACCTTTGGTTTTATGGGTAGTGAGCAAACCTTTGTCATAAGCAAAAGTTTCAGCAGTGCTAAAACTATCGCCTGCCAAGGTGGTGGTAGTCTCTTTCTGTTGAGGTAAGCCTACAAAATACGGAACTTCGCTTTTAGGCAAATAGCTCACGCGCGTACTTTGGCTATAGCCGTCCGTTTGGGTACGTTGTTCCGTGAGGTTACCGTCCGCATCATAACTAAAATTATTGATAGTCGTTAGTCCCGAAAGTTTATCTTCAGTGGTCTGCTGAGTAAGTTGGAGCTTGAAGACCTTGTTAGGACTGAGGGCATCAGTATATTGGTAGGTGGTATGCTGAAAATAGGAGCGTACGCGTACAGGTTCATTATTTAATCCATAAGTATTATTTTCAATACTATATTCATCTAATACAGCTCCTCTCAAATAAGGACTTATTATTTTATGAGTATAAAGAAGCTGCTCTTTCCGTTTTTCGGGATCATACCAGTTAGTATTACCCATTGCTTGAAATCCTAAAAAACCTAATCCCTCAGCATGGCTAATACCATTATAGTAGTTAAATATACGTTGTACTTTAGGTATTCCACCCACCAAACGTTCTATTTTGCCTACTAAACGTATTTGTGATACATTTTCTAGGGGAGTGTAAGGATAAACAATATTGCTAGTGTTAGCATCGTAAGTAAAGAGTTCATCTCTAAAATGTTCATAAGAGTAGTCAATAGACATTGGTCGATAGGTTATATTTTGCTGTATACCTCCTAAATCTACCTGTCGTAATAACATATCTTCTTTGTTATTTTGCTTTAAAGTAAAAGTTTCTAATTTATTGTCTGCATAAAAAGAGATATTCATTTGCCTATCTCGTTCATCAGGAGATGAGAATATAGTATGTGGGATAACACCTTTTGATGACAGTTCTATCCTTTTGCCACTTATAAACGATACTGAATTATCGTTTTGTGAACTATTTACAAATGCAACAAAAGCTCCACTTCTATTATCTTCTTTATATTTATCAGGAACTATACTAGCATAGGTACTAATGATATCTGTTTTTCCATCATTATTAATATCAATAGGTATAAGCCTACCATAATGATAAACTTGATATCTTATATTTAGAAAATTTCCCCAAAAAGAATTATTAGCTTTCGTTACCTTTATTTCCGTTTCTGGCTCCTTATAAATAAAAGGAAATTCTTGCTCTAAAGGAAGTAACTCCTTTCCTGTATTAACAAGTAATATATAGTGAGTTGTATAATCACCAATAGGGATTAAAAAATCTTTTTTACCATCCCCATTATAGTCGCCTGCAATAGGAACTCTTTTTTTCGTATTTATCGAGGAATTATGATACTCATATAATAATTGTAATTGATAATTATTATCGATTTCATAAACAGATAAGCAACCATCAACAATATGTACGATATCATCTTTCCCATTACCTGTCACATCCATAGATAGAAAAACATTATCAAATCTTAAAGAATTATTGAGTCTACCTATTATCTTTATGTAATCTCTTTCCTTGCGCTTATCTAAATCAATAAAAAATACTCTATTTTCTGTATCTCTACGATCACAAACACATTCCCTTTTCATTATATGACATTTTTCATACATAAAAGGGTGTTCTATTCCTATAATATCCGTAAGTCCATTACCATCAAAATCACCCGAAATAAAATCAACCCATTTATTGACACTATACTTCATTTCGGGGATAGGGTTAGATGTTCCTCTATTGTCTAATATAGTTTGATAATATCCTCTTTCATCGGGATAAGACGTAAAATTGAACTTCCTCTCATATTGTTCATAAAGCATAGAACCTTTAGCACACACTTTAAAGGTCACTCCTTCATCTTGAACAGAATAAAGTACAATACCTTGACCTCTTAAAATATTCCCTGTCCCTCCTAATATTTTTGCGGGAAATATATCTTTAAATCCTTCAGGAATAATTGCCTTAGTAAATGAAGGCGTTTCCTTTTTTAAGTTATCAAAAATAAAAAGCTCCTTATATGCCTTTTCTCCTACAGTAGGATATATTATAAAGTCAGTGTAATTGTCTCCATCTATGTCTAAAGGTACAGTTACAGAATTTTGAAGGTTCACATTGAAATAAAGTGTAGATTTAGATGAAGTAAGACTAAAATTAGTCAAATCTTCTCGATTCTTAGCAGTATCCCAATATTTAAATTCTATTGGCAAGCGACTTTCTCCTCCCACTTTTTCCTGTACAGAAGTCAAGCGGTTATATTGCAAACCGTTTGTGTTATAACTGAGAATATAGCTTCTATAAGGAATATTATTATCAGTTACATTAATAGTTGATAATATTTTCCATTTATAAATTCCATACCTCCTACGTATGCTACTTCAGGACGTGTACGGTCGTCATAATTAAATTCAATCTTTGCATTATTACCGTATTCAATATGCTTAATACGAAGAGAATTATTTTCTATTGTATAAAAATATTCTATCCTTACTCCCTGTGCATTCTCCCAAGAACTTATCGCATATTCCATAGGCGATTGGCTATTGTTTTCCTTGCCATAATACGCCTTAGAGCCATCAGGGTAAAGTACCTCGAAGTAATCAGGTCCAAAAGCCACGTTCTTGCTCTTGCCCACTGCCTTAATACGTACTTGTGAGAAAGTTTCAGTCTCGTACACCGCTCCACTTTCGCCGTGTTTGCCTTCTTTCAGCATCAACCGTTGTCCGTCCAAAGCAAACTGGTCTGTTTCCGTAAGGTTTACCTCGGTAATCTTACCATTGTGATACATCGTGCTTCCTACTCTGCTTATCACCGAAAGCCCCGCTAAGTGCCAACCGTAACCCGCAATGCCGTTACCACTCTGGCTGTTGTAGGTCAGTGCCAACGTAGGAGCAACGCCCTTAATCCCTTGAGGTACCGCAATAGGCACGGTATACACTGCAGCTCCTGTGCCTGATACACTCAGTTCACCCGTAGTCAAGCCCACAGTATTACCCCCGCCATCTCGTGCTGCTATGTTCCCCGAAAGAAGAGCCGTTTCAGTAGGAGGGTCAACAGGCTCTGCGTAAAATGAAGTGCGTTCAATAGCCTGCAAAGGATAACTCTCTTGAGCTACACTGCCAAGAGTATAACAAACAGATAGTAATAATAACAACCTCTTCATATGCTTAATCGTTTATAACTTAACATTAATCATTAATATTATTTTTTCACCACCTTAAACACCTTCCTACTGCCGTCAGAAAACGTAGCTACCAAAAAGTAATACCCCACCGACCAAGTCGATACATTGATGTGAAAAGGCTCATTCGCAGGAATTTGGTCCGTCCTATACATCATCTTGCCGTCTACCGAAAACACAACAAGTTGCGTCAGCACTCCATTTTCACTGTGATGCCAATACACCGCCAAGTTATCAGTTACAGGGTTAGGGGCTCCTTGCAGAGTAATTTTAGAAGAATTATCAGCCTCTGAAGATTTCAAAGCCTCAGGCAGTTCATCAAAGAGCTCCTCGTCGGTAGCGTCGTCTTTGCCGTTGAGGCACAAAAGCGCACTGCGCTGGTTACCCGCGCTGTCGTACTGAAAACAGTACTCTTTTTGAGCATAGATACTAAGGGTACCTAAAAAGAAGATAAGATACTTTAGCATTGTCCAACAGGTTTTGGTTATATGACCGCAAAGGTCAGAACTTTTTTTGAATAATGCAAGTTTTTTTACGTTTTTTTTCACTTTACATTCTAATAGTAACGTTTCCCCTAATATATTAATCCTTTTGGATATCTCATCTCCCAGAGATTCTCAGCATCTCCCCAAGCCTCTCCTAGCTCCCCAAGCAAACCCACACCCCCATTTCCTCATTTCCACATTTCCTCATTTCCACATTTCCTCATTTCCTCATTTTCTCATTTCCTCATTTCCTCATTACTCCGCCCGTGCGGATCGCACCTAAAATCTTTATTCATAAAAAATGCCCCTAAAAGTTTAGATACTTTTAGGGGTATTTTATTCTTTTAATTAACATCTGCTCAATATAACAAATATTATTTTCTATTGCCTGCGGTGCTACAGCTTTCTGAGGGACAACATCATCTCCTTACATCAAACTTACATTAGTTTAATGGTATCTCGTGTCTAATTTTATATATTCTAAGAACTCCTTTCTTATCTCAGGGTCTTTGAATTTACCACCAAACTCAGCAGTAACCGTACTGCTATCAATATCTTCTATACCGCGAGAGTTCACACATAGGTGTTTGGCATCTATAATACAAGCCACATCTTCGGTACCGAGAGCGCGTTGCATCTCTTGTACTATTTGCATCGTAAGGCGTTCCTGCACTTGCGGACGTTTCGCATAATACTCTACAATACGATTCATCTTCGAAAGCCCTAACACTTTACCGTTAGAAATATAGCCCACGTGAGCACGCCCCACAATAGGTAACAAGTGGTGTTCACAAGTGGAATACACTACGATATTCTTCTCTACCAACATCTCACCATAATGGTAAGAGTTCTCGAAAGTAGACATCGAAGGTTTGCGCTCTGGTAATAAGCCTCCAAAAATCTCTTTTACAAACATCTTAGCTACACGTCTGGGAGTGCCTTTCAAACTATCATCGGTTAAATCCATTCCCAAAGTATGCAAAATAGCACGTACGTGAGTTTCTATTTCTGCTATCTTTTCGGTTTCACTCATCTGAAAAGCATCTGCTCTAAGTGGTGTAACTGCCGAAGTTGCTATATGGTTATCTCCTAATATATCTTCTTCTTGATTCTTATTCATTGTTCTTTATCTTATGAAAGTGCAAAAGTACTAATTATTACTCAAAGCTTAAAACTTTTTTGTGTTTTACATCTTGGTTGGTAATTGCCAAACGTATCACTTCTTCCATATCCGTTACATAATGAAAAGTAAGTCCTTTAAGGTATTCTTGTTTGATTTCCAAGATATCTTTCTCGTTGTCTTTGCACAAAATATATTCTTTAATACCTGCGCGTTTCCCTGCCAAAATCTTCTCTTTGAGTCCACCTACCGGTAGTACCTTTCCACGCAAAGTAATCTCTCCGGTCATTGCCAAGTGTTTTTTCACTCTCTTTTGAGTAAAGAGCGACATTAGTGAGGTAAGCATCGCAATACCCGCACTCGGACCATCTTTAGGAGTTGCCCCTTCAGGTACGTGTATATGCACATCGTAACTATCAAAGAGTTTCACATTGAGGTTATAGCGCTCAGCATTGGCTTTTAGGTATTCCAAAGCAATAGTAGCCGATTCTTTCATCACCTGACCTAAATTACCTGTGATATTAAGCACCCCCTTACCTTTCGATAAGGCAGATTCTATAAACAGAATATCTCCTCCTACACTCGTCCACGCCAATCCAGTAACTACGCCAGCTACCTCGTTATCTTCGTATTTATCGAGTTCTAAGCGGGCAGGTCCCAATATTTTTTCTATGGTCTCTATGGTAAGTTTAGGGTCGTAGGCTTCTTCCATTGCTAAGTTTTTAGCTCCGTAGCGTACTACTTTCGCTATTTCTTTTTCCAAAGCGCGTACTCCCGATTCGCGGGTATAACCTTCCACAATACGTTCTATTTCCTTTTTGCCTAATTGCAAGTCGGTAGTTTTCATACCGTGTTCTTTGAGTTGCTTAGGTAATAAGTGGCGTTTAGCTATCTCGGTCTTTTCCTCTATGGTATAACCCGTTACGTTGATGAGTTCCATACGGTCTAGCAAAGCAGGCTGTATGGTCGAAAGGTCGTTCGCAGTAGCGATGAACATCACCTTAGAAAGGTCGTAACCCATCTCGAGGAAGTTGTCGTAAAACTCTTTATTTTGCTCAGGGTCGAGCACTTCTAGCATAGCCGAAGAAGGATCGCCTTGGTAACTATTGTTTCCTAATTTATCTATCTCATCTAATACAAATACAGGATTAGAGGTCTTAGCTTTTTTAAGCTGTTGCAAAATACGCCCCGGCATTGCCCCGATATAGGTTTTACGGTGACCTCGTATCTCAGCCTCATCGTGCAAACCTCCTAACGACATACGCACGTACTCACGGCTCAAAGCCTTGGCAATAGAGCGTCCTAAGGAGGTCTTCCCTACCCCAGGAGGTCCATAGAAGCACAAGATAGGTGATTTCATATCATTACGGAGTTTAAGCACCGCCAAATACTCTATGATACGGCGTTTCACCTCTTCTAATCCGTAGTGTTCCTTATCAAGAATTTTCTGAGCGCGTTTTAGGTCAAAGTTGTCTTTAGAATACTCATTCCAAGGCAATTCCAATAATACTTCTAAGTAATTACGCTGAATGCCATAATCTGGACTATTAGGATTGGTACGTTGCAATTTGCTCAGTTCCTTTTCAAAGAGCTCTTTTATCTTGTCGTCCCACTTCTTGGTTTTAGCTTTCTTTTTCAGCTCTTCCATCTCTTGCTCGTACGACACGCCTCCTAATTCTTCCTGAATAGTACGCATCTGCTGGTGCAAGAAGTATTCACGCTGTTGCTGGTCGATATCAATACGCGTTTTCGACTGTACTTCGTTACGCAAGGTAAGGCGTTGCAAGTCGATATTCAAATATTTTAAGATAGCCGTAGCGCGCTCTTTTAGTTCATCAATCTCCAATACGCCTTGCTTTTCCAAAACGGTAGCATTCATATTGGACGATATAAAGTTAATCAGGAACGATGTGCTCTCTATATTCCTAATAGCAAAAGCCGCTTCCGAAGGGATATTTGGATTTTCTTGTACAATCTTGATAGAGAGGTCTTTCACAGCTTCAATAGTCGCTTCAAACTCCTTATCGTTCGCATCGGGTTTCACATCCGGCATCTCTTTTATCATCGCTTTGATGTACGGCTTTTCTTCTACAATACTCTCTATCTCGAAGCGCTTTTTACCTTGAATGATAATAGTTACATTGCCGTCAGGCATTTTCAAAACTCTGAGAATACGGGCTACCGTACCAAAACGAAAGAGGTCTTTGCCCTCGGGTATTTCGGTCTTCTCGTCTAATTGAGCTACAACACCAATAGTCTTAGTAGTAGCATATGCCTCGTTGATAAGGTGAATAGACGCATCTCTCCCCGCACTGATAGGCACTACTACTCCTGGAAATAGCACAGTGTTTTTCAAGGGAAGAATAGGTAACACGTGTGGTATGCGTTCGCGTTCTATCTCTTCTTCATCTTCCAAAGTAAGAAGCGGAATGAATTCTGTATCTTCGTCTATATGTTCAGCCAAAAGGCTGTCAAAATTTCCTATATTCATATTTAGATCGTTACTATATGCCATTTTGTCAGTAGTCACTTGTCTATATAAATATTCTCATTATATCTATACAGTTTAAAATCAATTTCTTATATACTACAAAATGTACATTGCTTCCTATGTATTACAATAGGTGTGCCATAAAAATTACCTCCTTCTTACTTTCTTCTTTACTCCGTCTTTACCGTCACACTCCCCCCTATTGTCTATGGTCTAAGACCTAGTGCCTCTTCCTCTTTCTTTCGTCTCGAAACCCCGTTTTTAACATTTTTAGCGTTGTTGTATGATATTATGAATCAACTATTTATATACCCTTCCTATACCAATCGTCCAAGATTCGTATAAGCTTCCTATAAGCTCTCTATAAGCTAACCACACCCTCCTTACAGCCTTTTTTCACCAAAATTCTTCTCAGCTCTCTTCCGTTCTCCTCCGATATCTTCCGTCTCCTCCTAACCGCCCCAACACATCGCTTTTTCATCTCAAACTTTGCCAAAGTTAATAGCCCGTGCGGCTCGCACCTCATTTGCTCATTTCCTCATTTGCTAATTGTGGCTCGTACTACCCTACTTCATCATAAAACTCCTCTCTAAGTTTTCACGATGGTTAGGGTGCGCTATTGCAATCAATGCCTTAGCCCTTTCACATAAATTCTTGCCAAAGAGCTCAGCCACACCATATTCAGTAACGATATACTGCACGTGAGCACGAGTGGTTACCACACCTGCCCCTTGTTTAAGAAAAGGCACAATCTTGCTCTCTCCTTTGTTTGTGGTCGAAGGAAACGCAATGATTGATTT
Organism: Capnocytophaga sp. oral taxon 323; assembly: GCF_001278825.1. Classification (NCBI taxonomy): domain Bacteria; kingdom Pseudomonadati; phylum Bacteroidota; class Flavobacteriia; order Flavobacteriales; family Flavobacteriaceae; genus Capnocytophaga; species Capnocytophaga sp. oral taxon 323. The sequence goes on from NZ_CP012589.1 coordinate 877,782, forward strand.
ACCTCCTTCACTAAGCATTGCACCTCTTACAAAGTCTATCTGTCCACCAAATCCTGAATAAATAGTCGTTCCAATAGAATCAGCACACACCTGCCCCGTAAGATCCACCTCTATTGCTGAATTGATAGATATCATTTTCGGGTTCTGACGTATCACCGACACCTCATTAGTGTACGAAGCTTCAGCTATTTCCACTGATGGGTTCTTGTCAATAAAATCATATAACTCTTGTGTACCCATCACAAACGAAGCTATAATCTTGCCTTTGTCTATCTTCTTTTCATAACCATTAATTACGCCCTTTTTCACCAAATCAAGCACTCCTTCTGTGAGCAGTTCTGTATGAATACCTAAGTTTTTTAGGTGTCCCATCTCTCCCAAAGTAGCATTAGGAATGTTACCAATACCCAATTGCAATGTACTACCGTCCTCAATAAGAGGCACAATATGTCGGGCTATTTGTTTTTCAATAGTATCAGGTTCTGTAAGATGCAATGAGAAGATAGGAGCATCGTGTTCTACTAAGAAGTCTATTTCATCAATATGTAGAAGGGCGTCACCGTAAGTACGAGGCATTTGCTTGTTTACTTTTGCAATCACATATTTTGCATTGCGTATCGCCGATTTACAAGCCTCTACACTCACACCCATAGAACAAAAACCAAACTTATCAGGAGGCGATACTTGTATAAGCACTACATCTACTTTAACGTGCTTCCTATCAAATAATAAAGGCATATCACTTAAAAAAATAGGGGTATAGGAACCATTCCCATTTTTCATAATATCTCGCACATTCCTCGACAGAAAAAAAGAATTTACATAAAAGCTATCCTTGTATTTAGGGTCAGCATAAGGAGCGTCTCCCTCAATGTGAATATGCCCTATACTTACATTGCGTAGTTCTGGTGCACGCTCTACAAGAGCATCTACAAGTATTTCAGGTACAGCAGCGCCTCCGTGAATATAAACAAAGTCACCACTCTTTACAACCTTTAAGGCTTCTTGAGCAGTCGTAATTTTTGCCATTTAAAATAATATTAGTTAATGGCTCAAAAGTACTACATTAAATCCAATTGGCAAAATAATTAGTAATATAATTTTTTTTAGTACCTTTGTCCCCAATTTTAAAAACGAAGTATTATGTATCCACCTGAATTGGTTAAACCAATGATAGAAGAACTAACAGCGGTTGGTTTTGAAGAATTAAAAACAGCTGAGGCTGTAAGAGAAGCATTGAAAAGAGCAGGTACTACCCTCGTAGTAGTAAACTCTGTATGCGGTTGTGCTGCCCGTAATGCGCGCCCTGCAGTAATCTACAGCTTGCAAAACGCTAAGAAACCCGACCATCTTACCACTGTTTTTGCTGGGGTCGATAGAGAGGCTACTGAAGAAGCTCGTAACTTTATGCTTCCTTTTCCTCCCTCCTCTCCTAGTATAGCTCTGTTTAAAGATGGTGAATTAGTGCATATGTTGGAACGCCATCACATCGAAGGTAGAATGGCTGAAGCTATCGCTGAAAATCTCCAACAAGCCTATAATGAATTTTGTTAATCAATTTTCATTTCTAAAAAATCCTTTTGTGATATCTTTGGTATCACAAAAGGATTTTTTAATACTGATTAGGAATACGCTCTGCCCCTTCAATAATAAAGTCGGTTAAGCGTTGTAAGTAGATATTAATTTGCGGGTCAGTTACATTAAACAGCAATACAATTACCAGTTGCTCATTTGGGTATACTGATAGCCAACCGTAACCTCCCACTCCCATTCCTGTGTGTCCAAAATAATCACGTCCGTTCCAGTCTCGCTGGTTTTGCCAACATATACCATAACTCACCTCAGTATCATCAAAAGTACATTGCTTTTTTAGCATCTCGTTTTCTATAGGCTGAGAAAGAAAATTATGGCGCTCTATAGCAATTCCCATTTTAGCAATATCGTTAGAGGTAGAAAGAAAGCCTCCTCCTGCCAGCTTAAAGTAGTTATTCACATCAGGAGCTTTGGTGAGTCCTCCTTTTTTAGACCTTGAATAAGGTGTAGCCTCATCTTTAATTATTTTCCCTCTATCAGGGAAAGTGCGCCACATATTCAAAGGCTTAAACACTTCCTCTTTAGCCACATTCTCAAACTTCTCATTCAAACACTTTTCTATAGCCAATGAAATCAAATTTATACCGTAGCTACTATACAAAAACTTTGTTCCTGGTGCCGACTGTAATATGTCATCTTTAAATAAATTCACTCCCTGTTCAATACTGTAAGCTTTATTTAAAGTATATTCATTAGCCCTATAAGTGCGTATGCCTGCTAAGTGTCCGGCAAGTTGTTTCACGGTAAAATCAAAAGGCTTTTGCGGGTAATCAGGTATATATTCATAAATTGAAGTATTCCAGTCAAACTTCTTTTGCTCTTGCAGTCTAGCCAGTACCATTCCTGTAATAGCTTTCGACATACTCGCTACCCTAAACAGCGTATTCTTAGGGTCAATAGTTGTCTTTTTAGTAATATCAGCATATCCATAACCTCTTTGCCATATTATTTTTCCTTGTTTGGCTACAGTTACAGAGGCTCCTGGTATAATTTGTTCTTGTATTAGGTATTGTAATATTTTCTCAGCTTCAGTACGTGCATCGTCAAACGAGATTACTTCAGAAGGATTTCTTTTAAATACATCTACATCTTGAAGCTTCTTTTGTGCAAATAATGAATTAAAAAATGAAATAATAGTGCTAAACAAAACAATAAGTATTAGTTTTTTCATAAATTATTAACAAATGCTATTTTTTCATTATTTCAGCTACCTTCTCCCCTATTTTAGCAGGCGAATCTACTACGTGAACACCACATTCGCGTAAAATACGTTTTTTAGCTTCAGCAGTATCATCAGCACCTCCTACTATAGCCCCGGCGTGTCCCATTGTTCTTCCTTTAGGAGCTGTTTCACCTGCTATAAAACTAACTACAGGCTTTTTATTGCCATTGGCTTTTATCCATCGGGCTGCTTCTGGCTCTAACTGTCCACCTATTTCACCTATCATCACAATACAATGAGTTTCTGGGTCATTCATCAATAATTCTACAGCCTCCTTAGTAGTAGTACCAATAATAGGGTCTCCTCCAATACCAATAGCTGTGGTAATCCCTAATCCTTGTCTTACAATTTGGTCAGCTGCCTCATAGGTAAGTGTCCCTGATTTCGAAACTATCCCCACGTGTCCTTTCTTAAAGATAAAACCTGGCATAATACCTACTTTTGCTTCTTCAGACGTAATCACTCCCGGACAGTTAGGACCTACCAAGCGGCAATCTCTATTCTTTATGTAGGCTGCTACTTTCACCATATCAGCTACCGGAATCCCTTCTGTAATAGTAATAATTACTTTTATCCCTGCATCAGCAGCTTCCATAATAGCATCAGCAGCAAAAGCGGGTGGCACGAAAATAATAGATACATCAGCTCCTGTTGCCTTCACAGCATCAGCTACCGTGTTAAACACTGGCTTCCCTAAATGTGTTTGCCCTCCTTTATTAGGGGTAATTCCTCCTACCACATTAGTGCCATATGCAATCATTTGTTCAGCGTGAAAAGTACCTTCGCTTCCTGTGAAACCTTGTACTATTACTTTTGAATTCTTATTAACTAATACACTCATTGCAATTATTTTTTTTGTTTTCTTATAGCAAAGATAAATAAAACTTCTATACTTTCAAAATCTTTCGTAAAGAAATCGATTATTATTTTACCTTCTTCTTTTTATTACATTAATTATCAATCTATTGCATTATTACTTTTTTCATCTATTCCTATAACAAAAAAGGGCTACCCACATAGGCAACCCTTTTGTAATATGCTGTCCTCAACACTCGTTATGCGAGCATTGTTACAGGATTCTCAATATAAGCTTTGAGTGTTTGTAAGAATTGAGCTCCAGTAGCCCCGTCGATAGTACGGTGGTCGCAAGCAAGAGTTACTTGCATAGTGTGACCTACTACTATTTGTCCGTTTTTCACTACAGGTTTCTCAACAATAGCTCCTACTGAAAGAATAGCAGAGTTAGGCTGATTGATGATAGAAGTAAATACATCTACCCCAAACATACCCAAGTTAGACACGGTGAAAGTGCTTCCTTCCATTTCGGCAGGAGTAAGTTTCTTGTTGCGTGCCTTACCAGCCAAGTCTTTTACCAAGGCGCCTATTTGAGTAAGCGTTAAAGTATCCGTAAACTTGATAACAGGTACTACCAAGCCATCTTCAATAGCCACAGCCACCCCTACATTCACGTGCTTGTTGTAAAGGGTTGTATCGCCTTTCCAAGAAGTATTTACTTGAGGGTGTTTTTTAAGTGCCATTGCGCAGGCTTTCACTACCATATCGTTGAAAGATATTTTGGTGTCTGGCAAATTGTTGATTTGAGCGCGAGATTCCATCGCGTTATCCATATCAATTTCTATTGCCAAATAGTAGTGAGGTGCAGTGAATTTAGACTCTGCCAAACGTTTCGCAATCGTTTTGCGCATTTGTGAGTTTTTCACCTCTTCAGTTACTTCCACTCCCACAGGAATTACAGTTGGGATAGCTGCGCTAGCAGTTGCAGGTGTAGCCGTAGTAGTCGTAGCAACCTTAGCACTTGGTGTAAAGTTTTCTACGTCTTTCTTCACAATACGTCCATTTTCACCTGTCCCTTTCACCTCAGTAAGGTTAATACCTTTATCTTGTGCTATTTTCTTAGCCAAAGGAGAAGCAAATACGCGGTCGTTTGCATTAGCTACCGAAGTAGTAGCTGATGTGGCTGTTTCAGCCGGTTTGCTTTCAGCCTTAGGAGTTGCAGGAGCCGAAGTTGAAGCTCCGCCAGCTTTCACGGCTGCCAAAACTGCGTTCACATCAGTACCCGCAGGGCCTATAATCGCCAATAATGAATCTACTGCTGCACTTTCTCCTTCTTTTAAACCTATATACAATAAAGTACCTGAATAAAATGATTCAAACTCCATTGTAGCCTTATCGGTTTCAATTTCAGCTAAGATATCACCTTCTTTTACAGTATCACCTACCTTTTTGAGCCAAGAAGCCACAGTACCTTCCGTCATTGTATCACTGAGTCGAGGCATTGTTACCACTTCTACTCCTGCTGGTATAGTAGCACCAGCAACAGGAGCCGTAGTTACCTCAGCAACAGGTTTTGCTTCTTCAGCTTTAGGAGCCGATGCTTGAGCTCCTCCAGCTATAAGTGCCGAAATATCTTCACCCTCTTTACCTATGATAGCCAATAAGGTATCTACTTTAGCACTTTCTCCTTCTTTTAAACCTATATACAATAAGGTTCCTGTATGGAATGATTCAAATTCCATCGTAGCTTTATCCGTCTCGATTTCTGCTAAGATATCGCCTTCATTTACTTTATCGCCTACTTTTTTAAGCCACTTTGCTACAACACCCTCTTCCATAGTGTCGCTCAAGCGTGGCATAGTAATAATTTCTGCCATTTATGTTGTTATATTTAATTAGTGTTTCCTTTTTTATTATAATCTACTGGGCAAGAAAGGGTAATTTTCTTGGTCGTAAACCACATCATACATAATATGTGTTTCTGGATAAGGTGATTCTTCTGCAAATTTCTCACACTCAGCCACACGTTCTTTCACACGTTCGTCGATAGCTTCTAACTCAGCATCGGTAGCATATTTCTTCTCTTTGATAACCGCAAGTACATTGGTGATTGGGTCTTGTTTTTTGTACTCTTCCACCTCTTCTTTAGTACGGTAGTGTTGCGCATCCGACATTGAGTGTCCACGATAACGATAAGTACGAATGTCAAGCAAAGTGGGACCTTCTCCACGGCGAGCGCGTTCTACTGCTTCATACACCGCTTCGGCTACTGTTTCAGGGTGCATACCATCTACGGGTTGGCAAGGCATTTGGTAACCCAACCCGAGTTTCCAAATATCCACGTGGTTAGCAGTTCTTTCCACCGATGTACCCATTGCGTAGTGATTGTTTTCTACAATAAAAACCACAGGCAATTTCCACAACATAGCCATATTCATTGTTTCGTGAAAAGCTCCTTGACGCACCGCACCATCACCCATAAAGGTAAGTGTAACCGCCTCTCTATTGAAGTACTTATCGGCAAAAGCCAAACCAGCACCCAATGCAATCTGTCCTCCTACGATACCGTGACCACCATAGAAGTGATGTTCTTTCGAAAAGATGTGCATAGAGCCTCCTAAACCGTGAGAAGTACCTGTACCTTTACCGTACAATTCAGCCATAATACGTTTAGGGTCTACGCCCAAACCTATAGGGTGTACGTGGCAACGGTAAGAAGTAATCATTTTGTCTTTGGTAGGGTCTATAGCGTGCAAACAACCTGCAGCTACCGCTTCTTGACCGTTGTATAGGTGCAAGAACCCCCTTACTTTTTGTTGAATATAAACTGCAGCGAGTTTATCTTCAAATTTCCTCCAAAAAAGCATATCCTCGTACCATTTTAGGTACACTTCTTTATCAAATTTTTTCATTGGTTTTTTGATGTATATAAAAGTCTATTAGTATTCTTACAATAGTATATTTTCTATTATGTTCCGCTATGAGTCCCTCTTAAATTGACTCTTCCTTTGTTTATCCTTCGTCTTTCCTTTATCTGCCCGTGCGGCTCGCACCGTCTTCTGTTCGTCTTCTGTTCGTCTTTTGTTCGTCTTTTGTTCGTCTTTTGTTCGTCTTTTGTTCGTCTTTTGTTCGTCTTTTGTTCGTCTTTCGTTTGTCTTTCCTTTATCTGCTTGTGCGGCTCGCACTATCTGCCTGTGCGGCTCGTACTATCTGCCTGTGCGGCTCGCACTATCTACCCGTGTGGCTCGCACCGTTATTAACTTGGTATTATCGGCATTTCTAGCATTATGGTATTAAACTTTTCAGCTTTTACCTCTTAGCTTTCTGAGCAGTTTTAAATCACTTTCTAAAAATATTTGCAAAGGTGCAAAAAAAATATCACCTAACCAAAAAATATTCAAAAAAAATTTTATACCTTTGTCCCATTAATTCAAATTTTAAATGTAATGAAGATAAAATTAACTTCCGCACTTTTGTTATTGATAACGATTATTTCGTGTAAATCAACTACAAACAATCAAGGAGAGAGTACTGCTAATTATGAGGTAATTCCACTACCCGAAATGATTACCACTCCCCAAGCTGATGCCGATAAACCTTTCGTGCTTACGGCTGATACCAAAATCACCTATCCAGAAGGTGATGCTTCTTTACAGCAGTACGCTGGATTCTTGCAAGAGTATATCAAAAAACAAGCAGGAATTGAAGTGAATATCGCTCCTAATCAAAACAATGAGACCAACACTATTGCCTTGTTGCAAAATTACCAAAACAACAACAAAGAGGCTTACCAAGTAGTGGTGAATGCAAAGAACATTACTGTAAATGGAGCTTCTAAAGCGGGTACTTTCTATGGAGTACAACTCTTGAGAAAATCCATTCCGGTACAAAAAGTAGACAAAGTCATCTTCCCTGCTAAAGAAATAACCGATAAACCCTATTTCGCATATCGTGGTGCACATTTAGATAGTGCCCGTCACTTTTTTACTGCCGACTCTGTGCGCATTTATATCGATATGTTAGCACTCCACAATATCAATAAATTCCACTGGCATCTCACCGATGATCAAGGTTGGCGTTTTGAATCTAAAAAATACCCCGAACTTACTGTGGTAGGAAGCACTCGTAGCCAAACTATGGTAAACAAACAGTGGGACACCTTCGATGGTAAACCTCACGGAGGCTTCTATACTCAGCAAGAAATGAAAGACATTGTAAAATATGCCGCCGACCGCAATATTACCGTTATTCCTGAGATAGACCTCCCAGGTCATATGGTCGCTGCTTTGGCTACTTATCCACAATTAGGCTGTACAGGAGGTCCTTATAAAGTAAGAGAAACTTGGGGCATAGCCGAAGATGTACTTTGTGCTGGCAACCCCGAAACTTATGATTTCATTAAAAATATATTAGAAGAAGTAACTGAAGTATTCCCTTCAGAATATATCCATATAGGAGGTGACGAATGTCCTAAAGATAGCTGGAAGAAATGCCCTAAATGCCAAGCTAAGATAAAAGAGTTAGGTATTAAAGGTGATGCTAAACACACAGCCGAAGAATACTTACAAAGTCACATAATTACATTCGCTGAAGATGTATTAGCTAAAAAAGGTCGCAAAATCATTGGTTGGGACGAAATCCTTGAAGGAGGTTTAGCTCCTAATGCTACTGTAATGTCTTGGAGAGGTATCGGGGGCGCTATAGAAGCAGCTAAGTCTAATCACGATGCTATTATGACCCCTGTTTCTTATTGCTACTTCGACTATTATCAAACAGATAAAACCGATAAAGAACCTCTTGCTATTGGTGGTTATGTACCGGTAGAACGTGTTTACTCTTTCAATCCTTACCCCGATGCACTTAATAAAGAGCAACAAAAACACATCTTAGGAGTACAAGCCAATGTTTGGACAGAGTATATCAAGACTTTCAAACACGTACAATATATGGTATTGCCTCGTTTTGCAGCCTTAGCCGAAGTACAATGGGAAGACCCTGCAAAACCTAAAGACTACAACCAGTTTTTACAACGCTTAATGCGCTTACTTCCTATCTACCAGTTAGAAGGTTATAACTATGCTAAACACATATTCGACCTTCGTGCCGAGGTAAAACCTGAGGTAGGTGATATACAAGTAACATTCTCTTGTTTACAAGATACACCTATCTATTACACTACCGATGGGAGTGAACCTACTAAAAGTTCTAACGTGTATAAAGAACCTTTAAAACTCACCCAAGATACCCATCTAAAAGCTAAAGTATTCGGTCAAGAAACCGAAAGTAGCTTCAAACAACAGTTCCTTTTCAACAAAGCAACCGTACGCCCTATTGAGTTCCTCAGTAAACCTAGTTACAACTATACTTTTGGGGGCGCTATTACCTTAGTTGATGGTAGAAAAGGGGGTACTAATTCACGCTCTGGAGAATGGTTAGGTTTTAGTGAAGCACCTTGTGAAGTGGTGATTACCCTAAAAGAAAATACTCCTGTAAAAGAAGTGCGCTTCAATGCTCTTATTGAAACAGGTGATTGGATTTACCCTCCAACCAGCTTTGAAGTATCGGGGTCTAAAGACGGTAAAAGTTATGATTTACTCGCTAAAGAAAACTATGCGCTTCCTAAGGAACCTCTCAAAGAAATAAAAACTTACTCTCTTTCTTTCCCTGAAAAAGAAGTAACCTATCTAAAAGTGAAAATAAATGGAGTAAACAAAATTCCTTCTTTCCATCAAGGAGCAGCTGGTAAACCTGGCTTCCTCTTCATCGATGAAATTCAAGTATTGTAATAGGCTTACATAACAATAAACAAAAAGCTATCTAATAGTTCTTATTAGATAGCTTTTTTATATCTCAATATGGGGGTATTTCTTCTTAAAAACCTCTATTTTCTGTCGTAATTGTATTTGAAACTGCTGATAATTCTCTGTTTTAGGGTTAAACGGACGATGTTGCAACCCTTTCTGTATGGCATCTACTTGTTTCATATCTGTCTGAGTAGCCTTATCTATATAGGTTTCTACTAAGCGTTCCCAGATATAGTCTATAGCCATTTCCGATGGGTGTACCATATCATTAGCGTAAAAGCGGTAATCGCGAAGTTCATCTAAAAGCAACTCATAGGATGGAAAATAGGTGCACACCCCCGATGAAAGTACCGAATAAAGTGCTACCAACAAATGTGCTTTGCTCACTTGGTTTTCTAAAAAACCATCTTTCAAGTGTCGTACAGGCGAAATAGTAAAAACACATTGCAAGTCTTTATTCACCTTCTTCAACAGTGCTATAATATGGGTAAGGCTCTCCCCTATCTCTTCTACTGATAATAGTCGTTTTGAGAAGTGTTGTTGAGGCACTTTATGACAATTTGCCACTATCTTATCAGTACTGTTATAGATGTATACCCAAGCTGTACCAAGAGTGATAAAACAGAAATCGGCTTTTTGTAGTGTGTTATAAAGTGCTGTTTGTTGTATATTGGCAAGATGAACAGCTTCCTCTAAATTCGGTTTACTCATATCCGAATGAAAATCGAAACTGTGCCAAAGTTCATTGTACAAAAAGAAATCTTCAACCTCATAAGGAGTGTGTTCTATTGCTCTGCTAAGCACATTTTCAATAGCTAAGGGGTGAAAAAGTATCCCAAAAGGGTTTACCGTAACAGGAATTTTATAATAACTAAACCTTTGTGCCATATTCACAGCAAAGCAAGAACCTATACTCAGTATCTGCGAGTGATAAGTAATCCTTTTAGTAGTCTTGAGTATAGGCACAATTGTTCTAAATTCCATAACGATAAAATAATTAAACGTTGCTCCTTTCTAAATCCAACAGAAATTGCTTCCTCTCAATTCCACTAGCATAGCCTGTAAGTGTCCCGTCCGAACCTATAACACGATGACAAGGAATAACGATTGAAATACGGTTTTTCCCATTGGCATTAGCAACAGCTCTCACGCCTTTGGGATTCCCCACAGCCGTAGCCTGTTCTTTATACGACCGCACTTCCCCATACGGAATAGTTTGTAACACTTTCCATACTTCCTCTTGAAAAGAAGTCCCCACCAAAGCCAGCGGCAGACTAAACTCTTTACGCTTTTTGGTAAAGTACTCTTTCAATTGTTTCTCCAACTCCGATAACAACAAACTATCCTCAGCTACTTGTGTTGCCCCGTAATGCTTTACGAGTATTTCTTGGTCTTTAAGCCAGTTTTTACTATCAACAAAGTCAAGCATACAAATTGCCTCATCAGTAGCTATGGCAAGCATCTCACCTATGGGGGTGTTAATTCTTTTTTTGTATAGTTTCACCATTTTGTTCTTCTTCATTGATAGCTTCTGTGTTATTAGGGTCGTATTCCGTTTCTTCTAAATCTTTAGACTTTTTGCCTAAACCTATTTTAGGGTTTTCTTGTGTTCCCGTTACTTTTATGGGAATTCCAATAATCCCCAAGGGTGGCAAGCCCAAACGCATCTTAAAGTTCAATCTACCGTCAAAGCTACTCTGCCCTTCTATACGTGGTCTAAACCCTGAAACCTTAAACTTAAACCGCTCTACCGTGATAAGATTATTCTTTATACTACTCTTGATGTCAATAGTCGAAAGATTAGCATCTCTCAGTCCGTCTGTACCTGTTCTATCACTGATAACATTAAAAAGCTTAAACCCTTTTAGTTGAACGTTCTTCACCGATAGCACTCCTCCTCCTTTTATTGAAGGATAAATAGGTGACATCTCATCATCTAGCTTCCCTTCTACGGCGTAATCCAACGAAATAATACCTTTGGCATCTTTTGCCATTGCCACCATTTCTCTGAACATCTTCACTTCTTTGTAGGCTCTTTGCACGTCAAAGTCTTTAGCTTTAATCTTAAAACTAAAATTAGCGCGTTTAGGCGTTTCATCTGCGTATTTAGCATCTATTTGTGTAGAAACTCCTATAATATTAAAACTGACGTTTTGCAGAGCTAAGGTTCCTCTATTAAGCTGAGTATTACCTCTCAAATTGTGAATAGTAAGTCCTTGTAAAGCTACATTTTTAAGATTGGCATTTAAATTAAAATTAAAGAGCTTAGGTACAATCACCACCCCTTTTTCAGTTGGAGTATCATTGGTAACCGTTGCTTCCTTTGCTTCTTTTGTCTCTTGAGCAGGGACAGAAGTATACATAAACTCATCTACATCAAGATAATTAGAGCTTACCGTAAAGTTTCCTTTCAGCACTTGGTTGTTTGATAGGAAGAAGTTAATAGCGTTGCTCATCCGTCCGTTCATCAAAAAGTCCGATTTCCCATAGGTAGCACGGAAGTCGGTAAAGTGCATATTGTCTTGATTGAAGTGAAAGACTCCTTGCTGAATGATAAACGGTTTAGGTAAGTATTCTGTAGTGGTTTTGATATTACGCAGTTCTATCACTCCCTTATTGTGCAAAAGATGATAACGCCCGTTAGTGGCATCGCTCTGAGTGCCTTGTAAGGTAAGGTCGGCTTTGGCATAACCTTCTAATTCCAAACCTTTTTGTGAGAATACTTTATAAATTTTAGCTATGTCTAACTCTCCTTTGGCTTGTATATCATATCGGATATCGTCGAAATTCTCCATCGATAAATTCACCGTAAAAGGCTTTCCTTCAAACAAGAACGTCGCAGGAGACACATTTACTGCCAAAGTTTTCATCGAGCCATCAGTGTTCTCAATATTCCCTTTGAAGTGAATATCAGTAACCGGATTGGGGTAGTAGGGCGTCTTTACATAACCATCGGAGAACTCCAAAAGCCCTTTCGTGATAGGGAACAATCGTTGTTCAGGAGCATAAGTACCCTTACTCTTCACGTTTGCCAAGAGCATTCCTTTCAGTTGGAAGTCCTTCATATCCATCAAGTGCATCACATTCTCCACATTGATGTTTGCTCTCACTTTAGCATCAATTACAGGAGGCTTTATCCCATCAAGACTTACAATGCCCGAGAAGTACTCCTTACCTATATCAAAGTAAACCGAATCGAGCTTTACTGCCACTTTATCTACGTTCAGCGAAGGCAATCTCGTTTCTATATTCAAGTACACATTCTCAGCCGGAGCTGGTACTCCCTTATAGCCTACATAACCATCTCTTACTTTCATTTTTAGATAAATATCGGGACTCAAATTCTGTGAGGCTATATATTGCCCTTTCATCGAAAAGAACACATCGGTCTTTCCTTTAAGAGTGGCTTTCTTATGCCATTGTGTAAATTGGGGAGGCAAGGCGGTAAAGAAGTCGTCAAGATTGCTATCCTTAGATTCTATTTCCAAGTCAATGTCATATCCATTGCTCAAAAAATCCAACTTCCCTTTAAAATCCACAGGCAATCGGTTTATCTTTAAGTTGTTTTGCTGAAAGATAAAAGCTAGTGAATTAGTATTAATCTGGGTAATTAGCTCTGCGTTTACGTGTTTGTTCTTAAAGTAGGTTTCCCCTGCAAAAAGAAAATCCAATGATTGTATTTCTGCTTTGGTACGCAAATCGAAGATAGAAGCCTCTAAGCCTCCTTTTCCTAAGTAATTAAAACCATTGGCTTGAAGGTAAATCTCTGTCGATTTATCATCGTATATCAGTCGGGTATTTCTCAGCTCAATACGTTGTAAATTCACCCGTGTATCATCACTCTCCGAGGTGCTTTCTTCTCCCGATGATTTGTAAACGTTGTAATTAGCCTCGCCTTGTTTGTTTACTTTTATATGCACAAAAGCATTTTTAAGGTATATCTCCTCTATGTCTATCTTCTTAGAGAACAACAAATCCTTTACATCTATCCCCAAAGAAATTTGCTTTACTGCCACAAGCGTATCATTCTCATAGGGTTTAGAGCCCTTCATCAAGAAGTTATCAAGGTTAAGCGTAAGCGATGGAAAATGGGTAAAGAAAGATAACTTAGCTTTAGAAAAGTTGATTTCTCCGTTCAGATTATCATTGGCAAGCTTCTTAACTTTCTCAGTTACGTACTCAGGGTACACCATTGGAAAAATGACAATGAATGCCAATAGCAATGCTATCAGCACTCCCAATATCTTTAAGCTTTTGAGGATATACTTCTTCATCAAAACAATAAAAGCCTAATCCGTTTAATCTATAAAACTCTGTAGTGCCAATTCATAGCTCTTCAAGCCAAAACCTCCTATTACACCCTTCACCACTGGCGATAAAAACGACTGATGCCTAAACGTTTCACGCGTAAAAGTATTAGAAATGTGCACTTCTATTACGGGCGTTGTAATAGCTGCCACCGCATCGGCAAGGGCTATGGAAGTATGTGTATAGGCTCCTGCATTCAGTATAATGCCATCATACTCAAAACCTATATGGTGTAACTTGTCTATCAGTGCCCCCTCGTAATTACTCTGGAAATAATACAATTCAATATCTGTATATTTCCTATGCAGTTCTTTCAGGTAATCCTCAAAGGTCTGATTGCCATAAACCGAAGGCTCTCGAATGCCCAACAGGTTCAAGTTCGGTCCATTGATAATGATGATTTTCTTCATATCTATGTTATTCTTCTATTTTAATACGCCCTATCCCTTTCACACTTTTCTTAAATACAGGCGGATTTCCTTTCACAGTAATGCCTCCTGCTCCTGCGATAGAAGCATCTACCTCTTGCGTTACATAAGCCGATATACCTCCTGCTCCCGCTATGCGCAAAGTAGCTTTTTCAGCTTTAAGCTCATCAGCATCTACATCGCCAGCTCCTTTCACGTATATACTTAGGTTTTTGGTTTCTCCTGCAATGTCTATACCTCCTGCTCCAGCCACTTGTAAATCAAGTGAAGTAGCCGTTACCGACGCTTCAAGGTCTCCACTACCCTCTAATTTTACTAACAAAGAACCCACTTGCAACTTCTTTTCTGTAGATATATCCACAGCTCCTTTCCCTACTACTCTCTTTAAACGTGTGTCGATAGGTACGTACACAGTAATAGAGGTTTTGAGTGAGTATTTCCTATCAATGCTTATATAAAGCACATTGTTGGAGACTTTGGTCTCTAAATACGAAAGTACCTCTTTCTGTCCTTTCACTTTTATTTTGCCTACCTCTCCTTCTGTAAGCACAAGGTTATAAGCTCCCGAAACTTCTATAGCGTCATAATTCGCTACTTTTCTGTTTTCGGTGATAACTTCTTTGTCTTTTTCTGTCTTCTTTTGGCTGTATCCTATGCCTACAACTAATGTTACAAGGATAAATGTAATAAATCTTTTCATATATTTCATCTGTTTTAATTATTTCTCTTCTGTTAAGTCACTTAGTATAGCTTCTGTCTTCGCTATAATCTCTTCAATTGTAATAGTCTCTATGGCTTTCTCATAACCTTTGGGGTATTTCTTCCCATATACCGAAGTAGGAATGAGTGGATACTGCTCTCTATCTGCCAAAAGAGCATTCTCCTTAGGCTGTAAATAAGGATAAAACCCCGCATAAGGGTGCGTCACTCCCCATAAAGTAAGCGTCGGAATTCCATACATCGCCGATAGGTGCGCATTCCCACTGTCCATTGCTATCATTATATCTAAGTGCGAAATGAGCTCCAACTCTTGTTTAAACGAGAGCTTCCCTACCATATTTTCAGCATTAGGTAAGTTTATTTTGCTCACCTGCTCTTCCTCTTCTTTTCCTCCTCCAAAGATGTAAATCTTGCCACTGTCATACCGTTGAGAAAGTGCGGTTATCACCTCGCACATCTTTTCAAATGGATACTGTTTGCCTATGTACGACGCAAACGGAGCAACCCCTATACGCACTCCTTCACACAGCAATTTCTGTACCGTTTCACTCGGTTCTTCTGGCGGTAAAATATATGGTTCACTTAGGTCAATCGGGAAACCCAAAGAAGCAAACACATCAGCATACCGCTCATACGAAGGCTTTAAAGGCTCAAACACTTTACACTTATAGCTGGTAAGTGCTCTCTTTTCTCTACGTCCTTTGTCTATTTGCTTGAAAGGTATTTTGCTACCCTTAAAATAGAATTTCAGTACATTAGTGCGTAACACATTGTGAATGTCTGCCACACCGTCAATTCCCTTTGCTATCAATTCCTTATACAGTTTGTACAGCCCCGATAAACCACTGTGTTTCCCATTAATTTCAGGAGTGAATACCTCCAAGTTAGGAATATGTGAAAACATCGGTGCAAATAACGGTCGCGTGAGGTAAGTGATTTTTACATCGGGATATTGCTCCGAAAAAGCTGTTACAACCGGCACACTGATGGCTACATCTCCCATCGCCGACATTCTAAAAATAGCTAAATGTTCCATTTTGTTTTGGTATTTAAAGTTTTATTAGTACCTTTGGCTTCTCAATAGAAAGGATACCTTTGATAAAGTTGTTTTTGCTAATTCATTTAGTGAAAACAGAATATTATTCTATCTTATCTTCGATTTATAGATAGGTAAGGTTCGAAATTGGTTCATTATGCCTTCGTCTATCTTCCAAGATTCGTATAAGGTTTGTATAAGGTACCTATAAGATAGTATATTTTTCTGTATAGTATTCCCCTTCACTCTTGCCTTATAATTGAGATTGAAAATTGTTAATGGATATGCAAATGTAGTAAAAATTTATAATATGAGACACTTATTTTTAGTTTTTTTTATTGTACAGTCCGCTTTCGCTCAAAATAATACCGTTTTCGATTGCTCCAGAAGCCTTAGAATCGACTTTAATCTATTAGCCAATGCCCAGCGTATAGAGGTAATTTTTCAACAGCTCAAAAGTGAACCTCATTGGGGAGGCTCGCACACTCACCTTGTTTTTCCGAACTTAGGAAACCTGCGCCTTCAACTGTTCGACGGCGAAACTCTTGTCTTCTCAAAAGGCTTCAACTCCCTCGCTGATGAGTGGAAGGAAATCGAAGAAGCCAAGACCGAAAAACGACTCTTTTATCACGCTATGCAAATTCCTTTTCCTAAAAAGAAACTGTCTCTGCACATCGATAAACGAAACCGTGAAGGTGTTTTCGAAACGATTGCTTCTCGTGAGATTGACCCTAACGACTATTTTATAAAAGAAGAAAAAACCGTTGCCTTCCCTGTGAAGAAAATACTGTATAATGGTGAGGCTTCCAAAAAAGTAGATATAGCCATCTTAGCAGAAGGATACACCCAAGCCGAAACCGAGAAATTCTATGCCGATGCGCAACGTATGACCGATTATATGTTCACCATTTCCCCTTTCGATAAGCTCAAAAACAATTTCAATGTATATGCCATAGCCGTACCTTCTCAAGAAAGTGGCACCGATGTACCTGGAAAGAACATTTTTAAAAACACTGCATTTAACTCTTCCTTCTACACTTTCAATCAAGAACGCTACCTCACCACCAACAGTATTTGTGAAATAGCCGATGCTGCCTCAGTAGTCCCTTACGACCAACTCTATATCTTAGTAAATACTGAAACTTATGGTGGCGGTGGTTTCTACAATCACCTAAATTTAGGCACTGCTGATAACAACCTTTCTGAAAAGGTATACATACACGAGTTCGGACACGGTTTTGTAGGTCTCGCCGATGAATATTACTACGATTGGGATCCCACTTTTCAAGAGATGTACAATACTAAAATTGAACCTTGGGAAGAAAACATTACCTCATTGGTGAATTTTGAGAGCAAATGGAAGGATATGGTAAAAAAGAAGACTCCTATCCCTACTCCTCGCACTCCTAAATATAAAGATGTTGTAGGTGCTTTCGAAGGAGGAGGTTACACCAGTAAAGGCATTTACAGTCCTGCACAAGACTGCCGTATGAAATCTAACGAACCAAAAGGCTTCTGCCCCGTGTGTGAACGTGCTATTCGCAAAATAGTAGACTTTTACACAAAATAAAGAGAAAGCCATAAACACCCTCTCAACGCTCACCTCGTGATATAGATATACAAATAAAAAAGACGCACTAAGAAAATCTTAGTGCGTCTTTTTCTTTTATGCGTCGCTACACTTTGCCAAAGTTTTTACCTGTTTGGCTCGCACCTTTGCCAAAGTTTTTGCCTGTGCGGCTCGCACCTTTGCCAAAGTTTTTGCCTGTGTGGCTCGCACCTTTAGCAAAGTTGATTACCTCAATAATCAATTTCTTTTAGTTATATTGTAGGGGCGATTGGTAAATCGCCCTCACAAAACAAAACTTTTTGTACAGGCTTCTTTTCCTTTTATTGAGCTCTTTTAATAAATATTATATGTTTTGTTCTTCTCTGTTCTGAACGTTATCACTTTATCTTTATTACTTCCTTTTACAATCACCTTTCCTTTACTATAAACATTCTTATTGGCAGGTAATAACACACTGCATTCTCCTCCATTTAGCGAAGTAATTTCAGCTTTCTCCAATTTGAATTGTTGCCATTCAAAGTTTACTTCAAAACCATTGCGAGCTCTCATACCTTTCATAACGCCGTTTTCCCAATCGGGGTGAGAAGGAAGAGCAGGTAAAAAGCGAATAACATTACCCTTCCCGTGACTCTGTAAGAGCATTTCAGCTATGCCCGCTGTACCTCCAAAGTTCCCATCTATTTGAAACGGAGGGTGTGCACAAAACAAATTAGGATAAGTGCCTCCTCCTTGTCCGTCAGTTATATTAGGGTTTACAGGGTGTAATAATTGGCGCAACAAAAGTAATGCGTGATTGCCGTCTTGTAGTCGTGCCCAAAAGTTTATCTTCCACGCACGTGACCACCCCGTACCTGCATCACCCCTTATTTCTAATGTCTTTTTAGCGGCTTTGGCTAAATCTGGTGTATCCCAAGGAGTAATCTCATCATATGGGTATAAGCCGTAAAGATGAGAAACGTGCCTATGTTGTGGTTCAGCATCTTCCCAATCGTCAAGCCATTCGTTAAGGTCTCCTTTTTTACCTATGCGATTAGGAACTGTATTTCTGCTGATACGTTCCCACTCTGTGCGTTTCTTACTGTCTAAACCTAATATCTTAGCAGCATCACTTGTATTAGTAAATAGTTCTCGCACTATTTGCATATCCATAGTAGGAGCCACACAAGTAGTTCCTATTTGTTTTTTACCGTCTTTCAGTTCTGGTAATACATAAGCATTTTCAGGAGAGTTTGAAGGGGCTGTTACCCAATAACCCGTTTTGGGGTCTTTAATAAGCAGACTCTCAAAGAAGGTTGTAGCTTCTTTAAGCACAGGGTAATACTCTCTTAGGAAGTTAATATCTTTAGTGAAGAGATAATGTTGCCAAATATGTTCGCATAACCAAGCGCCTCCCGTAAGAGTAGAACCCCACGTCGCCGATTCACCTGGCGAAGTATAAAACCAAGTATTGCTAATAACGTGAGCCACCCATCCATTAGCATTGTAATAGGCTTTCGCTGTTTTGCTTCCATTGGGTACTAAGTTTTTAGTAAACCTTTGTAAAGGTTCGGTAAGCTGCGACAAATTGGTAGGCTCAGCAAGCCAATAATTCATCTGTATATTGATGTTTAAATGGTAATCGCCATTCCAAGGCGTTTGATACTCTTCAGCCCATAAACCTTGCAAATTGGCAGGCAAAAGCCCTTCACGTGAAGAGGAGATAAGCAAATAGCGTCCAAAGTTATAATACAAAATAGGTAATAAAGCATCTTGCTCACCTTTATAAAAGCGTCCTAATCGCTCAAAAGTAGTAAGACCTTCCGTATTGGCATTCGCTTTTCCATACCAGCGATTGCGGTTAAACAATCGCTGAAAAACAATACTACTCTCAGCTTTCGCTTTATCAAAACTCATAGGGGCTTTTTGCAAGTACTCATTAGCTTTTTTAGTTACTGAAATATCCAAAAGCCCTCCCTTATTAAAGTTATAATTAGTTACAGCACTTATTCTTAAAGTAATTTCTTTTGCCGACTGTATAGCTATAGCTTTATGGGTACTCTCTACCTTCCCATCAGTTTGTACATCAACTACCGATGCAAAGTGCATTCCTTCTTTACCACCGTTGGGTAACACACCATTAAGACTGATTTTATTATTCTGATAGGTAATCGTAGCATTCTCTTTGCGGAAGAGTGAAATATCTAAATTAAGCGGCGAGGTAGCTTTTATTTTCACCCATATCACATCGTTTTTAAAATCAGCAAAAGCTGTTTGTTCTATTGAGTTATTATCTCGTTTAAACGAAGTAACAGCTATTGCTTCATCAAGGCGTAATACTCGTTTGTAATCTTGAATCGGTGACGTGGTTTTCCAATCTAAAAGCAGTTCTGCTAATACTTGATAACAACCATAGCTACAGTTAGCTCCTTGTCCCAAACAAGAGCCTTTCCCTTTGGCTACAAAATGCTGTTGTAAGAGTGCTTGTGCTTCTAAGTTTTTCCCTTGTAAAAGTAATTTCTGAATTTCTTTCAGATAGTTGTGCGCATTAGGGTCATCAGCCTCTTGTGTCCCTCCTGACCACAACGAGATTTCATTGAGTACAATTCTATCTACATCAGTCTTTCCAAAGAGCATAGCTCCTAAACGTCCATTTCCAATAGGGATACTTTCAGTAAAATGATTTGCTGGTTTGTGAAACACTACTGATACATCTTGAGGTTGTGCTTTGAGTAGCGTTCCTAAAAATAATAACATAATTAATAAGTTGGTTCTCATAAGATTGGTATATTTTTTATTAAGATGTCGCAAAAGTACAAAACAAGTAGCGTACTTCCAAATATTGTTCAAAAAAAAACAGCTCCATACTATTTATGGAACTGTTTTTATTTTTTATATTAAGAAACTGCTATTTCAATAATAAATTTGCTGAACCTACTTCGTTGAGGCGGTCATCATAAACAGTTACTTTATAAGTGCCTTTATCAAACTCTTTTCCTGTTCTGCTGATAAAGTCACATACATCCACATTCTTATTGTCGTAGATGAAGTGAGTAGCTGTACTATAATTCACTGTGTTTTCTCCTTCTGAGGTAGAGTCGTTAGCTCCTAAGGTAACTCCCGATGGTGAAACTACTTTCACATAGAAGTATCTTGAGCCTGATTTTGCTATTCTGTTAGCTCCTACAGTAAAGCAAACTCTTAATTTCTCAGCTGCACGACCTCTTTCGGTAATTTTGTTCTTAGTGCCTTTTACAGCTTCTATTGTAAGTTTGCTAATTTGAAGTGCAGAACCGGCTTCTACCACTTTCTTTAAGCTATTAGCTTGGCGAGCAAGTGAATCGGCTTTAGCACTTGTGTCGTCTAATTTTACTGACACACTGTCTAAATCCTTTCTGATAGCAGTGTTGGCACGTGCCAATGAGTCGTTCTTTCTGATTAAGAAATCACGCTCTTTGGCAAGAGCAAACGCTTGGTTTTTAAAACGAGCCAATGCCGAAACATTAAGTTTCATATTCTGCAATGAGTCGATGTACTTGCCAATCTTGTCACGCGCATCAAGCAAATCCTGATTCACGTTTTTGTTATCGTCCACTACTTTGTCGTAGCTTCCTTTCAAAGCGTTCAAATCTTTAAGCACTTGCTCTTTCTGAGAGTTAAGATCTGCTTCCGTTGCCTCTTTGTTTTTGTTAAGAGAATAGGTATAATAACCTAAGCCTCCTGCTACCAAAGCCAAAATAGCAATTAAAATTTTCGATAAAACACCACCTCTCGGTCTGTCATCATCATTGGGATATGAAGGATACGATTGTCCTCCATCTGTTCCATTGGACGCTGAGTCCATAAAAATAGGTTTGTCGTAATTATTACTCATAACTTATGATTTTTACTCCGCAAATGTAGGTAAAAAAATATATAACAAGCAAATTTTTATATTTTTTTTAACACTATTAAAAAAAGAAATAGTACTTTTGCAACCGTTTTTTAAGTACAAAATTATTATGTTAATACGTTATTTTGCAATCGTTTTCGGCTGTTTAGGCTTAGGAGAACTCATCGTTGCTCTCACACACATTCCTTTTCCTTCAAGTATCATAGGAATGCTCTTTCTCACCCTATTTTTAGAGCTTGGTTGGGTGAAATTACAGTCTATAAAAGCTCTTTCAGATTTATTAATTTCTAATTTAGGATTGTTTTTCGTACCCCCAAGTATTGGCATTATGGCATACTTTAAACAGATAGGTGAAAACTTTTTAGCTATCTTCCTTTCTATTATCATCAGTACCGTAGTAGTGATTGTTATAACTGGTCACGTATATCAATTCTTCCGTAAAAAATTAAAATAATGAAACCTTTTGTAGAAAACGAAGCCTTCCTTTTGGCTATTACTTTTATCCTCTATTACGGGGTATTACTTTTGCAACGCAAATATAATTCGGTTTTTTTAAATCCTGTATTAATCACTGTTTTAGTGCTTATTTCTTATCTAATAATCTTTGGTATTTCTCCTCAAAAATACGAAGAAGCCGGTAAGTATATCGATTTTTGGCTCAAACCCTCTATTGTAGCCTTGGGGGTACCTCTCTATTTACAGCTCTCTAAGATAAGAAAGCAGCTGATACCCTTAGTGCTCTCTCAGTTTGTAGGTAGTTTAGTAGGGGTACTTACAGTTTGTTTGGTAGCCAAATGGTTAGGGCTCGAAGACGATATCGCCATTTCATTAGCCCCAAAATCAGTTACTACCCCCATTGCGTTAGAAGTATCGCGTATGCTCAATGGTATTGAACCTATTACAGTAATGGCGGTAATGACCACTGGTTTTTTAGGGAATCTTTTTGGTATTACCTTCCTGAATTGGTTTCGTATCAAAAGTCCTATGGCTAAAGGTATTTCATTAGGTACCGCTTCTCACGCTTTGGGTATTATGGCGGCGTTCAACCTAAGTGAAAAATACGCAGTATATGCTAGTTTAGGAATGATTTTTAACGGCATCTTTACCGCTGTATTAGCACCCCCAGTAGTACATTCGCTTTTTTAAGTAACTTATCACATCTCATTAGCACATTACAAAATTTTTCTTTTACAGGTATCTTGCTAATTCAAAAAAAAGTACTACCTTTGCCCCCGATTTGGAGTAACCTCTGGCGAGAGTCGTGAATGTTGCCCATTGATAACATAATTATTTATATTTTTTATGGAACCATTATTAAAGTACGTACAAGACAACTTTATCGAAAAAAAAGACTTCCCCGATTTCTCGGCTGGTGATACTATCACTGTGTATTACGAGATTAAAGAGGGTGATAAAAAACGTACTCAGTTTTTTAAAGGCGTTGTTATTCAACGCAAAGGTCACGGCGTAACCGCTACTTTTACTATTCGTAAAATGTCAGGAACCGTAGGTGTAGAACGTATCTTCCCTATCAATATGCCTGCTCTTCAAAAAATTGAAGTAAACAAAAAAGGTAAAGTAAGACGTGCTCGCATTTACTATTTTAGAGGACTTACTGGTAAAAAAGCCCGTATTAAAGAAGTTCGCTAATCAGTTAAACAAACTTATAAAAGCAAAGAGTAAGACCTTCCTTCCTCTTTGCTTTTTTCTTTTCTAATACCTAATCCATAAAACCTAACACCTAAACATTTGTACGCAATACTCGACATAGAAACCACAGGAGGTAAATACAATGAAGAGGGCATTACCGATATCGCCATCTATCAGTTCAACGGGCACGAAATAACCGACCAGTTCATATCATTGATAAACCCCGAACGCCCCATTCAAGAGTTCGTCACTAAACTTACAGGCATCAACAACAAAATGTTGCGCAATGCTCCTAAATTCTATGAGGTTGCCAAACGCATTGTCGAAATTACCACCGATTGCATTATCGTAGGTCATAATGCCGCCTTCGATTATCGCATCTTGCAAACTGAATTTCGTCGCTTAGGATACGACTTTGTCCGTACAACCCTCTGCACCGTAGAACTCTCCGAGCGACTCATTCCCAATAAAGAATCATATAGTTTAGGTAAGTTAGTGCGCTCCTTAGGTATTCCTGTAAGCGACCGGCATCGCGCTTCTGGTGATGCCTTGGCTACTCTAAAACTCTTTAAATACCTACTCGAAAAGGACACCAAAAAGGATATCATTACTACCTCTGTCAAGCAAGATATTCGTTTAGAAATGGCTTCTCGTCATCTAAAAATACTCGACACTCTCCCTGAAACATTAGGGATTTTTTATATGCATAACGAAGAAGGTAAGGTCATTTACATCGGGAAACACAAAAATATCAAACAACAAGTAAACAGGCTCTTCACTTCTCCGTCCAAACGCGATAGATACTTGCAACGCCATACTTATCGAGTTACTTATCAAGAAACAGGCAATGAACTCATCGCTGCTTTAAAAAGGTTAGAAGAAATACACCTCAACCTCCCAAAATGCAATAGGCGAAATCCTGAAAAAGAAATAAATATCACTTATGCACTTACTTCTCACTTTAATACTAAGGGATATCTTTATTTTTCAATAGAATTATTATCCACTCAAAACGAAATTATCACTACTTTTGAAACCAAAGAACAAGCCCAGCACTTTTTAAATCAAATCACTGAAGAGTACCATTTAAACGAAGTAGATTTCAATAACGAAACCGTTGAGGAGTATAACTCGCGCGCCTCTGAGGTGCTTTCAAAATACGGACTTGTGCACCGAAACGTAGCTATTGTAGATAAAGGTAGAGTAATAGGCGAGAAAAGCATTATTTTAGTAGTCGATGGCAATATTCAAGGCTATGCCTTCTTTAATCTGAATTTCCAGCTTACTCAATTAGAGATGTTACAAAACCTCATCACTCCTTTACCCAATTCATTAACAAACCGTCACCTTTTGCACGCTTACTTGCGACGAAAACCCAAAGTAAAAGTGCTAAATCTAAGCGAACAAAAACCTTATCATAATGAATAAACGATTTTTTATTACGCTTTTAGGAGCTTTTGCCTTTTTAGCCGGTTGCAACCAAACAGATAGCAATGCAAATGTTACAGCGATGAAAGAATCAGCTGAGAAGATTTCAAAACTCACCGATTCTATCAAGAAACTCGATGAACAACGCATCGAAGCGCTTAATTTCAGTCTCGAAACAAACGAGTTAGCACAACAGTATTTCGAAGATTTGAAAATTGACAATCCTTCACAAATTGTTGTCAATGCTTTAATGGAGATGAACGTAAAGGATACTAAAAACCCTTACATCAAATCTGAAAGCAATGGGAAGTTCTTGTTTAATAAAATAAGAATACTGAATGAAAAATGGGTGATTTGTGAATTTACTGATGGTGAATTATGGGGTGACCTACTTTTGGAATACCATATCAACGGGAATCTAAACCCTACCTTCAAACCACTAAGTGAGGTCATCCACCCTAAATAAATCCAAAGCTATACCATCTGAGAGGAATCTGCCTTTGCGCGTTACTTTCAGATGGTTTTCTTCTATAACTAAAAGCTCATCGGCAAGGTACTTCTGTGCTTGTTGTAACAAATATTGGCGGTAACCTTCCCCAAATACTGTTCTCACTTCTTCCAAATCAATCCCTACCATCGTGCGTATACGCGTGATGATGAGTTCGTTATATCGGTTATTAAGGGTAAGTTCTTCTTTTTCCTGTGGCAAAATCCCCTGCTGTATTTGTTGTATATACTTAATGTTATGAGCGATATTCCAACTACGCTCCTTCCCGTTAAAACTGTGGGCTGAAGGACCTATTCCCATATAGGGCTTGCCAAACCAATAAGCCGTGTTATTCCTGCTAAAATACCCTTCTTTGCCAAAGTTTGAAAACTCGTATTGTATAAAACCCTCTGCTTCCAGTGTATCTATCAACATTTGAAAATGAGTGTAAGCCTGCTCATCGCTTATTGGTGCGATTTTATCCGTAGCAATAAACTTGTGCAAAGCTGTTTTTTCTTCTACCGTAAGCGCATAGGCTGAAATATGCGGAATATCGAAAGACAGTGCCTTATTGATATTCTCCTGCCAGCGTTCCTCACTCATTCGGGGAATGCCGTAAATCAAATCAATCGTGATATTATTAAAATACTGTGGAGCTATTTGTAATAAAGTCTCTACTTGGCTTACCGTATGCACTCTGTTCATCAATCGCAAGTCTTCTTCAAAAAACGACTGCACTCCTAAACTGAGCCTATTGATACCCAAAGAGCGTAATTGTTTCAAAAATTGCTCGGGAGAAGTTGCTCTAAAAAAGTCATCAGGATTAGCTTCTAAGGTAATTTCAGCTGTGGTATTTACCTTGTAATGTGTGAAGATAGTGCGAAAAAGCTGTTGTAATTCCTCATACGAAAGGATACTGGGCGTCCCTCCTCCTAAGTAGATTGTCTGTAACTCACTACCTACGGCTTCCCCTTTGCGCAAAATGAGTTCCTCACAAAGGGCATCTACCATTTCTCCTTTTCTTTTCAGAGTAGTCGAAAAATGGAAATCACAATAATAACAAGCACGCCTACAAAAGGGAATATGAATGTATAAGCTATACAAAATGAAGTATTTTTTAACCTATACGGTCTTGATTTTGTTTTACAAAAGCGTCCCAACCACTATAACTTTGTTGTTTTTGCGACTTGCCACCATTAAAAAAGTGACAAACAGCCACCGCCAGACCGTCGGTTGCGTCAAAATGTTTGGGGAGTTCTTTTATATTCAGAAGTTGTTGAAGCATTTTGGCTACTTGTTCCTTGGAGGCACTACCATTACCCGTAATAGCCATTTTCACTTTTTTAGGTTCGTATTCAGTAATAGGAATTTCACGCGATAGCCCCGCTGCCATCGCCACTCCCTGCGCTCTTCCGAGTTTCAACATCGATTGTACATTCTTGCCAAAGAAGGGCGCCTCAATAGCCAATTCATCAGGCTTATAGGTATCTATTAGCTCCAAAGTGCGATTAAAAATCACACTTAGTTTTAAGTAGTGATTGCTGTATTTACTAAGTTGAAGCTCATTCAGCTGTAAGAGCTTCATAGTATCTCTTTCCACCTGAATAAGCCCAAACCCCATAATAGTAGTGCCTGGGTCAATACCTAAAATAATGCGTTCCAAAAGCTACGACCAATTATTTAACGTTAATTTCAATAGGCAAATTAAATTGCGTACTCACGTTCAGTCCGTTCTTGGTAGCTGGTACGATAGCATCTTGCTCTGAGAGCGCCGATAAATTAGCGCGTAATGAGTCTTCAAAGGTTTCACTATCAGTACTTAGTAATTCTTTTGTCTTATCATTGGCTTCTATATCTATAAGCACTATTTTACCTGTATTATCCACCTTTATATTCAGTAATACACGGTCAGTAACAGGCTCTGTTACTTCATAAGGGGCTTTTTTCAAACGCTCTTGAAAAAGGGTTGTAAAAGTCCTCTCAAAACATTCTTTCTGTCCTATCTTCGTCGTTGCTGTATCACATACCCCTCTAAAAATAGGATAAGAGTCTACGTCTTCCTTCACTATTTCCGAGAATTTTATTTCAGCTATCGAGTCCAACTTATGTTGCAATTTTGCTTCTTTCTGCTCAGGAGTGAGTTGGTTACCATTGTCGTTACACGCTACAAGTGCCAATGATAAGGCTAAAAAACAAAAGTAAAATTTCATAATTAAATGTCTAATAAGTGTTTTTACGGCTCAAAAGTATTACAAAAAATTGATTTACAAAAATAAATAACACTTTTTCTTCGTAAAAATATTCCCTTCTAATCTTCTTTTTCGTCAAACCTATTATATAACAATCTGATTATAAGTATAGTACATTCCTTCCTTTGCCTACAACAAAATTTCCGTACTTTCGTAAGGTTCTTGCCCTTTTAGGAAGATTCTAGCCGTCAAATCGCCTTTAAGGCTAACCTTCTCATCTTCCACACGTAGCCAACTACCTTCTCGCAAACCTATCACAGGAGTATCGTTAAAAACGTGGAATTCCTTAATTCGCGTTTCGCGAGTTTCTCCCTTGTGTTTACTTTGGGGGTCTGGGTCAAGGTAATGAGGGTTGATATTAAAAGGCACAAGCCCTAAGGTTTTAAACGAAGGCGGGTAAACAATAGGCATATCATTAGTAGTCTGCATTGTCTGTCCAGCGATATTACTCCCTGCGCTTGTTCCCATATAAAGCGTCCCATTTTCTACTGCTTCACGCAATACGTCCATCACTTCCAATCCGTACAACTGATTCACTAGCACAAAGGTATTACCTCCGCCTGTAAAAATCGCCTTTGCCTGCCTAATAGCCTTTTTAGGGTCAGCGAATGAGTGTAAGCCCACTACCCTCTTCCCTACCCCATTGAAAAACTGTTGCGCAATCTGAGTATATTCATCGTGCGTAATCCCACTGGGGCGTGCATAAGGCACAAATAATATTTCGTCAATTCCTGCAAAGAAATCAATCAATTCATCTTGTAAATAAGAAAGATAAGTACCCCCATATACAGTAGAAGTACTCGCTAATAATATTCTTTTCATCACTGTTTTATTTAGTTATAACACGCAAAGATAATAAAAAATCAAATAGCTTGTATCCCTTCCTCTTTTATTTTACCTCCATTTTACCTTTACTTTTCCCTCGCCACATTCCCCCTCTCTGAGGTAGCCAGCAATAGCTGGGTATGTGCACCGCTATGGCGGAGTATGTGTAAGGAGGGAGGTTTGCCTCCTTTTCCAGCTTGTCCCCCTTCGGGGGTTCAGGGGCTTACCGAATAAACGACTCGCCACAGTTCCCCCTCTCTGAGGTAGCAAGCGACAGCTGGGTATGTGTAAAGGGGGAGGTTTGTCTCCTTTTCCTGCTTGTCCCCCTTCGGGGGTTCGGGGGCTTACCAAATAAACGACTCGCCTTTGAAGGGGGCTAGGGGGAGGTTTCTATTACACTTTTCCCTTATTGCCTGTGGCCTAAGACCTCACACTTCCCCATTTACTAATTTTCTAATTTGCTAATTCCCTAATTATCCCTTCTCCTTTTCCGTCACACTCCCCCTAGTGCCTATGGCCTAAGGCCTATCACCTCTTCCTCTTTCTTTCGCCTCGAAACCCCGTTTTTAACATTTTTTACATTGTTGTATGATATTATGAATCAACTATTTATATACCCTTTCTATACCAATCGTCCAAGATTCGTATAAGCTTTCTATAAGCTCTCTATAAGCTAACCCCACCTTCCTCATAGCGTTTTTTCTCCAAAACCTCTCCCTCCCTTCTTCCGAATTGCTCCGTTTCCTTCCGATAGCTCAAATATGTCACTTTTAGGGGTACACACTTTGCCAAAGTTTGAAACTTTGGCAAAGTTGAATAAACTGATAATATTTTCTCATTTTCTCATTTTCTCATTTTCTCATTTTCTCATTTTCTCATTTTCTCATTTTCTCATTTTCTCATTTTCTCATTTTCTCATTTTCTCATTTTCTCATTTTCTCATTTTCTCATTTTCTCATTTTCTCATTTTCTCATTTTCCACTGGCAAAGTTAATTATCGGTATTTCTGGCATTATTAGTATTATTAGCATTAAATACACTTTTTTACCTTTTCCTTTTTTCTTTCCAACTATTTTCGTACCTTTGCACTCAATATTACATTTCATATAATTAAGCAAATATTACAATGAAAACAGAACAAGAATTAGCCGAATTTTACGAGCGCTTAAAGAATGAACTCATCGAGACTTCGCTCTTCCCCACTCGTTATCTCTATAAATTCGTAATACCTACTGATGAAGCCAAACTCAATCAGCTCAAAGAGGTATTCAAAAATACCGATGCCGAAATCACCACACGCCCATCGTCTAACGATAAGTACACAGGTGTTTCGGTAAGCCTTACCGTTAAAAACCCCGATGAGGTAATTGCCTATTACAAAGAAGCAGGTAAAGTAAAAGGAATATTATCATTATGACGACCTTAGAATATAACACCGAACGCCCTCACTTAATCATCCCCGAATACGGGCGACACATTCAAAAAATGATAGAAAAAGCGGTACTCCTTAAAGACCGCGATACACGTAATAAAACGGCTCGAAGTATCGTCGCCGTAATGGGAAACTTATTCCCTCACTTGCGCGACGTCCCTGATTTTCAACATAAACTTTGGGACCAGCTTTTTATAATGTCCGATTTTCAGTTGGACGTCGATTCTCCTTACGAAAAACCCACGCCTTCCACACTTCATAAACACCCCGAAAGACTTAGATACCCTCAAGCACATCCCCGCTACCGCTTCTACGGCAACGTAATTATTCGTATGATAAACACTTGCGTAAATTGGGAAAAAGGCGACCTACGTGAAGCTTTAGAGTATTCTATCGCTAACCATATGAAGAAATGCTTCCTCACTTGGAATAAGGAAAGCGTAGACGATAGTGTAGTTTTTGAACATCTATACGAACTGAGTAACGGGCAAATTGATTTGAGAAAGGCTAACGAAGACCTTACTAATAGTCGTGACCTTATCCGCACGAAGCAAAATCTAACTAAACGCACTCCTCAACCGCAACCTCAGCAAGCCAAAAGAATATTCTCAACCAATAAAAAAAATAACAATGGGCGTTTTTAAAATAGAAGGTGGACATACCCTCAAAGGAAGTATCACACCACAAGGAGCTAAAAACGAAGCACTACAAGTACTTTGTGCGGTTTTACTCACCGACCAAAAAGTTACCATTCACAACATTCCCGATATTCAAGATGTGAATAAACTGATTTCTTTGCTCGAGAATTTAGGAGTCAAAATCCAAAAGCTCGGGAAAGGTACTTATAGCTTTCAAGCCGACGATATCAATATAGACTATTTAAAGTCTGATTCTTTTCATACCGAAGGGCAAGCCCTGCGAGGTTCTATTATGATAGTAGGTCCTCTGCTCACGCGTTTTGGAGTAGGCTATATTCCTAAACCGGGAGGTGATAAAATAGGTCGCCGTCGCCTCGACACCCACTTCGAAGGGTTCATCAAATTAGGTGCCCACTTCGAATATGATGAGAATAACTTTACTTATAGCGTAGTAGCCAAGAAACTAAAAGGAAGCTATATGCTTTTAGAAGAAGCCTCAGTTACGGGTACTTCCAATATTATTATGGCTGCCGTATTAGCCGAAGGCACTACAACTATTTATAACGCAGCTTGCGAGCCCTATGTACAACAACTCTGCCGTATGCTCAACGCTATGGGAGCCGATATACAAGGTATCGGTTCGAACCTCGTTACTATCAACGGGGTAGAACGCTTAGAGGGTTGTACACACACTATCCTCCCCGATATGATTGAAATAGGTAGTTGGATAGGCTTGGCTGCTATGACCCGCAGTGAAATTACCATTAAGAATGTAGGCTGGGAGCATTTGGGTATTATGCCTACTATCTTCCAGAAATTAGGTATTACCTTCGAAAAGAAAAACGACGATATTCATATCCCCGCTCATACTAACGGCTATGAAATCCAAAATTATATTGATGGCTCTATCCTAACAGTAGCCGATGCCCCTTGGCCTGGTTTTACCCCCGACCTACTCAGTATCGTATTGGTAGTCGCTACCCAAGCTCGTGGGGAAGTGCTTATTCACCAAAAGATGTTTGAGAGTAGGCTATTCTTTATCGATAAACTCATAGATATGGGTGCTAAAATTATACTATGCGACCCTCACCGCGCTACCGTTATCGGTAATGATTTCCGTTCTCCTTTGCGCGCAACCCTAATGACCTCGCCTGATATTCGTGCCGGTATAGCCTTGCTTATTGCAGCTCTTTCAGCCAAAGGCACCTCTACCATTTACAATATAGAACAAATAGACCGTGGTTACGAAAACATCGACGGACGACTCAAAGCCCTCGGTGCCCAAATAGTAAGAGTTTCCTAATAGATATTCGATAACACGTAACATATTAATCATTAACCATTAAACATTAATCATTAAAAAGTGAATTATAATTTTGACGAAGTAGTTTGCAGAAAACACACCGATGCTCTCAAGTTAGAGGCATTAGCCCCCCGCTGGGGACGCACCGATTTGCTTCCTATGTGGGTAGCCGATATGGATTTTAAAACACCTCCTTTCATAGTGGAAGTGATGAAAAAACGTATGGAATGTGAAGTGTTTGGCTACACAGCGAAACCCGAAAGTTGGTATGAAGCCATTATCAGTTGGCAAAAGCGCCGTCATAAGTGGACGATTACCAAAGAAATGATTTCATTTGTACCTGGGGTAGTACCTGCTTTGGCAATGGCAGTACAGGCATTTACTCAGCGTGGTGAAAAGGTGATGATTCAGCAACCTGTATATAATCCTTTCGCTCAGGTAATCCGCAATAACCATCGCGAATTAGTAAACTGTCCATTAGAGCTAAAAGATGGGCAATATCATATCAATTTTAAACTCTTCGAAAAGAAGATAAAAGGCTGTAAACTCTTCCTCTTCTGTCACCCTCATAACCCTGGCGGACGTGTATGGACGCGCGAAGAACTCAAAAAAGTAGCAACTATCTGTGCTCAGAACAACGTAATAATAGTAGCTGACGAAATCCACGCCGACCTTACCTTACTTCCCTACGAGCACATTCCGTTTGCCTCAGTAAGCGAAGAAGCTAAACAGAACTCCGTTGTATTTGCATCTCCCAGCAAGGCTTTTAATATGGCAGGCTTAGCTACCTCTTATGCGGTAATTGCTAATCCTACCCTGCGTCGTCGCTTCGAAAGCTATGTAGAAGGGAACGAATTGGCTGCGGGCAATGTCTTTGCTTTTAATACCGTTGTAGCAGCCTATAACAAAGGCGAAGAATGGTTACAACAAATGCTCACCTACGTTCAAGGTAATATTGATGAAGTGGTAAGTTATATCAAGGAAAACATACCTCAACTAAAAGCCATCATACCTCAAGCCTCTTATTTAGTGTTTATTGATTTCAGTGCGTTACAGCTCAACCAAAAAGATATAGTCGCTCTATGTACCAATAGGGCGCACTTAGCCTTAAATGACGGTAGTATTTATGGTGAAGAAGGCAATGGCTATATGCGCATCAATTTAGCTTGTCCGCGTAGTGTGGTAAGGCAAGCCTTAGCTCAACTCAAAGACGCAATAACTTCAATATAAAAGTCAAGCGCCTAAATAATTAGATTATTTAGGCGCTTTTCACATTTCTATTCTCCAATATATCCAAGCTTTTAATTGAGCTCTTATCTCAATTTCAGCGTTACAATGCTAATCACCGCTAAGAAAATCCCTACAATAAGAAAGCGCATCACTATTTTACTCTCGTGATATCCCTTCTTTTGGTAATGGTGGTGTAAAGGCGACATCAAGAAGATACGTCTACCTTCACCATACTTTTTCTTCGTATATTTAAAGTAAACTACTTGCAATATCACCGATAAGTTTTCAATGAGGAAGATACCACAGAGCACAGGCAACAAGAGTTCTTTGCGCACTGCTATGGCTATCACAGCTATAATCCCGCCTATGGTCAAACTTCCTGTATCGCCCATAAACACTTGGGCAGGATAGGTATTATACCACAAAAAGCCCACCAAAGCTCCTGCAAAAGCGGCTATGAATACCGTCATCTCCCCTACTCTTGGGATATACATAATATTTAAGTATTCCGAGAAGATAATGTTACCCGAAATCCACGCAAATAACCCTAATGTCAGGACTATAATAGCCGAGCTTCCCGCTGCCAATCCGTCTATACCATCAGTAAGGTTCGCTCCGTTAGAAACTGCTGTAACAATAAGAATCACAATAGGAATAAATACCAGCCACACATAATGATGATAATTATCTCCTGCCCACGCAATGAGGTCAGCATAGTCAAACTCGTTATTCTTCACAAACGGAATAGTAGTTTTCGTCGATTTCACTTCTGGAACAAAATTCTCTGTGGCTGTTTCTGCTACTACTTCAGTACGTGTTCGTCCAATACCTGTTTTCTCACTCTTAATAGTTACATTATCATTAAAATAGAGCGTCGCCCCTACGATAATTCCTAAGCCTATTTGTCCTAATATTTTAAAACGTCCTTTCAGTCCGTCTTTATTCTTGCGGAAAGTCTTGATATAATCGTCGATAAAGCCAATGGCTCCCATCCACACAGTAGTGATGAGTAGCAATAGGGTATATACGTTATCTAACTTAGCCAACAGCAGTACAGGTATAAGCGTGGCAAGAATAATGATAATCCCCCCCATAGTAGGAGTGCCTGCTTTCTCATTCTGCCCCGTAAGCCCTAAGTCTCGCACCGTTTCGCCTATCTGTTTGCGTTGTAGGAGGCGAATAATACGCTTCCCATAGATGGTAGAAATAAGCAAGGAAAGCATTAAAGCTAAACCTGCGCGAAACGATAAGTATTTATAAAGCCCCGACCCTGGAAAGTCGTAATATTTTTCAAGATATTCTAATAAATAATATAACATTTTAAATAATAGTTAAATGGTAAGAGATAAGAACTATTTGATAACGATTATAATCTCTTTATCGCGTCTCTTTTTCTTTTTGCCATCAGCGGCTTTTAAATCAATTTTCACGGTATGAGCATCTATTTTCTCAATATAAGGGTGTTTGCCTTTTATCTTCTTTATTTTGCCCTCGAATACAAGCGTATTATTGATATCAATATTAAACATCTTCTTCATCTGTGCTACGCGCTCTGCTTGCTCTTCATCATCTGTATTTTGTTCCAAAGCAGCGATATTGATGCGCAACTCCTTGCCGTCCCATTTAAAAGCCGAAATACTCAGAGGGTTGTTATTGCGTGTCCCTCTACCAATAGCGGCGGTGATAGAAGCGTATTCTTCAGGCGCAAAATGGTCGAACCTAACCTGAAAACCTACTTCCTTATTGTCTTTAAAAAGTCCTTTAATAGCTGCACGTTTCAGCAATTCAGCTTTATCAGCAGGAATGCTATCCTTTTCTACTGTTTTTTGAAAGTCGTAAACCGATTGCCATTCTTTTGGAAATTCGGGCATATTAACGTTTTTCAAACTGTTTTCTCCTTGTTTTGCCTTCGCTTGCATAGCGAGCATTTCACTCATATCTACTGCCATATCCGTAGAAATGGTAGCATCTTTATGAAATGTAAAGGTATTTGTTACACTACAAGATTGCAATGCCTGTAGCACAAAAGCTAATAAAATCAGTTTTTTCATTAGTTATCAATTACAAATTTCGGGGCAAAGATAATATTTTTTACAATACTTCTATCATTCCTCAAATCAAACGTACCTTTTTTACTTCAAAATATCTTCCTCTATCCTCCTTCTTAGGTTTGTTTTAACTTCGCCTTTCCTTCGTTCTTTGTTCGTTCTTTGTTCGTTCTTTGTTCGTTCTTTGTTCGTCTTTTGTTCGTCTTTTCTCTATCTGCCTGTCGTGCTACGACTGCCTGTGCGGCTCGCACCTGCCTGTTGTGCTACGACCTCGCTCTGTCATTAATTTGGTATTATTGGCATTTCTGCATTGTGGTTTTCTGAAGAACTTCCTCCACCGTTGTCCTGTAATCAAACCAATGTATGGAACTATCTTTGTGAAACCACGTAAATTGTCGCTTAGCAAATCGACGAGTGTTCTTCTTAATTTCCTCTATCGCAAAACCAAACGAGGTCTTCCCTTCAAAAAAAGCAAATAACTCCTTGTAGCCTACTGTCTGCAAGGCATTGAGTTCCTTGTGCGGATACATATCTTGTGCTTCTATAAGCAACCCACCTTCAAGCATTTGCTCTACTCGCTCATCAATGCGATTGTAAAGCACCTCTCGCTCTGCCGTAAGTCCTACTTGTATGCTCTCAAAGTCTCTCATCGTTTCTTTTTTGTTTAAAAAAGACGAATAAGGCTTCCCTGCTACCATACATACTTCTAAGGCACGTATCATTCGTTGCGGATTATTTGTATCTATTTTCTCGTATTGCACAGGGTCTAAAGTTTTTAGCTTTTGTTGCAAAAAAACAATGCCTTCTGCTTTATACTGCGCATTCAGCTCTTTTCTTATCTGTTCATCGGTTTCAGGAAAATCATCTAACCCACTGAGCACTGCATTAGCATAAAGTCCACTTCCTCCTACCATTACTACCACATCGTGAGTTCTAAAAAGTGTGTTGAGCAAGCTAATAGCATCGCGCTCAAAATCACCTACCGAATAAGGCTCAAAAATAGATTTATGCTGAATGAAATGGTGCTTTGCCTGAGCTAATTCATAGGACGAAGGAACAGCTGTGCCTATTGAAAGCTCCTTAAAAAACTGACGTGAGTCGCAAGAGATGATTTCAGTACCGAAGTGTTGTGCTAAGGCTATAGCCATTCGCGTTTTCCCAATAGCAGTAGGTCCTACCACACTCAAAAGTATTTTTTTATGCTTCATCGTGATTGTTCTTTTGGAGTATTAACTCACCACCACATTGGCTACAATATTTAGCCCCCTGCAAATGTTTGTCAAAAGAACATTGTTTGCAAACCAATTTTCCAGCAACCTCATTCTCTTCGTGTTGCTTTTTGCTCCCCTCAATAGAATGTTTCTTTTTCATATGGGTATATTCAGCAGTAACAATACCCGTAGGTACCGCAATAACGCCATAACCCAATATCATTACAAACGAAGCTATCAGCTGTCCCAATGTAGTTTGCGGAGCTATATCTCCAAAGCCTACGGTAGTCATTGTTACAATACACCAGTAAACACCGCGTGGGATACTGCTAAACCCGTTCTGGTGTCCTTCCACTACATACATTACTGACCCTAAGAGTATACAAATCACCGATATGAAATAAATGAAGATAAGAATTTTGTCTCGGCTAGTGCGCAAAGCCATTTTCAGCTCCTCCCCTTGCTTCATAAAACTCGCTAAATCCAAGATACGGAAAATACGCAATAAGCGCAAAGCCCTCACTACTGATATTGCCTTTGCACCAGGAGCGAAGAACGATATGTACATCGGCAAAATGGCAATGAGGTCTATAATGCCATACATACTAAAAATATATCTATAAGGCTTTTTATTGGTAATAATACGCAAGATATATTCAAGTGAGAAGAAAACGGTTATCACCCACTCCATAAACACTAACAAACCGTGCAAATGGTAGTCAACACCCTTTACGGTTTCAAGCATTACCATTATCACACTGATAGTAATGAGCGACAACAGCACAAGGTCAAATAGTTTACCTAAGCGTGTATTCGTCCCATAAATAATAATATAAGCCTTTTGCTTGAATATATTATATTCTGATTTAAGTGTTGCTTTGTCCATAAATCAATATTTACTAAGCCATTCACGGAATGAATAAAAGTTTTGTGGTGATACACCGTGCCCTATCGGAAACTCTTCATAAGTGCATTTAGCCCCTATTGATTTTAAAAACTCAGGTGTTTTCCTGTCCCATTCCACAGGTATTACTTGGTCACTGGTGCCGTGCGATACGTAAAAGTGCGTAGCCGAATGGTTCTCTTTCTTATATCCGTCTTTCAAGATATCCTCATTTAAGTAACCACTCAGTGCTATTACTCTGCGTATTTTCTTAGGATAAGATATCGCAATAGCCATACTCAATATACTCCCCTGACTGAATCCTAAGAGGTTTATGTTTCTCGTATCCAAATCATATACCTTACAAGCCTCATCAATACATTTCATTATTAACTCACGCGATTCAATAGCCTGCTCATTATCGCTCCAATAGGCTTGGTCTTCATCAAAGTTAATCATATACCACGCATAACCAAATGAGGTTAAATTATAGGGCGCACGCAATGATATAATCGTGTATTCTTTGGGTAATTCATCAGCAAATGAGAAAAGGTCTTCCTCATTGCTCCCATAACCGTGCAACATAAATATTACAGGCGAACGTTTAGTCCTTACCTGTGGTTCGCGAATTACGTATTCTAAAGGTAGTTTTTTATGTGTTTCCATTGTTTTTTTCTTTGTTTTAAAGTAACAGTTTGTAAATAATAAAATCAAGCTCCCTATAACAAAGGTAAGACATTTCTTAAACTGCATCGTTCAATATTTCTTGTCTGTGGGCAATAATCCCCAATACTTTTCCTTTCATCGTCGCACCTATAAAAGCACTATTCTTTGAAGCCGATAATATCATCTCTTTGGTAAAAACAGTCTCTCCTTCGGGAGTAAAGATAGTAACGTCAGCTTCTGTATTTTCAGCTATGGGCGTAGTAGGTATCCCAAAACGTTTGCGCGCCGAGGTAAGCAGTGTTACCGCTCTTTCAACAGTTGTATACTGACTCAGCACACCCCACACATTCTCCAGCCCAATAGTTCCAAACGAGGCAAGGTCAAACTCTTTAAATTTGAGTTCTATGTCCAACGGATTATGGTCAGAGGTAACAAAGTCTATCGCTCCTCTTTGTAAGGCGTCTCTTAGCTCCTTCACATTTTCAGTATCGCGCAAAGGGGGCAACACCTTGTAATTAGTATCAAACCCTTCTAAAACCTCATCAGTAAACTGAATATTATGGATAGCTACGCTACAAGTCACGTCCAATCCTTTGTTTTTTGCCTCCTCAATAAGCGCTACCGATTTTGCTGTGGATATAGTAGGAATATGTAACTTCCCCCCTGCGTATTCTAATATAGCCAAATCACGCGCTACACACAGTTCTTCAGCCAAAGCAGGAATGCCTTTTAGTCCTAATCGGGTGCTTTCTATGTGCTCATTCACCACACCTTTACCCATAATTTTAGCATCGTTAGGAAAAGAAATAACAATACCACCGAAAGGCTGTGTATATTGCAAGGCTATTTTCAGCAGGTTGCTGTTGTGTATAGGCTTCTTATAATCACCAAAAGCCACAGCCCCTCCATTTTGCATATCGTAAAGCTCGGCAAGAAATTCCCCCTTGCTTTCTACCGTTAGTGCCCCAATAGGGTGAGCGGTAGTAGCAAAATGCTTCGTTTTTTCTTTGATATACATTACAGCTTGCTTGTTGTCGGCTACGGGGTGAGTAAGCGGATTAACGAGCACGTGTGTAAAACCACTTCTCTGTGCTGTAAGCATTCCATTCTCTAAGGTCTCCCGCTCTTCAAAGCCTGGTTCGCCAAAGCAAACACTGCTATCCGTCCAACCTTTTGATATACAAGTGTTTTCCAGTACCTTATCTACCCCTTCGGCAGCAATATGATTGGATATCTGCTTAATAACCCCATCTGAAATTAAAATATCTTTTACAGCACCGTGATAGGCACTCTCTTCATCAATAATCTTTGCCGACTTGAGTAATATATCCATAGAATTACGCTTTTAATTTCTCTGCAAAGGTACAACTAAAAAAACAATTAAAAACTATTTTTACAAATTATTTTTTTCAGATAACAAAAATTAGTACATTTGTCGCCTAATAAAAAAAGACAACAAGTACAAAAAGTTATTTTTATAAGTGAATCCCTATAAGGTGTAGAAAATTTTTCTACAAAACACCCTTTACACAGTAATACCGCACGTATAGCTATCGTCCAAGATTCGTCCAAGATTCGTATAAGGTTTGTCCAAGATAGGTATACAGAATATTTTTCTAACCTTAAAAATCTGTTATCTCAACACTCACCTAATTAAAAAACACCCAAAAACTATGGAAAGCATATTTAAACATTGCCCAAATTGTACTTCTACAAACATCGAATTTCCCAATAACGTGCGCTTTTTGTGCCACGATTGCGGTTTTACCTATTTCCACAATATTGCCGCCGCGGTAGCAGTAGTGTTTAAGCATAAAGATAAAATACTATTTACAGTCCGCAATATGAACCCCGACAAAGGAAAACTCGACCTCCCAGGCGGTTTTATCGACCCTAATGAAACGGCTCAAGAAGCAGCTTGTCGCGAAGTAAAAGAAGAAATGGGACTCATCATCAAACCCGAGCAACTGCGCTTCATCACCACCTACCCCAATAATTATCTGTACAAAAATGTACCCTACCGCACTATGGATATCTTTTTCGAATGCGAACTCAAAGCCGAAGAAGTACATATTGTAGCCCCCGATGAAATAAAAGAGCTCCGGTGGATTGCTCTTAAAGATATTCGAGAAGAAGAAATTGGTTTTATATCAGTGCGTACAGTCATAAAACAACTTCAAAGCTAATTATTGATATACAGTTTATTAGTTTATAAAAAAGAGAGATTTCTTAAAAAATAATTTCTTTTTTGCTTGGTGTTTTCAAAAAAACACGTACATTTGCAAAATCTAAAAGAAAGAACATAAAACAATAATTTATGGCAACAATTATCAATTACGCGATTATTATTATCTATTGTACAGCATTAGTAGGCATTTTCTTATATAGCCTTTCAATGCTTAGTTTGCTACTGAACTATCTCAAACATCGCAAACAAAACGACGAGGCTCCTAAGTTTAACTTGCTTGACCCTAAGGAGATTCCGTACGTAACCATCCAGCTACCACTTTACAACGAAAAGTATGTAGTACGTCGTTTGCTCGAAAATATCGCAAAATTGGAGTACCCTCGTACCAAACTCGAAATTCAAGTGCTCGATGACTCTACCGACGAATCAGTAGCCGAAACCGCTGAAATCATAAAAGAACTACAAGCTACAGGCTTGGATATTAAGCACATTCGTCGCACCAATCGCGAAGGCTTTAAGGCTGGTGCTCTTAAAGAAGGGTTAGCTATTGCCAAAGGTGATTTTGTTGCCATCTTTGATGCCGACTTTATGCCTCAACCCGATTGGCTCAAACGTACGGTAGTATACTTCAAAGACCCTGAAATAGGCGTAGTACAAACTCGCTGGGGGCACATCAACCGCAATTATTCTATCCTTACTAAAATACAAGCTCTCGCTCTTGATGTCCATTTCACTCTTGAACAAGTAGGGCGTAATTCTAAAGGATATTTCATTAACTTCAACGGTACAGCAGGTATTTGGCGTAAAGCGTGCATTTACGATGCAGGTAACTGGGAAGGCGACACCCTTACCGAAGACCTCGACCTCAGTTATCGCGCTCAATTAAAAAATTGGAAATTCAAATATTTGGAAGATGTAGAAACTCCTGCCGAGCTTCCAGTAGTTATTTCAGCAGCACGCTCTCAACAGTTCCGTTGGAACAAAGGAGGGGCTGAGAACTTCCGTAAAACAGTAAGCCGTGTATTAGCAGCTAAAAACATAGGTTGGAAAACCAAATTTCACGGGGTAATGCACCTCCTCAATAGCTCTATGTTCTTATGGGTATTTGTGGTATCAGTCCTTAGTATCCCTATGTTGTACATCAAAAACCAATACGGACATTTAGCGTGGATATTCCACATTACTAGTTTCTTTATCATCAGTACTGTTATCTTGTTTATTTGCTATTGGTTTACTTATAAGAACCTGCAAGGAAAGACCTTCGACGACTTTTTAAACTACATCAAACTGTTTGTAACGTTCTTCTCAGTAGCCTTAGGTTTCTCTTTCCATAACACTGTTGCAGTACTCGAAGGACACACAGGTAAACGCAGTGAGTTTGTGCGTACCCCTAAATTCAATATCAATGCACTTTCCGATAGCTGGAAAAACAACAAATACATCAATACCAAACTATCGCCTAATATGATAGTAGAATTCTTACTAATGTTGTATTTCCTCTTTGGATTATACAGTGCCGTTCGTCTTAACGACTTTGGTATGTTCCCATTCCACTGTATGCTTACCCTAGGTTTTGGATTTGTATTCTTCAAATCACTTACCTCAAAAGCTTAATTGATTAGTATATTTGTAAATTAGCAAATGAATGTATAAAATAAAGGGTTGTCTTGAATAATAGGCAACCCTTTTATCTTATCTC
Organism: Capnocytophaga sp. oral taxon 323; assembly: GCF_001278825.1. Taxonomy (NCBI): domain Bacteria; kingdom Pseudomonadati; phylum Bacteroidota; class Flavobacteriia; order Flavobacteriales; family Flavobacteriaceae; genus Capnocytophaga; species Capnocytophaga sp. oral taxon 323. Next base: position 919,063 of record NZ_CP012589.1, read on the forward strand.
TTACCTAAAACAATGAACTTAGAAACTTTCAGAGATTTTTGTTTGTCCTTACCACATACTACTGAAGATATGCCTTTTGGCGAGGACATATTGGCTTTTCGCATTTGTGGGAGGATATTTGTGCTTACGAATTTAGAAAGCGTCCCTTTGAGGGCAAGTCTCAAATGCAACCCTGAGCGCGCTTTGGAGCTTCGTGAGCAATATCCTGAAAAGATTGTAGCAGGCTATCACTTAAACAAAAAACTTTGGAATACAGTTTTGGTAGAGAGCCTCCCTCCCACTCTTATTGAAGAAATGGTACAACATTCTTACGAAGAAGTACTCGCCAAAGTACCTAAAAAAGAGAAAGAACTTTTAACAAATCAATAGTATGAAACAAAAATTTACTTTGATTACTTTGGGCGTTCGCGATTTTCAAAAAGCCCTTAGTTTCTACGAAGGCTTAGGTTGGCAAAAATCAGATAAAAGTATGAACGACTATGCTCTTTTTCCTTTGGGAGGCATCGTATTGGGGCTTTACCCCTTAGAAGAACTTTCAGAAGATACTACTTTGCCTTATGAGCCAAGTTCGTTTGCAGGAATGACTATCAGCTACAATGCTACCTCGGAAGCGGAAGTAGACGCTGTATTAGCCAAAGTTAAAGAATTAGGAGCAACTATAATAAAACCTGCTCAAAAAGTATTTTGGGGTGGCTATAGCGGTTACTTTAAAGATTTAGACGGTTATGTGTTTGAAGTCGCTTATAATCCTTTTTGGGAGTTCGATGAGAATAACAATCTTAAATTGTAGACAATGAAAACACGTATTACAGAACTTTTTAATATTCAATATCCTATTATTCAGGGAGGAATGATATGGGCAAGTGGTTGGCGATTGGCTTCAGCAGTGAGCAATGCAGGCGGTTTAGGACTATTGGGCGCAGGCTCTATGCACCCCGAAACCCTTGCAGAACACATACGTAAGTGTAAAGTGGCTACCGATAAACCTTTTGGAGTGAATATTCCTATTATGTACCCCGAAATGGACAAAGCTATTGAAGTGATTTTGCGCGAAGGGGTAAAGATTGTATTTACTTCGGCAGGAAATCCGGCTACCTATACATCTTTATTGCAAAAAGAAGGCATAAAAGTAGCTCACGTAGTGAGCAGTAGTAAGTTTGCTCTTAAAGCCCAAGTTGCCGGCGTAGATGCTGTGGTAGCTGAGGGCTTTGAAGCGGGCGGTCACAACGGACGTGAAGAAACTAGCACAATGGTGCTCATTCCTGCTGTGCGCAAAGTATTAGATATTCCTCTCATTGCTGCAGGGGGAATTGCTACAGGTAGCGGAATGCTTGCTGCCCTTGCCTTAGGTGCCGAAGGGGTACAGATAGGCAGCAGGTTCGTAGCTACTACCGAGGCTTCTGTACACCCTAATTTTAAAGAAAGAATAGTAGCAGCTGGCGAAGGTGATACAGAACTTACGTTAAAGGAATTAGCTCCTGTACGTTTGCTTAAAAACGGCTTCTATAAGGAAGTAAAAGAGCTCTACAACACTCAGCAAGCTACTGTCGAAAACCTTAAAGCCTTAGTAGGTAATCGCCGTACCAAACAAGGAATGTTTGAAGGAGACGTAGAACAAGGCGAATTAGAAATAGGGCAAGTAGCGAGTCTCATTACCCAAGTGCAAAGCGTAAAAGAAGTAATTGACGAGATGGTGATGGAATACAGGAGAAGTATTAAGAAATTACCTCATTGATAAAATAGTATTATTAGAATATTTGTCATTATTGTTATTTACCGTACTTTTGCACCCTAAAATTATACAATAAATATATATGAAAGCAGGAATTGTAGGACTGCCCAACGTGGGGAAGTCTACTTTATTTAATTGTTTATCAAATGCTAAAGCACAAAGTGCTAACTTCCCTTTTTGTACTATAGAGCCCAACTTGGGTGTTGTAAACGTACCTGACCCCCGTTTAGAGAAACTCGAAAGCCTTGTAAAACCTGAGCGTGTAATGCCTGCAACGGTAGAGATTGTAGACATAGCTGGACTGGTAAAAGGCGCCAGTAAAGGCGAAGGTTTGGGTAACCAATTTTTGGGAAATATACGTGAGTGTAATGCGATTATTCACGTATTGCGTTGTTTTGAGAATGACAACATCGTACACGTTGATGGGAGTGTAGACCCTATACGCGATAAAGAAACTATTGATATAGAATTGCAGTTAAAAGACCTTGAAACGGTTGAAAAACGCTTGGAGAAAGTAACGCGTGCAGCGAAAGCAGGCGATAAGAAAGCGGCGAAAGAAATGGATTTGCTCAACCGTGTAAAGGAGGCTTTGCTCACGGGTGTTTCGGCTCGTGCCGTGCAAGTAAGCGATGAAGAAAAAGAATTGCTGGACAGCTTCCAACTGCTCACTACCAAGCCTGTGCTATATGTGTGCAATGTAGATGAAAAATCGGCTAAAAATGGGAACGCTTATGTGGAACAAGTGAAAGATGCCGTAAAAGGTGAAGATGCCGAAGTGATTGTATTGGCAGTAGCCACTGAAGCTGACATCACCGAATTGGAAAGTTACGAAGAACGCCAAATGTTCTTGGAGGATATAGGTTTAGAAGAACCAGGAGCCTCTAAACTCATTCGTGCAGCTTATCACCTGCTGAACCTACAAACTTATTTCACCGCAGGGGTAAAAGAAGTGCGTGCGTGGACGATTCATCAAGGAGACACTGCCCCTCAAGCCGCAGGGGTAATTCACACCGATTTTGAGAAAGGATTTATTCGTGCTGAGGTAATCGCTTATAATGATTTTATTACTTATGGCAGTGAGGCTAAAGTAAAAGAAGCTGGTAAAATGCGCGTGGAAGGTAAAGAATATATCGTGAAAGACGGCGATATTATGCACTTCCGCTTTAACGTATAAAAAAGCCGGTAAGCAGATTCCCATCGCTTACCGACAAAAATAATTCTAAATTAAATAATCTTTATGGTTCAACTTTGTGCTTGAAAAGCAATCGCTTTTAAAAGACGAGGCAAAGATATGGCAATATTCTATTAGAAACAATATAAATTAGCTAATTAGGTAATTCGTTAGTAGTATTCATCAGTAATTTTGCTAATTGGTAAATTATTTATATCTTTGCCGAGATGTTAGAAAATAAAAAGTTCATTATATGAGAAAAAAAATTGTAGCAGGGAATTGGAAAATGAACAACGACCTTAACAAGTCGTTAGCACTTATTTCCGACCTATTGAAAAAAGTACCTCAAACAAATGCTGAGGTAATGATTGCCCCTACCTTTGTAAACCTTATTCCAGCTGTAGAAGCAGTAAAAGGTAGCCACATCGAAGTAATTGCGCAAAATATGCACTTTGCTGAAAACGGTGCTTACACGGGAGAAATTTCGGCTGAAATGTTAGGCAGTATTGGGGTAAAAACTACTATTTTAGGACACTCTGAGCGCCGTGCTTACTTTAACGAAACTGATGAGAGTTTAGCTAAAAAAGTGAACACAGCCCTTAAACACAATATGCGTGTAGTGTTCTGTATTGGTGAAGAGTTAGCTGACCGCAAAGCTAATAAGCACTTTGATGTGGTAGGTAGCCAAATCAAAAATGGTTTGTTCCACTTGCCTGCTGAGGCTTGGCAACATATTGTATTGGCTTACGAACCTGTATGGGCTATTGGTACAGGCGAAACCGCTACTCCTGACCAAGCACAAGAAATTCATCACTTTATTCGTAAAACTATTGCTGACAAATACGGCAAAGGGGTTGCTGATAAAGTATCTATCTTGTATGGAGGTAGTGTAAAACCGGATAATGCAAAAGAAATCTTTGCAAAAGAAGATGTAGATGGCGGACTCATAGGTGGAGCTGCCCTTAAAGCTGATGATTTTGTTACTATTATCAAAAGCATTTAAAAGTTATTATTCCTTTTATAACGACTGTCCAATGAACTTTGTTCTTGGGCAGTCTTCTTTATGTAAATTAAAATATGATACAAAACGACTTATTCTTGAGAGTACTCAGCGGTGAGGTTACTGAACGACCGCCTGTGTGGATGATGCGTCAAGCAGGACGCTATTTGCCCGAATTTAGAGCTTTACGCGATAAATACGACTTCTTTACGCGCTGTCAGACACCGGAGCTGGCTGCGGAAATCACCGTACAACCGGTAGATATAGTAGGGGTAGATGCTGCGATATTGTTTTCGGATATATTGGTAGTGCCTCAGGCTATGAATATAGAAGTAGAAATGAAAAAAGGCGTGGGACCGTGGTTGCCTAAGCCTATCCGTACAGCTAAAGATGTGGAACAAGTAATTGTGCCTAATATTGAAGAGCGTTTGGGCTACGTAATGGAGGCAGTAAAGCTCACTAAGCAAATGCTAAACAATCGTGCGCCCTTAATTGGCTTTGCGGGTTCGCCTTGGACGATTTTCTGTTATGCGGTGGAAGGCTCAGGTTCACGTGATTTTTCGACGGCTAAGGAGCTTTGTTTTACGCAGCCTTCGGTAGCACACAGCTTATTGCAAAAGATTACTGACACAACGATTCTTTACCTAAAAGAAAAAGTAAAAGCAGGGGTAGATGCCGTACAGCTTTTTGATAGCTGGGGGGGAGTGTTAGCTCCTGACGACTATCGCACATTCTCGTGGCAATACCTCAACCAAATAGTAGAAGCTCTTGCTCCTTTTACCAAAGTGATTGTCTTCGCAAAAGGCTGTTGGTATGCTTTGCCTGAAATGGCAACTTCTAATGTAGCTGCTTTGGGTGTGGACTGGACGTGCGCCCCTGAAATAGCGCGCGAACTTACAAGAGGTAAAAAAGTATTACAAGGTAACTTCGACCCCTCACGACTCTTAGCACCTCCTACCGAAATCAAACAGAAGGTGAAAGAGATGATAAATGCTTTTGGAAAAGACCATTATATCGCTAACTTAGGGCACGGTATCTTACCTAATGTGCCCGTAGAAAACGCTATTGCTTTTGTAGAGGCAGTAAAATCCTATCGCTTATAAAAAGCTATAGTTTTTTAATAGCATTAATGAGAATATCTACATTTTCTGGTTTAGTAGCCCAAGAAGTGATAAGACGTATGGCAGTATGGGTTTCATCGACTTTCTTCCATATATAAAAATCGAATTGCCTTTGGAGAAGAGCTACTTGCTCATTAGTGAGAATAGGGAACACCTGATTAGTAGGAGTATGCGACAAGAAGTGTACTCCTTTTTCTATAAAAGCGTCTTGTATACGTTTAGCTTGAGCATTTGCGTGAAGAGCTAATTCATTAAATAAATTATTTTGGAAAAGCTCCAAGAACTGTATGCCGAGAAACCTTCCTTTGGCAAGTAAAGCCCCTTTTTGTTTGATATGGTACTCAAAGCCCAATTGAAGTTCAGGGTTGTTTAAAACAATTGCTTCTCCCATTATTGCCCCATTTTTAGTAGCTCCTATATAGAAAGCATCGGTATAACGAGCTAAATCTTCCCAAGTAATATCATTGCCAGAAGCATTGAGAGCGTGAGCTAAACGCGCTCCATCGATATAGAGTAAGAGGTTCAGTTCTTGACACAGATGGTACAAATCTTTTAATTCTTGAAGCGTATAGATAGAGCCTAATTCGGTAGCATTGGAAATGTATACTAATCGGGGCACTACTTGATGAGGAAAATTGGTGTAACAAGTTGCTACTTCACGAATATCATCAAGTTGTATTTTGCCATCTATTGCAGGAGTTATGTGTATTTTATGTCCGGTAGCTTCGATAGCTCCCGTTTCGCTATCGCAAATATGAGAGGTTTCGCAAGTAATAACGCTTTCATAAGGACGTAACATTGCTCCTAATGCTAAGAGATTGGCTTGTGTACCTCCGCTTACGAAATATATTTTACTTTGAGGATTATTTAGTTTTTCGGCAATAAGAGCTTTTGCTTTAGTAGTATAAGTATCGCAACCATATCCTTGTTGTTGTTCGAGGTTGCTTTCTAACATTCGGTTTAAAATAGAAGGGTGAGCCCCTTCGGAATAGTCGTTTTTAAATGATATTTTCATAGTTTGTTCAAAGGTAATAGAGAGCTACTATTACGAATTCAGAATGCAAAAGTAAAACTTTTTTATGTAAGAACGTTGTGAATATGAAAAAATTTATTACTTTTGCGCCCGAATTAATAACGAGGTCGTGAACCTCACTAATTAAATTTTTTATGCCAGTAAAAATTAGATTACAACGTCACGGAAAAAAAGGCAAGCCTTTCTATTGGATTGTGGCTGCTAATTCACGTGCAAAAAGAGATGGTAAATTCCTTGAAAAGTTAGGAACTTACAATCCTGTTAGCAATCCTGCTCAGATTGAAATAGATGTAGATGCAGCTGTAAAATGGTTGAAAAACGGAGCACAACCTAGTGACACAGCACGTCGTATTCTTTCTTACAAAGGGGTATTGCTTAAATACCACTTGCTTGGTGGAGTTGCCAAAGGAGCTTTGACCGAAGAACAAGCAGAGGCTAAGTTCAATGCTTGGGTAGAAGAGAAAGCTAACAAAGTATCTACAAAAGAGCAAAAATTAGCTAAAGAGAAAGCTGAAGCAAAAGCAAAGGCTTTGGACGCTGAAAAAGAAGCTAATGAGAAACGCAAGAACGCTGCTGTAGCTAAAGCTACCGAAGCAACAGCTGAAGCAACCGAAGAGGTTACGGAAGCTACGGAAGCTACCGAAGCTGAAGCTCCTGCTGAAGAAAATAACGAAACTGAGGCATAACCCTATGACTTTAAAAGATTGTTTTTATATAGGAACAATTGTGTCGAAGTTTAGTTTTAAGGGCGAGGTGCTAATTAAGTTAGATTCCGACGACCCTGAAATGTATGAAGAAATGGAATCAGTATTTATTGCCTTAGGCAATAATCTGGTTCCTTTTTTTATTGAAAAGAGCACTTTACACAAGTCGGATTTATTGCGCGTGAAGTTTGAAGAGATAGAAACTGAGGCTGATGCAGAAGCTCTATTGAGACACAAAGTATATTTACCTCTTGCGGTATTGCCTAAACTATCGGGGAATAAGTTTTATTACCACGAAGTGATAGGGTTTCAGGTGGAAGATATGCACTACGGAGTAGTAGGGAAAATAGTTGGAATAAACGACAGTACTTCTCAAGCGTTATTTGAAATTAAGAATGAGAACGGAAATGAGATACTTATTCCTATGGCTGATGAGTTTATTGAGAAGATAGATAGAGCCCACAAGAAAATTATTGTAAAAACCCCAGAAGGGCTTATTGATTTGTATTTAGAAAATTAAGTACAAGCATAAAATATAAAATAAGGTTATCAAAAACTGTTTTGATAACCTTATTTTATTTACCTTAATAAGAAAAATCTACGGATTATGTTTCTTCAACAAGGGAAGAAAGAAGAATGAAAGGCTTCCCAATAAAAGCGTCATAGCAAATTGTGACGTCCATACAATCCAACCAAAGGCTGTACCCACAGGAGTAGCTACTCCAAACAAAAATAGTACTTCGGCAATAAAAAAGGGATAAGAACCAAAGCCTGCATTGGTGAAGGTCATTGCAAAACTACCCACCACAAAAGCTGTAAGCACATTGGGTAAACTGATATGTGTGGTTTCGGGTAGGGCAAAAAACGGAATATAGAACATCAAAAAGTACATTGCCCAAATAAAAAGAGTATGAAAAAGAAATAGTGTTCTATGTTTTATTTTTACGACTGATAGGATTCCTTCCTTTATTCCGTTTAAAAAGACTTTTACCTTGATAAAAAAAGGTTTATCGGAAGTGTAAATGAAATACAAAAAAACTATAAACGAAAAACCTCCTATACCCATTAACCACATTAGTTTTTGGAAAGGGATTTTGGAAAGAAGAAAGTTGCTTATAACCTCGAATTGGAGAATGAAAGCAAGCATAGTGAATAGGAAAAGTAAAAGCAGGTCGATAATTCGTTCGGAGATGATAGTGCCTAATGATTTCTCGAAAGGGACTCCGTCGTAATTGCTTACTACTAAGGCACGAGAGACCTCGCCCGAACGCGGTATGGTTACATTCACCAAATAACCAATGAACACAGCCATTGCTCTATGTAAGAAAGCTGTGCGGTACCCCAAAGGTTTTAGCAACAAATGCCAACGTATGGCTCGAGAGAGGTCGCTTAAAAATCCTAAAAAAACAGCCAAAATGATATAGAAGTAATCGGCGTTTAGAAAAGTGTGTTTTATTTGGACAAACTGCTCTTCGTTAAATTGGCGATAAGCATACCAACACAAGAAAACGCCTACAAATATCGGAAGGGCTATCTTTAAGAACTTTTTCATTCGATTAGGTTGGTTGTTTCATTAGGGAAGATAATAGAAGGCTTAAAAGTTTTAGCTTCTTCAAAATCCATTAAAGCGTAGGATATGATGATGATGATATCACCTTTTTGCACTTTACGAGCAGCAGGACCATTCAGTACAATAGCACCTGATTTTCTTTTCCCTTTAATAATATAAGTTTCGAAGCGTTCGCCATTATTAACATCTACAATCGACACCTTTTCTCCCTCAATCATTTGAGCTGCCTCCAACAAATCTTCGTCAATGGTAATGCTTCCGATATAATCTAAATCGGCACCTGTAACCTTAACGCGGTGAATTTTAGATTTTAATACTTCTATTTGCATATTTATATTTGTATTGTTTTAAAAAACGGCGCAAATGTACGTTAAAAAATTGAAAACAGTGTAAGAAAGAAAAAAATTATGCTTACCTCTGCCCTATCCTTAGCTTATACAAACCTTGGACGATTGTTATACAAAGAGTATTTATAAGTTTAATATTCAACATCTTAAAGAATAGTAATTTTATATAAATGAGATTATCATTCTCAGTTTTTAGTTAGAAAGATTTATTTTGCATAAATTACAATAGAAAAAAAATAGAAAGAAAGTGCTTGTTTACTAAAAAATATTCTTACCTTTGCCTCCTAATTATATTTTACAAATGATGATGAAAAAACTATTTATTTTGTCGTTAGCCGCAATAGGCTTTGTAGCTTGTAGTAAACGAGCTGATTATATAGTGCTTTCAGGAAAAGTAGAAGGCACTAATGGGATTCCTTTGGAGCTGAAGATAATAGGTGGTGAAGTAGACCAGCCATTGCATATCAAACCCGATGGTACTTTTCAAGACACGCTTCGCGTACCTTCTAATTACTATACTATTTTCAATCCTCAGGGAATAGAAATTCCGTTGTATTTGGAGCAAGGAGACGAACTTGGGGTTAATATCGACCTCACTAAGATGCCTTTAGAAATAAAGTTCTCGGGCAAAGATACGCTTGCAAATGCTTATTTGCACAAGAAAGCTGACCTTACAATGGAAATTCAGAAAAGTGGTGGTATGCAACAACTTTTAGTTAAAGCACCTGCAGAATTTAAAACAGCCGTAAATGAGTATAGCAAAAAGTATACTGACCTTTTGAAAAACACTAAGAACCTCTCTAAAGACTTCGTTAAAAAAGAGGAAAAGGCTATTAACTACGAAATGCTTTACCTAAAATCTATTTACCAAAATGCGCACCAAAAACTTACTCAAGAAGAGGTAACACTTCCTAAAGAGTTTGCTGATGAGCTAGCTAAGATAGATTATGATATTGCTGAAGATTATAATACCTACAGAGCTTACAAAGAATTGGTTACTAATAAACTATTCGATAAGTTTCAAGATAACGAAAACGACGAAAACCCTTGGGGTAAACTCATCGCACACGTAAAAGGTCTGAAATCTAAAAATATTAAAGCAGACCTTACTCGTTATTTTATCAGTGGAGTTTCAGTAGCTAACACTCCTGAAGAAAATGCTGAACTCATCAAAAGTATCAAAGAAAACGTGAAAGACACTGCCGCCTTAAAAGAGTTAGACAGACGTATAGCGGTACTTGAAAGACTAAAACCTGGCATGGATTTTCCTCCTTTTACAGCTGAAGATTTGAATGGCAAACCAGTATCTTATGAAAGTCTTAAAGACAAATTGCTTTACATCGACGTTTGGGCAACTTGGTGTAAACCTTGTATAAAAGAAATACCAAGTATGAAGTCTTTACAAGAAGCATACAAAGGCAAACCAGTTACTTTTGTAAGTATTTCAGTAGACCAAGACAAAGAGGCTTGGAAAGCTGCCGTACAACGTGAGAAGCTGAGTGGTATCCAACTATATACTAACCTAAGTATGAACCGCGATTTCATAGATAACTACGACCTAAGCGGTATCCCTCGTTTTATGTTAGTAAAGAATGGTAAAATCATTAGCATTAGTGCACCTAAACCATCAGATGCTAAGGTAAAAGAACTTATCAACGCGAATTTATAACAAATACTTTTTTCATATTGAACAACTTTGCTAAAGCCATACAGACTTTAGCAAAGTTTTTTTCTAATTATCTCATTGACAAATCGACTAATTAACTATGGCTCAATCTCTCATTTTTGAAGAATACGACCTCTCTAATGGACTACACGTGATTCTTCACCGAGATAACTCAGCTCCTGTGGTTACCATAGGAGTAATGTATCACGTAGGCGCCAAAGACGAAGACCCTACCCGCACTGGCTTTGCCCACTTCTTTGAGCATCTCCTTTTTGAAGGCACTCAGCATATAGCACGTGGCAAATGGTTTGATATTGTATCGGCAAATGGTGGACATAACAATGCTTTTACAACACAAGATAAAACGTATTATTACGAAGTTTTCCCTTCTAACAACCTGCAATTAGGCTTGTGGATGGAATCCGAACGTATGTTGCACCCTGTTATTAATGAGATTGGAGTAAGGACTCAAAATTCAGTGGTAAAAGAAGAGAAAAACCAACGTATAGACAATACACCTTACGGCAGAATAATGTACCGCTCAGCTATCAATCCATACCTTTTTAAAAAACACCCTTATTCGGGAACAGTAATTGGAAAAGTGGAACATTTAGACGCTGCAAGCTTAGAAGAGTTTATCGCATTTAAGAAGAAGTTCTACAACCCTAACAACGCTGTACTGGTGGTGGCAGGCGATTTCGATACGGTACCGACCAAAGAATGGATAGAACAATACTTTGCGACCATTCCTAATACAGGTGATGCTATACAACGCAACAAAATAGAAGAATCTCCTATCACTGAAACTATTGAGGTAACCGAATACGACCCTAATATACAAATCCCACTGAAACTATATGCCTATCGCACTCCCGCAATGACGGACAAAGATTCGTTTACTATCGACTTGCTTTCTAACATTCTCACCGATGGAAAGAGTGCTCGCCTCTACAAAAAGATGATAGACGAGCATCAAACAGCTTTGCAGGTATTGGCTTTTTCGGACGCTCAAGAAGATTATGGCGTTTATATAATGGGAGCACTCCCTATGGACGGTGTGAGTTTGGAAACTTTGGCACAAGAAATGGACGAAGAAATTACAAGACTACAAACCGAACTCATCAGTGAGCGAGAATATGAAAAGTTACAAAACCAGATAGAGGCTAACTTTGTGGCTCAAAATAGCCATATGGAAGGAATTGCCCTCTCTTTGGCAGATAACTATACTTTTTACAAAGACACTAACCTTATTAACAAGGCTATAGACCATTACCGCGCTATTACCCGAGAGGATATCAGAGAGGCTGCACGCAAGTATTTGGACAAAAGTCAACGTTTAGACCTCAATTATTTACCTTCAAATCTATAAGTAAACAAAAATGACACATATAGACCGCTCTATACAACCCACCCCAGGAGCTGCTCCTATCATTAATTTAGGGACTCCTGTTACTCATACCCTCCCGAACGGACTCACTCTCCTTATCGTGGAGAACCATAAACTTCCTCAAGTGGGAATTCGCCTCTCATTAGACGAATGTCCGGAATTAGAAAAAGAAAAGAAAGGGATTGCTGACCTTATTTCGCTAATGGCGGGCAATGGCTCTACCTCTATCAGTAAAGACGATTTTAATGAGGAAATAGACTATCTCGCAGCGACTCTCTCTATCGCTTCTAATGGCGTTTATGCCCAAGTACTCTCTAAGTATTTCCCACGTGTGTTGGCTCTCATTGCCGATGCAGCCCTGCACCCTAACTTCACCGGAGAGGATATGGAAAAAGAAAAAGCGCGCATTATCCAAAGTATTCGTGCCAATGAGAGTAATGCCGAAGTAATTATGAAGCGCGTACAACAAACATTACGGTACAGTACGGCTCACCCTTACGGCGAATACATTACCGAAGCTCACATCGCTGCCCTCACCTTAGACGATGTAACTAACTATTACCGCAAACGTTTTGTACCTAACAACGCCTATTTGGTTGTTACAGGTGATGTAAAGCCCGAAGAGGTAATTACTTTGGTAAACGAACATTTCGCTGATTGGCAACCTTTTTCAGAAGAAGCTCCTGCCTTATATATCCCTGAAAATGTAAGTGAAACACAAATCAACTTTATAGACTTGCCTAGCGCGGTACAATCGGAAATAAGGGTTACGAACCTCATCGACCTAAAAATGTCGCACCCTGATTACTTTCCTCTATTGGTAGCTAACAGTATTTTAGGTGGAGATTTTGGCAGTTATATCAATATGAATTTGCGGGAAGAACACGGATATACTTATGGTGCTTTTTCTACTTTCAAAACAGATAAATGGACAAAAGGCAGTTTCAGCATCAAGACCAAAGTAGGAAATGCTGTGACAGCACCTGCTATTAGGGAGATACTCAAAGAAGTGAAGCGCATACAAACTACCATAGTGAGTGAAGAAAAGTTGGCACAAGCCAAAGCACAATACTTGGGTCAGTTTGTACTGGCTACCGAGCGTCCGCAGACGATTGCCAATTACGCTATCAATATAAAAGTGTGTAACCTACCCGAAGATTTTTACAAGAACTATATTGCGAACATCAATGCAGTAACCAAAGAAGACGTACAGCGAGTTGCTAATAGTTATTTCCTATTAGAAAACTTCAGAATCATCATTGTAGGCAAAGGTAGTGAGATAGCAAAAGAGCTTGAAAATATTAGCTTTGACGGGAAAAAAATCTCTGTGAAGTATTTTGATAAGTATGGGGAAGCAATTTAGTAAAAAATGAAGAGTTAAAGGTGTGAGCCACACAGGCAGGTGCGAGCCGCACAGGCAGTCGTAGCACGACAGGCAAATAAAGAAAATATCCTCTCCCCAACCCTCTCCCAAGGAGAGGGAGTGTAGTAACGGAAAAGTGGGACGAAGGAACGACGAACAAATGACGGTGCGAGCCGCACGGGCAGATAGAGAAAAGACGAACGAATGACGAACGAATGACGAACAAAAGACGAACAAATGACGAACAAATGACGAACAAATGACGAACAAATGACGAACAAATGACGAACAAATGACGAACAAATGACGAACAAATGACGAACAAATGACGAACAAATGACGAACAAATGACGAACAAATGACGAACAAATGACGAACAAAGAACGAACAAAAGACGGTGCGAGCCGCACGGGCAGATAGAGAAAAGACGAACAATGAACGAAGAAAGGGAACATCTAAACCAAATATAAGAGGAAGGTAAGTGGTGAAAAACACGAAGTAATTTTGGTTATTTGAACTAAAAAATATAAGATTTATTTTGAAGATATATGAGAAAATCGTATCTTTGCCGTCAATTATGACATAATGAGTAATTCTGAAAACTAAAATTAATTATATTAAAGAATGGCACATAACATTAAAAAAGGCGTAATTCTTGGAAAAGAAGTACAAGAAGTATTCAAATACGCTAAAGAAAAAGGCTTTGCTCTTCCTGCAGCCAACGTTATCAGTTCAAACTCTATCAACGCTGCATTAGAAACTTCAGTAGCTGTAAATGCCCCAATGATTATCCAATTTTCTAACGGTGGTGCTCAGTTTATGGCTGGTAAAGGATTGAATAACGACAACCAACGCGCTTCAGTTCTCGGAGCGGTAGCAGGTGCTAAACACGTTCACCAATTGGCAGAAGCCTATGGAGCATCTATCATTTTGCACACTGACCACTGCGCTAAAAAATTACTTCCTTGGCTTGACGGTATGCTTGAAGCATCAGAAAAACACTTCAAAGAAACAGGTAAACCATTGTTCAGCTCACATATGATTGACCTATCGGAAGAGCCTATCAAAGAAAATATTGAAACTTGCAAACGTTATCTTGAACGTATGAGCAAAATGGATATGACTTTGGAAATAGAACTCGGTATGACCGGTGGTGAAGAAGACGGGGTAGACAACTCACACGTAGATAGTAGCAGGCTCTTCACACAACCAGAAGACGTAGCTTACGCCTACGAAGAACTTTCTAAAATTAGCTCACAATTCACCATTGCAGCTGCTTTTGGTAACGTTCACGGGGTGTACAAACCTGGCAATGTGAAATTGACACCAAAAATTTTAAGAAATTCACAAGACTACGTTTCAAAGAAATACAATTTGCCTCACAACGCACTCGACCTCGTATTCCACGGAGGTTCAGGCTCTACCCTCGAAGAAATCCGCGAGGCTATTTCTTATGGTGTAATCAAAATGAATATTGATACTGACTTGCAATACGCTTTCACTGAAGGTGTTCGCGACTATATGAAAGCCAAATCAGCTTACTTGCAAGGACAAATAGGTAACCCAGAAGGTCCCGAAGCGCCTAACAAGAAATACTACGACCCACGTGTATGGCTTCGTGAAGGCGAAAAGACATTTGTTACTCGTTTGAAAAAAGCGTTTGAAGACCTTAACAACGTAAATACTTTATAGTAGTATTTCCCCACCTGATAACTTTGCCAAAAAGCTACAGCAACCTCTGCCAATAGACTTTTTGGCAAAGTTTTTGATATATGAACACAAACATTTTTAATTAAACATATGGGATATAATTCAAATTACGACAGCTACAACACTAACTATCAATCACCTCAAATAGTAAGCTATGCTACTAATGAGGCACAAGCTACCTTTTACCGCAAAACTTACTCACACGTAGCAATGGCACTTTTGGCTTTTATAGCTGTAGAAACTATTTTGCTAAATGTAGTACCAGAAAGCCTTATCATCTCTATGGTAAGTGGCAAATGGGTATGGCTATTGATTTTGGGAGGCTTTTGGTTAGGCTCAATCCTTGCGAGCAAATGGACGCAAGCACAAGATAAGAATACCCAATATATGGGCTTAGGACTTTATGTGTTACTCGAAGCTGTTATCTTTATGCCAATAATCTTTTTGGCGATGTACTTTACCGATGGTACGGCTATCCTTTCGCAAGCCGGTATTATTACACTTGCTTTGTTTGGCGGACTTACAGCGGTGGTATTCCTCACCCGTGTAGACTTTTCGTTTTTGCGTAGCATATTGGTAATAGGAGGTTTTGTAGCCTTAGGACTTATTGTGGCAGGAGCTATCTTTGGTTTCGATTTAGGACTTTGGTTCTCAGTAGCAATGGTTGCTTTGGCAGCAGGCGGTATACTATATGAAACTTACAACATCAAAAATGTATACAGCACAGACCAATACGTAGGGGCAGCCTTGCAGTTGTTCTCTTCTATTATGCTACTTTTCTGGTATATATTGAGAATACTTATGTCGAGAAGAGACTAATCTGTTCTCCTAAAATATTAAAATGATAAGTTCCATCATTGAGTACAATGAGATTAGTACTCTTGATGGAACTCTTCTATTATATGAGGTTATATGAGGGATTATGTTAGCTTGTCTTCTTATAATTCCAAATAGCCCAACTATTGAGTAGCACAGCGAATCCTACAAGATACAAAAACTCTATGTGTAATTGTGCAAAACTACCGCCTTTGAGCACAATTAAGCGGACAGCATTCACAAAATGGGTTACCGGAATAGCATTACTCACCTGTTGACTCCAAGCGGGCATACTGTCTACACTGGTGAGGAAACCACTCATCAAAAGGAATATCATTATAAAGAAATAGGCGATAAACATAGCTTGCAACTGCGAATTAGCATAAGTGGAGACCAGCAGTCCGAAGCCGAGAATCGCAATGAGATACATTGTGGCAAAGGCATACAAGGTGAGTAGATTTCCTGCGGGGAAGATACCATAGACTACATACATCACCACAAGCCCCAAAGTGAAGAGGATTAACCCTACTACCAAAAAGGGTATGAGCTTGCCTAATACAAACTGCCACTTCTTAATAGGCGTTACATTTATCTGCTCGATAGTGCCTATTTCCTTTTCTTTAACTACATTGAGAGCTGAAAGAAAGCCCCCGATAATGGTGAGTAATATAGCTAAAATGCCTGGAACAATATAGCGCGTGTATTGCATATAGGGATTGTACCAATGGGTACTCTCCACGTTGAGTTTGGCTACATTACCTATGCGCTGAGGTGTTTTTACATTTACATCGAGCTGAGTGTTGAAGTCGCGTATCACCGAAAGCAAATAAGCCCCTCCTAACGACGACTTACTCCCGTTAATGGCATCGATAGAGACACCGAGAGGTTGCTTTCCTTCGCGTACGAGGTTGCGCTCAAAACCTTCGGGGACTTCCAAAACTACATCGGCTTTGCCATCTTCTATCAGGGCGATACCTTCCTTATAAGAGAAAGGAGTATCTACAAGCTTAAAGTACCCTGACGCAGTAATCTTCTGTATGAGCTGGTGAGAATAGGTACTCTGGTCGTGGTCGATATACACAAGGTTGATGTTCTTCACATCGAAATTGGCAACTAAGGGCAATATAATCAGTTGGAAGATAGGTGCCACAAACATCATTGCCAAGATCGTCTTATCTCGGAATATCTGCTTAAATTCTTTTTGGAGTATAAAGCTTAATACTTTCATTTCTTCTTTATTGTAATCTAATCTTAAACTTCTTCATTGCAAGGCTTAAGAAAATTACCGCCATTGCTATTAATATCAGCGTTTCTTTCCATACGTAAGTGAAATCCAATCCTTTGAGCATTACTTTCTTCACGATACTGTAGTAGTAACTTGAGGGGAAAACTTTGGATATTCCCTGAAAGATAAGAGGCATATTCTCTATGGGGAACATAAAGCCGGTAAAGAAAGCCGTAGGGAGCATCATTCCCATCATAGCGATGAGCATAGCTGTTTGTTGTGAAGCAGTAACGGTGGATATGAGTAGCCCCAACGACAAACAGATGATGATAAACAAGGTGCTTTCGGCGTAAAGCAACAGCAGATTGCCACGTATCGGGACATCAAGCATATAGACCGATAGCAGGAGTATCACAGTGAAGTTGATGAGCGAGAGAATAAGATAAGGCACGGCTTTGGCAATGAGTATCATTATAGGTTTGAAAGGCGATACCAAAAGGATTTCCATAGTGCCTAACTCTTTTTCACGTACGACCGCTACCGAGGTAAGGGCAGTACTCACTATCATAAAGACGAGTGCAATTACCCCAGGAACGAAATTCATAGAGCCATTCTGCTCCTCGTTGTACAGCATTCGGTTTTCAACGGTTATCTGGTAGGGTAGTTGTACAGTAGGATTCAGCTCTTGCTGATAGCTTGCTACCATAGCCGAGAAGTAGTTTTGCACCGTTTTAGCCGTATTGGGGTCGCTCCCATCGGTGATGAGTTGTAGCAAGGTGCCACTGGGTGTGTAGAGGTCTTTGCCGAAATCGGGAGGGAAGATGAGCGCCGCTTTTATGGTGCCACGCTTGAATTGGTCTTCTACTTGATCGTAACGGAACAGAGGGTCTTTCAGCTTAAAATACGGACTTGCCTGCAAGCGGTGTGTGATTTCTTGGCTATAAGTGTTGTTAGCCTCATCTAATACAGCGATACCAATGTTCTTGACTTCGCTACTGAGGGCTTGACCGAAAAGGATAATCTGCGCTATGGGGATACCGAAGAGTATCAGTAGCGTGCGACGGTCGCGGAATACGTGATAAAATTCCTTGCGTATAAAGGCGATGAGCTGTTTCATATTAATAGGTGGGCGAATTGCCATTTAATAGATGGGCGAATTGCCATTCGCCCCTACGGGGGTTATTCATTACGTTTTGCTTTGCGGGCGAGCTGGTAGAACACCTCGTCCATTGAATGAGTGTTAAACTGTGATTTAAGGCGGGTGGGCGTATCCATTGCTTCCACTTTGCCGTCTACCATTATGCTAATGCGGTGGCAATACTCGGCTTCGTCCATATAGTGGGTGGTAACGAATACAGTGATGCCCTGTGCGGAGGCTTCGTATATCATATCCCAAAACTGACGGCGCGTTATCGGGTCTACGCCACCGGTGGGCTCGTCGAGAAAGACGATTTCGGGACGATGGAAGATAGCCACCGAAAAGGCGAGCTTCTGCTTCCAGCCCAGGGGTAGCGACCCTACGAGTTTGTTGGCTTCAGCCTCCAATCCGAGCTTGGTGATAAGGTCGGTACTGCGGGTTTTGATTTCCTTGCGACTCAAGCCATAGACGCCTCCGTAGAAGGTGATGTTTTCCTGCACGGTGAGGTTGTCATACAACGAAAACTTCTGACTCATATAGCCGATGTGTTTTTTAATCTGCTCTTGCTCTCGATAGACATCGAAGCCCGCTACGGTAGCCTCGCCTGAAGTAGGGTAGGAAAGTCCGCAGAAAATGCGTATAGCGGTGGTTTTCCCCGCACCATTGGCACCGAGGAAGCCGAAGATTTCGCCTTTTTCAACGGTAAGGGAAATGTTGTTCACGGCTTTGAAATCGCCGAATTGCTTTGTTAGGTTATGACAGTGTATTGCGTACATCTTATTAAATTAGCAAATGTAAAAATTAGCAAATTACCCCCACACATACTCTGCTGTCGCAGACTTCCCCGAAGGGGGACAAGCCGGAAAGGCGATAAATATTGCTTTAATTTTCTTCCATTAGGCGGATAAAACTGTCCTCGATGGTGGGGGTAATGGCTTTCCATTTGAGGTGGGGGAAGGTGTTTTTCAGCTGTTGCTCGAATATGGGAATGTTGGTGTTTTCCTTGAGAGTAACATGTAGGTACTCACCAAAGGGGTAACAGCTATCAATGTTGGGGTGCTCGCGCAGGTGCTGGAGCAGTGCGTAAAGGTCGGGAGCCTTGATAGCATAGAGTGTCGTAGGGTACTGGGCGATGATTTGCTCGGGGGTACTGGTGGAAAGCACCTTGCCTGATTGTATTAAGGCTATGCGGTCGCATAGGCTGGCTTCGTCCATATAAGGGGTGGAAACGAGTATGCTGATGCCTTGTTCCTTTAGTTTCTTCAGCATCTCCCAGAACTCTTTGCGCGAAACCACATCTACCCCCGTGGTGGGCTCGTCTAACAAAAGGACTTTGGGTTTGTGAATGAGAGCGCAACATAGGGCTAACTTCTGCTTCATACCCCCTGAGAGCTTGCCCGCACGACGGTTGCTGAACGGCTTTATCTGCTCGTAAATATCCTTAATAAGGTCGTAATTTTCAGCGATAGTCGTACCAAAAACGGTAGCGAAGAAGGAGAGGTTCTCCTCGACAGTGAGATCTTGGTACAGAGAGAAGCGCCCAGGCATATAGCCCACGTGCTTGCGGATTTCTTTATAATCCTTGACGATATCCCAACCCTCTATGGTTGCAGTGCCCTCATCAGGCAATAGGAGAGTAGTGAGTATACGAAAGACGGTGGTTTTGCCTGCCCCATCGGGACCTATGAGCCCGAAAAGCTCGCCTTTTTTAACTTCTAAGGAAAGGTGCTGCACGGCACGGGTATCGCCGTAGGACTTGCTGAGGTTATGTATAGTGATGCTTGTCATTTTATTAATTAGCAAATTAGCAAATGTGAAAATTAGCAAATACAATGAGATTGCTACTTGATACTTCTTGTAGCAATATAGCTTGCGACGTTGTGTTCGTGTAGGTTGCCATAGCCATTGGTATCGTCATAAAGGCTTAAGAGCGTGAATCCCGCCTCTAACTGTCCGTTAATTTGCTCTTCTAAGGTATGTGAAAACTGTATACCACCATTGCTTTTCTGCATCTGGCGTAGGTGTTCTTCGTTATTTAATGGGTTGAAGGGAAGAGTATTTATCAGTATTTTTTCTTCCTCATCAAATAAATAATTAATACCTATGTCTAAACCTGAAAGCAGTACGCCTCCTTTTTTAAGCACGCGGTAGCACTCTTTCCAGAGCGGTTTTACCTCTTCAATATAACAATTGGACACAGGGTGAAATATCATATCAAAGGTATCGTTGGCAAAAGGAAGGGGTTTGCTCATATCTTCTTGTAGGAGTGTAATGAGGTACCCCTCACGTTGGGCAACCATTCTCTCTTGTTCTATTTGTCTATCGGAATAGTCTAATACGGTACATTCTGCACCTAAAGCGGTGAAAATGGGCATTTGCTGACCGCCACCGCTGGCGAGCCCTAACACTTTTTTGCCACGCAAGTCGCCTATCCAATTCTTAGGTACACTTTTAGTTGGCGTGAGTTTGACGGCAAAATTACCGTTTTTAGCTTCCTCAAATTCGGTATGGGAGATAGGTTGCCCCCACTCCCAACCATTATCAATCCAGTTATTGATAGTCTGTTGGTTTATTTTCTGATAGTTTATAGGGTTCATTTTTAGTATTTTTAGTTTGTTATTATTTTAGATAAGTACGAGCACAAGCTTTATTCTTAATAGGCACGAGCTACAGGCTCGCGCCAGCAGGGTGATTATTTTTCGTTTTCTGTATCAAGGCAAAAGCAGAGGTCTTTGCCTTCGGGGTCTTTTTCTATGTAACAATCTTTTCTCAAGGGATAGTCCCACTCGCCATTGGCGGTTTTTACTTTCTGATAAGGGGGTACGTATACTGTGCCCTTGTCCCAAAGGATTTGAGCATATAGTACTCCGTTGCAATAGGCATAATGCCCAAAAGGGTTTATTTCCTTTGAGGGATAACACGTCTGAAAGTTCTTACGACCGTCATAATCGCGTAGAGCTTGCGACCCCATAAACTTCTGAGTAAAGCATTCGTTATCCTCACCGAGCTCGTTTTTGTACAATTCGTAGAATGCAGGGCGATCTTCTTCGAACGATGCGTAATCGTCGGCACTTATGCGGTAATAGCGTTCATAGCCTGCTACCCAACTTACAAGTACTTTCATCAAATGGGTTTCGATTGCTTCGCAATAGCCCACAGAGAAAAAGTGTTCTTGGTCTACGAGCTCTTCTGTAAGCTTTATTCTTTCTATTAGTTTTAACTTCATTTTCAGTAAAATTGTTATATTTTTGCCACGAATTTAGATACTATACTTATATGCATTACCTATACCTCACTTTAGCGATTGTTTTAGAGGTCTTAGCCACCGCTCTTTTAGGTAAATCGGAAGGGTTTACCAAGTGGTTATTTGCCGTAGGCTCGCTGTTGTCTTATGGTGTTTGTTTTTATTTTTTATCCTTAGCCCTCAAAAATATTCCACTGGGGGTAGCCTATGCTATCTGGTCGGGGGTAGGGATTGTACTGACAGCCATTGTGAGTATTCTTGTTTTCAAAAACAAAATAGACCTACCTTTTGTACTGGGTTCCCTGCTTATCATCGCTGGGGTGGTGGTGATTAACCTCTTTTCAAAGGCGAATGGACGTTGATCTCTCCCTTATTTTTTCTCTTTTCTTCTTGTTATCAAAATAAACACTACGCATATTACCAGTCCTACAAGAGCGGGTTTGGCTACTGACCAACCGCTTGCACCACTGCTCACCACGCTCCATAACAGTTTAAAAACGCAGCTAACACTACGGTGTAGAGCAATAAGTACCATTTTCTCTTCCACGCTGAGACTATCAGCAGATAGAAAAAGAGCGGTACACTTAGTGAGAAAAGTATCTTTTTTGTGTCCCACGTGCCTTTGAGATAGTCCATTTCGTAGGCTAAAAAGCCGAGCACCTTAGGGTCGGTTTGTTGTGGAACGGAGAACCAAAACATACTAGTAAATAGGCAAAAGATACTCAATGACACTCCTGCATACGATTTCCTCAAAGCAAAATACACCATAGGCACGATAAAGAGTGGACGGACATACCAGCTCAATATATTGTGATGTCGCGCAAAAGTCCACTCAAAAAAGGAGTCATTAGCGAGAAAGACTACTATAAAAACTATGGTAAGCAGGGCGAAAACCGTTGCTATTACTTTGTCGTATTTCTTTAACATAGGGTTGTATTTGTTAGTAAGCTACAAAAAATGTGCTAAGAGTATAAGCTACAAGCTCTATTCTTGATAGACACGAGCCACAGGCTCGCGCCAGCGGAAGGGGGTGTAGAGCGAGGTTATTTGAATAGCACTTCTCCGTACATTCCTATCTTTAAAAAGCCGTCGTTTTTAACCTTTATCTTGATGGCGTATACAAGGTTGGCGCGTTCAGATTTGGTTTGAATCGTTTTGGGGGTGAACTCGCTCTCTTGGGATATCCAGATAATTTCGCCTTGATAGGTGCGGTATGCGCCTTTTCCGGCATCGGTGCGCACGGTAACTCGCTGTCCTAATTTGATTTGGGATAGTTGGTCACCGGTGATGTAGGCTTTTAGGGTTAGTACATCAGTATTAGCAATCTTATAGAGAGGCTTCCCGAACGTCTGCATTTCTCCTTTTAGGGCGTAGTTAGTAAGCACAGTGCCCGCAATGGGGTTGATAATATCACCCTGATTGATTTGTTCTTGAACGGCCTGAGCATTCTTTTGCAAAGGAGCTTCTTGGCTGAGTACGTTGCGGTTCTGGGTGTTGATATTGGTCAGGCTCACTTTGAGTTGGTTTTCGGTTACGGCTATCTGCTTGCGAAGCTGGTCGATGAGGGCGGAGAGGTCGTCCAATTGCTTTTGTGTGGCAGCCCCACCACGTACTAAGTTCTGTGTACGCGTAAGCTCACGTTCCTGTTGGGCGAGTTGTGCGCGCTGTACTTCGAGTTGGCTACGAATGAGCGCCACCTGGTCGGCAGGGTTTAGGGTCTTCTCTTTGAGGGAGGCAATAGTAGCCTCGACCTGCTCTTTTTGGAGCTTGAGGAGAGCGACGTTTATCTGACCGACCTTTTGACCTTCGGTAAGAGTTTTGCCTTCTTCTACATCGTAGTCGACGAGTTGCCCTGTCTGTTGGGCAGAAACAATGACTTCGTCGGCTTCGAAGTTGCCAGAAGCGTCGAATTTGTTCTTATTATTGCAAGCTATTAAAGCTATCAATGTGGTAATAAGTGCTATCTTTTTCATTTTCCTATAATTAATTGATGATTCTCTTGAGCTTGGAGGAGTTGTATTTGGTGCAGGATAAGAGTTTGCTGGGCAAGATGCCAAGCATTGACTTTCTGCAAGTATTCGTGAGTGGTGATAACCCCGTTGTCTAACTGGACTTCAGCAGATTTAGCGACAGAGTGGCGCAAAGTTACCGATGCTTCATCTTGTTCTATCAGCTTTTGTAGCTTTTTGAGTTGCTCGGACTGTTGGGTGAGTTCGAGTTTTGTGTTGAGTAAGAAGGCTTGGCGGTCGGTTGCGAGACTCTCGCGGTTCAGACGCAAAATGTGTCTCTTGCTTGAAAGGTTGTATAATGGACTTAGATTCCACTGCAAACGAAGCCCTGTGATGTAGTAGAAATCCGCTTGGTTGCTGAGCATATTGAGTGTGGGACGCCCATAACCGCCTTGAAAAAACGCACTGAGCTTAGGCATATATTCACTATTGAGCTGTTTTTCTTGGGCTTTAAGCAACGATTCCTGTAGCTGAAATCCTTTGAGTTCAGGACGAAAAATTTCGGCACTTAAGATTTGAGACTGGGATTGAGGCGCAGGCTGTGCGAGCTGGGAAGCGCTGGTGAGCTCTTTGCCTATGAAAGTAGACAGCATTTGCAAGTAGGTAGCTTGGGTGGCTTCGTACTCAGTGGTTTGCATTGTCACGCGGAGGATTTCGGCTTTAAGCTCGTCTACATTGCTGGGGAGGGTCGTACCGTTTTTTAGGGCTACTTCCGCCTTCTTGAGTTGCGACTCAAGCGTTTCGATATTGAGGCGGTTTTGCGATAACTGGGCATTGATGAGGAGCACCCCAAAATATAGGTTGCTCACGCGTTGTTTTAGGGTGTATAACTGCGTTTCGACGGCTTGTGCTTGCACGGCACTTTGAGCTTTGGCGACTGCCTTCTGACTGTGAATCGTACCACCTCCATAGAGCAGTTGGCTTACCTCGCCCACGACCTTGTATTGCTCCTTGTCGATAGTAGGCAAAGAGACGTTAGGAGGCAGTGGGAGTACACCCGCAACGGACTTGGAGAGGTCGGTTACTTCCGACTGGTAAGTGGCTTGCCCTAGGATAGAGACCTGTGGAAGGTAAGCACGATTGGCATTGGCAAGGGTATAGCCTTCGGTTTTGGCTACCAAATCGAGCTTTTTGATGGTAGGGTAGTTCTCACGAGTAAGACGATAGCAGTCCTCCAAAGAAAGGATAGCCTGCGCTTGCGTGGTGAGAGTGAGGGCTATAAATGCGGTAAGTGTTAAGATAAGGTGTTTCATAGTGGCAATCCTCACCCCCGTTCCCCCTCTCCGAAAGAGAGGGGGCAAGCCATAAAACAGAGTAAAAGACTGATGAATTAAGGCTTTTAGGGGTATTATAGTGTTAATAAATTAGTTTAACCATTTGGTTAGGGTATAGATAAAAAAAATGTTATTTAGCCTCCGTCCCCCCGAAGGGAGACAATCCGCAAAGATAATTGTTTAAGAGAAATCGTATTATTATTTCCATAGCATCGCTTTAATCCATTGGGGGATAAGGGTTTTACGCTGGAGCATTAGGGCTTTGTACTGTTCTTCGGGTATGTTGATAATTGAGGTTAGGATAGGTTTTGCAATGAAAGGAAATATCACCAACCCGATGACATTTAGGATAGCTTGCATTAGGTTAGGCTCTGTGATTTCGCCACGAGCTACGGCTTCGGCATATTGACGGGTGAGCACAGAGTGAGTAAGTGCCTCTTTAATAGGGTTTTGCTCTACAAATGCTTGCGGGTTAGGACGCACCTCATTGAGTATAAAGGTAGGTAATTCGGGTTCTTTGAGGAGTAAATCGACGTAGTTAGAGACGATGAGGTCTATTTTCTCATCGAGAGAGGTATTTTCGTCGTTCAGCATAAGGTTTACTCCTTTAAAGAATTGCGATATTGTTTCCATCATCACGATGCCAAAGAGTTTTTCTTTGCTTCGGAAATAATAGTTGAGCATAGCGTGGTTAATGCCAGCTTCTTCGGCGATGTCGCGGGTGCGTGTAGCAGCATAGCCTTTTTGATGGAAAACTTTACGAGCTGCGGCTTTGATGCGTTCTTCGGTGCTTATATCTTTTGTCTTCTTCATCGTTACTTCTGATTTTCGGGGGCAAAGGTACAACGAGTTTTCGAATTAACCAAATGGTTAGAACAAAAATTTAAATTACATAGTACGTAGGTAGTAGTAACAATCTAAAAGTCATATATTTACATATATAAATAAAAACCTATGGGTAGGTGAAAAATTAGAGAATTAGCAAATTAGAGAATTAGCAAATGGGAAGCGTAGTTAATGGTTAATGATTAATGATTAATGGTAAATGGTGAATAGTGAAATTGGGAGAGGGGTATATAAAGCTTATAGAATAATTAAAGAATGAGTGGCTTTTCAGTGGCTCTACAGTGGCTCTACAGTGGCTCTACAGTGGCTCTACAGTGGGTCTACAGTGGGTCTACAGTGGCTCTACAGTGGCTCTACAGTGGCTCTATAGTGGCTCTACAGTGGCTCTACAGTGGCTCTACAATGAAGACTGACCAAAGATTAATTGAATACTAACTGAATAGCAATTGAATTTAGAATATTACTAATATCAATCAAGGGTTGAATTAATTGATGTGAGAAGAGTGTAGCTTACGCTACAGAAATCTTACAAATTTTTACAAATAAAACAAATAGTCAGTAAGCTACCTGAAAGTCTCGCAGAGACTTCACGGATTACATAGATTTAGCACAGATAATTCTTTTGTAAAACATCATTATTCTGCGGATTGCTCAGTTAAAGCTGAGGGAGAAATTAGCAGATTAGCAAATTTGTGAATTTGCTAATTAGTTCGTACCTTTGCGCCCTGAAAATGTTAATTATTAACTGTCAATCGTTAGTTAAAAATATATGACTTCGCAAGAAATAAGAGAACAATTCCTAAAATTCTTTGAAAGCAAAGGGCACTCTATTGTCCCCTCGGCTCCTATGGTGGTTAAAAACGACCCTACCCTGATGTTTACCAACGCTGGTATGAACCAATTTAAAGAGTTCTTCCTTGGTAATGCTAAACCTAAATACAAACGCGTAGCCGATACTCAAAAGTGTTTGCGCGTATCGGGGAAGCACAACGATTTGGAAGAGGTAGGTCGCGACACGTATCACCACACGATGTTTGAGATGCTTGGCAACTGGTCGTTTGGTGATTACTTTAAAAAAGAAGCCATTAGTTGGGCGTGGGAATTGCTCACCGAAATATACAAAATTCCCAAAGAAAACCTCTATGTAACTGTTTTTGAAGGCAGTGAAGAAGAGGGCGTGCCTTTTGACCAAGAAGCCTATGATATATGGAAAGAACGGATTGCCGAAAACCATATACTTCTCGGAAATAAAAAAGATAACTTTTGGGAAATGGGTGACCAAGGTCCTTGTGGTCCTTGTACCGAAATTCACGTGGATATCCGTTCAGATGAAGAAAAAGCCAAAGTGCCAGGTCGCGACCTTGTGAATAACGACCACCCTCAGGTAATTGAGATTTGGAACAATGTGTTTATGGAGTTCAACCGTAAAGCCGACGGTAGTCTCGAAAAACTACCTTCTCGCAACGTGGATACAGGTATGGGTTTTGAACGCCTCTGTATGGTATTGCAGAAGAAACAATCAAATTACGATACCGATGTGTTTACCCCACTGATTCACAAAGTGGAAGAGATTACCGAAAGTAGATATACCTCAGGCGACCGTGTAACTGCTGAACAAGAACAAGTAAATATTGCGATTCGTGTGATTTCAGACCATATTAGGGCTGTGGCTTTTGCTATTAGCGACGGTCAGTTGCCCTCTAACAATGGTGCTGGTTATGTGATACGCCGTATTTTGCGTCGTGCTATTCGCTATGGTTTTACTTTCTTAAACCAAAAAGAGCCGTTTATCTACAAATTAGTAGAGACACTCTCTAACCAAATGGGAGGTACTTTCCCCGAATTGGAGAAACAGCAATTCCTGATTATGAGCGTCATAAAAGAAGAAGAAGCCTCTTTCTTGCGCACGCTTGAACAGGGTTTATTGATGCTAGATGTAATGATACAAAACAGTCCTGGCAAGCAACTATCGGGCGGTAAAGCCTTTGAATTATACGACACTTACGGCTTCCCCAAAGATTTGACAGCACTCATTCTCTCGGAGAAAGGGCTCACTATGGACGAAGCCAGTTTTGAAGAACAATTACAAAAACAAAAAGAGCGTTCACGTGCAGCAGCTCAAATAAAAGCTGACGACTGGGTGATACTTCGCGACGACGATGAAGAGGAGTTTATAGGTTATGATACCTTAGAGGCTGTCGTGCGATTGGTGAAATACCGCAGAGTGGAAAGTCAGAAAGACGGTACTCATTTTCAGCTGGTATTCAACACTACTCCTTTCTATCCGGAAGGAGGTGGACAAGTGGGCGATAAAGGTACTCTACAAAGTGCTAACGGTGAGCTTATCTATATTTTAGATACCAAAAAAGAAAATAACCTTATCATTCACATTTCAGAACACCTGCCTACTAATTTAAACGACTCTTTCAAAGCAGAAGTACATTCAATATCACGTGAAATGGCAGAAGCTAACCACAGTGCTACCCACCTATTACACCAAGCCCTACGCGAAGTGTTGGGTACACACGTTGAACAGAAGGGCTCTCGTGTAGCTCCTGAAACTTTGCGCTTCGACTTCTCACACTTTGCTAAACTTACTGAGGAAGAACTCAAAAAGGTAGAGCAATTGGTAAACAAACGTATTTTTGAAAAAATTCCTTTGCAAGAGCATCGTAATATTCCTATGCAACAAGCAGTGGAATCAGGAGCTATGGCACTCTTTGGTGAAAAGTACGGCGACCGTGTGCGTATGATTCAGTTTGGTGATAGCAAAGAGCTTTGTGGGGGAACTCACGTAAAGAACACAGGCGATATTTGGTATTTCAAAATCATCTCAGAAGGTGCTGTAGCAGCAGGTATTCGCCGTATTGAAGCGATTACTCGTGGAGGAGCTATGAAGTATTTTACAGAACAAGAACAGCTGGTAGAGCAAATAAAAGAAACGCTGAAAAACACCCAAGACCCTGTAAAAGCGATTAGGCACTTGCAAGAAGAAAATGCAGCTTTACACAAAGAGCTTGAACAGTTGAGAAAAGAACAAGCTAAACAACTTAAAACAAGCATCAAAGCTGAATTTACAGAAGTAAATGGTGTTCAGTGTCTCGTAAAACAAGTAGATGCAGAGGTGGCAACTCTCAAAGACCTTGCTTTCGAGTTAGGTAATGAGGTAAAAAATGCTTTTGTATTCTTTGCATCAGCTCACGAAGAAGGCAAAGCACTCTTGTTATGTTATATCAATAAAGAATTGGCACAAGCCAAAGGATTAGATGCTGGTAAGATAGTACGAGAACTGGGCAAATACATTCACGGAGGAGGTGGCGGACAGCCATTCTTTGCAACCGCAGGAGGTAAAAACCCTGGTGGCATTACCGAAGCACTTTCTAAGGTAAAAGATTATTTATAATGAATTTTTTGGCTCATATTTACCTTTCAGGCGAAGGCAATGAACTGCTCACTATTGGCAACTTTATCGCCGATACCGTACGAGGCAAAGAATACTTACAATACCCCGAAGCAATGCAACGGGGTATTTTATTACATCGCAGAATAGACACTTTCACTGATGCGCACCCCATTTTCCGCCAAAGTAAACACCGATTG
Organism: Capnocytophaga sp. oral taxon 323; assembly: GCF_001278825.1. Classification (NCBI taxonomy): domain Bacteria; kingdom Pseudomonadati; phylum Bacteroidota; class Flavobacteriia; order Flavobacteriales; family Flavobacteriaceae; genus Capnocytophaga; species Capnocytophaga sp. oral taxon 323. The sequence continues at coordinate 948,019 of NZ_CP012589.1, forward strand.
GTGCCTACTTACAACCATTACGCAGGGGTGCTGGTAGATATTTTTTACGACTATTGTCTCGCTAAACATTGGAAAGAATATTCTGATAAATCCTTAGAACAATATGTTCAGCACTTCTATGATGCCTTAGAACGCCATCAGCACTTGCTCAACGATAAAGCTCAAACTTTGAGCAAATACATCATTGCCGAACGTTGGTTAGAAAGCTATCAAACTTTTGAAGGCATCTGCTCCATATTATACCGAATGGATAGGCGTACAGGCTTTGTTTCGAAAATGCAATATGCCATAGAAGATTTAAAAAGAGATGAAAAATTATATGAAGAAGAATTTACTCAGTTCTTTAAAGAAATACAAATGATGTAATTACAAAAACTTTTCAGTAGAATCGATTGTTTCTTAGTAATATTTCTACTTAATATAATATCCATATAATTATCTAATAAACAAACAGATACACAATTACAAATAAAAAAACATCTTCAAAAATCATAAAATTATTTGGCTAATTCAAAGATTATTTGTAATTTTGCCATAATTTTTTAAGGGCATAGAGTATTAATTTATCATTATTGTTTCATTCTTTCCTATTAGAAATAGCCTTACTAAAATACTCTCGTTCCTAATTAGGAAATACAAATTTTATTATCAGCAAATGGCTGAAAACACTCAAAATCCAGAAGAGTTCTTACAGAACTTTGATTGGGACAAGTACCAAGAAGGTATTGACAGCGTACAAGAAGACCAATTGAAAAACTTCGAAGAATTGGTTAAAAACAATTTCGTTGACACTCAAGACAATGAAGTAGTAGAAGGAGTAGTAACTCGCATCACTGACAGAGAAGCGATTATCGACATCAACGCTAAATCAGAAGGCGTTATCTCTCTCAACGAGTTCCGCTACAATCCGAACCTCAAAGTAGGTGACAAAGTAGAAGTGCTTATCGATATCCGTGAGGATAAAAACGGTCAGTTAGTACTTTCACACCGCAAAGCACGTACGCTTAAAGCTTGGGATAGAATTAACTTGGCACACGAAAACGGCGAAATCGTAAACGGTTTTGTAAAAAGCCGTACCAAAGGCGGTATGATAGTAGATGTATTTGGCATCGAAGCATTCTTACCAGGTTCACAAATCGATGTGAAACCTATCCGCGATTACGAACAATTCGTAAACAAAACAATGGAATTCAAGATTGTGAAAGTAAATCACGAGTTCAAAAACGTAGTGGTTTCTCACAAAGCACTCATCGAAGCAGATATCGAAGAACAGAAGAAAGAAATCATCAGTCAACTCGAAAAAGGACAAGTACTCGAAGGTGTTGTGAAAAATATCACTTCTTACGGTGTATTTGTAGACCTTGGTGGCGTAGACGGATTGATTCACATCACCGACCTTTCTTGGGCTCGTATCAATCACCCAAGCGAAGTGGTATCGGTAGACCAAAAATTGAACGTAGTAATCCTCGATTTCGACGACAACAAATCACGTATTCAATTAGGTTTAAAACAGCTTAGCAAACACCCTTGGGACGCTCTTGCTGATGACCTTAAAGTAGGCGATAAAGTAAAAGGTAAAGTAGTGGTAATTGCCGACTACGGTGCTTTCGTAGAAATCGCTGATGGTGTAGAAGGTCTTATCCACGTTTCTGAAATGTCTTGGAGTACTCACTTGCGTTCTGCTCAAGATTTCGTAAAACTCGGCGACGAGGTAGAAGCTGTTATCTTGACTCTCGACCGCAACGAGCGCAAAATGTCTTTGGGTATAAAACAACTTACCCCAGACCCTTGGATTAACATCACTGAAAAATATCCAGTAGGTTCTAAACATACAGGTACTGTTCGCAATTTCACTAATTTCGGTGTATTCGTAGAACTCGAAGAAGGTATCGACGGTCTTATTCACATCACCGACCTTTCTTGGACTAAGAAAATTAAACACCCATCAGAATTTGTAAACTCTGGTGATAAGATTGAAGTAGTAGTACTTGAATTAGATGCCGAAGGACACAAATTGTCATTAGGACACAAGCAAACCACTCCTAACCCTTGGGACAAATACGAAACTGAATTTGCGGTAGGTACAGTTCACAAAGGTACTATTTCTAAAATGGTAGACAAAGGTGCTACTGTTCCTTTCAACGACGATATCTTAGCGTTTGTTCCTTCACGTCACTTAGAAAAAGAAGACGGAAAGAAATTGGGCAAAGGAGACACTGCTGATTTCAAAGTGATTGAATTTAACAAAGAATTTAAACGTGTAGTAGCTTCTCACACTGCTATCTTCAAAGAAGAAGAAGAGAAAATAGCCAAAGAAGCTGCTGTAAATACCAGCTCATCTACAGTCGAAAAATCAACACTTGGTGATCTTGAAGCATTACAAGAGTTGAAAGACAAGATGGAAAAAGAGAAGTAATTTAGTTTTTTTCATAATTTTTTGTTTTAATGAGGAAAAGTCGTTGCTGGGAAGTGACGACTTTTTTTATTATTCATCATCTATCTATTATTCATAAAAGAAAGCCTCAGTATTTTTATATACTGAGGCTTTCTTTTATTAAATATTAAAGAAACTCCTTTTCGTGGCGTTTGCGTTCATTCTCATCTAAGTAGATTTTACGTAAGCGCATATTTTTAGGAGTTACTTCTACATACTCATCTTTTTGGATATATTCCAAGGCTTCTTCTAAAGAAAACTTAATAGGCGGTGCTAATTTTACTTTTTCATCGGAGCCCGCAGCACGTACGTTAGTAAGTTTTTTAGTCTTCGTTACATTTACTACTATATCTCCACTACGAGAGTTTTCACCGATTACTTGTCCTGTATAAATATCTTCACCAGGGAAGATGAAGAATTTGCCTCGGTCTTGCAATTTGTCGAGAGAATAAGGAATAGCAGTGCCTTGTTCCATAGAAATAAGCGAACCATTAATACGCCCTGCTATTTCACCTTTGAAAGGTTGGAACTCCAAAAAACGGTGGTGAATAATAGCTTCACCAGCAGTAGCTGTGAGTAATTGGTTACGCAAACCAATGATACCGCGAGAAGGAATGATAAACTTAATGATCATACGTTCACCTTTAGGTTCCATACTTAGCATTTCGCCTTTGCGAAGGGTGACTAAATCTACTGCTTTACCACTTACATTTTCAGGCAAATCAATAGTAAGCTCTTCTATAGGTTCGCATTTTACGCCGTCAATCTCTTTGATGATAACTTGTGGCTGACCGATTTGCAATTCATAGCCTTCACGACGCATTGTTTCAATGAGTACAGAGAGGTGCAATACCCCACGTCCGTAAACAATAAACTTATCGGCACTATCAGTAGGCTCTACGCGTAAAGCAAGGTTTTTTTCTAATTCACGCTCTAAACGTTCTTTGATATGGCGAGAGGTTACAAACTTCCCGTCTTTACCAAAGAAAGGAGAATCGTTGATAGTGAAGAGCATACTCATAGTAGGTTCATCGATAGCAATAGTAGGAAGTGCTTCGGGGTTTTCGTAATCGGCGATAGTATCACCAATTTCAAAGCCTTCTAAGCCTGCAATCGCACAAATGTCGCCTGCTTGTACCTCTTCTACTTTCTTACGACCTAAACCATCAAAGAGGTGTAGCTCTTTAATTTTAGATTTTACAATTGTTCCGTCGCGTTTTACTAATGAAATATTCATACCCGATTTTAGGGTTCCACGGTGCAAACGACCAATAGCAATACGTCCTGTAAAGCTAGAATAATCCAATGAAGTAATAAGCATTTGCAAGCTACCTTCTTCTATTTGAGGAGCTGGAATATACTTTACCACCATATCGAGTAGGGGTGCAATACTATCAGTTTTCTTATGCCAATCTTCTGACATCCAATTTTGTTTAGCTGAACCATATACCGTAGGAAAATCTAACTGCCAATCTTCAGCACCGAGTTCAAACATCAGGTCAAATACAGCTTCGTGTACCTCATCAGGAGTACAGTTTTCTTTATCAACTTTGTTGATTACCACAATGGGTTTCAACTTCATCTCTATAGCCTTTTGGAGTACAAAGCGCGTTTGAGGCATAGGACCTTCAAAAGCATCAACAAGCAAGAGCACGCCATCAGCCATATTGAGTACACGCTCCACTTCCCCTCCAAAGTCGGCGTGGCCAGGTGTATCGATAATGTTTATTTTGATGTCTTTATAAACTACTGAAACGTTTTTAGAGAGGATAGTAATTCCTCGTTCGCGTTCGAGGTCGTTATTATCTAATATCAGTTCGCCTGAATCTTGATTTTCGCGGAAGAGAGCGCAGTGGTGTAAAATCTTGTCTACTAAAGTAGTTTTGCCGTGGTCTACGTGGGCAATAATAGCTATATTTCTAATAGCGGTCATAGATATAATTTGTGTTTTAAAAATTTGAGGGTGCAAAAGTACGAAGTAATTAGCAATTTAGCAAATTCGTAAATTGACAGTTATTGCCTTTTCTAATATTATTGGAATCATTTGGTATTTATTTACTATCTTTGCCCCCTATTCAAACCGTTATGTTTCAATCTATAAAAAAAGAAGTCTTATTGCTGTTGCGCGATGTGGGGGCACTTATCATTCTCTTTGCGATGCCATTGCTATTGGTGGTAACCATTACGCTATTGCAGGAGGGAGCTTTTAAGAATATCAGTGAGCAGAAAACAGCCGTCCTGTTAGTGGATAACGATGGCGGTGAAATTGCCGAAAACATTAGTAAGAGTTTAGAAGGAAGTGCTTTCGAAATGGTGAAAACGCTGGACGGAAAACCTATAGGCGAAGCTATGGCGCGTGAGCAGGTGCTGAAAGGCAACTACCTGCTGGCTATTGTAATCCCTGCTGAACTCTCCTCCAGCTTGCAAAATAAGGTGCAACAGAACGTTGAGACAATTATTAGCACTTTTGCAGGCGAGACCATAACGCCTACTGAAACGGCTTATACTACCAAAGAAATACGCCTCTATTTTGATCCTACTTTGCAGACTTCGTTTAAAGAAAGTGTGAAGAGTGGCATTGACAAATTGCTATACCAAATAGAAAATCAGTTTATTTATAAAGCCTTTGAGAGTCAGTTAGAGGAAGGGGTGCGTTTACCAAAAACAGAAGCATTAGTAAGTTTTAGAGAAATCAATCCTAATACGGCTACTGCTGCTATCCCCAACGCCACCCAGCACAACGTACCCGCGTGGGCTCTCTTTGCTATCTTCTTCATTACCATACCGCTATCGGCGAGTATTGTAAAGGAAAAAACACAAGGCACAGGACTCCGACTCTTCACGAGTCCCCTACCCTACTGGGCATTACTCACCGCTAAAATCATTGTTTTTCTGATGATTAGCTTACTACAATTCGCTTTGATGGTAGTAATGGGCGTGTTCGTATTTCCTTATTTAGGCTTACCAATGTTGGACGTGGGAGGTAAACTTTTATCCTTGTTATTAGTCGCCATAGTGTCAGGGCTTTCGGCAATAGGCTTGGGGGTACTCTTAGGGACTTTAGCAAAAACCCAAGAACAATCAGCGCCCTTGGGAGCTACCCTCACGGTGCTTTTTGCAGCCATTGGAGGCGTGTGGATACCCACCTTTGCAATGCCTCACATTATGCAATTGCTTTCTAATATTTCCCCTATGAACTGGGGATTACAAGCCTTCTACGAGGTATTGCTAAGAGGCGGTTCTGCGAGTAGTTTGCTACCTAAAATAGGAGCTTCACTGCTCTTTTTCATCAGTTGTATTCTTATCTCTATTTATTATGACAAAGCCAAAAGAAACGTATAAACCTGCGAATTTATCTGAGAGTCTTATTATTACGGTACGCTTTAGCGAAACCGATCCACTTGGCATTGTGTGGCACGGCAACTACATCAAATATTTTGAAGACGGACGAGAGGCATTTGGGAGAAAGTACGGTATTTCTTACCTTGATGTAGAGCGCGAAGGCTATGCAACACCTATTGTGAAGAGCGTATGTGAACACAAGAAAATGGTGCGCTATGGCGAACGCTTGCGCATTGAAACTCACTATATCCCTACCAATGTAGCGAAACTCATCTTTCAGTATTTTATCTACAACGAAGCCAATGAATTGGTTTGTACGGGAGAAACTGTACAGGTATTTACTTCTCTAAAAGATAATAGTTTATCACTGTATAAGCCTAAGTTTTTTGAAGAATGGGAGAAAAAAGTGAAAAGTGACGATTGATTATTATCAAAAAACAGCTTTTTCTTGTTTTTGAAGGTTATTTTTCTTACTTTTGTAAAAATTTCTAATCACAATGAGAGGAGTTATATATACAGAAGTATTTGTAAAAAAGGTCTATGAAAAATTAACCAATAAAGGGTTTGATACAGACACAAAAAGAAGTTGTATAAATTTTATGTTTTTCACCAAAACAGAGGGAGAGCATCAGTTTGAAATTGCACTCCGCTTTATGAGAAATAGGTTCACAACCTACGTAAACTATCGGAATCTCTTAGTTTTAGAGCAGTTGAAAGCATTAGGTATTACCCCTTTTCACAGTGAATTAATAGGGTGTACTTTTTCTGAGATCCCAGACAAATATTCTTTTGGTAGACGTTTGACACCTGAGGAACTTAGAAAACACACTATGATACGCTATAAAGAGCCTGAGGAACTTTTTGAAGAATGGGAAGAATATTATAAAACTATTATGATACCTTTTCTCAATGAATGTTATGACATCAAAAAAGTATACAATTGGGTAGTTCAAGAAAATATAGAGACTAAACCTTACCTTTATGACCAATGTCTTTTTTTCTACTTTGTAGGCAAAATGGCAAACATATCTAATGAAGAACTAAAAAAATTATTCGATACATATAGTGAAAGAGTTAAAGAAGGAGCTCCTTACAACTCTTATGAGAAATTTTTACTTTTAAAAAATAAAGTCCTAAAAGAATTAAAATGAAAGAATTTATTAAAAAATTAGACCTCTACATAGAGTCTTACGATGTAGAAAAAAGGCTTTATGAAGAGGGAAAAGAATGGCATGAAAATGGCTATCTCGAAAAAGAACAATTTATGCGAATTTGCTTGTGGAAATCTCGTCGTGCTAAAAAAAGATATGATTCCAACGATGTAGCCCTTGTAGAAAAAATCACCCGAGAAGCCTTTAAAATGAATGATGACACAGATAAAATAAAGAAACTTATGGAACTCAAAGGTGTGAGAATTCCAGTCGCTTCTGCAATTTTAAGCGTAACAGATAGTGATAACTATCCCATTATTGATGTTCGTTGTGTATGTGCTTTAGAAGACCTTGGTGAAATCGATTGGGTAGACATTACCGTTGAAAATTGGGAAAGATATTTAACTAAAATTAGAAACCTTGCTAAGCAATATGGCAAAACAGCTCGAGAAATAGAAAAAGGACTTTTCGCTTTCAACCGAATCTATTTAGATTCAAAAATGATAAGTTTAGAAGATGCTATAGCTGAAAAGAGAGAGAAGTATCGAAAAATAAAAGCTAAAACAAAAAAAACTTTGTCAAAGTCTTAGAGACTTTGACAAAGTGTATTGAAGTTAAAAGTGTTGTAATTATTATTTTTTAAGGCGTTTGATGATGAGCTTTCCAAAGGATTTAGCGGTTTTCTCAAAGCCTTCTCCTATACGCAACTCATTACTATAATTATGTCCTATTTGGTCGCCTGGGGCTTCGATAGAGCGTATTTGGTATAGTACATTTTCTCTATTATTTGTTTCTACAAAACTGAGTACAGTAGTTACTTTGGCTTTTTGTTTCATTACCCAAGCATCCCAGCCTGGATATATCCATTGGGCATCTACAATAAGGGTATAGGCAGCTTGAGGAGTATCTTTTTGAAATGCAATTCCTTTAGATTCAGTAACTGTACGTCTCATCAAGTCTAAGAACTTAGGCTCCCAGAAAGTTTCTCTCGCTCCTTCCCATTTCTTCAGCCAATTATCTCCCTCACCTTTATTCCTGTTGTTAAGAAACTCGCGGCGTTCATCTACATATTCTTTTTCGGTAACATTGTCTTTCATTAGTCGCAAATTATCGTATTTGAACTCTACATTCACGACTTTTTGATCTTTTAGAAAAGATAAACTACCTCTTTCTTCTTGAAAATCTTGTGCGGTTACAGCTAAAGTAACACACAAAAATAAGATTGCTAATAAATTTTTTGTCTTCATATACAATTAATTTAACGGTTTGCGTTTGTCTACAAATTTCATCGGTTTGCGACTGCCCAACGGGTAGAGCTGCTGCTCAATGAGGGCTATATCGCAGAACTCAATCTTAGGAACTACCCTGAGTTTAGCGCGAAAATGATGACTTATTTGCTCGCGAAGGGCTTCGGTAGGGTTTTTTGTCCCTATTTTGATGAGAATTTCATCGGTGAGGATATCATTGGTATTGATTTCTATAATGTAATTCTCTATGGCTTCAAACCCCGTAAGCAAATCCATTAGGGCTGGCGGGTAAAGAGTAGTTCCTTTGTATTTAATCATCTGCTGTTTGCGACCCAGTACAGGACTCACACGTGCCGTATGTCGCCCACATTTACAAGGGGTACTGTGCATCGCTACTATATCGCCTGTTCGAAAACGCAACAATGGCATACCTTCCACTCCTAAAGTGGTAATCGTGAGCTCTCCACTCTCACCATCGGGTACGGGGTATCCTTCGTCGTCTAACACCTCGGTGATGATGAGCTCTGGGTGGTGATGCCCTCCGTGCTGGTATTCACACTCGGTGAAAGTAGTGCTCATCTCGGTAGAAGCATAAGTGGAGTAGAGTTGCAATCCCTGCCATTCTTCGGTAATCTTTTTCGCTAAGAGTGTAGGGCTAAAATCCTGATTGCGCAACGCCTCTCCTATACACACTACTCCCTTTACGGAAGAGGCGCGATAGTCGATACCATTCTTTTCGGCATATTCTATCATTTTCAGCACAAAAGAAGGCACTGCAATAAGGTATTTAGGTTCGTACAATCGGATAGAATCCCATTGCAATTCGGGTATTCCTGCCCCTACCCTAATGATGCTTGCCCCCATTTTGCGTATGCCTAAGAAATAAGCCAAGCCTGCCATAAAACGGCGGTCGATAGTAGTCATCAGTTGGACTACATCGCCTTTTTGAATGCCTGCACAGGCCAATGAGATAGCTTCGTTGTACGCCAAACGGTCTAAATCCTTATCGGTGAGACCAAAAGTAACGGGCGTTCCCATAGTGCCTGAGGTTGAAGCATAATCCACAATAGCAGTTTTAGGTACGCAGAGGAAAGCGTCGTTCTCGCGTTGCAAATCGTCTTTATGGGTTGTAGGTATCTTTTGTAAATCGGCAAGGGTGCGGATATCCTCTATACGGATATGGTGCTTGCGGAAGAGATTTTGATAAAAAACCGATTTTTCATTGAGATATTGCAATAGCTCTCGCAGTTTTTCTTCTTGAAAAGCGATAATCTCGGCTTCCGATTGGGTTTCTATGGTTGGAATAAGTGCACTCATTATTTTTGTTAATAAAACTTTACCAAAGGTTCTAATGTCCGTGTGGCTCACACCTTTGGCAAAGTTGTATGTAAATTTCCTTATTTAAAAAGTCGTTTTAAGGAATTTAAGAATCCTTTTTCTACCACATCGATACCGATACCGAAGTTACTATCAGCCATAGTGTGATAATCTTCTCGAATAGGCTCCAATTTATCTAATGGCAACTCAATATTCGTGAGCGGATTGTACTCCACAATCACCTTACCAGAGTTTTTAGTGATAAACTTTTGGGTTTTATGAGTGAAATACTCGTTTTTGATATCACACTCTTGTACGGTGTATTTTTCCTTAGTATCGATATTTTCATCAGTTTTGAGCTCTATTTCGTAACGCTCGCTATCGAAGTTATGCCAAAAGCTTGCATCGCTGTGCTGGTGTTCACGAATGCTATTTTTCAACACACTACCATCGTAGTACATCAAGAAACGACGACCTTCATTGTCTATAAAATAAGGCTGTTCAATAGTTGCTTCGTACTTCACTACAAATTCATTTTCCACCTTATCGTCCTTCACTATTTGCAAAGTAGCATCTTTGAAAATCTCGCGGAAATCTTTGCCTTTGCGGTCGTTCACATAGTTGAGCGCATAGAACAAGGAGTTGTTCCAGCTGTCCAAACGTTCGTTTTTGTTGCTCGACTTGAAGTAAGCTCGCATAGAGTTTGCACGATTGTAACGATAAGTAGTAAGCAGTTGTATTTTGCCCGTATTGCCTTTGGCTTCTAAGGTAATGCGTTCATCTATACAAAAATTGTCGAAATAGGTAGGTTTGCGCACTTGTAACTCTTGGTCAGGCAATATCTCCATAAAGTGACAAAAAGAAATCACTGCGCGTTTCTCCAATTTACCAAACTCATTACGAGCAGTGGCATCTACAAAGTATTCTTTACCCTTGTAATTGATTTTCACCACTACGTGATTGAACGAAAGCAACGAAGGGAGATAGAATTGCAAGTAATAATCAGAATTGTAGTTCACCAATATCACTGAAGCCTCTACACCGAGATAGTTGAGAATAGATTTCAACAATACGCATTTCGCTTTACAATCACCTTGCTTATTTTGGTAAGTAAGTGCAGGTGCTTGTGGTTTGTGTCCATTCATCTCATCGGCGTTGTACACGTAGTAGATATTGTTTTGCACGAACTCTATGGCGTATTGCAATTTCTCGTCGAGGGTAGCCATACTGTTGAGTTTCTCCACCAAATCGGGGGCGAAATCAGCGGGTTGAGCTTTGAACACTTCTTCGTAAAGCGGATAGATATAGTTAGAAAGTTCTTTCCAAGTACTATCAGTAGCGAAGTCTATAAAAGGGAAGATTTCGCGGTTAGGGTCTACTGGGTTGATGTAGTTTTCTTGTACTATCTCAAATGCCTCTCCTTGCGCTAAGTATTTCACCTGACTTGGGATTACGTTGCCTTGCTCGTCGCGGAAGAACACATCTTTATAAGCCACGCGTTTGTCGCGATTGTTGATGAGTTTGAAGTGGTATTTACCGTACGCCCAGTAAGTATCGGGGGTTACATATACGTATTTCATAAAGTCCCGACGCAAGAACTCTTTCTCAGTAAATACCTTTTCTTTGGTGTCTTCCAAAATGAGGATATCGTCTAAGTGAAGGTCTTTGATGGAGAAGTTCAGTTTTTTAGAACTGCTGATAACACCACGACCGCTTTGCCCTTCGTTGTCCAATACTTTTATAGTAGTATCAGCTGTTTTGTCAATTAGCTGACCGTTGCGATACACACTAATGCGGTGTATACTGAAATACTCATTTTCTTCGAGTATCATATCATACATCGAAGCGCGTTCCAAGTTTTCGGGTTGGGTAAGGGTATAAGCCATCAACGTATAGTCAGAGGCACTATTATCGTCTATTTTGCTGTATTTATGTAAGAAATAGCAGTAGTCACGTCCCTCGTCGGTTTGCTCTCGAGAGAAATCAGTCTCTACTAAAAGTTTTTCCATTTCACTATCTGAAAGGGAATTTGTCCAATCTCCCGCTTCTACAAAGCGGTACAATTCTTTTTCTTCTGTTTGCACTTTTTTAGTTTAAAGTTTAAAATTAAGAGTTATAAGAGTATTTAAGTGGGCACAAAGGTACTACTTTTTTACCGTTCAGCCAAAAAAGTTTATGCCTCCTTCATTCCCAAACCGTTATCAATGGCATACGCCATATTTTCAATGATATGCTTGTGTTTGGTTACAAACGGATTGGTAGTATCCCACACGTAACCTGCGAGTACCGAACATATCTTCTTCTTCACCTCTTCATTTCCTGGCTGATGAAAGAAAAGCGTTTGTAAATTGCCTGTATACCATTCTCTTACATAAGAAGTAAACACGTCTATACCGCGTTGCATATACTCGGCGTATTCCTTTTGCCAATCTACTTTTTCACCCGCAAGTTCGCGTTTTACCAATTTAGCCGCCAACATCCCCGATTCGGTAGCAAATGCCACTCCTGAGGAGAACACAGGATCTAAGAACTCGGTACTGTTGCCCGTGAGCACAAACCCTTCGCCAAAGAGTTTTTTCACCGAGCAGGAATAACTTTGTATCTTATTGGGTTTGAACAGAAAATCCGAATGTTCAAAGCGTGGTCGGTAGAAGTCAGAACGTTTAATTGCTTTGCGAAGTGCTTCTTCGGTATCTCCAGAAGCCGACAAAGCGTTGATATAGTGCGTAGGTCCTACAATGCCCACGCTGGTATTGCCGTTAGAGAACGGAATTACCCATAGCCATACTTCACGCTCCAATACATCAAATGAAATAAGCGTACCTTCTTCACCCGCAGGACGTACCTTATCCTCTTTGATATGAGTAAAAATAGACGAGTGGTCGTCTAACTTCGAAGGCGAATTGAGGTCTAACAAGCGAGGCAACACACGCCCATAACCACTGGCATCAATTACAAATTTAGAGGTAATTTCGCTCACCTCGCCATTAGCGTCTTTCACCGTAGTGACCTGATGGTCGGGGAAGAATTGCACATTGGTAACTTCGGTTTCAAAAGTGAGATTTACTCCTTTTCGAATGACCTCTTGTGCCAAAACATTATCAAAATCGGCACGAGGCACTTGCCACGTCCAATCCCAACCTTTGCCGTACTTCTTGCCAAAATCAAACTGACATACTTGTTCCCCACGAATAAAACGGGCACCCCATTTTACTTCGTACTTTTGGGCTTCCAAGGCTGGCATAAAACCCGCTTCCTCAAAATGATCCATCACACGCGGAATAAGGCTCTCACCTACTACCAAGCGCGGGAATTTAGTTTTCTCTACCACGCGCACCTTCACACCGTTGTTATGCAAATAGGCTGCTGATACACAACCCGAAGGACCTGCGCCAATTACCAATACATCTGTTACTTCTTTTTTCATAGATACTCTTTTTTAAAAGTATGGGGACAAATATACTACTTTTTTTGAAAAACTACGCTTCTTCGTCGTGAATAAAGCGTTTTTTAGCCAAAAGTTCTTCTTCTGTTTCTTGGTAGGCATCATCGGGCACACAGCAATCCACAGGACATACAGCAGCACATTGGGGTTCATCGTGAAAACCAATGCATTCAGTACACTTGTCCGCCACGATAAAGTAAATATCATCACTGATAGCTTTCTGGGGCTCGTCCGCGTCTACTTCCAATCCGCTCGGTAATACCACACGTCCCTTTAAGGTCGTACCATCGCTATAACGCCAATCGTCAGCACCTTCATAAATAGCATTGTTAGGACATTCGGGTTCGCAAGCCCCGCAATTGATACAATCGTCAGTTATTATTATAGCCACTTGAGTTTTATGTTTTTAGTTATGAATTATCAGTTAAAAAGGGTGCAAAGATAATACTTTTATTTCTATTATTCAACAACTACCCATAATCACCTTCTACAAACTCCACTTTTCCTACTATTTTGCAAGCCTTATCCTTTATCATTTCTTCGTCATTTGTTTGTCTTTCCTTCGTCTTTTCTCTATCTGCCCGTGTGGCTCGCACCGTCTTTTGTTCGTCTTTTGTTCGTCTTTTGTTCGTCTTTTGTTCGTCTTTTGTTCGTCTTTTGTTCGTCTTTTGTTCGTCTTTTGTTCGTCTTTTGTTCGTCTTTTGTTTATCTGCCTGTGCGGCTCGCACCGTCTTTTCTCTAACTGCCTGTCGTGCTACGACTGCCTGTGCGGCTCGCTCCTGTCCGTGTGGCTCACACCTGCTTGTGTGACTCACACCGTCATTAACTTGGTATTATTGGCATTCTTGGCATTATGGTATAAAAAAGACTGCCAGATATTCTCTAACAGTCCTTTTTACCTTTTACCTATTTACCTGAATCCGACCATTCCACCTTCCGCGACACATACATCACAATAGCCAAAATGGTAAATAAACCTATACTTCCCACTAATAAAGCATAACTTTCCAGCTGAATAATCACGTAAATAAAACCGTAGAGTGCTGCTAATGAAAGTCCTATAAAAGTAGGAAACTTCTTGTTTTTCAGTATAGAAACCGAATACAAACTGATAAGTCCTACCGTCATTACCGATGATATAAAGTAAGCAAACGAGAAACTACTGTGTTCTGTAATCGATATGAGCAAAGTATAGAACAACACCAATGCCAAGCCTATCATTGAGTATTGGAAGATGTGAATCTTTATCTTGCTAATGCTTTGTATCAAGAAGAATATCAAGAAAGTGAGGAATATCACCAAATAACCGTATTTAGTAGCGCGTTCATTCTGCTGATATTGGTCTACGGGAATGATAAAATCTACATCGTAAGTGTATTGCGAAATGTTCGGCAAACTCCCAAACGATTGTTGTGCAAACGGACGGTTGATGTGCAATACTTTCCACGAAGCGTTAAACCCATTGCCGTTTATCTGTTTGGTGTAAGGCAAAAAGCTACCTGTAAAGCTAGGGTTAGCCCAGTTAGAGGTAAGGGTACTCTCGGTAGTCTTCCCTATGGGCACAATAGCTATTTTCTTACTACCGTCGTACTGCACCGTAAAACTAAACGAAGGGTTAGCCAAAAACTCCTGATAGTTGATAAAGCCTGTTTCGAGCGATGCCACCTCATTAGCCTTACTATCATTCTCATAGTAATAATCCTCGTTGTCTTTTTGCTCATAGATAGGTTCAAAAGCGTAATCCTTGCCACCTAATTGAATGCTTACTCCATTCTTAATACTCGCGAGGTTAGTAGTGCGAATGAGAATCGTAGCCTTATCCCAACTGATATCTTCGTTAGGAATTCCTTTGGCTATAAAATTAGGAGCTACATAACTACCTGTAAAGTCCATAGACGCATTAAACACCACCGATTCGTAGTTGTTGCGCTTCTTCACCTCAGTCTTTACATTCGAAATATTTTTCAGTTCCTCGGGGAAGAAATAAGCGTACTGTGTCTCAAAAGCGTTTTTGTTCTTGTCGCTGTACACTTTGTAAGGAATTTTGAGGATAGGTCCATAGAAAAAGACCTCGCGCCCCCACTTGCTATCAATCTCATTGATAACCTCCTGCTGACGTTCTTTGCGCTCTCTCACTAAGTTTTGCACTAATAAGAGCGGAATGAGCAATACCAAAGTAAGTGCCCCAATAAGCACCAAACGAAAAGTGTTTGATTGCCATACATTAGATGTTGTTGATGGTTTTTCTGGATACATAATATTTGAATTTACAATTAATATTTAACAATAAGAAAAGTGCTTTGTATTTCAAAGTATATAACTAAAAAAGAAGACGCTTTTGCGTCACACACTTTGCCAAAGTTTTTTGCCCGTGCGGCTCGCTCCTTTGGCAAAGTTGATTACATTCTTTTGACATCTTCATTGACTAATCAACTAATTTCCTAATTTCCCAATAATCTTCTCGAGTGCATTCAAATGTTCTTGAAACGCCTCTTTTCCTTTTTTAGTTACCTTATAACTCGTATTCGTCTTCCTTCCCACAAACGATTTTTCAATAGTGATATACTCTTCAGCTTCCAAGGCACGGGTATGGCTTGCCAGATTGCCGTCGGTTACCCCTAAGAGTTCTTTCAGGGTATTAAAGTCGGCACTGTCATTCACCATCAACACCGACATTATGGCTAAGCGAATGCGGTGGTCAAAAGCCTTATTGATATGTGCTAAAAAAGTTTTCAATTTTCTTTATCCGTCCCGACTTATGTCACTGGTGGTCTTTCCCTTTATTGCGTTCATATTTAAAGTGCATTACGCCACCATAGAGAATATGGCACACACCAAAGCCCAATGTCCAGAACAAAAGTCCGTAACCAGGGAAATATACCGCTAACAAGCCTAACACAATCTCGGTAATTCCCAAATAATGTACATCTCCAAAGGTGTATTTACTCACGTTCACACACGCCAAACCGTAGAAAATAAGCGTCATTGGTGCAAGCAGTCCGTAGTACCCATTTTTAATGAGCAATACACTGAGTAGCCCACCCGTAAGTAGTGGAATAGCAAAGTTGTAAAGAGCCCTTTTGGCGGTAGCATTCACAAGACTTTCCCCACTGCGTTTCGCCTTACGCGCCGAAAACAAGTAAGCCGTCACCAATGAGGCTACAAGCACCGCTAATGCAATTGCCATAATAGCCTTAAAGGTACGACTTTCTATAAGCACATAAGGATAATAGATGTAATGATGTTCCAACAACATATATACCAATGCTGCACCTATCAGGGCATACACACCTGCCAATACCCCCGAAAGTCCGCTAAGCGAAAGAAAAAGGGTAGACTTACGCATCATCTGGCGTATCTCGTGTAGGTCGTTTAAGTATTTATTCTCTTCCATAATGAAGCACTTTGTGGCGCAAAGTAACGAATAATAATAATAACTACCAAATATTTTTATCACAAATCTTTAAAATATTTTAAATGAGTATTGTAAATGAGTGTATTATATATAAATAATCAGTGTTAAAGTCGCACAACTTTAACACTGATTATGAGAAATAAAAAATAATTTCTTATTCTAATATCCGAAGAGTTCTTCTAATGAGAGCTTCTTAAAGTCTCCTATTTTTTGGAGGTCATCTTTTGAGAGTTTCTTTTCTGAAGCTAAAATCACATAAGTATAAGGTTTTTTAGAGAGGTATTTGTCGTGGAAAGCTTTGATGTCTTTCATTGTAATACCATCTACATTTTGATATACTTGCTTGCGTATATCATCTTTAAGACCCAATTCTTGTGCGGCTAAATAGCTATAAATAATACCGTCTTGTGTAATGCGCTCGGTTTCTATTTCTTGCTTGATTTGTAGTTTAGCTAATTGGAGATTAGCAGGCAATTCAGGCATTGTATTGAGCAGTTCATTCATTGCTTCAACGGCTTCTTTAAACTTATCAGCTTGTGAACCTACATAGGCAAGCATATAGTATTTATCAGCTTTCTTTCTTGGGGAAGCGTAGAAACCATAAGTGCTATATGCCAAAGCTTTACTTTCGCGAATGGTTTGGAATACCAAAGAGCCCATACCCCCACCGAAGTAGTTATTGAACGTACTAATTACAGTGCTTTCAGCCGGATTGAAAGGAACGGTATTGCGTATCCAACGGGTTTCAGCTTGTACCATTTCATAATCGGCAAAGAGTACTTGGTTTTTAGTTTGCTCTACTTGTTTAAACTCTTTTTTAGGAGCTACCTTAGCAAACTTAGCAGGGACTTTATGCAAAGTTTTTAGTTTATTAGTAAGCTCTGAAAGGGTAGCAGGTCCATAATAAATAACTGTTTGCTCTACATTGTTTAGGTTTTTGAGTTTATCTACCAACTCTTTCCCTGTAATAGCCTCAATTTCGGCATCAGAGAAGGTGTAGTTATATTTGTTTTTAGCCCCATACATTGCATAATTTGTTAAAGCTTGCATAATAGCATTTCTATTAGCTTTGGCATCTATACGCGATTTAACTACACGCGCTTTCAAGGCTTTAAGCGCTTCTTCATCTACTTTAATATTGGCAATAAAGTCTTCGTAAAGTTTCACAGCTGCTTCAAAGTTTTCTTGTAAACCTTCTATATTTACAGTAGTGTACTCGTCACTGTTTGAAATTCTAAAGCTTGAAGCTATTTTATAGAATTCTTTGGTAAGCTGTTCAGCTGATTTTTTATCAGTACCCAAAAACTGACTATAATTAGCAGCCATTGCTAATTTCAAATCATTAAGAGTACCTACTTTATAACGGAAAGTAAGACGATACAATTCATTGTCTTTGTTTTGCACATAAAGTATTTCTGCTTTGCCTAATTTTCCTTTCTGCAAGTCTTTATTATAATCTAAGAAAACAGGCTTTACAGGAGTACTTGGCATCTCGTTCACCATTTTCACAAAAGCTGATTGTTTATCGGCATTAGTCTCAACGGGAGTAATAGCCGGTTTTTCAATCTTCTCTACATTAGGGCGAGTTCCTTTCTCTTTGTACACAGCTACGTAGTTATTGCCGAGGTATTTATTGGCAAAAGCTACGATATCAGCTTTGGTGAGTTTAGAAAGGTTGTTCACATACGCTACTTGGTCTTTCCAGTCTAAGTTATCAGTAAAAGCTGACATTAGCATATTAGCGCGGTTGCCATAAGACTCAGTCGCTTGAATGGTTTGCTTTTTCAAGTTGTTGATGATAGAAGGAATAAGGTCATCATCAAAGTTACCTTTTTTGAGGTTTTCTATTTCCCCCAACATAAGGTCTTTTACTTGTTCTAACGACTGCCCTTGTAGAGGTTTTCCTGAGAGGTATAATACACCATAGTCTATAAGCGTATAAGCAAAGGCACTTGCCCCAAGGAGTTTTTGTTTTTTTACAAGGTTCAAGTCAATAAGACCTGCTTTACCATTAGTAAGAATTTCCCCTACTAAATCGGCTAAGAGAGCATCTTTATCTTGGTTACCAGGCAAGCGGAATGCCATCGAAACGCTTTCGGCATCGGGTCCTACTACCTTCTTAATGATAGGTGCTGTAATAGGAGCTTCTTTCTCAAAAGTATATTGAGGCACTGCTTTGGGTTGCATATAGCTAAATGCCTTATCAATTTGAGCGATAACAGTATCAGGGTTAAAATCTCCTGCCAATATTACTGCCATATTGTTGGGCACATAATAAGTATGGAAGTATTTGCGAATTTCTTTCAGTGAAGGATTTTTCAAATGCTCTACTGTACCGATAGTAGTTTGCAAGCCATAATTGTGCTTTTTGAATAGCTGAGAGAAGAGAGTTTCAAACACCTCGCTATTATCGCTATCCAAAGAGCGGTTTTTCTCTTCGTATACAGCTTCCAATTCAGTATGGAAGATACGCAGTACAGGGTTGCGGAAGCGTTCAGCTTGTACAGTAATGTACTTGTTGATAGCATTAGCAGGCACATCGTCAGTATACACTGTTTTTTCAAACGAAGTAAAAGCATTGGTACCTTGTGCACCCATAGCAGTCATCATCTTATCGTACTCATTGGCGATAGCATACTTACTAGCTACTCCTGAAACCGAATCTATCAGTTTATAGATAGCTTTGCGTTTAGCAGGGTCTTTGGTGTGATTGTACTCTTCGTAGAGGGCGTCGATTTTGTCGAGTTCTACTTTTTCCTTAGCCCAATCAAGTGAACCGTATTTATCAGTTCCCTTAAAAAGCAAATGCTCTAAATAATGTGCAAGCCCTGTATTAGTAGCAGGGTCGGTTTTACTACCTGCTTTCACAGCTACATAGCACTGAATGCGAGGTTCTTTATTCGTAGGACTCAAAATAACTGTAAGTCCGTTTTTCAAGGTATAAAACCTTGCATTGGTGGGGTCGTGTGTTACATATTTATAAGTGTAACCGCCTCCTTGAGCTTCTTTCCACTCATAGTTTTGAGCGGAAGCACCGAATGTTATAGCTACTGTAAAGAGCCATAAGAATAGATTCCTTTTTAACATATTTGGCGAATTAATATTTAAACAGTGCAAAAGTAGTAATTTAATGCTCAACTCCAAAATACTTCTCGATATTTTTTATCTTTCTTATGCAAATGGTGCTAATACCACTTCCAAACCATCTATTTCAGGTGTAATCGGAATTTGGCAACCTAATCTACTATTAGGTTTCACGTAAAAAGCCTCCGAAAGCATTGCTTCTTCTTCTGCTGACATCTCAGGAAGCAACACCTCTTCTGCATTCTGAATATAACACTGGCAAGAGGCGCACATTGCCATACCTCCACAGATGCCTATCTCGCCATCTTGGGCAATTTCATAAGCACGCATTACCTCCATAAGGTTCATATTCATATCAGTAGGGGCTTCTATTTCGTATAGAAGCCCCTCGCGATCGGTTATTTTAAGATGTATCTCGTTCATTTATTTTGCGGGGAAGTACTCTATTCTACGAACGCGAGCACAAACGGGCTTGTCGTTCTCAAACATTATAATCTGTGTCCAGTTACCCATTTTATCAAATGTATAACGGTATTTATAATTGAAATCAGGAGTAGTATAAGCAGTAAGCAAGTTGTGCTCATCATACACTTTGGTCGAGGCTACCCCTTTCCGTGTTTTAATAATCTGCGTCTCTCCAAATTTGTTAAACATATAATTCGTCTCTACGTAAAAGTTAGGGTCATCATTAGCCGTACAAATGGTCTGTATGAGTTGCCCTGCTTTATTGTATTTGTGCTGGCACACGGTCTCTTGTCCTGCTTGGTTAATATACGTCGCTTTGGTTAAATTCTTATCCTTGTCGTATTGGTTCTCTGTTTTTAAAAACACATTCTTGTTGAGCACTTTTTCCTCTGTCTCGCTCACCTTGTTCATATTGTTGTATTTATACGACTTCTCTTTGGTGTACTCCGGACGTATTTTCTGTTCCAATACAAGGTTCTTCTGCTCATATCGCTGAATATCTTTCTCCAATGTCGATACACTAGCTACCTTATTCTTCTCAATGCAGTTACCTAAATCGTCGTATTTATACGTGATAGTGATAAGCCACTCATTGGTCAACCCATCATTCTCATCAATCTTTACCAACTGATTCTTCTCATTGTAAAAATACTGTCGGTTCACCGTCAGTTCTCCGTCTCCCAAGGTAAACACCGACTGACTTTTATTGATTTTTCCCTTCTTGTCATAAAAGAAGCGCATTCCTCCAAAAGGTCGATTTTCAGCATTATAGGTTTTAATTTCAAGATTGCGCCCTCCGTTGTCGAACAGATAAGATATATTAGTTTTAGAATACTTCTTTTCGTCTTTTTCCACCTTCCATTCTTCGGAATAAGGAAAAACGTTATAAGTGTTCCCATCAAAGGTTTTAGTACCTTTCGGACTCGCTTCCAGAAGAAATGAATAATCCTCTACTTTCTTTACTTTCCCTTTCAGTTGTAGGGATTTACTACCCAAAGTATCTATTTGGGCGTGTAGCGAAACACTACCTGCCAATAAGACACTTGCTAATAGTACGTTTATGTTCTTCATTTTATATTTAGTTATTAGTATTTTAGAAGCAATTATTCCGAATAGTATTCTTGAACGATTTCCTTTACGATATCCATATCCACTGTATCATATTCACTTTTGTCATAAATAACAGCAAAAAGAATATTTCTTGTTTCATCTTCCTCATTTACATTCACGAGAACTTCGTGGGTGATAACACGCCCTCCTCCTCTTTTCCCCTTATTTTTAGAAGCTATTTCAAGACGTATCTTCTTATATCCTTCTCCTAAATCTGTTCCTAAAAAAGGATTTATCTCTATCTCTGCTTTAAGATTTTCTATATCTTTCTTCAGACTCTTATACTTTTTGCTCAACCTTTTAAGTTCTCTATCAAAAGTAGCAACTGATAAAAATTTACAATTCATTGAGGACTTCATCTAAATCACGCGCTTTCATTTTTCCCTCTCTTACCGCTTTCACTTCTTTCATTCCTTGCAAAAGCATCTTCTTGAATTTTTGTTCTTTAGGTGTGAGCGAACGTTTAGTTTTAGGCAACGCATCATCATCATTTGTTTCTGTATACTGTACAAAACTAAGTTTTTTAGCATATTCCACAAAAGCCAATGCTGAAGCACTCGTCTCATTAATAGTTAGTGTTATGGGCATATCCTTTTATTTAATCATTAGTTTTTTTATTTCTTTTACCTTTTACCTCTTATCTCTTACCTCAATCTAAATCGCTTTCACCACTGCCTTTTCAGCCTCTTTGCGAGACCCATCAAAACCGTCTATACCCACTACCGTAGTGTATTTTAACACGTATTTTTTATTAGGGTAAATGCGGTTGTACACACTTTGGCACATTAAGGTCGCTTCGTGAAAGCCACAAAGTATTAGTTTCAGTTTCCCTGGGTAAGTATTTACGTCGCCTATGGCGTATACTCCCTCTATACAAGTTTGATAGTCTAAGGCATTGTTCACCTTCACAGCATTTCTTTCAATCTCCACGCCCCACGTAGCAATAGGTCCTAATTTAGGAGTAAGTCCAAACAAAGGTATAAAAGCATCAGCTACAAGAGTTTCTCTTTCGCCCCCTTCCTGCTCCAATACTACCGACTCCAAATGCTTTTCTCCACCTAGTCCCACTACCTCATAAGGCGTTTTTAAGTTGATTTTCCCCGCCTCTTTGAGGGCTCTCACTTTCTCAACCGAATCCAATGCCCCGCGAAATTCATTACGTCGGTGCACTAAGGTAACCGAAGCCGTTGCTACTTTCTCGGCTAAGTAAATACTCCAATCGAGTGCAGAGTCGCCTCCTCCGGCTATCACCACGTGTTTGCCTGCGTAACTCTCGGGGTGTTTCACAAAGTAAGCCACTCCCCTATCTTCGTATTGTTCAAGGTTCGGCAGTTCAGGTTTGCGAGGTTCAAAAGTTCCTAATCCTCCTGCAATAGCTACAGCTTTCCCTTTTATTTGGGTGCCTTTATCAGTAGTAACCACAAAAGTATCATCATCATTTTTAGTAAGAGTCATCGCTGTTTCACCAAGCGTAAATTCAGGCTGAAACTGCTTGATTTGCTCCATTAAATTATCTACTAATTCCGAAGCCCCTACACTCGGGTATCCTGGTATATCAAAAATAGGCTTCTTGGGGTACAACTCAGTAAGCTGACCGCCCACCTGAGGCAACGTGTCTATCAAATGACATTTTAACCTAAGCAATCCTGCCTCAAACACAGCAAACAATCCCGTAGGTCCCGCCCCTATAATAATGATATCCGTTTCTTTCATTCATTGTTATTTTGGGTGCAAAATTACTAAAAAAAACTGAAAAGCAAAAAGCAAAACAGCAAAATAAGTATATTTCCCGTATTTCTATTCACCCAAATACCTATTGATTACCAGCATCTTCTTAATACACGTTTTGCATACTATCCCATAAGGTTCATCTTTTGTCTCTCTGTCCGTATATTGTTTGTCTTTTCATTATATGCCTGTCGTGCTACGACTGCCCGTGTGGCTCGCACCTACCTGTGTGCTCACACTGTCTTACCTTTGTTTTTGCATCGCCACACTCCCTTTTCTCAGTATGGACTTTGCCAAAATTTCAGACTTTCCCAAAGCTGAAAACTCCCAATAGTCTCTTTCTTACCTCCATTATATCCTTAATTTAAATTTGTTATTTGTTCGTTCATTGTTCGTCTTTTATTCGTTCATTGTTCGTCTTTTGTTCGTTCATTGTTCGTCTTTTGTTCGTCTTTTCTTCGTTGTAGACCCACTGTAGACCCACTGTAGACCCACTCATCGTTCGTTTATCCTATAAGCTTCTTATAAGCTTTATATAATCCTCTGCCAATTTCTCCATTAATCATTAACCACTAACCATTAATCATTAACCATTAACCTTGCTTCCAAAGTGAATAACAAAGATTTTTAAACTTCTATCTTTTTGGTCAATGAATATTATTTTATTACTTTTGCACCCGTTAAGTTCAATATTGAAACAGAAACCGTTCTTTATGAAACGTACATTTTTAGATTACTTTTTTATCACCCTCAAAGGGCTCGCTATGGGTGCTGCCGATGTAGTACCAGGAGTTTCAGGGGGAACTATTGCCTTCATTTCGGGTATTTATGAGGAGTTAGTCGATTCTATCAGCAAAGTAAACTTACAAGCCTTCAAACTCCTTTTTACAAAAGGTATAGTTGCTTTCTGGAAACACATCAATGGGAACTTTTTTGTAGCTCTCTTTGCAGGGATAGGTATCAGTATCCTTTCGCTTGCCAAAGGTATGAAATGGCTGTTAGAAAATCACCCCATAATGGTATGGTCTTTCTTCTTCGGACTAATGATTGCAAGTGTCTTTTTCCTAACAAAAGAAATAAAACGTTGGAATCTCGCCGCTGTCTTAACTATGATAGTTGGAGGGATTGTTGCTTATATTATCACCGTCGTTCCTCCTTTGGTAAATGGCAGTAACCAAAGTATTATCTTTATCTTTTTCTGTGGTGCCTTAGCCATTTGCGCTATGATACTCCCAGGTATATCAGGAGCTTTTGTATTGGTGCTTCTGGGGGCTTATCACACTGTTTTAGATGCGCTTAGTTCTTGGAATCTTAAAGTGATTGGCGTTTTTGCTATTGGGGCTATCACAGGTATTCTTAGCTTTTCAAAAGCCTTAAAATGGTTATTTGCTAAATTCCGAAACCTTACCTTTGCAGGACTCACAGGCTTTATTATTGGGTCACTAAACAAAGTATGGCCTTGGAAAGAAACTCTCGAAACAGACCCTACTAATGGCAGTGTGATATGGGAAAAAAGCATATCGCCTTGTGCTTTCAAAACAATCACCAATACCAATCCGCAAATCCTAACCGCTATCTTATTGGCTATTATAGGTTTCTGTGTGATTTACTCTATTGAAAAGTTAGGCGCAAAACGCACTCAAAATTAATATGAAACCATTAGAACGAGGACATAAAAAACTACTCAATGCGTGGGCTTTTTACGATTGGGCTAACTCTGTCTATTCTCTCACCATTGTCTCTACTATCTTCCCTATTTTCTACGGATTGTTATTTCGCATTGCAAAGCTCACCCATATTGAGCTCTTTGGAATGGTGATTAAAAGCACTTCTGTGATTGCTTTTGTAACCGCTTTAGCTTTTGCAGTAGTGGTAGTACTCTCCCCTATCCTCAGTGGTATCGCCGATTACTTAGGGAATAAAAAGAGCTTTATGCGCTTTTTCTGCTATTTAGGAGCTATCTCTTGTGTAGGGTTATATTGGTTTTCCTTAGAACATATTTACTTCGGACTCTTGTGCTATTTTTGTGGCGTAGTAGGCTTTTGGGGGAGTATCGTATTCTATAATTCTTATTTACCCGATATCGCTCTCCCTGAACAGTACGACGCTGTAAGTGCCAAAGGCTACAGCTTAGGGTATACAGGTAGTGTATTACTGCTTATTTTTAACCTCATAATGGTAATGAAACCACAATGGGTAGGCTTTGCTACTGCTGATGCTGAAACTACTCTCACCACTATGCGCATCTCGTTTATTACAGTAGGAATATGGTGGATAGGGTTTAGTAGTATCCCCTTCTATTATCTTCCCTCTTATAAAAAAGGCAGAGGGGAGTTCAGCAAAAGCATTCTTTTCAACGGTTTTAAAGAACTGCGCAAGGTATGGCAATCTCTCTCAGCTTCTCCTCGTTTGAAGTGGTATCTTATTGCTTTCTTTGTGTACAGTATGGGTGTACAAACCGTTATGCTGATAGCCACTTATTTTGGAGAGCAAGAAATACAATGGGCAAACTCCGAAGAAAGCACTATGGGGCTCATTATAAGTGTACTCATTATTCAATTAGTAGCTATTTTAGGAGCACACCTTACGGTTTTAACAGTGCGCAAATGGGGTAATATTGCAGTGCTCATTGGGCTTAATGTTATATGGGTAGGCATCTGTTTGCTTTCATATTGCGTATATAAACCTACTGAGTTTTATGCAATAGCTATTTTAGTAGGGCTTGTAATGGGGGGCATACAAACGCTATCACGTTCCACCTATTCTGCTTACTTACCCGAAACTAAAGATACTACTTCCTTTTTCAGTTTTTACGATGTAACTGAGAAATTGGGTATTGT
The DNA here is from genome assembly GCF_001278825.1 of Capnocytophaga sp. oral taxon 323. NCBI lineage: Bacteria > Pseudomonadati > Bacteroidota > Flavobacteriia > Flavobacteriales > Flavobacteriaceae > Capnocytophaga > Capnocytophaga sp. oral taxon 323. The sequence continues at coordinate 973,597 of NZ_CP012589.1, forward strand.
AATAGGAATGGGTGTTTATGGTATGATAGACCAATTTACCAATAATATGCGCAATGCTACTATTTCACTAATAGTTTTCTTTGTTTTAGGAATGTTACTGCTTTTTAAAGTGCGAAAAGTAAGTCGTGTAGCTAATGAATAATTATGAAGATATTTTCTGAATTTAGGTTTTTCCTTGAGAAATACGGCTTTGCAGTATCATCGCGTTTAGCCGAGAAGTTGGGAATGCGTGCCAAAGACGTTCGTATTGTTTTTATTTACGGCACCTTTGCCACCTTAGGAGCTTGGTTTGGTGTATATTTGCTTTTAGCATCACTTTTGAAAATTAAAGATTTGTTCTTTGCTAAACGCACCTCTGTATTTGATTTGTAATTATTTTTTTCTTTAAATTTGCACCTTTCAAAAATACTTCGTATATTTGTGCGTTTATTAGAGTGTAACTACTAATAACTTTAATCGTAAGTAAAACTAAAATTTATTATATTATGGCAAAAACAGGAAACATTTTATTAGGATTGGCAACAGGTGTTGCTATTGGAGTGGGCTTAGGTATTCTCTTTGCTCCTGATAAGGGTAAAGTCACCCGCGAAAAGATTAAAGATAGCGTAAGTGACAAGGCTGAAAAGCTAAAAGAACAACTTGACCGTTTAACTGAGAATGTAAAAGAAAAATCAGCGGAACTAAAAGGTTCTTTGGAAGAAAAAGTAGACACCCTGCTTTCCAAATCAAGCTATAAAGCCGAAGACGTGATTACTTTCTTAGAAAAGAAATTAGCCGCCTTAAAAGCAGCTAACGCTAAATTGCAGAAATAAGCACATATGTCTATCCACTCTATCAAAGAAACTTTTGAGGAAGTTCCTACAAAAGCAAGTACCGCTCTCAATTCGCAGATAGCTTACTATAAATTATTCCTTTTTAGGTTTATAGGTAAATCGTCTTACGGACTTATAACCTTTTTTATAGTAGCCTTTACGAGTTTGTTGGTATTGTTCTTTTTGTCTTTCGCCGGAGCGTATGCTATTGGTGAAGCACTTGGTAGCAATGCCTTAGGTTTTGTTATTGTAGGAGCTTTCTATGTGTTGATTGCGGTAATAATATTGGCTTTCCGCAAAAAACTTATTGAGAAGCCTCTATTAGAAAAACTCTCTGAAATCTATTTTAAAGCTGAACCCGATGACGAAGAATAAAATCTATAGCTCTTTCGAAGAAATTGATAACGACCTTAAAATACTGCGCTTAGAAAAGGAAATAGACCGACTATCTCTTACCAATCAAGTATCGGCAGTGGCAGAGAGTTTAACTCCTAAAAATTTACTTGCTCATACGTGGCTTTCTTTTTTGTTTAACGAAAGAAGATGGCTAAACTTAGCTATTGAATACGCTATGTTTTTCCTTTTCAGAAGAAAACGCAAATAACCCACTTATAACTTACAATGAGACATAGCCTTGTAAAGAACCTCGATTGGACTTCAGTAATACTATACTTACTATTGGTAATGTGTGGTTGGATAGCTATCTTTTCCACTACTTACAGCGATTTAAACGTTACTTCTATCTTCGACCTCAATCAGTTTTACGGAAAGCAGTTGCTTTTTATTGGGCTTAGTTTCTTACTTATTATCTTTATCTTAGCCATAGATAGCAGGTTTTATATCAACTTTTCAGTAATATTCTACATCATTTCGATTATACTATTAGCCGGACTGTTTATTTTTGGTAAAGAGACAAATGGAGCTAAAGCTTGGTATGCCTTTGGCTCAGTTACGGTACAACCCAGTGAGTTTGCTAAAGTAGCTACGGCTCTTGCCTTTTCGCGTTATGTGAGCGATATCCACACCGATATTCGCCGTACTCCTGACCTCTTACGGGCTATTGCAATTATTTGTATTCCTGCCGTACTCATCTTATTACAACCCGACGTAGGGAGCTTATTAGTGTTCTTTTCATTAGCTTTTGTACTTTTCCGCGAAGGTATGCCCTCTGCCCTACTCTTCTATCTATTTCTTTCAGGAGTAGTATTTGTTTCCTCACTAAAGTTTGGAACGACTTTCACTCTGTTTGCTTGTGCAGCTTGTATTGGATTTTACGGCTTTTGGCATAAGAGAAAAACAAAACGCATTCCGTTTAAAAATATATTTATTTTATCGGTTATATGCTTGCTTACGGCGTTTGTTACGCACCCAGTATACGATAACGTACTCAAACAACACCACCGCAATCGTTTGAACTTATGGCTACGTCTTGAAACTGACCCTCAGAAGATAGCTGCAATGAAACGCGATTTTGCCTATAATACTAATATGGCTGAATCGGCGATAACCTCAGGAGGTACTTTTGGGAAAGGTTTCTTGGAAGGTACTCGTACCAAAGGTAGCTTTATCCCTGAACAACATACCGACTATATCTTCACAACCGTAGGTGAAGAATGGGGCTTTATGGGTACTGCCTTAGTGGTCATACTCTTCTCTTTTTTACTATTGCGACTTATAGTACTTGCCGAGCGACAGAAATCTAAGTTTAACAGGGTGTATGGGTATTGTGTGGTATCAATACTGTTTGTGCATTTCTGTATCAATATCGGTATGGTGATTAGTTTAATTCCTACCATTGGGATTCCGTTGCCTTTCTTCAGCTACGGAGGTTCTGGGCTTTGGGCGTTTACTATTCTGCTTTTTATCTTTTTACGATTAGATGCTAACAGACTGAACGATTGGATTCGATAATAATGACGAATGACAAATTACGAATGACAACAAATTCATATAAAGAAAAACTCTCAGAGGCAACACAGCAATACCTAAAACTTACTAAACAATACAACCAAATTAGCTTCCTCCGATTAGCTGAAATGCTACTTATCATTTGGTCAGTATACAAACTTATAAAAGCTCCATCAGTAGTAATGGGGCTATTTTGTATGCTTACTATTGTGGTTTTCCTTCTTTTGATAGTAAAACACAAGAAAATAAGTGCGTTGCGCAGTATCGCTCAAACTAAAATACGCCTCAATGAGCAGGAAATTGCATTTTTAGAACAGCATACTTTCTTCACCGATAACGGCAAAGATTTTCAAGAAGAAAACCACCCTTATGCTTACGATTTGGATATTTTAGGTGAACATTCACTCTATCATTATCTTAACCGTACGCATACTTTCTTAGGCAAAAAACTTTTAGCCAAGCGACTTCTCTCTCCTTCTTCTGAGGACATTATCAACACACAAGAACAGATAAAAGCACTTACTCCCGACCTAAGCTGGCGACAAACCTTTACTGCTTATGCTCAACAAATAGATGACAGCAAAGATTTTTACACTAAACTACGCACTTGGGCAAGCAGTACTGCGAAACTATTGAGCAAAACAATGCAATATACTCTCATTGTTCTACCTATATTCCTCATCATAAGTCTTTTGATAGGATATGGAAACGACAACGAACTACTAAAAAGCGTCGGAAAGCTCTTAATCACTGTAAACTTGCTACTGTTTTTCTCTTTTATTGGTAAAATGACGAAAGAAAAACTCGGTTTTGAGCGTACTTATACGATGTTATATGCTTTTAAGGAGTGTATTGCGCAAGTAGAAGCGCGTTTCCCTGAGAAAAACAAACAAGCAAGCGCTAAAATAGCTCAACTTTCCCGATTGTTAGACGATTTGGACAACGTGAGTAATATATTAGTCTCTATACCCCTAAACCTTTTCTCTTTTTATCACGTACATCGTTATCAGCAACTTTTGCAATGGAAGGCGCAATATGCAAGCTGTATTGAAGAATGGTTAGAGTCGGTGGGGGAAACGGAAGTGTTGTGCAGTTTTGCTAATTTTAGTTATAACAACCCTGAATTTGTTTATCCTACCCTCAATAATGATTATGAAATAGCTTTTGAAGCCGTAGGACACCCGCTTATCCCTTCTGAACATCGGATTACCAATGATATTACGTTGGACAAGCACGCTTTTGTATTGCTTACAGGCTCTAATATGTCGGGTAAGAGTACTTTCTTGCGCACTTTGGGAGTTAATATGTTGCTTACCCTTGTTGGGTTACCTGTTTGTGCCCGCAAAGCCAATATACACCCTTTGCGTTTGCTTGTCTCTATGCGTCTTGCTGATTCGCTTAACGACGGCAAATCGTATTTCTTTGCTGAAATCAATCGTATACAGCAGATAATGGAGACCTTAGAGGACGAACGTTGCTTTGTGCTCTTGGACGAAGTACTACGGGGTACTAATTCAGAAGACAAACAGTACGGCACTATCAAGATTATCGAACGATTGCTTTCCTTACAAGCTTTGGGCGTGCTGGCTACTCACGATATAGAAGTGTGTAAACTTACTGAACAATATCCTCATCAACTTCAAAATAAATGCTTTGAGTCTGACATCACCAATGGAGAACTCACTTTCGACTATAAGTTAAGAGAGGGTGTTTGCCAAAACAAAAATGCTACTTTCTTGATGAAGAAATTGGGAATCATTAGGTAATACCGAATTAATGCCAATAATACCAAAAATGCCAGAAATACCAAATAAAGATTAGCAAATTAGCAGATTTGAGAATTAGCAAATAGGAAGTGTTGTTAATGGTGAATGGTGAAATTGGGAGAGGATTATAGGAAGCTTATAGGATAAACGAACAAAGAGTGGGTCTACAGTGGCTCTACAGTGGGTCTACAGTGGGTCTACAACGAACAAAAGACGAACAAAAGACGAACAAAAGACGAACAAAAGACGAAGGAAGAACGAACAATGAACGAAGGAAGAGTGTAGGTAAGTTAGTACTAAGTAGAAGAATACTTGAACGTGTAAGGCAAGTTTCTTCTATTTTTTATGCCTTTAAACTAACATTTTAGGCTTTAAATATTGTTAGTTGGTAATTATTCACTACCTTTGCACCAAATTAAATAGAAATGGCAAATACCAAATATATATTTGTAACTGGGGGCGTAACTTCTTCTTTGGGGAAGGGCATCATTGCGGCTTCGCTTGCCAAGCTCTTGCAGGCTCGTGGCTATAGGGTGACGATACAAAAATTTGACCCTTACATCAATGTAGACCCTGGTACGCTCAACCCTTATGAACACGGCGAATGTTTCGTGACCGAAGACGGTGCTGAGACTGACCTCGACTTGGGACATTATGAACGTTTCCTAAACGTACACACTTCGCAAGCTAATAATGTAACCACAGGACGCGTTTACCAAAGCGTTATCGAGAAAGAACGCCGTGGTGAGTTCTTGGGCAAAACGGTGCAAGTAATACCACACATTACCAATGAAATTAAGGAACGCATTCAGATACTTGGCAAAACAGGCGAATACGACATTGTGATTACCGAAATAGGTGGTACGGTGGGCGACATCGAATCGTTGCCTTATATAGAATCAGTAAGACAGCTTTTGTGGGACTTAGGAGAGCACAATGGCATCGTGATACATCTTACCTTAGTACCTTACCTTGCTGCGGCGGGTGAACTGAAAACCAAACCTACGCAACACAGCGTAAAAACCCTGATGGAAAGCGGTATTCAAGCCGATATACTGGTTTGCCGTACCGAACACGAACTTTCGGACGAGCTTCGATACAAGCTGGCGCTTTTCTGCAATGTGAAGCGAGAGGCAGTAATCCAGTCTATTGATGTGCCTACTATTTACGATGTACCTAATATGATGCTTTTAGAGGGGTTAGACAAAGTGACACTCAAGAAGTTAGACCTCCCTTGTAAAAACGAACCCGACCTCACCCAATGGAACACTTTTTTGCAACGCTACAAGAACCCCAAACACCGCATAAAAGTAGGGTTAGTAGGCAAATACGTAGAGTTACAAGATGCGTATAAGTCGATTTTAGAAGCCTTTATACACGCCGGAGCGGCGAACGAAGTGCGCGTGGATGTGGAGAGTATTCACTCAGAACACCTCAATGAAGAAAATATAGAAGCCAAATTAGGTCATCTGGACGCTGTGCTCGTAGCCCCAGGTTTTGGCGGTCGCGGTATTGAAGGCAAGATAAAAGCTATTGAATACGTGCGTGAACACCGCATTCCGTTTTTGGGAATTTGTCTTGGAATGCAAATGGCAGTCATTGAATTTGCGCGACACATAGCTGGACTTAAAGGGGCTAATTCTACCGAGATGAACGAGCAAACGCCTTATCCGGTAATCAGCTTGATGGAGAGTCAGAAGGAAATTACTCACAAAGGAGGCACTATGCGCCTGGGGGCTTGGGCTTGTGAGCTTAGCAAAGGCAGTAAGATATACGAAGCCTATGGCAAGAAAGAGATTTCGGAACGACATCGCCACCGCTATGAGTTTAACAACGACTACAAAGAACAGCTCGAAAAGGCAGGCTTGCAGTGCACTGGTATCAACCCCGATACGGGTTTGGTGGAAGTGATAGAATTGCCAAATCACCCTTGGTTTGTGGGCGTACAGTATCACCCCGAATACAAGAGCACCGTTGCCAATCCGCATCCGCTATTTGTAGCTTTTGTGAGGGCAGCCTTAAACAATAAACTAAAAAAGAACTAAAACACGGATAAAAACACTTATATGGAAGAAAAAAAATTCGATTTAAAGAGTATTATAGGTTTTACCTTGATTTTTATACTTTTGATGTGGTTTATGAATAACAATAAACCAAGTGAAGAAGAATTAGCTAAACGCAAAGCACAACAAGAACAACAAGCAAATCAAGCTACTAACACCCAAAAAGACACCCATACCGCTACCTTCCAAGGTATCCCTACTGATTCGGTAGCCTTAGAAAAGTACAAAGCCAGCTTAGGTGTTTTTGCCTATTCGGCTACTCTACCGTCGGCAAAAGACGGGGTAACTGTATTGGAAAACAAAGACATCAAGCTTACTATCAGCAACCGAGGCGGACAACCCAAGGAGGTTTTGCTCAAAGAATTTAAAACTTATGATTCTTTGCCTGTTTACTTAATTAAAGATTGGAATGCTACTTTTAACCTCAGTTTTACTACTGCTCAGAACCAAACCCTAAGTTCTAAAGACTTGTACTTTGAGCCTATGCTAAGTGAAAACAACGGCAACAAAGTGCTTTCGATGAAGCTCAAAACTTCAGAAAACGCTTATTTAGAATATGTGTACACCCTACCAAAAGAGGGTTATATGTTGGACGTGGCAGTGCGCTCACAAGGTTTATCGGGTGTTGTGAATACTTCTAAGCCTATGAACATCGACTGGAAGTTGCAGGCACGCCGTATGGAGAAGAGCGTCACCTATGAAAACCGTTATACGCAAGCGACCGTGCAGTACGATGGCGACCGTATTAACCGCTTAAGTCAAGGAGGTAATGACGAGCAAAAAGAAGAGAAAGTGAACTGGGTGGCTTACAAACAACACTTGTTTACATCGGTGCTCATTTCTGACAACCCGTTTGCTAAAGGCGATTTTGTTTCTCACAATATCGCTATGAGCGAAGGAAAAGATGTAAAATACACCAAGAACTTCCTCACTTCTTTGCCTATACAAGCGAAAAGCGGAGAGCTAAGCGAGTCGTTGCACTTCTATTTTGGACCTAGCGATTACAACGTGCTCAAACAGTACAACGACAAGTATGAACTTACTGAGCTCATTCCGTTAGGCTGGGGTATTTTTGGTTGGCTCAACAAATGGTTGTTCATTCCGCTTTACAACTTCCTCACTGATTATTTCTCGGTAGGATTGGTGATTATTTTGATGACCATTATCGTGCGTTTATTATTGTCGCCTATCGTTTACAAATCGTACGTATCACAGGCTAAGATGAAGGTATTGCGCCCTGAGATTGAGGAAATCAACAAGAAATATGAAGAACCTATGAAACGCCAACAAGAAACTATGGCGCTCTACAACAAAGCAGGTGTGAACCCGCTCAGCGGTTGTATTCCTGCTCTGTTACAGTTGCCTGTGTTCTTAGCACTCTTTAACTTCTTCCCTACCGAATTTGGATTGAGACAAAAGAGTTTTTTATGGGCTCACGACCTATCGTCATACGATGCTATTTTTGAACTTCCTTTCTCTATACCGTTCTACGGAAGTCACGTGAGTTTGTTTCCATTGTTGGCTTCTGTGGCTATTTTCATATACTCAATGATGACAATGGCACAGACTGCACAACCTCAGCAACCTGGAATGCCTAATATGAAGTTCCTTATCTACTTATCACCAGTGATGATGTTGTTCTTCTTTAACAACTACGCCAGCGGACTGAGTTTGTACTACTTTATATCTAACCTATTGACCATAGGCATTATGTTGGCTATCAAGTATTGGATTATAGACGAGCAGAAGATTCACGCACAGATACAAGAAAACAAGAAAAAACCTAAGAAGGAAAGTAAATTCCAAGCCAAGATGCGTGAGATGATGGAGCAAGCCGAAGCCCAACGCAAAGCACAACAGAAGAGATAACCGAAGGATTAAAAAATAATTATAAGGTACTCCGAGCCCTTAACATAAGGGGGATGGAGTACTTTATAAGTTGTGGAGAATATCCCAAAAGCCTTTAACAGAGTAGGAAAGAAGATTAATAATTAAAAACAAATGAAAAAAGTTATTCTTATAGCAGTAGCAGTGCTAGTAGCACTGACTGTTACTAATTGTGGGAAAGGGGGCGATGACGCTCCTAAGGAGCTAAAAACTAAGATTTACGAGAATTTTGAAATTACTGAAGATGGTTCAACATTAGTGAAATGGCTTACTGATGAAGAAACTACCATTGATATGGCAGCAGACGAGATGCTGAGCAAAGTAACTGCTATCTCAGATTATGCTTTTGCAGAACACCGAGAAATAACTTCAGTGACTTTGCCCAAAGGCTTAAAGAAAATGGGGAAATGTGCTTTTAAGAGCTGTTCAAAATTAACTTCTATTGTTATTCCTGAGGGGATAACAAGCATAGAAGAGGGTTCTTTTGGGTGGTGTGGAGCCTTAACTTCGGTTACTATCCCGGGCAGTGTTACAAGCGTAGGATATGCGGCTTTCTCCGAGTGTAAGAATTTAGCCAAAATTACTATTCCTGACAAAGGTTTAGTAACCATAGGAGAGCGCGCTTTTTCGTGCCCTGCCTTAAAATCGTTTACTATCCCTACTACTGTAACAAGTATAGAGAAATGGGCTTTTTTTGATTGTCAAAAGCTTACTTCGTTAGTTATTCCTACTTCTGTAAGAAGCATAGGAGAGGGTGCTTTTGCAAACTGTAAGGCTATAACCTCTATAATAATTCCTAAGGGAATAACAAAAATTGAAGATTCTACTTTTATGAATTGTGAAGCTTTGACCTCGGTTACTATCCCTAATACCGTAACAAGCATAGGTAGTGGTGCCTTCAGTTCTTGTAAGTCCTTACCTTCTATTGCCATTCCTAATACTGTAACAAATATAGGAGAAAGTGCTTTTAGTTTGTGTTCTGCATTGAAATCGTTCACCTTTCCTGATAATAATAGTATTACTAGCATTGAGGAAAAAACTTTTTTGGCTGCCGGTTTAACTTCTATTACTATTCCTAATACCGTAAAAAGTATAGGAAATAATGCTTTTGCTGAATGTCCTGCATTAAAGTCGGTTACTTTAAAAGGAGGTACACCTCCTACCATAAACATCGACAGTTGGCCTGGTACTTTTAGCGATACTCCGCTTAATGCTATTTACGTGCCTGCTAACAGTGTAGAGACTTATAAAAAGGCTGATGGTTGGAACAAATTTGCCGATAAAATACAAGCTATTAAATAAGTTATTTGATAGATAACCTATTTTTTCTTGCTTTTTAGCAATACAATTTGTATCTTTGGCACATTATATAAAAAAGCATACAATGACACAGATATTAAACCACACTGATATTGAACACAAGATAAGACGGATTGCTTATCAGATTTACGAAACACACCTCAATGAAGAGGAGATTGTGCTAGCAGGCATTAATGGCAATGGCTATGTGTTTGCTGAGAAACTTGCAGTAGCACTTGCAAGTATAGCCCCTCTGAAAGTAGTTTTATGCCAAATTATAATGGATAAGAAGAACCCTTTGGCAGGCACTGCTACTTCTATTCCTGCGGAACAATACACCAATAAAGCAGTGATAGTGGTAGACGATGTGCTCAATTCAGGACGTACGCTCATCTATGGGGTAAAACACTTTTTGGAAGTCCCCTTAAAACGACTTACTACCGCTGTATTAGTTAATCGTAATCACAAGGACTATCCTGTAAAAGCCGATTTTAAAGGCATATCACTATCTACTTCACTGCAAGAGCACGTTTCGGTAACATTCGACACAAGTAAGTATAGTGTTGATTTATCAAATTAATAAGCTAATCTGTTCATTTGCTAATTAACTAATTTGTTATGTATACCACTCTTATCATTCTTTTTATATCGGCTTTGTTTTTTATGAGCGGGAAGGTGCGCTCCGATTTGGTAGCTATGTGTGCCTTAGTGCTCTTGGTGCTCTTTGGCATATTAACCCCTGAGCAAGCTTTATCGGGCTTTTCGGACAAGGTAGTAGTGATGATGATAGGGCTCTTTGTGGTAGGAGGTGCTATCTTCCAAACGGGATTAGCAAAGATGATGAGCAGTAAAATCTTACGCTTGGCAGGCGATAGCGAGGTAAAACTTCTTATCTTGGTAATGCTCGTTACCGCTTTTATTGGGGCTTTTGTAAGCAATACAGGTACGGTAGCCTTGATGATGCCCATAGTGGTGAGTATGGCAATGAGTGGTAACATCAACAGTAGTCGCCTGTTGATGCCTATGGCTTTTGCCAGTAGTATGGGCGGTATGATGACGCTTATCGGTACGCCTCCTAACTTGGTAATAGATGGAGAGTTAGTGAAAAACGGCTACGATAAACTCACTTTCTTTTCCTTTACCCCAGTGGGATTGGTGTGTTTGGCAATAGGACTGTTAGTTTTAATTCCCACCAGTAAGTTTTTTCTTTCTAAAAAAGGTGATTCTAAGCAAGAAGGAAACCGAAATGGCAAATCACTTACCGATTTGGTACGTGAATATCAACTCTCTAACAACTTATATCGCGTATTAGTAGAAGAAAACACTTTATTTATAGGTAAAACGCTCAAAGAAATCAACCTTTCGCAACGTTATCACATTTCGGTATTAGAAATCAGGCGCAAACCTACTTCTAACAATCCTTTTTTCAAAACAGGCAACCAAGAGGTAGTAAATGCTGATACCGTAATTTATGAAGGAGATATTCTTTATTTGCGCGGTAGCTTTGAGTCGATTGAACAAATGAACGCCGAAAATCACTTAAACTTTCTCGACACACACCACCCCGAACAACGCTTGCCTAACGAGTTGCACTTCCACGATATAGGCATAGCCGAAGTACTGATAATGCCTGCTTCGAAATTGGTAAACACCCGCATCAGTGATAGCAAACTGCGCGAACACTTTGGGCTCAATATCTTAGGTATTCAGCGCAAAGATAACTATATTTTGCAAAACTTAAAAGACGAAAAGATGCACGCTGGCGACATACTATTGGTGCAAGGAACTTGGGAGCACATTGCTAAAATGGACGCTGAACGCAGTCAGTTGGTAGTATTAGGGCAACCTCTTGCCGAGGCATCTAAGGTAACCCTCACCCACAAAGCTCCTATCGCTGCGCTAATAATGGTAGGAATGGTAGTCGCAATGATGTTCGATTTTATCCCTATAGCACCCGTTACTGCTGTGCTTATCGCCTCTTTATTGATGGTTATTTCAGGAGCTTTGCGCAATATTGAAGCTGCTTACAAGACGATTAACTGGGAGAGTATTGTTCTCATTGCAGGTATGTTACCTATGGCATTAGCCTTGGAAAAAACAGGAGTATCAGCCTTAGTATCGAATGCATTAGTAGGGAGTTTAGGCGATAAGAGTCCATATATACTCTTGGCAGGCGTGTATTTTACCACTTCGCTTATGACGATGTTCATCAGTAATACCGCTACAGCCGTACTCTTGGCACCCATTGCTATTAAAACCGCCTTATCGTTAGGCTTACAACCCCACGCTTTTATGTTTGCAGTAGCCGTAGGTGCAAGTATGTGTTTTGCTTCTCCTTTCTCCACTCCGCCCAATGCATTGGTAATGTCGGCTGGGCGTTACACTTTTATGGATTACGTGAAAGTAGGCTTACCTCTGCAAATCATTATGGGTATTATAATGGTATTGGTGTTGCCATTATTATTCCCATTTCAATAAAAAGTTGTATCTTTGCCGAAATTTTTAAAAGTAAAGAATGAAAAAAAGAATTTCAGATTTTTTGTTAGGCGTTTCTAAATACGTATTTGCGGGCTTATTAATCGCTCCACTATTTAACTCAACTTTCGCGTACAACGATGCTTATTGGTGCGCTTTTACTGTAGCTATTTTAGCTCTTATAGTAGGGCTTTTCCTCTCTAAACAGAAAAAAGGAGCGGTGAATAAAAACAACAATAACAACCGCAACAAAAACTATCGCAAGAACAATAATAGCAGAAATAATACAACTTCTAACAGAGCATAACTATTTCTTCCTCTCAAAACTATGAAAGTCTATTTCGATAATGCGGCTACTACCCCCGTCTATCCAGAGGTAATACAGAAGATGACGGAAGTACTGAGGGATACTTATGGCAACCCCTCTTCTACACACGCTTTTGGGCGTAAAGCCAAGTCGCTTATTGAATATAGTCGCAAGCAAATAGCTAAACAACTGAATGCTTCACCCTCTGAAATTATTTTCACTTCAGGGGGTACTGAAGCTAATAACCTTATCTTGCGCAGTTGTGTGCACGATTTAGGTGTACAAATTGTCATTTCTTCTCCAATAGAGCATCACGCTGTATTGCATACCTTAGAGGTATTAGCCAAAGAATATCCTATAAAAATAGTTTACGTAAACCTTACGAACAAAGGAGTTGTAGACCTCTCTCATTTAGAGTACTTGCTCCAGCAATATACTGAAAAAAAGGTATTGGTGAGCCTAATGCACATAAACAACGAAATAGGGAACATTCTACCTTTAAAAGAAGTAACTGCACTCTGTAAACAATACAATGCTTATTTCCATTCAGATACCGTACAGTCTGTGGGGCATTACCCTATCAATTTGGAGGAAATCCCTGCCGACTTTATCACGGCTTCAGCTCATAAGTTTCACGGGCCTAAAGGAGTAGGATTTGCTTTTATTAGAAAAGGCATTGCGCTACACAGCAGTATCACAGGGGGTGAACAAGAAAAAGGCTTGCGTGCAGGTACCGAAGCTGTTCATAATATAGTAGGAATGGAAGTCGCTTTTAGTCTATCATACACTAATTTAGATAGAAACACTGAAAAGCTCAAAGACCTGAAGCGTTATTTTATTAAACAACTCAAACATCATTTCCCAGAGGCGGTATTTAACGGAATGTCGGATACTTTAGACGAAAGCAGTTACACCATTGTGAACATAGGTTTTCCCTCATTGAAAAACCAAAATAGCACCCTGCTTTTTCAGTTAGACTTAAAAGGCATTGCTTGTTCCAAAGGGAGTGCTTGCCAGAGTGGAAGCGTGCAAACCTCTCACGTACTATCGGCTTTTTTACCTGAGGAAGCACTACAATATCCCTCGCTAAGATGCTCTTTTTCCATCTTTAACACAGTAAAAGACGTCGATTTTCTTATCGAAAGCGTTAAAGAAATCTCTCATAATAATCACTGATAATAAACTACTTACATTTCTATTACACATTAAGCAGAAAAATATTTACAGAAAAATAGTAGGTAATTCAAAATATTGTTGTAATTTAGTAGCGTTTTTAAACAATAGTTGCATTTAAATCTTAGATATGTCAGAGGAAAAAAACACATTAGCCATAGAGGATAACCGCGAGGACAACCGTTTAGAAGATGCGTCATTAGTAAACTATGAGGCAATGTCTCTTAGTGAATTAACCAAAGAACTAAAAGAACTACTCCAAACTGAGAAAACCCAAGCTATCAAAAAGCAAGTGGACGCTATTCGTTATGAGTTCGACAAAAAATACGACGCTCTTGTAGAAGAGAAAAAAGAAGAGTTCATAGCCGACGGAGGAGAATTATATAATTTTTCTTACGAAATTCCTGTTTATAGAGAATTCTACACCGCTTTCAACGATTATCGCGAAAAGCGCAATCAATACTATAAAGAGATTGAGAAAACCCATAAAGAAAACCTTGCTAAACGCCGAGAAATCATCGAAGAACTCAAAAGCCTTCTCAATGCCGAAGAACATTTGGGTACTACCTTCAAGCAGTTCCAACAATTGCAAGAGCGTTGGCGCAAAGCAGGAGCCGTATCTAATGCCGATTATGAGGATTTGTGGAATACTTATCACCACCACGTAGAGAACTTCTATGACTTTATCCACCTCAGCAAAGACTTGCGTGACATCGACTTTAAGCGCAATTTAGAAGAAAAACTAAAAATTATTGAGCGTGCCGAAGCTCTTGCCCAAGACGACGTAGATGCTCTCATTGCCTCTCGTGAGCTACAAGTGTTACACCGTGTTTGGAAAGAGGAAATAGGTCCTGTAGATAAAGAACACCGCGAAAGCATATGGCAACGTTTCAGTGAACTTACTAAGAAAATACACGACAAACGCCAATATTACCTCAAAAACTTAGATAAAGTATACGAAGAAAATGCAGTGAAGAAGCAAGGTATCATTGAGCGGATTAAGAAACTCGGTGAGAAAGAACCTACTACTCACAGCGCTTGGAAACAGCTTTCTAAGCAAGTAGAAGATTTACGTCAGTCATTCCTAAATGTAGGAAAAGTACCTTTACAACAAGCTGATGAGGTATGGAAATCTTTCAATATAGCTTTACGTGCTTTTAACAAGAAGAAGAACCAATTCTACAAAACACTCAAAAAAGAGCAACAAGAGAACCTCACTAAGAAATTAGCCTTATTAGAAATAGCAAAAGCTAACCAAAATAGCACCGATTGGGAAACCACTACTGAACTGATGAAGAACATTCAGAGAGAGTGGAAAGAAATAGGAAGCGTTCCTCTTAGAAATACCGAAAAAATTTGGAAGGAATTCAAGAGAGCTTGTGATACGTATTTCAGTAGATTTGCTGAGACTATTCAGCATTCTAAAAATAAAGAGTCTGATGCGCTTGAACAAAAGAAAGCCTTTTTGGATAAGCTGAAAGAATATCAATTAAGTACCGATAGAGATAAAGAGATAGCAACTTTACAAAACTTTGTGAATGAATGGAATGCTATAGGAAACACTCATCATTCTAAGAGAACCATCGACATCAAATTTCATAAGATTATTGATGCACTGTACAAGAAACTCAATTTTGATAAGCAAGAAATTGAGCTTATCAAGTATAACAACAAGTTAGAACGACTTATCAACGATGATAACGAGAACTCGCTTAACAATGAGGTGATTTTTGTAAGACGTCGTATCGATGAGCTCAAATCGGAGATAATACAGTTAGAAAACAACTTAGCTTTCTTTGGTAATATCGACGAGAAGAACCCATTAGTACGCGATGTGATTAAGAACATCAACAACCAAAAAGAAGCTCTTAAAACGTGGGAAAATAAACTTCGTGAGCTAAAGCATTTGCAAAAAACACAATTAGCTGAAGCCTCTGAAGAAAAGATAGAAGAAAAGGAATAATTTTATTGTTTTCATATTTAGAGAAGAGGTTATGCTTGCTAAGTAACCTCTTTTCGAGTTTTATATCTGTATGAAATTAGTATTTGCTACCCATAATCAGCATAAATTAAAGGAAATACAAGCCCTTTTACCTAAAAATATCGAACTGCTAAGTTTGAGCGACATAGGGTGCTATGACGATATAGCCGAGACTGCTACTACTATTGAGGGCAACGCTTTGCTGAAAGCTCAATACATCAAAGAGCATTATCATTGCAACGTTTTTGCTGATGATACAGGCTTAGAGGTACAGGCACTAAACAATGCTCCTGGGGTATATTCGGCACGGTATGCAGGTGAGCACAAAAGCGATGCAGACAATATGTATTTGCTACTAAAGAATATGGAAGGAATCTCACACAGAGAGGCTCAGTTTAAAACGGTTATTGCTTTATGTTTAGATGGCTCTATATATACTTTTGAAGGTATCGCAAAGGGACGTATAGGCACTACTCCTGTAGGCACTAACGGTTTTGGGTATGACCCTATATTTATTCCTGAGGGTTCTGACCAAACTTTTGCCGAGCTGACCCAAGAAGAAAAGAACCGTATCAGTCACCGTGGAAAAGCCTTTGAAAAGCTATTACATTTCTTAAACCAAAATATTCAGTAAGAAAAATGAGTTTATTAGAGATTAAAAATATCAAACGAGATTTTAGATTAGGATCTGAAATACTGCACGTACTGAAAGGCATCAACCTATCTATAGAGAAGGGAGAATACCTTGCCCTTATGGGACCATCGGGCTCTGGTAAATCTACTTTGATGAACATCTTAGGGTGCTTAGATACGCCTACCTCAGGCGAGTATATTCTGAACGGTAAAGATGTAAGCAAGATGAGCGACTCGGAATTAGCCGACATTCGCAATAAAGAGATAGGCTTCGTATTTCAAACCTTCAACCTAATGCCACGTACTACGGCTTTAGACAATGTAGCTTTGCCTATGGTATACGCAGGCGTTAAGAAAGAAAAACGACACGAGCGCGCTAAAGAAGTACTGAAATTAGTGGGATTAGAAGACCGTATGCTTCACAAACCCAATGAACTATCAGGAGGGCAACGCCAAAGAGTAGCTATAGCGAGAGCTTTGGTAAACCACCCTTCAATTATCTTAGCCGATGAGCCTACTGGGAACCTTGACTCTAAAACTTCTTATGAAATAATGAACCTTTTTGACGAAATCTACCAAAAAGGGAATACCGTTATCTTGGTAACCCACGAAGAAGACATTGCTCGGTATGCCAAACGGATTGTCCGTTTAAAAGACGGACTTATAGAAACTGATAGCGCTAAGTAAATGAATATCGGAATTATTATCCCTGCTTATAACGAAGCTGAAAGCATTGGTGTTACCTTGCAATCTCTGCTAAATCAGACCTATCTTCCCTATCAAATTATAGTAGTAGACGACGGTTCTACCGATACCACTGCTGAGGTAGTGAACCAAATTGCTACCCAATATTCCGTAGTACAATTGGTGCAACGCAGTGAGAAGGGGGAACATCTACCAGGGGCTAAAATAGTGCAGACTTTTAACTATGGGCTTCCTTACCTAAAAGAAGCCGTAGAGGTGATTTGCAAATTTGATGCCGACCTCATCTTCCCTAACAACTATCTCGAAACAATGTGCAAGCAATACAGTGAAAATCCACAGTTGGGAATGTTTGGGGGCTTTTGTTATATTGAGAGAAATGGCTCTTGGGTACTTGAGAATCTCACTAATAAAGACCACCTAAGAGGTGCTGTAAAATCTTATCGGAAGGCGTGTTTTGAAGCTATAGGTGGACTTAAAATAGCAATGGGTTGGGACACCGCCGATGAGCTATTGGCGCGCTACCACGGTTGGATAGTACAAACTGACGATACTCTTCACGTAAAACACCTACGCCCGACAGGTGCTGGCTATAAAAGCAATGCCCGTTACCTGCAAGGAAGCGTTTTCTACCGTCTGCGATACGGTTTCTTCCTAACTTTACTCGCTGCCATAAAATTAGCCATAAGAAAACGCAATGGTAAACTCTTCTTAGATTATTGCAAAGGATTTTATAAAGCTAAACAAGAAAAACAACCTTACTTACTCACTCCTGAAGAAGGTAAATGGGTAAGACAATACCGATGGAAAGGGATTTTCAGTAAAGTAGTGAAAAGCAAAAAATGAAAAAGTAATAATATCAAAAATGCCAATAATGCCAATAATACTAAATTGATGATGATACGAGGTCGTAGTACGACAGGCAACTAAACAAAGTGCGAGCCGCACGGGCAGATAGAGAAAAGACGAACAATGAACGAACAATGAACGAACAATGAACGAACAAAAGACGAACAAAAGACGAACAAAAGACGAACAAAAGACGAACAAAAGACGAACAAAAGACGAACAAAAGACGAACAAAAGACGGTGCGAGCCGCACGGGCAAATGAACAATGAACGAAGAAAAGACAAAAGATGAACGAACCTAAGTAGAAGGTAAGTTAAAGCTAAGATAGACATAAAAAGAGAGTTATTAATAGATTTCAACATTGCCGAAGTTTGAAACTTTAGCAAAACCCATACCGCAAAAGTAATAGCATACAAGAGATACCCTTATCCCTCTCCTAATTAAATGCTCTTCAGTTATTTTTATGCATCAAATGGCATATTTGGCAAATAATTATTATCTTTGCCCCGACTAAGAAACTAAAAAAACAAGGTTCAAGAATGATAAAACACAAGTATGGCAGAACGCAAACCAGTTTGCCCACTGAAATTATTGAACTACTGAGCGACCAAGTGAGTAAAGAATTGGTATGTTCTATTCTTGACCCCTTCGAGTTCTACGACGAAAAAGATTCGCCTATGGCTCTTAAACTTATTGATGAACACATTCTTTTAGACGAGAAATAATGATTTTAGTAACTGGCGGAACAGGACAGATTGGCAGTCGTTTACTTTTTCACCTTACCCAAAACAAGGCGCATAAAGTAAGGGCTATCTATCGCAGTACCCATTCGTTAGAAAAAATAGAACAACTTTTTACAAAAGAATCTCCTAATGGAGCGGAACAATTCCGCTCTATTGAGTGGGTAGAAGCCGATATAAGTAACATTCCTGCGCTAGAACAAGCGTTTGCGAATGTTTCTTTTGTTTTTCATTGTGCGGGCTTCATCTCTTTTCAGCCTAAGGATTTTGCTCAGCTTATCAAAGTGAATGTGGAAGGAACTGCTAATATCGTAAACTTGTGTATTGACTTTAAGGTAAAAAAACTCTGTTATGTGAGCTCTGTAGCTACCCTTTCAGCTTTGCCTCACACGCCTATTGATGAGGAAAACGACTGGAATAGTGAGGACAATAACACTGATTACGCTATCAGTAAGAACGGTGGCGAAATGGAGGTATGGCGTGGCTCGCAAGAAGGATTGCCAGTGGTTATTGTAAATCCTTCAGTGGTGTTGGGTGCTGATTTCTCTGAACAAGGCTCTGGCTTGTGGTTTAAAAAAGTAGCTGATGGACAGAAATATTACCCCACAGGGGGTACAGGCTTTGTGGCG
The DNA here is from genome assembly GCF_001278825.1 of Capnocytophaga sp. oral taxon 323. Lineage (NCBI taxonomy): Bacteria > Pseudomonadati > Bacteroidota > Flavobacteriia > Flavobacteriales > Flavobacteriaceae > Capnocytophaga > Capnocytophaga sp. oral taxon 323. Next base: position 992,822 of record NZ_CP012589.1, read on the forward strand.
GTAGACGATGTCGTACGTGCAATGATACAGCTACAGTTCTCTGAGGTTACGGGAGAACGCTTTGTACTAAATACTGCTAATCTTAGTTATCAAATGGTTTTTGAGAAAATTGCGAAAGGTTTGGGAGTGAAAGCTCCAAGCAAAAAGATTTCGCATAAAACATTACGTCGTTTGGCACGTTTAGACGGTTTTTTGAGTTTCTTTGGTATTAAAAAAAGAGCACTTACCCTCCAAACAGCCGATGCTCTCGGCTTAATAAGGACTTATAATGGCGATAAAATAACAGAGTTTATCGATTTTCAGTACAGTGATATCGATGAAGTGATTCAAGAGATTTGCGCAAAATATCCGCTATGAGAAAATGGTTTAAATATCTTTTTAAAATACTTCTTTTCCCTTTGGCGTGTTTGTATGGTGCGATAGTTCGCCTGCGCCATTGGTGCTATAACGTGGGTATCTTTAAAGAATATTCTTTTGCCGTACCTACTATTTGCGTGGGCAATGTAGCAGTAGGAGGGACAGGTAAGAGCCCAATGGTGGAGTACCTCATCAGGCTATGGCATAAACAACGCAGAGTGGGCGTGCTCAGTCGTGGTTATAAACGCAAGACAAAGGGCTTTATATTAGCTACCGAGACTTCTACGGTATTGGATTTAGGTGATGAACCTTTCCAATTTTGGTGGAAATTTAAGGATTTTATCTTAGCCGTTTGTGCCAACCGAGTAGAAGGTGTAGAACGAATGCTCGCCTTGCCTGCACCTCCTGAGCTGATTATATTAGACGACGCTTTCCAACATCGCCCCGTAAAAGCAAAAATCAACATAGTGCTCACTGCTTACGGACATCTGTTTACTGACGACTGGCTACTGCCAATGGGGCGACTCCGCGATGTAGTAAGCCGAGTGCAACAAGCCGATATAGTGGTTGTAACTAAATGTCCTCCCTCATTGTCAGAAAAAGAACGTACTCAGCTCATAGCGCGTTTACAGAAGCATTGCCTTTGTCCTATCGCCTTTGCAACCATTGCCTATGATAAGCAAGTATTTTCAGAGAAGGAAAACATATCTTTGACGACTTTCATTCAAGAACCTTTTACTTTGGTAACAGGCATTGCCAATCCGAATCCGCTACTCACATTCTTGAAAGAACAAGGAGCAGATTTTCAGCATTTAGCTTTTGCTGACCATCATCATTTTACCAAGAGAGAAATACAGCAATTGCAAGGCAAGCGAATCCTCACCACTGAGAAAGACTACGTGCGCCTGCAACCTCATTTGCAAGACTTGTACTACCTGCCTATCGCAATGCAATTCCTCACCCCCACTGATGAACATACATTTGGCACAGTTTTTGAAAATCTATAAACACGAAATAATTACAAACTTTTATCAGTATGACAAGAAAACTCATCGCTATTGTAGCTTTTGTTTTGGTAGCTACTGCTACTCTTGAAGCTCAGGAAATTAAATGGATGACTTTTGACCAAGCTATTGCTGCTCAGAAGAAAAAACCTAAAAAAATATTTATTGACGTATACACTAATTGGTGTGGACCTTGCAAAATGTTAGCGAACAACACTTTTAAGAACAAAGACTTAGTAAAGTATGTGAACGATAATTATTACGCTGTAAAGTTCAATGGTGAAGGTAACGAAGTAGCGAACTACAAAGGACAAAAGTTTGAGAACAAAGGCTATGACCCCGCATTGGCTGAACGCCGTAACGCCACACATCCACTTATCGGCTATATGCAAGTACAGGCTTACCCAACAATGGTGTTCTTAGACGAAAATAACGATTTGATAACAGGTATTACCGGCTATATGTCGCCTACTCAATTAGAACTCTACTTGAAAATGTTTAACAACAATGATTACAAAAAAATCACTACTCAACAAGAGTTTCAAGTATATCAATCGAAGTTCAAACCTACATTTAAAAACTAATAAATACACTTTTTCATAAACACACGTCAAAAACTCTTGGCAGAATGTCAAGAGTTTTTTATTTTTTTACTACCTTTGCGGAGTAATTAGCAGATTATGCCAAATTGGCAAATGGAAAGATTGAATTTATGGCAAAAATACTCATCATAGAAGACGAATCGGCAATTCGCCGTGTGCTTACCAAAATATTAGTAGAAGAAAGCAAAGAGTACGAAGTAGAAGAAGCAGCTGATGGTGTAGAAGGCGTTGAGAAACTCAAAAAAGAGGACTATGACTTAGTGCTATGCGACATCAAAATGCCTAAGATGGACGGTATGGAAGTACTCGCTGAGGTCAAAAAACTCAAACCCGAAATCCCCTTTGTGATGATATCAGGTCACGGCGACCTCGAGACAGCAGTGAACGCAATGCGCTTAGGGGCTTACGACTATATCTCAAAACCACCTGATTTAAACCGCTTGCTCAACACTGTGCGCAATGCTCTCGACAAGAAGAAATTAGTAGTAGAGAATAAACACCTCAAAAAGAAGGTGAGCAAGAGCTATGAGATGATAGGAGAAAGTGCACCTTTGCAACAAATCCGTCAGATGATAGAAAAAGTAGCACCTACCGAAGCGCGTGTGCTCATCACGGGCTCTAATGGTACAGGTAAAGAGTTGGTAGCTCACGCCATTCATTACCAAAGCGAGCGCAGTGAAGCTCCGATGGTAGAGGTGAACTGTGCGGCTATCCCTTCCGAACTGATAGAAAGTGAACTCTTTGGGCATATCAAAGGGGCGTTTACTTCGGCGGTAAAAGACCGTGCAGGTAAGTTTGAGGCTGCTAACAATGGTACTATTTTCTTAGATGAAATAGGCGATATGAGTCTCTCTGCCCAAGCCAAAGTGTTGCGTGCCTTGCAGGAGAACAAGATTACCCGCGTGGGAAGTGATAAGGACATCAATGTAGATGTACGTGTAATAGCGGCGACCAATAAAGATTTAAAAAAAGAAATAGCCGAAGGTCGTTTCCGTGAGGATTTGTACCACCGTTTGGCAGTAATTCTCATCAGAGTACCGTCACTTAACGAACGCAGAGACGATATCCCACTACTTATTGATTATTTTTCAGCAAAAATAGCCGAGGAACAAGGTATTAGTCCGAAGAAATTTAGCAAAAAAGCAATAGAGCTTCTTCAAAAACAAGATTGGACGGGTAATATTCGCGAACTGCGTAATGTAGTAGAGCGACTCATTATCTTAGGAGGCAAAGAAATCTCAGAAGATGATGTAAAAGCGTTTGCAGGAAAATAGTGCGAACCACACTGGCACTTTAAATTAGGAAATAGGTAAGCGTTACAAAATCTTGCCGATTAACTATGAGCAAAATAAAATTCCTCTCTATAACTATTCAGAAATAAAAAATGACGGCAAGGAGTTCTCTCTACCGTCATTTTCTTTATATATAACTCTTCTTATAGAATAAGCATCGCATCACCGTAAGAATAGAATTTATATTTCTGCTCTACGGCTTCTTTATAAGCACGCATAATGAGGTCGTGCCCCGCAAAAGCCGAGACCATCATTAACAAGGTAGATTTAGGAGTGTGAAAGTTGGTAATCATTGCATTGGCTATACTAAAATCATATGGAGGAAAAATAAACTTATTTGTCCAACCGTCAAATGGATTTAGAAAACCATCAGATGAAACTGAGCTTTCCAACACGCGCATTACGGTAGTTCCTACCGCACATACACGTTTTTTATTCACCTTAGCTGCATTAATGATTTTTGTTTGACTTTCAGGAATATGTATCTCCTCACTATCCATTTTGTGCTTAGAAAGGTCTTCTACCTCTACAGGATTGAAAGTTCCTAACCCCACGTGTAAAGTTACCTCAGCGAAGGTAATACCTTTTATTTCCAAACGCTTCATCAAGTGTTTAGAGAAGTGCAACCCCGCAGTAGGTGCAGCAACGGCGCCCTCGTATTTAGCATAGATAGTTTGGTAGCGTTCTTCATCTTCAGGTTCTACCGGACGAGAGATGTATTTAGGCAGAGGTGTTTGCCCTAATTCTGTAAGATGTTGGCGAAACTCTTCATAAGTACCATCGTATAAGAAACGAAGAGTGCGACCGCGAGAGGTCGTATTGTCTATTACCTCGGCTACCAATTCGGCATTTTTGCCAAAATAGAGTTTATTGCCTATCCGTATCTTGCGAGCAGGGTCTACAAGTACGTCCCACAAACGTTGTTCAGCACTGAGTTCACGCAACAAAAATACTTCTATCTTTGCCTTTGTTTTTTCTTTATTCCCATACAAGCGAGCAGGAAATACTTTAGTATTATTCAGTACAAACACATCTCCATCGTCAAAATAGTCGATTACATCTTTAAATAGTCGGTGTTCGATTTCTCCTGTTTTACGATGTATTACCATTAAGCGTGCTTCGTCGCGGTTCTCACTGGGATACTCAGCTAATAGCTCTTTAGGAAGTTCAAAATTAAAGTTTGAAAGTTTCATATATTTTCTATATAATAATCATCAGTTTATAAATGGTATCCTAACTTTTATGCTGAATTTAGAACAATCCATATTGTTCTCCACCATAAATATCCGTAGATATACATTCAAGAAATAGACGCTAAATAAGGGTAAAATAGAGATATAATAACAAAGGAAGATATACCTTATTCATTTCAAATAGCTATTGTATAAAAAGAAAAAGTCGGGATGACTGGACTCGAACCAGCGACCACACGCACCCCATACGTGTACGCTACCAACTGCGCCACATCCCGATTTTTAATTTCAGAGCGCAAAACTACTACCTTTTACAGAAACTACCAAATAAATAGAATAAAATATTTTACAACAAGGGCTATTTATTTGATATACTGAAAAGTCCTATTTTTCTATCTTCCCTAATGAAACTGTAAAGATTCCAAAATCATCTATCAGCATATCCTGCTTTTGCACTCCATTAAGAGAAAATATCCCGTCTAACTCTCGCTGACTACGGCGACGCATCACCCAATCTTTCTCTTGATGACTTTTTAGTACAAAGGCTATCGTTTTGAGTTGTGGGTGCCACGGCTGTCCTGTATAAATCAAAAAACCGTTTTCTGAAATCGACACAACTCCCTTTACCGCCTCATTAGCTAATTTATTATCACCAAAAAGTTCAAAAATACCAGATATGATAGTGATATTAGGACTATAGTCTAAACTTGTGTAGTTATCGGCTTTAAAACAATTGTAGTTAGTGAATCGTATATCTTGAAAGCCTCTTTCTCTGACGGTTTGCTCCCCTTTTTCTATATTAGCTGGTAAAAACTCATTGATGACAATTTCTACCTCTGGGTGCTTTTCTTTGATGTCAAACAAATAATTACCTACTCCTCCAGCAATATCAAGTATCTTTACTTTCTTCCCTTCGGCTTGCAAAGCTTGTATCGCTTTATCTACTTGCTCCAACAAGTGTGCTTTGCGTATACGTACGCCTCGCCACCCAATGGCATTGAGATAACTTTTGTCCATCAGTTTACCTATACCCCATTTCCCCTGAGGAATATTCTTGTAAACGTAATCCATTGAAGCTCCTGAATCAAATCCATATTCCAGTCCTATCGCCATTCCGCCACTGAGGTGTCCTAACTTACTCAGTGCCCATTTCTGAAATCGGTAATAGTACTTTTCTCTATTGGGTATGAGCTCGTATTGCATTATTTCATACTCTTTTTGAGTAAAAGTATCGGGTTTCAAAGAAGGTGATACAAGAGGTGTTTCAAAAGCTCTACTGATAAACTGTTCAAGTAATTTATATACCTCTTCTCTGCCTTGCTCAAACAAAATGCCGTGGTGGAATCCTTCTAAGGTAACAAATTCTTTTATTTCAGAAGATAAGTTTACATAGAATTGTTTCTGCTGCTTGTTAATCACCACAAAGTCTTTTTCAGCTGAAAGCAGTAGTGTAGGAATAGTAATAGCAGCAGCATCTTCGACCAATCGCTTACCTGCATTAGCTAAATCTATAAGCAGTTTCCCGTTGATAGACCGCGTGATAAACCTATCGGTATCATAGGCGCGTTGCTGTTCAGGGTCACGAGTGAGCATTTTAGACTTAACATAACTCTTCACAACAAGATTAGGTTTCACTTTTAGTGCTAATTCTATAGCTTGCTTGGCTAAAGGAACTATTAAATTGATTTCAAAAGCAGGTGCTAAAAGTGCCATTCCAGCAATACGTGGAGCAAAATCGTGTACCCAAGCCGATACAATCACCCCTCCTATGCTGTTGGCTACTACAAAAATATCCTCTTCTTGCACGTCGTATTCTTGTTGCAAAAACTTAGCAAAAGCATCTAAATCTCGTACTGAATCCATAAAAGCAGGCGATACTGAAGCTTTAGTATGCCCGTGTCCTCTCATATCAAAAGCAAAAATATTATAAGACGCAAACAGCGGGTGCGTAGCAAATTCCTGTAAGCGCTCACCGTACTCGTGACCGCGATGTATTACAATAAGTGTTTTTTGTTGAGGCTTGTAATTCCATTCGTAGAAGTATAACTCTGCCCCTTGATACCCCTTGAAAAAACCTGTATTCATCATCTTGTTATTTTATTGTGCAGGCAAAGGTACGCTTTTTAATGATAAAAACAATAAAAGTGAAGGATAATTACTTCATTAAATTAATATTTAAGAAGTATGTAATAACAAAAAAATCACTACCTTTCTTCGTAAGTAGTGATTGAAGATTGTACTCGGAGCGGGACTTGAACCCGCACAGGCATTACTGCCCACTGGATTTTAAGTCCAGCGTGTCTACCGATTCCACCATCCGAGCCTTCTATGATAAACATAAAAAAAGAGCGAAAAACGGGGTTCGAACCCGCGACCTCAACCTTGGCAAGGTTGCGCTCTACCAACTGAGCTATTTTCGCTTATTTCTTTTTCAATAAATTCGCAACTGGCTTTTCCTTTATTTGCGGTTGCAAAGGTACAACAATTATTCATTCCTGCAAATTTTTTGAATACTTTTTTTATAACTTTTTATACTACTATTATAACCTACATTCTCTCAGGAACTTGTATGCCCAGCATTTTAAACGACTCTGCTATAATTTCTCCTATTTTCTTGCTCAACATTACCCTAAAATCACGCTTGCTCTCCTCTTCCTCTCCCAAAATCGATACATTTTGGTAAAACGAATTAAAGTCTTTAACCAAATCATACACATAATTGGCAATAATAGCAGGACTATAACTATCAGCTGCATCTTGTACAACCGATGGAAATAAGGTGATGCTCTTTAACAAAGCCTTCTCTTTTTCGTGTAAACCATTAACTTTTTCTACCGCTGCTACATTCTTACCTCCCATTTCAGCATACTTGCGCATAATCGACTGGATACGAGCGTAAGTGTATTGTATAAACGGACCTGTATTCCCTTGAAAATCAATAGACTCTTTAGGGTCAAACAAAATGCGCTTCTTAGGGTCTACTTTTAATATATAGTATTTTAAGGCTCCCAAACCTATGGTGTGATACAAAGCTTCTTTCTGCGCTTCGGTATAACCGTCGAGTTTGCCGAGTTCTTGTGAAATCTCTTTGGCAGTTTGCTCCATTTCAGCAATAAGGTCATCGGCATCTACTACGGTGCCCTCGCGACTTTTCATCTTGCCACTGGGCAGATCTACCATACCATAGCTCAGGTGATACAAGTGTGATGCCCAATCGTAACCCAACTTTTTCAGGATAAGAAAAAGCACTTTGAAGTGATAATCTTGCTCGTTACCTACCGTGTACACCATTCCTTTTACGTCAGGATAGTCCTTCACACGCTGGGTAGCAGTTCCCATATCCTGCGTCATATAAACCGACGTACCATCAGCACGAAGCACCAACTTCTCATCTAAGCCATCGGCGGTAAGGTCACACCAAACTGAACCATCTTCTTTCTTGAAGAACACACCTTGCTCCAAACCGCGTTCCACAATGTCTTTCCCTAATAAATAGGTATTGCTCTCGTAGTAATACGAATCGAAATCAACACCTAAATTCTTATAAGTAACGGCAAAACCATCGTATACCCAGCCATTCATCTGTTTCCAAAGTTTTATTACTTCGGGGTTGCCCGCTTCCCATTGGCGAAGCATCTCTTGGGCTGCTACAAATATAGGAGCTTGTTTTTCCGCTTCTTCTTTGGTCTTCCCCTGTTCTACTAATTGCTGTATTTCAGCTTTGTACGCCTTATCAAACGCCACATAGTAATTCCCTACTAATTTATCACCCTTCAACCCTGTATTTTCAGGAGTCTCACCATTGCCAAAACGTTGCCACGCCACCATCGATTTGCAAATGTGTATCCCCCTATCGTTGACGATTTGGGTTTTATACACCTTATGTCCAGCTGCTTTTAAGATTTCAGCTACCGAATACCCTAAGAGGTTGTTGCGGATATGCCCTAAGTGCAACGGTTTATTAGTATTAGGCGATGAGTATTCCACCAAAATAGCCTCTTTGCTATTAGGCGTTGCCAAACCAAACTGAGGATTATTCTTCACTTCTTTTAAAAAGTCGATGTAGTAACTATCAGCAATTACAAGATTTAAAAACCCTTTAATAACATTGAAGTCAGTTACCAAATCACCTGCTTTCTCTTTTAAGTAACCTCCTATTTGTTCTCCTATCTGCACAGGATTACCTTTGATATGACGCAATAGCGGAAACACCACAAGAGTAACATCGCCCACAAACTCTTTTTTAGTCTGTTGCAATTCAACGCTTTCTAAGCTCACACCATACAGTTCCTGTACAGCTTGTAATATATGTTGTTTAAGGGTATCGTTTAAGTTCAACATTTGCAAATTCTTTCTTTTGAGAGGGCAAAGGTACAAATAATTTAATATATAAAAACATTTTGCTTTCAGTTTTATTCCCAGCACCCACCTTCTTATCCTCAGCTTTTCCTCACTTTATCCCCCTTCTCCTTTTAGCCATCTATCGCTATTGACCCACTATTGACCCACTATTGACCCACTGTAGAGCCACTGTAGAGCCACTGTAGACCCACTGTAGACCCACTGTAGACCCACTGTAGACCCACTGTAGACCCACTGTAGACCCACTGTAGACCCACTGTAGACCCACTGTAGACCCACTGTAGACCCACTGTAGACCCACTGTAGACCCACTGTAGACCCACTGTAGACCCACTGTAGACCCAGACCCACTGTAGACCCACTGTAGACCCACTGTAGACCCACTGTAGACCCTCTATAGACCCTCTTTAGACCCACCATAGACCCACTTATTGTTCGATTATCCTATAAGCTTTGTATAATCTTCTCCCAATTTCACCATTAATCACTAACCATTAATCATTAATCATTAACCACTCGTTTAGCACACACCTAATCTACTAATTTACCGACCATTATCCCACAACTCAAATAAAATGTTAAAATTTTTCTAATAAAAATTTGGTAGTTACAAAAAAAGAGAGTACCTTTGGCTCGCTTTTTAAGACATTTATTGGGCAATGAACTTTCCATCTGATTTAAAATACAGTAAAGAACACATATGGGTGCGCATCGAAGGTGATATAGCCACAGCAGGCATTACCGATTTTGCACAACACCAATTAGGCGACATTGTGTATGTGGAAGTAGAAACCATAGGCAATACCCTTAATGAAGATGAAATATTTGGCAGTATCGAAGCCGTAAAAACAGTATCCGATTTATTTATGCCCCTCACGGGCGAAGTAATCGCGTTTAATGAACCGCTAAACCAAAAACCTGAGAAAGTAAATACCGACCCATATGGCAAAGGGTGGATAATACAACTGAAAATAAGCGATATTACCCAGTTAGATAATCTACTCTCAGCCGAAGCGTATAAAACTCTAATAAATGCTTAAAAAACACAAATACACTTTGTTATGGGGTATATGGACGATAGCTATTATCACTCTAAGTCTTATCTCATCCAGCGAAATGCCCAAAGCACCTCACATTCCCTATTTAGACAAAGTTGCTCATTTCAGCTTCTATTTCGGTTATACGGCACTGTTTATATTAGCATTTGGAAGTAAATTATGGGCAGTAATCACCGCCTTATTTTTAGGCGCAACAATGGAAATATTACAAGGCTTACTTACCACTACTCGCTCTGCCGACTATATTGATATGCTCTTCAATACATTTGGCACAGTTGTTGCTCTACTGTTTATGAGAAAGTATGAAAAGCTTTTCAGATAAAAAGTATATTTAATAACCTTTTAAAAGAAAATCATTATGCAACCTAAAAAAAATCCGAAAGCCGATTTGGCAAAAAGTAGCGGATTGTTCTTTGCCATAGGATTCGCTCTTGTATCAGCCCTTACCTTATGGGGGTTCGAAACAAAAGTGTATGACAAAAGCGTTCAAGACAACCGTACGTCAGATGTGGATAAGGCTCTTGACGAAAATCAAGAGAACTACACAATGGAGACCCCTCCTGAAACTCCACCACCTCCACCACCTCCAGCCCCTACAGCGGTAGAGGAAGTAAAAGTAGTGGAAAACGATACTAAAATCGAAGAACAAGTAATCGGTACTACTGAAACTACTAAAAATGAGCAAATAGCTAAAGTAGAAGAAATTAAACAAACTGTAGTAGAAGAAGCTCCTGATGTAGATGTACCTTTTACTATTATCGAAGATAAACCTATGTTCGAAGCTTGTAAAAACGTTCCTAAAGATCAACAAATGAAATGTTTTCAAGAAAACTTGAACAAACACGTAGTAAAGAACTTTAGCTATCCACAAGCTGCCGCCGAAATGGGTATTCAAGGAAAAGTATTTGTAAACTTCCGCATCAATACCGATGGTTCTATTACCGTTTTAGGAGTGCGTGGTCCCGATAAAGTTTTGGAAGAAGATGCTAAGAAACTTATTATGAAACTTCCTAGACTTATCCCTGGTAAACAACGTGGTAAACCTACACCAGTTACCTTTGCTTACCCTATCAACTACAAATTACAAAATAACTAAAAAACAAAAGCCAATAGCATTTTACTATTGGCTTTTTTATTTAACGTCAGTTCGATAATATAATACTGATTTACAGCTTTTACAATGTAATCTGTGAAATCTAATAACGAAGATAGTCATCTGTGGATTTTTGTTCCATAATATTAAAATCTATTTGTGTCTAAATCCGTGCAATCTGTGTAATCTGTGCGAGGCTTTCAGGCAACTTGTTGCCTATTTGTTTGATTTGTATAGATTTGTAAGATTTCTGTAGCGTAAGCTACACTTTTCTTACATCAAACTCACGTTATTTAATAATTCTACATTTATAGTTAGGCAAAAATGATATGCAAATGTTTGTAGATTCAAAGTCTTCAAGAACTCAATATGCAAGGACAATCCGCGCTTCTTAAGTAATCAGTCTTAATCTTAACTTTTAACTAATCGCTCTACAACACTTCTATCATTCGCCAATCGTTGTATTTTATTCTGTCCGCCGAGTTTTCCTTGCGACTTCATATAAGAGGCAAAACCGCCTTCGGGAACTTCCGTAATTTTAAGCGGTTGGAGTACTTTACCTTGTATGAGGTCATAGTAATACATATTCTGTTCTTGTAATGCCTCATCTATCACTTGGGCAAAGCGTTTCATATCGGTAGGTTTTTGCTCAAATTCTACAAACCATTCGTGATAAGGCAATTCACCCCCTACCGGATTTACCTGAGGAGCGACCGTAAATTCTGTGATACGTACTCCCGTAGCCTCTAAACCCTCTCGCATTGCCTCTTCCACTTCTTTACCAATCACGTGTTCGCCAAAAGCCGAAATAAAATGCTTAATGCGCCCTGTAACTACTATGCGGTAAGGCGCAAGCGAAGTAAATTGCACCGTGTCGCCTATGTTGTAACCCCAAAGTCCGGCATTGGTAGATATAATGAGCGCATAATTTACCCCCAATTGTACGTCCTGCAAAGCCACTCGTTTGGGAGCATCGCTGAAGAAAGTATCAGCTTCTACAAACTCGTAAAAAATACCCGAATTGAGCAGTAAGAGCATTCCTTTCTCTGTTTGACTATCTTGATAGGCAAAGAATCCCTCGCTGGCGGGATAGAGTTCTATGCTATCCACTTTGCGCCCGATGAGGTGCTCAAATTGTTGGCGATAAGGCTCGTAATTCACCCCTCCATAAATAAACAAGTTGAAGTTAGGAAACAATTTTCCTATCTTGATACCTGAGCGCGTGTATAACCGCTCGAAGTACATCAGCACCCAAGAAGGTATCCCGCTGATGAGAGTCATATTTTCAGAAAAAGTTTCGGTAACAATCGCTTCTACTTTGGTCTCCCAATCTTCTATACAGTTAGTTTTGTATGACGGCATACGATTGCGCTGCAAATAAGCAGGCACATAGTGCGCAACTATGCCCGAAAGTCGCCCTGTTTTAATGCCGTTTTTTTCACCTAAAATAGGACTTCCTTGCAAGAAAATCATTTTTCCTTCTACAAAATCGGCTTTTTTAGTCTCGTGTATATAACATAAAATCGCATCACGTGCTGCCTGAATATGGAAGGGCATCGAGGCTTTGGTAATAGGGATATACTTCGCCCCGCTGGTAGTCCCTGAAGTCTTGGCAAAATAGAGCGGTTTGCCTTTCCATAACACATCTTTTTCACCCTCCACTACCCTATCAATGTAAGGGCGTAAGGCTTCATAATCGCGTATAGGTACGCGAGCCACAAAATCTTCATACGTTTGGATTTCCTCAAAATGATGGTCACGCCCAAAAGCCGTATTTTTGGCTTGTTCTATAAGCGACTGGAATACTTTTTGTTGTGTGTCTATTGGAGCTTTAGCCCAGCGGTCTATCTTTTTTTAACGATAGAGGCAAATATTTTAGATAAATATGATTTAATCATAATGAAGTCTGTTTGACTCCGCAAAGATACTACTTTTTTTAATTTGCAATACAATGAGTATTAATTTTATAACAAAGCCATTCCTCTCTCCGCATCATTTTACGCTATTGAGAAGAATGGCAAAAAGGTTTCTTGGATATTCACAAACTCCAAGAGTTATTTTTAGTAAGGTATATCATCTTCGGTTGAAGCTGTTGAAGGTGCGCCAAAAGCCTGCTCCGGATTGGCAGTAGGTACAGTTTCAAAAGCTACATTTTCATTCATTTTCGAAACAAATTCTTGTGTTCCCATAGGTAAATAGCTTCCACTGTCGTATTCCTCTAAGTTAGCAAACCTTCCCAAATGTCCTTCAAACTTCAATCGGATACTATCCAAACCTCCATTGCGGTGTTTAGCCACAATAAACTCAGCTTGTCCAGCGGTAGGTGTTCCTGATTCGTCGTCCCATTCTGTAATTTTATAGTATTCAGGACGGTAGATAAACGATACAATATCGGCGTCTTGCTCAATAGCTCCTGATTCACGTAAGTCGGATAACTGCGGACGCTTTTGCTGTCCAGGACGTGATTCCACATTACGCGAAAGCTGTGAAAGCGCTATTACGGGTATGTTCAACTCTTTAGCAAGAGCTTTTAAGTTACGAGAAATTGTAGAAATTTCTTGCTCGCGGTTACCCACTCCTTTGCTACCTCCTGCCGTCATCAACTGTAAGTAATCAATAATAATTAGCTGAATACCGTGCTGTGTAGAGAGTCGGCGCGCTTTAGCTCGGAGGTCAAAAATTGATATAGAAGGCGTATCATCTATAAAAAGAGGAGCCTTTTCTAGGTCTTTCACCTTAGTATTTAACACATACCACTCGTGCTCTTCCAACTTTCCTGTACGCAATTTCTCTGACGACAGACCTGTTTCTGAGGAAATCAAGCGCGTAATAAGCTGTACCGACGACATTTCCAATGAGAAAAACGCTACAGGTATCCCCTGCCCTACTGCTATATTTCTTGCCATAGAGAGCGTAAGAGCTGTTTTCCCCATACCTGGGCGTGCCGCTACGATAATAAGGTCGCTCGCTTGCCAACCTGAGGTGAGTTGGTCGAGCTTGGTAAAGCCCGAAGGTACTCCACTAAACCCATCAGTTTTATTAGAGAGGTCTTGTATTTTCTTGAGTGCTTTTATCACCAAATCTCCCGCTGCTTCACTGGAACGCTTTAGGTTACCTTGTGTTACTTCATAGAGTTTCTGCTCAGCACTGTCCAATGAATCAAACACATCGCGAGTATCGTCGTAAGCGTCTTCTATAATTTCCGAAGAAATTTCAATGAGCTTGCGCTTGATGAACTTCTGTAAAATAATACGCGCGTGAAATTCTACGTTAGCAGATGATGATACTCGTTGGGTGAGATTAATAAGGTAAAACTCTCCTCCCACCGCCTCCAAATTGCCATTTTTGCGAAGTTGTTCTGCCACCGTAAGCAGGTCGATAGCTTCCGATTCGTTGAAAAGTTCAAAGATAGCTTGATAGATAAGTTGATGTTGTTTTTTATAAAAAACTTCAGGGTTGAGTATGTCTATCACATCATCAACGCCTTTCTTGTCAATGAGCATAGCTCCCAAGATAGCTTCTTCAAGATTGAGGTCTTGTGGAGGGAGCTTTCCTCGCTCTAAACTCACTTGTGTTCGCGAGAATGGTTGTATTGCAGGAACAATTTCTGGTACTGATGTGTTTTCTGTTTCGTTCATACGGCAAAGATACGAAATAGTTTAATTTGGGGTAGATGATTTTACCCACAAACACTGTTAATAGTCTGTTGATAACTTCTGAAAAGTTTTCTTTACTCTTCTATTTAGCAACCGTTTACTATCTTCATTTTATAAAAAAAGCGCTTAAATAGCGCCTTTATAAGTTGTTGATATTATCATTTCATTACTTCTCACTGAACACTCCCATCGCAAGGTACTTGTTCATTCGTTTTTCAACCAATTTATCGGTGGGAAGCTTCTTCAAATCCTTATAAGTGTCCAATATCACTTTGCGAACAGTAGCAAACATCATTTCGCGATCGCGATGTGCCCCCCGAGTGGTTCCTTAATAATCTCATCTATCAGTTTTAACTTCTTCATATCAGGAGCGGTGAGTTTTAGTGCTTCAGCTGCCTCCTTTTTGTACTCCCAGCTACGCCATAATATAGAGGAACAAGACTCTGGCGATATTACCGAATACCAAGTATTTTCAAGCATATACACTTTATCACCTACACCGATACCTAGCGCTCCTCCCGAAGCTCCTTCGCCTATGATAAACACTATTACAGGCACTTTCAAACGTGACATCTCCAAGATATTGCGAGCAATAGCTTCTCCTTGTCCGCGTTCTTCAGCTTCAATACCAGGGAAAGCTCCTGGCGTGTCTACAAAGCTCACTATAGGAATGTTAAACTTTTCAGCTTGTTTCATCAATCGCAAGGCTTTGCGATACCCTTCGGGGTTTGCCATACCAAAATTGCGATATTGTCGCATCTTAGTATTTACTCCTTTTTGCTGACCAATAAACAAAAAACTCTGGTCATCTATCTTTCCAAAACCTCCTATCATCGCCTTATCGTCTTTCACTGTACGGTCGCCGTGAAGTTCCAAAAAAGTGTTTCCTGCAAGTGAGTTGATATAGTCAAGAGTATAAGGTCTCTCTAAGTGACGAGAGATTTGCACTCGTTGCCACGCCGTGAGATTACCATAAACTTCCTTCTTTACTTGGTTGAGTTTCTTTTCTATCTTCTTGCAAGCATCAGTCATATCCACATCACTTTCATTACCGATGACCTGACACTTTTCCATCTGTTCTTCAAGCTCTTTAATAGGTTGTTCAAAATCTAAATATTCCATAAACTAAGCGTTATTTGATTTTTTAGAATGCAAAGATATAAAATAATTTTGAATTACGAACTAATATTTTTTGTTTATAAGCTTAACTTCCTTTTTTTGTCCAGCAATTCTCCCAAGCAATTAAATGATTATCAACGTTTGTTCAATATAACTCCAACTAATTTGCTAATTTAATCTCCCGTCTCTTCTATCCCACCCATCTTACCTCGTCCCTCTCTTCCTCATTTGCCAATTTCCAAATCTGCTAATTCTCTAATTTTCCAATCCGCCTACCCACTTTCCGTCATAACTCTATTGCCTATGCCCTAAGACCTCACACCTCCCCATTTTACTAATTTTCTAATTTGCTAATTCCCTAATTATCCCTTCTCTTTTCCGTCGTTACATTCCCCCTCTCCTTGGGAGAGGGACGGGGTGAGGATTCTTTTTCTTTCGTCTCGAAACCCCATTTTTAACATTTTTAGCACTGTTGTATTGTGTTATGAATCAACTGCTTATATACCCTTTCTATACCAATCGTCCAAGATTCGTATAAGCTTCCTATAAGCTCTCTATAAGCTAACCCCACCCTCCTTACAGCCTTTTTGCACCAATTTTTCTCTCAACCCTCTTCCGATTTTCTTCATTTTCTTCCGACACCTCCTTAGTACCTCTGTTTCCTCTCCAACCCTTCCCAAAAACTCAGAGTTTTTCGGAGTTTCTCTGGCAATTCTCAAATGTCTGACTCGTCCGGTCTGTCCTATAAGTTCGACCTGCCAAATAACTATTTTCATCTCTTCCTTTTACTAATTTGCTAATTTCTAAATTTACTAATCTACCAATTTTTGTTTAATTTCTAAGGCACAACCTCACCTCTTTAAATCGAAGTTACGTTGTCTTAAAAAATATTTTCCTTTTTTCTTTTCTATTAAAAAAAACTTCCGTACTTTTACCGAAATTTTTTAAACCGATACAATCTCATTATATAACGTAAGTATCATATATAAAATTACTAAAAATATAAAATTTAAAATTATGACAAAATTTAGAACAGAATCCGACCTTATAGGCGACTTGCAAGTGCCCGCCGATGCTTACTATGGCGTACAAACACAACGCGCCATCGAAAACTTCCGCATTACAGGAACTAAAATGGGTGATTACCCTGAGTTTGTAAAAGCTATTGGTTATGTAAAACTCGCCGCAGCTCAAACAAACCACGCTTTGGGATTACTCCCCGACGAACTGCTCAAACCTATTTCTGAGGCTTGCAAAGAAGTAATCGAGGGGAAGTTTAACCATCAGTTCCTCGTAGATATGATTCAAGGAGGGGCTGGTACTTCGGTGAATATGAACGCTAATGAAGTAATAGCCAATCGCGCCTTGGAAATTATGGGGTATCCTCGCGGTGATTACCAACACTGCTCTCCTAACGACCACGTGAATCAATCACAATCTACAAACGACGCTTACCCTACTACTGTAAAGTTAGCTGTTATCAAGATGAACGAAACGCTCATCAAGCGCCTATCATTGCTCATTGAGGCTTTTCGTAAGAAAGGTAAAGAGTTCGCCGATGTAATAAAAATGGGGCGTACCCAGTTGCAAGATGCCGTACCTATGACGCTTGGTCAAGAATTCGAAGCTTTTGCAGCCAACCTCGAAGAAGAAATCGCCCGCTTGCAAAGCAACGCCAAGCTCTTCTTGGAAATCAATATGGGAGGTACCGCCATTGGTACAGGACTCAACGCTCCTAAGGGATATGCCAAACTATGTGCCGAAAACCTAGCTAAACTCACAGGCGAAGCCTTCGTTACTGCCTCTAACTTGGTGGAAGCTACTCCTGATACAGGTTCATATGTAATTTATTCCTCTGCGTTAAAACGTATGGCTGTAAAACTCTCTAAGATTTGTAACGACTTGCGTTTGCTCTCTTCAGGACCTCGTGCAGGACTCAACGAAATCAACCTGCCTAAAATGCAACCTGGTTCGTCTATTATGCCCGGCAAAGTAAACCCCGTTATCCCCGAAGTAGTGAACCAAGTATGCTTCAAAGTGATTGGTAATGACCTTACCGTTACCTTCGCCGCTGAGGCAGGTCAGTTGCAACTCAACGTAATGGAACCCGTGCTCTGCCAGTGCATTATCGAGTCTATCGTATTCTTAGAACGCGCTATCGACACCTTGCGCACCAAGTGTATCGAAGGTATTACCGCCAATCGCGAAGTATGCCTCAATATGGTAAAACACAGTATCGGTATCGTTACAGCACTCAATCCACATATAGGGTATAAAAATAGCACCAAGATAGCCAAAGAAGCCCTTGAAACAGGTAAGTCTGTGTACAATTTAGTATTAGAACACGGCTTGCTTTCTAAGGATAAGCTCGATGAGATTTTAGACCCCAAGAATATGTTAGGCGTTTAATAATTTATAAATTTAGAGATTTCAATATTCAACAAGAAAAGGCGTAACCTTTTTTAATATCAACTTCCAGTTACGCCTTTTCTTATAAAAACCAACAAAAATGTTAAGAGATAATACTACCCGTGCTAAGAATGCCATAATAATGTTGTGGATATCCTTTGCTTTTTTATTCATATTTCTGATTTCAGATATTTTTGAACTATATGTTATTAGAGAGTTCCTTGTAGGTGAAATAGATGACGAATTGTTTGCAAGAGCTGAACTGAGTGATGTTTTCTCAGGTATAGTAGGTATTTTGTGGCTTGTGATATTCATTATAATGAGTATTCTTTTTTTGATGTGGTTCAGGCGCGCTTATTACAACTTGCACCAACTGAAAAATAACCTCTCATATACCGATGGTTGGGCAGTAGGAAGCTGGTTCATTCCTTTTGCTAACTGGGTACTCCCATATCGCATAATGAAAGAAATATACGATAGTACTCGCAATCTTTTCATACAAAGGGGAGACATACAACCCAAACTACCTACTAATTTTGTAACCATTTGGTGGACGTTTTCAATTATTTCTTCCGTAGTAAATTACTTTGTTTTTAGAGCCTCTATGCTTGATGACCCTACTATCGAGATGTCATATACAACCTCAATTATAAATGTGATTGGTACCCTTTTGTTAATCATTTCCTTTTTTTTATGCATCAAAGTCGTAAAAGATTACGCCAAGGTAGAACCCTTATTATCCAATCTTCAAAAAGACGAAACTAATACTAATAATTTATGAAACACTATTTTAGAACAGTAAGTACCCTACTAAGTTTACTACTCTCTCCTTATTTATTAGCCCAACACAAGCCTTTGGGTGGTTTTGCTTATGGCACTCTCTCAGCCCCTACGGGTAAAGAATGGGAGTCAGTAGAAGAACTCTCGCTTAACAAAGAGTACCCTCGTGCTTATTTCTTCTCGTTTAAAGACGAAAAGACGGCTACCCAAGTATTGCCTGAACATTCTCCCTATTGGAACTCTCTCAATGGACAATGGCAATTCCACTGGTGCAAAACCCCCGAAGAGCGTCCCAAAGATTTCTATAAACCCGATTTCGACGCTTCTGCTTGGGAGACAATTCCTGTGCCTTCTAACTGGAATATCTACGGTATACAGAAAAACGGTACGCTCAAATATGGAGTGCCTATCTATGTAAACCAACCTGTGATTTTCTATCACGAGCGCAAGGTAGACGATTGGCGTAAAGGAGTAATGCGCACTCCTCCTAAAACGTGGACAACCTATGAGTATCGCAATGAGGTAGGCTCTTATATTCGCGATTTTGAAGTACCTACCGATTGGGACGGTCGTGAAATCTTCATCGATTTCGATGGAGTAGACTCTTTCTTCTACCTTTGGATTAATGGGCAGTATGTAGGCTTTTCTAAAAACTCACGCAATGTAGCTTCTTTTGATATTACCAAATATCTACACAAAGGCAAGAATAAAGTAGCCGTAGAAGTATACCGCAATTCCGATGGTTCTTTTCTCGAATCACAAGATATGTTCCGCCTACCTGGTATATTCAGAACAGTAGCCTTGCGCAGTACTCCTAAGGTGCAAATCTTTAACCTCAACATTCTTACAGATACCCAAAACCTCACCGATTGGCAGTTAAAAGTCAATGCCGAAGTGCGCAACCTCAGCCCAAAAGCAGTCAAAGATTATCAAGTGCGCTATAACGTATACGAAGTCTCATTGTATAAAGACGACGTTACCTCCACTGCTACCAAAGGAAGCATTCCCCTAAAAACAGTAGCCCCTAACGCTATCGATAAGGTGAGCGGTACAATAACCGTAAAGAATCCTAAACTATGGTCGGCTGAGGCGCCTCATCGTTATGTGCTCGTAGCTCAACTTTTGGATAAAAAAGGGAAGGTGATAGAAACAGTATCGTCTTACTTTGGCTTCAGAAAAGTTGAAATCAAAGACACTAAGGCTGAAGACGATGCTTTCGGAAAGGCAGGAAGGTATTATTATCTCAATGGTAAAACTATCAAATTTAAAGGCGTAAACCGTCACGAAAGTCACCCCGCACAAGGGCACGTGCTCACACATCAACAAATGGAAGAAGAGGTGATGATGATGAAGCGAGCTAATATCAACCACGTGCGCAACTCTCACTATCCACCCGACCCTTATTGGTTTTACCTCTGCGATAAGTATGGCATTTATTTAGAGAACGAAGCTAATATAGAGTCTCACGAGTATTACTACGGCAAAGAATCACTTTCTCACCCTAAAGAATGGGAAAAGGCTCACACAGCCCGCGTAACCGAAATGGTAGAGGCTACCTATAATTCGCCTGCCATTGTGATATGGTCACTTGGTAATGAAGCAGGTCCTGGTCAGAACTTTGTAACGGCTTATAATCACCTCAAAACACTCGATACTTCTCGCCCTGTACAATACGAGCGCAATAACGACATCGTAGATATGGGCTCTAACCAATATCCTTCCGTAGCGTGGGTACAGGGTGCTGCTACAGGTAAGTACGACATCAAATATCCGTTTCACATCTCGGAATACGCGCATTCTATGGGTAATGCGGTAGGAAATCTCGCCGACTATTGGGAGGCTATCGAAAGCTCCAATTTTCTATGCGGAGGTGCTATCTGGGATTGGGTAGACCAAGCGATGTACAACTATACCAAAGACGGCATTCGCTATCAAGCCTATGGAGGTGATTTTGGCGACTTCCCTAACGATGGTCAGTTTGTGATGAACGGTATTATCTTTGCCGATAGAACAGTAAAACCACAGTACTACGAAGTACAGAAAGTGTATCAGAATATAGGCGTGAAAAAACTCAATAGTTTTACTTTTGAAATTTTCAATAAAAGCTATTTTACTGATCTTTCAAACTATGAGGGTATATGGAAACTCTATAAGAACGGTGTACTTGTAGAAGAGCGTCTCTTTGAAGTGCCTTCTGTGATGCCACAGCAAAAATCAAGTGTGACTATTACCCCTGTAACCTTAGATAGCAATGAAGAATATTACAGTATTGTAGAATTCCGCCTTAAAGCAGATACCCCTTGGGCTAAAAAAGGATTTGTGCAAGCTCGCGAACAATTCTTAATGCAACCTGCTACCCAAAAGCCTTCTCTTTCCTCTGTAGCCAAAGGAGAAAAACTCACTCTTAGCAAAGACAAAAAGACCATTACCGGAAAAGACTTTTCAGTAACTTTTGATTTCGATAAAGGTACGATAGGTACACTACGCTATGGTGAGCATACTATTATTGCCAACAGCAACCTAAGTCTCAACGCTTTCCGCGCCTTCACCAATAACGACAACTGGATATACGAACAATGGTTTGAAAAAGGATTGCATAACCTGCGTCATAAAGCCATTGCTTCCTCAGTGAAACCTAATAAAGAAGGTGGTTATACATTCTATTTCACGGTGGAATCACAAGCACCTAATGCAGCTAAAATAACAGGTGGTGCCAGCTCAGGACGCAATAAGATAGAGGAACTTACCCACCAGAAATTTGGTGCAAACGACTTTAAGTTCACTACCAACCAAATTTTCACAGTCTATCCCGACGGATCTATCGAACTACAAGCTAGCGTGGTGTCTAACGATGCCTCTTTGGTATTGCCACAATTGGGCTATTTACTCAAACTGCCTAAGCAATACGAGAATTTCACCTATTACGGTCGCGGTAAACAAGATAATTATCCCGACCGCAAATCGGGGGCTTTTGTAGGTCTCTACAGCGGTAAAGTAGCCGATGAATTTGTGCCTTTCCCTAAACCACAAGATATGGGGCAACACCAAGAAACCCGCTGGGCAGCTCTTACCAATGCTCAGGGTGCCGGCGCAGTGTTTGTAGGGGCTGAACCGCTATCGGTAGCAGCTTTGCCTTATAAAGCTATCGATATGACTCTGGCAGGACACCCCTACCAATTGCCAGAACCTGACGGCGTGTATTTGCAACTGAACATAGGCAACACAGGTTTGGGCGGACATAGTTGCGGTCCTCGTCCGTTGTTGCGTGACCGTTTGTTAGCGACCCCTCATAATTTCGGTTTCATCATTCGTCCAGCCAAAGAAGGTTTACAAACCATAACCAATGTAAGTGCAAGCGGTGAGCAACCTCTTTCTATTACTCGTAGCAAAGTAGGAAAAGTATCTATCAGTACAGCCAATGCCCTTGCAACTATCTATTACAGCATCAATAATAGTAAAGCACAGAAATACACCCTTCCTTTCGATTTGCCTAACGGAGGTACTGTAAAAGCGTGGTTTGCAGGTAATGAAACTCAAAAGTACACCCTTACTTTCGGTAAAGCCGAAAGCACGGCAATGGAAGTAATTTTCGCCAGCAGTGAAGAAGCAGGCGTAGGTGACGCCAAACATTTAGTAGATGGCGACCCCAATACCATTTGGCACTCTGCCTATTCAGTTACTGTAGCCAAACACCCACATTGGGTAGATTTTGATATGGGTAAGGTAGTTAATGTAAAAGGCTTTAGCTTTACCCAGCGCACTGATAGCTGGAGCGGAAAGGTAAAAGATTACCAAATACAACTGAGCAACGACGGTAAGAACTGGGGCGAACCTGTGAAAGTAGGAGCTTTTAAAGATGTGAGTAGCGCCCAACAAGTGTTGCTCGACAAAGTTACAAAAGCACGCTATGTGCGTTTCACCGCCCTAAGTGATTTCTATGGCGAAGATTTCGCCACAGGTGCCGAATTTATGGTGATATTAGAATAGAAATTTAATTTGTTGTCATTGTAAGTTAAATTAAATTTAATTGAGGGGAGGCTGGCTCTTAAAGAGCCAGCCTCCCCTGTTATTCGTTATTCACCATTCGTCCCTACACCCCCTCTCCTTGGGAGAAGTCTCCGAATAGGAGAGTATGTGATTGGGGTGAGGATTCCCTTTCTTTCGTCTCGAAACCCCGATTTTAACATTTTTACCCTTGTTGTATCATATTATTAATCAACCATTTATACACCCTTTCTATACCAATCGTCCAAGATTCGTATAAGCTTCCTATAAGCTCTCTATAAGCTAACCATACCCATCTAATAGCCTTTTTTCATCAAAAACCCTCTCTCTCCTCTTCCGAATTCATCCGTTTTCTTTCGCTCTCTCTAACCTATCCGATTTGTCCGACAAGCCTCACCTATCAATAAACAATTTTTATCACTACTCATTTACTAATTTTCTAATTCTCTAATTCTCTCATTTTCTCATTTCTGGTATTATTGGCATTTCTGGTATTATTGGCATTATTATTAATTTCTTATTTTTCCTTATATATTTTACATCGTAATAAAAAATAATTAAAAAGTTACGAAAATATTTGCTTTATATTCTTTTTTATTAGTATATTTGCACCATTAAATAACCAATAAAAAGTTTTGGAAGTATGAAACGAAAAATCTTCTTATTGCTAATAGCTCTATGGAGTACTACCTCTCTGCTATGGGCACAAAACAAACAAATTTCCGGTACTGTTACCGATGAGAAAGGCACTCCTCTTCCCGGAGTGAGTGTGCAAATCAAATCAACTACCCGTGGGGTAGCTACCGATTTTGATGGTAAATATAGCATTGAAGCCTCTCCAGGCAACGTGCTATTGTTCAGTTTTATGGGCTATGCCTCCCAAGAAAAAACCATTGGTAAGGGGGGGGTAATAGCTTGATTATCAATGTAAAACTAAAAGAAGACACCCAAGAATTGAGTGAAGTAGTAGTAGTGGGCTATGGTACCCAAAAGAAAGAAAACCTTACGGGAGCTGTAGCTACAGTAGACACTAAGAAATTAGCAACGCGCCCTTCCTCAAACATCGCTAAAGCATTACAAGGAACGGTAGCAGGGGTGACCATTATCTCTCGCCCTGGAGGTACAAGTCTTAACATTCGCGGGCGTGGTAACTTAGGTAATTCCGATCCTCTCTATATTGTAGATGGGATAGAAGTAACCACTAATTTTTTCAATTCTATAGACCCTAATAGTATTGAAAGTATCTCTTTCTTAAAAGATGCTTCATCAGCAGCTATCTATGGCGCAAAAGCTGCTTATGGGGTTGTATTGGTTACTACCAAATCAGCAAGATCAGGAGTGATGCAAATTAGCTACGATGGATCTACAAGTATGCAAATGCCTACTTACTTGCCTGATATGGTAAATTCAGCTGAATATGCTGAGATGTTTACCAAAGCAGAACGCAATTCAGGAATAGCCGAAGCAAACCTCACTTTCACCCCTGAAATGATACAAAAGTATCGCGATGGCTCCGACCCCGACCGTTATCCCAATACCAATTGGTTCGACTTAATTCTAAGAAAAAGAGCTTTCTTAAACAAACATAATGTACAGTTTTCAGGAGGTTCTGATAAGTTTAAGTACATATTAGGTACAGGTTTTCTTCGAGAAGAAGGTATTACAAGAGGAGAATCAACTAATCGATATAACATCAACTCCAAAACTTCTTCTGAAATTAAAAAATGGCTCACAATCACCTCTAATGTAAATCTTATTTACACCAAATACGATCTCCCTAACGGGGGTGCTACAATGATTGAGTCACTTCGTACTCCTCCTACTCAAGTAGCCAAACATTCTAATGGTGAATGGGGGTCTGTACGCAATGGTCGTACAACAACAGGGGAAGAAGCTTCCTTAAACCCTTTGCGTATGTGGGCTGAAAATGGACGAAAAAACTCTACTACTCGTCGTATATTAGGCTCTGTTTCTGCTGAAATACGCCCTATAAACGATTTAAAAATAACCAATCTCTTCAGTTATAATTATTTCGATTACCGATATTTCAATTTTACAAATAAGCGTAAAGGAGTCCCTAATTTTCTAAATCCTGCCGCAGGCATTATTCCTGCTTCTGGTTCCGATGTAAACCAAATGGAATTAGATTGGCAATATTCCGATAAATTTACCTATAATGGTTGGTTAAACTACGATACTGTGTTCAATGAAAAGCATTCAGTAAGTATAATGCTTGGAACACAAGCTGACATATATAATTATCGCCGTTTAACTGTAGGTAGAAAAAACTTTGCAAGTAACAGTATGAACGATTTTACAGGAGGTTCATCAAAAGAGTCTGACCAACTTAAAACCAACGGACAAGAAAATACTAATTTTTATGAAGAAGAAAGTATCAATTCTTATTTTGGTAGGATAGGTTACACTTACGACCAAAGATACCTTTTCGAAGCCAATTTCCGTGCCGATGCTTCTTCTCGTTTCGCTAAAGGCGGTCGTTGGGGTTACTTCCCCTCTTTTTCAGTAGGCTGGCGTATAGACCAAGAAAAATTTATGGAAAACATCTCTTGGATTAATGGGCTTAAACTGCGCGCCAATTGGGGAAAGAATGGTAATATCAAAAATGTAGGTCTGTACGATACTTATTCTACATACGAAAATACAGGTACTGTAGTAATAGGGGGTGAAAGTAAAACAGTGCTTACCGAAGGGCGTATTGGTAACCCAAATCTTACTTGGGAAACTACAACCACTACCGACTTAGGTCTTGATGTAAATATTGCCAAAGGTCTTTTCGGTCTCACCTTCGATTACTACAACCGTTTGACTGATGGTATTTTAGTTCGTGCTAATGACATAATGGAAGAAACAGGATTGTCAAAAAATCAAATTCCTGCACGTAATGTAGGAAAAGTACGCAACAAAGGTGTAGAATTTGTAGTTTCACACCGAAAAGAGTTTGGAGATTTCTCTTATAATATTGCTATCAATGCCACTTATAATGAAAATATCATTGAAGACTTAGGAGATAAAGTAGATGAATTACCTCCTGATAGTTACTGGATATTCCGCAGAGGTGGCTCAGTAGGTGATTTCTATATGTATCAAGTAAACGGTATCTATACTCCTGAAGATATTAAAAAAGGAAGATTTATACCTCTTGGTGACCAAAAACCTGAAGAAGGTATGTTGCGCTATGTAGATATCAATGGTGATGGTGTTATTAATGATAAAGACCGTACAGTAGTAGCTAATGATGTCCCAAAATGTACTTATGGTATTAACTTAGATTTGAATTATAAAAACTTTTCTCTTTCCATAATGGGACAAGGAGTAACTGATGTGAAGGTATATATGGATAATGAAGCTTCACAGGCTTTCTTTAATTACTCAGTACCAAGAAAATGGCAAACTAATAACTGGAGCCCTGATAATCAAGACGCTTCTTATGTTAAGCTGTTCTCTCCCTCCGACAAACGCTATGAGTATAACAACAAAATGTCATCTTATTGGTTATTTGATGCTTCTTATTTTAGAATCAAAAATATAACTCTTAGTTATACTTTACCTGATGAGGTACAAAAGCTATTAGGGGTAACCAATGCTCGTGTATATCTTTCGGGAGATAACCTATTTACTTTTAGAGGCGATAAACGTATGAAAGATTTCGACCCCGAAGTAGCCAGCGGTCGCGGTTATTCAATAGGTATGAAATCTTATACTGCAGGTTTATCTTTTTCTTTCTAACCTTATCATAACTATTAAATTTAAAAACAATGAAAAATATCATACAAAAATCATTCATTGTACTTGCATTATTAGGTGCAATGGGTTGTGGTGACGATTTTTTCGATAAATCACCTCAAGGCTCTATAGACTCTTCTAAGATAAATGCTGAGCTTTTTGTACAATTACGTAACAATATCTATCGTCAGATACCCGATGGATATGGCGAAATATTTTTAGATGGATATGCTGATAATGGATATTCACGTAATGCTTGGGACAGCAATGGGTCTGCTGTACAAAACAATACCTTAGATGGAGGATTAAATTTTGGATATGCAGGTTACTTCCAAAGTATACGTGCGTGTAACCAAGTAATAAAAAAAGCTGACGATTATCCAGAGATTCCCGTTAATGATAGAGAAAAATACAAAGCTGAAGCTCGCGTAATGCGTGCTTGGCTATATGGAATAGCATCTCTCTATTTTGGTGATATAGCCCTTTCAACAGACGTTAGTAATGATTTTCCCGATGGGCTTCCTCGTAATCCTGCCTCTGAAGTTAGGACTTGGGTACTCAAAGAGTTAGACGAAGCCATTGCTATATTGCCACAAACCAATGATAAGGGCTATTTTAACAAGGCTATGGCAACCGCTATTAAAGCACGTATGGCTTATTACTTTGGTAAATATGACCAAGCCGAAGTGGCTGCCCGCTATGTAATTGACAACGGTGGATATCGCCTGCATCAAGTAGCCTCTCTTTCTGCTGATATGGTAAAAGACGGTGAATACTTTAAAAAGTTTGTTGACTTCTCTGCTTATGGTATTAATGAAGATACTTTTATCAAAGGACTTTTTAATTACCAAGATATTTGGAAAGCTGATAATAGTCCGGAAACTATAATAGCCAAAGAATACATTGCCAATCCACAAAACAATAGTTGGGTACGTGTAACTTGTTTGCTCACTCCTAATCTCGTAGAAAAACAAGCGTGGGCTACTATTGTACCTACTCAAGAATTAGTAGATGCTTATTGGACAACCGATGGTAAAACCAAACCCACTCTCTCTACTATGGATCAACGCATTAAAGACTATAAAGCATTGGCTGATGAGATTAAAGGAATTGAAAATACCAATAATAAAACTTTTAATGAAGCAGTAAACAGTATAGAAAATTCTTTACCTAATAAAGCCTATCTAAGTCAGTTTAAGAATAGGGATAGTCGTTTATATGCTTCTATTATTTTTCCATATTCAGCGGTAAACAAATATCGTCCTAATGAATATCAACACTATGTACCCGAAGTAAATAATTATGGTGAAAGTGGCTATGCTTTCAGAAAAATGAGTGGTGCTGATGATGTTATTCCTATATCAGGGGGTGCTTATTATGGAACAGGAGTTGATTTCCCTGTAATTCGCTTAGCCGAAATGTTACTTATTTATGCCGAAGCCCATACCCAAAATACAGGTTATGATGGTACAGTAGTAGCTGAGCTCAACAAATTGCGCACCCGTGTAGGTATGCCCGAAGTACCTACCGGCCTTTCCAAAAACGATGCTATTGACTTTATCCGTAAAGAACGCCGTATAGAGTTGGCTGGTGAGGGCTTGCGCTTTTTCGATATTCGTTTGTATGAAGACGATACTCGCAACGGAGGCTTTAAAGGCACCGAGGCTGCAAGTGTAGTAATGAGAGGACAAATAAGAGATGTTGTAGGAAAGTTAGGGGCTAAAAAAATATGGGCACCTCGCTTAATGTATATGCCCCTCCCTACTACTGCCTTAGACAAAAACAAAAACGCTGGTATGAAACAAAATCCAGGATATTAATCAGATTCTAATAACACAAAAAGGCTATCTTGAAAAATTATTTTCTTAGGATAGCCTTTTATTATTGAATTGTTAAACTTTTAACAAAATATTTTGATAAAAAGTTACGAAAACATTTGCTTTATATAACTTTTTATTAATATATTTGCGCCATTAAATAACCAATAAAAAGTTTTGGAAGTATGAAACGAAAAATCTTCTTATTGCTAATAGCTCTATGGAGTACTACCTCTTTGCTATGGGCACAAAACAAACAAATTTCCGGTACTGTTACCGATGAGAAAGGCACTCCTCTTCCCGGAGTGAGTGTGCAAATCAAATCAACTACCCGTGGGGTAGCTACTGATTTCGATGGTAAATATAGCATTGAAGCCTCTCCAGGCAACGTGCTATTGTTCAGTTTTATGGGCTATGCCTCCCAAGAAAAAACCGTTGGTAAGGGGGGGGTAATAGCTTGATTATCAACGTACAACTAAAAGAAGATACCCAAGAATTGGGTGAAGTAGTAGTAGTGGGCTATGGTACCCAAAAGAAAGAAAACCTTACGGGAGCTGTAGCAGCAGTTTCGGCTGAAACACTTACCAAACGCCCAGTAGCTAATACCGCTACAATGCTGCAAGGGCAAGTACCTGGGTTACGCATTGTGCAAGGTTCAGGGCAACCTGGTGCCGAGTCGGCTTCAATACGTGTGCGTGGACAAGGTACTTATAGCTCCGCTGGCTCCGACCCCTTGGTACTTATCGATGGAGTTCCTGGTTCTTTGGCAAACATCAATCCTAATGACATCGAAAACATTTCAGTGCTCAAAGATGCTGCTTCAGCTTCTATCTACGGGGCAAGAGCTGCTAATGGGGTAATTTTAGTCACTACTAAATTAGGCAATGACGGGCATTTCAAAATCTCTTATCAAAACAACTTTGCTATTCATACCCCTACACGTATGCTCAAATTGGTTACCAATTCAGCTGAATATATGCGCTTGTTCAACGAAGCTAAAACCAATTCGGGTATTACTGATGGGCATTACACTCCCGAAATGATAGCTGCCTATGAGAATGCTACCGATCGCATTCAATATCCAAACTTCGATTGGATAGACTATATGTTCAACCCTGCTTTTGTGCAAAACCACAATCTTACGCTCAGTGGGGGTGCTAAAGGAACTCTCTACAATATTGCTCTAGGTTATGTAGACCAGCCAGGGGTGTTACGAGGCTTTAAGTATGACCGACTTAACTTCCGTAGCAATATAAAATCCGAAATTAAACCGTGGGCTACTGTAGGTGTAAACGTAGCTTTGGATAGAGGTAAAACTGAACGTCCTCGCCAAGGTCACGTAGATACTTTCCTTTCTACTATAGCACAGGCTCCTACTTATAGACCTTTTACTCCTGATGGCAAATATGTTTCTAAGGCTTACGACTTCGAACAAGCCAACAAGAATATGCCTGCCATTATCGATAGTGGAGCACTTCGCAACACTACCGAATACAACTTATCGGGTCAGTTGTGGGACGATATTACTTTGACAAAAGGCTTGAATTGGTATTCCAAATTAGCCGTTACCTATTCCGATGAATCCTATAAAGACTGGCGCCCTGTGGTACCTGTTTACAATTATCACACAGGGGCTGTAACAGGCGACCTCGATGTAGGAGGTAAAGGTTTAATTTCTAACAACGCTAAAAACTTTTATACCAACTTCTTTACCTATCTAAAATACACTAAAACTTTTGCAGAAAAACATACCATAGGCTTACAAGCAGGGTATAGCCAAGAGTACAATAATTATCAGACCTTACAAGGTCATAGACGTGACTATATAGCTAATAACTTGCACGAACTTGATGCGGGTACTACCGCCATTCAAACCAATAATGGTAATACAATAGAATGGGCTTTACAATCTTTTTTCGGAAGATTTAATTACAATTATAAAGAACGTTATTTGCTTGAAGCTAATGTACGCTATGATGGTACTTCACGTATTGCTAAAGCTAACCGTTGGGGTTGGTTCCCTTCTTTCTCAGCAGGCTGGCGCATTTCTGAAGAAAGCTCTATCAAAGACACTCCTGCTATGCAATGGCTTACCAATTTAAAAATACGCGGTTCTTACGGTCTATTGGGCAACCAAAATATAGGCAACTACCCTTATCAATCATTGCTCAACTACACAGGAGCTTATCCGTTTGATAACACTACCCTTTCTCCAGGAGTAGCACAAACAAGTTATGCAAATAACGATATCAAATGGGAGTCTACTTCCGTTACCGATATAGGAGTTGATATCACTCTATTTAAGCGAATTTCTATTGTGTATGACTGGTATAAAAAGCACACTTTTGATATACTCCGTAGCGCACAAGTAACAGGAGCATTAGGATTAAATGCTCCTACTATTAATAGTGGCGAAATGGATAATTATGGACACGAACTGTCAGTGCAATATAATCATTCTATCAATAAAGGTCGTTTAGAAGGGTTGAGCTATGGGGCTGGTTTCTATGTTGATATTTCACGTAACAAGTTAGTAAATTTTGGAGCGCGTGAAATTGACGGTTATAACCTTCGCGAAGATGGTTTGCCTTATAACTCCTTCTATATGCTCGAGATGATAGGCATTTTCCAAAACCAAGCCGAAATTGATAACTCTCCCAAACAATTCAACGACCCCGTACGTCCTGGTGATTTTAAATATCGCGATGTAAATGGCGATGGCAAAATTGATAACGATGACCGTACTGTAGTAGATGGTCGTTTCCCTAAATACGAATATTCATTCAATGCACATTTAGAGTATAAAGGTATCGATTTCTCTATCCTCTTTCAAGGGGTAGAAGGTCGCAAAATCTATACTACGGGGTGGGGCTTAGACCCATTTCGTCAAGGTACAGCTCCTACTTTAGACTATGTGAACAACCGTTGGCGTGGCGAAGGTACTTCTAACAGCTATCCACGTATGTACTTTAATCAAGTAGGCGACGAACATAACCGCCGCTTTAACACTTGGTATTTGCAAGATGCCTCTTACTTACGCTTGAAAAATATCACCGTTGGGTTCTCTTTCCCCGAAGATATCATTTCTAAAGTAGGTCTAACCAAACTCAGAGTGTATTTCGCAGGTGATAATCTATGGACTCTTACTGACTATAAAGGATTAGACCCAGAACGTGCTGGCGACGGACTCTTTGTCCAATACCCACAAAATAAAATCATTTCAATGGGATTAAATGTAGAATTTTAATTTTGAAAAGATATGAAAAAAATACTGACACTTTTCGTTACAGTGTTGTTATTAACGGCTTGTAACAAAGATTTCTTAGATCTTAATCCAAACGACAGACCTTCTTCTGGTACGTTTTGGAAAACTGAAAGTGATTATAAAATGGCACTCACCGCTTGTTATGGTGCTATGCAACACCCTCACTTTGCGCAAGGTCTTCCTACGTGGGATAACCTTACCGATAATGCTTATGGGCAACATAATGAAGGCCAATACGGTATGACCATTGGGCTATCGCAAGGTAATGTTTATGCCAATTCCGAAGGTTTTGTTAACAATGTATACACTTATGGTCTCAAAGCTGTAATGCGTGCAAATATCTTCTTGAGAAACTTAGAAGTTTTCTCTGGTATCGATGCCAATACTAAAAAGAGAAATGAAGCCGAAGCTCGTATGATACGCGCTTTCTTCTATTCTTATCTCTACCGCTGTTATGGCGATGTACCTGTTATAAACGAGGTATTAGATTTAAATACTCAGTTCAAAGCCAAAAGTCCTGCTACCGAAGTGTATAACTTCATAATGCAAGACCTCGATTTTGCTATTGCCAACTTGCCTTCTCAACCTTATAGCGTTGAAAAAGGACGTTGGACGAGCAACGCTGCTAAAGCCTTCAAAGCGCGATTGATTTTGTATACCGCCTATGACGACAGTGGTAATGCCATTGCTGCCAAAATGCAAGAAGCAAAAACAGTGTTAGCCTCTATTTCAGGTTATTCATTGGCACCTGATTTCTCCGATAACTTTTTCGATTTAAAACAAGAAAGTTGCCCTGAGATAATGATGTCAGTCAAATACCTTGCTCCTAATAACTATACTTATGCCGATTTGTGGTATGGCGACTGGATAGTAGTTTCGCCTTTGGCTAACTTTATGAATGAGTTTGAAAATGCCGATGGCTCTACCGCTACCGCTGTAGCACAAACTAACGGTAAAGTAGATATTACAGCCTTTACCAATGCCTCAATGGCAACTCGCGACCCACGTATGGCAAAGACGATCTTTGTAGATAAGTTTTTGCACCGTGGCGTTTACGTAACTCCCAGCAATGCACGTGCTACCAATATAGGCTTAGCAAAATTCTTGTCTCCTAACTTAGATGCTCCTTATCAATACTCTACCCAAAGCCAACAAGACTGGGTGCTAATGCGTTACGCCGATGTACTCCTAATGAAAGCAGAAGTAGAAAACGAACTTTCAGGAGCCTCTGCCGAAGTGTATAACTATATAAACCAAGTACGCACAAGAGCAGGAATGCCTAATCTACCAGCAGGTCTTTCTAAAGAGAATATGAGAACCCGCATTCGCCACGAACGTCGGGTGGAATTGGCTTTTGAAGGCGAGCGCTATTTCGATCTTAAACGTTGGAAAATTGCCCCTCAAGTGCTCAACAATGTTACTGACGGTATCGTAGCACGTAAGTTTGAATCCAAACACTATCTATGGCCTCTACCTCAATCAGAAATTGATAAAAACAGAGGTATTTTAGTTCAAAATCCTAATTATTAACTTGTAGGGGCGAATTGCATTCGCCCCTACAAAACAAACCTTTTTTAAACAGCCTCTTAACTTATTATCTATTGAAAATAATGAAAACTCTTTCCATTGCCCTATGCACCGCATTGCTATGCTTGGCATCGTGCAAAACAGCCGTTACTACCCCTGCTACACCCGCTCAAATGGAAGTAAGTAGCCATAAACATATCGTCCTTAACAAGGATACCTATCATTTTTATCTCAACCAAACTACCGATAAAGAACTCTACATCTCCAACCACGACCAAACCAATCCCAAAAAAGTAGGACTTTATCTCGAAAACTTAAACGATATAGTGATTGACGGCAGTAACAGCGAATGGCTCTTTCACGGCACTATCTTGCCTATTGTAGTGAAAAACTGTACCAATATCACTCTTAAAAACTTTTCGATAGACTTTGCGATCCCTCATTTGCGTCAGTTACACATTACCGAAGTAGATGCAAAAAATAACACCGTAAAAGCCCAACTATACCCCGAAGGAAACTACAAAATCAAGGACGGGAAACTCTTCTTCACTGGCGAAGATTATGAAGAAACTCCCTTTGGAGGTATGATATTCAGAGCTGACAAACGTTTGGCTTATAAGCGAGCTGACGTAAATTTTAACCCTACTAAAATTACCGAAATAGCCCCTAATGAGTTCCGCATCGAAGGCATAGGAGCCCAACCTTATTTGGAAAAAGGAGAGCGTTTTGTATTGCGCACCTACACACGTCCTACACCTGCCATTTTCGTTACTGAAAGCAAAAACGTGAAGTTAGAAAATATAACTGTACATAACACCCAAGGTATGGGACTCTTAGCGCAACTCACCGAAAATATAACCCTCAACCGCTTTCGCGTAGCTTTAAAAGAAGGCACCGAACGCTATTTCACTACCCAAGCCGATGCAACTCACTTTTCAGCTTGCAAAGGACTCATACGCTCTGAAAACGGAGTCTATGAAGGTATGGCTGATGATGCTATTAACGTACACGGCACTTACCTAAAAGTAATAGCTCGTGAAGATAATCACACTATCAAAGCGCAGTATATGCACCCTCAATCGTGGGGATTCCTCTGGGGCAATGTAGGTGATAAAGTGCAGTTCATTGCCTCCAAGACAATGGACGTTATCGGTGATAAAACCTATCGCATTCAAGCTATTAAAGCCGTTGATAAACCTACCGAAGTAGGTGCTAAGATATTTAAAATCACTTTTGATGAAATACTACCTACCGAAGTAAATCCCGATACACCTTGTGGGGTAGAAAACCTTACTTGGACACCTGAGGTGATTTTCAAAAACAATATAGTGCGTAACAATCGGGCTCGTGGGGCACTGTTTAGCACTCCTAAAAAGGTAGTCTGTGCCAATAACACTTTCGACCATACTCACGGCACTGCTATCTTACTCTGTGGCGATTGTAATGGCTGGTATGAAACAGGTGCTTGCCACAATGTTATCATCAAAAACAACCACTTCATCAATGCACTTACCGCTAATTATCAATTTACGAACGCTATCATTTCCATCTATCCCGAAATCCCCAACTTAGAAGCACAACAAAAGTATTTCCATTCTAATATTACTATTGAAAACAATGTGTTTGAAACTTTTGATGAGCCTATTCTCTATGCCAAATCAGTAGAGAATCTCATTTACCGTAATAATAAAATTATCAAAAATCAAGAGTTCAAACCTTTTCATTGGAATAAAGAACGTTTTAAGTTAGAACGCACTAAGAATGTAAAGATTGATTAATGCACCCTAATAGAATATTACCAAAGCCTCTTTTGCGTCGCTACAGTTCTTCCTCTTTAAGGGAAGAGAGGGAGGCTTTTATACTTTTATAATCATTCATTTTCTTATATTATGTCTAAACTATTTTACATCTTACTATTTTTAGCCTTACCACTTTCCGCACAAATCAATGTGGTACCACAGCCTAATGAGATAACTTATCATAAGGGTACTTGTCCGATAAATACCAAAATTAGCTATATACAGGATAAGTTCATCAATAATCCCGAAGGCTATCAGCTTATCATCAAACCTAACCAAATTATCATCAAGTTTGCTACCGAAGCAGGAAAGTTCTATGCCGAACAAACCTTCAACCAACTTGTTTTTGGGGCAGAGGTAACACACAAAAAATCTTTGCCTTGTCTTACCATTACCGATGCGCCTCGTTTTGCTTATCGCGCCTTAATGATTGACCCCGCTCGGCATTACTGGAAGATAGACGATATTAAAAAATACATTGATGTAATGGCTCATTACAAGTTCAATTACTTACATTTGCACCTCACCGACGACCAAGGGTGGCGTATAGAAATCAAGAAATATCCTAAACTCACCGAAATAGGGAGCAAACGTTCCGATTTCGAAGGTTCTAAACGTAATAACGAAGGCTTTTATACCCAAGAGCAAATAAAAGATCTCGTACTATATGCTCTTCAGCGCAATGTACAGTTGGTACCTGAGTTCGATGTACCAGGTCATAGCGATGCTGCCATAGCTGCTTATCCTTTCCTCAGTTGCAACGATACCCTCATTAGGGTACGCACTACCGCAGGTGTTTCTAAGAATTTGTTGTGTGTAGGCAAAGAAGAAGTCTTTACTTTCATCGATGATGTCATTACCGAACTATCAGCTATTTTCCCCTGCCCTTATTTTCATATTGGGGGTGATGAAGCACCTATGGACAAGTGGCTTGAACACTCCCCTACTCTCAAACTCAAACAAAGCCTTCACACTACCAATAACCAACAACTGATGAGTGAGTTTTTCAAAAGGGTAAATCGATCATTAGAGAAAAACCACAAGCGTCCTCTTATTTGGTTAGAGTTAGAAGTCCCCTCCTATCCCAAAAATAGTGTGATGTATCTATGGCGAATGCGTACTACTCCGCAAGTATTGGAGCGCGCTAAAAAAGATAATTTCAAACTGATTTGTTCCCCCGGTGAATACGCCTACTTCGATTATCCACAAGTCAAAAACGATTTGCCTAATGTAGATTGGATGCCTACCCTGACCCTACAACGCGTATATGAATTTAATCCCGCCTTTTCGCTCACAGCCGAAGAAGAAAAGCAATATATTTTAGGAGTTGAAGCTACTTTGTGGGGCGAAAGTGTGAAAGATGTATTCCGCGCTTTTTATATGACCTATCCTCGCGCTTTAGCCTTATCCGAAGCAGGGTGGACAGAGATGCCTAAGCGTGATTGGCAACAATTCACCCAAAAGTTAGACCTCCAATTGCAATATTTGCTACACAAAGGCATTAATTATCGTCCCCCAGTAGAATTGCATCAGTAACCGTCTATTAGTAAATGTCAGTTCGATGTATATAATACTGATATACAGCTGTATTTGCATTGTAATTTGTGAAATCCAGCAACGCAGTTGCCAATCCGTGCCCATCACAATTGTCAATTATCAATTGTCAATTGGGCTATCCGTGCAATCCGTGTAATCTGTGCGAGGCTTTCAGGCAACTTGTTGCCTTTCTCTTTGATTTGTAAAGATTTGTAGGATTTTTATAGCGTAAGCTACACTTTTCTTACCTCAATATATAATATTATTTTTAAATTGCCTGTCGCACTACGACGACCTAGCTCCTCTGACCTTCTCCTAAAACTCCTACGAACCTCCCGCCAGTGTACCTCTCACTTTTCCGTCATTATATTTCCCTTTGAAGGTAGCCAGACACAGCTGAGTATGTGCCTCGCAAGAGCGGAGTATGTGTAAGGGGGGGAGGTTTCCTCCGCTTTTCCGTCCCTACATTCCCCCTTTGAAGGTAGCCAGCGACAGCTGGGTATGTGTAAAGGGGAATGTTATCTCCTAGTGCCTATGGCCTAAGGCCTAGTGCCTCTTCCTCTTTCTTTCGTCTCGAAACCCTGTTTTTAACATTTTTAGCACTGTTTTATTATATTATGAATCAACTATTTATATACCCTTTCTATACCAATCGTCCAAGATTCGTATAAGCTTCCTATAAGCTCTCTATAAGCTAACCCCACCCTTCTCATAGCCTTTTTTCATCAAATTCCCTCTCGACCCTCTTCCGTTCTTCTCCGTTTCCTTCCGATAGCTCAAATGTATCACTTTTACGGCACACACTTTGCCAAAGTTAATCGCCCGTCGTGCTACGACTGCCTGTGCGGCTCGCACCTTTGGCAAAGTTAATTATTAGTATTTCTGGCATTATTGGCATTTCCTCATTTGCTAATTCTCTCATTTGCTAATTCTCTCATTTCCTAATTCTCTCATTTCCTAATTCTCTCATTTCCTAATTCTCTCATTTCCTAATTCTCTCATTTTTCCCCGCTCATATGGCTCACACACCTATTTTATTTTAATTTCTGTACCGTCAGGTACACTTCTTTTTTAAAGAAAATTCCGTGCGTTTGCTCTATTCTGTCTCATAAAAAGTAAGTAAATAGAAAATAGTTTTATATCTTTGCATATTCAAAAATAAATTATCATTAAAAAGTATATTATGGAAGATAAAACAATTTTCACCGAAACTTATAAAGTGCGTAGCACACAAGTAAACCTTAACAATCAACTCGGGTTATATGGCGTATTAGGTATGTTGCAAGATATCGCTGCTGAACACGCTTCACTTTTAGGGTTCGGTTATGAAGAGTTAGTAAAAAAAGGATTCTTTTGGGCACTCATACAGCAAAAACTAAAAATGCACTATTGGCCTCAATGGAATGAACGTATCACCGTCAAAACGTGGTCTCTCCCTGTAAAAGGAGTGTATGCTTTTCGCGAATTCGAACTTTTTTGCAACGACCAAAAAATAGGTGAATGTGCTAGTACTTGGATTACCTTAGATATTCAAACACGTCGCCCCATTGAGCTTACCGACCGCCAAGAAATCTTCTCTCCTCGTACCGAAGGCGGACTCTCTTTCCATACCGACCGTATCAATCTCCCCGAAGGTATGTATCAAGTAAACGATTTTAAAGTACGTGTAAGCGATTTAGATGTCAATTCACACGTAAATAATGTAAAATACACTCAGTGGGCACTCGATATGATGACAGAGCGCAACCATCGCGAGTTTGTCATTAAAGAATATGATATCAATTTCTTATCTGAAACTTTTATGGGAGACGAAATGCAAGGATTTAAAAGCAAAGGTAAATACATCGACGATGCCCATAACTTGGTAGAAACTTATCTGTATGCACAAAAAATAGGTGCTCCTAAACCTGCGTTCATATCTCGCTGGATTGCTGAACGAATTTAAACTATTTATTACTTTTAATAAAAAACCCCTGCGAAGTTTCCTTCGCAGGGGTTTTATTTATTATAGATATTACTTACTATCTATACAATGTGAAGTGACCCATATATTCTCGTGCATCTTCACCGTCTTCGTGAGTCTTCAAGATGTACCAGTAGTCACCCGCTGGTAATTCTTTACCGTCATAACGTCCGTCCCATTTTTGTCCTGAACGCAACGTTGTGATATAACGTCCGTAGCGGTCGTAGATATCTACAGTCAAGTTTGGATAACTGCGGAATCTATCAGGATCCCAACCGTCGTTGCTACCATCATCATTCGGTGTAAAGAAGTTAGGTGGTACTGACTTCATAAACTCTTTCTCGATGCGCAAGTCGGCTTCACAACCATTTGCATCTTGTACAGTAGCGGTTACCACTTTGTATACTCTTCCGTTTACTATACGGCTGGTTGGGTCAGTAGGTTTAAGAGTATACTCATTGCTTCCATTTTCGTAACTTCCGTTAAAGTAGTAAGTGTATGGAGGATTACCTCCTCTTGCTTCTACTTTTATAAGGTTCAATTCACGTGGGTCGCTCTTGTCTTTCAATTCCAATCCTGGGTAACGTTCTATATCAAAACGTTGTGCAATAGTTTCCTGACAAGTAGATGCTACACCTGCTCCACGATAGAATACAGTTATATATTGGTTCGTTCCTGGTTCAATAGGTGCTGTCTTAGCTCTATTACCGTCAAACGATTCAAATGGTCTCGCATCACGCGCATCAGTACTATTGATAGCATAGCTTGTATTGCTTCGTGTGAGTGCACCGTCCAAATTGTTGAACGTTAGCATCAAGTAGCCTGTCGTCCAAGTAGTAGAAACAGTAGAACAGTTAAAGCCTTTTTCAAAAGTAGCATTAATGCTTGGTGCAGCAGCTACTGTTATTTCTAAGGTTTGTGAACAGATACCAGAGTCACCATATTCTAATTGGTATCTACCTGGTGCTATTCCTGTTCTAGATACTACTGTACCTGTTGCTACACTGCTTGAAGTTCCTATCACATTACCTGATGGGTCTTTCAACGTATAGTTGTATGGTGCACGTCCACCTGTGAATCGGAAGCTTAGAGCTCCGTCATTAGTGCCGTAGCAAGTTTCTGTTACGGTGCTTGCGTGAGCTACCAACTGTTCAGGTTCTACAATGGTAAAGGTGCGTTCTACTTCACAGCCTATCACATTGTCTTTCACCTTCACAATATACTGTCCTTTTGGCAAGTTAGTAAACTTATTAGTTCCATCAAAAGTTCCTGCCTCTGGTGAGATAGTAAATGTATAGCTTCCTGTACCACCTGTGGTTGCATAAGTAATCGTACCATCATTCACACCATAACAACTCATATCAGTCTTAGTAGACGATACTGTAAGGTTTGTATAAGCTTCTACATCTACCGTTATAGTACGTGTACAACCGTTATTATGTGCTATGGTAACAGTGTGAGTACCTGGTGTTACTATAAAGCGTCCTGAAGCTTGTGGTGCTCCTCCATCTATGCTATATGATACATATCCTGCATACTCTGGATTAGAAGAAGCTACAATAGTATTCACTACGGTATTATTACCACAACTGTACTCTACGGTAGCAGTAGCTTGTAAGTCTACTCCTTCCTTGATTGTTACCGATACTTCGGTAGTACAGCTTCGAGCGTCTTTCACGTAGATAGTGTAAGTACCAGAAGCTAATCCCGTATAGAGGGTCTTGCCTACTGTCCAAGTTACATTATCTATTGAAGTACTGTAAGAAGCAGTTCCTCCCTTGATAGTGATAGATACTGTACCATCATTACCACCTTTACATACCTCATCAGTTATCTTGTCTATTGAAGCCTCTAATAAAGTAGGTTCTTTGATTTCAAAGGTAGTATCAGTATAGCAACCATTTTCATCTTGAGCTCTTACAATATAGTTACCTCTTGCTAATTTAGTGAAGTAACCACTATCTACAAATCGGTCTAATCGTGGACTAATAGCGTAGAGGATTCTTCCTGTACCTCCTGTTACGGTTACCGAAATAGTACCATCGGCTTCACCATTACAGCTAATATCAGTACTTGCAGTAGCTACTGAAAGTGGTCCTGCCTCTCCAATATTTATAACTGTACTAGTTTGTACACAGTCTACACTAATTACTTCCACCTGGTAAGTACCAGAAGACAAACCTCCAAATGCCCAATCAGTAGCATTTTCTTGGGTAGCAGTAGCTGTTTGTGCTACACCTCCTTTGTACAATTTGTATTGGTAGTTACCCAAAGCACCAGTGGCTGAGAAAGTAATCTTAGCTGTACTATCTCCATTACATTTTACATATGCCTCAGAAGTATCTACGTGTAATTGTAATGGTTGTAATGCTTCTATCGTTATCTTGTTAGACAACTTCGATTGACAACCGTGACTATCTATCACATAGAACTCGTACTCTCCTACTCCTGCTTGAGTGCTATTTCCTGTAAGTGTTGTAGTAGTTGTACCGTTGGCTACCATATAGTAAGTATAACCTGGAGTACCACCTGTTACAGTAATTGAAATAGTAGCTTGTTGCAAGCAAGTAAGCGGTTTAGCAATTGAGGCAGTTACCTTCATTTCACGAGGTTCATCGATGGTTACTGGAATAGTAACATCACAACCCCAACCATCTATAATCTTCACGTTATACGAACCTGCATATAGGTTAGTGAAAGTAGTGCTAGTTTGTGCACCTCCTATTTGTGCACCTCCCACATTCCACAATTCGTAAGCGTAATTACCGCTTCCTCCTGTTGGGCTCACCACTGTTATTACTCCTGTTCTATCGTTGAAGCAATTCAAAACAGTAGTTGCTGATATGCTTGCCGAAATAGGTGCTGGTGGCGCCATTACTACATTAGTAGTAGTTGAACAACCTCCTCGGTCAGTTACTTCTACCGTATAGGTATTGGCAGTCAATCCTTCAAATAAGGTAGTGGTGGTATAGGTACCATAAGTAGCGTGAGGAGCTCCTCCCACTAACAAGCGGTATTGATAATCACCCCAACCTCCTGTTACATCTATACTGAAGGCACCTTTATTATCATTAGGTTCACAAGTGATGCGATTTGTAATAGTAGGACTCACTGTCAAAGCTTGTGTAGGAGCCGATACCATCACCGAAGTAGTGGTTACTGTACAGTATGGTGATTGTGTTTCCACTACTCTTATCACATATGTTCCTGCTGATAAACCTGCAATTACCTCTCTTCTCTCAGTAGCCGCATTTGCTTGTACAGTTCCTGTTATTCCTGTTGGAGCTAAGGTAGTCGCATCAAGCACTTGATAGTTATAAATACCTTGATAACCTTTTACAGTAAGGGTAATCTCACCATCATTGCCTCCTACGCACGATACTGGTTTGGTTTGTGCAGCAGTTACTTCTATATCGCTGAAATCTATAACCGTATGCGATGCAGTAGCATAACAACCTGTTTCAAGGTCTATTACTTTCATTTCATAGTAACCAGGTGTATTAAAGCCTATATTAGCCGTGTTCACTCCTGCGGTAAGCGTTTGTGTACTTGGGATAGCCACTCCAGCTCCTGTAGAGGTTACTTCTATACGATATCCTTTGTTATTACCTCCATTGATAGTTAAGGTAATACTTTCGGTAGCGTTACAGCTTATTTGGCTTGTTCGGTTCACATCAATACTTGTAATACGTTTTAATGGCGGTATTACTAATGGGTTCGCACTGTTATCAGCTTGACAACCATTCGCATCGCGTATATACACTATTACTGTTTGAGTGTGAGTACCATTGCTAGTTACACTGTATACTCCTGTATGGTTCACCCAACCTGAGGTAGTAGTAGAGGTACCGTCAAACACTTCAAAGTTGAAAGTATAAGTACCTGTTCCACCGCGACCTGTTGCTTGAATGATAGCTTGTTGTGCATTATTATTGGCGTCACATTTGAAGTGTGTAGTCACCGTTGTACTGCTTACTACCAATTCATCTGGTTTACCAATAGTGATTACCTGAGTTGCAGTACAATTGCGTGATGAGGTAAGCGTTACTGTATATACACCTGCTGGCATTGCATCAAATTCAATATCTTTAGGTGTTACGTTCACCGTTTCACTGCGGAGAGTTCCTCCTGCTCCTGCAATATTAATTTGGTAATCGGTTTGTATTTGTGTTCCTGGTATGGTAATCACAAGTCGTCCGTTGCTTGCACCGTGACAAGTTACCGCCGTAGTGGTATAAGTAAAGTTCACAGGCATAGCGTCAGTTACGTCTATATCAGCACCTGTTACGGTAGCACAACCTGTAGTAAGGTCAGCAATTGATACTTTATAAACACCTGCACCTACATTTGTAAATATACCTGTATTATTCACTTGTGGAGTACCTCCGGCATTATTTGTTAAAGTATAACGCAAGTTTGTTGAACCTCCTTGGTGAGTTACTGATAAAGTAGCTCCTGTTGCAGGATTACAAGTAATTTGTTTGATAAATACTACTCCTATACTTGCACTATCAATTGGGTCATACAAGGTCACCGATTGGGTAAGAGTAGCGGTACAACCCCAAGTATCACTGATAGCTACTTGATAAGTGCCTGCTCCTAAGCCTGTAAATACAGTACTTGTTTGTGCAGCTCCTTGTAATACACCATCTCTAATAAGTTGGAAAGTATAATTGCGTCCTTCACCTCCTGTTACATTCTGTACAGTTATTTCTCCTGAGTTAGGTGTACAGTTTTGTGCTGTAATAGATAGAGTACCTGTAATGTTATTAGGATTAGCAAGTACCACTGTCGAGCTAAGCGTTACCATACAACCTCCTCTATCGCGTATAGCTACGTGGTAAGTGCCCGCTGTTAAGCCTGTAAACACATTAGTGTCTGACCATACAGCACTCGTTGGAGTAGGTGGTGTAGTACTTACATAGTACTGATATCCGCCCCAACCGCCTGTAGCATTAGTAATCTCTATTTCACCATTATCATAATTTGGTGCACTTAAACAAGTGATAGACTGAACACTAATACTTGCTGTAAGAGCAACATCAGCTTCTGATATATTAAAGGTATAAGTTTGTACGCAACCTGTACCACTACTTGTTACTGTCATTGTATAAGTAGCTGATTTCAAACCTGTAATTGTAAAGGTAGGATTAGCTCCTGATACAGCTGGTACTGTAGGTGGTGTTACTCCTCCTGAAGCTATTAAGTTCACAGTATAGTTATGTGTGCTTACTGTATTACTCAATGTGAAGGTAGCTATACCATCGTTATTGCCTTTACAAGTAACGTTCTTAATTTGTGGATTCACAATGCGGAACGTATTTGGATCTGGTGCTACATACAATGCTTTCACTACACAATCTGTACCTGCGTGACCTATCCAGAACGTATAAGTTTGCTTAGGATTTACAGAGAACACATTATTTGTTGTCCAAGGTGCTCCTGCACTTGGTGGTACGGTAGGC
This sequence comes from Capnocytophaga sp. oral taxon 323, assembly GCF_001278825.1. Classification (NCBI taxonomy): domain Bacteria; kingdom Pseudomonadati; phylum Bacteroidota; class Flavobacteriia; order Flavobacteriales; family Flavobacteriaceae; genus Capnocytophaga; species Capnocytophaga sp. oral taxon 323. The sequence continues at coordinate 1,036,868 of NZ_CP012589.1, forward strand.
TGATTAACTCCCATATAGTAACGCAATTCACTTTGTGTAAGTGGAGGCATACCTGGTGCAGCTACTATATCCACTTTCACTTGTATTGGAGCGTTACAAGTTGGTGTTCCTTGTACGGTTACACTCACTTGTTCTGGGTCTAATGCCTCAAAAGGTTTAATCATTTGGGTAGTAGTAGTAGCACAGCCATTCATATCGGTAGCCGTAATGGTTACTACTCCACCGCGAATATCTCCCACCGTGAAAGTATTGCCTGTACTAGTGATAGTACCTGCAGGGCTTGTATATACAAATTCTACTGTATATGGTGGGGTACCTCCACTGATAGCTCCATTAGGTACACTAATAGTAGCTTGCTGTGCTGTACCACTCGCTGTACAAGCAAACTGTTGTGTCACAATTTGTGTACTGCTAATAGTTACTGGTTTAGGTTCTGCAACTGTTACTGTATAAACTGCTTGACAGCCATTAGCGTCTACTGTAATTGTGTACACGCCTGCTTTCAAATTACTGTAAGTTCTTGTAGCAGCTGTCCAAAGAGGTGTAGAACCAGCAGGACCTACAATAGGTACATTCGTATAGTTAAATGTTCCTATAGTAGCGTTCTTCTCAGTGATGTAAATCTCACCATCATTACCTCCACTACAAGTTACTGATTTCACTGCAGTTTCTATTTGTGGTAACTCTGCTGGCAACACGGTTATAGTCTTAGTAAAGGTGTTGCAACCTGCTGAGGCATTAACATCAGTTACTGTTACGGTATAAACACCTGCTGTAGTGATATTATTTACTTTAGCCTCATATTTACCACTCACTTGTGGGATAGCTGTAGAAGGTACTGTATAACCTGCAGGACCTGTAATAGCATAAGTGTAGTTACCGGTTCCTCTGTCTACTTTTATAGTAATTTCAGCATTTCCTGTCGCACCACAACCTAAGGCTTTAGTAAGTGATGCTTCAGCTTCTAAGTTGGCAGTAACGGTATAAGTAAGTGTTGCTATACAGCCTGTCGCCTTATCGCGGATTTGTAAGTCGTAAGCACCTGCTACCAAGTTACCAAAAGTAGGACTTGCTTGGTAATCCAAACCACCATCTATTGAGTATTCATAACCGTTGAGTTCTGCTCCTGTAGCCGAAGTACCAGAGCCTGCTGGTGCTTTCGCTTGTGGTTCAATAGTCAAACTGATAGAACCATTCACACAACCCATTAGTGTAACTTTATTAATCTTAGGTGCTGGCTGTACTGTAAGGGTATGAGTACCGAGATCTGCACTACAACCAAATTGGTCTTCCATTGTTAACTTCACAGCGAACGAATATGGTAAAGCTGGGTTAACAGGCATTGGTGGAGTTGCTATATTATCCTTAATAATCTGTACTCTTGAGTTTCCTGTTGCTATTGGCACCGTAAAGCTTACACCTGGAGTTATAGGAGTTACTTTATATGTATAAGTACCTCCACCTCCTGATGGATTCAACACCTCTAATACACCATTTTTATCACAAGTAATTTGCGTACTTGCTGATACCGTAGCAGTAAGAGTACCTAACTCTCTAATATGAGCATCACGACTACCCCATACACAAGTACCTTCTGTTACTACCACATAGTAAGTCTTGTTAGGTGCTAAGCTATGAGGTCCTGCTGGGGTAACGTTCGTAGCATCATTACCTGGTGCTGGCATTACAGCAGTACCACTCACAATTGGATTACCTAAACCTGCTCCTGGTGTTTTTTCATATAACACCCAAGTAAGTGGTGTACCCGCTGGAGAACCTCCTGTGTATTGTGACTCACGGTGGATTCTAAAGGTAGCTTGTCCTTGACCTCCGTGGCAAGCAGGTTGTGGCGAAACAATCACTGTCATTGCCGGTGTAGCTACATTAGCATAAATATCACCAGTAAATTCAGTTTCACAATTATTTGCATCTATCACTCCAAAAGTATAAGTCCTACCTACTATCAAGTTAGTAAATACATAGGTGCCTGATGGAGTAGGTGCTGACCAAGCTCCTCCATTTACATTATATCGGAAAGGAGGGTTACCAGTGCCCACAGTTACTGTAGCAGTAAAGTAAGTCTTACCTGCTGTAATACAACCTAAGCGGAAATCTCCTATATCAGTAGTTACACTCACTGTTCCTAACGGACGTGGCACTACATAATCTATTGCACTTGTACTACAAATATCGGAACCTCCTAATGCTGGACGAGTAGCAAAACGCACCTGTACTGTTTTACCCGGCTCAGTCACCCCTGATATAGGTGCTGAAGTATATGGGTTGGTTGGCATTGGATGCCAAGTACCTCCATTATAGTTATAATATATTTGGTTACCTCCTGCTCTATAAGCATTCCACGCCTCGTTAGACATTGTAAGAGTAAGAGATACTGCTTGACCTGCTGTGATACAATCTCCTGGGCTAGATGGTACCGTAATGCTAGCAGTAAGCGCTGGCATATCTTGCAAGGTAACATTTTTACTTGTACTACAACCATAACGGTCGGTTACAGTAATAGAGTAAGCTCCTGCTACCAAGTTGTCAATTGTATAAGTATTAGTTGCAATACCTGTGAAAGTAGCAATTACTGGAGTACCTGTATTACCGTAACGTACGGTAAAGTTAGCATCTCCTGCGATATTCTTCACTACTATCTTACCGTTACCTGAACCCTGACAAGTAGGTGTTATCGTTTCAGTATCGAAGGTAACAGCTGGTGCTTTGCGTATCCCCACTTCGTGGCGTTTCACACAACGATCAGACTTCACAAATACAGTATAAGTCTGTACTGAACCTGTGATAGGAGGTACATTGTAAGTATTGGTAGTTCCAAAAGTTCCTGCTGTAACAGTAGTTACTGAACCTTGTGCAAAAGCATAGGTATAATTACCGTCACCTCCTGTTGCAGTTACTTCTATCTTACCTGGCACACAACTTTCATTGGTTACCTTCACACTGGTGTTCAAGGTAGGACGAATTATAATATTCTGTACTGCACTACAACCATATTGGTCAGTAACGGTTACTCTATAACTTCCTTGAGTAAGACCAGTGAAGGTATGATTAGTAACTCCTGCTGCTAAAGTTACAGGAGTACCGTTGTTCAATTTCACTTTATAACCACCATTACCCGCATTTATTTTCACGGTTACCTCACCTGTATTGCCTCCTTCGTAGCAATCAGTAGCCGAAAGAGTAAAGTTTACAGTTTGTGGGGTAGGTATATTCAAGTTGCTTGCTAAAGTAGCCTCACAACCATTTTTATCTATTACCTTAAAGTTTACACTTCCTGCAGGTATATTGCTAAAAATAGGTGTAGTTTGTGTCCTACCTGCTCCACCTCCTACTGTATACTGATAACGATAAGGTGGCACCCCTCCATTTGCTACAAGGGTTACACGTGCTTGTTGTCCGTTAGAACACATTGCAGGTTCAGTAATAGTAGCACTAAGAGTAAGCTTAGCAGGTTGTGTAATAGTAACAACACGAGTTACTTTACAGTTACCACTGTGGTTAAATTCTATGGTGTGATTACCTACTGATAGGTTAGGAATTACTATAGTACCCGCTGTTTGGTTTGAGAAAATAGGAGCTCCTCCATCTACTACTACATTATAATTACCAGCGCCTATGTTTTGTACCTTAAAGGTTACTTTTGCTGTTCCCGTTCCATAACAAGTTACATCTGTCTTAGCAGTCATTTCTGCTTTAAATTCTCTATCACCTGGTATGGTAATAACCTTAGTCATTTCTTGCCAGCACACATCTGGTCTTTGGTATACAAATATATCATCTACCAAAAAGTCACAGCCCCAATCAGCCCAACTATTAGTACGTATTTCTACTCTTATAGAAGTAGCTCCTTTAGGATCTAATTCTCCTTCAAATTTCACCCAGTTATTAGGATCGTTGTGGTGTGCTAATTTACCTGAATTCTTAAAGTCTAACACTTGATTATTAGCCTTGTTCACCAAGCGTATTTGTACGTCTGGTTCTTGAGCTCCTTTATGAGGTTTAAACAAGTTGAACAAGTACATCTCATATTGTACTTTCCTATGAGGGTCTACATCATTTACATCTTTCCAATATAATACGTCTTGGTTTCTTACATTTCCTATATCCACTATCAAGAAACGATCTTCAGGATTTCCTGAACGTGGGTTAGGATGTGTCCATATACCTGATACACCCGCACGGTCTACGTCCCCTATTGATATAAATCGAGAGTTCTTATTACCCACTACATAGTGTCCTGGACCTGCTGGGAAGGTAATAAATCTAGCGCAAGTCAAGAAAGGTGATATATTAGAAATACACTTATCTTTACCAGTACCAAAATCTTCTTTTATAATAGCATCACTTGGTGGTTGGTTCAAATCTCTATAACGTACCGTTACGGTATAAGTTCCCGGTGCTAAGCCTGCAATATTGGCAATTCTACCTTTTGCCTTTTTACCATTTACTTCATACTCATAGTCGTAAGAGGTAGGTGATGAAGTCCTAAACTGTACAGTAGCTTTACCGTTACAATCAAAGTCAGTAGCTGTATAGGTAAATCCTGCTGGTTCTGGAATAACGGGGTCTACAGTTACTTGCAATGGCAATTCACAACCTCTCGCATCTTTTATATATACGGTATGTCTACCCGCTGGCAACCAACCTTCTGATGAAGAAGTATAGTTACCATCATATTTATACGAATATGGACGCTGACCACCCGATACGTTAGTAAACTTAATCTTTGCTTTACCTGCTGTAGGTCCTGTTTTACCACAACCTATAAGCTCTGCTACACCTACAAATCCTTTAAGTTCAGAGGGCGCATCACTAATATTTCGCGTTGTTTCATACGTACAGTTATTTGCATCTACTACTTTTACAGTATAAGAACCTGGTCGCAAGTTTCTAAATTCTTTTGAAGTACCTCCTCCTAGGTTACTACCATTTACGTAGAAAGTAAATGGTGCTTTACCACCTGTTACAACTACAGATATAGAACCATTATTAGTACCCTTACACAATACGTCAGTAGAGGTTACATTAGCAGTTACAGCTGCTGGTGCTCTAAGTGTAGCCGAAGATTCTACCCTACAATTATTGCTGTCAAGTACTACTATCTTATAAGTACCTACCTGAGCAGTTTCATATACTACGGTATTATTAGCTGGCACAGCAGTTTTTCCTACTACGATACCTCCTCCTACTTTTTCTATAGTATAAGTATAAGGCGTTGTACCTCCTTTTACTTTCAAGGTAATTCTTCCCTTGCGTTCATTTTCATTTCTTCCACAGGCAATATCCTTGGCTACTTGTGCTCCTGAGCCATCTATTACTATAGGAGTTGTTAAAGCCTTACTATAAGTAGCGGTACAACCATATTTATCGATAACAGTAAAAGTATGGTTACCCACTCCTAAACCTGTGAATGTATATTTAGTACCATTTTGGGTCGCCTTAGTCACTCCGTTGAGTTGGAATGTATAAGGTGCATTATTTCCTCCTCCTGCTACTGTCACTTCTACTTCCACTTTTGCTTGTGAAGTAGCAGCTGTACAGAAGTCGTTAGCTGTACCCGAAGTACCTCTCAAACTAATAGTATTCGGACTCACCACATTGAAGGTAGCGTCTTTAGTACAGTTATTAGCATCTTTCACTACCACCCTGTAAGTACCTGCTTGTGTAATTACAAACTTAGGATTGTTAGAGCCCGTTATTCTTGTAGCACCTCTATATAGTTCATAACTATAAGGAGCACTACCACCATTGGCAGTAACAGTTACCTCTACACGTGATGGGTTACAACCTATCAATACATTGTTAGGTACTGAAACAGTAATAGCTACAGGGTTAGCAATATTAAAAGTACGTGTTGCCTCACAATTAGTATTATTTTGTTCTGCACGTATTTTCACGGTATGAGCACCTGCAGGTATGTTATCCCATCTGAAAGGATTACCTGTGGTAGCTACAAAACTACCTGTGTTATCTTTTTGTACATAATAGGTAGAAGGTGCATTTTTCAAGCCTATTTGGTAACTACCTTGCTCTCCATTACATTTAGGTTGCGTAATCTTTTCGGTAGCAGGGTCTACCCCGAAAGCCTTGTCGTTAGCAATCGTTACAGTAGTAGTATAGGTAAAGCCACAAGCCTTTGGCTCTTGGTAAAGGTAGATATCGTCCATTGCCAAGTCATTACCGCTTTCTACCAAACTGAAAGAACGTATTACCGCAATAAGCTCAGTATGATTTCCTGGGTTTAGAGCACGTTCAAATTCAGTCCAGTCATTAGGCCCCTTGCTACCTGGAATTCGAGGGGCAATACGCACTGAAACAAGAGGGTTTTTGGCATCTACAGCAGCTTGGTCAGTATAAAGTTCTATAGCCAAATCTGGTGCACCAATTGGGTAGCGAGGGTCATTAGAACCTAATAAATTCATCAAGGCTACCGAGAATTTTACTTCTTTACCTGGAATCAAGTCTCTAATAGGACGTTGGTACAAAATAGCTCCCTCAGTTCCCAATACCTTACCAATGTTCACAAAAAACATACGACCATTAGCTAATTTCGTATGGTCATTAGGTTGCCACCAAGCTCCATTGTTAGGATTTAGCCTATGTGATACTACGTATTCACCATCAGCTAATGAACGTCCTTCATAGTTTATACCACTAGGCCAAGGTTGCCCATAACCGTTTCTAGGCATTGAACCATCTTGCAATTCAAGATAGTATTTCTTGTTAATATATTCATTACCACCATTGCGCCCTGTACCAAAGTCCTCAAAAAAGAGTACGTTTTTGGTAAGAGGATTCGTATCAGCATACTCAATAGTAATAGTATGTACGCCCGGTGTAAGATTCTTAAAGTTATTATCAGTGGTAGGCTGACCGTCTACGTAATATTTATATTTGTAATTATTTTTGTTATTAGTAATCGTAAGAGAACCGCGTCCTTGGCAGTCGTAAGTAATTTGTGAAGGAGTAAAGGTTGGTTCTGGAATTCTTGGGTCTACAGTTACCTTTATGTTTTCACGAGTACAACCTATCGCATCGCGTACTGCCATATTATAGGTGCCTGGTAACATCCATTTTTTCTTATCGGTAGTCCAGTTACCATCACCAAAGTTAAATTCATAAGGTTGTTTCCCACCTTGTACGTTCGAGAAACGAACGAGGGCTTTACCGGCATTAACTCCTGTGTCACAACCTACCAATTCTTCTACCCCTGCTGAGGCAATAAGGTTACCTCCCACAAAAGTAGGAATAGTAATAGTGGCACCTGTAACTGTACATAAAGCTCCTGCTCCTCCGTTACCATAGCGTAATACAGGGGTATAGCTTCTTCCCGTTTGTAAGTTCGGAAACTCACGCCCTGATTGGAAGTTCACTCCGTCTATACTGTATTGTAATACGTTATAGCTGGAAGCATTAGTAGGTTCATTAATAGTTATCTTCGCCCTATCACCACAGTTTTGTACGGTATAGCTGGCTGTGATAGCAGGTGTAGGCAAGGTATTTACAGTAGCCGAAACCTCAGCAATACAGCCGTTGTCGTCTATCACCTTAAAGTTTTTCACTCCTGCAGTAGTAAAGGTAAAGTCGTAATAACTATTTGCGAAGTTATTTTGGTAGGAAGCTCCTCCATCACTACTATAGCCATAGCCATTCGCTCTGTTAGTTTTACCGCCCGTCGCAGTTACACGCACTATAGCAGTACCACAGCTCAAGTGTCGCAATACCGAAGCCGTAGCTTTAAGGTCTGGCACTTTATCAATGCGCACACTGGTAGTAAATTTACAACCATCTGGGCTCGTTACCTCTATATAGTAATTACCAGCAGTAAACTGGTTAGTAATATTTAAGTCGGTAGTATTGGTAACCGTAGTATAAGCCACTCCACCTGTAGCGTTGTTATTGCGAATAGTATAAGTAAAAGGTGGATAAGGGTTACCGCTAAGTTGTACGCGTATACCTCCCTTGCTGGTACTGCAAGCCATAGGTGTAACGCTGGCAGTCATCGCAGGAGTTCGTTTGTTTATTTGTATTGATTTCTCAAAAATACAAGGTTGTGTAGTAATGGTAGTGGTAAGCACTTGACGTACGTACACGGTATAGTTGTCTGGAGTTACTATATCAAATACATTACTGCTTTGATAGCTTTTCACCCAGCTAGTAGAACCTGTTTTCTTCAAACCGTATTCATATCCTGCTGGCACCCCATTTACAGTAATACTACCGTTTTTATTACAAATAAGGTCTCGACCTACTAATTGTGGGTCTACATTGTTTTTGGTAATACGGAAATAGTAATAAGGCGACACACAGTTGCCATAAGTAACTACCAAACGGTATACTCCTTCATCTCGCAAAGTAATGTCTCCACTATTTCCTATATCTGTCCAGTTACAGTTATAGTTGTCGTTAGAAGGCGGACACTCTTTGCTTAGGGTAGGTGGTAAAGCTCCACAAGAGCCCAATTTTTGCCACTGATAAGCTGTAGCCCCAGTAATTCTAAGACTTACAGGCACTGTAGTACTACCCCCGCACAAATACACTTGTGGATACTCAGTACCCCCTGTATCTGCACAGATGTACACCTCACCATTTAGTTTCCTTTTCGAAAGCAAATCTTTAATAGGGTGTACTGCATTAGCATAAGCATTAGGGTTCACAGTGTGTTCTTCGTACATTGTAGCACAACCTGCTTTACTCTTCGTTACTTTGTAAACTCCTGGCTCAGTTACTACTAAGGTGCGCGAGTTACCTCCTGTAGTACCTCCGCCTACTTTTTCCCATTTGTAAGAGTCAAAGTTAGCTCCTGCCTCCAAGGTAACCGTGCGCTCACACAATACCGTAGTGGCTTTAAACATACATTTAGTAAAATCAAGGTCTACAATAAAGTTAGACGGTCCTTCTACCCCACCGTTACAAGCTGTAAATTGTGTATTGAAGCTACCTGCTGTTAAGGGTGTCGATGGGTTAGACACTCCTTTATAGCTTGCTGAGGCTCTATTTTCTACTACATTAGAACACGCATCACGCCATTTGTTACAGTCGTTCACTACTTTTATACCAAAAGAAAGTTCCTGTACGGTAGTTCCTTTCTTCACTAAGCTCTCAGGAATATTAAATGTAAGTTTACGAGAGGCTGGTATATAAGTATAGCTTACCCCTAATGGCATCGAAATATTTGCTGTTGTAGCATCAAAATCTTGTAAGTTTACAGGAAGTATATCAGTAATCTGTACATCTTTAGCATCGTCATTCCCTATATTTTGGAAACGTATTTTATAACGTAACGACTGACCCATTTGCACATTTTGCCCTGTAATATCGGCACCTGCACTGCTGAGCACGCGTTTCTCCATCACAATATGGGGTGCTATCACTTCCACGTTAAAAGCAAACATAAAAGGATAGTAAGCATCTTGGTCCGAATAGGGTCTAAAAGAAGTAGAAGTATCGTTATTATCTAAAAAAGTTTTGCCACTATTAGCCAACTCAAAAACACCAGCATCAAACCCTAATAGGTTTTTTGAAGCCGGTCTACGATGATAATTAATACCGTTTTCATCAGTAATAGTACTATTGAAAAAATTATTAGCAGGACGACCAGGAGCTGATAGTGCCTCATATCCCCAAGTATTTCTTTTTTTCATTGTGAGCTGGTCTCCAGAAATACCTAATTCACCTTCCAAAGCTGCAAAACCCACTTTGGCTCTCACCGGACCAGTAGGCACAGTTTTAAACCCTGAGATATTAATAGTAGGATTATTATTTTCGTTTACTACTGAAAAACCGTCGAATACCGTAATATTACGGGCTTCACGAGTCAAGTCCTCATATACTATTACAAGTGTCCATCCAGCAGCATAACCTACACCTGTTTTCTCATTACCTTTAGGTGCTTGTATATTTCCTACGGTATAGGTATTAGCAATAGTACCATTGAGGTAATTGGTCACCTCGGCACGATACACATAGGCACGTTGCCCATTATAACTACCACCTCCAGTACTCACTATATCATTACCGTCATATACAAGTTCTCCTACCAAATCACGATAAGCCGCCGAACCTACTTTAAATTTTACATTCTTAAACTTACTTCTCTCTAAGCTAGGACTCGTTTGGTTATCAATTCGTTCCTGAGTATAAGCAGCTGCCCAATAGAGATATGCCCTCACCACCTTTTTACAGGTAGAGGCAGGATTAGGGTCGAGCACAGTTGCCGAACTCGAGTTAAACACCCCCGACTCAGGCTCCACATTGATATACTTCATATCAATGCCTGAATTATCACCGTGATTACCTGTATAGTCATTATTAGGATTGGCTTGAGGGCTGAGAATAGTATTCCCAACCACAATCATATCCCCCTTTACGGTACCTTGGTAACGAACACTAAAAGGAATATAATTCTGCCCAAAGGCAACTGAGAGAGTCGCCCAAAAGAAACATTGTAATAGTAATAACTTTTTCATATGGAAGTTATGTTTGTATTTATGCTATTGCAGTATAGCAATAGTGAAATTATTAATATTGTTGCTTGAAATCTTATAATATATAAAGGTGTCTCATATATCTTTTTGTATAATAGTTACACCTCTCTCTTCAAACGCAAAAGTAAGATATTTATTTTATATAATATACACTACACAAATATTTAACATTATTTAACATAGTGCTACACAATACAAATTACCTTTTTACACATTAAACATACTGCAAATCAACAGATAGCGTCTTTTACACTCTCTCGTTGTGCATTTTGTATTCTGTTAAATAAAAAGGCGTTTTATTAAGAGTTTTTTCCTCAATTCTTCCCTAAAAAAGGAAAAACACTACACGGTATAACTGTGTAGCTTTTCTTTCTGGTGCAAAGATACAACAAACTTTTCTCATTCTCTCATTTCCTCATTTGCTAATTTCCAAATTATTCTTACCTTTGCGCCCGATAAACAAATTAAAACACAATGGTTTTACCTATTATTGCTTATGGCGACCCAGTGCTCAGAAAGGTAGGAACTGAAATCCCCCCCGATTATCCTCAACTCAAAACACTGATTGCTAATATGTACGACACTATGAATGCCGCTTATGGCGTAGGGCTCGCTGCTCCTCAGGTAGGTCTCTCTATACGTTTGTTCGTAGTAGATGCCTCTCCTTTCGCCGATGACGATGAGCTTTCAGAAGAAGAGCAAACTTTCTTAAAAGGCTTCAAAAAAACTTTTATCAATGCCAAAATAGTAGAAGAAACAGGCGATACTTGGAACTTCAACGAAGGGTGCCTCAGTATTCCTGGCGTACGAGAAGACGTTAGCAGGCACAAGCAAATCACCATTGAATACTTCGATGAAGACTTTAATAAGCAAACGCTTACCATTGGCGGACTCGCCGCTCGTATCATTCAGCACGAATACGACCATATCGAAGGCATTCTGTTCACCGATAAACTCTCTTCTTTTAAACGCCAACTCATCAAAAGTAAGCTGGCTAATATCAGTAAAGGAAAGGTAAAGGTAGACTACCGAATGAAATTCTTTGATGCCAAAAACAAAAGATAGTACACTAATTTACAATTATAATTAGTAACACTCATAACTTTTAACTCTTAACTTTTTAACTCTTAAATAAATACAATGAATCTAACAAAAGTATTAGCCATTTCTGGCAAACCTGGTTTATATCACTTAGAAACTCAAACGCGCTCTGGTTTCTTAGCCACTTCGTTAGCCGATGGTAAGCGTATATCGGTAGGTATTCGCAACAACGTGAGCCTATTGTCTGAAATCGCAATTTATACACTCGAAAAAGAAGTGCCTCTCACCGAAGTTTTTACTAATATGAAGAACTTTGAAGATGGGAAAGAAGCGCGTATCTCTCCAAAATCCGATGGAGCTACTCTCGAAGAGTATTTCTCTCAAGTACTCCCTAATTACGACCGCGACCGTGTGTATGCCAGCGATATTAAGAAAATAATCCAATGGTACAATCTTCTATTAGCCAAAGGTTTCTTAGAAGAAGACGCTCAAGAAGACACCCAAAAAAGCTAATTCACAGTACAATCATTTTACAATCAGTATTACTTTGCCAAAATTTTAATCGCTTGTCGTCCTACGGTTATGCTACGACCTTTGTCAAAGTTTTTAGTAAATAAAACAAAAAAGAGAACAATATTAATATTGTTCTCTTTTTTTATAATCTTATAAAATCAAATGAAGCAAATCTATTTTGCTTCTTCTGTACTATCCACAAGCACCTGTCCACGATAGTACAATTTACCTTCGTGCCAGTGTGCGCGGTGATACAAATGGTTTTCACCAGTTGTTGGATCTTTTGCTATTTGAGGAACTACCGCTACGTCGTGGGTTCTTCTCTTATCTCTTCTTGTCTTTGATTGTCGTCTCTTAGGATGTGCCATTACTTAATTCTTTATATTATTTATCTGTTATTAAATTCTTTAAACTTTCCCAACGCGGGTCTATAGTCATTGTATTGTGGTGCTCTCTTGGAGCAAGTGCTTCCAATTTATCTAATACCACCGAGTGCATCGTCCCATTCAAAACATCAGGGTGTACACGCTTAGCAGGGATTGACAACACAATAAGCTCATATATATATTGTGCCACATTCAGTTGGTATTCTCCGTGAGGAAGTATCAAGATTTCTTCATCGTCATCATTATACTCTTCACCAAACTTCACCACCAAAAAAAGTGTTCCTTCTACTGCCAAGTCAAAAGGCTCATTAGAAACATCACAATTCACATTCACAGTACCCCTGTTGTGAAAATGCAGTTCCAACAAGTTGCTCTTCTTGTCTAAATCAACGATTACTTGCTGATAAATATCATTCACCTCGTCAAAATTAAACAGTTGCAAAAACGCTTTGTCAATCTCATAAACAAATTGATGTCTCCCCTGTTTTAAGCCTGCAAAAGAAATATCGTATTCTTTTAACTTTCTCATTTTCTACAAGTTTAGTAATCAATTGTTCATTTTTCAAGGTGCAAAGATACAACTTTATTTTTATATACAAACTTTTTACCTCACTTTTTTATCATAGCCACATCATATCCCCTCAAAAACCCCATTTTTCATTAAGCAATCCTCTATTCTCAAACATTCTTGTCTTTGTCTTATCTCTGTCTTATCTCTGTCTTATCTTTGTCTTATCTCCACCTTATCTTCGTCCATTCTTCGTCCATTCTTTGTCCATTCTTCGTCCATTCTTTGTCCATTCTTTGTCCATTCTTCGTCCATTCTTGATTGTCCGTGCGAGTTACACCTACCCGTGCGACTCGCACCTGCCTGTGTGGCTCGCACTTTTCCGTCATACTCCCCCTAGTGCCTATGGTCTAAGGCCTAGTTCCTTTTCTCTTTCTTTCGCCTCGAAACCTCTTTTTTAACATTTTTAGCGTTGTTGTACTACAGTATAAATCAACTACTTACATACCTTTTCTATACCAATCTTCCAAGATTCGTATAAGCTTCCTATAAGCTCTCTATAAGCTAACCCCACCCTCCTTACACCCTTTTTTCACCAAAAATCCTTCCAACTCACTTTTTATATTTTTCGTTTTCCTCCGATAACTCAGACTAGTCCAATTTGTCCGACAAGTCAGACCCGTCAAAAAACCTTTTTTATCACTACCCATTTGCTAATTTCCTCATTTTCTCATTTCCTCATTTTCTCATCGGTATTTTTGGCATTTTTGGTATTATTAACATTGTCGCTTTTCTTCCTTAGTAAAAACAAGGGTTTATAAAAGAAAAACCTCAGTATTTTAGCTCTCTTAAAAAGGGTACTCCTTAATCTTTTGTTAAATTTTTAAGAGAATTTGTTTTTTATATTAAATATTTGTTTTAACTTTGCCCGGTGAATAAGCGATTATACATACTCGCAGTAGTGCTCATAAGCCTTTCTCTTGTAGGGATTGTTGCCATACAAGGGTATTGGATTAAATCAGCTATCGACGATAAAGAAGAAGCTTTTACTTATTCTATTCAGCAGGTACTCAACAATGTAGCTAAACAAATAGAGCAAGATGAAGTCGATAAATACGTAGCTCAAATTATCTATTTGCGCGAGAACGATAGCACCTTAAAACTCAAAGACAGTCATCTGCGAGAGTTTATCTATGTGCAAGAAAACAAACTAAGCAAAGAGACCTTTATTTATAAACACGGTATTTTAGAGGAAGATTACGCTTTGGCTACCAATCTGCGCAACCCTGTACTCATCGATGATTTGAAACTCTCCGATTCTTTTACCTTAAAGAACTATACAAACAGAGAAAGTTTTCAGCACATCAACAGAAGTAATAATATAGATAACAAACAGTTGCCTATCATAAAAGCCTACGAAAAGCTAAGTGAATTACCCGAGATTGAGCGCTTAATGATAGAAGAATCTTTTAAGAGTATCATAAGGCAACAAACCCTTAGCGAACGAGTGTCCGTAAGCCAAATAAACACACTCTTAGAGCAAAAACTCAAAAAAAGAGGCTTGAATTTACCTTTCGAGTTTGCCGTGTATAACCGCAATATCTTATCGAAGATACACTCTAAGTACTTTGACCCTAATGAAACTAAGGAATACCGCACCTTGCTTTTTGGAGGCAATAGCTCCGATGATTCAGTATATGAATTAGCAGTAGTATTCCCTCAGCGTGAGCGCTATGTGCTATCATCAGTAATAGGGGTCGCAACCCTATCAGTAGTCTTTTTACTAATAGTTATAGGTGTGTTTGTGGTTACCTTCCACCAGCTCATCACTCAGCGTCGCATTTCCGAAATCAAGACCGATTTCATCAATAATATGACGCACGAGTTCAAAACACCTATTGCCACTATGAACTTAGTGCTGGATAGTCTCAAAACACCTGTTGCCCTGCACGACCCTGAGAAAATAAAAGGATATGTAAAAATACTCAAACAGGAAAACAAGCGAATGCTGGCTCAGGTAGAAAACATTTTGCAAATATCACGTCTCGAAAAAGGAAACTTACATTTAGAGAGAGAGCCGTTGGACGTGCACGAACTTATAAGCAATGCCATAGGGCACCTACAAGTAATGCTCGACGAACGTGGAGGCGTATTGCGCACTCACTTTTTGGCAGAAAACGGCGATGTATCAGCAAACAAATCACACCTTACTAATGTATTTGTGAATGTGATTGAAAATGCTATCAAATACTCACCTAATGCCCCCGAAATAGACATTTATACTGAAAATATAAAGAATAAAATACTAATACGTGTAAAAGACAGAGGGCAAGGAATGAGCAGGCAGGCTATGAAACACGTATTTACCAAGTTTTATAGAGAACATACTGGCGATTTACACAACGTAAAAGGACACGGGTTAGGGCTTGCCTACGTGAAAAGTATCGTAGAATACCATCAAGGAAGCATTGATGTAGAAAGCGACAAAGGAAAAGGGAGTACCTTCTTTATCAAATTGCCGGTAATATAATTTAAGAACTTAACAATTTAATTCATAATTGCCTAAAACAATAAAAAAATGAATACAGACGGAAACTATTACAGTTCAAATGCTTCTACGGACAATAAACACATTCTCTTAGTAGAAGACGACCCCAACTTCGGCACTGTACTAAAAGACTATTTGGTAATGAGCGGTTTCGACGTTACCTTAGCTAAAAACGGTATGGAAGGCTTCGAAAAGTTTAAGAAAGAAACATACGATATGTGTATCTTAGACGTGATGATGCCTTATAAAGACGGTTTTACTTTAGCCAAAGAAATTCGTGAGAAAGATGAGAAAATACCTATTATCTTCCTTACAGCTCGTACAATGCGTGAAGATGTGATAAAAGGCTATCGCTCAGGAGCTGATGACTACCTAAACAAACCCTTCGACTCCGAAATCCTATTGATGAAAATACGTTCAATTTTGCAACGTAAAAGCATCGAAACAATGGTAGACGACAATAAGTTTGAGTTCGAAATAGGAAGATTCTTCCTCAATACCAAATTGCGTATTCTCAAATATAAGGACGAAGAACCTGTAAAACTCTCCCCTAAGGAAAATGAACTTTTGCGTTTGCTCGCCTTACACACCGATGATTTTATGTCACGTGAGTTAGCCCTTTCTAAAATATGGAAAGACGACAACTATTTCACCTCTCGCAGTATGGACGTATATATCGCAAAACTGCGCAAGCTCTTGAAAAAGGACGACAAGGTGGAAATCCTAAACATTCACGGCGAAGGCTTCCGTTTGGTTGCCAATAAAGAAGCCGATGAATTCATTTAGGTAAAATAATAGCCTATTTCTTGCATATTCAAAAAATAGTCACACCTTTGTCCACGATTTCAAAAACATTTGCTTTACTAAATAAAGATATACACGAAGAAAGATGACCTATGTCAAATTACATATCGTATCAGTTCTACCTTTTTAGAAGGTGATGATCGTATCATATCTGCTTGATTAGAAGAATAGTATAATATATCGAAGAGCCCGAAGCGTTCCGTTTCGGGCTCTTTGTTTTTTGATGTAAAATTGAAACTACTTTTATAATCTATTTTAAATAAAGAAGATACAGGAATTACAAGAAGATTAGGTAATGATTTAGTAATAGCTCTTATTTCATTTGATTATACCTATTTTCTCAGTAACTTCTAGGTGCAAAGGTACAACATCTTGACAATATAACCAAAAAAATTTACCTTTGCACCCGCAGACGTGCGTTGCTGCACGTCTGCGTGGAGCTGGTAATGTGTCAGATGTGTTATTTTTAATTATGTAGTAGAATGCGACAAAATCAAAAAATTTTATCAGATTGAAAAAAAAATGTATCTTTGCTCCCAATATGAGATTTTTCACCTTCATACTTAGCTTATATCTGTTGGCACTCACTGGGCTGCCTTGTACGGATATGCTTGAAGGTGAGGAGTCTTCAGCTTCTTATGAATTTGTAACAGCCCCAACTGGGGAACACTCTCATTTTCATTTGGATAGCTGTTCACCTTTCTGCATTTGCACTTGCTGCCAAATGGTAATCAGCACGCCCACTACTTATGAGGCCTTAGCCATTGCTCAAGCCACCGCAACCATTCCCTCCTATAGCTATCCCCTGACCGTATGGTCTTCGAACTACTATGGGAATATCTGGACTCCTCCCAAGATATAGTCTTTTCTTTCTTCATCTCAAGTGATTGTTCATTAGTCATCTCACCCATCATTAGTCATTAACTAATCATTAATTCTTATTAGAAATGTTAGACAAAATCATACTATTTAGCATCAAAAATAAGCTATTTGTAGGATTCATGACCCTTATGCTTATTTTTTGGGGCGTATGGAGTGCTACAAGGCTCCCCATTGATGCCGTTCCAGATATTACTAACAACCAAGTACAAATCATCACCTCTACCCCTACTTTGGCCTCACAAGAGGTAGAGCAACTGGTTACTTTTCCTATTGAGCAAGCCATCGCCAATATTCCTGGGCTGGAGGAAACACGCAGTATTTCCCGCTTTGGCCTCTCGGTCATCACAGCCGTCTTTAGCGAGGATATGGACATCTACTTTGCCCGCCAGCTAGTCAATGAAAAGCTCAAGGAGGCACAGGAGCAAATCCCTCAAGGCATAGGCTCGCCCGAACTCTCACCCGTGAGTACCGGACTGGGGGAGGTATATCAGTATATCATTCGCCCTACGGAACAGAGCAAAAACAAATATTCCGCCAAAGACCTCCGCACCATGCAGGATTGGATCGTGGCTCGCCAACTCTATGGTACCAAAGGAATAGCCGAAATCAACAGCTTTGGAGGCGAACTCAAGCAGTATGAGGTGGTTATAGACCCCGATCGCCTCCGTGCCATGGGGGTGAGTGTCAGTGATATTTTCACTGCTTTGGAGCAGAACAACCAAAATACAGGAGGTGCCTATATCGACAAGCGCCCCAATGCCTACTTTATCCGAGGAATAGGCATGGCTCGCTCCCTTGAAGACATAGGCAATATAGCCGTAGGCAAGCACACCCCTCCCCTCTTTATCAAGCATGTAGCCGAGGTACGCTTAGGGAGTGCCATTCGTTATGGAGCTCTTACCTACAATGGCGAAGTAGATGCCGTTGGGGGCGTGGTGATGATGCTCAAAGGTGAAAACAGCCACGAGGTAGTTAGCCGTATTAAAGAAAAACTACCCACTATACAACAATCCTTGCCTGACGATGTAGTAATAGAACCTTTCTTAGACCGCACCGACCTAGTGCAACGCGCTATTCACACGGTAGAGAAAAACCTCTTAGAGGGGGCACTGATTGTCATCTTCGTTTTGGTACTCTTCTTAGGCAACTTGAGAGCAGGACTGATTGTAGCTACTGCCATTCCACTTTCTTTGCTCTTTGCCTTAGGAATGATGAACCTCTTTGGGGTAAGTGCGAACCTGATGAGCTTGGGGGCAATAGACTTCGGAATTATCGTTGATGGGTCGGTTATTGTGGTAGAAGCAGTGATGCACCATTTAGCTATCCGTAAAAACCGACAACCACTTACCCAAGCGCAAATGGACGATGAAGTGTATCATTCTGCGTCCAAGATACGCAGTAGTGCTGCCTTTGGCGAGATTATTATCTTGATGGTATATATCCCAATCCTCACCTTGGTAGGGGTAGAGGGCAAGATGTTCCGCCCTATGGCACAGACTGTAGTCTTCGCTATCTCAGGGGCGTTGATTCTTTCTCTTACCTATATCCCCGCAATGAGTGCTTTGCTCTTGCCTAAAAAGGTGAGTGACAAGCGTAGTTTTGCCGAGAGAATGATAGCGTGGCTCTACCGTCACTACCAACCGCTCTTTGTCCGTTCTATCCGCCTTAGGGGATGGATAATAGGCAGTACCGTGGTACTGTTCGTTCTTGCGGTAGGCATTTTCAGCCGTATGGGAGGTGAGTTTATTCCACAACTACAAGAAGGCGATTTTGTTTTTGAATGTATTCTGCCACCGGGCACTTCACTGAAGCAGAGCTTGGAGACTTCCATGCAGGCCTCTCGCCTGATTCGTGAGTTCGACGAGGTGAAAATGGTGATAGGCAAAACAGGTTCTGCCGAAATACCTACCGACCCTATGCCGCTGGAAGCCTCCGATATTGTGATCGTACTCAAGAGCCAAGACCAATGGAAAAGTGGTCGCTCCTATGAGGAATTAGGAGATGCCATCATTGAGCGGCTCAAGGATATTCCTGGGGTCTTTTTTGAGAAAAGCCAGCCTATACAAATGCATTTCAACGAATTGATGACAGGTGTCAGACAGGATGTAACGATAAAAATCTTTGGAGAAAACATGGATACCCTCGCCCACTACGCCCAAAGAGTAAGCCAACTTATCCAGAAAACAGAAGGTGCTACCGCCCCACAGGTCGAAAAAGTAAGCGGACTTCTGCAAATCAATGTTACTTACGACCGTGTGCGTTTGGCCAACTACGGACTTTCGGTGCAAGAGGTCAATGAGGTACTCAGTACCGCCTTTGCTGGTAAGAAGGCTGGGGTTGTCTTCGAGAACGAACGAAGGTTCGACCTTGTGGTACGCCTCGATAGCCTCCATCGTACCGGAATTGACGATGTACAGCATATGATGGTAGCTACCGAAAATGGGCAGGTGCCGATGAGCCAATTGGCCACTATCAAATATGAATTAGGCCCCGCACAAGTAAGCCGTGAAGCAGGCAAGCGCCGTATCGTCATTGGCTTCAACGTGCAAGGGCGCGATGTGCAGAGTGTGGTGAGTGATATAGAACAAAAATTAAAGGGCGTAAAGCTCCCTACGGGCTATTACTTTACCTATGGCGGTCAGTTTGAGAACCTACAACAAGCCACCGACCGACTGCTCATAGCCGTGCCTGTAGCCCTACTTTTAATATTTTTCTTGTTATACCTTACTTTCCACTCTATAAAACAATCATTGCTCATCTTTAGCGCTATCCCGATGAGTGCCATTGGGGGCGTATTTGCCTTGCTTCTTCGGGGAATGCCTTTTAGTATTAGTGCGGGTATTGGTTTTATCGCGCTCTTTGGGGTAGCAGTGCTCAACGGTATAGTGCTTATTGGCACTTTCAACCAGCTGAAAAAAGAAGGAATGACCAACCTTTTGCATCGCGTGATTACGGGTACCGAAATGCGTTTACGCCCTGTGCTAATGACGGCTATGGTGGCGAGCTTAGGTTTCCTACCTATGGCACTCAGTCAAGGAGCAGGAGCAGAAGTACAACGCCCCTTAGCTACAGTGGTTATTGGGGGGTTAGTATCGGCTACCTTCCTCACCCTCTTCGTGCTTCCGTTGCTTTACATCGCTTTCAATAGTACCTTTTCTTGGCGCCGTCCTTCAGCTAAAGTACTCACGATAACCCTATTGCTTATCAGTCCTATAGCGCTACACGCTCAGCAGTCTTACTCGCTACAAGAAATAGAGCAAATAGCCCTTAAGAACAATGGAGTGATTAAGGCAGCACAACTCAAGCTACAAGGAGCAAGTGCTAAAGAGCGAACCTCTTTTGAATTGGCTAAAACAGACTTTACAGGGCAATACGGGCAGTACAGCAGTGCTGAAAAAGACCTTTCAGTAGGTGTATCACAATCTATTCCTTTGCCTACAGTATTTGCTGCTCGCAAAAAGCTCTATCAAGCAGAGACACAATTACAACAAGGGCAATTAGCCCTTCAGCAGAATGAACTGAAGCGGCAAGTGCGCAACGCATATCAGCAATTGCAATATTTGACTTTTAAAGAGGAACAGCTCTTGCAGCTTGATAGTCTCTACAATAATTTTATTCGCATTGCTGAAGTACGCTATAAAGCAGGGGATACCAAGAAGATAGATATTAACACTGCCCAAGTGAAGAAAGGAGAAATAAGTTTGTTACTTCAACAGAACAAAACTATACAACAAGCTACCTATCGCAACTTGCGTACATTAATGCAAACAGAAGAAGCATTTACCATTACCAAGTCGCCCGTGTATGAGCCTTTGTTACTCAGTGAGCCTTCGGATGTACAACTCTCTCAGCACCCTTTGGTACAACTCAGCTATCAAGAAGCAAACATAGCTGAGCACAACAAACGTCTAGAGCGTGCCCAAGCCCTGCCCGACCTTACATTGGGCTATACCAATCAGTCTCTTATAGGAATGCAAACCATTGGAGGGGTAGAGACCTATACTGATAGAAGTAAACGTTTTCACTTTGCCACCATAGGGCTTTCAGTTCCTATTTTTACCGCTACCCGTGCCAAGGTGAAAGCTTATAAATATCAGAAAGAAGCAGCTATAGAAGCAGCTCAACAAACAGAAAAACAGCTTAAAACTCAATGGATAAATCTGCAAGAGGAATACCAACTGAATTTGCAAAAATATCAGTTTTACAAACAAGAAGCGCTACCTGAAGCCGAGCGCATTATCCGAGCCAATCAGTTAGGGTATAGCGCAGGTGAAATAAGCTATGTGGAGTACCTTTACACCCTACAGACAGCCGTAGATACCCGCTTGGCATACCTTGAGAGTATCGAGGCGCTTAATCAAAAAGTAATAGAAATACAATCCCTTTTAAACCAGTAAAACAAATGAAAAAATATGGTATAAAAATCGCTTTTATCCTTATAGGAATTAGTCTATCAGCCTGCAATGGCACTCCTACAACTACCAATAATCAAAAGCTCGAAGAGCGCGAAGAACACCACGAAGAAGGAGGCAACCTCACCACCCTTACCCAAGCTCAAATCCAAACTGTAGATATTCGTTTGGGACATATAGAAGAAAAAGCTCTTGCCGCTACCCTCAAAGCCAATGGAATACTGAGCGTGCCTGCCGACCATCAGGCGAAGGTATCGACTGTATATGCGGGGATTATCAAGAGCGTAAAGGTAGAGATAGGCAGTTATGTGCAAAAAGGGCAAGTAATCGCTACTGTTTCTAACCCAGAATTCTTGCAACAACAACAGCGCTTGCTCACCGTTAATGGTCAGATAGAACTTGCTAAACAAGAACTTGACCGTCAGCAAACCCTCTATGAAGGGAATGCTGGTACTGGTAAGAACCTACAAGCCGCTACTACTCAGCTACGCACTCTCCGTACCGAAAAAGCTTCGCTTGAAGAACAAATACGCCTAATGGGCTTAAACCCTCAAACACTCACCGATAAGGGAATGCAATCTACTTTGGCGATAGTGGCTCCTATTAGTGGGAATATCAGTGCGGTATATACTAACAAAGGGGCTTATATAGATGCCTCCACCCCTATTGTGGAAATCATCGACAACAGTTCGCTACACCTGCACTTGCAAGTGTATGAGCGTGACTTGCCTTACATTAAGGTAGGACAACAAGTGCACTTCAACCCTACCAATAACACCTCTCGCGAATATGATGCCCAAGTGTATAACATTGCGGCTTCGTTTGAAAACGAAAGCAAAAGCATCATTGTACATTGCCACGTAGAGGGTGACAAACAAGGGCTCATCAATGGAATGAATGTAACAGGGGTTATCAGTCTTGACAAACAAACGACCCCTGCTGTACCTAACGAGGCTATCGTAGAGGATGCTGGTAAATCCTACATTTTTCTGGTAACCCAAACTTCGGATAAAGAAACCTCTTTTGAGAAAGTGGAGGTAGTAAAAGGAGCTTCCGAAAGTGGGTATACTGCCATTGCCCCTGTAAAACCTATAGCCCCCGAACAGACTATTGCCACCAAAGGAGCATTCTTTATCAACGCAACCTTAGTAAATGCTGGAAAAGATAGTGATTAGAATTGGTAATGTATCGGATATATTATTAAAATTTTATTACATTAGAAATACAATAAAAATATAAAAGTAAAAAACCACGACTTCGGAGTGCGTTTTAAGCTCCCTGCAAGGGCAAGTGGTTTTGAGGTGCCTACACGCCTAATGCGTGCCTCAAAACACAACTTGCTCTGTTCCGGTGAACAGAAAATTCTCCCTAACGGTCGAATTTTAATTAGCCATAAAGAGAGAAATTAACACTACGACCGGGTAAAGTGATTTCAGGGTGCAAAACAAGTGATTTCTTAGCAAAGGATTTGTATATAACACAAAGCCAATTACTTCCTTACAAAGCCATTTACAACCCTACATAAGGCTATATGTATATTTGTACATTACTTTGCATTCACGCATCAAAGCAAGCAAGTATGTACGAAGGTAAAAACGTAATTAGGTAGCTACATAGTTTGAAATTTTTATTCGACAATGGGAGGAAAAGCGGTATTCGTTTCAAAAAACAATCTGTAAGAAGCGGCATTTTTCTCATATTTGACATTTTTTTTATTCGCTTAAAGGTCGGAATGAGCTGGTTTCGTTTCGAGTGCCATAAAAGGTCTGTGTTTAGCTTCTGCAAGGTTTTTCAAAAAAATACTACCCGCAGGACAACGGACAAGGGCTGGAGATTTTTTTGAAAACCCATCGGGCTTGACCTTGCAAGAAGCGTTAATAACACAGAAATACCTTTGCACTCCAACAACGAACCGCCATTACGTGCCTTAAGTGTTTAAAACAGGGAAAATAGGTAAGTCTTAATAACACTCTTATCTTTGTGAGATAGCTTTTTGTAAGGCAACAAAAAAATCCATTGATACATCTCTTTTTGAAATATTATCAATGGATTTCTAATTTTTAAAAGACACTGAGAAGCTATCCTATCTTTAAATTCTTTAATCGTTCGGTAGCAATTTCCATATCCTTGCTGATTTTCTCATTGGTGATTTTAGCATAAATCTGGGTAGTTTTGATATTCTTATGTCCCATCATCTTACTAACACTTTCCAAGGGAACCCCTTCTGTTAAGAACAGAGTACCAAAGGTATGGCGTGCCCAGTGAAATGAAATGGGTTTTTCACGAATGATGTTACAATCTTTCATCATCTTTCTGATTAAGAGGTTGCAATTAGCATTGGAGGGTGTAGGAAACAATGCCTCTGTACGAGTCGTACCTTCATATTTTTCAATAATTTTCTCGGCTATATCCAACAGACGTACATTACAGGGCACATCAGATTTCTGACGGCGTTTGATAAGCCATTTGTTGCCGTCAAAGAACGATTGTAAGTGGCTTCTTTTAAGTTGTTTGATATCAATATAAGAGAAGCCTGTAAAGCAACTAAAAACAAATAGGTCTCGTACTAATTCAGCAGAAGCACTCTTAGGGTGATATTGTAAAAGAGTTTCTACTTCCTCTCTAAGCAAATAGCCTCTATCTTTCTCCTCCATAGAACTTATATAATTCTTAAAAGGATTGCGATAGATAATTCCTTTGTCTATGGCTATTTCTACCATTTTACAAAGGGGCATCATATAAACCCATATTGTGTTGTGAGTAAGACTTTTATTAACTCTAAGATAGAAATCAAAATCGTTGATAAAGTCTTCTGTAAGCTCTTTGAAAGAAATATCACTTCTGCGGTATTTATACTGGATAAACTCGCTCAAATGAGTATATACATTCTCATATTTGTTAAGAGTGCTGTAACTTCTAACACCTTTTTCTACCATCAAGGCAAAGCCTTCTTTGAAATTCTCATAGACTTTTAGCAAGGAATCTTCCATTACTCCTATGCCTAGAAAAGTAGCTTTTAGCTTCTGAGCAGTAACTACTCCCTCGTACTTCATCAACTCCTCATAATGAGTAATGATACGTGAGCGAATCTCTTCCAGCTTGCGATTAAGTTGGGTAGCTTCTTCTGTTTTACCTGTTACCCTTCCGTACTTCAAATCCCATTTCTGTGGAAGGATTTCAAGTTTGGTACTAAACTGAGCTACCTGATTGTCAATGGTAATACGCCCCATAATAGCAACCTTACCGTTCTTCTTTGGGGCATTCTTTTTAAGGTAAAACAATACCTTAAAGGTTGAGCGTTTTACTTTTTTCATACTCTAATTTTTTAATTTGCGAAAGTACTTTTTATCAAGTTACTGTACAATATGAAAAAAGGTGTAAAACACTGAAATATAACCTATTAATAAAAAATATTTTTCAGTATGGTAGGTAACGATTTAGAAACCTAATTTTGAAAAAACCTATCTAAAACATCTAAGACTCTGTCTTCTCTTATCTTCCTGTCAAAAAATTAATCCTCTTTGTATGAGCTAATTACATTATTTTTTGTAGTTTTGCTTTTTATTCGTAATTTTGAGTGAAAAATAAATGAGGGTACCACCTCAGCAATTGAACAAATCACAACAAATTAAATATTTTTTAGTTGCTTGTTTGAAAATCGTTTGCAAAGAAGATTTCTCCCCTTGGTAATTTACGATTTTTTTGCAATACATATTTTATTTCTTAAACAAATTCACTAACCAAAGAATAGGTATCCCTACTACCATTACAACGATAGCCACTATAAAGAAAACAAAAAGTGCTATTGTTATTACGACAAAACCTAAGAATAGGTTATATTCTTTGACTTTGATCACTTTATCAATAGAGGCATTCAAGAGTCGCGAATTTATGAGTTTATTCAGGTTCATTTTTCAGCATCTTATATATTTCCCTACACCATTAGCCCCTTTAAGGTTACCTTCAGTTTGCTTGAGCAAAGCTGAGGCTTTTTGTAGCGGTATGGAAAGCCGTTTTTTTAGGGCTTGTATTTCTTTTAAGCATTGCATTTTTAGGCACGAGCCCCAAGAAATGCACCTACTTAAGACAACAAAGATAAAAATAACTCAGTAAATTAACAAATTTAAATGAAAGGTTATTTATCAATTTCTAATCTCAAATAACTTCTTTTGCCACATAAAAGTTTCTTCTTAGCTTCAGGTTATCTCTATCTTTTGTACGTTCATTGTTCGTCTTACCTTCGTCTTACCTTCGTCTTAGGTTCGCTTTAGCTTCGCTCTCCCTTCGAATAAGCTTTGTCCATCAAGCTAATAAGTATCAATGCTAAGTTGCCCTATGAAGTTTTTTTTGTCATTTGTAATTATTTCGTATCTTTGCACCAACTTTATTTTTGATAATGAAAAGAACTATCTTTATATCATTTTTAATACTCTCGCTTTCAATGTTGGTAAGTTGTGAGTCCGACGACCTTTGCGACCACAGCGTGAATACACCTCGCTTGGTGGTGCGTTTCTACAACCAAAATAACACCCGTACACCTTTTAGCGTGGCTAACCTTACAGTTTATGGCGAAGGAAATACTACGCCTCTGGTAAGCAGTGCAACTTTAGATTCACTTGCACTACCTTTGCGCTTGGAGTCGCCTACTACCTACTTGCTCCAAACCGTAGTTTCAGGTACTACCACTAGCACCGCAACTCTCACGCTCACTTATACTCCCGAACAGTCGTTCGTAAGCAAGGCTTGTGGAGTGAAAATTACTTACAACACCCTTTCAGCTACCATTCAAGATACAAATACCTCTTGGCTAAAAGGTCTTAACATCAAGAACACTACCGTAGATAATGAAAAAAGAGCTCATATACATTTGTATCATTAGTATTTGGTGGGGCTTAGGTGCAATGGCTCAAACGGCTACCCACACGACCTCACAAACTACTATTGCCTTGCCCGAAAAACAAGAAGCCCCTGTGTACAAACAGCGGTATGGCTTGCGCGTAGGTGCCGACCTGAGCAAACTGGTACGCCCTTTCTTTGATAAGAATTACTACGGACTCGAATTGGTAGGCGATTACCGCCTAACAACCAACTACTACTTCGCTGCTGAACTCGGTATGGAAAAAAGAACTAAAAACGAAGATTTCTTTACTTACTCTACCGAAGGTCAGTTCTTACGTGCTGGTTTCGATTATAACACCTATGGCAATTGGTATGGTATGGAGAATATGATTTACGTGGGGGCTCGCTATGGCATTTCGCTCTTCTCTCAAGACCTTACCTCGTATATTATTCATAAAGATAACCAATATTGGAACGAAACTATCACTGGCTCCGATCCTTCTTTCTTAAAGAAATACGACGGACGTACAGCCCATTGGTTGGAACTTGTATTGGGCATTAAAGCGGAACTCTTGCATAACCTTTACGCAGGAGCAAGCGTACGCGTAGGTCTTTTGGTGGCTCAAACGGGCAGTAGTGGTTTCCCTAACTACTATATTCCTGCCTTTGGTCGAGTATATGAAGGGAGTCGTTTTGGTGTGAATTTCAACTATACCCTCAGCTATCTCATTCCTCTTTATAAAAAAGAGAAAAAGAAAGAAGAGACAGATACCCAAAAAACTAACTCCTCTCCTACCCCTTCAGCTCCTACTAAAAAACCAAAAGGAAGAAGATAATAATTGACAATGTTGTTATGAACAGATATATTACACTTTTTTTGCTCCTTTTTTGTAGTGTTGCTTATGCTCAAGATGTGGAGACAATGCTTACTGAAAAAGTAAAACTCCTTGACAAAAGTTATGCTACTAAAGAATTGCAGACTTTAGCTAAAGATTTTGAAACTCTTGCCAACACAGTGCCTTCGCATTGGCTCGCAAATTACTATGCGGCTTATGTGAACATTCGCCTTGCCGACCAATCATCGGGAGGGTCTATTGATAGTTATTGCAATCTGGCAGAAAAGTACATAAAAATAGCTGAAAAACAACCCGATGCCGATGCATCGGAAATCAACGCCTTATACGCCTATCTGTATAGTGCCAAAGTGAAGGTAAACCCAATGTTTCGCGGAGCTAAATACGGTAAGCTGAGTCGTGAGTATTCCGAGAAATCTATTAAAGAAAACCCCAAAAACCCAAGACCCTATCTCATTCGTGCTATCGGTATTTATTTTACACCCAAAGTATTTGGTGGGGGCGTAGCAAAAGCTAAACCAATGCTCCAAAAAGCCTTAGAGAAGTTCGAACATTTTACTCCAAAAACGCCTAATCATCCTCATTGGGGCAAAGGAATGGCTGAATCAATTAACAAATAACAATTAACAAGTGCACAAAGCTGGATTTGTAAATATCATCGGGAACCCTAATGTAGGGAAATCTACCCTTATGAACGCCTTTGTAGGCGAAAAACTCTCTATTATCACCTCCAAGGCACAAACCACGCGACACCGTATTTTTGGTATCGTAAGTGGTGATGATTTTCAGGTAGTTTTTTCGGATACCCCCGGTATTATCAAGCCATCGTACGCCTTACAAGCCTCGATGATGGACTTTGTAAAAAGTGCTTTCGAAGACGCCGACATTCTCATTTATATGGTAGAAATAGGCGAAAAAGAGCTGAAAGACGAGGCTTTCTTTAAGCGCATCAACCAGTTGGACGTGCCTGTATTGTTGCTCATCAACAAAGTGGATACTTCCGACCAAAATGTTTTAGAGGAACAAGTCGCCTACTGGAAAGAAAAGGTGCCTCGCGCCGAGATATATCCTATTTCGGCTTTGCGTAACTTTCAAACCGAAGTGGTGTTCAACCGCATTATAGAACTCTTACCCGAGTCACCTGCGTTTTTCCCAAAAGACCAACTCACCGATAAACCGGAGCGTTTCTTTGTAAACGAGATTATACGCGAAAAGATACTATTGCACTACAAGAAGGAAATTCCCTATTCGGTAGAAGTAGAGACCGAAAGTTTTGCCGATAGCGAGACTATCATTCACATTCGCTCGGTGATAATGGTAGAACGCGAAAGCCAAAAGGGGATTATCATAGGTCATAAAGGGGAAGCCTTAAAGCGAGTAGGTATTGAAGCTCGCACCGATTTAGAGAAGTTTTTCGGCAAACAAATACACTTAGAACTTTTTGTAAAAGTAAACAAAGATTGGCGTAGCAATGTACGACAATTGCGCAGGTTTGGTTACGATATCAAATAAAGAAAAATGTACATAAAAAAAATCATAAAGATATTCGTCATCGTTTTTTTGCCCTTTTGTATACAGTTGTTTGCTTCAGGGCGTAATAAAACACGTACCGTAAAAGAGGTGGTGGTAGACCATCAAGACGAGAATATGTACGTAACCGATGAAACTATACGGCGCACTATCTTCAAAGACCCACAAGCAAAACACCCTATGGGACTCCTTCGTTTAAGCGAAATCGAAAAGCTCTTAGACAACAATGTGATGATTGAGAAATCGGAAGTGTTTTGCACTATCGACGGTACTCTGAATGCTAAAATCAAACAGCGAGAGCCTATCGCACGTGTATACGACGGCAATGGAGTGTATTATATGGATACACAGGGAAAGAAGATGCCTCTTTCAAGTTCTTACTCAGCACGCGTGCCTATCCTCAGAGGTAATACCGAGCGCTATTGGCAAGCCTCCTATGCGCTGATGCAGTTTATCCAAAACGACCAATGGCTGGCTGAGAACATCACCGAAGTATTGGTAAAACCTAACGGAGAATACGAGTTTTTAATGCGTGTACCTCACTTTAAGGTCGTTTTCGGCAAGTTTGAAGACGAAGCGCTCAAGAAAGCAAACCTCAAAGCCTTTTACAAGCAATTGGAGAAGACTGATAAACTGAATGAATATAACATCGTAAACCTAAAATACACCAACCAAGTGGTATGTAGAAAATGAGACAATTAGTCAATTTACTAATGTGTCAATTCAATTATAGAATAACAAAAACAGAGGTTACTTTATTGAGTAACCTCTGTTTTTCTTATCTCTTACTTCTTACCTCTTATCTATTAGAAAGGTACCATTTTACAGTTTTCTGTATACCTTCTTCAAACTGCAAGGAAGGTTCCCAACCGAGTTCATTTTTCAATTTAGTAGCATCAATAGCGTAACGGAGGTCGTGTCCGGCACGGTCGGTTACGAAAGTGATGAGCTTTTCGGAAGTACCTTCGGGGCGACCTAACTGCTTATCTACTTCTTTGATGATTACCTTCACCAAATCGATATTACGCCATTCGTTAAAGCCCCCAATGTTGTAGGTATCACCATCTTTCCCTTGGTGGAAAATAGTATCGATAGCACGAGCGTGGTCTTCCACAAAAAGCCAATCACGGATATTTTCGCCCTTGCCATAGATAGGTAGTGGCTTATTATCTACAATATTATAGATACACACCGGTATTAACTTTTCAGGGTATTGGTGAGAACCATAGTTGTTAGAACAGTTCGAAATCACCACAGGCAATTTGTAAGTGTTATGGTAAGCTCTCACAAAATGGTCAGAGGAAGCTTTAGAAGCCGAATACGGTGATTGGGGGTCGTAAGGCGTTTGTTCAGTAAAGAGCGGGGCTCCTATTTCTAAGGCGCCGTATACCTCATCGGTAGAGATGTGATAAAAGCGTTTGCCTTGCATATTATCTTTCCACGATTCACGAGCTGCTTGCAAAAGGCTCAAAGTACCCATCACGTTCGTTTTCGCAAAGATAAAAGGGTCTTCAATACTTCTATCCACGTGACTTTCGGCTGCGAGGTGAATGATCCCATCAATGTGATGTTCAGCGAAGAGGGCTTTCATACGCTCGTAGTCGCAAATATCCGCTTGTATAAAGGTATAGTTAGGGGCATTGGCTACATCGGCAACGTTTTCTAAGTTGCCAGCATAAGTAAGCTTATCTAAGTTAAAAATGTGATAGTCGGGGTATTTGTTTACAAATAGCCTCACGACGTGAGAGCCGATAAATCCAGCTCCTCCTGTGATTAAGATGTTTCTTTTCATTTATTTGTTTGTCATTTCAAAAACTAATTCACCGCCTTTTAGAAGGTCTTGATGAGAAATATGCCATTGGGTGTATTCTTTGCCATTGAGTTTTACAGATTGGATATACTTATTGTCCTTAGACACATTCTTGGCTATAATGGTAAAAGTCTTTCCGTTAGGCAAGTGTATGGTTACTTTATCAAAGAGTGGACGACCGAACTCATACTCGGTAGAAGCTGGATTCATAGGGTATAAGCCCATAGCACTCCAAATGTACCAAGCCGACATCTGTCCGCAATCCTCATTACCACTAAGTCCGTTAGGGGTAGTGTTGTACTGAGTTTGCAAGATGCGATCTACCCAATATTGGGTTTTCTTAGGTTGTCCTGCTATATTGAACATATAGGCAATATGATGGCTAGGTTCATTGCCGTGGGCATACTGACCTATGAGTCCTGAAATATCAGGAGAGGTGTTATCACCGGTGATTTCAGAACTTTCGGTAAAGAGTTTTTCTAAGTGTGTTACAAAAGGTTCATTGCCTCCAAATAGGTTGATAAGTCCTTGTACGTTGTGAGGCACAAACCAGCTGTGTTGCCAAGCATTACCTTCAGTATAGTCGGTATTTTCTCGGTGGTCGGAGCGTTTAGGGTCAAAAGGTGTGCGCCATTTACCGTCGGTACTTTTACCACGCATAAAGCCCGTTTCTTTATCGAATAGGTGAGTGTAGGCTTCTGAGCGTTTGGTAAAGAAGTCGGCATCTTCGGTTTTACCTAAGGCTTTCGCCATTTGTGCTACACACCAGTCGTCGTAAGCGTATTCAAGGGTAATAGTAACCGACTCGTCTACCCCTGCGTTATAAGGAATGTAACCATATTTTTTGTATGCTTTGAGTCCCCGTGCGTCTTGCATCATTGTAGTTTTCATTGCCTCGTACGCCTTTTCAGCATCAAAACCACGTACCCCTTTAAGGTAGGCTTCGGCAATCACTGCTACCGAATGATAACCCGTCATTGTATTGGTTTCATTGCCGTAGAGCGTCCAAACGGGTAACACTTTGTGCACTTGGTAGTAAGCTAACATAGAGTTGATGATATCGGCAGTTACTTTGGGGTGCAAAAGGGTAAGCAGTGGGTGCTCGGCGCGGAAAGTATCCCACAGAGAAAGGGTAGAATAAGCAGTACCTTCAGTTTTTACAATCTCGTCGTTTTGCAAGCGGAATTGACCTTTCTTATCGGAGAAAGTTACAGGCGCTACTTGTGCGTGATAGAGGGCAGTATAGAAAATTGTTTTAAGCGAATCAACAGGGGTTTCTACTACTATACTGCTGAGGGTCTTCTCCCATTGTTGTTGTGCTAATGATTTGGTTTTATCAAAATTAGGAGTGTTGTATAACTCCAAGTTATCTAAAGCATTTTCTTCACTTACTGACGAAACGGCTACTTTTACCTCTAACTTCTCATCAGTATTATCAAAGAAGATTTGCCCTGAAGTAACATCATCTTTGTGTTTTTGATAAGTAATATTTTTTATAGGCTTAGAAAACTGAATCGCAAAGAACACTTTTTGGTTTTCAGCCCAGCCAGTACTATAACGATAACCTGTGATAATATTGTCGTTGTTATTAGCGTCTAACTTCTTATCCGACTTGCTAAAAGAAGTTTTGGTTGGGCTATCCCAGTTGATAGCAAATCCCAAGTTCAATAGTACTGATTGTTCTGCTCCTTTTTCAAAGGTATAACGATGTACAGCATAACGTTGTGCCGCAGTGAGTTCTACATTCACTTTGGGGTCTTCTAAATACACTTGGTAATAGCCAGGTTCTGCTTTTTCGTTCTTATGGCTGTACTTCGATTTATAAGGCACCATATCGCGAAACTCTTGGGCATTCACGGGGTATTGCTCTTTGCGTCCGTATTTCAGTACACTGAGGTCATATTCTTTAGTAGTAGGCATTAGCAAGATGTCGTTTAGGTCGCCTATACCTGTACCACTAAGGCTCAAATGTCCAAAACCTACCATAAGGCTATCGGAATAGTGGTAACCAGAGCACCAATCCCAGTTGCTGAGACCATTCACTGGGCTCACTTGTATCATACCGAAAGGCGTAGTCGCTCCAGGGTAAGTATGTCCGTGTCCGCCAGTACCAATAAACGGGTCTACATAGCTGATAAGCGGTTTTTGAGGGGTTTGTGCTTCTTGCTCAGAAGCTGTTTTAGATTGATTACAAGCCCCTAATGCAAAAGTAGAGGCTACCAAAAGAGTAATATGTTTTAACTTCATTGTAATAGCAATTAAGTATTTTGGGCAAAGATAATAAAATAACAACGAATAGCAAAATGTTTTTGAGGGCTTTTCTTTCTCATTGTTACTAAATATAGGGTATAACTTTTATCTGAGCATTTTCGTATTCTGCTAAAAATACCTCGGAAGGATTGCTGTATCCTGCCTTTTGTAGCTCTCCAAGTAGCCATTCTTCGCTTTTATCCACATCTTCCAGTACGCTTTTTTGAATAATCCCATCGGTAATGACAGGATATTTGGGGTTTTCTTCTCCTGCCAACACGATAATGAGTTCACCATTCTGTTCAAGTACCGCTCTTTTTACCTCTCTGATATAGTATACCCCTTCTTTGCGCAGTTTGAAAGCGAGTTCGTGTGCCGTAATTTTAGCTTTTTTGCAGGCAGCTATATCTCTATCTTACCACGATTGATAACAATCACAGGGGCACCGTCTATAAACCTCCTAAAAGCTTGGTTTTTAGTTTTTAACTGACGTAACCCTATGATAAGGAATGCCCAAATAGCCAATACGATAGCAAACTGAAAGATACTCACCGATGGACTGTAAATTACACCTCCAATAATACCTCCAAGTACGTAATTTTGCACCTGATCCATTGCCGAACTCGGTGCCAAATTACCCTTGCCCGATTTGTTGATGATTAAGGCAAGAGCCAACAATCCTAAAAGCAATTTTAGGAATACATCCAAATAAAAAAACTCCTCGGATTCAATATAAGGAATTGTATACATATTGTTAATCAGAAAATTAGTAAATTAGCAAATGAGGAAATTAGAAAGAAATATTAAGCCCTACTTCAAGCGAATGATAATCTTTTTTTATAGGTACAATAGGGGCAGAGTCGTAAATAAGTCGGTAGGTACCAAGTATACCTATGGTAGGCGTAATATTGTATTTGAGGTCGATAGCCCCACCATAGCGCGCTTCCTTAAAAGTACTATCAGGTCTAGTTTGATGAATGGCAGTAGTGGTAAGCTCCCATTTTTCACCTATTCGAAGTTTATAACTGAGCGACAAATGACTTTTGATACTGCGACTGTAAGCATAAGTAGCCTCAACGTTATCGGGAGCAGGATATTCCCATTTTTCGTATTCAAAGAACAAGCCCACCGCAGCAAACATCAGCGAGGATTGAGTATTCAGCAACCGATAACGCGATTGTAAGCCGGTAGAAATCTTGTGGTTCATTCCCCTGCTCTCTGCCCATTGCGACTCAGCATAAGGATACACCTCAAAAGCGTGGTCTAACAGATAGCGGTACTCCATATGCACATAGCCACCACTTAATATTATTTGACTACCATAAGTAGATAACTCAAACTTGTTAATTACATTAATAATCCTATTGCAATTGATAAGCAAGTTGAGATTAGCCGTATTTTTAAAAGTGAAGACATCTTCTTTTTCGGTTTTAAAATCCAAGATAGGCATTAGGCTCCCTTGCAGAGTTTTGGTGCTGTCTATCGTCATAGTAAGGTTTTCCGAAAAAAGCATTTGTGAATAGGCAGAAGCCGAAGACAATAGCGCCAATAACATATAAAGTAATCGTTTCATCGTTTTTAAGCATATATTTAATAAGGCGCAAAAGTAGAAAATCAATCGCGAATACACAAAAAAATCTCACTTAAAACCAATGCTTCATACCTTTTTTATAACAATTTTCCAAGAGAAGTTTTTCACCACATTACCCTCATCATTCATCACTCGTCATTCATCTTTTCTTCCCTTTTCCGTCATCACATTCCCCCTTTGAACGGAAGTCCGCGAGAGCGGAGTATGTGAATAGGGGGAGGTTTCTTTTGATTTTCCGTCATACTCCCCCCTAGTGCCTATGGCCTAAGGCCTAGTGCCTATTCCCTTTTCTTTCGCCTCGAAACCCCGTTTTTAACATTTTTAGTGCTGTTGTATTATATTATGAATCAACTATTTATACACCCTTTCTATACCAATCTTCCAAGATTCGTATAAGCTTCCTATAAGCTCTCTATAAGCTAACCATACCCTTCTCACAGCCTTTTTTCATCAAAAACTCTCTTAACCTCCTTCTGAAAAATTCCGTTTTCTTCCGAATACTCCTAACAGTCCCAACCTATCGCTTTTTCATCTCAAAGTTTTTGCCCGTGCGACACACACCTCTCCATTAGCTAATTTCCAAATTTTCTAATTTGCTAATTCTCTCATTTGCTAATTAATCTCAGTTATATATAATACTGATTTACAGATATGTTTACATTGTAATCTGTGAAATCCAGCAACGCAATTACTAATTCGTACCCACCACATTTGTCAATTATCAATTGTCAATTATCAATTGTCAATTGTCAATTGAAAAACTATCCGTGTAATCTGTATGTAGTCTGCGAGCTGGCATAGCAGAGTATGTGTTTAAAGGCAACTTGTTGCCTATTTGTTTGATTTTTTTCAAAGATTTGTAAGATTTCTGTAGCGTAAGCTACACTTTTCTTACATCAAACTCGCATTAATAAAAAATTATTTTGGAAAAATCAGTGCAAGATTTTAAAGCGGTCTATAACACTACCTAATCCGTTCCAAATACTCTGTCGGACTCTCGTTGTAAAAATCTTTAAAGCATTTCGCAAAGTAGGAAGGAGAAGAAAATCCTACTTCATAAGCAACTTCCGAGATGCTCTTGGCTTTGCTGTTGAGCAACTGCTTAGCGTATTTTACTCGTATGGTGCGAATAAGCTCATTAGGCGAATAGTCGGTGAGGGATTTGATTTTGCGATATAGGTTAGAACGCGACAAACCTAAGGCGTCGGCTATTTCGTCTATATTCATTTCAGGATTGGCGATAGAGTTCTCTACGTAATGCGTAAAATCGGTGATAAACTGCTGTTCTACCTTACCTAAAGTCTCTTGTTTAGTTTCGTTCAAGAGGAAATTACTAAAACTCTCACGTATCTTCTTACGGTTTTCTATGAGCTTGCGCACCCGTGTTTTCAGTAATTTTATGTTGAAAGGTTTCGCAATATAGGCATCGGCACCACTCTCAAAACCTACTTGCTTTTGCTCGTCTAACGCATAAGCAGTGAGCAAAATCACAGGAATATGATTAGTAGCCACGTTAGTTTTTATCAACTGACATAAATCGAAGCCATCAGTCTTGGGCATCATCACATCGCTAATTACTACATCGGGGAGGTGCTTTTTAGCTACTTCAAAGCCTTCTTCACCGTTTTCAGCTTCGATAAGGTTATAGTCATCACTGAGGATATATCGAATAAACTGACGCATATCCTCGTTGTCTTCCACAATCAGTACAGTAGGTTTTTCAGGAGCTGAAGGCGAAGCTGTTGGCAATTTGAGTTTCTCGGTAGGTGCGGGCAACGAAGGCAATAAGTCGAGATGGGTTTCTATGTAATTGCTGTCGTATACCGCTTTTACCGATACTTGTTCTTGAGTGAAAGGCAGACAAATGACGAAGGTTGTCCCCTCCCCTTCTGTACTTTCTACGCTAATGGTACCGTTGTGTGAGGCTACTAAGGCTTGTACCAAAGCCAAACCTATA
This sequence comes from Capnocytophaga sp. oral taxon 323, assembly GCF_001278825.1. Taxonomy (NCBI): domain Bacteria; kingdom Pseudomonadati; phylum Bacteroidota; class Flavobacteriia; order Flavobacteriales; family Flavobacteriaceae; genus Capnocytophaga; species Capnocytophaga sp. oral taxon 323. The sequence continues at coordinate 1,073,298 of NZ_CP012589.1, forward strand.
CCCGAACCTTCGCTATCGGGATTTATTTTGTAGAAGTGCTCAAACACCTCACTTTGTTTGTCTTTCGGAATATATGAACCGCTATTGAACACACGTAGCACAGCTACTCCTCCTTTGGAGGGGGTTAGGGGAAGGTCTTCTTTTTCTAACGACACGGTGATACTTCCTCCTTGAGGTGTAAATTTCAGTGCATTAGAAAGCAGGTTGAAGTAGATTTTCTCCACTTTTTCCTTATCGAAAGCCATTTCAAAAGAAGTATCTTCGGCAAGAAACTGAAAGTTGAGTTTCTTTTGTTTGATACGGTCACTAAAAAAAGAATTGAGTTCAGTAAGAAACCGTTTCAGGTTGCCCTTAGTGAAGTACATTTGCATCTTGCCATTCTCATAACTGCGGAACTCAATTACTTCGGAAATGAGATGCAAAAGTCGGTTGCTGTTCTTTTTGATGAGAAATAACAAGTCTTGTTCTTCTTTGGGAAGTGAATTGTGAGCCAAAAGCGTCTGCACAGGACCTAAGATAAGCGACAGCGGTGTTTTAAATTCGTGAGAAATATTGGTAAAGAAAAGTAATTTGGCTTGGGTTGCCTCTTCTAATTGCGCCGAGATTTCCTCCAAGCGTTCTTTTTGTTGTTGCAATTCGGTAGCCTGACGTTTGATTTCTTCGTTTTGTTTTTCTAACAGATTATTAGCACGGCTCTTAGTGCGATATGCTCTGATAGCTATTGCCAAAAATATAGTAATCAAACCAATAGCAATAATAGAAATATAGAAGAGTGTACGCTGAGTAGTATGCTGAATAAGGCTCTCACTCAGCTGCTGATTGATATCCTCTATCTTAGCTTGTTTCTGAGCAATTTGCTCTGTTTGCAACTGTAAAATACGCACATTGCTCTTGTCCACCACAGCGGTATTGAGGATATTCTCGCGCTCAAAAGGTTGTTTATGGAGTATTTTCATTGCAAGGTCAATAACCTTTTCACCTCCCGTAGGATAGATAAACGATGCGTCTTGCACGTTGTTCTCTATATTGCTAATTCCTTCTTGTTGTAGCGCATCTACCCCTATGATAAAGGGTATCTTACCGTTGAATTGCATCGCTGCTTCGTGAGTACCCGCTGCCATTGGGTCGTTCATCGCAAACACAAGGTCGATATTGGGGTGTTGCTGAAAAAGTTGTTGCATTTGCACTTTGGCATCTGCTTTGAGGAAGTTGCCCCAGGTCTCGGCTACTATTCGCACCTCAGGAGCATTCTTAAGGGCATCTATAAAGCCTTTATGGCGCTCCGCATCGGAGGTTGATCCTTTGGTACCACGCACTTCGGCTATATTGCCTTTACCTTTGAGAATACCTATCGCATAGTGTCCCGCTTCTTTGCCTATTTGGTAGTTGTTAGCTCCCACATAGGCAGTATAACTCTCAGTAGCGATTTTCCTATCTACCAAAATCACGGGAATACCCTGCTGGTAAGCCTTTTCAATAACTGGTGTACACGCTTCCGACTCGTTAGGCGAAACGACGAGCACATCTACCTTTTGTTCTATGAACCACTCTATATCGGCAATTTGCTTAGGAGTATCGTCTTTCACACTTCGAATCAGTAGCTCAGTATTGGATTGGTAAAGGGCTACTTCACGTTTTAGCTCCTCGTTCATCGTTTGTCGCCAAAGGTCTTCACTGCACTGCGACACCCCTATCACATAACGGGGGTTTCGCTCCCTTTGGCAAGCAAGGCAAGCAAAGAGAGCGAAATATAAAAAAAGTATATGATACTTCCTAAAAGTCATTTTATCTAAACAACTCCAAATGAGCATCGGCAAGGCGAGGCATCGCACCGTGTTGCTGACACACGTAAGCCGATACTTCTACCGCCAATTGATGCGATTGGGCAATACTGCGACCATTGAGGTAAGAGGCTACAAAGGCAGCCGTGAACGAGTCGCCAGCTCCTACCGTATCGGCAATGGTAACCTTAGGCGTACCTAAGAACGATTTCTCATTAGGCGTAAACACATAACTACCTCGCGTACCTTGCGTTAGGATAAGGAATTTGAGGTTGTATTTCTCCAATAGGCGCTTACATACCTCTTCATCAGTTCCTTGCAAATTGAACATTTCAGCTACTTTCACTATCTCCTCATCGTTGATTTTTAATGCAGTTGCCTTGTCTAACGAATCGGCAATTACCTCTTTGCTGAAATATTTCAAGCGGAGGTTGATATCGAATACTTTTAAACTCTCGGCAGGCATTAAATCTAAGAACTTGTGGATAGTGGCGCGCGATATTTCACTGCGTTGTGCTAACGACCCGAAGCACACGGTATTAGTGTTCTTTGCTAAGTTCTCAATACGCGAAGAAAACGGAATATTGTCCCACGCTACATTTTCGCTAATCTCATAAGTAGGCACCCCACGACCGTCTAACTGTACTTTTACAGTACCTGTGGGGAAATCAGTCTTCTCAATGATGTAGTTGAGTTCTTTTTCTTCTAAACTTTTTAGTATTTCTTTACCGAGTAGGTCGCCTCCAATGGCACTCACAGCATAGCCGTTGAAACCAAATTGCGACACGTGGTAAGCGAAATTAGCGGGCGCACCGCCTAGTACTTTTCTTTCAGGGAAAACGTCCCAAAGGATTTCTCCCAATCCTACTACTGTATTTTTCATCGTATTATATGTTATCCTCTCCTCTGCCCTCCCCTAAGGGAGGGAGGCGAGAGTGTTGTTGTTAATTCTTTTTCAGCGTACAAAGTTATAAATTCTTTTTGAGATTTCCTACTACTAATAATAAATACTATCAGTCGTCAGATCTTTCTGACTAATCCAACTTATACAATTTGTAGGGCTCTCTAACGACTAATTGTTAGCATTTGCTTTGAGTCGGGTGCTCATTAGCAACAGATATAATACTCCTATGCTGAGGACAATAAGGGCTCCTATCTGTGAGCCATTCATTGCATCGGAGGCTAAGCCCATTGCAAAAGGGAAGATAGTACCGCCAAAGAGTCCCATAATCATCAAGCCTGATACTTCGTTTTTCTTAGTAGGGTTCTGCAAGAGGGCTTGCGAGAAGATAATTGAGAATACATTGGAGTTGCCAAAACCTACCAAAGCAATAGCGGTGTAGAGCATTGTCTTATCACTGAAAAAGAACAGTATCGCCATTGATGCTACCATACAAAGCACACTAAGGGTAAAGAAACTCTTAGGAGATACTTTGGTGAGGATATAAGCTCCTGACAAACATCCTATGGTACGGAATAAGAAATACCAGCTGGTGGCAAAAGAGGCTTGGGTAGTGGTAAGCCCTAAACGTTCCATAAAGATTGTAGGTGCTGAGGCATTAACTCCTACGTCTATTCCTACGTGGCACATAATGCCAATGAAACACAAGAGTACATAAGGGTTAGCAAGCAGTGCAAAACACTCGGCAAAGGTGGCGTTTTTACTGTCGTTTTTCTCTTCTTCAATATGGGTAGCACCCAGCCACAAGAGGGTTACTACTGAAATAGCTACAAAGAGCAGGAAGAAGAGTCGCCAATCATTGAATTTATCAAAGCAGAAGCTCATCAGCAAGGGGGCAGAAAACGAGGCTATTGCCTTGATAAACTGACCAAAAGTGAGTGAACTTGCGAGTTTGTCGCCTTTTACTATAACTGACATTAGTGGGTTTAGCGATACTTGCATTAGCGTATTACCAATACCAAGCAAGGAGAAAGCTACCAGCATAGTGGTATAATTGTAGCTGATAAAGGGCACTACCATTGCTAAGATGGTAATCACTAAGCTGAGGAGTACAGTTTTACGACGACCTATTTTGCTCATCAGTACGCCTGTGGGCACTGAGAAAAGTAGAAACCAAAAGAATACCATTGCAGGGAGAGCTTTAGCGGTGGTTTCGGTCAAGCCAAAATCGTCTTTTACAAAGTTAGAGGCGGCGCCTACAAGGTCTACGAAGCCCATACAGAAGAATGATAAAAGTACGGGCAATAAATATTTTAGATAGTTGTTATTCTGTTGCATACTATGAATATATTATTAGTCTCACGCACTCCCCTCTCCTTGGGAGAGGGGCAGAGGGAGAGGATTATTATTTCAATTTATAGACAGTTACATTTTTAAGGGTGAGGGTACCTTTGCTGGTATTGAAGCGTAGGGTATTGTACACTTCGGTAGGGAATACCGCATTGGTTTGTACTACTTCACCATTGTTCACAAAGAGTTCGGTAGAAGATTTATCTACCAATAAGCGTACGGTATAGCTTTTCTTAGCTACCATTGGGGCTTTGATAGGCGTTTCAGCAAAATTGGCATTGAAAGCTACACTGCTCTTACTGCGGTCTACCGATAGAGTTTTATTAGCGCCGTCAAATAGGTATTTGATAGTTTCACCTTTGGCGTTCTCAAGGGCAAAGCTAAAGCTATCGGTTTCGTTAGGGGTTACCGTGAAAGTGAGTTCATAAGCACCTTGATTATTGGGCAAGAAGTTTTCGAACGTTATAGCATCGGAGGTGTTGGTACGTGTTTTATCACCTAAAAGCACTGCTTCACGACGCAAGCTCTCCAACTCTTTTACGGGCTCACTGGCTACTACCAAGTGCTCGCCATTATGCACCAAACGCAAAACGCGGGCAACGGTCATCGCGCTACGGAAGTTTTGAGTAGGGATTTCATTGGCATAATCCCAGTTGCTCATCCAGCCTATGAAGAGACGGCGACCATCGGTGGCGGGGACATTACTCCACGTTACACCTGCATAATTATCGCGTCCGTAGTCTAACCAAAGCGGGTAGTTCATAGTATCGGGGGTGAAGGTTTTGCCATCGAAATTACCGATAAAGTACTGAGTAGCACTTCCGCCGTTAGGTCCACCAGGGTTGATACTCACAAAGAGCACCCATTTGGTTTTTCCTTCATAAGTAAGCGGGAAGAGATCGGGGCATTCCCACACGCCACCGTGTCCGCCTAAACCTTCACCAAACTCACTGAGGCGTGTCCATTCTTTTAAATTCTTAGAGCCATAGAAGGTGATAGTTTGGGTAGTGGCAAGGCTCATCACCCATTGTTTAGAAGGTGCGTGCCAGAATACTTTCGGGTCGCGGAAGTCGATAATATTGGCATCGGTGAGTACGGGGTTGCCTTCGTATTTGGTGAAGGTTTTTCCGCCATCGAGGCTATAAGCGATAGACTGTGTTTGGCGGTCGCCTGCTGAGGTAAAAATAGCCACCATAGCTCCTTTGCCAAAGCCGGCTGTGTTATCGTGGTCAATCACAGCACTGCCTGAGAAAATCGCTCCTAACTTATCGGGGGCTAATACTAAAGGCTTGTATTCCCAATTCACCAAGTCTTTAGAAACGGTATGACCCCAGTGCATATTGCCCCAGCGCGCTCCGTAAGGGTTGTATTGGTAGAAGAGGTGGAATACTCCGTCGAGGTATACCATTCCGTTAGGGTCGTTCATCCAGCCGTATTGAGGGGTGAAGTGGTATAGCGGACGGTATTTTTCGTTGTAGTTGAAGTTATATTCAGCCGACTGTTTGATTTCGGCTAAGCCTATATCGGTAGTTTTGGCTACTGCAAAAGTAAGGGTTACTTTTTTGCCTTTGTACGCCTCAATAGCAATAGGCACCCAGTAGTCTATTTTGTTTTGGGCGATGCGAATGGTCATTGGTTCGCCTATAAGGGTACCGTCTACCGATAGTTGGACTTTGTTTTCGGTTGCTTGGTCTTCCACAGGAATGAGCAGGTACTTGTCTTTGGCTTCAAAGGTACGGGTGTAATCAGTCATAAAAACGCTTTTTTGTTTGTTGCCTTGTTCGATTTGGTCGATGAGGATATGCCCCCAGCCACCACGTTGGTTATCGACAATTCGGATAGTGGCTTTCTTGTTTTTATAGGGTTTTACGTCCCAAGTGAGCCATTGTAGGGTTTCGGTTTCGTAGAGAGAACGCGATTGTAGCACACTCTTTCCGTCTACCAAAAGCTCAATATAGGTATCGGCGTGAGTGCCTCCCCCAACGAGGAAGTTGATGTAATCGCGCTCGATGGTGAACTCTTTTGAGGTAAGCGCTCCACGAGAATCGTCGCCGTTGTTGAAGCTGTTGGCAAGGTGTTTCCCTTCAAAGCCTGTTACGGGCTGCTGACCGGTATAGCTACCCGTGGCGGGAGTCGCGCCAAAGGCGTCGCCTTCTACTGTCCAATTGGCATAAGTGCCCGATTCGAAGTCCTCAATAATGAGGTCATCAGTGTTTTGCTGGCAGGCAGTGAGCATTAAGACTCCTAATCCTGCTATTAGTTTGTTATTCATATACTTTTTTATATCTCTTTTAATTAAAAGATGGTACAAATATACATTATTTTTATTTGAATTAGCAAATAAGTAAACTAATTCCTCATCTTCATTCCCTCTCACTAAGGAGAGGGAGGAAGCTGAGACTTATAAAGTAATGAAAGTATCTGTTTTTGAGGTAAAAGATAAGATGTTTATACCCGTCCTTCGCCTTAGGTTTGCTTTAGCTTTGCCTTAGACTCATCTTTTCTTCGTTTTTTGTTCGTCTTTCCTTCGTCTTTTGTTCGTCTTTCCTTCGTCCTTTGTTCGTCTTTCCTTCGTCCTTTGTTCGTCTTTCCTTCATCTTAGGTTCACTCTTCCTCTTTTTACCTTTTATCTTTTACCTTTTACCTAAAAAGTAAAGTTTGCTGTTCCGTTAGCAAAGATGCCCCAAGGGTTTTGGTTCATCTTATAGCAACGGATAGAAAGGGCTACTACATCGTTTACATAGATTGCTGCTGCCGAGCCTTCTTGCACTATTTTCACCGTGTATTCCTTGTTGGCGTTCACGGGAAGTTTTATGCTATTAATGGTAGCAGTACCTCCGTCTCTAATCACACGGTTGAGTTGTAACTCTCCTTTGTTGAGGTTAAGCGTTACGCGGTAGGTTTCATAAAGGTTACCACAAGCGCCAAACATCACCCCAAACTCGGTAGCGGTATTGGCTTTTATTTTAGCAACTATCTTGTTGAAACCACTGCTGAGACGGTCGAACACACGAGTATTATTATCTAACGAAATGCTACCCAAAGAAGTAGATACCGCTTGTTTGCTATCGAACGCGGTAGGCATTTTCACGTTAAGGGTACCATCGGCGTTTTGAGTAAGTTCGTGAACAGCCAAAGAACCTCCCCAGTGATAAGCGGAATTATCTTCGTAGTTGATACGCGAAGGATTCCACCCCCATATATAGCGATGAGTGCCGTCGGTAGCGGTTTTTCCGGCATAGAACACACGGTCGTCTAAGTCTTGTTGTGCAGGGGTAATCCAATTCTTGTCACCTACACGACGGTATCTGTATTGCACACGGCGCACGCTTTCTTCGATGTTAGAGAATATTAAATACTGATAGTTTCCTTGTGTAAACACATCGGGACACTCTACCATAAAAGCACTGGGGTCAGTATAGAAGAAGGGTGTGTTCGGGTCTTTTGTCCAGTTCTTAAGGTCGGTAGAAGTGAATTGTGCTACGACACCTTTCCATACACCGCTTCCTATATCGGCACGGGTGCTAAGGAGCATCTTGTAGGCATTTCCTTCTTTGAAGACAATAGGATCGCGGAACTCATTGCGGTCATAGCCATCAGGAGCTCGGAAGGAGTGTTGTGTATCCTTTGTCCACGTTTTCAAATCGGTAGAAGTAGCCCAATAGATGATTTCTTTGGGGTCTAAATCGCCGTTATGCCCTGTGTAGAAAGCGTAATAGGTATTCCCGTCTTTGAATACTGAACCTGTACCGAGGGCATCTTCGTGCGAACCATCAGCACCACAAGGGATAGCTTCACCATTATCAGTATAATTCACCAAATCAGTAGTGGTAGCACTATACCAAGGGTGGAAGGTTGCAGGTGCTGGACGTTGGTCGTATAGGTAAAAGATATGGAACTTACCGTTGTCATAGAACGGCATAGGGTCGCCTACCCACGCGTTCTTGGGCTGAAAGAAGTGCTTATAAGTACGACCATAATCTTGTACTGCGTAACAAGTAGAGGCATCGGGAGCCGCATTAGGATCGTTACTACAATATTCTTTTTTTTCACAAGCTATTAAAGCGGTAGCACAAAGTGCCAATGTAAGTGTCTTTTTCATTGTTTATTAATTTAATTTTAACCTCTTTTTAATTATTTAACCTCCTCCTATTCCCCCTTTTTAAGGGGGAAGAAAGGACGGTTATCACATATACGTATGAAAAGAGGTATTTTATTTTTCTATTAATTCGCTAAATATTCTAAGGCGTTGGCAGTGAGCAATTCAATATTGCTCTTATAAGCATTGGCAGGTGAATTGTTTTCGTTATACCAGTCGTAAGCTTCACTACCTATACAGATAGTGCGACCTGCATTGCCTCGTTTGAGGTATTCAAAGATGACAGCGCGATTGCTCATCGTTACGTCCCAATGCAAACTTGCTAATATTTTAGAGCCTGCAGCAGTTTGCCAACCTGCAGCATTATGTTCATAATCTCCCCAATCGAAGTTCCAAATAGCATTATGTCCTTTTGTATTTGTTCCTTTAGAAAGAAAGAAGGATATATAATCAACCCCCGACTTTTTAGTCAATCCTTTAAACAATGGGTGGTTCTCATTGCCTTTGTAGCAAAGTGACCAATCTTCACCTACTGTAAATGGAACGTTATTTTCACCCCACATATTATTTACTACCTTGCCGTCTAAGGCAATACCTAAATCGACTACGTATTGTACTGCCCAAGAAGACAATAAGAACGAACCACCGGCAGCGTAGAATTGTTTCATCTTATTCACAACAGCATCTGCTTTGGCTTCAGCAGGCAACTCTTTGTTGTTATCCCAATGCCACCAAATCACTTTATAGTCGTTGAGATTAACTTTGCCGTCCTTGATGTCGCTAAACGAAATGTATTTAGCAGTGTCGTAATTTTCGGCAAGCCAAGTGTAAGCTGCTTTCTCGTCTTCATCGGCTATAGCAGATGCACTGTTAGCAGTACCTACAAAGGCAATAGGCGCAAAGTTAGTAGGGATAATCTCTACGCTATACACAAAGCTTTTCCCACGATAACTCATAGTATAAGTAACGCTTTGAGTAAAGTTTTGGGTAACTCCCGAAGCAGGGCTCACAGTAGCATTAGGTGTTGTGCTGAAGGTGGGGGTAAGCGCAGTAAGGCTTTCACCCTTAGGGTATTTCACACTTATCTTACCCGTACTGTGGTCAATCGTAGCTTTGTATTTGCCAATAGCAAAATTCTCTAACTGTGGATATTGAGCGGTAACAGTGTAATCCCAATAGAGGTTACCATTAAAAATGCGGTATTTGGCACCTTTGCTCAAATCGACATTCGTTCCTGCAGTAGGCACTGAGGTAGCTCCCTCGGGCAATGAGAGGGAGGTGGTCATTTTGGTAAGATCGGTATTCCAAGGAGCGTACACCGTGATAGTTTGTTTCTCCTCGTCTATAATCCCATCGATACCATCGGCTTGAAAGGCATTAATTTTTGCCTCTTTGTCGTTAATAAGTTCGCCTTCGTGCTTTTCGTCACAGCTGAGTAAGCCGAGCAAAGCTACTACACTAAGGGCGAGTTTGTGTACTATTGTTTTCATATTAGAATCCTGCATTTTGTTTGTAAATACCTTTTACATACCCTATTTGGTTTTGTGGAATAGGGATATACTCATTTTTATTTTTAGTGAAATAAGCACTGCTGAATATCGCTGGACGACGTGTTTTCTCTTTAGTGAAATAGTCGTTGAGCACTTGGTCGGCGATACCCCAGCGCACAAGGTCGAAGAAACGAGAGCCTTCCATAGCAAACTCTAAACGGCGTTCCCAACGGAGTGCTTTGCGAGCAAATTCTTGATTCCAAGTACAGTTTACACCATTTTGATATACAGCTATATCAGTATTGGTAGCGTAAGGAATCATAGAAGTACTTTGTTTAGCGCGTTGGCGCACTTGGTTAATAAGTGACAAGGCTTCGTTGCTACGATTGAGTTCGATAAGAGCTTCGGCACGCATTAGGAGTACATCGGCGTAACGGATAAGAATACGATTCTTAGAGTTTCCGCGGAAAGGGTTGATATTGCGGAAGCAAGAGCAAGAAGGGTCTACATTCTCTTTGAGTGATGCATAGAAACCGTATACATTGCTATTGCGATTCCAATCATTCTTATAAATCAATTCGGCATTGTACTTATAAGGCAACCCTGGCAAAGCTACTGTATGGAACAAACGAGGGTCGGCTTTATCACTAGTAGCGTTGTAATCGTTGTTGTTGAAGTTATCGAAATCGGGCAAGCCATTCACTGTTTTGAAAGCATTTACCAAATTCTGACTTGGTTTATGGAAATCACAGCAACCTAACTTTTGTGGAGCAGAGAGCTGGTCACCCCAGTTGAGGCGTCCGTACTGAGTACCATCGTCCACTGAGTATTGTACCGCAAACATAGATTCTTTACCATTTTCATAGCCACCGGGGAGGAAGTTAAACGCAAAGTCATCTTCCAAACCATAAGAAGAACCTAATGCAAAACTTGTATAAGTAAGTACCTCTTGCAAATCTTGGCTATTGATACCTGTTACACTATTGTTTTCTGATTGGCGATACGCTTTGTACAAATAGGCTTTAGCTAAATAAGCTGCTGCTGCATATTTATCAGCTCTACCTTTTTGAGGTTGGGTATTAGGCAATAAGTCGTAAGCTTTTTTGAAATCGGCTACTATTTTTTGCCATTGTTCATCATTAGGCAAAGTGTTAGGGGTGGTTTCGTAAGCACTATCAGGTGTATTCTCATCTACAAAAGGAATATGCCCAAAGATAGTCTTCAACACGAAATAGAAATGACCTCGTAAGAAATACATTTCGCCCATACGCGATTGACGATTTGCTACTTCAGCATCGGAAGCCTGTTGCAAGGCTTTCAGAGCGGTATTAGTACGCGAAATAGCCATATAACACATAAACCAAAAGCGGTCAGCTTCACCAAAAGTAGGGTCGATATTCTGAGCGATTTCATAGAAATGGAAATGCTGGATATCGCTCACGTCTTGACCTCCTTTATAAGCGTCATCGGCACGTACATTACCGTAAATCCAAAGACTAAAAGGTGCATCGTAGTGGTCGTTACCCAAAGACGAATAAGCGGTAGTTACCAACTCATCGGCTTTAGAGATAGCTTCTTTCTCGGTCATAATCCCTTGTGGATTATCGTCTAAGAAGTTGCAACCTGTAAGTAGAGTTGCAAATATTGTGGTGGTATATATTATCTTTTTCATTTTATTATTATTTATCAGACGTCAGACTATTGATAATTTAAAAGCTAGCATTCAATCCCATAGTGAATGTTATTGGGATAGGATAACCATAATTAGGGTTTTCAGGGTCTTTACCTGTAAACGATTTGCTCTTGATAGTAAAAAGATTCTGACCGCTTACATACAAACGCAACTTGCTGAGCTTAATTTTTTCGGATACTTCTTTAGGTAAAGTATAGCCTAACTGTACGTTACGAAGTTTTAGGTAAGAGCCATTCTCTACATAGTAAGTAGACATACGCCCTTCGTTATTATCATCGGTATAAGCTACACTTGGAATATCGGAATCAGGATTGGTAACAGGGTCGAAAGCATCGAGCAAACGGCGACCTTTATTGGAGTAGGTATCTACCACACTCCAAAAGTCAGTATGCTTTTTCACATCGTTGATAATATCAACATTCTGTACGCCTTGCAAGAAGAGGGTAAAATCGAAGTTTTTGTACTCTAAGTTGAGGTTGAGACCGTAGATAAAATCAGGGTAAGGAGACCCAATCCAAGTGCGGTCGTCTTCGTTTACTACTCCATCGTTATTCAAATCGCGGTAGCGGATACGACCAATACCTTTACCGTTTTGTATAGGGTGCTGATCGAGTTCTTCTTGGGTTTTGAATATGCCATCAGCTACATAACCGTAATAAGATTGATAAGGGCGACCTAAGATATTATCCCATTTACCATTTCCGCCGTAAGCATTGACTACAGATTCTGGTAATTCAGTAACTTTATTTTTATTGGTTGAAACGTTGGCATTGATATCGTATTTGAGTCCACCTTTGGTCTCGTTACGATAACCTACTGATACTTCCCAACCTTTGTTTTCCATACCAGCACCATTTACCCATTGAGTAGCACCTTCACCCTTGATACCTGCATAAGGAGGTTCTACCAAGATGTCTTTGGTCTTTTTGATATAGTATTCTACTGAACCGTAGAGATTGTTATTAAAGAAACCGAAGTCTAACCCGAAGTTGGTTTGTGTGGTGGTTTCCCATTTGAGATCTTTGTTACCGAGACGACTGCGACGGAAACCAGAAGCTAACTGACCAGAGCCTTTCCCTTCGATATCGTAAGAGGTATTCCAAATACCTGTTCCAGACCAAATATAGTCGCCTGTTACCCCATAGTAAGGATCGTAAATATCGTAAATAGAGTAGTTGCCGATTTCTTGGTTACCGTTTTGCCCCCAACCGAAGCGCAATTTAATTTCAGAAACGGTATTGCGAATATTCTCCATAAAGGCTTCTTGAGAAAGACGCCAACCCAAGTTGAAAGCAGGGAAAGTACCCCAGCGGTTATCTTTGGCAAAGCGAGAAGAACCATCGTGACGAAGGGTAGCTGAAGCGAGGTATTTGTTATCATAAGCATAGTTGATTTTTCCGAAGAAAGAAAGCAACTTATAACCGGTAGCTCCACCACCTCCTGTAATACCTCCTGTAGCGAGATTAGGCCACATATATTCAGGAGTTTCTAAGGCAAGAGTAGTTCCTTTCACAGAGAAGTTTATATCATCTTGTGAGAACATTTCCATACCTGCTAAGGTTTCAAAGCGGCTCTTGCCAAGCTCGAAGTCGTAGGTAGCTGTATTTGCCCAGTTCCATTTCGTCCAGTGAGATTGTTCGAGTTGAGAGAAGGTTTTTTCTTTGCCTTCTTCCATAAAACCGGAAATATACGAATGGTTGAGTGTACGTTTATAGAAATTACCGTAATCTACCCCAAAATTAGAACGGATATTGAGCTTATCAATAGGTTTAATGTTTACAAAAGCATTCCCGAACATACGCCAGTAGTTATAACGATTATTCTTATTGTCGTTTACTAAGCGAGCAGGGTTCTGACGGTCGGGTAAACCATTTACAGGACCTCCCCAGTGCTTACCGTCTTGAGTGCGTACCGGAATGAAAGGTACGGCTATCATTGCTGCTTCGGTAATTTGGTAAGGTTGCTCTACCTCGCTGGTACGGTTTACAGTGAAGTTTTCACCTATGGTTACTACATCGCCAAAGAGTTTGTAATCGGTATTGATACGCGCAGAGAGGCGAGAGAAATCGGTATTCTTTACCAAACCATCGTTGTTATAATAGCCTAACGAAAGGAAGTAGTTACCTTTATCAGTACCATTGGTAACCGAAAGGTTATAAGATTCAGTTACCCCCATACGAGTGATTTCCTTGAACCAATCGGTATTAGAAGGGAGCATAGGGCTTCCTGTTTTATCAAAATACTGACGTGGATAGTACAAATTATTAAGGGTGCTGTGACCATTGGCATCGGTAGTATAATCGTAGTGAATACCTAAAGCGTTTTGATTGGGGTCGTTACCACGGTTTACGGCTGCTTTCCAAAGCACTTGTGCATACTCATTAGCATTGAGCATCTTCATACGAGAGTGAAACATCGAAACGGTAGTATAATGGTCGAAATCTACCTTTAACACTCCGTTTCTACCTTTTTTGGTAGTAATAACGATGACCCCATTGGCAGCACGTGACCCATAAATACTTGCTGCCGAAGCGTCACGCAACACTTGTATACTCTCGATATCGTTAGAGTTCAACTCGTGCATACCGCCCTGAGTAGGTACTCCATCGATGATATAAAGAGGGTCGTTGTTATTAAGTGTACCGATACCGCGAATGCGAATGGTAGCTTTACCAGCAGGACCCCCATTATCGGTTACTTGCATACCAGCTACACGACCTTGGAGGGCTTTCATAGGGTTGTTTTCGGCAGTAGACATCATCTCGTTTACCTTTACTACTGATACTGCACCGGTAAGGTCGGTTTTACGTTCGGTACGATACCCTACAGAAACGGTAACTCCTTCGAGAGTAGTCACCTCTTCTTCTAAACTTACGTTTATTTCCTTGCGTCCTTTCACGGCTACGGTTTGGGATTTGTAGCCTATATAAGAAAAGACCAAACTATCGGTGGCTGCAACGGGTTGAAGGGTATATTTCCCGTCGAAATCAGTAGAAGCACCTACTGTTTTGTGCTTTACCACCACACTTACACCCATCATAGGGCTGTTGTCGGATTTTGCTTTCACCACCCCTTTTACTTGTTGGGCGAAAAGAGCGCCCGAACAATTGCAGAGCAAAAGCGATAGTAAAATGCGCTTGTTTATCTTTCTACTCATCATATTGGTATTTGTTTTTTAACAATTGGTTTAATTTTCTTCGCATTGATGAAAATGCGATGTTTTTTCGGAGGCAAAGGTAAGGCAAAAGAAAGCACAGTACTATCAAAAATCGGTCAAACACTATCAAAATTGTGGCTAATTTTTGATAATGAAGAAAAATATATAAAAGTTAATTATCTAACTATTAAACATTTAAATATTTTTGATAGTAGATGAGTAAAAAGTGATAGGAGGAAATTTCTATTATTTTCGTTTGTGTATTTAAAAATTATAGTAATCTTAAAGAAAATGATTAATGAACAAAGGGAACCTATCCTCCTTATCCCCTCTCGTTGAGGAGAAACTACAACGACACTAATATGAACAAAGGGTGGTTTTACAGTGGCTCTACAGTGGCTCTACAGTGGCTCTACAACGAACAAAAGACGAACGATGAACGAAGGAATAACGAACCTAAGTAGAAGGAAAGTTGAAGCTAAGGCAGAGATAAAAAGAAGGTTATTAGTGGATTTCAACTTTGCCAAAGGTGCGAGCCGCACGGGCAGGTAGAAAAATTAGCAAATTAGGAAATTTGAAAATTAGGAAATGAGAGTACGAGCTACACAGACAAATCAAGAGTGAACGAAGGTGAGAAAAAACTAAGGCAAAGGCAAGAGATTATAAAGATTATTGTTAAAGATTTGAAAATGGGTATATTTTACTTTTTCGCTGATTTATCAGTTGATAATGTAGAGTTTTTTGGTTTTTCATTACTTATTCTTTAGTTTTTTGTATCTTTGCCCTTTGACAACTAAAAGAATAAGACCCATAGAATGGAAATAACCAAAGAAAATAGACAGTGGCTTGATGGCTTACACCTTAACCACCCGGTAGTAATTGCTGGACCTTGCAGTGCTGAGACTGAAGAACAAGTGCTGAAAATAGCACATAGCCTCAAAGATACTGATGTAACTTTCTTCCGTGCAGGTATTTGGAAACCTCGTACCCGCCCTGGTATGTTTGAAGGTGTAGGAGCGTTAGGTCTCAAATGGCTACAACGGGTAAAAGAAGAAACGGGACTCAAAACGGCTACCGAAGTAGCCAATAAAGACCACGTGAAGCTTGCCTTGGAGCACGATATTGATATGTTGTGGATAGGAGCGCGCTCTACTGTGAGTCCGTTTATTATTCAAGAAATAGCCGATGAGCTAAAAGGCACTGATAAGATTATCTTGGTAAAAAATCCTGTAAACCCCGATCTTCCGTTATGGATAGGAGCTTTGGAACGATTACAACGCGCAGGCATCAGAAACTTGGGGGTGATACATCGCGGATTTTCTACTTACGAAAAGACCAAATACCGCAATATTCCTGAATGGCAATTGGTAATTGAACTGCAAAACAAGTTTCCTAACTTGCCACTTATTTGCGACCCTTCGCATATCACCGGCAAACGCGATATGATTTTTGATGTATCGCAAACGGCTCTCGACTTAAACTTCGATGGCTTGATGATTGAAACGCACTGTACCCCTGATGCTGCGTGGAGTGATGCAGCACAACAGATTACCCCTGAACGCCTCATACAAATAATGAGAGATTTGCGCATTCGCGAGGCTTCGGTATCTGAGGAAGACTATGTGAGTCAGTTAAGTAATTTACGTTCGCGCATTGATATACTGGACAATAAATTATTGGATTTACTCAAAAGACGTATGGAGGTAGCCGATGAGATAGGAATGCTGAAAAAAGCGAATAATGTAGCGATTTTGCAAAACCAACGTTGGCACGAAATTCTTGGCAAAATGATATCAGAAGGCGAACAACGCAACCTAAGTGAGGATTTAGTGATTCAGGTATTTAAGGCAATTCACCAAGAATCTATCAACCGCCAGGAGAGAGTGGTTAAGAGTGAAAAGTGATTGATAGACTTTTCTCACCTTTCTTACCGAAAAAAAGACAGCAAGCCAAAATAGCTCAAAACTGATGTAACTCCAGTGTCTATACGTCTTTTGTTTAATTAAAATATGACATAAAGATATGCCATATCTTTAATATTTAGAAAGAGAAACGAAAAAATATAAAATGATATTTGTTTTTTAATAGAGTGTCTATACGTCTTTTGTTTAATTAAAATATGACATAAAGATATGCCATATCTTTAATATTTAGAAAGAGAAACGAAAAAATATAAAATGATATTTGTTTTTTAATAGAAAAGTCGTACATTTGTTGCGAAAAACTATTGTATAAAATGACTATGGAAAAAACTGTCAAACGTTTTTTAGACGTAATACTTGAACAAGCAACTCCTCTTATTGCAAGTCTCAACAAAGGTGTTTCGGATACCCAAATAGCAGTATTTGAGGGGGAAATGGGTATTACTTTGCCTTCTGAGGTGAGAAAGCTATACCAGACTTTCAACGGGCAAAAAGAAGGCGAAAACGATGTATTCTTCCTTAATGGTTTGCGCTTTATCCCTTTAGAAGAAATCAAACGCACCCAAGAACACTGGCTTGAGCAATTGGAGAGTATGCCTAATTGGCAGTCACTCCGCTTTGATGAAGAAGAGGCGATTGATATGTGCTGGGATAAGGTAATAAAAAACCAATTTTATAATCCTAAATGGATTCCATTCCTCTCCAATGGGGCGCGCTTTATGTTCATAGACCTCGACCCCGATGAAGAAGGTGTAATAGGTCAGATAGGAGAAATAGATTTGGTGTTAGATTCTATAGAAGACTCTTTTATGGATTTGCACCACGACTCTATGGAAGATTGGCTTGAATTCCTTACTGATGATATTGAAAAGGGAATCGTATACTACGATAACGAGATGCACTCGCTCATTGAAGCCGTTTCTTATGACGAAGAAAACGATTTGCCTAATATCTTCGCTCCTACCCCCGATTATGTATCGGAAGGAGGCTCGAACGTTTATAACTATTCGGAAAAAGACAGAAGTGATTTTGTATTGCCTGACCGCACTTGTGTGTATATGGACGAAATTTGCGACCATTTTGAAAAATATATCGGCAAAATAGACAGCGTATTCCACGAAATCCTCTCAGAATACGTGCATATAGATGTACATTGGATTAAACCTACCCCCGAAACGCCTTACAATGTACTCTTTACTACCGGTATGAGCGATTACCCTATGTACTTACCCGAAGGCTTAGATGACCCGAACGACTACAGCCACGCTGAGCTAATGGTGTACCTCCCCGCCGATTGGCCTATCAGCGATGAGGCTTTTAAAGACGACGATAACTATTGGCCTGTGTACTTCCTGAAGATGATAGCGCGTTTCCCTCACCAATACAAAACGTGGATGGCTGAAGGACACACTATTCCCAACGGTCCTGATGCTGAACCTATTGCCAATACCGATTTCGGTTGTATCCTGCTGATGCCCCCTTACTTATCGGCACCACAGGACTTCTTAAAGTTACACACCAAAGACGGTACGATTATCAATTTCTATTGTATTTTGCCTATTTATCCAGAAGAAATGGATTTAAAATTAGAAGAAGGTGTAGATGAGCTTCTCAGTCTTTTTGATGAATACCAAATCTCTGAAGTTATAGATATTCATCGCAAAAATGTAGCTTTATAAACATAAAAAAACAGATGAAACGCAAAGGTTTCATCTGTTTTTCTTTAATATCTCTGCCAGCATCTTCTTAGCTCTTAGCAGGGTAATCTTCACACTACTCATCGTTGATTGCATTTCTTCGGCAATCTCTTTATAACTTTTTTCGTGCAGATATCGCAGTTGTATAGCCGTTCGGTAAGGCTCTTTCAGTTGTTTTATACTCTTTAGCAAATAATCAAACTGCTGTTCCATAATGAGGCTATCCTCTATGATAGGAGTCTCATCTATGAGCGTTTTAGATTGCTTTTCCTCTCGGTCTAAGTGCAATAGCGACTCATTTTGCTTTCTCAGGTTATCTATGTGAATATTTTTAGAAATAGCAATTAACCAAGTGCGGAAAGAGTATCGCTCGTCGTAAGTATGAAGCTTATCGAATGCTTTAGCAAATGTTTGTATGCTGATGTCTTCTGCCTCTACCTCATTATTCACGCGCTTGAGCTGAAAGTTGTACACATCAGCCCAAAACTCGTCCAGCAACCAGCTAAATGCTCGTTGCTTACCTGCTTTTGCAGCGACTATATTTTCAGCAAGTGCCTCTGCCATTATTTATTTCTGCACTCTTGTTCGTCGGGTAAGCGACCGCAGAAACTGCAAGGTTCCCCTTCAGGGTTTAAATGTGGATTTTGGCTCGCACAAGTACCAGCAAATTTACCGCCTTTTTTACCCCAAATCTTAATTGCCATACCTGCTACACATAGCAGTAATATACCAATAGTTAATAATATTAATTTCATTTTTCAGTTATTTAAGATTAAAAAGAGATTCCACGGCGGGAACTCTCTCACACGTAAAACCTTCCGCAAAATCTGTACCAATTAGCCTACCCAAATCGCGTGCTCTGTAAGTAACGCTATCTAAAAAGTTCTTGTCAGAAATTGGAGTAGTGGGCTCATTGCTATTGCTGTCGTAAAACTGAGAGCTATACGCCAACACAGCATTTACTTTGGCTTCCATAAAACCTGTGATATCTACTACAAAATCAGGGGCTATATTCTTCCACTGAATGTAATGATACACTACTTTAGGACGCCAAGCCGTTTGTGCTACACCGTCGAGAGTAGTTTCAATGCGTCGCAAACCGCTGAGAAAACAAGCGTCACTCACGAGTTTGCTACCTTTGCCGTGGTCGATATGGCGGTCGTCTATGGCATTGCAAAGCACTATATCAGGTTGATATTGGCGTATTTTCTTGATAATCTCTATTTGGTGAGCTTCATCGTTTATAAAAAAACCATCGCGGAACTTTAAATTCTCGCGTATAGTTACCCCTAATAGCTCTTTGGCTTTGGTTGCCTCTTGGTGGCGTATTTCGGCACTGCCACGCGTACCTAATTCGCCTTGAGTTAGGTCAATAATACCTACCGTCCTGCCTAAGCTAATCTCTTTGGCAATGGTGCCTGCTGCCCCTAATTCTACATCATCGGGATGTGCCCCAAAAGCTAATATATCTAATTTCATCTTGTTATTTGTTAATTGTCTCTTTTATTTCTGCTGCAATTTTGTCTAACATCTCATACCTATAGCGATAGAGCGACCGCTTGCTCGATTTGATTTCTTCCATTGGTTTGCGGTGCATTTCAATAGGGAGCTTGAACCACCCATCTTTATCGGGAGTACCATCGGCTTCTTTCCACAATGTGTCATAACTAAAACTGAGTTTGTGCAACCATTCTATATGAATAAAGTGTTTCTTGTTATGTGCCTGAATTTTACTGCCTACCCCATACAAAGCGGTACAGCCTAATTGCCTGCTAAGTTCCTGAATGATAAATATCATCAGAGCTTTAGGACGAAGAGCATACATCTGTTTTTGTAGTTCTTTGATAGCATTCTCAGTTTCGGCACTTTTGTTGCCTTGCACACAACCTATACGACATACCCACTCCTCATTTTCTTTGTCAATCACAAAAGAAGCTTCACAGATAGCCTCCTGATAACTATCACAATGCAACGAGACCACTAATTCCCCCTCTTTGCGGAAACGTTCATTGTATCCGAGGTATATTTGTCCCTTTTCGCCGTTGTATTTCATTGTGAACTCAGCCAATTTGATAGGCTTTTCTTCTTGGATAATACGCGTCAAAAAAGGCTGTTGCTTGATAAAAGCATAACAACTCAGCAAGGCTTTAGTTCGTTCTTTCTTGCCCCATTTGGTAGACATATACACCCTAAAAGGCTTAAAATAAATACGAGGACGGTGTGAAAGCACCCATTTATACTCTTCTGATTGTATCAAACTGAACCATTTTTTAGCAAATGAGATGTTTAACAAGGTGTGGAAGAGTATCTTGTTCTTTTGTTTTTTGATGTATTTAGGATTTTCGTTGGCAAAACTATGTTCTGTCAAAGCTAAAGCATCGTGTAGTAGTTCTCTTGTCGTCATTAATTCTCGATTGTTAATTGTTTATAGAGGCTCGTTTTCCAGCCTTTTTTATCAATATATTGCAACAATTGGTCAAAACGCGCTATCATCTGCTCACCACTGTTACGCATTACATACGCTGGAAAATTAAATTCTTTTTGGTGTAAATTCGTAAATTCCCAAGGATGGAAGTACAAAGTAGCATAACCTGTAGAGGCTACACATCTGTTCAGCAAAAACTTGTAAATCCACAAAGGAAAATTGTGAAAAGATAACCAGAAGAGCGGAATTCTAAACCAACTTACCGCTGTAGGAATTTGCCATAAACCATTTTTGTTGAAAAATCGCTTTGGCACGTGTAATTTGTTGTATCTCCCTGGTAAAAAAGTAGGATTTACTGATGAATTGTATTGATAGCCGGATTTTTTTACCTCCTCAGCACTTACTTCAAGCATTCTCGGCATACGCAATCCCTCAATAGTTACCCCAAATTGTTGTTCTAAAGCCTCTTTAGAGCGTTTGAGGTGCGTATTCTCAAACTCGGAATGGTAATAAGTGTGTGATGCTAATTCGTGCCCTTCACTGAGGAGTCGCTCTATAAGGTCGGGGACTTGCTGGGCAAAGACTACTGTTGAAAAGAAAGTAGCCTTGGCGTTGTGTTTTTTGAGTAGGTTTAATATAGCGGTAAGCCCTTCGCGTGAAATGGCTATTTGTCGCTCGAATGCAATGTCGTAGCCGTATTCTTTGGGCATATCAAACTCTTCTATGTCGAAACTTAAATAAATCATTTTTATAGTTATTAGTTTCCTCTGTAAGTAGAATAACCATACGGAGATAATGTAATCGGGATGTGATAATGTTGATTATCTTTTATCTCAAAAACTACTTCTATAAAGGGATAAAATGTTTTTTGTTTCAACTTTTCAAAATAAGGAGTGATATAAAAAGTGAGTTTATAAACCCCATTATTATTTTTATTAGATTCTTCTTTCAAAAAATCTTTAATCCTCCCATTGTTATCTGTGTATTTCTCATCTATCAATACCCAGTTTTGATTTTTATCTTGCTTAGATAGAGCTATCTTTACATTTGGAGCAGGTTTACCTTGTGAAATATCTAAAATATGACTTGATAATTGATATTTCTCTTGTGCTTGGATAAATGCGCTAAAAAGTATTAGCAATATTAGAATCGGATTTCTCATTTTTATGTGTTTTTATTTACAATTTTTCTTCTTGAATAATATAACAAGGTCGGTCTTTAGTTTGTTTAAAGATTTTTCCTATGTAAATACCTATGATACCTAAAATGATGAGTTGTAACCCACCAAAGAAAACAATCGTCATAATCAGTGAAGCCCAGCCCGATATTTCAGTGCCACTTGCAAAGGCGTATATCACATAAGGAATGTACAATAGTGATAGGGCAGAGAATGCGAAGCCTAAAAATACAGCAAAATATAAGGGTTTGATGCTGAAAGCCGTAACACCTGTAATCGCTAATTGTAGCATCTTCTTAACTGTGTATTTACTTTCACCTGCAAAACGAGAAGCTGCAGTGTAAGGGAGGTAAGTTTGGCGGAATCCTACCCAAGGCACGATGCCTCGCAAGAAAGGTTCATTCTCTTTCATAGAGCGAATGACCTCTACCACCGATTGGTCTAAAAGTCTAAAATCAGCTGAACCTTCTTTGATTTCTATATCCGAAAGCAGATTGAGAAGTTTGTAAAACTGTTGAGAGCTTTTTTGTTTCTTTTTAGGGGTATCAGCGGGATAGGTGCGCAAAGTTGCCACTACTTGATAGCCTTCTTCCCATTTGGCAATGAGTTCGGGTAAAAGGGCAGGAGGGTGTTGCAAATCGCAATCCATAGAGATAACAGCATCGGCAAACGAGTGGTCTAATCCTGCTTTTACTGCTAATTGGTGACCAAAGTTACGCGAAAACGATAGATATTTCACGCGAACATCACTTTTAACTAAAGATTTGAGTACCTCAAGGGTGTTATCGCTGCTACCGTCGTTTACAAAAAGTAAAGTATAGCTATAATCAGGGAGTTTTTCAGCAAAAACACTCTGTATAGCTTCATATAACGGACGTATATTTTCACTTTCGTTATAACACGGTACTATTATTTCTATTGTTTTCATCTTTTTTATCTCTTACCTGAATAAATAACATTTCATACACTATTGCAAGCCAAACCAAGGTTACGGGTACAGCTCTTAGTGAATATCGGATAATATAAGGTTCTTTCAGCGGTTTGAATAAATCAGTAGGTGATAACGATCCTAACATAGCCAATACCAATAGAGTGATTTTGAGTTTAGGATGGAGCTCGCTTACCATAAACCATATCCCAATTCCCACATAAGCTACTACATAAGTGCTATTTTCAGTACCTGTACTAAACAAACAGAGGAAAATACTCACTGAAGCTAATAAAAGCAATCTAAAATTGAGATTTTTATACTGCTGAATGCGTAAATAAGGTAGCGCAAATAGCCCTAACCCGATGAGAATGACTATACTGTTGTTGTTATAAATGCCTGTGCGTTGTAAAAAACCTAAAAGTGATAGGTTTTGCAGGTTGTAAATGGTGGTATTTAGGTTGGATACATTCTTTTCAGCCAAAGAAGCATACCAATCAAAATACTGTGAAACTACATAATCGGGTGAAGAGTAGAGCATTGGCAAACAAAATAAAGCGATGAGCCAAAATAACCCTGACCAAATAAATCGCCATTTGTCCTTAGCAAAGAAGAAAAATGCTAAGCCTACAATGCCGTAGAGTTTAGTGAGTGTGCCTATTACAATGAACAAGGTTGCCCAATGACTCTGCCTGCGTTCTATAAACACAAAAGCACCTACTAATAGTGCTATCACACTGATATTGAACTGCTGCATAGCTGCTGCGGTATACATATCGTGAGCAGCAATGAGCAGTACCGCTATAATTGCCTTTTTAGAGAGAGGCAATTGCCTAATTGCCCAATATAAGAAAGCTGCATTTGCCATTATCCACAAAGTACAACCTATCCACTTGGGTAACAAGGCAAAAGGAGCGATAACCGCACTGAATAAGATACCGTAATGGTTTGTATCAAAATACTCGTCAGGATAGGGGAGGTATAAGGGCAATTGCTTGAAGGTATGCCAAAATACCCCGTCAAAAATTAGGTAGTTGTTGAACTTGCCTGCTATCCATACGTTCTGCACTACAGTCGCCAGCGCAAGGGCAAACCATAGTATTGTGATAAAGCGGTAATTTGCAAATAGTTTTTTCAGCATTGTTATCAGTGTTATTTTTCAATCCATTGTTTCACTTCATCGCTAGAAGGTAAGGTTTTAGGGTCGATTACCTTTTCTAATTTGCCGTTTCGTCCGATGAGGTATTTTTGAAAATTCCATTTTACTTTAGAATCTTCTACACCGTTTTTCGCTTTCTGGGTAAGAAACTGATATAGAGGGTGCATATTCTTTCCTTTTACCGATATTTTGCTCATCATCGGGAATGTTACTCCATAGTTGATACTGCAAAATGAAGCGATTTGTTCATTACTACCTGGTTCTTGTCCTAAGAAATTATTAGCGGGGAACCCTATAATGATAAAATCTTTGTCCTTATACTGCTGATAAAGCGCTTCGAGTTCTTTGTATTGAGGGGTGAGACCGCATTTTGAGGCAGTATTAACAATCATTACTTTCTTGCCTTTGAGGTCGGCAAGGGCAAAGGGGTTGCCATTGATATCTTCTACAGTAAACTGATAAATAGTTTGATTATCAGCGTTGTTTTGTGCTTGTAGGTTTTCCATAATGAGGGTGAATAAAGTGATGATAAAAATGAAGTGTTTCATAGAAAAATTAAAATTTGTGGCAAAGTTACGTAAAAGGTTTGATTTATTAAAGAAAAACTTTATATTTGCCCAAAAATTAATGACTATGTTTTCAGAAAAAGCTTTTAAAATATTTGAAGAAAGTATTGCGCAATACCATATTGCCGACGATGTATATCAGCCTTTTGTAAACCCTTATCCATCAACCGACTTGCTCAATCACTTGCTTTATCGTAAGAACTGGATTGACACCGTGCAATGGCATTATGAGGATATTATTCGCGACCCACATATCGACCCAGTGGCAGCCCTCGACCTTAAACGCAAAATTGATGCTTCTAACCAAGATCGCACTGATATGGTAGAGTATATTGATAGCTATTTTTTAGACTTGTATAAGGAGGTGAAACCACTTCCTGAGGCTACTATCAACACCGAGAGTCCTGCGTGGGCAGTGGATAGGCTTTCTATTTTAGCACTGAAAATTTACCATATGGAGGAAGAAGTAAACCGCCCCGATGCCACCCCTGAGCATCGCGCTAAATGCCAAGAAAAACTGAATGTTCTCCTCGAACAGAAAAAAGACCTCTCTACCGCTCTCGACCAGCTTTTAGACGATATCGCCGCTGGCAGAAAGTATATGAAGGTCTATAAACAAATGAAAATGTATAACGATGAAGAGCTAAACCCAGTGCTGAGAGGAAGTAAATAAGAGATAATAAAAACTGCCCCAAACAATTTGAGGCAGTTTTTTATTTGCTAATTTTCAAATTTGCTAATTAACGAATACTTGCTTTGAGGTATTCTCTGTTAAGGCGTGCGATATTTTCGAGTGAAATACCTTTAGGGCATTCTACTTCGCAGGCACCAGTGTTGGTACAGTTACCAAAACCTTCGTGCTCCATTTGGTTTACCATATTGAGTACACGCTCGGTAGCCTCTACACGACCTTGAGGAAGGAGGGCAAATTGCGATACTTTGGCAGCTACAAACAGCATAGCCGAAGAGTTTTTACAAGTAGCCACACAAGCTCCACAACCTATACAAGCCGCAGCGTCCATAGAGCGGTCGGCATCGCGTTTAGGGATAGGAATAGCGTTGGCATCTTGCGTATTACCAGAAGTGTTCACAGAGATATATCCCCCTGCTTGTTGAATGCGTTCAAAAGCAGTTCTATCTACCATCAAGTCTTTGATAACAGGGAAAGCAGTAGCGCGCCAAGGTTCAATAGTGATGGTATCACCATCTTTGAACATACGCATATGCAACTGACAAGTAGTTACCCCACGGTCGGGTCCGTGAGCTTCCCCATTGATGAAGAGAGAGCACATACCGCAAATACCTTCACGGCAATCGTGGTCGAATGCTACAGGTTCTTCTCCTTTTTCAATGAGTTGTTCGTTGAGTACATCCAACATTTCCAAAAAAGACATATGGTCTGAAATGTTGGTTACTTTATAATCTACCATACGACCTTTCTCTTGCGAGTTTTTTTGTCGCCACACTTTGAGTGTTAGGTTCATCGTTGCCATATCTTTCTATTTATAACTACGTTGTTTAAGTTCAATATCTTTAAATACGAGAGGTTCTTTATGCATTACCTCTTCACTAGGGTTGTAGGTATTCACTACTTCTTTAGGATTACCAGTGTATTGCCAAGCGGCTACATAAGCATAGTTTTTGTCGTCGCGGAGAGCTTCACCATCAGGAGTTTGATACTCTTCGCGGAAGTGACCACCACAAGACTCATTACGTTCTAAAGCGTCTTTAGCAAATAACTCACCAAGTTCAAGGAAGTCGGCTACACGACCCGCTTTTTCAAGCTCTACGTTCATACCAGTGAGTTCACCAGGTACTTTTACGTTTTTCCAGAAATCTTCGCGTATTTCGCGTATTTCTTTGATAGCTTCTTTCAAGCCTTCTGCATTACGCGCCATACCTACTTTATCCCACATCACTTTACCAAGTTTCTTGTGGAAGTAATCTACAGAGTGGGTACCCTTATTGTTGATGAAGTAAGCTAAACGCTCTTTTACGATGCGTTCTGCTTCGTCAAATTCAGGGGTATCAGTAGGGATTTTACCGGTACGGATATCAGCAGATAAATAATCGCCAATAGTGTAAGGTAATACAAAGTAACCATCAGCTAAACCTTGCATCAAAGCAGAAGCTCCTAAACGGTTTGCCCCGTGGTCGGAGAAGTTAGCCTCACCGATAGCATAACAACCAGGTATAGTGGTCATCAAGTTGTAATCTACCCAAATACCACCCATAGTGTAGTGAGTAGCAGGATAAATCATCATTGGTGTTTTATAAGGGTTTTCGGCTACAATCTTTTCGTACATTTGGAAAAGGTTACCGTATTTGGCTTCTACGATCTTTTCACCACGTTTAGTAACTTCTTCTTTAGTAGGTTCTACCCCGTGGATTTTACATTGTTCTTTACCGTAACGTTCGATAGCAGAAGAGAAATCCAAATAAACAGCTTCACCTGTTTCGTTTACTCCATAGCCTGCATCGCAACGCTCTTTAGCAGCACGTGAAGCCACGTCACGAGGCACGAGGTTACCGAAAGCAGGATAACGGCGTTCCAAGTAGTAATCGCGGTCTTCTTCGGGAATTTCAGTAGGTTTTTTGCGTTTTTCGCGTATCGCTACAGCATCTTCCATTTTCTTAGGTACCCAAATACGTCCGTCGTTACGCAATGATTCGGACATCAAAGTTAATTTAGACTGATAGTCACCCGAACGAGGAATACAAGTAGGGTGAATTTGAGTGAAGCAAGGGTTAGCAAAGTAAGCACCTTTTTTGTGGATTTTCCAAGCTGCGGTAGCGTTAGAGCCCATCGCATTGGTTGAAAGGAAGTACACATTACCATAACCACCAGAGGCGATAACTACAGCGTGAGCAGAGTGGCGTTCAATTTCACCAGTAACAAGGTTACGAGCAATAATACCACGAGCTTTGCCGTCTACGATTACCACATCAAGCATTTCGTGGCGGTTGTACATATCAATTTTACCACGAGCGATTTGGCGGTTCATTGCGGCATAGCAACCGAGCAAGAGCTGTTGTCCTGTTTGACCTTTGGCATAGAAAGTACGAGAAACCAATACCCCACCGAAAGAACGGTTGTCTAAGAGTCCGCCGTAATCACGAGCGAAAGGTACGCCTTGCGCCACACATTGGTCGATGATGTTGCCAGATACTTCAGCAAGACGGTATACGTTTGCCTCACGAGCGCGGTAGTCACCTCCTTTTACAGTATCGTAGAACAAGCGATAGATAGAGTCGCCATCGCCCATATAGTTTTTAGCGGCATTGATACCCCCTTGAGCAGCGATAGAGTGTGCACGACGAGGAGAATCTTGGTAAGCAAATGCTTTCACGTTGTAGCCTAATTCAGCGAGGGTAGCTGCAGCCGAACCTCCTGCCAAGCCAGTACCTACCACAATCACATCGATATTACGCTTGTTAGCAGGGTTTACGAGGTTGATATGGTCTTTATATTTCGTCCATTTGTCCGCTATAGGACCTTCAGGAATTTTAGAATCTAATGTACTCATAAGATTAAGCTGTTAAAAATTTAATGTAATGGAAGAGGGCGATGAAGATAAAGCCTCCACAGATAATGTAAGAATACCAATTGCCAACGCAGCTGATAAACTTTTTGCGCTCATCGTCTTTCCAGCCCATAGATTGGAAAGATGATTGAAAGCCGTGTAGCAAGTGCAAAGCCAAAGCGATAAAGGCTAACACATAAATACCCACACGCACAGGGTTGTGGAATTTCTCTACTAATTCTTCGTAGTAGCGGTCGGGGTTTGGAGGTAATTGCTCGATGTACTTGTAGTTCATTTCGCCTACCCAAAAATCATAGAGGTGCAACCCTAAGAAGAGAAGAATCACCACTCCTGTGATAATCATATTACGAGACATCCAAGTGGAGTTAGCCCCCCCATTATAGCTGTAATATGCCTCACTACCACGAGCTTTTTTGTTTTGGATTTCCAAGACAAATCCCATAATGAAGTGGAACAACACCCCAGCGAGCAATACAGGTTGCAAAGCAAACTGAATAAGAGGATTGGTGCCCATAAAATGAGATAGCTCGTTGAAAGTACTCTCGCTAATCACAGAGGTGAAGTTTACCGCAAAGTGAATGATTAGAAAGAGAATGAGAAAGAGTGCCGAAAGAGCCATCGTCACCTTTCTTGCAACAGATGTTTTAAATAATCCTGCCATTCGTTTTATAGTTTTATATATGTATATATTACGTTAAACAATTTCGCTACAAAAGTACGGCATTTTTATCAGTTGTACAATAAAAAATGTACAAAAACCTTAATTTATATTCGGTTTAAAGAAGGAAATAAGAGTTAGTAGCTGAAATTGATTTATTAAGAGGAGATTAACATTCTGTATCGCTTTTTTTATTCTTTATAATTTCGTTCTTCTCAATCTTAAAGCATTACTTATAACACTTACAGAGCTAAAGCTCATTGCTAAGGCACCCAACATAGGAGAAAGCAAGATACCAAAAATAGGGTATAGCACTCCTGCAGCAACGGGGATACCTACAACGTTGTATACCAAAGCAAAAAATAGGTTTTCGTGTATGTTTTTCATTACTGCTTTGCTGAGTTTTTTAGCTTTTACAATACCATTTAAATCGCCTTTTACTAAGGTGATTTCAGCACTTTCTATAGCGATATCAGTACCGGTGCCCATTGCGATGCCTACGTTAGCTTGTGCCAAAGCAGGAGCATCGTTGATACCATCGCCTGCCATTGCTACGATTTTTCCTTCAGCTTGCAAACGCGCTACTTCAGCTTGTTTGTTTTGAGGGAGCATACCAGCTTTGTAGTTGCTGATGCCTATTTCTTTGGCAATAGCTGCAGCTGTAAGCGAATTATCGCCTGTAAGCATTACAATTTCTACTCCCAAGTCCTGCAACTCTTGTAAGGCTTGAACAGTAGAGGTTTTTACTCTATCGGTGATGGTTACTACCCCAATGATTTCTTTTTCTATGGCGAGAAGTGAAACGGTTTTTCCTGCTGCTTGCGCTGTTTTTACCACAGTTTGTATTTCTTCGGATAAAGGAGCACCGATTTCTTCCATCAATCGTTCATTGCCAAAGAAAAAATTTTTTCCTTCGTAAGAGGCTTTTACCCCTCTGCCCGCCAAGGCTTCAAAGTTAGTAAAGGATAGGGGAGTAGCACCTTGTGCTTGAGTGTATGCATTGGTAGCTTTTGCTAAAGGGTGTTCACTGTGCTGATTGAGACTATAGAGCACTTGTAACAAATCCTTTTCACTTCTGTTGCCAAAGGTAAATACTTCGCTCACACTGGGTTTCCCCTCAGTAAGTGTGCCTGTTTTGTCGATGACTAATGTGTTTACTTTGTTCATCACTTCTAAGGCTTCAGCATTGCGTATCAAGATACCGTTTTGAGCCCCTTTGCCTACGCCTACCATTACCGACATAGGAGTGGCTAAACCGAGTGCACAAGGACAAGCAATAATCAATACTGCTACGGCATTGAGTAGGGCGTATACGTAAGCATTTTCACCTCCAAAAACCGACCATATCACAAAGGTAAGCACTGAAATCCCTATCACAATAGGCACAAAGTAAGAGGCTATCTTGTCGGCTAAATTTTGAATGGGAGGACGGCTACTGCTGGCTTGTTGTACCAACTGTACGATTTGAGAGAGCAGGGTATCGCTACCTACCTTTTCCGCTTTCATCACAAATGATTGAGCACCGTTGAGCGTACCTGCCGACACTTTACTGCCTACTTCTTTTTCAGCAGGAATAGGTTCGCCCGTAATCATACTCTCATCTATGCTCGCACTACCTTCGGTAATTACACCATCAACGGGGATTTTCTCACCAGGTTTCACTCGCAACAAATCGCCTAAGGTTACTTCTTCTATAGAGACTCTTATTTCCTCGCCGTGAACAATTTTAGTAGCCTCATTAGGGGCTAAATTCAACAGTTTTTTGATAGCCCCTTGCGTACGACTGTGGGCATCGGCTTCGAGCACTTGCCCTAAGAGTACTAAGGTAAGGATAACAGTAGCCGCCTCAAAATACAAGTGTACTGAGCCGTGTTCTTTGAATTGTTCAGGGAACATATCAGGAACTAACAGTCCTACTACACTGAAAAGCCAAGCTACACCAGCGCCTATCCCTATAAGGGTAAACATATTGAAGTGCAAGGTGCGGATACTGCGCCAAGCCCTTTCGAAGAATATCCAGCAGAAATAGAAAACTACTGGTAAAGAAAGCGCAAACTGCACCCAGTTCCAAGCACTTACGGGCATTAACTCATACAGCGGATTGTTGTGCCACATTCCGATCATTGCGATGATAAAGATAGGGAGCGTAAAGGCTACAGCACCCCAAAAGTGACGGCGTAACTTTTTGCGCTTTTGCTCTTCCGCACTTTCACCTTCAGGAGCCTCTGTGCTTACTTGTTCAACCAAATCCATACCACATACGGGGCAATCACCGGGGTGGTCGTAGGTTTTGTTGCCCTCGCAGTGCATAGGGCAATAGAAAACACCAGAGCCTTTGGCTTTTTTTGGGGTTTCTTCGTGGTGATGATGTTGTTGTTGAGCTCCTCCTACTTGTTCTACCAAGTGCATACCACATATAGGGCAATCACCAGGGTGATCGTAGGTTTTATCGCCTTCGCAGTGCATAGGACAATAGAAAACACCAGAGCCTTCAGAATTTGAAGCCTGATGAATGCTATAATGAGTACCCTCTAAGGCTTTTTCAAGAGCTTCAAAAGGGATTTCTCTATCAGTTTCGACAGTAGCTTTTTTAGTAGCGAAATCTACGGTAACAGCTGTTACGCCTGCTACTTCAGAGAGCTTTTTTTGTATGGTATTGGCACAACCTGTGCACCCCATACCTTCTATATTGTATTCCATAAATTATAAATGTTAAAAAGTTATTTGTTTTACGCTGCAAAGATACAGCAAAACATCTACTTGGATATTACACAATTTTGTATTTAATTTGTAAGATTTTAAACCTCATCTAAAGACTTACGTTTGTTATCTTTTATCTGCTTGAAAAAGCTAGGGGTGAGTCCTGTAACTTTTTTAAACTGATTGCTTAAGTGCGCTACGCTTGAATAGTTGAGTTGATAAGCTATTTCACTAAGCGTCAGTTCGTCATATACTAAGAGTTCCTTTACTCTCTCAATCTTTTGAGCAATAAAGAATTTTTCAATAGTTCTGCCTTCTACCTCAGAAAACAAACGCGATAAAGCCCCGTAATCTCGACCTAATTCACTGCTGAGTATTTCAGAAAGGTTAAACGATAGTTTGTTGTCTTGGTTATGTATCAAATTGATAATGATAGATTTAATTTTTTCAATAAGAATACTTTTCTTATCGTTCATCACCTCAAATCCTAAGGGTAAGAGAGCTTGTTTGATAGCTTGTATCTCATCAGAAGAAAGTTCCTGTGTAAAAGTAATTTCACCCAAATTGATGCTTTGTGGTGTTAAACCTAATGCTTTTAACTGTTCATCGAGTACTATTATACAACGATGGCAGACCATATTTTTTACAAATAACATTGTCATATATTTCTTTTGAGGATTAAGATATTATAAAGTGCTTAAAAGTGATACCCAAAACCTATATTCATATAGATAGGATACATATCAAAAGTAATTGTTTTAAAGTCCTTTTTAAAGATATTATTTGTTCCGTAGGTGAGTTCAGCATTGATATTGAAATGCTTGAACGCTTGCCAAGAGCCTCCTATCAGTGTGCCCCAATGCCAATGGCGGAGATGATTGCTAAAATCATAAGAAGCGGTTTGCCCGTTAGAAAAACTTACTTTTTCGCCTATTGGGCTACCTTCACGTAAATAACCTTCGGTTACATAGCCTGAGAAATTGCCGTCCATACGGTAAGAAGCGAATATTCCCAAATGAATTTTCCAACGGTTTGCAAGGTGATAATTCACTGCTATAGGTAAGGTGATGAATGAACTTTTATAGACTGTATGCACATCGCCTGTCCAAAAACCAGCCACGTGGTTACCTTGTTCTATAATCTCCATTCCGTAGTTCTTTACATTTGCATCAGTTTCCATACCTTTTTCTTCTAAGCGCAAACCTGCTGAGATACCCCATTTAGAGGTGAGCCATTTGGTGGCAGTACCTTCAAAAGAGCCGTTGAATTTGGGGCTGTACCCTTTTATTTTGCGAATTTCTTCAGGAAGAGGCGTAGGGCTTGCTCCCCCGATGTTTACGCCCGCTTTTAGCTCGTATTCCCAACCTTTTTCTTCTGATTGTACAAGCGTTTCAGTACGTTCATTTTGAGCGTATGAAAAACAGCTCAATAGCATTAAGCATACAATAACGATATTCTTTTTCATAACTTCATTATTCATAAGATAATTGCATTTCATCTACATAAAGAGTACTACCTACGGCTGCTGTAAAATCAGCACCTTTTTCACTGGAACTAAGTACTATAGCGAGACTATACTTTCCTTCTTTTAATTTTTTAGTATCGATAGAGCGACCTTTTATTGTTTTAAAAGGAATAGAGAACTGTACCCAATTATCGGTTTCTCTCTTGTCGGTTAGTTGTGCCATTAACACTATATTATTGTGCGTTTTGATGTTAGTACCATCTAAATGAGGCACTTGAGAAGTTACCTCGTAGAGCACTGCATAAATATCACATTTGTCTTTTTGGTTAGGTATTACATTGCCGTTTTTATCGGTAAGTTTTTCACCTGCTTTGTATTTGTAGTAGCCTGAGAGATGGGTAGGTTTTCTTTTGAAAGGAATCCCGAAATGGGTAGATTTTGCAGGGGTGAACAAATCTATTTCAAAACTTCCTGTGAAGAGATTACCAGCTGCGATAGGAGCACCAAAAGTTTTTCCTAAAACCCCTGTGCTTCGTGTTACGAGTTTAACGCATTTCCCTCTGTATCCACTCTCACTCTGACTTGTAGGGAACTCATCGGGTTTAGCATTACTGTTGGTAAATTTAAAACCTGCATTTCCGCTACTCCAAGCGATTTCTTGTCCGCTTACTGAGGTATCGTAAAAAGTGTAGTAACCATCAGTAATACGAGCGTTTTCGAAGTGATAGTGAGCGATAATTTCGTTAGTAAGACAACTCACTTTATAAGTTTTCTGCCAATTACCGTCTTCAGAGGTTACCACATAAGTTTGAGGGGTGGAAAAATTACGTACTGTACCACTGGTAGGACTAATGGTTGCCCCTTGTGTAAGGGTAAAGCGAGGAGCGAGGTTTTTTACTTTATCTAAATCGGTTACGTAGAGTTTTACCTCAGTGTTTTGGATTATGGGCTCACGAATGAGCAGATTGCCGTCGACCTCACAGGTTAGGATATCGGCTTCGGCATTTGGGGCTTCGCTTTTGATACAGCTTTGCAATGTGAATAGCGAGGCTATGGTAATGATGATGTTTTGAAGTTTCATATATGTTGTTCAATGAATTTAGACTGCAAAGGTAGGAAATATTTTTTTTAATGTCAATAATACCAGAAATTAGAAAATGAGAAAATGAGAGAATTAGAAAATTAGAAAATTAGAAAATGAGGAAATGGGGAGATGAGAAAATGAGAAAATGAGGAAATGAGAGAATGAGTAGTGATAAAAATTGTTTATTGATAGGTGAGACTTGTCGGATAAATCGGATAGGTTAGAGAGAGCGAAAGAAAACGGAGGAGTTCGGAAGATAGTTGAGAGATATTTTGGTGAAAAAAGGCTATAAGAAGGGTGGGGTTAGCTTATAGAGAGCTTATAGGAAGCTTATACGAATCTTGGACGATTGGTATAGAAAGGGTATATAAGTAGTTGACTCATAATACAATATAGCGATGCAAAAAATGTTAAAAACGGGGTTTCGAGGCGAAAGAAAAGAGAATCCTCACCCCGATCACATACTCTCCTATTCGGAGACTTCTCCCAAGGAGAGGGGGAATTGTAGGGACGGAAAAGGGAAGAAATGGCAAATGACGGGGGACGAATGACGAGGGTAATGTGGTAAAGATATCTTCAAAGGGGGAATTGAGGCTATGTTAAGAGAGCGAATGTAGCGAGGCTGAGGTGTGTTTGCTTTGAAAAATAATAGCAGTGTTTTGTTTTCTGAAAAATAAATAGTACTTTTGCCCTTTATTGAAAAACATATTTAATATATGAAAAATATAGCTGAGAAAGATAAAAAAAACACCTCCGAAGAGAACTTGGAGATTGTAAAAAAGGTGCTTACCAAATATTTGGAAGACAACGGACACCGTAAGACCCCTGAGCGCTATGCGATTGTGAAGGAGATTTACGAATACAACGACCATTTTGACATAGAGACGCTCTATGAAAATATGAAAAAGAAAAAGTATCGGGTGAGTAGAGCGACTCTCTACAACACGATTGAGCTCTTGCTGGAATGTGGTTTGGTGCGCAAACATCAGTTTGGACAAAACCAAGCGTATTACGAGAAATCGTATTTTGACCGTCAGCACGACCACGTAATCCTTACCGATACGGGTGAGATTGTGGAGTTTTGCGACCCTCGTATTCAAGCAATACAGAAAACCATAGAAGAAGTTTTTAACATTAATATTAGCAATCACTCTCTTTATTTTTACGGTACACGCAAAGCAGATGCCCCAAAAGAAGAGAGAGCAACTAAATAAAAGAAACAAAAATGGCAGTAGATTTATTATTAGGTCTTCAGTGGGGAGACGAAGGAAAAGGGAAAATAGTAGATGTCCTTACGCAGAACTACGACATTATCGCACGCTTTCAAGGAGGTCCTAACGCAGGGCATACTCTTGAATTTAACGGTATTAAACACGTGTTACACACTATTCCGTCGGGAATCTTCCACAAAGGTGCTGTAAATATTATAGGCAATGGGGTGGTGATAGACCCTATCATTTTCAAAAAAGAAATAGAGGCACTCGCTCCTTACGAGGTAAATTTGAAACAGAATTTGCTTATCTCGCGCAAAGCACACCTTATCTTGCCTACCCACCGCCTCTTAGATGCTGCTTCGGAAGCTTCCAAAGGTAAAGCTAAAATAGGTTCTACTCTTAAAGGTATAGGACCTACTTATATGGATAAGACAGGTCGTAACGGCTTGCGCGTGGGCGATATAGAGCTCAGTGACTTTAACGATCGTTACCGTAACCTCACCGATAAACACGAAGAAATGCTCGCTAACTACAAGGTGGATATCCAGTATAACCTACAAGAGTTGGAAGCCGAGTTTTTTGAAGCGATAAAAGTGCTGAAAGAGTTTCAGCTTATCGACAGTGAAGAATACCTATACCAAGCCCTCAAAAAAGGTAAAAAAATACTTGCCGAAGGAGCACAAGGTTCTATGTTGGACATTGATTTTGGTACCTATCCGTTTGTAACCTCGTCGAACACAACGGCTGCTGGAGCTTGTACGGGCTTAGGTGTAGCCCCTCGCAGTATTGGTGAGGTAATAGGTATCTTTAAGGCTTATACAACCCGTGTGGGCAGTGGACCTTTCCCTACCGAACTGTTCGACGAAGTGGGCGAAACAATGACCCAAGTAGGTCGCGAATTTGGAGCCACTACCGGTAGGCGTCGCCGTTGTGGTTGGCTTGATTTGGTAGCCCTTAAATACGCTGTACAGGTAAACGGAGTTACCGAACTTACAATGATGAAAGCCGATGTGCTCA
Organism: Capnocytophaga sp. oral taxon 323; assembly: GCF_001278825.1. Taxonomy (NCBI): domain Bacteria; kingdom Pseudomonadati; phylum Bacteroidota; class Flavobacteriia; order Flavobacteriales; family Flavobacteriaceae; genus Capnocytophaga; species Capnocytophaga sp. oral taxon 323. The sequence goes on from NZ_CP012589.1 coordinate 1,109,326, forward strand.
GCGGTTTTGAGACTTTAAAAGTATGTACGTCATATCTTTATAAAGGAAAAGAAATCAAGCACTTGCCTTACAATATAGAAGAGCAGAACGTAACACCCATATATACAGAACTCAAAGGCTGGCAACAAGACCTTACCAAACTCACCAATTACCAGCAACTACCCAAAGAACTTTTGGATTATATCAGTTTCTTAGAGAAAGAACTCGAAGTGCCCATCAAAGTAGTATCGGTGGGGCCTGATAGAACTCAAACGATTATTCGGTAGAACATCAGTGAATTTAGGAAGTTATAAAATGAATGAACTATGAACATCATAGTACACAACCTTTACATACCGAAGAGCAATTATTAGTAAAAGAATGGAGCAAGGAAAAACAGATTTCTTTTAACAGAAGAAAAACTTATTTCACAAAAGGGCAATTAGCTTCCACAGAAAGAGGCATTGAGCAAGCTAATAACGGATTGTTGAGACCTTATACTGAAGTTAAGAAAAGAGCGCGTGAAATATCCCTAAAAAATTAAAAATACTTAATATAATGAATTATCAGAATGTAACAGACTTGCCTAATAACAATACCATATTTTTGGTATGGGTATTTAAAAAAGATATAGACAAGACATTACTTAATAATACTTTTGCAAAAGTATGTGGTTTGGTAGGAAACCTCAACAACTCGGTAGCCGACCGCTTTCCTGAAGGTCGCGCTAGTGTAACCATAGGCATTAGCCATAGGGCGTGGCTTACTTTAGGGTTACCCAAACCGCTCCCCAAAGAACTCAAAGATTTTGAGCCCATCAGAGGTAGTAAACACACGGCTGTATCCACCGAAGGCGACTTACACTTTCATATCCGCGCGCACAACCCCAGCTTGGCTTACGATATGGCAGCTGCCATTAGCGAGGTAATGCAACCCATCGCCAATGGTATTGTAAACGTACAAGGTTTTAGATATTGGGACGGACGCGCTATCATTGGCTTTGTAGACGGTACCGAAAATCCGCGTGGCGCAGAACGCGAACAGTTTGCCGTAGTGGGTGATGAAGACCCCGATTATCAAGGAGGAAGTTATCTATTCGTACAAAAATACGTGCACGATATGAACGCTTGGCGTGCGCTCCCCGTTAGTGAACAAGAAAAAGTAATAGGGCGTAGCAAAGAAATGGACATAGAAATGGACGAGGATACCAAGCCATCGAACGCGCACTCGGCACTTGCCAATGTAGGTGATGATTTGAAAGTAGTGAGAGACAATATGTCTTTCCACGACCCCGTAAGTCACCAAATGGGCACTTACTTCATCTGCTATGCCAATACGTTTAGCACGGTAGAAAAGATGCTTACCAATATGTTTATAGGCAATCCCGCTGGTAATTACGACCGTCTATTAGATTTCAGCACAGCCGAAACAGGAACACTTTTCTTTGTACCATCTTTGGATATGTTAGACGAGTTTGCAGGATAAAAGGAACTATACAACTAATTATCCTTAACAATATACCTAAAAAACTATGAATATATTAGTACAACCTTTAAACACAGAAGAGCAACTTTTAGTAGAAGAATGGCTCAAGGAACAACAAATCTCTTTTGAAAGGAGTGAAACACATTTCACTGAAGCACAATTAACTTCCATAGAAAGAGGTATTGAACAAGCTAATAACGGATTGTTAAAACCTTATACTGAAGTTAGAAAAAAAGCACGTGAAATAGTATGTGGGAATTAGAATGGACACCAGAAGCAGAAATGCAGTATTATGATATTTTGTCTTATTGGACAAACCATAATAAATCAAACTCTTATTCTATAAAAATTATGAATGAAGTGGAGAAAAGTGAGGATTTGCTTATATATAATCCCTTTATTGGACAAGAGCATTATTTGAGCACTCCATATTTCAAGATAAGGAGTCTATTAGTTCTTAAAAACTTCTCTATTATTTACCGCATAATCGACAGAATTGAAATACTTTCTTTTTGGGATAATAGAAATGACCCTACAAAATTAGAAAGATTAACACTATGAAACTCCTTTTAACCAGCTTACTATTAGTTTATTTTATGACCACTACAGCGCAAGAAGTAGTGCCTGAAACACCTTTGGATACAATTGTGCTCAATGAGGTAATTGTAAAAGCACAGCGCAAAACACAATATACCGATAAGGCGAGCTTTACCTTTGAAAAGAAAGCTGTGGAACAAGCACGCTATGCCAAAGACCTCTTGCGCAGTTTGCCCAACCTACACCTCAATCCTGTAACCAACCAGATTGCTACCCTTAAAAGGGGTACGCTCTTGGTATTAGTAAACGGTGTAGAGGCAACCGACCTACAAATACGCGGTATCGCTCCTCAAAACGTGGCACGCATAGACTATTACGATATTCCGCCTGCACGCTGGAGCAATAGAGCTGACACAGTGGTGGACATCATCACACGTTCGGCTGAAGAGGGGTATTCGGTAGGGGTGGATGCGCTTTCGGCTCTTACTACGGGTTTTGTTGATGCTTCGGCTTATAGCAACTACACCAAAGGCAAACATACGTTGGGAGTGGAATACAAATTGGAGTTTCGCAATTACAACGATAGATACTATGAAAAACACTCCGATTACGAACTATCGGGTGTCCGTTATGCAAACGACCAACAGTCAAAATCGGGGTTTAGCTATAATGCGCACAACGCTTCGGTGCGTTATAGCGCAGTAGTACCACAAAACTATAGTTTCCAAGCTAAAGCCGGAATGGAGCTTTTGAATCGCTCTGCACATAGCAATGGCATAAACCTATTTACACAAGGTACAACCATTAGCCATCACACATTATCAGGTAAAAGTCACGACCACTGGTTGCGCCCCAAAGTAGACCTATACTTCTCTAAAAAATTAGGCAAACGAGATGAATTGAGTGTAAACGCCGTGGGGAGTTATTACAACACTACCAAAGAGAACCTCTCAAAAGAATGGGAGACCGCAACCCAGCAGAATGTGTACGACGATGATATGGATTTGAAAGTAAAACAACGCGGTTGGGTAGGTGAAGTAGCACATACTCATCAGTTTACTATAGGCAAACTCAATTCAGGCTACCGCATTAGCAGTACTTTTATCGACAACGACTTACGTAACTTGGCAGGTACTTCGGCTTACGATGTTACCTATACCAATCAGTATTTGTACACCGAGTTTGTAGGCAAAAAGGCTAATTTTATGTACAGAGCCAGTGCTGGGCTTACCCACACCCACAACCGTAGTGCCGAAAACACTTTTACCGAATGGGTGTTTACGCCGAAGGTAGTGTTGGGTTATGAATTAGCTAATAACCAGAGTTTGCGCCTCACAAGTTACTATGTACCCCGCAGTCCGCGTAGTGCAGAACTCAGTAGCAATATAGCACAACAAGCGCCGAACATCTTGGAGACAGGAAATCCTTACCTAAAATCACAACATATATTTTGGACTGGACTCTCTTATACTTTCAACAATGAGTACACCGATTTTAACTTTCAACCCTTCTACAAAAACACCCAACGAGTAATTACTGATATTTATATCAAAGACCCCGTACGCAATGGAATACTCAGCACTTATGAAAACAGTAAATATCACGAGGAGTTTGGCTTTTCATTAGATGGTACTTTTAAACCATTAAGGAATGATTTATTTGTATTTTCAGCTAATATAGCCCCTACACATGAGACTTTGGTTACTGATGCTGGACTACGCGCTCGCAATAATTATATCGATAACAACCTATCACTTACTTTTACCTATAAAGATTTGAGGGTAGATTACAGTTTCAACTTTCCTATTTATTACATAGACGGCAACACTATGAGCACTTATGAAAATAACAATGATATTTTTATAGAATACCAGTTAGGTAGCTGGACACTTAAAGGTGGTGTGTTTTGGTTAGGAATGCCTTCGGAATACAAGATGAAGAGCAGTTACGAAGGTTTGGTAAACCAGCATAGCTATACCTACATAGAGAACAACCGTAATATGTTTGTATTAGGGGTTAGCTACGATTTCTCCAAAGGAAAGAACAATTCGGTAGACAAGAAGCTCAACAACGATACCGCTCCTGCAGCGCAGTTTTAAGGTAAGAGGTAAAAAATGAATACACCTTCAGCAAATTATACTATATACAACGCTTCGGCAGGGTCTGGAAAGACCTACAGTCTGGTGAAAGCCTATCTGAGAATTATTCTCGGCAGTAAGCAACCCGATTTGTTTAGGCAGTTACTCGCTATTACCTTTACCAATAAGGCGGTTTTTGAAATGAAGAATCGCATCATAGAGTTATTGGGGGTATTCAGTGAGGACAGAATGCTCACCCAACCTCACGCTATGTTTAGTGAATTAGCAAAGGAATTGAATCTCCCCGACGAAGAACTGAGAACGCGTTCGACTAAGGCTTTGGAGCATATACTGCACAACTACGCAGCTTTTAATATCAGTACTATCGATGGGTTCAATCACCAACTGATACGCCACTTTTCACAGGATTTGCATCTCAATCCTTTCTTTGAAGTACAGTTGGACAGCAAGGCTTTACTAGAGCGAGCGGTTGATAATTTGATGAATCAGGCAGGAAACGACCCCGAACTTACCCAATTGCTCATCGATTTTGCCAATGAAAAGATAGATGACGACAAGAGTTGGGATACTACTAAAGAATTATTAGGTGTAGCCGAAATGCTCACCAATGAGAACCATTACGAGCAATTACAATCACTGAAAGACAAGGAAATACCTGATTTTCTAATCCTTAAAAATACCTTACTCAAACAACGCAACAATGCCCTGAAAAGCATTAAAACTTCTGCCCAAGACTTTATGCAACTGATGTGTGAGCACGGTTTGGATAAAGGCGCTTTTAATGGAGGACATTTATACAAATTCTTCGATAACCTCACTGCCGACGACTCTAAGGAACCTTCGTGGGGCAGTGGTTGGCAAAACAATCTATTAGAAGGCGAACCTCTTTATTCTGGTTCAGCGGCTAAGAAGTACGACACTGCTCTGATAGACAGTTTGCAAGAGATGATTGCCAACTTGTTTTTGGCAATCAAAAAAGCTTTTGGTGCTCTTGCCTTTGCGAACAACGCGCTGAGATATGTTGTGCCTTTGGCTTTGCTCAACCGCATACAAAAAGAAATAGAGACCATTAAAGAAGAAGAAAACATCTTGCCTATATGGGAGTTCAACGGAGTGATTTCCTCAGAGCTCAGCAACCAGCCTGCACCTTTTATCTACGAACGTATAGGTGAGAAATTCCGCCACTATTTTATCGATGAGTTTCAAGACACCTCAGTACTGCAATGGCAGAACTTTATACCGCTTATCCTCAATGCAGTGCAAAGTGAAGTGAACAATAAGTGCGGGTCGGTATTACTTGTAGGCGATGCCAAACAATCGATTTACCGTTGGCGAGGAGGAAAAGAGGAACAGTTTATGAGTCTGTATAACAATGAAGTAAACCCTTTCCGCATCAAAGGAGAAGTGAAAGACCTCAATGAAAACTTCCGCAGTTTAGAAGCCATTATCGATTTTAACAACCATTTTTTTAAGTTTGCTGCAGACCTTTTCCAAAGTGAGACCTACAAAGAACTTTACAAAAACTCTACACAGGAATATCCCAAAAACAAAAAAGACCAATTCCTACCTGAAGGCTATTTCAATCTTTCGTTTATAGAAGTTGGAGAAGAAGAAGTGCCTACAGAAGAAGACAATAGCAATGTTGTAGCACTTTCACCGCGCGAACGGAGTTATTGTGAAGCGATTTTAGAGAAAATAGAACACGCTAACCGAGCAGGGGCAGCCGATAAGGATATTACTATATTGGTGCGCACCAACCGCGAAGGAGCAGCCGTTGCCTCTTTCCTTTCAGAACAGCAAAGAAATGTGATTTCACCTGATTCACTATTGCTGAAAAACGTGGCATCGGTACAGTTTCTCGTCACCCTATTACGTCTGCTTTATCACCCTGAAAGTGAAGAACTCAAACTGCAATTGCTCTTTGATTATCTTCGTTTTAAAGAAACTAAAGACCCTCACCTCTTCCTCAGCAAATATGTAGAGAAACCCGTAAATACTTTCCTTGCCGATTTTGAGTTTTCTATAGAGTTGTTCAACCAATATTCTTTATATGAAGGAGTAGCTTTGGCGGTAAATTGCTTTGACCTCGCTCGTCCTTCTGATGCTTATCTCACTCACTTTATGGATATTGTATTCGATTTTAAGAACGCGCGCAAAGGAGGCTTAGCCGATTTTTTAGAGTTTTGGGACGACCAACAAGAAAAGCTTAGCATCAGTTCACCCGAAGGTTTGAATGCCATTACTGTAATGACGGTACACAAGAGCAAAGGGCTTTCTGCCCCCGTGATTATCTACGCCTTTGCCGATAGCAAACTCATCGATACACATACTGAAAAACTTTGGTTTCCCGTAGACTACGAGCAGTTTAACGGTTTTGACTATCTGCTGGTAAACAGCAATAAAAGTTTAGTGAATTACAACGCACAAGCCGAAGAACTGATGACACAATTGCACGAACAAAACCTTCTCGACCAGCTAAATGTGCTATATGTAGCGATGACGCGTCCCGAAACATTTCTCTATGTAATTACCTCACTCTCCAAAAGCAGTGCCGAGACTTATGGCACACTCTTTAAAGAGTTTTTAGAAGAAAACGGACAGTGGAATAGCGATGTAGTGGAATATACCTTTGGAAGTGCTGTATTTCCTAAGAAGAAAGAGAAAGAAACTACAGAAGAATCACCTATTCCTTTCCAAAAAGGTTGGCAGCAACCGAACTACAAGATTGCGACAGGAGCTTCCCTGCTATGGGACACTCACCAACGAGAAGCCTTGGAGCGCGGTAACCTCATTCACGAGTTATTCTCGAAAATCACTTATGCTACCGACCTCGACGCTGTGCTCAACGATGCACTACAAGAGGGCACACTCACTGCCGAACAATACGAGTTATTGCAACCTCAAATGGCACGATTGCTTAGCGACAGCTCTTTAGCACCTTTCTTTAGCAAGGACTACGAATATTTTACCGAACGCGAGTTTATAGACACTAACGGCAACTATTTCCGTCCTGACCGACTTGCCTACAACCCAAGTACTCGCGAAGTCTATATCATAGATTACAAAACCGGACAACCCAACGACCAATACCGTACCCAACTACAGCATTACCAACAAAACCTAACAGCCATAGGCTGGCAAGTAAAAGGAAAATATTTAGTGTATTTGGACTTAGGAGAAGTGATAAAGATTCTCTAATCCTCTCTAAAATACGTCTTAGAGTTGTTCAAAAAAGTTTTAGTAATAATTGTCTTTTTAGTTTCACGATGCAAAGGTAAGGCGCTACTCTGACAAATCGTGTCAGTGTTGAGAAAAATATATTCTTTCTTTGTTATTTGAACCAAAAACATTATCTTTGCCTTTGTTTATCACTGAGATATGAAACATATTACTATTATTTTTACATTGCTTTGCCTCGGAGCGTGTAAGCACTCTAATTCTTATAAGGACACTACTATCGAATTGGTAGAGTTAAAGTCTTTTCCGTTGGAGAAGATAAGCGTACGTGCAATGGTGCTCTTAGAGAAAAACGTGGCTTTTGCAGGCTCCGATGCTACTTTTGGTTTTATCAATACGCAAAACCAAACTATTGCGACTTCTAACTTGAAGAATCGCGGGGTGATTTCGGATTTCCGTGCAGTGGCAGCAACGACTCAGAACTTTTTTATGCTCTCTATCGGCAACCCTGCATTGCTCTACAAAGCAGAACAAAGTGGTATGGAGGAAGTGTATCGCGAGGAACACCCCGATGTATTTTACGATGTATTGCGCTTTACGGACGACCAATTTGGCATCGCTATTGGCGACCCTATCGACAATCGCCTATCGGTAGTAACAACGCACAATGGCGGACAACAATGGACGAAACTCACGTGGTCACAATCGCCCAAACTCGAAGAGGGTGAAAGTGTATTTGCCGCTAGCAACTCGGCTTTGGCGCACTATGGCAACAAACTATGGGTAGTAACAGGTGGCAGTAAGAGCAGAGTGTTGTTCTCGGACAACAAGGGCTATAAATGGCAAGACCTCGCTACCCTACCTCTCGCCCAAGGGCAAGCTACTCAAGGGGCTTTCACCATAGCTTTCTACAACGACCAGCAGGGTATTGTTCTCGGTGGCGATTATGAACAACCTACAGAGCGCAAAGGCTCTGGCGCACTCACTTTTGATGGGGGTAAAACTTGGCAGCCTATCGCGACCGACAAGGCTATTGGCTATGCAAGTTGTGTGCAATACATTCCTAATAGTGAGGGAAATGCTCTGGTGGCAACTTCGCCTAATGGTCTTTTCTTCTCTAACGACCAAGGCAGGAGGTGGCAACAACTTTCAGATAAAGTCTATCACGCGCTACTCTTTGTAGATGAGCAAACTATGGTCGCTTCGGGCAAGGAGAAAATCACCCTTTTTAGAATTGTAAAGAAATGATGATAAGTGAAGTAACGGCTTTGCGTAAAGCAGGTGACTTAGATGAGGCGTTGCGCATCGCTCTTGAGGAATTTAAGGAAAACGATAGCAGTATCAACAAATTTTCGTTGGGCTGGGTGTATTACGATTTTTGCAAGAGGGCAGTAGCCGAAAACGACTTAGACACTTTTCTGCAATATGTGCAAGCACTCAAAGACCTACGTTTTAGCATTGAAGAAGTGCTCATCACCGACCAACTGCTTTGGCAATACGTGAAGTTCTTCGCACAGTTGCGCAAAACGGGAAAAATAGCGCTTATTGATGTGCTGTACGAGAATTTGAAAGGTATGTATTTCACGATGCCTTCAAAAGCGTTTTCTGCCTTAGCAGAGCAGTTGCACAAAGCGTATAAAGATCGTGAGGAATATTTGGAAGTAATTACTGACGTGATGCCGTTTCTGCGCGCTGAGGACTTCGCACCTAAGTCATACCAAGGTATACTTATTCTGGCTTTGGCAGAACAAATCTATATCGCTTATAGCAAACATATATTAGAAAGTGGCGATAAAGAGATTATCGCCACCTTTATACCTATCTTGCATCAGTGGATTCAAGCACACCCTGAATACAATTCACTTATTTATTACTATGTGGAAATGTGTAATTTTGTCAATTTGCCAATGTGATAATTATCAATTGTCAATTATCAATTGTCAATTATCAATTGTCAATTATCAATTGTTCATTGCTGAACATTGGTTATAAAGTTCACGCCACGATGCTCCACGCTTCTTCATTACATTTTCAAGGTATTCCTTCCACACCATTTTATCTTTATCTTCATCTTTTACTACAGCTCCTTGCAATCCTGATGCTAAATCTTCATCGGTAACAGTGCCATTGCCAAAACTGCCTGCTAATGCCATACTATTGGTGATAAGCGAAATAGCTTCTGCAGTAGAAATAACTCCGCTAGGAGATTTGAGTTTCTGTTTTTCGTCTAAAGTAGCTCCTTTGCGCAATTCGCGGAAAATAGTTACAATCTTCTCTATAGCTTCATTGCTTGGCAAGGCAGCTTTCAGTTTGTAGTTGTTAGAAATCTCGGCTACGCGCTTGGTTACGATAGATACTTCGGTTTCTAAAGTAGCAGGAGCTGGTAGCACGATGATGTTGAAACGTCTTTTAAGTGCTGAGGACATCTCGTTCACACCACGATCGCGGGTATTAGCTGTGGCAATAATAGAGAAACCGCGCTGAGCAGGTAATTCTTCACTGAGTTCTGGAATGGCAATATTCTTCTCCGATAGAATAGAAATCAGTGCGTCTTGCACTTCGGAGGCACAACGTGAAATCTCCTCAAAACGAGCGACAGTCCCTATTTCCATCGCGCGATAAATAGGTGATTTAAGTAAGGCTTCGTGCGATGGCCCGTTAGCCAAGAGCATTGCGTAGTTCCACGAATAGCGAATGTGTTCTTCGCTGGTGCCCGCAGTACCTTGAATCACTTTGCCCGAATCACCACAAATAGCAGCTGTAAGGTTTTCGGAAAGCCACGACTTGGCGGTTCCTGGCTCGCCTATAAGCAGTAGAGAGCGGTCGGTAAGGAGTGTAGCAATAGCGATTTCCACCAAGCGGTTATGACCGATGTACTTAGGGGTAATCTCTACCCCGCTGGCAGTACCTCCAGTTACAAATTTCAACACTGCTTTAGGCGACAATTGCCAGCCTATGGGCTTTTCTTGTTTTTTATCCTCTTCTTTTAGAGCCTCTAATTCTTTTGCATATAGTTGTTCCGCAGGAAGACGTAATACGTTTGACATAAGTTATATAATCCTCCCTCGCCCCCTCCCAAGGAAGAGAGAATGCAATATAAATAGTTGGAAAAATATATTATCCTACCCCCTCCCCTTGGGGAGGGAAAGGGGTGGGGATTCTAATTAGCAAACGCGTGTTTGTAACCTTTTTGTTTATTCCAAGCCCCGCGAGTAAAATCGGGTATTTCTACAGGAGCACTACCGTTTTCTAATGATAGTTTAGAAAGAGGTGCTAAGCAACACCATTCAGCAAGGTCATACACGTCCATATCCAAAGGCAAACCATTGCGCAAACAGTAGATGAGGCGATAGTCCATAATGAAATCCATACCACCGTGACCGCCCACTTCTTTTGCTTTAGTTTCCAATTCTCTAAGAATACGTGGTTTGTATTTTTCCATCATTGCTTTTTTAGCCTCTTCGGGCATAAAGCTGTGTGCCGAAAGATTTTCGTGATTAGGCACTTCATCTTTTGCTATACTTTCTGGCTGAATAAGATAACCTTCAATCGGATATTTATTCGCAAATCCATTCGTTCCAGTAAGCTGATACATACGTGAATATGGGCGTGGTGTTACCACATCGTGTTGTATTTGTATGGTTTTCCCTTTTTCTGTCTTAATCATTGTAATAGTAAGGTCGCCGTTTTGGAAGTTAGGTTCTTCTTTACCCATTATGCGTTTGTACACTTCTTTACCTCTAAAAGCGTGTGTATCAAATGAAACCAAATAGTTCATCTTGTCTCCTCGGTGAATATTAAGCGCTTGGCATACAGGACCTATACCGTGCGTAGGGTATATATCTCCACGATTTTTAGCATTGTAGTCTAAACGCCAGTTGTTCCAATACTCAGTCCAAAAGTCGTCTAAGTTATGAATATAAGAGCCTTCACCGTGAATCACTTCACCCAAGAGCCCTTGTTGTGCCATATTAAGAGTAGTAATTTCAAAGTAGTCATACACGCAGTTCTCAAGCATCATACAGTGTAAACGTTTCTTTTCACTCATATTAATCAATGCCCAAATCTGTTCCATATCAAGAGCTGCGGGCACTTCTATCGCCACGTGTTTACCCTGTTCCATAGCATAAAGCGCCATTGGTACGTGGTGTTTCCAGTCAGTTACTATATACACGAGGTCTACATCTTTGCGCTCACATAGCGCTTTCCAAGCATTTTCATCACCTGTGTACTGGGCTACATGCTTATGCCCTGCTTTTTCAATTACTTGTTGCGCTTTTTCTACCATTTCAGGACGTATATCGCAGATAGCTGTAACTTTCGCTCCGGGCACGTGCATATAACGTTCTACCGCACTATGTCCGCGCATTCCAAGGCCGATGATTCCTATACGCACCGTATCCATTTTAGGTGTAGTAAGGTTTAGCACATCTGTTTGCCCAGCTGGACGAGGGGGGGTAGTTACTTTAATTTGATAAGAACTTCTACTCTTATTCTCATTAGAAGTAGCTTGATTGCAGTTACAAGCCACAAAGCCAAGACATACAGCAATGCCTATGGCTACTTGATAGATTTTTTTAATCATAGCTGTGAATATTTTTAAAGGTTGATTATTAATGTGACAAAAGTAGCAAAAAAAATTAATAGTAACAAAAGAAAAGTAAAAAAGATTTATTTATCCGCTCCTGTACAATTACTTTTCAGTACCTTTTTTATAAAAAAACGTTCACTCTTAACCATTCACTTCCAACTATTTATATACCCTTTCTATACCAATCGTCCAAGATTCGTATAAGCTCCCTATAAGCTTTCTATAAGCTAAACCTACCCTCCTTCCTACCAAAATTTAGCTGTGTAGTTCACTTCTAATTTGTTAATTTGCTAATTAAAATAAGTTTCGTATCTTTGCGTTTTAAATGATAACAACCAAACAAATGGTATGGAAGAGTACATACTTACACTTGTAAATCAAACAAATAGAAATATTTTTCTCACAGGGAAAGCAGGAACAGGTAAAACTACTCTGCTACACAAAATCATCAATACTTGTTATAAAAATACGGTGGTAGTTGCCCCTACGGGTATTGCTGCTCTCAATGCTGGCGGGGTAACCATTCATTCGATGTTCCAACTCCCTTTTGCTTCTTTCTTACCAACACTCAGCAATCCCCCTATTGTAAATGAATTCTTGCGCTTTGAAAACGGATTTTCTTTGCGGAAACACTTCCAAATGCACAAAAATAAACAGCAGGTTATCCGCAATATGGAATTGCTAATTGTAGATGAAGTGAGTATGCTCCGTGCCGATGTGCTCGATGCTATGGACTATATGTTGCAGTTTATCCGAAAAGACAAACGTCCCTTCGGAGGCGTACAAGTGCTCTTCATCGGCGATTTGTTACAGTTGCCCCCCGTAGTAAAACAAGAGGAATGGGAAGTGCTCAAACATTATTATAAAGGAATGTATTTTTTCCAGTCTGAAGTCATAACCCAAAATCCTTTGCTATATGTAGAACTCGAAACCATTTACCGACAAACCGATAAGCTGTTTATCTCCATTTTAAATCACTTGCGTGAAAACCAACTTACATCTGAAGATATCAAACAGTTAGAAAAGTATGTACAGCCGGATTTCCCTAAAAAACACCTGAAAGATTATATCACCCTCACCACTCACAACGCGAAAGCCGATGCAATGAACCAACGCGAAATGAGTAAACTCTCCTCTCCCCTATTCTCTTACGAGGCTGATATTGTTAATGATTTTCCTGAATACCTCTACCCTATCGAAAAAGTCATTCAGCTAAAAGAAGGCGCAAGAGTAATGTTCATCAAAAATGACATTTCAGGAGAACACCTGTTTTTCAACGGAAAGATGGGTACAGTGGTCTCTCTTTCCGAAGGTGAAATTAACGTGAAATTAGACGGAGGAAGGGTCATAAACGTCGAACGCTACGAATGGGAAAACGTGCGATATAAACTGAATGAAACAACCAAAGATATAGAAGAAGAGCGCCTGGGCTCGTTTACCCAATACCCATTGCGTTTGGCGTGGGCAATTACCATACACAAAAGTCAAGGGCTCACTTTCGAGAAAGCCATCTTAGATTTGGCAAGCGTATTTGCCTCAGGTCAAGCCTATGTAGCATTTTCGCGCCTGCGTTCGTTAGATGGCTTGATTTTGCTTTCCTCAGTAAGTGCTAATGGTATCAACAACAATGGTGAAGTGATAGGTTATGCCGAGAACAAAGCCTCCGAAAAAGAAGTACAAACCGCTTGTTATACAGGAAAAACCGAATTTTTGCAGGAGAATATTCTAAACACTTTCCAATGGAATACTCTTTTAGAAGAATGGGTGTTACACCGCAATAGTTATTCAGGTGAAATTGGCAATAAGAACCTATATAAAGATTGGGCATCACAGCAGTTAGTAAGAGTGCAAGAACTTGTTACCGTCTCCGAGAAATTCATCAAGCAACTCAAAACACTTTTCAATAATGCAACCGATGTTCAGCATATTTTCGAACGCGTAACCAAAGGTATCACTTATTTTACACCGCTCTTAGAACAATTGTGGTATGAAGTGCTATTAGTTGAAGGAAAGATAGCTAATCAGAAAAAAGTCAAACAATTTTTCACCGAACTAAAAGAGTTAGACAATAGTCTTTCCGAGACGCTAAAGAGGCTTTTCCGCTTAGAGCAAATGATACAATTAGCACAATCCGACCAACCTTTCGATAAAGAAAAGATACATTCAGCTAAATTAGAGACTTTATACACTGAACTCACCGGAAAAATTAATAATATTTTAAAGAACGAAAAACTCTTTATAGGCGAATATCCTCCCTCCAAAGATGATAAACCTAAGAAGGAAAAACGCTCTACTTATGATATTACACTTCAGCTTTGGAAAGAAGGCAAAACAGTAGCCAAAATAGCCAAAGAGCGTACTCTATCACAAGCTACTATCTATTCTCACATAGCCAAATGCATAGAACAAGATAAAATTGCTATTACTGAGGTACTCCCTGAGGAAACCATCAATGAACTGAATACAATTTTCAAAGAAAACGAAGAACTTACTACCTTGAAAAGTCTTTATGAAAAGACAGAAGAAAGATACAGTTGGGACGAACTGCGTTTATTCAGAGCCTACTTACTAAAAGAAGCTAAAAAAGCATAATAAAAAAGGGACTTCCTCAGAAGTCCCTTTTTTCATTTTTTAAGTTATTAAAATCTATAAGTAACACCTGCTTTAAAACCTCCTGTTGCAAAAGAGTTGTGTTCTACAAACAACTCAGCATTCACACCGAAGTTTTCTGTAAAGAAGTAACGCCCCCCTGTTTGAAGACGCAATGCAAATCCTGAGTCATAATAAGGATCCCAATTGTCATATTTATAATCATTACTCCAATTGTAATATCCCAAACTTAAACCACCGTACAAATCTACGTTTGAAGGAAGTCTTTTTATGAGTTTATTAAAGTGGTAATTACTCGTAGCTAAAATACCTATATTATTGTATTTTACGCTATTGTAGTTTCTACCACGGTAAAATAACTCTCCCCCTACGGTTATTTGGTCATTAATTCCAACGTCCACTGAACCATATACCATAACCCCTGGAGTTGAAACACCTAAACCTCCGTTAATTTGTACATCACCAGCACCAAAAGACTGTGCTGAAGCTACTCCTGCACTGAGGAGTAATCCAAAAAGTAAAACGATTTTTCTCATAAATAATTACTATTAATTTGTTTTAATAATGCAAAGGTAATATTTTTATTCATAATAACAAAAAAAGACTACCCTAATTTTTAAGGTAGTCTTTTTAGCACAGAAATATGTTTCTTATTTATTTTTGATTCAAAGGAGAACCTTCACGAGCAATATAAGTCAATTTCAAGGCATTAACATCTTGCAATTTCTCACGAATATCACTCACTAATCCCATATTGGTATCAGCATCTACTTTCAAAGCGGTCATAAATACATCTTTTAGTGCATCGCGTAAACCTTCTCTATAATTCAATATATAGTGGCTTACCTCCGAAACATCAATGAATTTATCGTTCACTTGAATTTTAGCGTTTACACCAAACTTAGCCTGATACTTAGGAAGTGGTTTCCCTGCATAAATGTACACAACTGGGTCTTTCTTGTCCAATTTTTGTACCTGGTCTGCCACTGGCAACTTATTTTGTACCATCAAATCACTATCTTTAGATTCTGTTACTGTCATAAAGAAGAACAAAAGCATAAAGATGATATCTGGCAAAGAAGCCGTAGAAACAGCGGGCGTTTCGCCACTTTTCTTTTTTGTAAATTTTGACATATCCTTCTAATTTTAGTGTTTCTTAGGTGCTGTTTCAAGCAATTTTCTTGGGAATAGCTCCTGTAATTTCACGATTTTAGGTTCTAACGCATCTTTCCTGTCTTTAGGAGTACGAGCTGCGTTAAATTCTTCCTCTATCTGAACGTAAGGTACTTCGTTAGGGAACAAACGTCTACGTTCACGCTCACGTAACTCATTATATGCCTTAATCAATTCATTTTGTACAGCTATATAAGTGTGATATGAAGTTTCACGGTCGTTGCGCAAAGAAATAACTGCTTTATCTGGGTTGTCTGATGATAGAGGGTCTCTTTTACCTTTACAGTAAGTACAAGAACCATCTCCATTGTTATCCAAGAAATTAAGCGCTGTTTCTTTTACGTCTTTAAGTTCCTTAACTTCGTTATTTATTAACAACTGGTTGTACTTGTTCACTACCACTACCAATACGTTTTTCTCTTTTACTGGTGGAGGTGGTGGCGTATTTTCTTGTGGTTTAGGAGGTAACTTTACAGTAATCCCTGAGTTGCTCTCAATAGTTGTTGTTACCAAAAAGAATATCAACAACAAGAAAGCAATATCAGCCATTGAACCTGCATTTACCTCGGGTGCGGAACGTTTTGCCATAATTTCTTATTTCATTAGTGCTTTTTTCACATTGGAAGCTATAAGAGCTACTACGGCTACCGCTACCAATATGTACAAAGCGATTAAACCTGTGCTTACCCATCTTCTTACAGATTCGCTGGCTTTCTTCACTTCGTCACTGGCATTAGCTTCTACAGCTCCTGATGAGAAGATATAAGCTAAAAGAAGAACTACCACAAATCCTCCTGTATAGATAAGCGTTTTCTTAAGTGCTTTTGGTGAAGCTAAAATGTTTTGTGCCGCTGATATGATTACTGCTAACAAAGCTATTCCTAAAAGAACATATGTGAGCACAAACAAAGCTTGCATAGTACCGTTATTGGGATCCTCTGCGTTTGTAAAGAAAGACAAAACAATCCATAGAACTACCCCAATTACGCCCAAAGCAAGAGCTCCATATTTTGCTATTTTATACATACTTAAAGTTGTTTAATGGGTGAATAAATTATTTCATTTTTCTTGCTACTAAAAGGTCTATCAATGAGATAGAAGCATCTTCCATATCATTTACGATAGCGTCGATTTTAGCAATGATGTAGTTGTAGAATACTTGTAGTATCATCGCTACAATCAAACCAAACACTGTAGTAAGCAAGGCAACCTTGATATCACCAGCAATCAATGATGCGTCCAAACCACCAGCTGAACTAATCTTATCGAACGCTTCAATCATACCAATTACCGTACCCATAAACCCTAACATCGGTGCAATAGCAATAAAGAGCGAAATCCAAGATACGTTCTTTTCTAATTGTCCCATCTGTACACCTCCGTAAGATACTACTGATTTTTCAACCATATCAATACCTTCTGATGAACGGTCAAGACCTTGATAGAAAATAGATGCAACAGGGCCTTTTGTATTACGGCACACTTCTTTAGCTGCCTCAATACCTTTGCTATCCAATGCCTCTTCAATATCGGCAATTAGCTTTTTAGAATTGGTAGTCGCCATATTGAGGTAAATAATTCTCTCAATAGCTACTGCCAAACCAATAATCAAGCAGAGCAAGATAGGAGCCATATACATAGGACCCCCTTCAATAAAACGCTCTTTAAATACTTGGTGGAAGCCTTTGCTTTGTTGCATCGTTTCAGTTGCTTCCTGAGCGCTAACCATAGCCACGTTTAAAATTAACATTGCTACTAGAAGTAGCTTAGATGACATTTTTTTCATTTGTTTAATCTTTTTAAATTGTTAGTTGATAATTTAATGTTTAATAATTATTCTGTTTTTTTTTAGAAAGAAGCAGAGAGGAAGGGATTCGAACCCTCGATACGCTTGTGGCGTATATACACTTTCCAGGCGTACTCCTTCGACCACTCGGACACCTCTCTCTATGCTGTTTCTGAATGCCAAAGTAACAAATTATTTTTCTATCCCACAAGTTTTTTCTTAATTTTTTGCTAAATTTCTCCAGCTATATTTTCTTCAAACTTGATTTTGAATAGTTTATGAGAAATATTTTTTTTAAGCAAAAGCATCAATTTTGTGATTGCCGACTCGGTTGTGAGGTCTTTTCCGTCTATCACTCCCATCTTTTTGAGGGCTTCACTCGCTTCATATTTGCCCATCATCACACTACCTCCAGAACACTGGGTAACATTCACTATATGTATTCCTTTATTAATAGCTGCCTGCAAACTCTCTACAAACCACGCATCGGTAGGAGCATTACCTGAACCGTAGGTTTCTAACACTACCCCTTTCAGATTTGAGATATTGAAAATACCATTCAGTATAGATGCAGTAATGCCTGGGAACATCTTGATAATCGCTACATTAGTTTCAAAATCTTTCCACACTTCTAAGTGTTGCTTTTGCTTGCGGGGTAAAAGGTTCTCTTTCATTACCTTTAAATGTACACCACTTTCTACTAACAGCGGGTAGTTCAGCGAGGCAAAAGCTTGAAAGTGCTCGGCGTTTATTTTGGTAGTGCGGTTACCTCGGTAGAGCTTGTACTCGAAATAGAGTCCTACTTCTTGTATCACCGGCTCGCCATTTTCTTTTAGGGCTGCCAGCTGTATAGAGGTAATGAGGTTCTCTTTGGCATCGGTGCGCAAATCGCCTATCGGCAGTTGTGAACCGGTAAATATTACAGGTTTAGTAAGCCCTTGTAGCATAAAGCTTAAAGCCGAAGCCGAGTAGCTCATCGTATCACTGCCGTGAAGCACTACAAAACCATCGTAGTGATTATACTCTCTTTCAATCACCTCAGCAATTTCAATCCAATGCTGGGGGTTCATATCCGAGGAGTCTATCACTTTCTCAAACGAGTGCACCGAGATTTCACAATCTAAGTGCGAGAGCTCAGGAATACGCTTGTAAAGATTATCAAACTCGAAAGCACGCAAGGCTCCTGTTTGGTAGTCCTTTATCATCCCGATAGTCCCCCCCGTATAGATGAGGAGCACTTTTGAATTATTGGTTTCCATCGAATTTGTTCTTTACAGGATTGGCGTACATCTCTAAAAACTTCTTTTGTGAAAGGTCTTCAGAATTGCTTCGGTTGTTCATTCGGCGTTCAAAACGTCGAAAATCTTTTTCGTTGTAGTATTCCTTATATATAGAGGTGTCGTTCAGCAAATCATAAGCAATATAATTCGCAGGAAACAACTTGTACTGTTGATGAATAGCTCTGTCCAAACATTCAGCTAAGGCTTGCAATTGCTTGTTTAGATGCTGATGTGTGGCTTCTATAGTGTCTATCTGGTCGTACAGCGGTTGTCCTACCGAAATATGCACACGTCCTTTTTGTCCCAACAAGCCTTGAATGATGTTCTCAAAATCCTCTTTTTTAGATTTCACGTATTCTACCCCGTTATGTTGGGCAATAAGTGCGGGCAACTTCAACACATCAGTGGGGTCAAACTCATAGGAAATCGACATCGGTACTAAATTAAGTGTTTTCAGGTACTGCAAAGGTGATATATCTTCGGGAGCATTAAGGGTGAGCATCTTCAAAACCCCTTGCTGGGTACGGTCATCGCCGTTCTTAGTGCGTCCTTCTCGTTGCGCAATCCACACATTGCGATGCTCTTCTGTAATGCAGTGGTAAATATATTCCGATACCAATTTAGAATGCTCCAAAGCCTCTCGTGGGGGCAGACTCCTATATATAATGATATTTCTGTTGAGCATCGCCAATATCTTCAAATACTTTTTCCTGAGCAAATTGTCACCCATTGCCGAAGCCGTCATCGAAAGGTGATTGTCGTATAGGGCAACGTTTAATAAGGAAGTATCTAAAACAATATCGCGGTGATTGGAAACAAATACATAAGCTTTGCGCGGATCTAAACCGTCAAACCCATCACAGGTAAATTCCGAAATACTTTTCTCAATCGCCTTAGTAACCACTTGATACATTATATCCTCCTGAAAATCGGACACCTTTTGGCAAGCAAGCAGTCGTCGCTCTCGCTCCTCGGGAGTTTCATCAGGAAATGCATAAGCCATCATCGCTCGAATCAAAGGATTATCTTTAATTTGCGACAAGGCACGTGCTACTTCGTTGTCGTTAAACGGACGTATGGACTTGAAATAATCGGTCATTTCAGATACTCTATATTCTCTTGTTTTGGATAACGAAAGGCAAAGTAACGAAATATATTTGATAATACCTAATTAAATCTTAAATATATTTGTAGCATTTCCGTCAGTAAGGCGTATAATCTCGCTTTCAGGCAAAGCATATATATCCGATAATTTCTCTACAACTTTCACTATATAAGCACTTTCGTTGCGTTTCCCGCGGTAAGGTACTGGTGCCAAATAAGGTGAATCGGTTTCTAAAACGATATGCTGTAAATCTATATTTTTTAAAAACTGGTCTATCTTTCCGTTCTTAAAAGTTACCACTCCGCCAATACCTAAATGTAAGCCGTAGGCAATAGCGCGCTGAGCTTGCGCTTCTGTACCCGTAAAGCAGTGAAAAATGCCAAAAAGGTCGTCACTTTTTTCAGTTTCTAAAACCTCAAACACTTCGTCGAAAGCCTCCCGACAGTGAATAACAATAGGCAACTGATGCTTTTTAGCCAACTGTATTTGCCTTTGGAAAGCCTCTTGTTGCTCTTTGAGAAAAGTTTTATCCCAATAAAGGTCGATGCCTATTTCGCCAATAGCGCAAAAGAAATGCGATTGCATCAAATTCTCAACGTGCGCAAGTTCCTCCTGATAGTTTTCTTTCACGCTACAAGGGTGCAGACCGTTCATTAGGAAAACATAGTCAGGATAATCGTTTTTCAGCTGGAACATTCGCTGGGTATAGCTCGCATCAATAGCTGGGATAAAACAACGGGTTACGCCTGCTGCTTTGGCTCGTGCAATCATCTCGGTACGGTCAGCGTCAAATTCTTCTGAATATAAGTGTGTATGTGTATCTATCATCGGTTGTCAGCCGTTAGTGTTTAGTAGTTATTTACAATTATATAGGTTAAATACATCACAAGTGCAACTCCTAATAGCCAATATTTCTATAACCTTTCTTTGCCTTATCCTCGGTATAGATTCGTCTTTTGTTCGTCTTTTGTTCGTCTTTTAGCCACTGTAGAGCCACAGCCACTGTAGAGCCACTGTAGACCCACTGTAGACCCACTGTAGAGCCACTGTAGACCCACTCTTCGTTCACCTTCCCTTCGTCTTTTGTCCATCATTCGTTATTCCTGTACTTCCCTTTTCCGTTTTACCTTTTACCTAAATAAAACGCTACTGCCGATGTTACAAACCTCTCAAAAGCCTCGGTTACTTGAGGAGCGTTCTTGGTGGTGAGGGCAAACGGACTCATATGGGTATACGGATAAGGAAAATCTTCTATTTGTACCTCTATATTGATATTTCTGTAGCCTCCTTTAAGGGTGTTGAGTGCCTCAATAGGAGGTGTTACCTCGTCCTTCTCCAATACTAAAGCTTTGATTTGCTTCTCCAACTGCAAAAAGCGCTGTTCACGTTCTTTCTGGTAATAGTTGTAGCGTAACATCGTTTTGAACCAACCTTCACCAAAATGAAGGTTACTGTCTTGATAATGTCTTAGGCGGTCGTCGTTCTTGAAATTAGTGCTGAGCAGTTCGGCAAAGGTTTTCTGCATTGTTATCGCTGCACGTCCGTCCATTATGTATTTAGAAATGGGGAACATACGGTCGATAGTCATACCTCCGCAGAAGCAAAAGAGTTTGGAATTAGTAAAATAGTCTTTGGGATTTGCCATCATCAATATTACAGAAAGGAAAGAGCCTATGGAATACCCAAAGAGGTCTACCGTAGCCGTAGGTGCAATGGTAGGGAGCAAGCCCGCTTTCAGGTCGGTGATGAGCTGTACTATGTCGTTATACGTTTGCAAACCCGACCAAAAGAGACGTTGAGGAAAGGCATCTAAACGCGTAGAAGTAGCCGCATTCACATAAGAGGTTTCCGAATTATCCGGAAACTCATTCATACGCTTTTGTGCAATAATGTACATTTCTTGGCGAGAGCTCCATCGCTCAGGGGCACGACTCATATGGAAGGCTATTGGGAAGAGCATTACTGCCTTACCTGTTTGTGTTGCCAATCCATAAGCCCACGGTAAGTATTTATCCCATTTCTTTTCGTTCAGTCCGTGGAATACAATAATCACCCCTTCAGCTTTTGGAGTTCCTAAAGGTTGTATTATATGATACTGGAAATGAATATTACAATCCACATCATAGTCAGCCCAATGGAGGTCGTCTTGCGCATCATTAAGCTGAGAAGGAAACGATAAGTTATGCTCTTGGCAAAACAAATGCGGACTTCCTGGCAAGTAATACTTAGCCCCTTCGGAGAAGAAGCTATTATGCAAAATACGAATACCCAGCTCGGGTAATTCGGTATCGCGCTGGGTATCGAAAACTGTTTTTAGTTTTTTGTATAATTCGTAATATTCCATATTTTTATAAATTAGAAAATTAGCAAATTAGCAAATTTCCACATTTACTAATTTGCTAATTATAGGATTACCAATTAGGATTTTGTTTCCAATTGCCTTGTTCGTAGTCTATATCATCTACTGGTATAGGCCATACTATTTTGTAATAGTAATTACTTCCTACCTGAATATTGAGTTCACTATAATCAGAGGCAGGAGTATTCCTAATAGCCGTTACATCCTGAGGGGTACCTCTTTTTACAGGCAATCCCCAGCGATTAAGGTCATACAGGCGGAAATCTTCAAAAGCTAACTCTCTATTGCGCTCGTTTTGTATGTCGGCAAAAAGGTTGCTTCCTGAGGTAGTAATAGCAGTGAGCCCTCTTGCAGCACGTAATAGGTTTAAGTACTTTTTAGCATTAGTTTCATCATTGTTCTTATAGGCAGCTTCGGCTGCTATAAGGTAAGTTTCAGCTATGCGAAAAAGCTTAGCCTTATGCCCATAATAAAAATTATAACTATCAATAGGTTCTAATTCTCTATTTCGAGGATACTTGTTTACAGCATAAAGAGAGCTAAATCCTACGGTTACTTCTTTCAAGAAAACATCTTTTCGCCAGTCGTCAGTAGTAAATAAATCTATAAAATCCTGAGTAGGCAATACATTAGGATTAGCGTCTATCTGTCCTGGGAAAAAGAAACTTTCACTTTCACCTAAATAGAGCTCATTGGTATTATCAGAAGTTTCATAAACTCCTGCATTGACAGCTGCATATAACTGAATAATACTCTCGGTATTATCATCTTCTGTCCATATTTTCTTGAAAGCATCGGCAGAGGTAGCCAATGGATAGCGATTAGTATTGATAAGTGCTACTGCTACTTGGTAGGCTTGTGCCCAATCATTTTTATAGAGCAAGACTCTTGCTTTGAGAGCTCTGGCAGCATCGAGGGTGAAAGTATCAGCTCCTGCTGCTCCTGTTTGGTTTGCTAATAAGGTTTCAGCTTTCTGAATATCACTGAGTATAAAATCATAGGTTTCGGCTACACTACTGCGCGGAGGAAAGTTCTTGAGCGTTGGAGCTGTAAGCAGAGGTAAACCTAAATCGGTAGCTGCTGTACTACTGTTATAAGGCTTGCAGAAGTGCGTAACCAAATAGGTAAAGCAATAGGCTCGCCCTAAGTAAAGAGCTCCTGTAAGTTCTTGTATTTCTGATTGCTCAGGTATATTAGGGAAGCCCTTAATACCTGTGTTTATATCTTGAATGATAAGGAAGCGTTCTTTCCATATAGAGGCAGTAGCGTGCTCCGAAGAAGCAAACGTAGACCACCGATGCATATCGGGCAACTTTTCCATCGCTCCCGCAGCTGCGTTGAGATAATCGGCTTGGAGGTCTGAGGCATACATCTGTTGCCCCTGATTGTAATCACGCAAAGCGTTATACATCCCGTTTACCCACATCTCGGCATCGCGCTTATTCTTAAAACTGGTATTCTCACTGGCGTAATTATAGGGGTCTAAGTCCAAACGAGCACAACCCGTAGGCAACGACACCAAAAAAGAACATAAAAGTGCTATATATATTATTTTTTTCATTTTCCCTTTTTAGAATTTAAGTTCTACACCTATAGTAAATTGACGAGCAGGCGGATAACCTCCTCTTGATAACGTATTAGAAAACTCAGGGTCGGCTCCTGAATATTTGGTAATGGTAAAAATATTACGTGCCGATGCATATAGGCGCACCCCTGAAAAGAATCTCATTTGGTCTATTACCTCCTGAGGAAGCGCATAACTTAAACTTATACTCTTCAACCGCATATAAGAAGCATTTTCGAGTAAGCGGGTATCTTTGCGCATATAATAAGCACTGCTGAGTTTAGGCAACTCTGTATCATCACCTTCTTGTTTCCAATAGTTAAACAATTCTCTATTAAAATTCTTACCTCCAAAAGTGCTTTGGTTTAAAGTATAGTATCGGTCTTCATTGATAAGCCATTTGCCCAAAGCATAAGAAAATGCTAAATTGAGTGATACATTCTTATAAGTAGCACTTAGTCCAAAACCACCATTGATAGGTGCAAACATTTTCTTACCTGTAGTTTGTATTAGGTCTTCACTGAATTGGGTCGTAACTTTGGAGTCGTCTTTTTGTTGTATCATAGGGTTATCTTCGTTTCGTTGATACCATTCGGCATCTCCGTCCTTATTGATACCCTTAAATATTGGCAATGCCCATTGCAATGGTTCATTTAGTCTATATCCATTATTAAAAAGTCTATTCACAAAATTATCTTTGCTCAAGAATAGCGAGGTTACTTTCTGTTCATTGTAATTCATATTGAAATAAGGACGTATGCTTAAATCATTGTTCTTGCTTCTATACGCAATCGTTGAAATAGTAAGGTCAAAACCTCTATTTTGCATATCACCTATATTATCCGGAATAGAAGTAAAGCCCGATGCTGAGTTTATATAACGTTGTGCAAGAGTTTTATGGGTATTACGCTCATACACTTCAAAATTGATAGTAGTACCTTTGGCGATACCAATATGCAAGCCGAGTGTTGTTTTCTGTTGTTCTTCCCACATAATATCGGGATTACCGAGCATCGCGATAAAATAACCTGGGGTTTGCTTATATAATTTTGAAGCATCTACCAAGGTTCTATTGCGATAATCACCAATAGAAGAGTTGCCCGAAATACCAGTGCTAAAACGCAAATCTAAGCTGGTAAGCCAATTTACCTTTTGCAAAAACTTCTCTTCTTTGAGTTTCCACATTCCTCCTATCGCCCAAAAATTGGCATAGCGATTATTTGAACCAAAAGCTGATGAACCATCACGGCGTGCTGATAGGTCTATAAAATAACGATATTTATAAGAGTATTCCAAACGGGCAAAATAGGAATTAAATCCTGATTCAGATTGGCTATCTCCTACATTATATTCTTTAGTTCCGTGGCTGAGCATTGATAAAGCATCAGAAGGTTGCCCCTTAGATGATGCGTTGAACGAGCGCCACAGCGTTTCGATAGATTCTTGCCCCAATAGGAAGTCAAAATCGTGTAAGTTCTTTATATTCCACTTGTATTGCAATAGGTTAGTATAAGTACGCTGTATGTATTTATTGAGATAGCGAAAGGTTTGTGCTACCGTTTTGCTACTATCATTACTATAACGATAATCTATATAAGAAGGCAAAGGCCCTTTGCTTTCAGTTTCATTTACATTATACTGTATCCCTACTTGACTTTTAAATGTTAAGTTCTTGATAGGTTCTATTAATAAATACCCTATAGGCAATATATCCTCAGTATAATCAATAGAAGGGTATTTTTCAGCCATATAATCAGGGTGAAAAAAGCCATTTTGACGATTAATAAAAGAAGGAATGTAATTCTTTCTCTTCCCATCGCTCTCTTTGGGAGAATAAATAGGGAGCGACAATATATCGGTTTCACTACCAGCGTTTGATACTCCTTCGGCAGTGGTAGTTCCTAAGGAGATTGAAAGCCCTGCTTTAAGCCAATCGGTTATTTGTGTGTCCAAATTAGTATTGAGATTATAGCGTTTGTAGTCCGAACGCGCCTTGATACCCTGTTGGTCTAAGTAGCCCAACGAAATGTAATAAGAAGTAGTATTACTTCCTCCCGAAATAGACACATCGGTGCGTGAGATAGGAGCGAAATCGCGAAAGAAAACTTTATCCCAACGTGTATTATAAGGATTTGCTGCCAAGATACTATCGGCGATAGCTCTTGCCGTAGTTTGGGTGTAGCCCGAACGCCTACCGAAAGCTACAATAGCATTGGGGTCTTTTTTTACCCAAAAGTCCATATACTCTTGTGGGCTCGCCATATTATCAAAGAATTTGCGAGTTACATTGGTGCGCATTGAGAAGCCCAACTGATGATTAATAGTAATATGAGTGCGCTCATTGCGTTTACCTCTTTTGGTAGTAATTAAAATCACCCCATTGGCAGCACGAGCTCCATAGATAGAAGTAGAAGCAGCGTCTTTGAGTACTGTTACGCTCTCTATATCGGTAGGGTTATACATCGTCATTATATCGCCACTTACAGGGGCACCATCTATTATATACAAAGGTTCTGAGACTATCGTCTTATCAAAAACTGACATAAACGTGTTGAGCCCGTGAATGAGTACCGAAGAGCTTGCTCCTGGTCTTCCGGACTCGGTAGTTACCACCATACCTGCCACTTTACCTTGTAGTGCATCGGTGATATTAGCATTAGGGGTCTCGGCAAAATCTTTGCCTTTTACAGTAGCTACCGAAGCCACCGTGCGACTGGCTATTTTTTTGCTTCCATAGCCAGTTACCACTGTACCCTCTAATTGCTGAATATCGTCTTGGAGGACGATATCTATTTGGGTTACACCTGCCGTTACTTTCTTTTCGACAGATTTCATTCCCAAGAATGAATATTTGAGTACATCGCCTACTTGGGCATTGAGAGTATAGTTGCCATCAAAGTCAGTAGAAGTACCGTGTTGGGTGCCTTTTATAAAGACAAAAGCGCCCATCATAGGTTCACCCTTCGTGTCTTTCACCGAGCCCTTAATCGTTACATTTTGCGCTAAGGAAGGTAATACCCAAAGGAAAATACCTACAAAAACTAATAAATTTTTCAAATTCATAAATCGCTTTATTTTTCAGTGCAAAGTTTTCTAAAAAAAAATGAGAAAAACAAACAAAAGAAAAAAGAGATTTCTCTTTTAGAATATTTTTCTAAAAATAGAATTCAAAACAGAAAATAAATATGTTTTATAGCCTCTTTATTGACAAAATGGCGTTTTTAGAACTTTGAGAGTTTATATACTGAAAATGTGATGAATATATTTTTTATGAGCGTTTTTTGAGGTAAAAAAATTTTTATATGGAGCTTATAGGAAGCTTATAGGAAGCTTGAACGAATCTTGGACGATAGATATAGGAATGTTACTGAAAGCCTTTGTACACCTTGGCTGAGCGCTATAAGGTAGTTACACTTATGTTCTGTTATTGGTTTTTCTAAAAAAGTATTATCTTATAGAAAAATACGCCATTGCTTATTGATAAGGTAAGATTTGGCTATTTGTAATTATTTATTATCTTTGCCGAAAAATATAAACATATGAATATGAAGCGCTTTTTATCAGCTATCACACTTCTTGTTATGAGCCACTTAGCTTGGTCACAAAGTCCTAACATTTTAGACCCTGATTACCAAAACAGCCGTCCTAACCCTTGGACTTATGGGGGAAATATAGGTATTGGCTACTCTACTTATGGATTGGGGATTGATATATCGCCACGCTTAGGGTACAAAATCACTGAGGATTTGGAGCTTGCTGCTGTAGTGAATGGTTCCTTTCAAAACTCAGAATACTACCGCAGTTTGCTAGTGGGTGTAGGTCCTGCCTTAACCTATTACATAGGTAGGGTGGCGTATGTGAGTAGTTCTTATCAGCATTATTTTATCTCTCAGAAGCATAAAAACACCGATTACAAATACAATACTGAGGAAGATGCCTTGTATGTGGGAGCTGGTTATATGCAAAATGTGGGGGGTAATGTGTATATACAGATAGGTGTGAGCTACAATGTGCTCTACAAGAAGGACAAAAGTGTTTTCAGCAGTGGTTTTATACCAAGTGTTGGGATAGTGATAGGACTTTAGTGTGAGCCACAGAGTAAAGTGCAAGCCGCACAGGCAATTAGCACGACAAATAGGTGTGAGCGAGTGAACAGTAGAGAAATTTATTTATTTATAATTGTTCATTTATAATTATTTTATACCTTTGCACCGAAAAACATAACAAGAGGACAAATTTGTACTGATTGCAACCTCTTGGGGTACTCCCCGAAAAATGCTAAAACAGTAATCTTTACTTGCTTTTCACGTCGGTTCCCCATTCTTCTTTACAATTGCGTCCTCTACTAAATCATAATTACCAATGGGATATTTATTCACCTCTGAGTCCGTTTCTGAAGGACACCCCGACAAAATCGCAGACCAAATAAGCGATGCTCTAATCGACAACTTTCTTGCTTTCGACCCTCATTCGAAGGTGGCGTGCGAGACTTTAGTTACTACCGGTCAGGTAATATTGGCTGGGGAAGTAAAATCGAACACCTACATAGATGTACAGCAAATTGCGCGCAACGTAATTGAGAAAATTGGCTATACTAAAAGCGACTATATGTTTGAAGCCAAATCGTGTGGTGTGCTTTCGGCAATTCACGAACAATCGCCCGATATCAATCAGGGGGTAGACCGCGGTAACCCCGAAGAACAAGGGGCTGGCGACCAAGGAATGATGTTTGGTTATGCGGTAAACGAAACCGAAAACTATATGCCTCTTGC
Organism: Capnocytophaga sp. oral taxon 323; assembly: GCF_001278825.1. NCBI lineage: Bacteria > Pseudomonadati > Bacteroidota > Flavobacteriia > Flavobacteriales > Flavobacteriaceae > Capnocytophaga > Capnocytophaga sp. oral taxon 323. The sequence goes on from NZ_CP012589.1 coordinate 1,137,843, forward strand.
CTTAGACCTCTCGCACGCTTTGCTGAGAGAATTAGCTGATTTACGTCGTGAAAACAAAGAGATTACCTATTTGCGCCCCGATGCGAAAAGCCAAGTAACCCTTGAATACAGCGATGACAACAAACCGGTGCGCGTGAACACGATTGTGATTTCTACCCAACACGACGAGTTCGACACGGAAAAGAAGATGCTTCAAAAGATAAAAGAAGACATTGTGAACATTCTCATACCGCGTGTGATTAAAAAGTATCCTCAATATGCGCCATTCTTTGACGACAAGATTATTTACCACATCAACCCTACGGGTATCTTCGTGATAGGAGGTCCTCACGGCGATACGGGCTTGACTGGTCGTAAAATTATCGTAGATACGTATGGCGGTAAAGGAGCTCACGGCGGAGGTGCTTTCTCCGGCAAAGACCCGAGCAAGGTAGACCGCAGTGCAGCTTATGCTATGCGACACATCGCTAAGAACTTAGTAGCCGCAGGAGTAGCCGATGAGATATTGGTACAAGTGAGTTACGCCATAGGGGTAGCCGAACCTACGGGCGTATACGTAAATACTTATGGTACAGCTAAGGTAAACCTCACCGATGGTGAAATAGCGAAAAAGATACAAGAAATCTTCCCTTTGCGCCCGTATGATATAGAACAACGCCTGAAACTACGCAATCCTATTTATAGCGAAACAGCATCTTACGGACATATGGGGCGTACACCTAAGGTGGTAACCAAAGTGTTCTCGTCACCTTATCACAAGACAAAAACGATAGAAGTAGAGCTTTTTACTTGGGAAAAGTTAGACTTTGTAGAGAAAGTAAAAAACACTTTTTTTAATGATTAATGATTAGCAGTTAATGTTAATACTAATATAAAGAAGGCTGTCTGATATAAAACAGACAGCCTTCTTTTATTTTTTAGGAGGTGATATACAATGCAAATTAAATAGTTGGAAGGGAGAATATATGATAGAAAAACGACTTTTCACTATCCAATATTCTCTCTTAAAGCTCTATTTGGTATTGCAATACAAAAGTACCTAAGCGAGTACTTACCTTTTTATCAGTAGCATCGAAGATAGGGCGGTTCTCATAGCCTAAGGAGAGTTTGCTCTTTTGTCCGTTAAAATAAGTATTCACGCCTACTGAATAGATATTCACGTTGCTGTTGAGGGCTTTATAGTTAGCAAATCGCCAGCCTGCATTGGGTTGTACACGGATATTACAATTTTCCCATTTAGGAAGCAGATAGCCTAATTGCAAGAATAAGGTACTACCTGTACCTATGGCGGGAGTAGCATTACCAGCCCCATTAAGAGAGGTTCCTCCTGCAAAAATGCTATTAGCACCCACACTTCTCACATAATCACTACCAAAATGAGTGCTGTTAAAGCCCAAATAAGCGGTAATAGCGTCGTTGCGTTCAGAAATAGGAGTATCTATAAAGAAATCAATTCCTAAATTGAAGTAATCGCGATAGGAAGTATTAGTCCCATCAGTAATTTCTCTCATTTTAGCTTGATATTCATAGCCAATACCGAGATTCATTATGTGTTTAGTTCCTAAATAAGTGCCATTACCTCCGCTAGTAGGCAATTTGTTGCTCTCATCGTCCCAAAACTCATATTTTAGGTAAGAGGAAGTAAGCACTTTGGGTTGCCCTTTGCTATAATTAAAAGCTGTACGAACATTATCAGAGGGGGCAGGTGAATTTTGCAAAGACACGAAATAATCAATCTTTCCTAACTGACCTTTGGCGTAAACACCTATCCTACGCCCCATATCATCGAAATGATTAAGGGTGTTAAGATAATAAACGGAAGGGTCGAGAGTGAGCATAGAGCCGTTAGAGAAAGCGTTGGAAAAGCGCCCAGCTCCTGCAAAGGTGGTCTTGGCTACCCCAATGCTCAATTTTTCGCTAAAAGTATACTGACCGAGCACGTCAAGCAGACGAAAATCGGAGCTTTGGAGGGTACTTTGGTTGAGATTATTATTTCCCATTAGGATATAGAACAACCATTTCTTTTCTACTTGGGCGAAGAAGCCTAAGCGATAACGCCTTACAGAAAGGTCGAATACCTTATCGGCAGGTTCACCTTGTACGGTAGTACCAGGGTTTGTTTCGGTAAGGCGAGCCCAAAACTGTCCACGCACAATACCTTGAATAAAAGTGTCGCCTTCTTCATCGAAATTATGACGAAGCAACTGAGCTGAGGCAGGAATTGCCATCAATAAAGCTACTAAAAATAGAATTCTTTTCATTTTATGTTATGTTTATGGTTTAAAAAGTTACTTGGCTTTAGGATTGTTAATAGCCATCAAATGGGTATCTATGAGTTTCTTTAAATTCTCATCGGAAGGCATTGGTGCATTGCTGTTGATGATATTACCCTGCGCATCAATAAGCATATAGCGAGGGATACTTCGCAAGTCGTACAAAAACTTATAAGTATCTTTCACTTCTGGGGTGGTATACAGATGAATACCACTTAGTTTATCATTCTTTACCATCTCTTTCCACGCTTCTTTATCACGGTCTACTGAAATACTGAGAAAGACAATAGGCTTACCTTTATAGGATTGCTGTAAGGCTTCTAAGGCGGGCAACTCTTTACGGCAATCAGGGCAATAAGTAGCCCATATATCTACAAATAGCAATTTGCCTTTGAGGGGTAAACTCTCATATTTCACTTCTTTATCGTTTAGGTCGGTAAGACCTTTAAAAAGAGGGAAAGGTTGTCCTGCTTTAAGTCGGTTTACTGTAGCAATGCGTCCTGAAAGAGCGTTTAACAGTTCGTTATCTTTTACTGCCTTTTGCACTAAGGCTATAATCTGTTCATTGGTAGTCTCAGCCGAGGTAGCCGATACGCCTTCGATGAGCAAAGGGGTGAGGTCTTCTTTAATATTTTGTGATTTGAGCTTATTGAAATCGGCTAAAATCTTACCCCACGGGTCGTTGAACTCATATTGCACTTGATAGCGATAGATTTTCAGTTGGAAGCAATTATGCACTAAGGTTTTATAAGCATTATACGCATCGAAATCGGTAGCGTTATCTAAATCTACATCTTTAAGAGATTCTTCCAAGGCTTTGATAGCAGGGGCTTCTTCTTCGGTATATTTGCGATGATTCAGTAAATAAGCAGAAGTAAGAGACAAGAGTTCGTATTGGTTCTCTTTCTCTTCTTTAACTATAAAATCAGAAGGTAATCCTTTAGCGTTAGCTAACACCTCAGCGCATTGTTTACTTATCGCTTGTAGGTTCTGCTGAAAAGCAACGGGATTCTGCCCTAAAAGTTCATTTTGCTTTTCGGGAGTTTGCAACCCTATAGCTTCCTTTTGTTGCTGATACGCTTTTATAGCTTCTTCAGGATTGGTACAAGCACTCAATCCTAACACAATGAGAAATGCAATAAATAGTTGTTTCATAGCTTTAGAATTTAAAATAATGACAAAGGTATAATATTTTTTTGGAAATAGGAACTTTTTTTATGAATATTTAAATAATGGTTAATGATTAATGAAGGGGTTAAAAGGTAAAAGGTAAAAGATAAAAGGTAAAGGGTAGTACAAGGGTAGGTACTATTAGCAAATTTGAAAATTAGTAAATAAGAAATGAAGTGTGAAAAGTTTTTAGAAGAAGGGAATAAGGTTGCAAATTGAAGATTATTGGAAGCTAGGAGGAACAAAAGACGGTGCGAGCCGCACGGGCAAATGAACAAAGAACGAACAAAAGACGAACGATGAACGAACAAAAGACGAACAATGAGTGGTCTTTCAGTGGGTCTACAGTGGCTCTACAGTGGCTCTACAGTGGCTCTACAGTGGTTCTACAACGAACAATGAACGAATAATGAACGGTGCGAGCCGCACGGGCAAATGAACAAAGAACGAACAAAGAACGAACAAAGAACGAACAATAAACGAAGAATGAACGAACGATGAATGGAGATAAGGTGAAGATAAGAAGGAGATAAGATGGAGATAAGATGAATATTGATTGTATTTCAGGGTAATATTGAAATAATTTTAATAGGTTTAGGCTAAAAAATATCATTGATTATTTATATTTCAAAAATATTTTGTACCTTTGCAGTCGATTTAAGGAAATAGCACAATGAAGTATCAACAAAAGAAAAAAGCGGTATTACTCCTTGCTGATGGCACTGCCTTTTATGGTAAAAGCGTTGGCTATGAAGGTACTGCTTTTGGCGAAGTGTGTTTCAATACGGGTATGACAGGCTATCAGGAAATATTTACTGACCCTTCGTACTTTGGTCAGATTATGGTGATGACCAATGCTCATATCGGCAATTACGGTATCTGTGAAGACGACAACGAATCGAATGGTATGAAAATTGCAGGGCTGGTATGTAGAAATTTTAGTTATGATGCCTCCCGTGCTGTTGCCGAGGAAACCTTGAAAGACTTTTTAGACCGTAACCACTTGGTAGCCATTTGTGAAGTAGATACCCGCGCTTTGGTGAGTTATATTCGTGACAATGGCTCGATGAACGCTGTTATTTCCACAGAAACTGACGATTTAGCACTGCTCAAAGCTCGCTTAAATGAGATTCCTAATATGAAAGGTTTAGAATTGGCATCGAAAGTGTCGGTTACTGAACCTTATTTTTTTGGCAATCCAGAAGCGAAGTACAAAGTAGCAGCGCTCGATTTCGGCATCAAGAAAAACATCTTACGCAACTTGGCAGCCCGTGATATGTACATCAAAGTATTTCCGTACAACACGCCTTTGGCTGAGCTTAAAGCGTGGAACCCCAATGGCTATTTCTTGTCTAATGGTCCTGGCGACCCCGAACCGCTCACCGAGGTAATTGCCCAAGTAAAGCAGATGATAGCAGAAGATTTGCCTATCTTCGGCATTTGCTTAGGACATCAGATTATTGCACTGGCAAACGGCATTAGCACTTACAAAATGCACAACGGTCACCGTGGTATTAATCACCCTGTGAAGAATTTGCTTACAGGTAAGGACGAGATTACCTCTCAGAATCACGGTTTTGCTGTGAATAGAGCAGAGGCAGAAGCTAACCCTAATGTGGAAATCACGCATACCCACCTAAACGACAATACTGTGATGGGTTTACGAGTGAAAGGCAAGAAGTGTTTCAGTGTGCAGTATCACCCTGAAGCCGCTCCTGGTCCTAATGATGCGACGTATTTGTTCGACCAATTTGTGGAGCAATTGAGGAATTAGAAAATGTGAAAATTGCCCCCGAACCTCCGAAGGAGGACAAGCCGTGAAAAGGATAAGAAGAGTACAAAATATAGGCTAAAAACTAAGGACTAAACACTAACAATTAATATGAAAGAATTACTTACACCCGAAGCACTACTCACTAATTTAAAAGATGTACGTGCCCTCACCCGCAAGGTGATTGAGGCTTTCCCCGAGAAAGACCTCTTTGAGTTCAACATTGCAAACCTACGTCCGTTTTCAGGAATGGTAGAAGAGTTTTTGAGAGTTATGGACTATCTTTTTAAAGAGAGATTTCAGGAGCAACACACGCTTTTCTTGGAAGGAGCCTTTCCTACTACCAAAGCAGAAGTATTGGCTTTGTGGGATAGAGCTACTGAAATTCTCGACCGTGAATGGCAAAAAGTAGGTGATTATACCCAACCATTCACTATTTATCAAATGACTTTCAGCTTTGCCCAATGGATATTATACTTCATTGAAAACGAGAGTCACCATCGCGGACAAGGGTATACTTACCTCCGCGCTTTGGGTATTGAACCGCCTTTCTTTTGGGGAAGAGAAAGCTTTAACAATTGATAATTGACAATTGACAATTAGCATTATAAAGTCAGATAAGTCCGATATCCCTACCCCCTAAACAAAGTAAATAATTAAATAACAAAATATATGAGTATTATTGTAAGCGTGCACGCACGTCAGATTTTGGATTCAAGAGGAAATCCAACCGTAGAAGTAGATGTAATGACCGAGAATGGTTTCCTTGGTAGAGCTGCTGTTCCATCAGGAGCATCGACAGGTGAATACGAAGCCGTTGAATTGCGCGACGGTGGTAAAAGTTATATGGGTAAAGGCGTACTCAAAGCCGTTGCTAATGTAAACGATATCATCGCAGAAGAAATCGTAGGTATGGACGTTTTCGAACAAAACCTTATCGACAAAACAATGATTGAGCTCGACGGTACTCCTAACAAATCTAAATTAGGAGCTAACGCTATTCTTGGGGTATCATTGGCAGTAGCAAGAGCCGCTGCTGAAGAGCTCGGGTTGCCTTTGTACCGTTATGTAGGTGGGGTAAGTGCTCACACTTTGCCTGTACCGATGATGAACATCATCAACGCTGGGGCACACTCCGATGCGCCTATTGCTTTCCAAGAGTTTATGATTATGCCTGTGAACGCAAAGAACTTTTCACAAGCTATCCAAATGGGTTCAGAAGTGTTCCACAACCTTAAAAAGGTATTGCACAAAAAAGGATTGAGCACTGCCGTAGGTGATGAAGGAGGTTTTGCTCCTAACTTTAAAGATATCGAAGATGCTCTCGATTCTATTAAAGAAGCTGTAAAAGAAGCAGGCTACAAATGGGGTGAAGATATCAAAATCGCCTTAGACTGTGCTTCTTCTGAGTTCTACAAAAATGGCAAATACGATTATACTATCTTTGAAGGTGCTAAAGGTAAAGTACGTACTTCAGCTGAACAAGCTGACTACTTGGCAGAATTGGTAGCTAAATACCCTATCATCTCTATCGAAGACGGTATGGATCAAAACGACTGGGACGGATGGAAACTCCTTACTGACAAATTGGGCAAAAAAGTACAATTGGTAGGTGACGATTTGTTCGTTACTAACGTATCTATCCTTGAAAGAGGTATTGCCAAAGGTATTGCGAACTCTATTCTCATCAAAGTAAACCAAATCGGTACTTTGTCTGAAACTATCGCAGCCGTAGATATGGCAAACCGCGCTGGTTATACTGCCGTAATGTCTCACCGTTCAGGAGAAACAGAAGACAACACTATTGCTGACTTGGCAGTAGCTTTGAACACCGGACAAATCAAAACAGGTTCGGCTTCACGTTCTGACCGTATGGCGAAGTACAACCAATTGCTCCGCATCGAAGAATCTTTGGGTTCAGTAGCTTACTATCCTAAAGAAAAAGCCTTCAATGTAAAGAACTAATGTTTTAATATGATTAGGGTGTTCGAGGGCACTCCTCGAACACCTATTTTTTTACCCTTAAAAGAAGTAAGTATGATGAAGAAGATATTATGGTTTTGTATGTTTTTATGTGTGACGACACTTGTAGCTCAGGAAACAGTGTTGCACGGACATATTTACAGTGTGCAAAACAATAAACCAATGCCTAATGTACACATCTTGAACCTCAATAAAGTAAGAGGTACTACTACCAATGACAAAGGTGATTTTAGTATCAGAGTAAGTGCTAACGACACACTATACATTTCTTTTTTAGGGTATAAATCTACCAAGATACGCATAACAAACGATATGATAAAATATCAAGGGTTGAAAATAGGAATGACAGAGCTTGCTTATACTTTACAAGAAGTGGTTGTAACCCCTTATAAACTCACAGGTTATTTGGATATTGACGCTAAAAATGCACCTATCAATGACAATACGCGTTATAGCATTTCGGGGTTAGATATAGGTTATGAAAGTAGAGCTAGTGCAAGTGCTGTGGGTAGAGTGTTAAGTGCTGTAATGAACCCTGCCGACTTGCTGAGTCGCTCGTTTAGTGCCAAAGGGAAAGAAATGCGCAAACTGAGAGAGATGCGCAAAGACAACGAATTGAGCGATGCTCTTTCCACCCGTTACGACCGCGAAACCCTATTAGAACTTTTGCAAGTAGACCGTAGTGAATTAGAAGATATCATTCGCTCTTGCAACTATTCTAACGATTTTATAATGACGGCAAACGACCTGCAAGTGCTTGAAGCCATCAGTCAGTGTTACGAAGAATATAGGGTTTTACACAAGAAAAAATAAAAAATATTTTGTCATTCCAAAAAATTGACGTACTTTTGCCCCGCTATTGATAAAATAGAGAGATAAAGTATCATTTTTAATAAGATTTTAAAGATTAACAAGCAATGAAAAGAACATTTCAACCTTCAAAGAGAAAAAGAAGAAATAAACACGGATTCAGAGAACGTATGGCAACTGCCAATGGTAGAAAAGTGTTAGCACGCCGTCGCGCTAAAGGACGCAAAAAACTTACTGTATCCTCTGAGCCAAGACATAAAAAATAACAATTTTAATTGTTTAAAGATTAGTGGTTAATGATTAATGACTTGTGAAATTAATCATTAACCATTAATCATTTATCATTATGAAGATTACTTTCCTCGGTACAGGTACTTCACAAGGGATTCCCGTAATAGCAAGCAACCACCCTGTGGGGAAAAGTACCAACCCCAAAGATAAACGGTTGCGCACTTCGGCACTTATCAGTTGGGAAGACACTAATATTTCAATAGATTGCAGTCCTGATTTTAGACAGCAAATGCTCACCAACGATGTACAGCATTTGGAGGCTATACTGTTCACTCACGAGCACGCCGATCATACCGCCGGAATGGACGACATACGCCCTTTTGTACGCTTGCAAGGCGATATGCCTATCTACGGACTAAAAAGAGTAATCGATGAGCTGAGAGTGCGTTTTGGTTATATCTTTGCCACTGAAAACCGATATGAAGGAGCTCCTTCGGTAATACCTCACGAGATAGACGAAGCACCTTTTACTTTGTGTGGTAAGATAATAGAACCTATACACATAATGCACGGCAATTTGCCCATCGTAGGCTATCGGATAGAAGATTTAGGTTATATTACCGATGCCAAATATATAGACAAGAGCGAAAGAGAAAAACTACGAGATTTAGATGTTTTAGTATTGAATTGCCTAAGAGATGATGTACACCCTACACACCTCAATTTAGCGGAAGCTTTGGAAATTATAGGAGATGTACAACCTAAGCGCACTTATCTCACGCACGTGAGCCAAACCTTTGGTTTTCACGATGAGATACAAAAAAGATTACCTAAAAACGTATTTTTGGCATATGATAACTTAGTAATAGAATGTTAATATTTAGTTAATTATTAGGTGGGCGAGAAAAAAAAGTTTATTTTTGCCCTCGTAATCAAAAACAATTAAAGATGAAAAAAATTGCACTTTTACTTGTAATGGCAGTATTGGTAATGGCTTGTAAGAGTTCTTCAGGCTCAATGACTGCAAAACCCAAAGAAACAAATATAGCTAATAAAGCTATTAAAGGTGAATGGACATTGCAATCCATCACATATAGTGAAAAAGGTAAATATGAAGTTACCTTGTTAAACGATACTTCCAAAGAATGCTTTGAAGGCAGTACTTGGAAATTCGTTCCGAATAACAACCGCGGACACTATACTATCAACGCGAGTGGTTGTTCAACAGGACAAAGAAACTTCATTTTTATTGTACAAGAAGTAGATAAATCAACAGGATACTATGATTTTCTGTTGAAACCTACTAATGAAAAATATGTTTCAGAAACTAAACAAGGTATTCGTTTGCATTTGGCAAGTATTTCTGACAACTCAATGGTGTGGGAACAAACCGTGAGAGTAGATGGCAAACCTTTTGTTATCTCAATGAATTTTGTAAAATAATTAAAGATTAATACAAACAGAAGATGAAAAAAATCGTAGTTTTAGCCTTATCGGCAGCTGTATTGCTTACCGGTTGCGAGGCATACAACAACTCTAACAAAGCACAACGCGGAGCTGTAATTGGTGCTGCTGGTGGAGCTTTATTAGGAGCTATTTTAGGGAACAACGTAGGTAACGGACAAAACAGCGAACTCGGTGCCGTACTTGGTACAGTAGTAGGAGGTGCTGCAGGAGCTGTTATCGGTAACCAAATGGATAAACAAGCTAAGAAAATAGAAGAAGAAATCCCAGGTGCCGATGTTAAACGTGTAGACGATGGTATCGTGGTTACTTTCGACGAAAATAACGGAGGTGTATACTTTGATACTAATAAGTATAACATCAACAACAAATCAAGACAAACACTTGATAAACTATCTGCTATTCTTAAAGAATATCCTGATACTAATGTGATAGTAGCTGGCCACACTGATAATGTAGGTAAAGATGAGTACAACTTAGGTCTTTCACAACGGCGTGCACAAGCCGTTACTAACTATTTTAAAAGTAAAGGTTTAGCGGGTAGCCGTTTTACTACCAAATGGTATGGTGAAAGAAACCCTGTTGCAAGTAACGAAACTGCTGATGGACGAGCTAAAAACCGCCGTGTGAATGTAGTAATCGTTCCTAATGAAAAGATGAAAGCAGACGCTAAAAAACAGGCTGGAAACAAATAAAAATAGTTTGATACTTGACTATACAAATGAGTGTTGAGAAGTACTTCTCAACACTCATTATTTTTTATTAAATATCTAAAACAACGGATAAAAAAGAACGTTAGAAATATAACAATATCACTTCCAAATGACATTTTTTAATCTTCACTTTTCTCTTTTCACTAAAATACACTACCTTTGCACTGTTAATCTCGGTATTTTGGGTATTTAGGTTTATTACTTACCTCTTACCATACTCTGCTGTCGCAGACTTTACCTCATATCTAAAAGAAATGCAAATATTTAAATTTGGAGGCGCCTCAGTAAAAGATGCTGCAGGTGTGCGCAATGTCGCTAAAATATTAGAAACGGTAGGCTATGCTAATACGCTTATCGTCATTTCAGCAATGGGAAAAACCACTAATGCTTTAGAAATAGTGGTAAATAGCTATTTTAAGGAACAAGAAAAACTTTCGGAAAGCGTTCAGCTGATAAAAGACTTTCATTACCATATCATTCGCGAACTATTTACCGATGAAAATCACCCTGTGTATTGGAAAGTAGATGGCTTATTTGCAGAGCTCACTTCGTTTTTAGAACGCAACAAATCGCCGAAACACAGTTTTGTATATGACCAAGTGATTGGCTTTGGTGAACTCATTTCTACTACTATTATCAGTCAATATCTGAATGACAATGGTATTAAAAACACGTGGATAGATGTCCGTAATCTCGTAAAAACAGATAGTAATTACCGTGATGCCTCTATCGACTGGGAAGAGACACAAAGTAACATTCGCACGCATATTAACAAATCATTACTGAACATCACACAAGGTTTCTTAGGAAGCGATGCAAATTTCTTTACTACTACCTTAGGGCGTGAAGGTTCAGACTATACAGCGGCTATTTTTGCCTATTGTTTAAACGCTGAAAGTGTAACGATATGGAAGGACGTTCCTGGTGTTCTCAATGCCGACCCTCGATATTTTCAGCATACAGAGCTCTTGCATAAAATCCCTTATAAGGAAGCTATAGAACTCGCTTTTTATGGCGCTTCAGTAATACACCCAAAAACCCTACAACCACTCCAACAAAAGGAAATCCCTCTTTATGTACGTTCGTTTTTGAATCCTACTGCTGAAGGAAGCGCTGTGTGTAATGTAGCTGAATTATCTCCAAAGGTGCCTTGCTTTATTCTCAAGAAAGAACAAATACTACTTTCTCTCTCTTCACTTGACTTTTCATTTATAATGGAAGAGGGTATTAGCTATATATTCAAGAATTTACATAAGACTAAGATGAAAGTAAGTGTGATACAGAACTCGGCTATTAGTTTTTCAGTATGTGTAGACAACAAATTCGATACCTTAACTGAACTTTTAGAAAAGTTGGAAGAACGCTTTAAGGTATCGGTAACTGAGAACGTAACACTTTATACCATTCGCCACGCTACGGAAGAGGCTATTAAAGAAGTGGAAATGAACAAAGAAGTGCTGCTTAAACAAGTGGCTTCAGATACGGTTCAGATAATAGTGAAGTAGATCTATCTTCTTATTATCAGTTATTGTTTAAACAACAATCAAACAAAGCATACAATAAAAAAGGGACTGATGATATATCAGTCCTTTTATATATTTCTATAATTCATATTATTGAAATAATGCTTCATTTACCTCATTAAAATTATATTCTTTTTGAGTGCCTTTAAGCATATCTTTCAATACAAAAGTATTTTTGGTAAGCTCGCTTTCCCCAATCATCACTACAAACGGAATGCTTCGCTTATTAGCATATTCCATTTGCTTTTTAATCTTAGCTGCATCGGGGTAGAGTTCTGCTCTTTTTCCGAGTTTACGCAACTCTTTCAATAGTTTCATACTCTGTAAAGCTTCGTTATTGCCAAAATTTATACAAAGCACTTCTATGCTATTGCTCAGTGATTCAGGAAAAAGATTCAGGTCTTCCATCACTAATCCTATGCGGTCTAAACCAAACGAGATACCTATACCACTTATCCCCTTCAATCCAAAGATGCTCGTAAGGTCGTCATAACGTCCACCTCCACCAATAGAACCCATTTGTACTCCCGCTGGAGCAACAACCTCAAAGATAGCTCCTGTGTAATAATTCAGTCCACGTGCGAGGGTGACATCGAGGTCTAAAATAGCTGTTTGTAAGGTAAGCCGCTCTATTTGTTGTGCTATAAACTCCACCTCTTCAATACCTTTCAACCCCGTTTCAGAAGTTTTTAGTATCTCTTTCAGAGCAGTTAGCTTTTCAGCAAGAGCTCCTTTAAGTGCAAAGATAGGTTGTAACTTGCTAATAGCTTCGTGGCTGATACCTCTTTCCATCATTTCCTTGATAACACCCTCTTCGCCTATCTTATCGAGCTTATCGAGAGCTACGGTAAAGTCGATGAGTTTATCACTCTCCCCTATCACTTCGGCAAAACCGCTGAGAATTTTGCGGTTGTTAATCTTAATAGTCACCCCTTTAAGATTGAGCGCTGTGAACACGGTATCATAGAGCTGTACGAACTCCACTTCCTGCCACAAGCTGGTACTGCCTACTACATCGGCATCGCATTGGTAAAACTCTCTGAAACGTCCTTTTTGCGGACGGTCGGCGCGCCAAACAGGCTGAATTTGATAACGTTTAAAGGGGAAAGTCAGCTCATTTTGGTGTTGTACTACATAGCGTGCAAAAGGAACTGTAAGGTCATAACGGAGTGCTTTTTCTGATATTTGGGGAGTGAGCCTCTGAGTATTCTTAGTTTCCCAATCGTCTTGTTTAACTCCTTGTGTAAAATCACCTGAATTGAGTATCTTGAAGATAAGACGGTCACCTTCTTCGCCATATTTACCCATCAATGTATCGTAATTTTCAAAGCTGGGCGTTTCGATAGGCTGAAATCCAAAAGCGTTAAAAGTATTTTTAATAGTGTTAATAATAAAGTTGCGTTTGGCCACATCGGCCGGTGAAAAGTCACGAGTGCCTTTAGGTATGCTTGGTTTTTGTATTGCCATTGTTTTTTATTGTTTTACTATTTTCTTAGCTTCTTGCCAATAAGTTTCCATTTCTTGTAAGGTCATATCTTTGAGTGATTTTCCCTTCTCATTGGCTCGTTGTTCCAAGTATTGAAACCGAGTTATAAACTTACGATTAGTGCGCTCTAAGGCATCTTCAGGATTTACTTTCAAAAATCGGGCATAGTTAATAAGACTAAAAAGAACATCGCCAAACTCACTCTCAATATTTGTCTGTTTTTGCGCTTTTACTTCGGCGTGTAGTTCATCTATTTCCTCTTTTATCTTCGCAAAAACATCGTCTATATTATCCCAATCGAAGCCTACACCTGCTACTTTGTCTTGTATACGAGTAGCTTTTACTAATGCAGGCAAACTTTTAGGCACACCTCCCAGTACGCTCTTGTTACCTTCTTTGAGTTTTATTTTTTCCCAATTGCGCTTTACATCGTCTTCGTTGTCTACTTTCACATCTCCATAGATATGCGGATGCCGTTCAATGAGTTTTTCACACACACCATTTGCCACATCAGCAATATTAAAATCACCCGTTTCACTACCTATTTTGGCATAGAAAACGATATGAAGTAACAAATCACCGAGTTCTTTCTTCACTTCTTGCAGATTGCCACTGAGGATAGCATCGCCCAATTCATAAGTTTCCTCAATAGTGAGATAGCGCAACGATTGTATTGTTTGTTTCTTATCCCACGGACATTTCGCACGCAGGTCGTCCATTATATCGAGAAGTCTCCCAAAAGCCTGAAGTTGTTGCTCTCTCATATCAATCCTATAAATTTACTACGGGCGAGGAGACTTGCACCTAATAGACCCGCCTTATCACCTAATTTTGATACTTTTATCGAAGAGTCTTTATTCACTAAATTCAAAGAATACTTCTTGATAGCACTGCGCAAAGGCAATATCAAATAGTCGCCTGCATTGGCAAGAGTACCACCAATAATCACCAATTCAGGATTAAATAGGTTGATGAGACCCGCCACGTGTTTACCTAACGTATTTCCCACCTCTTCAATAAGTTCTATAGCCAATATATCTTCCTGCAAAGCTACATCTATGATATCGTTGAGTGTAATTTCGTCTTCATTTTCCTTCTGTTGAGTAAGTAAAGACGATTGACCGTTATGAAGTTTTTCCAAGAATTTACGATAAAGAGCAGAGCCCGAAGCTTCTGTTTCTAAGCAACCTTTCTTACCACAGTGGCATAATATCTCGTTTTCAAAGGCCGTAATATGCCCAAACTCACCTGAAAAGCCCGATTTCCCATAATATAGCTGCCCATTAACGATGATTCCTAAGCCTAATCCCCAACCTACATTCACGTAGATGATGTTTTTTTCAGCCTGTACGCGCCCTTTAATATATTCACCATAAGCCATCGCACGCGAATCGTTATCAATAGAGACATCTATACCTAATTTTTCTTCAAACATTTCAGTAAGCGGACGTTCATCGAAATAAAAGAAACTATAACTATGCCCCGTTTGAGGGTTCACACGCCCTGAAATATTAATGCCAATACTCAGTATTTTGTCCCTAGGAACCACTGTATGGCTCATAAAATCTTCAATTATTTCACATAAACGTTCAAAACGCTCGTGAGGATGCGCTTCCTCAAAAGAGATATCCATCTGTTCATCTATCAAATCTCCCTTAAAGTTGATAAGCCCTATATGAACGCGTTTTTGAGAGATATCTACACCTATAAAATATCCCGAACTTTGGTTCAATCCATAGATATTAGGACGTCTACCTCCTGGGGTTTCCATCTTCCCAAAGTCCATCACTATACCATCTTCTATCAGTTCGCCCACCATTTTAGTAACGGTAGGCACACTGAAGTTCAGTTCCTTGCCAAGGTCGGCAAGTGTATCATCTCCGTTATTGATGTAATAACAGATAATATCCTTTTTCAATGAGGCGCTTCTGATGCCTTGTTTAATTTCTTCTAAGAATTTTAGTCCCATAGCATTTTAATCTTAATCATTATTGTAAAGGTAAGGCAAAATTACTAAAAATATTTTAATAAGAATGCAATAATAAAAAAATAATTGATGTTTGTAATTAGTATTTAATGCTTTTCTCTACGGATTAATAGTAACGATTTTACCCTCACGGCGCACCACAATCTTTTGATTATTCTTCCGCTTTTCGGCTATCATTCGCTTGTAAGCAACGTCTAAACCTTTTAAAAGTTTGTCTCGAAATAACTTTTTTTCTGTATTTCTATCTCCCATAGCTGTTTTTCATTTGATTATAGGTAGCATAAAGATGCATAATCACTTCTTATTACTCATCTGCCATCTCATAAAACCAATTTAAAAAAGGGTCATCGGTTGCTTCGTCGTCCATACTATGAGGGGTTACCACTTCTAATCCTATCATAATAGCCGTTATCTTCTATCCACTGATAGAGTTGGCGGAGTTCTTCGGGGATTTGCATTCCTGCGGGAAGTGCGTTTTCTAATTGTTGCAATAAGATGTTGGGCATCATCAAGACTATTTCTTAGTTGCTCGTTTAGGTTTTTCAAGCGTTTTTATTTCATCACCTAAAACCGTAATTACTTGATTGTTAGAAATAGGTCGCAAATCTATTTTTGGTGAATATTCGTTTACTATTTTTTGAGTGGCTTCCTTATATGGAAAGTTCAGATAATGAGGTAAAAAATAAAAATCTACCAAATGTAAGCCTGAATAATCAGTGAGTTCAGGAGATTTTTTGGTCTCGTCCATATCGCTAACAAATTCAATAGTAGGAGAGGCAATGATAGAACCCGCCGAAGTACCTATGTACAACTTTCCATTATTAATTTGTTCTATAAGTAGCTTGTCTGCTCCTTTCTTTTTTAGTTCCTGCATTAGGTAGAACGTATTCCCTCCAGAAATGAAAATATAATCATTTCGTTCTAATGCTGTGGCTATTTCTTCGGTAGTAGCGGTAGAAACTTCTAATTCTTCTATGATAAGCCCTAATTTTTCAAAGGCTTTTCTATCATCATCGACATAAAAACGCACTTTTTCTACCAAACTTGCTGTTGGGACAAAGGCAAGTTTTTTCCCTTTTACGGGTTCACCTGCAAAATCTTCAAATAATTTGGCTACTGAACTGAATGATGAGGTTAAAAATAATCTTTTCATTTATGATAATAATTGCTGTTATTGGACAAATAGGATAAGGGAGGCACAAGCTGCAAGCTCGCCACCAGAGAGAGGGTAACAATTCCTCTATATGAGGGTGTGTTACTATAATGAGTGTTTTCATTTTCCTAATCTTATTAGAGAATACTTCTCAGTGCCTTTTTTACAATATATTTAGTTTCTTTGGTAGGACTTTCACTTTCCCAACGCTCACATAGTGCTGTTACGAAATCAGGGCGGGTTTTGCTGGTATCGTTCAGCCAGTTCCCTACACTATCTTGCACGTACTTTGCCTTATCAGACTTCAATTTATCTAATATAGGCAAATATAATTCTGGCTTTTCTTTCAAAGCCTCTATATGAGCACACCAAACACCCCGCGGACGCAAGGCTTCTGTACTAAACCTTCGTATATTTTCATTCTCACTCTCTGCCCAATGAGAAAGAAAAGCAATTGAAAAGTCTAAATGCTCGCTCATTTCGGGACGTAACGCCATCCAAATCACCTCACGAACGCCAAAATGACTATCGGCTACCAAGGGTTTTAATTTGTGTAACTTGTCTTCCAAAGGGGTATCAGTATGCAATGCTACCAAATAACAAGCATAACAGCGCACAGAATCGGATAAATGAGTGCTGAGTTGCTCAAACAAAGGTTCATATAAGTTAGTATTTGCATATTTTTTGTATAGCAATGCTCCTATGAGCTTAATAGTATTCATTGTAGAAGGTTTCTTTTGCTGATTGATTTGGCAAACCAACTCTTCAATGATATTTTTATCAATTCCCAAAGCAGGAAAAACAGATTTTACTAGCTGAGAATGGTCTACAGCCAACCATTCGGTAAGGTTTACCGTTTCTATACTCCCTGCATTTAATAGTGAAAGCACTTCGGAAGGGATATCAACAGCCTTTTGAGCTCCTTTTCTGTTTTTGATAATTTCTATGTTCATTGTATAACTAAGTTATAGTTATATTAGGCACAAGCTATAAGAAATGAGATAGCAAGGGTTTTCTAAGCTTTCTGACGGTTCAGATTTTTAGAGCAATGGCAACTTATAAATCGCTTTTTTAACTTTAACAAAGTATGCAAAACCTATGCTCTTTTTCCTACCTCCAACCGCCACCAAGGGCTTTATACAAGGTAATGCCATACTGCATACGGGTAAACTGTGCGTTGGCTACACTAAGCTCGGCATTGAGGCGGTTTACTTCGGCAGTGATGACCTCTAAATAATTCACCATACCGCTATCGAACAATTGTTTGGAATAATCGGTAGCTTCTTGATAGGCTTTCATTTCTTGGGTTTTGAGTTGAATGAATTCGCCTTGCGAACTGAATTGACGCATTGCATCGGATACTTCCTTGCCCGCTGAAAGAATTGCTTTTTTGAAATTCAGCAAAGCGGTTTCTTGAGTAGCTTTCTGCACTTCGTATTGGGTGCGTATTTGTCGACGATTGAGAATAGGTTGTGCCAATCCTGCTATAAAATTAGCAAACATTGATTTGGCAGAAAACCAAGTATCGAGTTCGGTACTGCTGATACCTCCACGAGCGGAAAGAGTAAGCGTAGGATAGAAATTGGAACGCGCTACATTCGTAAGTTCAAAGGCGTTGCGCAAGTTTAGTTCGGCACGTGCCACATCAGGACGATTTTCGAGCAGACTTAGCGCATATCCTTGATGAAACTGTGTGGGGAATTGTTGCTCAGCAAGCGTGCTTCGCTCTATCGTATGAGGCTCTTCACCCAAGAGTACACAGATGGTATTCTCTAATGCCCAAACGCTATTGTTGATGGTAATAAGTTGCGCCTGTGCGTTGTACACGAGTGCTTCGATTTGTTTGGTTGCTACTTCGGTAGTAGAACCTGCATTTTTGAGTTGTTTGGTAGTTTCTAAACTTTTGGTGCGAAACTCAATAGTTTGTTCGAGTACCTTTTTCTGTTCGTCGAGCATCAACAGTTGGTAATAAGCCGTTGCCAAAGTAGCTACCACTTCAGACTGTACTGCTTTTTGGGCTTCCAAAGTTGCTAAATAAGAGGCATAAGAAGCACGTTTTTGAGCGGATAGTTTACCCCAAATGTCGGCTTCCCACGAAGCGTTACTTGTGATATCGAATAGATTGTTGTAAGTACGGTCGGGAGCACCACCTCCGGCATTTAATGAAGAGGTGCTACGAGTATAGTTAGCTCCTACCGAGAGGGTAGGAATAAAAGCTGCCTTACTTTGTTTGAGGTAGGCTTGTGCTGAAACTACACTTTGCATCGCTACACGCACATCGAGGTTATTGGAAAGTGCCTTGCTGATGTTTTGTTGCAAGAGCGGGTCGGTGAAGATATTGCGCCACGAAAGGGTAGCATCGCTTTGGGCATCGGTAGCGGGGCTTTCGGTACGGAAGAGTTTTTCGTCTATGGCTTGTGGAGGCTCATAGGTTTTGCGTCCTGCACAAGCGGTAAGGGTAAGGGCTATGGTTGCTATAGCCAGTGATTTATAAATGATTCTGTTCATACAGTAATGTTCAATTGACAATTAATGTTTAACGTAGACTTTGCCAAAGGTCGTAACACGGCAAGCACTAAAATTTTAGCAAGGTTTATGATGCAAAGACGACTTTTCAGTCTTCACTAAAATATCGGTTGTATTTTCTTGACAAGGCTATCCATTGAGATAGGTTGAGGTTTGATAACAGTACCCGTACGCACTTTGTTAAGTCCTTGCGCGAGAATGACATCACCGTTTTTAAGTCCGCTTTCTACTACAGCATAGTTATCGGCACGACTTTTAAGGGTGATGATAGCTTGTTTGAGGGTGTCGTTCTCTACTTTGTACACAAATACCTTTCCTTGTTGCTCAAAGGTAGCAACTTCGGGGATTACAAGTGAGTTACTAAAATGTTGTGGTATCTTGATAATCCCACTGTTGCCATTGGTAAGCAACTTGTTAGGGTTAGGGAAGGTAGCGCGAAATTGTATGCTACCGGTAGTAGGGTCTATTTGTCCGGTTACGGCTTGTATTTTGCCTTTCTCGGCGTATTCTTGTCCGTTAGCTAACACCAAAGAAGCCTCAGGTAAGTTTTTGAGTTTCTCGGCAGTGGTTTTGCCTTGTGTATTGTCTAAGAAATCGAGGTATTCTTTTTCGTTCATTGAAAAATAGGCATATACCTCTTTCACGTCGGATACGGTAGTGAGCACAGTGTTATTGGCAGTTACCAAAGCACCTTCGCGGTAGTTAATCGCACCTACCACGCCGTTTACTGGTGCTTTTACTACGGCAAAACCAATGTTGCTGGCTACCTCGTTATAAGTAGCTTGGGCGCGTTGTAAGTTGGCTTTGGCTGTGGCGAGCTGGATAGGGCTCACAATATTTTTCTGTACCAAAGGCACGAGTTTATCTACCTCTACTTTAGCGACCTCTACGGCTGCTTTGGCTGAAGCAGCTGACTGGTTAAGGGTTTGAGTTTCTAACTTGAAGAGCGGTTGCCCTTGAGTAACCACCTGACCTTCGTCTACCAATACTTTGGTAATATAGCCTGATATTTTGGCTTGTACGGCGCTGTTCACCACCCCTTCGATATTCACAGGGTAAGAAAGGTTAGACACGGTATTTTGTTCTCCTACGATAATTACAGGGTAAGGCACAGCACCTTGTGGTCGCTGTTGCTGTTGGTTTCCATTATTACAAGCTACCATTGCGATAGCGGTTGCTACTAAAAAGATTTTATTCATAATGTTTGTTATTTTAGATGTTAGAGGTTTTAGTTATCAAACAGGTCGGATAGGTCTGAGAGATAATTTTATTAAAAATAATACACTAAAAAGGAAGCGTTTGCAAAAAACACTTCCTTGTTTTTGTGGCGTTGTGAGGTCTGCTTTTACAATGCAAAAGTACACTAAAAAATTTTATAGACAAGTGCCGTAAGGCGTTAATCTTTTGTTAAAGTTAGCTTTTAATGATTGATAGTTAGTGATTAATGGTCAATATGGTTTATCTGGTCGTATTCCACATTTGTTACGCCTTTAAGATTAGAAAAATAGGCTTTTGCCTGACGAATATCTTTATCTTGGGGTACTTTGATAGCTATTCCTTTGATAATTTTGTATTCATAAAGCATCTCTGCGCCATATTTTTGCACTTCTTTTTTCAAATGAGCCAATGTTTTTTGATTTTGATAGCTAATAATAAGATTATGCGTAATATTTTTAAGCATTTCTTCTTCAGAAGAGGAAGATTGCGCTACTTTTTGTGTGGTGCGACAGGAGAGCGCAAGAAGGCTCAATCCTACGAGAATTATCTTTTTCATAAGAAATAACAATTTTAAAATCTTCTACAAAATAAAGATTACGATTTATGTATTATAACTTTCGTAAACTTCCGTTAATAGGTTATGTTTAAGTAACGAACACCTTTGATAATCAGCACTTAGATATAGGAAGCTTATAGGAAGCTTATACGAATCTTGGAAGATTGGTATAGAAAAGACGAATGTATGCTCTACTAAAAGCATAGGTGAAACGAAACTAAAACGAAACTCAGGTAGTGAACTATGCAAAGCAGACAAGACTGTATATGGTTTTTAAAGAGGTAGCTCAGCGGTAAATGGCAGTATAGAAAGGGCAAAGATAACGATTATAAATTAATTCTACAAATAATTTTGACCTTCTTTATTTGTTATTTGATAAAATATTGTACTTTTGCCGCGCAATTTAAACAAGTGTTTTTTATAGAATGAAAAAAGTAATTTTATCAGCATTGTTTCTAACAACAATGGCAGTGGAAGCTCAGCAATCGTATGCAGGGCTTCGAGAAAGCAATTATTCGGGTATTTTTCCTGTAACTTCTAATCCTGCGAATATGATTAGCAGTAAGCGTTCGTGGGACGCTAATATTGCTACAGTGAACTTTGGTTTTGGCAACAACGCTATTAAACTCACGCCTAATATCACTGATAGCTTTAACGAGTACACACGCGTTGATACTCAGAATGCTATTTTTGGTTATAACAATATCAAAGCGAAGATAAACGTTGATGTGTTAGGACCCTCGGCTTTTGTGAAGATAAACGACCAGCATACAGTAGGGATTTTCTCTCGTGTGCGCCTTCTGGGCAATGTACGTAACATAGATGCAAAAATGTTACAATCATTTGTTAGTGATTTAGATAAATTGGAACTCAAAACCCCTTACCAAGTGAACCTTAACGACCAAGAGATAGTGGTAAATGCTTTTTCGGAAGTAGGTTTCTCGTGGTCAGGTGAAGTGTATTTTGACGGTACTAACACGGTGAAAGTAGGAGCAAGTGCTAAATTGGTACAAGGCTCTGGTAATGTTTACGTAGGTTTTAAAGACTTTGAAGGTTCGGCTACACTAACGCCTGACACTGATAAGGACAAAGTAAACTTGAATATCCAATCGGCTAACGGAACTTTGGAAGTGCTTAACGGTGGAATGGATTTGGTTGATTTCGACAATGTAAAGGTAAACAAGTTGTATTTTAGTTCAGAAGCTACTACTTTGGCTTTCGATTTGGGAGCTACGTATGAGTTTCGCAAGGACGGTTGTCCTCGTTGCCACAACAATCCTCACGATTTGCGTGTAGGGATTTCGCTAATGGATCTCGGGCGGTTACAATACACTGCCAATAAGAACTCTTACCGCTACAAAATGCCTGCAACACAAAGCACGACTTTAAGTCTAGACGACCTATCAGAAGAGAATTTGAAGAATCACTTTGATGGAACAAAGGCTACAGGCTCTAAATTGAGGTCATCACTACCTTCTACTTTTAACCTCAGCGCCGATTATCGCGTAGTTGATGCGTTCTACTTGAACTTATCAGGACAAGTGAATATAGCTTCTACAAAGGACAAAGAGCTTTACAACGCTACTTATGCCAATGAACTTTCACTCACTCCTCACTACGATACTAATAGTTTTGGGGCTTATTTGCCTATTTCATACAACCAAGTATCAAAAGCTAATGTGGGAATTGCCTTGCGCTTAGGTCCATTAGTATTAGGGTCAAGCACTATTTTAGGCAATGTGCTTACTCGCTCAGCTAAAGAGTTTAACTTCTTCTTTGGGCTTCGTTTCGGTCACCAATCTTACCCCGTAGACCTTTAATTATTAATTTATTTTTACAACTTCATAATGGAAAAGGCTGTTCAGCATTTACTGAACAGCCTTTTATCTTTAATTATTAAGCATTAATTATTAAAATTCAAAACTTCCTACTTCAATCACTTCCTTAGCATTACTGAGGCGTACAGTGGTTTCTTGCTGTTTTTGCTGGGGCGTACCATAGTGAGTATAGAAAGTAATACGCAAGTTCACAGGCATCAGTTGCTTTTGTGAGCGAGTGCCAAAGTAATCCACTTGCACTTTGTACTTGCCTTTTTCAGCTCTCTTGAGCATAAATTCTTCAGGTCCGTAGCCTTGAGTAACATCACGTGAGATTTTACCACCAAGGTAAGTAAGAGTGTTTTGGTAGTAACACTTCTCGTCTTTGGGGTCGGTTACCCATAAGTCCATATCGCAGCTATCAGTATCCCAACTGAGCACTACTCGCACATCTACGGGTTCTTTTTTGAGCAAACGCTTGTCGATATAACTCACGTCTATACCCTTGTGGCGTGCGACGAGGCTATTGATATCGTTCATTGTTACGATTTGTATATCGCCAAAACGACTGCTCCACTCGCTTGTAACTACTTTATAAAGGTTTTTCACGGCTTCGTTATAGGCACCATCGTCGGCAAGTGCTAAGCCCAAATCACGAAAAGACTGTGGTTCTTCTTCACGCAGAGTTACCACCTTACGGAATACCCATACCGCTTCTTTCTTAGCATTGTAGTTGCTGAGCTTGTAGCCTAACATACGCAACAACTGAGGGTCGTCTAAACCGAGCTCTGCCAAATTGGAAACTACCAAGATAGCTTGCTCACGATTACCTTTCTTAAAGAAATAGTCGGCTACATCTACATAAAAGGAAGGTGTGTTACCGTATTCTTTTTTGAGTTTGTAATAGGTTTCTACTGCTTTTGCTTCCTCAGTGTACTCCATTACCTTTAAATAAGGCGTATCAGGGTTATAGGCGTTGAGCTCTATTTTTGAGGCAGGTACAGGAACAGGACTTGCTGGTTTGCGTGATAAAGAAACATCTTTTTTAGCAGTAGTGTTACCACTAGGAGAATCAGCAACTCTACTATTTATAGCTCCCGTCATAGCTGCTTTTCTTCGTGGAGAATAACCTACTACAACTACTTCATTTAATTCTGCACTTTCGTCAACTTCTATAGCAGCAACCTCCTCACTTCTAACTTCTTGTGCTACCCCAGAAGCCACCCCTCTTATTCTTACAGGAGTATCATTAGAGTTATTAACATTTTTCTTAGGTTCAGTGCCTTTCACAGGATATTCGGTATGCCACCATTTACTTTGCTTTTCCGATTGCTCTACGACTCTATCCAAAATACGCTTAGCAGTATCCTCTTTTTGCTTTTGCTCATTTGCTAAGCGTTTGGAGTACTCTTGCTGTAATTCGGCAGGTGGCGTAATACGGTAACGTACATAATCTTCTACGGTTTCTAATACTATCAGCGAATTGCCTTCGGTTACAATGCCGTACTCACGTCCTACCGCATCTATTTGTTTTTGTTCAATACCTTCTCGTTGCAGTTGTGCAATTTGCTTCTCTGCCCATATACGGCGCAAAAGGTTGAACTCACTTTCAGAAGCATCGGGGTTTGCTACAAATTTTACTTCTTTTTGCACCATTACCTTTTTAGGGTAACCAAAACTAAGTACTAAGGTTGCTTCCTCACTTTGCAATTCACCTGCAAGGGTGAAATTACCTTTGTTAATAGTAGCTCCTTTCTGTGGGAAGATTTTGGTTACTTTACCGCTTTTCACTTCTATATCTAGCAGTTGGAAAGGTACAGTGCGTGCTACTTTTATTGCTTGCTCAGTAGTGAGGGTTGTCAAATCTATAAAGTTACCACCCGTAGCATTGGCGAGGTATTGCATTTTTGGAGTATTGGCAACCGCCGAAGCATTCACCACACTCACCGGTATTTTAGCTTGTTTCACTACTTCGTTTACAGAAAATTCTTTACTGCCAAAGTTAAAAATACCGTCGCTAAAAAGTAATATTTCATCTGTTTTGAGGTTGAAATCAATAGCATTACCATCGGTAGCACCATCGTATTGCAAACTTTCTAAATGCGATTTGAGTGCTTGCCAATTACCGTTTTTCACCTCAAAAGTAAGCGGTTTAGCAGAACGAATATTAAAAGTACTAAGCACTACCTTAGTGTCTTTAAGTTCCTTAAAATAAGCATCTAAGAAAACAAACTCTTTTTCTCTATCGCGTTGGATTGCTGAGTGCGATACGTCCCATAAGAGTCCTATTCCTTTAGGAATGGGGCTACTTTTAGCTTTGGTATCGCTCAAAGCTATATTACCATAAAAATAGCTTTTACTGCCTTGGGTAGCGCTAATAGTTTGTGATTTCTCAATTTTCGGGAAAGTAAGTGCAATGTTCTGGTTGAGCGTGAAGTTTTGCTTGCTCACCTCACTGATATAGCTATTGCGCGCTTGTTTGAAGTCTAATTGCAGACTGTTCTGAATATCTGCCTTTACAAAGCGTGATACTACCTCAGTACGCACCTTGAAGTTTTTAAGGGTTACGTTAGCCGTGATAGGCAAGAAGTAGTAATCTTGTCCGCCTCGTTCGTGTAGTTCTTGTTCAAAGGCGATGAGTACACGGCGAGTACCTTTAGCAGGCATAGGGTATACACGCGCTTTAAAATTGTTACCCTCAGTTTTTTCTAATAAGCCTGGGTCTACACCCCTGCGCACAATATCCTCAAAGGCTTTGCGCCCTAAGGCTTTGTCTACTACCACACCTTCACGCAGTTTGCCATTGATATCTAAGGCAAAGCGCGACACCTGCTGTCCGTCGGAAAGCGGGAACTGAAACTCGCCTTCCATTACGCGGGTGTTGGGATTGTAGAAGGTCATTTCCATAGTAGTAACAGCCGTTTGCCCTACCACTAATATATCTACTGAAAGGTCTTGCAATACCATCGGGTTGGCATTGCGCTCATTCACTACCTTCACCTCTGGCACTACCGATTTCTGTGCGGTTAACAGTAAGGGAAGTAGTAAAGCTGTTGCTGATAAAAAATGCTTGATTCTCATTACTAAACAATGGTTTTGATGAAACTACTGTCTGTAAATCAAAGAGCGTACCAAATTCACTAATCTACTAATTTTTACATTTATTCATTACCTGAAAAACGTCAAAGTTCCATTCTCTCTAAATGCGCCAAACGGCACTTCAAAACCTTCTATTTTCTTGCCGTTCAGTTGTACGTACTCTACTAAGTTGTTATCCGAATTGCGTGCCACACTCTTTATTAAAAACTTCTTGCCCTCAGGCAGTTGCAAGCTCACCGTTTTAAACAGTGGATTACCAAGTATGTAGTTATCACTGGCAGGGGTAACAGGGTAAAAGCCTAAGGCTGAAAATACATACCAAGCCGAGGTCTGTCCGTTATCCTCATCACCGCAATAACCGTCGGGCGTAGGGGTATAGAGTTTCTCCATCACTTCCCGTAGTTTAGCTTGTGCTTTTTGGGGTTTACCAGCGTAGTTGTATAGGTAGATAAGGTGCTGTATGGGCTGATTGCCGTGTGCGTAGTTGCCCATATTTATGAGTTGCATCTCGCGTATTTCGTGTATGGTAAAACCGTAGTACGAATCGTCAAACAGCGGTGGCATCTCAAACACTTCATCTATCTTCTTTTCAAAAGCCTCTTTGCCTCCCATTAGCTGTATAAGTCCTTCAATATCCTGAAATACCGACCACGTGTAGTGCAAACTGTTCCCTTCGGTAAACGCATCTCCCCATTTCAGCGGATTAAATGGCGACTGGAACTTACCGTCCTTATTCTTGCCTCGCATCCACTTAGTTTCGGGGTCAAACACATTCTTGTAGCGTTTCGATTGTTCGTAATACTGTTTAGCAACCTGCGCCTTACCCATCTTTTCTGCCATACGAGCAATGCAATAATCGGCGTAAGCGTACTCCAATGTGCGGGCTACATTCTCGTTAATCTTCACATCATAAGGTACATAACCCAAACTATTGTAGTAATTCACCCCCTCACGTCCTACCGATTTCACCGGTCTGCCATCGTTTTGGGTAGCGTTCTTCAGCATCGCTTCTAAAAGAATTTCAGCATCAGCCTCGTCTATATTCCCTTTCAGGTAAGCATCAGCAATGATAGAAGCCGAGTTCGACCCTATCATACAATCCCTATGACCCGGACTTGCCCATTCGGGTAACCAGCCCGATTCTTTATAAGCGTTCACCAATCCCTTCATCATCTGTTGATTCATCTCAGGATACAACAGGTTGAAAAGCGGAAATACTGCCCGGAAAGTATCCCAAAAACCGTTGTCAGTAAACATATACCCCTTTTCCACCTTACCGTTATACGGACTGTAATGCACCATTTCACCTTCTTTGTTGTATTCGTAGAAAGTGCGTGGGAAGAGCAGTGTGCGATACAAACAGGAGTAGAAAGTGCGCAAATGGTCTATATTCTCATCTTCCACTTGTATTTTGCCTAGTTCACTCTCCCAAAGAGTAAGTGCTTTTTGTTTCGTCTGTTCAAAAGTGTCATTACCCAGTTCCGTTTGCAAGTTCAATAGGGCTTGCTCAGGCGAAATAAACGACGAAGCTACTCTTACGGTTACCTGTTCACCTTTTTTCGTGCGGAAACCTATCACTGCCCCTGTGTGTTCGCCCTTGCTTTCAGCATTTTTTGTCAGCTTAAAGCCGTCGCTCCACGTCTGTACACTCTCAAAATCCTTGTCGAAAGTAAGCACAAAGTAATTGTGAAAATTCTCAGGTACTCCCCCACTGTTGTTGCGGGCATAGCCTATAATTTTGCGTTCTTTGGGCAACACTTGCACCATCGAGCCTTTAAAATAAGCATCTAAAACCAAATAAGCCTTATCGCTCTCAGGGAAGGTAATGCGGAACTGCGCTGCTCTACTGGTAGGCGTAATTTCCACCGATGTATCATAATCGGCTAAATACACCTTGTAGTAGTGAGGCTGAGCCGTTTCTGCCTTATGAGAGAACCACGAAGCGCGTTCTTCCTCTTTAATTTTCAAGTCACCCACTACCGGCATCAGTGCAAAAGCCCCATAGTCATTAATCCACGGACTCGGTTGGTGGGTTTGCTTAAAGCCTACGAGCTTATCAGCGTGATATTGATATGCCCAGCCGTCGCCCATTTTGCCCGTTTGGGGTGCCCAGAAGTGCATACCCCAAGGCACCGCAATAGCAGGGTAAGTATTCCCATTCGATAAACTAAACTTCGAGTCCGTACCCATCAGTGGGTTTACATACTCAGTGTAAGAGGTTTCGGGCACTGCCGAAGTAGTGTCCTGTTTAGTTTCTTCTTTTGAAGTGTTTGCTTGCTTGTTACAAGCCATCATCAAACACAAAAACACAAAGTATAATATCTTTTTCATCTTAATAATTACAATTTTCATTCAATTAGATATTATTTTATAATATGAGTCAAGCATTAAAAATTAATAACATATGGTCTATAATGAGTTATGATAACCGTCATACAGCCGCTCTTTATCTTCACTTTCCCTTCACTTTCCCCGTCACCACACTCCCCTTTTCCTTCATACTTCCCCCTAGTGCCTATGGCCTAAGGCCTATTGCCTCTTCCTCTTTCTTTCGCCTCGAAACCCCGTTTTTAACATTTTTAGCGTTGTTGTATTACAGTATGAATCAACAACTTATATACCCTTTCTATACCAATCGTCCAAGATTCGTATAAGCTTCCTATAAGCTCCCTATAAGCTAACCCCACCCTTCTTACAGCCTTTTCTCACCAAAATCCCTCTCTCCCTTCTTCCAAACTTCTTCGATATCTTCCGGATATTCCTAATACTCCCAACTCATCGCTTTTTCATCTCAAACTTTGCCAAAGTTAATAGCCCGTGTGGCTCGCACCTCATTTCCTCATTTGCTAATTTCCTCATTTGCTAATTTTCGAACTCTTATTGCATTCTCTTAAACCTATTGTGCGTCCACAGGTAAAACTCTGGTTTATCATAAATCTGCCTATTGATACGTTCAAAAAACATATCTGTAATCTGAAAATCCACGTATTCAGTAGGATTTTCCGCCAATACTTCAAAGGTAGTTTGGTAATAACCGCGCTTTACTTTCTCTATTTTAGCAAATACAATCACCGTATTAAGTGCCTTTCCCAAGCGTTCCGCCCCTGTAAATACAGGCACATTAAGCCCTAAAAACGGACGCCGATAGTTCTTCTTATTATTAGGAATTTGGTCAGAAGCAAAACCATAGCAATACACCCCGTGCGCATCTTTGTGTTTTTTCATTTCTCTATGCGCCGTATAGCGAGGCAAAAGGTAACTGTGGTGTTTCATTCGTATTTTTTGTAACAATCTGTCAAAATACTTATTGCTCAGCGGAGTATAAAGCGCATACGACTTGTGTTCAAGAAAATAAGCCAAAGACAACAACCACTCATAACTCGCATAATGACTACACATAATGAGGATATTACGCTCCTCTTCTTCATACTTTTTGAGCACTTCAAGATTAGGAAACACCATACGCTTCTTCATCTCTTTTTCACTCATTCCGTATGATTTCACCATTTCTAATAAAGTATCACAAAAGTGATGGTAAAATTTGCGTTCTATCGTTCTAAGTTCCGCTTCTGTTTTAAAAGGAAAAGCCGTATGGAGGTTCTTGCGTACCACTTTCACCCTGTATTTCAATAGAGTATAAAGTATAAAGTAAAAGAAATCCGATACTCCATAAAGAAGCCAAAAAGGCAATCGCGAAATCCCCCAAACAATAGGATAAGCAATAATATAAATTAATAAATTCATTCTGTCCCTAATTTTGTGGCAAAGTTAATAATTTAATATTACCCAAAAAAGTAAATCTGTGATTTTTGTATTTTCCAAAGAAAGAAAGTTCGTGGCAAACTTTACCAAAGCTTTAAATTGCTTGTCGTGCTACGATTCGTCTGTTGTGCTACAACTTGCCTGTCGTGCTACGACCTTTGGCAAAGCTAATTACCCTAATAATAAGTTCTTTTCAGTACGTGTAGGGGCTAATTGTTTAGTACGTGTAGGGGCTAATGGCAATTAGCCCTAAGGAATAAGCCTATTTATTTGCAATCCATTTCTGTTTTTCTATAAATATTACTTAACATTTCATTTAATAACTACACTTTTTTACCTTTTACCTCTTACCTTTTACCTAAAAAACGTCTTTGGCACGAAATTCGCTATTTACTATAAGAAGATGTAAAGTCATAAATTCCGTAAAATCCCTCACCTTTAGGTGAGAAATCCGTGAATTAATATGTTATTTACTTAAATTTATTGCCGAAGAATCCGTAAAATCTGTGAAATCCGTGCGAGATTTTAAAACATTTATCGCTTTTGCGGATTGTCCCCCTTCGGGGGTTCGGAGGCTTTTTAATCTACATACACTTATGAAAAAGTTATTATTACTATGCTTAGGGGTTTTAACCTCAGTAAGCTGGGCACAAGAAGTAGGCTCAGCAGGTCGTTTGTTACAAAACGAATACCGTCAAAACAAACAAGCGCGCGCTGTCATTGGGCGGGGTGGTATCTCAGTAAATATCGATTGGGAATACGACTATAACGGCGGTTATGCCGAAGTCTTTATCCGTATTCCTGAACGCGACCGCTTTACAGTGAGTATAGGCGACCAAGAAATCACCAGTACTACCGGTATGTACCGCTTCTTCGACGTAACAGCTAACCCTCAACCACTCAGCATCTGGCAAGGACGTACGCTCATTTATCGAGTAACTATCAATCCCCGTAACAACACCCGTATGATAATGGACTTCTTTTCACGCGAAGGACTCTATTTGTTAGACGAAATTAGCTTGAACAACAATCAGCCCTCCTATCACGGTCGTCAATGGAATGATGTGTGGAATCGCTCATACGGTGGAGGCTATGGAGGTGCTCCTATGATGCGTCAAGGTGATTTTAATAACTTCTTTAAGATGTACAAGGACGAAAGTTTCGATAAAGACAAGCTAGCTTTCTTCCGTGCCCAAAAGAATATCGTATCGTTTACCACTGAGCAAATAGGTGAACTGATGGAAGAACTTTCTTTTGACGATAATAAACTCATCATCGCACAAGAAGCCTATCCTAATGTCGTCGACCCTCAAAACTATTACCAGTTGCAAGCTAAATTCACCTTCTCATCTGGTAAAAAGAAACTATCAGAGTTCCTACAATCAGTGCGCAGATAACAAACGTTATAGTAGTATAACAAAAAACTATTACCGTGAGGTTTTGTATTTTTAATAAAGTTTGTATCTTTGCCTCAAATTTAATTACAATATAAAAACATATTAGTATGGCATTAGAAATAACAGATGGAAATTTTGAAGAGTTGGTACTTAAAAGTAGCCAACCTGTATTAGTAGACTTTTGGGCAGTGTGGTGTGGACCTTGCCGTATGCTCGCTCCCGTTATAGAAGAAATATCTAAAGAATACGAAGGTAGAGTAGTAGTAGGCAAAGTAGATGTGGATAACAACCAAGAATTTGCTGCTAAATATGGTATTCGCAATATCCCTACCGTATTGGTTTTCCAAAATGGAGAGGTAGTAGGTCGCCAAGTGGGAGTAGCTCCTAAAAAGACTTACACCGATGCATTAGACGGATTATTGTCTTAATTGCTTGTCGTGTTACAACAAAAAAGGCTATCAACAACTTATTGTAATTGTTGATAGCCTTTTTTATATCGTCTTCTTTAAGGGCTAAAACGCTTCTCTTACTTTCTTTGCAAGCGCTTTAAACTCCTCATCGGTAAGTTTTACTTTGTGTTGGAAAGTCATTTCCTCCATCTCGCTGATAGGAATGAGATGCACGTGTGTATGAGGTACTTCAAGTCCCACCACAGCTATCCCTATGCGCTTACAAGGCACTACCTTTTCAAGAGCCTTGGCTACACGTTTCGAGAAAGCCATCAAGCGCAAGTAATGGTCGTCATCCATATCAAAAATATAGCTGATTTCTTGTTTAGGCACGCAGAGGGTATGTCCTTTGGCATTAGGGTTAATATCGAAAAAAGCAATAAACTCATCGTCTTCTGCTACTTTGTAGCAAGGAATTTCCCCATTGATAATTTTTGTAAAAATACTCATTTTTTTTATTTGTTAGTTCAGGTTTTAGGACTTAGCCAATCTTTAAGTATAAACCAATAATCATAAGGGCAAGAGTAATAAATAATCCCACCACCCATTTTATGATATCTAACTTAGCCTGCGCTAAATCTTGCTTTGTTGCAAGTTTTTCTTCTGATTGGGATAAAATCATATTTTAGTAATAAAAAAACTATATTTAGTATATGTTCTTACCTCTTATCTATCTTGAGATTTCTAAAATCTCCAATTTAAGAGTGCCATTAGGTACCTTAATCTCAGCTATTTCACCTACTGATTTGCCCAAGAGGCCTTTGCCAATAGGCGAACTTACCGATATTTTCCCTGCTTTTAGGTCGGCTTCACTTTCTGCTACAAGGGTATAAGTAATCTCCATCTTGTTAGCTAAATTTTTCAACTTTACGGTAGAGAGCACAAGCACTTTGCTCACATCAAGTTGTGATTCATCGATAATGCGAGCATTAGCTACCAATTCTTCGAGTTTGGCAATCTTCATTTCCAATAAACCTTGTGCTTCTTTAGCAGCGTCGTACTCAGCGTTTTCTGAAAGGTCTCCTTTGTCACGTGCCTCAGCAATAGCTTGAGAAGCACGAGGGCGCTCCACATCTTTCAGCTGATTGAGCTCATCACGAAGCTTTTTCAGCCCTTCAGCAGTGTAATATGATACTTTCTTCATAATATCCTTTTAATGTTGTTATGTTTATATAAAAATAAAAAATCCTCAAATAGTCTCTCTGAGGATTTCTGCGGGCAAAGGTAATACTTTTTTTTAAACTGACAAACTTTTTATAACAAAGTAATACGCTTTTCTTCTTTTGATATCAAATATAAAATCACTAATGCTAATTAACATAAGTTTTGTATAAGCTACCTCTTATCTAAAAATACCTTTACCCAAAAATAACAAATCTTGGCACACTTTTGGTATCAATTCAGTGAGGATTTTGAAAAAAATAACTATATATTTGTTGCATTTCAATATTTTTAATAACTTTGTCCCCTTGCTAAATCTAAGTTAAAAAACACTCAACAATAATATGACACTTAAAAAATATACATTGGGAACTCTTTTTTGTTTTTTAATCGGTAGTTTATCCGTTGAAGCACAGAGCTCGTTCTCCAAAGATACCATCAATCAAACTATTGCTAACAACAAACGCGAAGCTCTTCGCAAACTAAACGACAATCCTAAGGCAAGAAAATACGATGAAAAATGGCTAAAAGAACTCTCTAATTCCGATTTATTTGAGCAAATGAGTGAAGATATTGCTACTACCCCCACCGATGTAACCTACGACGAACTTCCTACTGAAGTCCTCAAAAAACGATTAGAGAAACTTAACCAGAAAACTCCTTTCAATGTAGAGTATAATCCTATCTTGGAACAGGTAATCAAGTCGTTTCTCAAAAATCGCCGTTCTTCTTTAGAGCGCCTAATGACTCTTAGTGATTATTATTTCCCGATGTTTGAACAAGAGATGAGTAATCAAAAGATTCCTTTGGAGATGAAGTATTTAGCCATTATCGAGTCGGCTCTAAACCCTAAGGCTCGTTCGCGTGCAGGAGCTACAGGCTTATGGCAGTTTATGTACAGTACAGGTAAAGGTTATGGCTTAGAAGTAAATAACTATGTTGATGAGCGTAGCGACCCCATTCGCTCTACCAAAGCAGCTGCAAAATACCTAAATGAACTCTATAAAATATTTGGTGACTGGGATTTAACACTCGCCGCTTACAATTCAGGACCAGGTAATGTAACCAAAGCCATTCGCCGTTCCAATGGCAAGACTAACTATTGGAATTTGCGCCCTTATCTTCCCAGAGAAACCGCTGGATATGTACCCGCTTTCTTGGCAACTCTCTATATTTTTGAATATGCCAAAGAACACGGCTTCAAACCTCAAAAGCGCGCTAATCACGTTTTTGAAACCGATACTGTCCGCGTAAAGCAAGCTATATCTTTTAAAGATATTTCTGATATTACAGGTATGGACGTAAAAGATATTCAGTTTTTTAACCCTTCCTATCAATTAGATGTTGTCCCTTATGTTGAAGGTCGTAACTACGCCGTGCGCTTGCCTATTTCCGAGATAGGTAAGTTTGTAGCTAACGAAGAGGCTATCTATGCTTACCTTAATGAAGAGAAAGCAAACCGTGAGCAACCTCTCCCTCAAGTAGTAAAAGGCGACCAATATGCAGGAGGCAGATCTTCTAAGAAAACAGTCTACACGGTAAAGAAAGGAGATAATTTAGGAAAGATTGCTACACGGCACGGAGTAACAGTTTCTAATCTCAAACGTTGGAATCGTATCAAGGGCAGTAATATTCGTGTAGGACAACGGCTCTCTATCTATAGGTAACGGCTAACAAGCACAAAACATACACATAATGAGGAGAACTACCTTATTAAAGCTCATCGGAATTTTTTCGGCTGTACGAGGTTATAATATAGTGATAGTATGCCTCGCCCAATATTTAGCTGCTATCTTTGTGCTTTCGCATAAACCTTGGCGTGAGGTAATTTTTGACGATTCTTTACTGATGCTCGTCATTGCAGGAGCCTTGGCTATCGCAGGGGGCTATATTATCAATGGTTTTTACGACAAAGAAAAAGACCTTATCAATAAGCCTACCAAAACAATGATAGACCATTTAGTAAGTCAAAATACTAAACTCACTCTTTACTTTTTGCTCAACTTCCTTTCAGTAATTGTAGCCAGTTATGTATCATTCAGAGCAGTGATTTTCTTCTCAGGATATATCTTCACGATGTGGCTCTATTCTCACCGTATCAAGAAATTATTATTTTTTGGCAACCTCACTTCGGCAGTATTGGCTATTATTCCTTTTTTTGCCATCTTTGTGTATTACCGCAACTTCGAGGCGATAATTTTCGTACACGCCCTACTCATCTTTTTGCTTATCCTTATCAAGGAATTTATTAAAGATTTACAAAATATTAAAGGAGATTTGGCTCATAACTACGCTACTATACCCGTAGTATATGGAGAGTCCTTCTCCAGAAAGCTCATTACCCTAAGCGTTGTGTTGTGCGCCTTACCTATTTACATATTGCTCAATTATTTTTCGATAGGAAACCTAACCTATTTCCTATGGTTTATGCTTATATATTTATGTATTTTTGTATATCTTCTTTGGCGAAGTAAAGACCAAAAACATTATGCATTGCTCCACAATATGCTTAAATTGATATTAGTAGCAGGCATATTCAGCGTAGCACTTACTGTAAAATAATATCAGTTCAATGTAACGATTTATTAATATTCAAACACTTTTGCAGTTACACTACTTTACCAAAGTAACCCTTTGGATAGTTACTTCTCTCTTACATCAAACTCTCGCTAAATAACAAAAAGAGCTGTCTTAATAAGACAGCTCTTTCCGCATTTATTATTTGAAAAAGGAGAGTTTACTTTTTAGCGGTAACTACTTTCAGCATATCGCAAGCTTTCTTCTCACCGTTATCGCAAGCTTGTTCAAACCAATCGGCAGCCCTACTATCCGATTGTTCTATGCCTTCACCGTGATAATAGCAATGCCCTAAACGGAATTGCGCAGGAGCATAATCCTTACGTGCAGATAATTTGTAGTAATTAGCGGCTTTCTCATACGAACGGTCTATACCATTCCCATTGTAATAACAGTTAGCTAAGTTGTATTGTCCTTGAGCGTAATCACGTTGTGCCGACTTTTGGAAGTTAGCCAATGCCTGACCAAAGTTTTGCTTCTCAAAATAATAAGAGCCTAACTCATTAAGCGCCTCCACATTGTTTTGTTCAGCTGCTTTGGCAAGCCAATGTATCCCTTTGGTTTCATTGAGGTGTTTCATAGGCGTTTTCGGAGCGTTTTGTGCTACGGCAGGTCGTGTACTTGCTCTCACAGCATATTGCTGTTTGGCAGAAGAAATACTCTTGCCTCCTCTTTGTCTGCGAAGTAACTCAGCACGTGCTTCGGCTTCAGGACTATTAGGCTCTATATTGTGTGATGAGGTAACAGCAACAGTAGGCGTAGCGGTAGTTGCTGGCTTTTTAGGTGTTGGTTTAGGAGCGGGAGTTGCCGGTTGTGGCTTCACATCGGGTACCATTGTCATATAGTATTTCCCTAAGCTGAATTGAGTAGAAGCATCTCCTTTCTTAGCCACTCTCTCTGCCCAATAAACTGCTTTCTCATCGTTCTTATCTGGATTCTTTACTTCAAAATAATACTCCATCAAACGTTTTTGTGCAGTGGTATTATCTTGTTGTTTGGCTAATTTTTCATAGAGTGGAAAGGCTTTATCATTTTGTTTACTTGTCCCTTTAGCATAGAAATAACCATCAGCTACTGCCAATATCACTTCCGGACTCTCTTTTGGGTCATTCTTTTCAACTATTTTATTAAGCCAATCAAAAGCGTATTTATTAGAAAGCCCAGCAGCTTTTACTGCCCACTTGCCGGCTTCTCTCATCGATTTCTTCACTCCTTTACCTTCGGCATAGCATTGTGAAAGATTGTATAACACATCGGCATACGCCTCTTCTTGTCCTTGGTAGAAGTAGTCTAACATTTCCTTTTGTGGAGTAGGTGTTTGTTTAGAAGCCTTAGTATAATATTCAAAGGCTCGTTCAAACGATTGATTGGTGTATTTCCCGTTGAAGTATAAATCACCTAATTTCTTAAGCGCTAAAAGATGATTAGCCGCAGCTGCTTTCTCGAGGTAGTCAAAGCCCTTTTTCACGTCTAACTGTCCTTCTTGCAAAAGCATATTTCCTAAGTTGTATTGCGCTGTTACATCACCTGCTTCAGCAGCTTTTTGGAAAAACTCTAAGGCTTGCGCATTTGAGGGGTGTGCTCCTATCCCCACTGCATAACATACCCCTAAGTTATTTTGCGCTTTAGGAGTAGGATTGGTATTTACTGATTTGAGTATCCAACTAAAAGCATCTTTCGGGGAAGCATTGGTGCCTATGCCATTGTAGAAGCAAAGTGCCAACTGTGCTTGTGCTGCTGCATTGCCTTTGTTAGCGGCTTGGGTATAGTAATTAATTGCTTTCTTGTAGTATTTCCCTATAAGCGGACTGTTGCCATAGAAGTAAAAGTTTCCTAATTGGTACATTGCTTCAGCATCGCCTCCTTTGGCTGCTTTTTCAAGCATTTCAATAGCTTTAGCTTCCGATTTTTCTACGCCTTTACCTTCTAAGTAAGCATCGGCAAGCATTCTTTGCGCTTCGGTATTGCCTTTATTAGCCACTTGGGTTAAACGCTTTATTGCTTCTGGGTTTGATGCATTGACTTCATATGTCCAAGAAGCTAATAGCAATTCCGCTTCCGAGTTGCCGTTCTTTGAAGCTTGTTCTGCCCAATACTTAGCCTTATTCACATCTTTAGTAACTCCTTCACCTGAGTGGTACGCCTTAGCAAGGTCTAACTGCACTTCAGCGTTCTCTTTCTCAGCGTGCTTCTCTATAAGTGCGTAATACTTCTCTTTCGATTGTTCTACGCCTTTGCCATCGCGGTAGCATAGTGCCAACTCACGTTGCGCTTCAGGGTTACCCGCATCGGCTACTTTGGTGAGCCATTCCACTCCTTTTTGTGGTGATTTTGGTACGCCTTTACCGTTAAAATAGCATTGTGCCAACTGGTATTGTGCATTTAAATCGCCTGTCTCGGCTACTTTTTCAAGCCATACTACGGCTTCCTGATAAGAGCGCCTTACACCCTTTCCTTTAAAATAAGCATCAGCTAATTCAGTTTGTGCTTGTACATCTCCCTTCTCGGCAAGTTTGATGAGTTTTTTTACATTCGCATCTTGCCCATACGATAATGTTGCAAGAAAAATAGAGACTGCTAAAAACAAGTTTTTCATAGTATATTTGTTTATTTTTGATTACTTCCGCTTTGAGGCGACAAATATACGTAAAAAAAATAAACTAACTACACAATTATTTCTTTTTTTTCAAATTTGTGTCATTTTTAAGATTATTAAAGCCATCAAGCTCAGCTACCAACGAACCTACACGCAACGAAGCTTTTAGCTTCACAGGCACTTTATTCTTGTCGTCGGTAATCCACATCGTGATGCTTTCTTCTTCCTTAAACACGCGTCCATCTTGTACTAACGGACAGAACTTTAAGGTATTAACCGTACCAAAATGCGTCTTTACTTTTTCGCGACCTAATAGTTTTAGTTTGAACTTGTATACCTCGTCATCATCAAAAATCATATCCATAGATATCTGCCCCCCTACTTTCATATTTTCGATATTAGGGTGATGACGAAGTGCGTAGAACGCTGATATTACATCTTGTAAACCTGGCTGAAAGTTTATTTCGGTAATATTGCCGTTTTCTACATTGTTTATTTTTACCTTATTGCTGGTATGATTAAAATACATTTTGAGGTATTTAGTATATCCTCCTTCGTAAATATTTCTTATAAAAAGTCGTGGTTTACCATCTGTTATGCCAAAATAACTCTCATAAGTATCATCTACTTTGAAAAATATACGTGCCAAACCAGTAGTGGCACCTTTACCCACTGCGTGAAACACCTTTTCGCCGTTATACATCTCTTCATTAACTGCCATTGTAGCAATGCTGGCGTTAAATACACCATATTTTACTTTAAAACGCAACCATTCTCCTCCTTTGAAAGGTAATTCAGCAGTTTGAGCTCCTACTATGGGGCTTACTAATAACAAAAAAAAGACAATAACAATACTTAAATGTTTCATATATTAACGTGTTAATCTGTCAATAAGACAATAAATTAATGTGCCAAAGAGCAATTAACGTGCCACTTTTCAACAGCCTTGTGACTTCCATCTCATTTTTTTATGTTACATTTGCCCGATTTTTTAGAAGTTATTCGTGTTATGATAGCGTTAATCAATAGTATTTCAAAATATAACACTAATTATAAATCCCTTCGTGGATTGTCCCCTTTCGAGGGTTTGGGGGCTTCCGCGTAATCCGTGAGAGACTTTAAAAACTCTTTGTCAAAGTCTCTTAGGCTTTTACAAAATCCGTGACGCAAAAACAATTGAAAAATAAAATTTTACATATCCTTTTCTTAACAAAGCAAAAACTCCGCCACCACCCTATCAAAACAGCGATAGCAGTGCTATGCTTTGTGTGGTATGCTTTCTGCCTGCCTCGTCAGCTCTTCCCACAACCTTATGCCACGGTGTTGGAAAGTAGCGAGGGTAAATTACTTGGGGCTAAGATTGCGGACGACGGACAATGGCGCTTCCCCGAAGTAGACAGTGTGCCCTACCGCTTTAAAATGTCGGTATTGCAGTTCGAAGATGCTCATTTTTATTACCATTGGGGGGTAAATCCCATATCGGTAGTCAAGGCTCTCTATCGCAATGTGAGCAGTGGTAAAGTACAGCGCGGCGGTAGTACGCTCACCCAGCAGGTGATACGCATCGCTCGTGAACACCAACAGCGCACTTATTTCGAGAAACTTATTGAAATGATATGGGCTACCCGATTGGAGTTCCGCTATTCTAAGGAGAGTATCCTCAAACTCTACGCCTCTCACGCTCCCTTTGGTGGCAACGTTGTGGGACTCGATATGGCAGCCTGGCGTTACTTTGGTGTCGCTCCTCATCAGCTTTCGTGGGCACAATCGGCTACATTGGCAGTCCTCCCTAATGCACCCAGCCTTATTTTTCCTGGTAAGAACCAAGAACGTCTCTTGCAGAAACGCAATGCGTTGCTTTACAAACTTCTCCTTAAAAATATCATCGATAAAGAAACATACGATTTGGCACTTTTAGAACCTCTTCCTGGTGAACCTCATCCTATTCCGCAACTCGCGCCTCACCTGCTTATTTTTGCTTCTAAAACCCAAGAAGGTGAGCGCATTAGCTCTACGGTGTCGCTAAACTTGCAAGAGAAGGTAAACAGTCTTATAGCAGGGTATTACACCCACTACTCACAGTCCGAAATCTATAATATGGCAGCTTTGGTGGTAGAAGTGAAAACGCGCAAAGTGCTCGCCTACGTAGGCAACACCCCTACCGATACCGACCATCAAAAAGATGTGGATATCGTGCACGCACCTCGCAGTACAGGCAGTGTGCTCAAACCTTTTCTCTATGCAGCGATGTTGCACGAGGGAGAACTCCTCCCCACCCAGTTAGTACCCGATGTCCCTACTCAAATAGGAGGCTATTCACCTCAGAATTTTAGCAATAGTTTTGAAGGTGCTGTCTCTGCCGATATGGCTTTAGCCAAATCGCTAAACATTCCGTTTGTATGGCTCTTAAAGCAGTTTACTACCTATCGTTTCTACGATGTGTTACAACACTTGCAACTGAAAAACATCAACCGCCACCCCGACCATTATGGTCTTTCCATTATCCTCGGAGGTGCCGAGAGCAATCTGTGGGATTTGGCACAGGCGTATACCAATCTAGCTTCGGAAACGGAAGTCTTTGCGCGCACTCAGCACTATCGTACTAAGGAATTTCAACACTTGCGTTATACCGATACTGCCCCCTTAGATTTCGGAAAAAACACTCGCGAACTACCTACACTCAGGGCGGGAGCGCTCTACAAGATGTTCAGTGCAATGAAGGAAGTGAACCGCCCTACCGATGATATAGCGTGGCGCTACTACGAGTCGTCGCGCAAAATAGCGTGGAAAACGGGTACCAGCTTTGGCAATAAAGATGCCTGGGCGATTGGTGCTACACCTCAGTATGTGGTGGCGGTGTGGGTAGGCAATGCCACAGGCGAAGGACGTCCCACCCTCACAGGGGCTACCTACGCCGCTCCGGTGATGTTCAGTATCTTCAACGCCCTCCCTCCTACTTCGTGGTTTTCAGAACCCTTAGACGACCTGCGCGAGGTTTCCGTCTGTGCCAATTCTGGTTTCCTTGCCAAACCCGAATGCCCTAAGCAAAAGGTACTCAGCAATCTCGCTCCTAAGGAAGTGGGGCAATGTCCTTATCATAAGCTCGTACACCTCGACCGTGACGAGCAGTACCAAGTAAACACCTCTTGCGAATCTCCACAAAACATTGTAAACAAAGCGTGGTTCGTATTACCTCCCGTAATGGAATGGTATTACAAACAGCAACATATTCACTACAAGCCACTCCCCCCCTACGTCCCGATTGCACACAAGGCAATCTGCAAAGGGGCTTGGATTTCGTTTACCCCAAACACCAAAGCGTACTCTACACCACTAAAACTTTTGGAGGGGAGCAACAACCCTTTACAGCGAAAGCTGCCAATCGCGAAGGCAAGGTTTTTTGGTATTTAGACGATGCTTTTCTCGGCACCACCGAAACCTTTCACGAGATGAATATCTTTGCCCCCAAAGGTAATCACACCCTGCGTATCATCAACGAAAAAGGCGAAGAAAGAGCCATTACCATCATATGCCGATAACCCAATTTATCTATTTGCTAATTTGCTAATTTATCAATTTACCAATTTATATCCGTCTTTCCTTAATTGCCTGTTCTCCTACGACCTTTGGCAAAGTTAAATATATTTAACCTTTCCACCACTACACTTCCTTTTTAAAGATAACCAGCAACAGATTTTCATCACATCTCCTTCGTCATTCGTCATTCATCCCTCGTCATTAATTCCTCTTTCTTTCGCCTCGAAACCCCGTTTTTAACATTTTTAGCGTTGTTGTATTATATTATGAATCAACTTTTTACACACCCTTTCTATACCAATCGTCCAAGATTCGTATAAGCTTCCTATAAGCTCTCTATAAGCTACCCCCACCCTTCTCATAGCCTTTTTTCATCAAAAATCCTCCTTCTCCTCTTCCGAACATCTCCGTTTCCTTCCGAACCCTCCTAACAGTCTCAATACATCGCTTTTTCATCTCAAACTTTGCCAAAGTTTGAAACTTTGGCAAAGTTAATCTTCTTTAGTTCAAGCTTGTAACTCGCACCCCATTTTCTAATTCTCTCATTTGCTAATTTGCTAATTTTCTCCTACTTTTGTCGCTCCTAATAGTTAATTTAATATCAGTATTAAAGTAATAAACTTTGTCAATGTACGATTCTTTAAAAAACCATTTTCAGCAAGCCCTTCCTTTTACCGACGAAGAACTCAGCGCGGTAGACAGCTTTTTTCAAGAGCGCATCTTTGCTAAAAAAGCAATGCTTTTAGAAGCCCCTCAGCCTTGTAAACATCTCTTTTTTATTGTCAAAGGCTGTGTGCGTCACTTTCATACCAAAGACGACGGCACCGAAAAGACCTGTGATATTTCGCTTGAAAATCAATGGACGACCGCCTTTATGAGTTTTAATAACGGTACCCCCTCCAATCTGTCGTTGCAAGCCTTAGACGAGACCACCGTTTATAGTATCAGTAAAGAACAGCTCTTTGCCCTTTATGTCCTGCACCACAACTTTGAGACTTTCGGCAGGTTGATGGCGGAACAAATCTTACAGCGCGCCACCGATACCGCTATGTACCTTGCTGCCGATAAACCCGAAGAGCGCTTTCAACATCTGTTGCACTCACGCCCCGAACTCTTTCAGCGAGTACCGCAGAAGTACATTGCCAATCTACTGGGTATCAGTCCCGAAAGTTTAAGCCGATTGCAAAAACGTATGCACAATAAAAAATCTTAACTTAAGTCAACGAGTGAGAAGCTCATTGCGCCGTACCTTTGCCCCAAATTAAAAAAAGAACACGTAATGAAAACACTCAACGATTATCAAATCGCCTTAGACGATGTAATGGAATTCATCGACAACGACCTTTTACAAGCCAAACTTCCTGAAGTAGAAGCTGATTACAAGGCAAACCCTTCCTTGCTGAACAAAGTGCGCTTAGGGATTATTTATCACGAAGTAGCCTTAAATTTAGGCTTTTTTAGCAAGCAGTATAAAGGCTATGCACAAAAGAGTCTCACGATTTTATCAGAATGCAAAGCCAACCCCGAAACACCTGAGGCGTTACAACCTTTTATCCTTTCTTACGAGGCTTCGGCAATGGCTTTGGTAGCCGGCGAAACTTTTAAGCTCTCACTTATCGGCAAAAGTTTTAAGCTCTTTGAAACGGCTATTAAAAAGTACGGAGCGGTACACTATCTTCCTGAATTTATGCGCGGTAGCGTAGCCGAGAACCTACCTTGGTTTTATTTCAGCAAGCGTGCTTTAGCCAAAATCGACTTTGAAAATATCATCCGAAAGGAGGCTCAAAATCCAGAGTATGCTTCGTGGAAGATAATGAGTTTTGTGTATTGGGCGTGGGCAAAGCAACACCCTCAGCGCAAATACCGCGCACAAGCTATCGCTTATCTGCAAAAAGCGATAGAGCTTGACCCTCATTATTTAGCAGGACGCAAACGCTCGGAAGAACTACTTTCTCAATTCACAATTGATAATTGAGAATGAACAATCACATACTTTGCCAAAGTTAATTGCCCGTCGTGCTACGACTGCCTGTGCGGCTCGCACCTTTGGCAAAGTTAATCTCTTCTAGTTCAAGCTTGTAACTAGCACCCCATTTGCTAATTTTCTAATTCTCTCATTTTCTAATTTGCTAATTCTCTAATTATTTGTACCTTTGCACTACTCAATCTTCAAATTGAACTAATGATTACACAATTACAAGGAAAACTCGTAGAAAAGAACCCTACTCACGTAGTAATCGACTGCCACGGGGTGGGCTATTTCGTAAATATTAGCTTGAATACTTATTCAGCGCTACCCGAAGGCGAAGCTATTAAACTATACACCTATTTGCAAATAAAAGAAGATGCACATACACTCTATGGCTTCCTCACCAAAGCCGAACGCGAAGTGTTTGTATTGCTTCTTTCAGTATCGGGAGTAGGTGCTAGTACTGCTCGTACGATGCTCTCAGCACTTACCGCTACACAAGTGCGCAGTGCTATCATCAATGGCGAGGTAGCTACCATTCAAGCAGTAAAAGGTATAGGTGCTAAAACAGCCCAACGGGTAATATTAGATTTAAAAGATAAAATGCTCAAGCTCCAAGACTTTGAAGAGGTGCCTATGAACGCCGTAAGCACCCACAAAGAAGAAGCTCTTGCTGCCTTAGAAGTATTGGGCTTTATGCGCAAACAAGCCGAAAAAGTAGTTGATATCATTATCAAATCAAGCAGCGAAGAGCTTTCAGTAGAAGAAATTATCAAGCAAGCCCTCAAACGCTTGTAAATTTAACAGTAAAAACTATGAATACAACCATTCTCAAAGTAGACAATAGCAGTGAAATGGCTTTAGCTTTTTTGGAATATGTAAAGTCTTTGCCATTTGTAAAAGTAGAAGTGCCTAAGAGCAAGAAAGAAACATCAGCTTCCTCTATGGAAATATTAGAAGAAGATGAAGACGGTATTCCTATTGCACATCGCGATTTTATAATGGAACTATCACAAGATGTAAAAAAAGGTTTTGCCAAACGATATTTCAAGACTATGAAGAATAAATATGCTGAAAAATGATAGTAATAACTGATAGCAATATACTTTTTACTGCAATTTCGTCATTCGTAATTTGTCATTCGTAATTATTTTCGTATCTTTGCCCGCTAATTGATTGGTAAAATGAAATATATCTTATATATACTCTTGGCTTTCACTGCTATAAGTTGTGGTATCTACAACTTTACAGGAGGAAGTACAGGCGATGCAAAGACTTTTCAAGTAAACTTCTTTCGCAACGATGCTCCCTTGGTAGAACCTGGACTCGACCGCGATTTTACCATCGCCTTACAAGATTTGATTAACAACCAAACCAACCTCAGCCTTACCGATCGCAATGGCGACCTCGTGTACGAAGGCGAAATCGTAGAGTTTAACATTACCCCTATGACGGCTACTGCAGGACAAACCGCTGCCCAAAACCGTGTAACCATAGGCGTAAATGTGCGCTTTACTAATCATAAAGAAGATAAAAAAGACTTTGAAAAACGCTTCTCTT
Source organism: Capnocytophaga sp. oral taxon 323 (assembly GCF_001278825.1). Classification (NCBI taxonomy): domain Bacteria; kingdom Pseudomonadati; phylum Bacteroidota; class Flavobacteriia; order Flavobacteriales; family Flavobacteriaceae; genus Capnocytophaga; species Capnocytophaga sp. oral taxon 323. The sequence goes on from NZ_CP012589.1 coordinate 1,182,631, forward strand.
TTTACTATGATTATCCTGCTGCTACACAATTCAACTCGGTAAAAGGCGAAGCTATCCCACAGATATTCGAGCGTATCACCCAAGATATTTTCAACGCCTCATTAGCAGATTGGTAACAATTAGGTAAAGACAATAAGGTAAGATTGACAGTAAAACAATTCATAGAGATTATTAGGCATCCCTACACTATTAACGATGATCAAGTATATGAACTCGACGAGATAGTGAAGGAATATCCTTATTTTCAAGCAGCAAGGGTGTTACAACTCAAAATATTGCATTCCGAAGAAAACTACAAGTACAACAAAGCCTTAAAACTCGCTGCGGTACACGTAACCGACCGCTCAGTATTGTTCGACTTTATCAATTCTAAAAGTATTATCCCTGATTTCTCAGCCCTACGTCGTGATTTTGAACGTATTCGCAAAGCGAGAGAACGCAAGGAAGCCGAAGAAACTGAGAATACACCTCCTAAGGTAAGTTACATCGACCACGAACCGCGCTTGTATCGCCCTAATGTACCCGAATCTATTTTCGAAGAACCTATTTTCCCCGAAGATTTGGTAAATCACCAAGAGTTAGCCGATGCTTTTGAACCAAAAACAGAGGAAAAGCCTAAAACTGATACTGACAATATCTCTCAATGGTTAGAAAACATCTCCGATGACCATACCGAAGTTTCTTATAAAGACGACAAGGTAGCCGAGAAGTTCAAACTCATTGATAAGTTTTTGGAGAACAATCCTAAGATTGAAGCCTCCAAAGACTATGTATCCAACGTAAATTTAGCCGATGATGTAAACTCAGACCCTAAACAATTAATGACCGAAACATTGGCACAAGTATATGTAAATCAGCGCAAATTTAAGCAAGCTATACAAGCGTATGAAATATTAATTTTGAAAAATCCAGAAAAAAGTGCTTACTTTGCAGCCCAAATAGAAAATATCAAAAAACTACAACAAAATAATTTATTTTAATTTATAGAGAAATGACTACATTCAACATCTTTTTAGTGCTTATCGTGGTAGTATGTTTGCTACTCGCTTTAGTAATTATGGTACAAAACCCTAAAGGAGGCGGACTCTCTTCTACTTTCGGTGGCAATACTCAAGTAGTAGGTGGCGTGAAAAAAACAGGCGACTTCCTCGAACGCAGTACTTGGACGTTTGCTACTGCTTTAGGAGTGCTTATCCTTATCGCCAACACCTTACTACAAGGCAATACCGGTGTAAATGCCGATTCTAAACTGCTCGATGGCAATACCCCTACTGCCCCTATAGAAAACCCTCTTAACCAACAAGCACCTGCCAACAATGCTACCCAAATGCCTGCTACTCCTGCCACATCTTCTAATACAGGTAACTAAACTGACAAAAAGTCAGTTTTTACAGATTGGCATACTTTCTGAAATATCCTCTTCGATTTTTTATAAAAGGAATTAAAATACTTGAATGAAAAGGTTAGATAACATCCCCACATCCCCCTTTCGAAGGGGGCGCGGGCGATGTAATTCCCTAACACCTAATTCCTATTTTCTAAACAAAAAAAATAACTAAAAACTAAACAAATAATGGCAAAATTGAATATTAAACCTTTAGCTGATAGAGTAGTGATTGAGCCCGCAGTGGCCGAAACTACTACCGCATCAGGTATTATCATCCCTGATACTGCAAAAGAAAAACCTCAAAAAGGTACGGTTGTAGCCGTTGGAGCAGGTACTAAAGATAACCCTGTAACCCTAAAAGTAGGCGATACAGTACTCTATGGCAAATATGCCGGTACTGAACTAAAATTAGAAGGTAAAGACTACCTTATTATGCGTGAAAACGACGTATTAGCAGTTATCTAAACATAAAAACTAAAAACTAAAGAAATGGCAAAAGATATTAAATTTGATATAGACGCTCGCGAAGGTTTAAAACGTGGCGTTGATGCATTAGCAAATGCAGTAAAAGTAACATTAGGCCCTCGTGGTCGTAATGTGATTATTAGCAAATCATTTGGTTCACCACAAGTAACCAAAGACGGGGTAACCGTTGCTAAGGAAATAGAACTAGAAGACGCTCTTGAAAATATGGGTGCTCAAATGGTAAAAGAAGTAGCTTCTAAAACCAATGACCTCGCAGGCGATGGTACCACTACCGCTACTGTATTAGCACAAGCTATCGTAAAAGAAGGTCTTAAAAACGTAGCTTCTGGTGCTAACCCAATGGATTTAAAACGCGGTATTGACAAAGCCGTAGCAAAAATCGTAGAACACTTGGCTAAACAAGCTAAAGAAGTAGGCTCTTCTTCTGAAAAAATCAAACAAGTAGCCTCTATCTCTGCTAACAACGACGATACTATTGGCGAACTTATCGCTCAAGCATTCGAGAAAGTAGGTAAAGAAGGGGTTATCACCGTAGAAGAAGCAAAAGGTACAGATACTTACGTAGATGTAGTAGAAGGTATGCAGTTCGACCGCGGTTACCTTTCTCCTTACTTCGTAACCGATTCTGAAAAGATGGTTGCAGAACTCGACCACCCTTATATCTTGTTGTACGACAAGAAAATCTCTACTATGAAGGACTTGCTTCCTGTATTAGAGCCTGTAGCTCAATCTGGCAAACCTCTTTTGATTATCGCTGAAGATATCGATGGTGAAGCCTTAGCTACCTTAGTAGTAAACAAGTTGCGCGGTACTCTTCGCATCGCTGCTGTAAAAGCTCCTGGTTTTGGTGACCGTCGTAAAGCTATGCTCGAGGATATCGCTATCCTAACCGGTGGTACTGTAATTGCCGAAGAAAGAGGCTTCACTCTTGAAAACGCTACTATCGATATGCTTGGTACTGCCGAAAGAGTAAGTATCGACAAAGATAACACCACTATTGTAAATGGTGCTGGAAAATCTGATGATATCAAAGCGCGTGTAGCACAAATCAAAGCACAAATCGAAAACACCTCTTCTGATTATGACCGTGAAAAACTACAAGAGCGTTTAGCTAAACTCTCTGGTGGGGTAGCAGTGCTTTACATAGGTGCTGCTTCGGAAGTGGAAATGAAAGAGAAAAAAGACCGTGTAGATGATGCCCTTCACGCTACTCGTGCAGCTGTTGAAGAAGGTATCGTAGCAGGAGGTGGTATAGCGCTTATTCGTGCTAAAAATGTTTTAGGAAAACTAAAACCTCTCAATGCCGACGAAGAAACAGGTATTAAAATTATCTTCAAAGCATTGGAAGCTCCTTTGCGCACTATCGTAGAAAACGCAGGGGTTGAAGGTTCTGTAATCGTAGCTCGTGTACTCGAGGCTTCAAGAGATGCTTACGGATACAATGCTAAAACAGGTACTTATACCGATATGTTTAAAGCAGGTATCATCGACCCTAAAAAGGTAACCCGTGTAGCTCTTGAAAATGCTGCCTCAGTAGCTGGTATGATTCTCACTACTGAATGTGCTTTGGTAGACATCAAAGACGATAAAGCAGCTGCAATGCCTCCAATGGGTGGTGGAATGCCAGGAATGATGTAATTGTAAATTCATAGCATTATTATCATATTTTATTAACACGAAAATCAGGGAGAGTTTACAATGAAACTCTCCCTGATTTTTTATACCCAAAAACTATATTAACTCTCTGAAATGTGAAAGAAATGCAAACGGTTTGTAAATAAAACGTTAAAAAACAGGATAAAAATGCAAAAAGCACATCTTTTATTACTAAAAATGATTGTACAAATAAAAAAAGTCGTATATTTGCCCCGAATTTTAAAACACAAGTAATAAACATTTTTTTATATGAAAAAAACCTTATTAAGTATTGCAACTGTCGTTGCAGTGATAACAAGTGCTAATGCACAAGATATGCTAAGTAAGAGCAAATTTTTTGACAACTGGCAAGTAGGTGTTAAAGGTGGTGGATTCTCTTGGACTACCCGTGAAGCTTTTATCAAAAACACCCGTGCCACTTTTGGAGCTGAGATTGGCAAACAAATCTCTCCAGCTTTCCGTTTAGGCGTTGAAGGTATGGCGTATGTACGTCCAGTACAATTTGACGATGCTCCAGAGTTTGGAAACTTTGTAGATATGTCAAACGTAAGTTTGGTAGGTACTGTAAACTTGAGCAACCTTATCGCTGGTTACAAAGGAACACCTCGTTTCTTCGAAGTAGAAGGTTTCGCTGGTTTAGGTTGGGCACACATATATCCACAAGGTGCTGACAATAGAAAAGCTCCTAATGTATTAAACACTATGACTGCTGAGTTTGGTTCTAACTTGCTTTTCAACTTAGGACAAAGTAAAGCTTGGGGTATCAAAATTAGCCCTGCTCTTGTTTATGGGGTTGATGGTGTAGAAAACCGTGCTGAATCTGTTTCTAGTAATGAGTTGAACCTCAAAAACTCTTTCACTCAAGTAACTGCTGGTGTAGTTTACCGTTTTAAAGGAAGCAATGGTGCTCACCACTTCACTACAGCTACTCAAAATCCTGACAATAGCGCAGAATTGAGTAGACTTCGTGATGAGTTGAACAGCAAAAACAAGGAATTATCTGACTGCCAAAGACAAGTTAATAAATTGCAAGATGACTTAGAAGCAGCTCGCAACAAGAAACCAGAAGTAGTAGAAAAAGTAGTTACTAAAAACAAGAAAACTTTGGAATCAGTAGTTACTTTCCGTGTAGCTAAAAGTACTATCGATGCATCTCAATTGCCTAACGTAGAGCGTATCGCTTCTTACCTTAACAAATATAGTAATGCTAAAGTTAGTATCAAAGGTTATGCTTCACCAGAAGGAAACTTAGAAAAGAACAAACAATTAGCTACTGCTCGTGCTGAAGCTGTTAAAAACCTTTTAGTTAAACGTTACAAAATCTCAGCTGATAGAATCCAAGCTGAAGGTAATGGTATCGGTGATATGTTCAGTGAACCAGATTGGAACCGTGTAAGTATCGCTAATATCGTAGAGTAATCAAAATACCCTACAAAATAAGAACTTACAAATAAAAATTAAGGAAAAAGGCTATCCTAATTAGGATAGCCTTTTTTATTTTCTATTACGTGAGTTTGACTCGAATTAAAAGAGGCAAGGTCAATGCTGAAAAAATGTTAATCTCTTTTAAAACCCTGCAATTTTTTTAAAGTTTAGAAAGTAGAACACTTGATAGTCTTTTGTGATGTCAAAAACGTTAAAACATTATTTATCAGTAAAATATTAGAAAAACCTTTGTTATCTTTTAATTGAAGTTTAACCGAAGGTAGAGCGAATCTAAGGCGAACCTAAGACGAACCTAAGACGAAGGAAAGGTGTTAGAATATTGGATATCAATAGGTAAAAAGCCCTTATAACTTTATTGAAGAAAAAGTGTTAAAATAGCGTTTTTGATAAATAAAAAACAATATTACTACTTTCTGAGTTCTGGATAAGAAAACATCAGATAATAAAAAATCCCACAGAATTACACAGATTCCACAAATCTGCGAGGTTTATAGAGCGGATTTAGAAGCTAAAGAAATGAGATTTGTACGGATTGCGACACAAAAGGAATATCTATTTTACTAAAGTTTCCAACTTTGGCAAAGTATTGGACGCAAAAACGACGCAAAAATAATATGCTAGTAATAGAAAATAAAAAAGGCTGTCTGCTAAAAAGCAGACAGCCTTTTTTGTCGTAGCACAACAGGCTTTTAATATTCTCCAGTAGGCTCTACAAATATCTCTTCTTTTTCTTTATGACCACTAATACTCTCTTGTATCGCTTGGAAGAATACAAAAAATACCGGAATCACAACAAGTCCGAAAAAGGTACCAATAAGCTGACCGATAGCGGCTCCCGTAGCTACTGAACGGTTTCCTGCTGCTCCTACCCCTGAGGCAAATACCAATGGCATCAAACCAACGATAAAGGCAAAAGAGGTCATCAAGATAGGGCGCAAACGCGCCATTGCGGCATTGATAGCTGCCTTAGATAGGCTTTCACCCATACGACGGCGTTGCACAGCAAATTCTACAATCAAAATCGCGTTTTTAGCTAAGAGTCCCATTAGCATAATGAGGGAAATTTGGAAATAGATATTATTTTCTAATCCAAAAAGCCATTGTCCTAAATACGCTCCAAAGATACCAAAAGGCAATGAGAAGAGCACTGATAGTGGCAATAGGTAACTCTCATACTGTGCTGAAAGAATAAAATAAGTAAACACCAAGCTGAGCAAGAAGATGAGAATGGTTTGTGAGCCGGCATTCTGTTCTTCACGGGTCAAACCTGTATAGTCGATTCCATAATTATTATTGAGGGTTTGGGCAGCCACCTCTTGTACTGCTTTCAGAGCATCACCTGTACTATAGGCAGGGTTGTTCTGAGCCGAAATAGACACCGAAGTAAAGAGGTTATAACGGCTGAGCGATTGAGGTCCAAAGGTACGTGTAAGAGTTACAAACTCGGTAATAGGAGCCATTGTTCCACTACCTGTTTTCACGAATAAGCTATTAAGGCTATTGAGGTCTTTACGCGCTTCGGGCAACGATTGTACCATTACGCGGTATTGCTTTCCGTAAAGGGTAAAGTCAGTTGCATAGAAGCCCCCTATATAATTCTGTAAGGTCGATAGAATAGTGCTCACCGTAATACCCGATTGCATAGCGCGTTCCACATTGATATCCATTTGGTATTGTGGATAGTTCACATTGAAAGACGTTTGGGCAAACTGTATCTCGGGACGTTGCATCAGGGCACCCAAGAATTCTTGTGCATTCTTGTTCACCTCACTGATATCACTTCCGGATTTATCCAAGAGTACAAACGATACCCCACCTCCTACACCAAAACCAGGCACGGAAGGCGGTTGGAAGAAAATCACATTGGCATCTTTGATATTGGCAACAGCACGAAAGGCATTGTTGATAATCGACTGAATGTCTTGACCTGGGAGTTTAGAACGTTCCTCAAAAGGTTTCAGCTTGAAGAAACCCATACCATTATTACTACCTTCGCCTGAAATCATACCGCGACCGGTAACAAAGGTAACATTTTCCACCCCTGGTATATTGGAAAGACTTTCGTTTACTTCACGCATAATATTGGCGACACGTTCCATAGAGGCACCAGGAATCATCGATACATCCATCATCACAAACCCTTGGTCTTCACTGGGCACAAAGCCCGATTTCATACTTTTATTGGCAAAATAGATACCACCTCCTGCCATAAGTAAGAGCACTAAGGTTACCCATTTATGACGAAGGAAGAAGGTAAAGGTTTGCCCATATTTATGCGTAGCGGCATTGAAAGCTATATTAAACTTGTGGAAGAACTTGCCAAACCACGACTTTTCTTCATATTCTTTATTGTCGTGAGGTTTGAGGAAAAGCGAACAAAGCACCGGACTGAGGGTAAGCGCATTGATAGCTGAAATCACGATAGCTACAATCAGAGTTACCCCAAACTGTTTGTAGAACACGCCCGTAGTACCACCCATAAAGGTTACCGGCACGAACACTGCTGCCATCACAAGGGTGATAGAGATAATCGCTCCTGTAATCTCGTTCATAGCTGAAATGGTAGCGGGTTTAGCTTTCTCGTGAGTTTGTTCCATCTTAGCGTGCACCGCCTCGACGACCACAATGGCATCGTCCACCACTATACCGATAGCTAACACCAAGGCGAAGAGGGTAAGCATATTGACAGAATAGCCAAAGAGATTCAAGAAGAAGAAAGTACCCACGATAGACACTGGCACCGCAATAGCGGGAATGAGTGTAGAACGGAAGTCTTGCAAGAAGATATACACCACCAAGAACACCAATAAGAAAGCCTCTAAAAGGGTAGACACCACCTTAGAAATGGCAGCATCTAAGAAAGTGTTGGCGTTGTAGTTGATAGTATAAGTAATCCCTTCGGGCAAAGAAGGTTTCAACTCGTCTAAGAGCTTTTCGATATTTTGGATAATCTCGTGAGCATTAGAGCCTGGCGTTTGTGAGATACCCATTGCCACAGCAGGGCGACCTTTGCTTTCTGAAAACCCTGTATATCCGAGCGCGTCGAGTTCTACCTTAGCCACATCTTTAAGACGGAGAATACGACCCCCATCTAAAGCTTTGAGTACTATATTTTCATATTCCGATACTTGGGTGTATTTCCCCTTGTACTTAATCACATATTCATAGCTACTACCGCTGTTTTGCCCCAAAGTACCCGCAGCTGCTTCTCTACTCTGAGCTGAAATTGCAGCAGTTACCTCGGTAGGATTAAGCCCATAGGCTTGGAGTTTTTGCGGATTCAACCAAATGCGCATAGAATAGGTTTTACCCCCAAAAGCATTGGCATCCCCTATCCCACTGATACGTTTGATTGCAGGAATCACATTGATGCTTAAATAATTTTGTAGAAATACATCGTCTAACTCTTTATTCTCAGAGAAGAAGGTGAGAAACATCAGATTACCTGAGCTCTGTTTACGCACCGTTACCCCCGATTGGGTTACCTCAGATGGCAAAATAGAGTTGGCACGCGACACTGCATTTTGTACGTTTACCGCCGCGATATCGCCATTGGTGCCCTGTTTGAAATATACAGTAATATTTGCTGAACCACTATTAGAAGCCGATGAGGTAATATAATCCATATTTTCCACCCCATTGATTTGTTCTTCCAGCGGAATCACCACCGCTTTAAGCACTGTTTCGGCGTTGGCTCCTGCATAGTTAGCCGATACCTGTACCGTTACAGGGGCGATATCAGGATATTGAGAGATAGGCAAAGAGATAATCCCCAATACCCCTAAAATTACTATTAAGATAGAGACTACCGTTGATAGTACGGGTCTGTTAATAAAGTTTTTTATCATAAGTTAGATGTTATACTTGAATTAAAATTCTTGTTTAGTAGGACGCAAAGTAATCTCATTGATAGCTACGTCCTCTGGTTGTTCAATAGCATATGCAATAGCACGGGCAACTGAATCGGCAGGAATCTCATATTCCTTATAAAAAGCCTGAATACCTGCGCTAGCTTCGGGGTCGGAACTACCATACTTAAGTTCACTCTCCACGGCGCCTGGGTAAAGAGTAGTCACGCGAATGTTATCTTTAGCGGTTTCCATACGTAAACCTTCACTAATAGCTTTTACAGCAAACTTAGTACCACTGTACACCGTGCCACGACCTGCCGCCACCTTCAAACCCGCTACTGAGGATAAGTTGATGATATGTCCACTATGTTGCTTCTGCATCGTTGGGAGTACTGCAGCAATACCGTAGAGTACCCCTTTGATATTGATATCAATCATTTTGTCCCATTCGTCTACTTTAAGCTTTTCGAGAGGAGCCTGTGCCATCAGTCCAGCATTGTTTACCAGCACATCTATACGACCGTAAGCTTTGAGCGTTTCTTGGGCAACACGTTCCAAGTCCTCACGTTTGGTAACATCACATACAATGGCAAGCACCTTACCGCCTTGAGAGCCGATACGTTTCACTAGCGATTCCAAGCGATCTTTACGGCGCGCAACCGCTACGACTATAGCACCATACTACGCCAAATAAAGAGCAGTAGCTTCGCCGAGCCCGCTACTGGCTCCTCTAATAATCACGACTTTATCTTTGATGTTTTCTTTCATAATTACCAATTTATTAGATATTAAATACAGAAAAGGAAGTGCTTTTATTGTAAAAAACACTTCCTCTTTGAGGGTGTTACCTTATTCTATGCAAAGGTAAGACAAAAAAGTTATGTGAGAATGAGGTTCGATGTTAATCTTTTCTTAAAGTTTCAAAGGATAATACAGAGGTAAGTAGTGCTTATTTTTCTTCTTGTATTATGTCTTTATACTCTGCCCAAAAGGCTTCAAACTGCAACATCGATTGATAGAGGAACTCCATCGCTGATTGCCAAGTAGCTTTGTTGTGAATGGTTACGTTTGGCAGTTCTACATACACACAGCTGATTTCTTTACCGTTGTCCAAGAGAAAGTGCTCTTCGAAAACAACATTAGGGAGGTACTGTTCTTGCAGAATCGTTTTCAGCGACAACAATTTGTTGTAGTACAAACTACGTGTTGCCTCGTCAGGGTCTTCCACAGCGAGAAGCACCCGTGCTTTACAGGTGTCGAATGAAAACTTAAAACTAAAATCCTTTATTTTAGTGTCATACAACGTCCATTTGCGAGGGAACGATTTACCAAAAGATATCCAGAAGTCTTCGCGTAGTTTTTTTGCTTCGGCTTTGCTGTACACGGGGTTAAAGTGTGAATTGGATATTTGCTAAAAATGTATGACCTCTATCATCTATTTTTTTAAACAAAGTAAATTTATAGAACGTGGAGCCGTCCTTTTCAAGCACTCCAAATTCATTATTTTTTAAATCATAAGCTACGAATGTATTCGGGGTAAGAGTCGGTTTGATTTTATAACGCAATTCATTAGTCTTCTTATCATACAATTCGTATGAAAAATCCACTTTTTTAGCATATAAAAATTCTATATAGGGGTCTTCTTCTATTATTTGAGTATTGCTTTTTGTTATGGTAGTAGGTTGTGCAGGAGTAAGCGTTGCCATTGCCGTTTGAGTAGTAACAGGTGCTTTGTATTCCGACCTAAAAGTTGCTAAAGCATTCCCTTCAAAGGCATTGCGCAAGGCTTCTTGATACGACTTCTTAAACTCCTTTTCACGACTTTTACCTATCTCGGAAGTAAAGACGGTTTTATTAGCACAATCGGTGAGGATAAATTGCACCTTAGAGGTCATCATATTCGATTGGTTTTTCACGTCGGCTCTCAGAGCATCGCAGGGGTTTTGAAGCAGTTCAGCAGGGGCTTCGCTCTCCATATACGTTTTAAAACCTTGTTTTTCCAGTAAAAACTTCGTAAGTGCATTCAGCTGGTACTGATTATCTTCCTTTTGGAAAGTATAACGATTAGGCACAATCACAGTTTGTGCAACAAGAGTCAGTGGTAGTAATGCTACTAAAAATAATATCTTTTTCATTGGTTTCTAATATTTATTCATATTCATTATTCTTCATTCGAGCTTCGAGTTCGGCTTGAAACTCTTCTATCACGGGTTTCATAGTGCTTTCAGGGAGGTCGGAGATGCGAATGTACATCAATCCATCTACAGAGTTGTTGAAAAGTGGGTCGACGTTGAAAGCAATGACTTTGGCGTTTTGCTTGATGTATTTTTTGATGAGCACCGGCAAACGCAAGTTACCTGGTTCGAGTTCATCGATAAGTTTGTCGAACTTATTGAGGTCGGCTTTGGTTTCGTCGAAAATAAAATCTTTATCCTCGTCTTTGAGCTTTACTTTGAACTCTTTTTTAGGGCGTACATACTGTGCTATATAAGGGTCATAGAAGTTCGACTTCATAAACTCTATCATCAGCGATTTAGAAAAGTCAGAGAACTGGTTACTAATACTCACACTACCCAACAAATATGAGTGTTCCGGATAACGCAAAGTGGTATGAGCAATCCCTTTCCACAGCAAAAACAGTGGCATAGGTTTCTGCTGATATTCTGAAATGATAAAAGCACGCCCCATCTCGATGGTTTTACTCATCATATCGTATAATTCGGGTTCAAAACGAAACAAATCGTGGGTATAAAAGCCTTCGATACCGTATTTAGGGAATATTTCAGCCCCTAAGCCCATACGGTAAGCTCCTACTATCTTCTTAGCTTCGTTATCCCAAAGAAAAAGATGATGATAATAGAGGTCAAACTTATCTAAGTCAGACGAAGCATTAGTCCCCTCCCCTACTTCGCGGAAAGTGATTTCACGCAAGCGTCCTATTTCCTTCATTATATTAGGAATCTCTTGATAAGGTGCTAAGAATACCTCGTAGTTGTTGTTTTTGAGCAGTCGGTAATCTTTTTTAGTGATGTTATCAACTTCCTTCTCTATGAGGTCTTGTTTGATAGGCGCTTCTATCTGTTGAGGATTGCTCCCGCTCTTGCTTGATTTCAACACGTTAGTGAGTGGTAAAAACTTCTTATCTTGCTCTAAAGCATTGGCTAATATATAAGTTTTCTTACGTAAAAATTCGGTAAAATCTTCCAAATCGGTATGCTCATCTTGCATAGCTACCGAAATAGGCTTACCTATGCGTATATAAATAGTGCGTTCTTTCTGTGTAAGCAGTTCTGAGGGCAATTTAGCCGTGCGCAACGTATCACTGATACTCGCCAAGAAGTAAAACAACTTACTGTTTTTGGCGTGAAAATAGATAGGCACAATAGGCACTTTCACTTTTTTAGCAAGTTTCATAGCTGCCTCTTCCCAAGGCTTATCCACCATCAGTTGCCCCTCTTTGGTTACCGATACCTCCCCCGCAGGGAAAAGACCTAAGGGTTTGCCCTCTTTGAGGTGTGCAATGGTATGCTTAAAGCCCACCACGCTAGATTTCGCATCTTTGCGGTCTTCAAAGGGGTTTACCGGCAATACGTAAGGTGCTAAAGGCTCAATACGTTGCAAGAGAAAATTCGCCATAATCTTGAAATCAGGACGTTTTTCTAAGAGTAGTTTGAGAAGCAGAATGCCATCAATTCCCCCCAGTGGGTGGTTAGAAATGGTGATAAAAGCCCCTTCTTTAGGGATATTCTTAAAATCCTCTTCGGGTATTTCGAACTTTATTTCAAACTCATCTAACAGTTTGTTGAGGAAGTCTAACCCTTCAAAGTGTTTATTTCGGTTGTAAATAGCATTGAGCTTGGAGATACGGAGCAACTTCATCAGTGCCCATCCTCCAAAAGTACCCAAGAAGCCAAGTTTATCAATATTAATCGCTTTGGCTACTTCTTTGGCACTTACCAATCCTTTATCTTTTTGCTTTCTCATTCTTCTTTAAAGTCTTATGATTGTTTCCCTTTTTGCAGTTGTTTCATTCTTTTCAAGCGTGTCATCACCTCATCGCGATACAAGGCTCTGGTAGCCACTTTGCCTACGGTAAGACCTTGTACTAAAATGGAAAACAATACTACAATATAAGTAATTTGCAAAAGTGTTTCTTTTAATCCTCCTTTATCAGCAGGGATAGAGAGTACCAAGGCGATGGATACTCCCCCGCGAATACCCCCCCACACCATTGTGATGAGCGAGCCTCGCGAATAGGTAGCTACCTTGCGTAATATCGTTTTGGCAGGAATATAAATCGCCAGTGCACGCCCCAAGAGGCATACGAGAATAGCTACCCCGCCTAAAAGGAACTGCTCTGTTAGATTGTCTATCAGTAGCATCTCAAATCCTATGAATAGGAACAAGATAGCATTCATAATCTCGTCTATGATTGCCCAAAACTTTTCAAGGTAATCTTTATTCTCTGCACTGCTGGCTTTCTTGCCTACATTTCCTACAAAAAGTCCTGCAATTACCATTGCCAGAGGCGAAGAAACGTGAGAAGCTTTGGTGATAAGAAAACCACCCATTACCACTGCCAAAGTGACAAGCACACTCACGTGATAGTCATCGGCTTTTTTCATCATTTGAGAAGCTATCCACCCCAAGAGCACTCCTAGTAAAATACCTCCTCCTGCTTCCAAGAGAAAGAGCTTAGTAATAGCGAAGAACGAAGGCTCAAAAGTGCTATTAGTAGCCAATTTCAGTACTACGGCAAACATTACTACCGCTACCCCATCGTTAAAAAGCGATTCACCCGTAATCTTAGTTTCAATGCGTTTAGGTACTTTCACTTGTTTGAGCACTCCCAACACTACAATAGGGTCGGTTGGAGAAATAAGCGCACCAAAAAGCAGACAATAAACGTAAGGAATATGGATTTCTACCAAAGGAGCAATGTAGTACAGCAAAACTGATATAAAGAAAGCCGAAAGTACTACACTGATAGTTGCATAAGTAAAAATGGAGATTTTGTAGTTTTTAAGGTCGTTGATATTGATGTGGAGAGCTCCTGCAAAGAGAAGGAAGTTCAACATTGCTCCCATCAGTATTTCAGTGAAGTCAAAGCCTTGTAAAAGCGATTCAAGACGGTGTGCAAGCCCTGTAAATACTTCACCTCCGAAAAGACGTACGCCTACCGATATCATCATAGCAATCACCATAATACCTATGGTCATAGGCAGTTTTACGTAGCGAACATTCACGTACGAAAACAAGGCTGCTAAGACGATAATTACTGAAAAAGCGTAGTATAACTCCATTAGTACTATTTTATTTTCGGCAAAGGTACAAATAATTTGCTAATTTGCAAATCTGCTAATTTGCTAATTGCTTTTGAAGTCTTTTCTGTCGTTGTTCTACAAGGTCTGAGAAGTTATATAGTAAAGCTGGGGTTTGATATTCTAATTCACCACTATTGATAGCCCGCAAGATAATTTCCTCTATCCAATAGTCTTCTTCTACATTCATAGGGTCATAGCCTTTTTTGAGAGAAAGGTCGTACAGCCACGCGGTTTTGTTATACCAATAAGCATTCCAACCATTGCGCAGGTCTTTTACCAATTCGTAAGCCGTTTTTCCAGTTTGGCGGTGAATGAGTTTAATGAGAATACGCCCTTGCGAGCGGGAAAGTTTTTTGAGTTCGTCGGTGAAGTGGTCTTCAATATAGCGTTGGGTGCGTTTTACGTACACCTTCTTTTGTCGTTTATTTTGCATAGTATCCATCGTACGTTCCATTGTATAGAGCCGGTCGGCAGCCATTTTGGCATACGGATACACGCGTTTCACCCTACTGCGGAGTAGCAAATAGCGCTTTTGAGCTTCTGCATCACCAAAGTAATGCTCTTTACCAAAAACACTCACCTCAGCAAGCCGAATAGTATCTCCTGAATAAAATTGCTGGTCAAAAATATAAATAGTATCACGCTTCTGCGAGAAAGAGGTAAGAGGTAAAAGGTAAAAGACAAAAACAGCGATAGCTGGGTAAGTGAATAAAAGGTAATGTTGTATAGATGCAATGATGTATTTCATTCTGATTTTCTTTATTTATTTTTAAAATCTAACGACTTTAACAACATTTGCATTGCAAAAATTGTTCCAACCTTTTACGTTTCACTTTTCTCTTTTCACTTCCCTAACACCGCCATTTTTATTGCAGTAATAGCCGCCTCCACGCCTTTATTACCCAGCTTACCACCACTGCGGTCAAGCGACTGCTGGAAAGTATTATCAGTGAGAACGCAAAAGATAATAGGCACTTTACTTTGTTCCGCATTGAGCTGGGCAATACCTTGGGTAACACCCTGGCACACGAAATCGAAATGACGAGTTTCTCCTTGTATCACACAGCCTATTACAATAATAGCGTCTACCTCGGTAGTATCGAGCATTCGCTTGGCAGCGTGCACTAATTC
Organism: Capnocytophaga sp. oral taxon 323; assembly: GCF_001278825.1. NCBI lineage: Bacteria > Pseudomonadati > Bacteroidota > Flavobacteriia > Flavobacteriales > Flavobacteriaceae > Capnocytophaga > Capnocytophaga sp. oral taxon 323. The sequence goes on from NZ_CP012589.1 coordinate 1,197,912, forward strand.
AAAGCTTCCTGGTACTTCCCATAAGAGTATATTGTCATCAATAGCACCACAATCTTTAAGGGTTTCGATGGCACCATTGCGCATTCCGTAAGTTATCTGCTCATTCCACTGAGAAGTAATAATCCCAAAGCGAAGAGATTCCGCATTTGGGATTATATTTTTATCGTATTGTGATAAGTTTTTGTTTTCTGTTGCCATTAATTATTGACTAATTTTCCCTATAAGGATATCGATAGTACGCGCTTCTTCTGAGGTAGGGTACTCGTCTTTGATGCGCTCATAATATTTCAAGGCATCGTCTTTTTTACCTTGCAAAGAAGCTACTATTCCTGCTTTTTTCAGGTATAATGGAGTTACGAAGTCATTTTTGCTATGTTCAAAGGCTTTGATATAATATTTCAATGCCTCAGCGTTATTTTTCTGTTGAAGGTAAGCATCACCTATATTCCCGTAAGCCAAAGCTCCGAAAATATCATCAGTAGAGTCGAACTCTTTAAGGTGATTTATTGCGTTGTTATAGTCACGCAAACGCATATAAGCCATACCCATACCGTATTCAGCCAGGTTAGCAGCTTTGGTACCGCTATAGTTTTCGGCAATTTGCTTAAATCCATATTTTCCTTTTCCACCGTTGATAGCCACTTTAAAGAGGGAATCCTGCGCTTTAGCATCAGTAGCTTCCATCGCTTCATCAAAGAACTGTTGTGCAAAGAAAAGCTCATTAGCAGCATTCTTTTCCCTAGGGGCTTTCACAAACTGTTGGTAAAGCAAATAACCCAAGCCTATCACAGCTACGGCTATGAGAGTTCCAATAATAATCTTCTGATTGCGTTTTACCCAATCTTCGGTGCGAGTAGCGCCTGCATCGAGGGCATCAAACACCTCAGCAGTAGTACTTTCTTTGTGTAATTGAGCCTGTTTTGCTTCGTCTAAATGCTCGGTATCTTTTTGTCTATTAGGTCGGTTGTTGTTCTTTTTGTAAGTTGCCATATATAATTTTCATTAAAGTTCGGCAAAAGTACAACTTTTATTTTAATTAGAAAGCAAAACACAAAAAATTATTTACTCATCAGTCATTTTTCCCATTTTATCTATTAGTTAATATACGGCGAGTTTTCTCCACATCTCCTTCGTCATTCGTCCCTTGTCATTCCTCATTTCTTCCCTTTTCCATCGCTACACTCCCTCTTTAAAGGAGTATGTTTTCCCCTATTGCCTATGACCTAAGACCTCACACTTCCCCATTTACTAATTTTCTAATTTACTAATTTCCTAATTATCCCTTCTCCTTTTTCTGTCATACTCCTCCCTATTACCTATGCCCTAAGACTCCACACCACCCATTTTCTCATTTTCAAATTTGCTAATTCCCTAATTATCCCTTCTCCTTTTCCGTCATACTCCCCCTAGTGCCTATGGCCTAAGACCTAATGCCTCTTCCTCTTTCTTTCGCCTCGAAACCCCGTTTTTAACATTTTTAGCACTGTTGTATTATACTATTAATCAACTTTTTATATACCCTTTCTATACCAATCGTCCAAGATTCGTATAAGCTTCCTATAAGCTCTCTATAAGCTACCCCCACCCTCCTAATAGCCTTTTTTCTCCAAAATCCTCCTAACTCACTTTTTATATTTTTCGTTTTCCTCCGATAGCTCAGACCAGTCCAATTTGTCCGACAAGTCAGACCCGTCAAAAAACCTTTTTATCACTACCCATTTGCTAATTTCCAAATTTCCTAATTCTCTAATTTTCTATGCCCGTCGTGCTACGACCTTTGGCAAAGTTGATTACTGGCATTACTGGTATTTCCGGTATTATTGGCATTATTGGCATTTCCGGTATTACTGGCTTTTCCCTCATTTGCTATTTCGTAATTATTTTGTACTTTTGCACCCAATAACTCAAAAAACAAACAAGCGTATGGCTAAGAATGTAGTGATTGTAGAGTCGCCTGCCAAGGCTAAAACCATTGAAAAGTTCTTAGGTAAGGACTACAAAGTAGTGTCCAGTTATGGGCATATTGTCGATTTGCCCTCCAATGAACTGGGCGTAGATATACAGCACGGTTTTAAACCTAATTACCTCATCTCTAACGACAAAAAAAATCTTGTAAAAGAACTCAAAGCACTCACGTCCAAAGCCGAAGTAGTATGGCTCGCTTCCGATGAAGACCGTGAAGGAGAAGCTATTGCGTTTCATCTTTCCGAAACACTCAAACTAAAAAAGGAAAATACCAAACGCATCGTTTTTAACTCCATTACCAAATCGGCTATTGAAAACGCTATTAAAAACCCTCGTGGTATCGATTATAATCTGGTGAATGCTCAGCAAGCACGCCGTGTACTCGACCGCCTCGTGGGCTATGAACTCTCTCCCGTACTGTGGAAAAAAATTAAAAGCGGACTCTCAGCAGGACGCGTACAGTCGGTAGCAGTACGCCTTATCGTAGAACGCGAACGCGAAATACAAGACTTCAAAACGCAATCCTCTTACCGAATTACTGCCGAATTTATCACCTCAGAAGGCAAAGTTGTAAAAGCCTCTTTGCCTAAGAATTTCGACACACAAGCCGAAGCCGAAAACTTCTTGCAACAGAATATCGGAGCGCATTTCAAAGTGCAATCATTAGAAACCAAACCAGCCAAGAAAATGCCTGCGCCCCCCTTCACTACTTCCACCCTCCAACAAGAAGCCGCACGCAAACTGCACTTCTCAGTAAGCAAAACAATGACGGTAGCCCAACGCCTCTACGAATCTGGTTTTATCACCTATATGCGTACCGATAGCGTGAATCTTTCACAAGAAGCGCTCAACACTGCCAAAAACGCTATCGTGCAACTCTTCGGAGCTCAGTACAGTCAAGTGCGCAATTTCGCCACTAAAAGCAAAGGCGCACAAGAGGCGCACGAAGCCATTCGTCCTACCGATATGAGTCGTACTTCTATCTCTGCTGAACCCGATCAGAATAAGCTATACGAACTGATATGGAAACGCACCCTTGCCTCACAAATGGCAGATGCTCAAATAGAGCGCACTACCGTAAAAATAGAAGCTGATAAGCACAAAGAACACTTCGTAGCCAATGGCGAAATGGTACAGTTCGATGGCTTTTTAAAAGTGTATTTAGAAAGTACCGACGACGAGGAAGAAGAACAAGAAGGAATGCTCCCCAATCTCAAAAAAGGAGAAGCTCTTACGCATCGCTATATTACTGCTACCGAGCGTTTCACTCGTCCACTACCTCGTTATACTGAGGCTTCGCTGGTGAAAAAGTTAGAGGAACTCGGTATCGGACGCCCATCTACTTATGCTCCTACCATTTCTACGATTCAAAACCGCGGATATGTGGAACGTAGCACACTCGAAGGTGAAGTGCGTCCCTATCAGCAACTCACCCTTGCAGGCAATACTATCAAAACACAAACCCTTAGCGAACGAGTAGGTGCCGATAAAGGTAAGCTCGTTCCCACCGATATAGGTAGTGTAGTAAACGATTTTCTCGTCTCCCATTTCGATACGATAATGGACTATAATTTCACTGCCAAAGTAGAAAATAGTTTCGACGAAATAGCCGAAGGCACTGAGAATTGGACAAAGATGCTCACACAGTTTTATAATCATTTTCACCCCGTAGTAGAAAATGTTGAAAAGCATACAGGTCGTGAAACAGGTGAACGCGTGCTGGGTACCGACCCTAAATCAGGTCGCCCTCTCAGCGTACGCTTAGGTCGTTATGGAGCTATGGCGCAAATAGGGAATCCCGACGATGCCGAAAAGCCTATTTATGCAAGTCTATTGGCAGGTATGTCTATCGAAACGATTACTTTTGAAGAAGCCCTCAAACTCTTCGAGCTTCCTCGTCAGTTAGGCATTGTCGATGGTAAGAATGTAGAAGTGAATGTAGGGCGTTTCGGACCCTATGTGCGCTACGGCGATGCTTTCATATCACTTGATAAAGGTGAAGACGTTTTCAGTGTAACTCTCGAGCGGGCTAAGCAACTCATCGGTGAGAAGAAAAAAGCTGACGCTCCTATTGCCACCTATCAAGGAGTGGAAGTTACCAAAGGTGTAGGTCGTTTTGGTCCCTTTATTAAGTGGAACAACACCTATATAAACGTTACCAAAAAGTACAATTTCGACCATCTTAGTCAGCAAGATGTAGAAGAACTTATAGAAGATAAGCTCAAAAAAGAATCGGAAAAGGTAGTGAAAGAATGGGACGAAGGAGCTATCCGTATAGAGAAAGCCCGCTGGGGACGTTTTACCCTCCTCAAAGGTAAAACCAAAGTAGAACTCCCCAAAGACACCGATATAGCAACTTTCACCAAAGAACAAGCTCTTGCCCTCCTAACCGAGAAAGAGCCTAAACCTAAAAAAGCCACTTCTAAAAAGAAATAATACAATAATAATAGGCTATCAAAAAGATAAGATTTCTTTCTTGATAGCCTATTTTGTATCATAAAATAAGTATTTTTATAATACTGATTTTTTTAATTCCGCAATCATTTGGGTAGGGTTATTAGCATTGAAGATAAAACTGCCTGCTACTAAGGCATCAGCACCTGCCTCTACAAGTGCTTTGGCATTCTTTAAACTCACTCCACCATCTATTTCTATAAGTGCGTGTGCCCCTACTTGTTCAATAAGTGCTTTAGCTTGACACACTTTCTTATAAGTATTTTCAATAAATGACTGTCCACCGAATCCAGGGTTCACACTCATCAGCAAGAGTACGTCTATATCTTGAATAACATCTTCTAACAAAGCGACAGGTGTATGCGGATTGAGGGCTACTCCTGCTTTCATTCCTTCTGCTTTAATTGCTTGTATAGTGCGATGTAAGTGCGTACACGCCTCGTAATGCACAGTAAGAATATCACTACCGAGCTTAGCAAAAGTGCTAATATAGCGGTCGGGGTCAATAATCATCAAGTGAACATCTAACGGTTTGGTAGCGTGTTTGTGAATCACTGAAAGCACGGGCATACCATAAGAGATATTAGGCACAAAAACACCGTCCATAATATCGATATGAAACCAATCGGCTTCGCTGGCATTTACCATTTCAATAGCTTGTTGCAGGTTGCCGAAATCGGCAGCTAATAATGAAGGAGCGAGAATCATATTTTTAATGTTTAATGATTAATGTTTAGTGATTTATTTATGAAGCAAAAGCAATTTTTAGTATACCATCGTCATTAGCCAACACTGCCCTCTAGTGAAATCTCTAAGAGTTTTTGAGCTTCAACAGCAAACTCCATTGGCAATTTGTTAAGCACTTCCTTGCCAAAGCCATTTACGATGAGTGAAATCGCTTTCTCGGTATCAATACCCCGCTGATTGCAGTAGAAAATCTGGTCTTCACCAATCTTAGAGGTAGTAGCTTCGTGTTCTATTTGAGCAGTAGGATTTTTAGCTTCTATATAAGGAAAAGTGTGCGCTCCACAAAGGTTACCCATCAATAGGGAGTCGCATTGAGAGAAATTGCGTGCATTTTTAGCATTAGGTACTACTTTCACCAATCCACGGTAGCTGTTTTGTGATTTTCCTGCCGAAATACCCTTAGAGATAATCGTAGATTTGGTATTATTACCTAAATGTATCATCTTAGTACCTGTATCGGCTTGCTGAAAGTGGTTAGTAACCGCAATAGAGTAAAATTCGCCTATAGAATTATCTCCTTTGAGCACTACTGAAGGGTATTTCCAAGTAATAGCAGAGCCTGTTTCTACTTGTGTCCACGATATTTTGGCATTTTTCTCAGCCAAAGCACGCTTGGTTACGAAATTATATACACCGCCTTTACCGTCTTTATCACCAGGGAACCAGTTTTGAACGGTAGAGTATTTAATTTCGCCTCCTTCCATTGCGATGAGTTCTACCACTGCGGCGTGCAATTGGTTTTCGTCGCGTTTGGGCGCCGTACAACCTTCGAGGTAAGAGACGTAAGCACCTTCATCAACAATGAGGAGGGTTCGCTCAAACTGTCCTGTTCCTGCTTGATTGATACGGAAATAAGTAGAAAGTTCCATAGGGCAACGCACCCCTTTGGGTACATAGCAAAAAGAACCATCAGAGAAGACCGCTGAGTTAAGAGCTGCGTAGAAATTATCGGTTTTAGGTACGACAGTACCAAGGTACTTACGCACCAAGTCGGGGTGTTTTTGTATCGCTTCGGAGATAGAACAGAAGATAATGCCTCGTTCTGCTAATGTTTTTTGAAAAGTGGTCGCTACTGAAACGGAGTCCATCACTACGTCCATTGCTACGGCAGGTTTTTCATCTTCTACTCCCGCAAGGCGTTTTTGTTCTTCAAGAGAGATACCGAGTTTTTGGAAAGTTTCCAATAGCTGAGGGTCTACCTCATCAAGGCTGTTAAGTTTAGGTTTCTGTTTAGGAGCAGAATAATAAGCAATATCTTGAAAGTCGGGAGTTTCAAACTTGAGATTTGCCCAATGAGGAGGCTCTTCCATCGCTTGCCAGGCACGGAAGGCTTCTAAGCGCCAATCGGTCATCCACTGGGGTTCGTTTTTCTTTTTAGAAAGGGCTATTACCACTTCCTCGTTGAGCCCCTTAGGAAAAGTTTCTGATTCGATATCTGTATAAAAGCCGTATTTGTATTCGCTGTTTTCTAATTCTTCTTTAAGTTCTTCTTCTGTATATTTAGCCATAATTCCTTTTAGATAAGAGGTAAGAGATAAGAGGTAAAAACTCCTCTTATTTATACCGAGATGCGATTTTACAAAGCGCAAAGATAGTACTTTAAATTGAATCTAAAATACTATCTTTATAATTATTTTGTTTGAGAGATAGAGTTTGCCTATAGTTAAGCTATTGGGTAAGACTGTCTAACAACTGATGTACTGCATCACTATTCCAGCGTGCAATGCCGTCTTTCTGAGCGCGTACATAACCGTTTTTATCTACTATGTAACCTGCAGGAATCTTATCGGGGTCAAAAGGCTTTTTAGGAGCTTCGATAATGAGGTAGGTAACTTTGAAATGAAAATTGCGCTTTTGCATCATTTCATCTACTGGCTCAGGGAGCTCATTGGTGATGATGTAAAAATCCACTTTATCCTTATAAGCATCGTAGAGTTTTTCGACTGCATAAAGGTCGGCTACACTGATTTCACGCCAAGAAGAGAAGAAGTATACAAATGAAGGTTTCTTACCTTCGGTTTGGGAATAGTTAAACTGCACATTATTGCGGTCTTTCAGTTGCCAATCGAAGTCTATTTTACGAGCTTTATCAGCGGGAATAATATCTACCGAGCCGGCAAAGACACGCTGTAGTAATATCTTACTTTCGTACCCCAAAGGAGTTACAAAGAAAGAGAGCACAAAAAGAATAAGTAGTAGGTTGAGTATGGTACGTTTTTTCATAAACTAATTTTATTGATAGCGATTGCAAAGGTAATACTTTTTTTCTAATTGAGAAACTTACTTCAATATCAGAAATCAAATAGCTTTTCGTGTTACTCATTTATTTAATTTATAATCAATTACTTTTTGCTTCCTGTAATTGCACATTTTAAAGCTAATACACTTCCCAAATGTACTCCCTCGTGTGAAATATTGAAGTAAATAGCTTCTTCAATAGTATTGAGTTCGTACTCTATGCCCGTTACATAATGATTATAATGCTTAAAAATTCCTTTTTGATAATCAGTTTCGAGCCAATTTACAGTGCTGATGAGAAGCTCTTTTAGTTCCTCTATCTCGGCAGAAGTAGGGATATGTCCATCAGGAATGGAGCCTTTGCGATAACGCTCTACAAACTCAGGGGTGAGATAAGTAGGCAGGTCGCTATTGGCATAGCAATAATTTTGCTGGGTAACCACGCAGTGAGCAAGATTCCACAAGATATTGTTTTTAAAGCCCGCAGGAATGATTGCTAATTCTTCGGGGGTAAAGCTATTGAGCAATTTGAGTTGTCGCTCACGCAATTTTCGGTATAAAGTAAATACTTCTTTCATATATTTAAAAATCAAAATCAAAGTCGTTGAGTTCGTCTAATTTAGTATTTTCTTCTTCCGTAAGCACTTCTTGTAAAAGTTCGGCAGTAGCTTCTTTACCAGTACCCCAAAGGTCTCCTAAAAGTTCAGCGATACTGTTCTTTTGGTTAGGCTCAAAATCGGAAAAAGCACGGCGCAAGAACACTACCGAGCGCATAAATTGTTCTTCATCTAATTGGCGTACATAGTTGTCTAACTCTTGCCATATAATCGTACGCGATAACAATGCGTATCTATTTCTTCCTGAAAAGCCTTCAAACCACGAGGCTCCTAAATCGGCGGGGACACCTGCTGAAAGACGACGAGACACTTCTTTTCCACATTGTTCTTCAGTAGCTAAATTGTGCTCTAACAATATAGCAAAGGCTACCCCCGAGAGCTTGGTGTTCACATCGTCGCGCCACGCAAGGTGGGTGAGTTCTTTTTGCCACGTTTCAGTATCTACCAATTCGTATTGCTGTTCGGCTATGAACTCCATAGTATTGATAGCTTCTACTATTTGCTTAGATGCTTTGTCATCACAAGATGAAGCATCTATCAGTAATAACGAAGCACGGAGGAAAAGCTGTTGCAAGATAGGTTTCAGCGGTTCGAGATTGAACTGACGCAGGTCGCCATACTGTATAAGCACCGAGAGCTCGTGTGCAGCAAAGGCAGTTTCGGCAAAACTATTACTATCTACCAAAAGGCGTTGCAAGGTGCTGAGCGCATTGCTAAAAATATGCGTAAGCTGACATTCGCAAGCCTGCCTAATGATTTTAGCTACTACTGAAAGGTCGGTGCTTTCGTTGAGCTGTTCTTTGAGTACAAAAGCTGTGGCTATTTCAAGCGTTTCACCTTTAAGGTTAGCTTCTACGATTTCTATTTCGACCTCAGGACTCCACTGTAACACCCATTTCTCTGCCCACGAGGCTTTATCCTGCTGTACGTGCTGCTGAGTGGCAAAGTGAATGCCCAACACTTCCAAGCGATGAAGGAATGTAGAGCGATTTAGGTCTATAAAAGCAGCTTCTTTGGTCTTTACCTTTAAGTTCTCACGCAGGTCGAGGGTGAGGTCTTGCGCTACCGCCGATTTGTAGTTGGTGAGCTTTAAGCGTTTCAGCTCTTGGTTCATATCCTCTTGTACGGGCGTCTGGCTCACCCCTTCGGGTAATACCCCAATAGCCGTACCGATATCTACCTTATTGATAGCTTCGGCTACCACAGCAAGGTCTCCCCCACCAAAACAAGTAACTACTGCATCGTGGAGGTCTTGCAACACAGGGTAAGTACCGCCTTTCATAGCCGAAAGCACATTAGCAAGACGCACCGCTTCAATTACGCTAGCAGAAGAGGCATTTTGCCCTTGAGCACGCAAGATTTTGGCTACTTTAGTAAGATAGACAGCTGAGAGCTGATTGAGGGTGTTTTCGTGCATCGCTTGCCACATCAGCTCAAAGTAATAAGGAGCCGTATTGCCCGCTCCATAACCCGTACGACTGCTGAGACGCAAATAGGAATAAGGCATCAGGGTGAGTTGAGAGGTAGCTTTGGGGAGCTTTTTAAGCTCGTCATCAGTCATAGCAGGTAGGCTGTTTTGGATACCTGATAAGTGGTAAGCCCCTACAATTACTACTATTTCTTCGGGTTTGAACTCGGTGCAAGCCTTAGCAATCTCACGTTTCATATATGCCTCACGAATGAGATTATACGAGAAATCTAAAGGCGCGTTTTCATATTCTTTATCTATGACCATTTGGCGCATTTCACCCGATTGTAAGGCAAGTGTGGGTGCAAAAGCATCAGGATTGAGATTGTGTTCAAAATGGCGTTCCCAATAATCTTCATAGTCGGTTTCGCCTCCCTCTTCGGCTATTTGCTTGTAGAGGGTATTGTGATAGAGGTAAAATTCTTTGGCTTTTTCGGCTTCTTCTTCGGTGCGTTGCTCCTGCTTCAATTTCAGCATATTCTCGGAAGGCAAATCGATGAAACGAAGTGTTACCTTCTTCTTTACTCCCCAACATATTGCTTGATATTCGGGAGAATAAGACGCAAATGGATAAAGCACTGTTTCGATAGGCAATTCGGTAGTATAGCCCAGCATAGCGATAGGAGGTTTTACCCCTTTTTGCGCTATTTGAGATATCAGAGGGGTAGCATCGGCAGGACCTTCGATGAGAATACACTTGGGGTTGTTTTCCTCTAAGAAGGCAATTAAATGATAGGCTGCCGAAGGCGACAGATGCCTTACACCGAAAAAGTGAATGTTATTCATAATAACTGAGGGTGCGTTCTATAATTTGTCGGGGTTCACCGTTGATGAAAGTCGTTTTAGCAATCCAATTACCTCGATTATCGTATTTATACTCGTAAGTCGCTATATTCTTCTGTTTTTGAGGTAGTTTATTTTCTGCTTGTAGTTTGATACAATCTCCTTGACTATTGTATTTTTTGGTAGTAATATTCACCAACTTATCATCTTTGTCGTAAGTGCGATTGCGTTCGGCTAAATGCTGTTTATTGAACTTGCTTTCTACCCTTTGCAACAGATTGCCCTGAGCATCGTAGTAGCGCATCTCGACAGGGTCGCCTTGTTTGTTGTAAGTATAAGCTATGGTAGACTCTAACTGATTGGCGTGATAAGTTTCCTCTTTTAGCACTTTACCATTGGTATCTACTTGATAGTTGTAATGCGTTTTTAAGAAACCTCCAGGTGAATAGGTCGCATCTTTGATAAGATAGCCTTCGGGGTTGTAGACATAAAGGGTTTTATCGGAATTGTAACGGGTTTCAAACAGTTGCCCTTGCGGATTGTAATAGTATTCCATACGACTGTACAATTCACCGTTTTTGAAGAAAAAACGCATTTGAGTAAGATACCCATTGGGATTGAAATCTTTTTGAAGATTGTCGAGGTTACCTATCTTGACTACTGTATCCAAATCGCGGTCGATAGCTCCTTTCACAAATGTTTTTCCTTGGGTAACTACCTCATAAGGGATACTGCGCTGACTTTTCACTTTTCCTTTGAGTCCTGAGAGTTCCCAATCGGTAGGGGATTTGTGTTGAGCGGTGAGAATAGTGGTTGCGATAAATAGGATAGATGTGATTAAATATTTCATTAGTTATGAGTTAAAAGTTATGAGTTATCAATTAAGAGTTATGAGTTGTGCAAAGGTAGGGATTAATTATGAATTGGCAAAAAAAGAAAGAGGAATTGATTATTTTTAGTCAATTCCTCTTCCTCGTTTAATCAAAATTCAGTATTAAATTACTTCATTGAGGTAGGCTTTGAGCATCCAAACGGTTTTCTCTTGTTCGGTTACAAAGTCGCTCATTAGATTATTAGTACCTTCATCACCTATTTCGTCGGAGAAGTCTAACAATTCTCTTTCCAAAGGTAATAAAGTGCTAATGGTATTGATTATCAGGCGTACGGTTTTATCATCGTCGAAAATGTTTTCGCCTACGGGAACAGAAGTGTGCTTTACATAGCTTTCGAGAGTGTGAAAAGGCACACCACCGAGGGTAAGAATACGCTCAGCTATTTCGTCGACTTGTTCTTGTGCGGTATTATAAAGTTCTTCGAACTTCACGTGTAGTTCAAAGAAGCGTTTTCCTTTTACGTTCCAGTGTACACCGCGCAAGTTTTGATAATACGTTTGATAATTGGCAAGCAGTACATTTAGCAAGCCGATTTCTTTTTCTACTTTGGCTTTATCAAGCCCTAAGGTATTTAAACTCATAATTTGTTATTTTAAAAATTCTACGGTGCAAAGGTAGCAGTTTTTTTGCAAAGAAGAGGTACTGGATTTATAGATTTTTTTAATTTTAAAATAATGATAATTAATAGTAGAGAATGAGAAAATGAGAAAATGAGAGAATTAGAGAATGAGAAAATGAGAGAATGAGAGAATTAGCAGATTAGTAAATGGAGGCGGAGAAAAACGAAAGATATCAGAAGTTAGTTAAGAGGAATTTTGATGAAAAAAGGCTATGAGAAGGGTGGGGGTAGCTTATAGAGAGCTTATAGGAAGCTTATACGAATCTTGGACGATTGGTATAGAAAGGATATGTAAAAAGTTGATTCATAGCATAATACAACAGCACTAAAAATGTTAAAATCGGGGTTTCGAGGCGAAAGAAAGAGAATCCTCACCCCGTCCCTCTCCCAAGGAGAGGGGGAATGTAGCGACGGAAAGGAGAAAGGATAATTAGGAAATTAGCAAATTTGGAAATGAGAAAAATGGGGTGGTGTGGGGTCTTAGGGAATAGGCACTAGGGGGAGTATGACAGAAACGGGGAATAAATGACGAGTGTTAAATTTGGGGATTTGGGAATTAGTTCGTAATTTTGCCACCTTAAAAGAAAACAATGTCAGAAAAAACATCTCGCACTAAACATACTTTTCGTCAGCTGTCGCACTTTGTAAAACCTTATCGTGGGGTATTTATAGCCGTAGCTCTCTTTGCGGTGCTATCGTCTATCTTTTCGACCGCACAACCTTACTTGATAAAAGTAGCGATTGACAATTATATCACTCCTAAGGATTACGAGGGTTTAGTGCGCATTGTGTACATACTCATAGCTTTGCTATGTGCGGAAGTAACGATGCAGTTTCTGTTTTCTTATTACTCTAACTGGCTGGGACAAACGGTAATACGCGATGTGCGAGAAAAGCTTTTTGCGCACTTGTTGCGCTTTAAGATGCGGTATTTTGACAAATCGTCCATAGGGGTATTGGTAACGCGTGCGGTGAACGATATGGAACGGATAGGCGAAATTTTCAGTTCGGGGCTTTTTGAGATGGCAAGCGATATACTGAAAATGTTTGTTATCACGATTGTAATGTTTGTGATTGATTGGAAATTGGCGCTTATCAGCTATGCTACGATGCCTCTGATTTTGTACTTTACGCGTTGGTTTCAACGTTCAATGAACGCTGCTTTTGTGGAGGTACGTCACCAAGTGGCAAACCTAAATGCCTTTGTACAAGAGCGCATTTCGGGTATTAAAGTATTACAACTTTTTGCGCAAGAGCGCGAAGAATTGGAGAATTTCAAAAAGATAAACGAGAAACACAAACAGGCGTGGCTGAAAACAATATGGTACAACTCTATTTTCTTTCCGATTGGCGACTTGTGTGTATCGATTACCATTGCGCTGATTGTGTGGTTTGGCGGTCGGCAAATTATAGGGGATAACGTGTACGACTTAGGGAATATCTTCCTTTTTATACAGCTTTCACAACAGTTATTCCGACCTATTAGGCATATAGCCGATAAGTTCAACACTTTGCAGATGGGCATTATCGCTTCTGACCGCGTATTTGCTATTTTGGATACTGAAACGGATACTGAAACTGGAGGTGAGAAAGAGTTGAAGGAGGTGAAAGGTAATATTAAGTTTGAAGACGTCCGTTTTGAATACGTAGCAGGAGAAGAAATCTTGCACGGCATTAGTTTTGAGGTAAAAGAAGGCGAAACCATTGCGATTGTAGGGGCAACGGGTGCAGGGAAGACCACTATCACCAATTTGCTAAACCGTTTTTACGACTTGACTTCGGGGGCAATTTACATCGATGGGGTGAACATTGAGGAGTATACTCTCAGTTCGCTACGAGAGCACATTGCTACCGTGTTGCAAGACGTATTCCTATTTGCTGATAGTATTTACAACAATATTACCTTGAAAAATCCTGCTATCACCGAAGAGGAAGTGATTGCGGCTGCTAAGAGCATAGGAGTTCACAACTTTTTGATGAGTTTGCCAGAGGGATATCATTACAACGTGAAAGAGCGTGGGGTTATGCTTTCGGCAGGACAACGCCAGCTGATAGCTTTCTTACGCGCCTATGTACACAAACCGCAAATTCTTATTTTGGACGAGGCAACTTCTTCAGTAGATTCGCATTCGGAAAAGCTCATACAAGAGGCTACCGATAAGATGACCGAAGGGCGCACGTCCATCATCATTGCGCACCGCCTTACCACCGTGAAAAAAGCTGATAGAATAATAGTATTAGACAAAGGGAAGATAGTGGAAATAGGCAATCACGAGGAGTTGTTGCAAATAGAAAACGGCTATTACCGCAACTTGTATGAGGTGCAGTTTTTAGAAGAAGTGAAATACAAGGAGTGAGACTGCGTCTCAGAAATTAGCATAAATGAGGTTCAGAATCAAGTATATAAAACGCATTTGAACTGACGTTACATAAAATTTAATTGAAAAAACGCTTAACTATAAATGGCTAAAAAGAAACAACCACAAGAAACACAAAAGAAGAAGAAGGATACTAATAAACCTCAACAGCGCAAATTGGCTTTTGGCGTATTTTTAGTACTGCTATCGCTATATTTGGTATTTACCTTTTCGTCATTCTTCTTCTCGTGGCAGACTGACCAAAGTGGATGGGCAGATTTGAGCAATCGGGAAGAAATTGCTGACAATATAGGCAGTAAGATAGGAGCCTATTTGGGGCAGTTATTTGTATATAAAGGTTTTGGACTGGCAGTTATCTTTCCTGTGTGGCTTCTATTTCTCTCAGGGATGAAACTTATCCTGAATATGAAAAAGCCATTGCTAAACCGCTGGTTCTGGGGGATTCTGTTAATGGTATTCACTTCAACCGCCTTAGGATTTTTGGGAGGAAAAGCTACCATATTAGCAGGTGTTTCGGGCTATGAACTAAACCATTTTCTACAAGACTATTTGGGCAAATTAGGCACTATACTCCTTTTGGTACTTATCGTGGTACTTTATGGCATTTTCAAACTAAATCTCACTACTGAAAAGGCTGTTGCTTTCTTCCAAAATACATTCTCTAAACTGAAACGTGAAGGAGAAGAAGAACAGGAGCAAGGCGATGAGGAGGAAAACAGCTTTGAAAGTATAGAAAAAGAGCCTAATTCGATAGAATTTACTACTGATGAGGGTGATTTAGACTTTATCATTCCACAAGGTGAAAACGAAAAGTTAGACCCTTTTACCCATAAAAAGGAAATTCCGCGCCTTGATGGACAAGAGGGAGGATTGGAAATCACTAATATTCCCGAAGAGGAACAACCTGATTTTACAGTAACTCCTACTCAGCCAACAGAGGCAATAGACCCCGAGGCTCTGGCTAAGCAATTGGTAGAGAACTATGGAGAGTATGACCCAACGTTAGAACTTAGCGATTACCGTTTTCCTACACTCGACCTCTTAGACGACCCCAAAGACAGTGGTATTGTTATTAACCAAGAGGAATTGGAGGAAAACAAGAATACAATCGTACAAACGCTGAACGATTACAAAATTAAAATAGAGAAGATAAAGGCGACCATAGGTCCTACTGTTACTCTTTACGAAATTGTACCCGAAGCAGGGACACGTATTGCAAAAATCAAGAACTTAGAAGACGACATAGCCCTTTCATTGGCAGCACTTGGTATTCGTATTATTGCACCTATTCCAGGGAAAGGTACGATAGGTATTGAAGTGCCAAACAAGAAGCCTACAATGGTGTATATGCGCACAATGATTACCGCACCGCGATTCCAACACGCCGAAATGGAACTGCCTATTGCCTTCGGAAAGACAATTAGCAACGAAACTTTTGTAGCCGACCTTACCAAAATGCCTCACTTACTGATGGCGGGGGCAACCGGACAAGGTAAATCGGTAGGGATAAATGTAGTGCTCAGTTCGCTACTCTACAAGAAGCACCCAGCCGAAGTGAAGTTTGTGTTAGTAGACCCTAAAAAGGTAGAACTCTCGATATTTGAGCGTATAGAACGTCACTTCCTCGCTAAATTGCCCGATAGTGAAGAAGCAATTATTACCGATAACAAAAAGGTGGTGAACACGCTCAACTCCCTCTGTATAGAGATGGACAACCGCTACGAACTGCTTAAAAATGCCCAAGTGCGCAACATCAAAGAGTACAATGCTAAGTTTAAAGCGCGACAGCTAAACCCTAACGAGGGACACCGCTTCTTACCTTACATCGTATTGGTGGTAGATGAGTTTGCCGACCTGATAATGACAGCAGGTAAGGAGGTAGAACTTCCTATTGCACGATTAGCACAGCTTGCCCGAGCCATTGGTATTCACTTGATTATCGCTACCCAACGTCCATCGACCAATGTGATTACTGGTATTATTAAAGCCAACTTCCCTACGCGTATTGCCTTTAAGGTAAGCTCTAAAATAGACTCTAAAATCATCTTGGACGGCTCAGGAGCAGAACAGCTCATTGGACGAGGTGATATGCTCTACTCTCAAGGAAACGAACCCGTACGTATACAATGTGCTTTTGTAGATACCCCCGAAATAAAACACATTACTGACTTTATTGGGGCACAGCGCGCTTACCCCGATGCGTACTTGCTTCCTGAGTATGTAGGACCTGAGGGAGAGGGTGTAGATTTAGACTTCGACCCCTCGGAGCGTGACCCTATGTTCCGCGAAGCTGCCGAAGTGGTAGTGAATGCGCAACAAGGTTCGGCTTCCCTCTTGCAACGCAAACTGAAATTAGGTTACAACCGCGCGGGTCGCCTCATCGACCAATTAGAACACGCAGGTGTAGTAGGTCCGTTTGAAGGCAGTAAGGCAAGACAAGTGCTCATTCAAGACATTGTAAGCTTGGATAGATTATTAGACGGGCAATAGTGAAAAATGAAAAAGTTAAGAATGAAAAGTATGAATCAACAACACGATTTTTTAAAATATCAAGCCCCCACCTCACCCTATCCGCGATTGTTGGAGGTAGAACGCGCCGACGGTAGCTATATCTATACTACCGATGGCAAGCGTTATTTAGATTTTGTGGCAGGCGTATCAGCTTGCACTTTGGGGCATTGTCACCCTGCGGTAGTGAAGGCTATCCAAGAGCAGTGCGCTACCTATATGCACGTGATGGTATACGGCGAGTACGTACAAAAGCCCGCGGTAGACTTCTGCAAACTCCTTGCTGAGCAGTTACCACCAGAGCTCAATACTACCTATTTGGTAAACTCCGGTACGGAAGCTATTGAGGGCTCGGTGAAATTAGCCAAACGCGCTACGGGAAGAACTCAACTTATCGCTGCCAAAAACGCCTACCACGGCAATACACAAGGTTCGATGAGCCTAATGGGCTATGAAGAACGCAAACGCGCTTATCGTCCGCTTATTCCTGATGTAGATTTTATAGAGTTCAACAACGAAGCCGATATCCTCAAAATCACCGAACGCACAGCAGGGGTAGTCTTGGAAAGTATCCAAGGGGGAGCAGGATTTATCGAACCCCAAAACGACTATCTTATCAAGGTAAAACGCCGTTGTGAAGAAGTGGGTGCTCTCCTTATTATCGATGAAATACAACCTGGTTTCGGACGTACCGGCAAGCTCTTTGGTTTCCAAAACTATGGCTTTACCCCCGATATTATCGCAATAGGCAAGGGTATGGCAAGCGGTATGCCGGTAGGTGCATTCGTGTCGTCGTATGAGCGTATGCAACTGTTGGCAAACAGTCCTAAAATGGGGCATATCACTACCTTTGGAGGCAACCCTGTGATAGCAGCAGCCTCGTTGGCAACCCTCAACCAGCTACTCACTACCGACCTAATGGCTCAAACCTTAGAGAAAGAAAAACTCTTCCGCAAGTATTTGCAACACCCACTCATTGAAAGCGTGAACGGTAAAGGACTGATGTTAGCAGTTATCGTTAAGACTGCCGAAATCGCCGATTTTGTAGTGAATTACTGTCAGGATAGGGGACTCATTGTGTATTGGCTCTTGTTTGAACACCGCGCCGTACGACTTTCTCCTCCACTTACTCTTACAGAAGAAGAAATAAAAGAAGGCTGTGATATTATTATTGAAGCATTGAATCAGGTAGAGAAATCATTCTAAATGATTACTATCTACATTTAATTCCTTTTTAATCGAAGCTAAAGCGAATCTAAACCGAAGCTAAGACGAAAAATAGGTGGAATAGAATTAGGAAGCAATCGGTTATAATTGCAATTTATTTATTATCTTTGCCCAAAATAAGTTTTTTAAACTTACTAATTATCCATTGTAAATTGTTAATTGAAAATATATGTCTGCAATCCTAAACTCATTATTAGACAACGATTTTTACAAATTCACTATGCAATGTGGCGTAGTGCAGTTATTTCCTAAAAACAAAGCACGTTACACTTTTATCAACCGTGGCAAACACGAATTCCCCGATGGCTTTGCTGAGGCTTTGAGAGAAGAGGTGAACAATATGGCAAAACTGAAACTCACCAAAGCCGAAAAGCAGTTTTTGATAGATAACTGCCCCTATTTGAGTCCGCTGTATTTAGACTTTTTGGAAGGGTATCGCTATGACCCTTCGGAAGTACATATCGAACAAAACGGTAGCGACTTGCAGGTAACTGTTGAGGGCTACTGGTATCGCACGATACTTTGGGAAGTGCCCCTACTTTCTATAATTAGCGAGCTCTTCTATAAACTCACCAAAGCGACCGCTTGGACAGACGAGCAGGTGATAGCCAATACTCGTGAAAAAGAACTGTTATACAAAGAATTAGGAGTGGTATTTGCCGAGTTTGGTACCCGTCGTCGCCATTCGTATCACGTGCACGACATCGTGATGCATACCTTAATGGAAGGCTACAACCAAACCTTTATAGGCTCTAGCAATGTGCATTTTGCGATGAAATACAAGGTGAAACCTATAGGGACTCACGCCCACGAGTGGTTTATGTTCCACGCAGCTGAGTACAGTTACAAAATGGCTAATGCACTATCATTGGAACACTGGGTAGATGTGTACCGAGGCGACCTTGGAGTAGCCCTCTCCGATACGTATACTACCGATGTGTTTTTCAAGCAGTTCGACAAGAAATTTAGCAAGTTGTTCGACGGTGTGCGTCACGATAGTGGCGACCCTATAGTCTTTGCCGAAAAGACAATAGCACACTACAAGAAGATGGGAATAGACCCACTATCAAAATACATTATCTTCTCTGACGGACTTAACCCTAAGAAAGTACAAGCAATCACCGAAGCTTGTAAAGGTAAAATAGGTATCTCATTTGGGATAGGTACCGACCTCACTAATGATGTAGGTTTACGTCCGATGAACATAGTGATGAAGCTCACTGGGGTACTTACCAGCGATAACGAGTGGGTACCTACTGTAAAACTTTCAGACGAGCCTAACAAACACACGGGCGACCCAAGAATGATTGAACTCGCAAAAGGAATATTAGCAATTAGTTAATTAGCAAATTGATAAATCGAATTTATGAATTATATATTAATGATTTTAGGGATATTGGTAGCACTGTCGCGTTATCTTTTCCCAAAATACGACCAAGCGTTACTCATCATAGGCATAAGCCTACTGATGATAGGTATCTATCGCATTTCGCGCAACCTACCCTCTAAAAATGAGGAAGATTTTCAAGACCCAGCGACGAAAATAAGAAACCCAGAAGATAATTAGCAAATTAGCAAATTGACAAATTAACAAATTAACAAATAAACTGCCCGTGCGGCTCGCACCTCGCACCTCGCACTGTGAACATAGGAGATTACATAGAAGTATTAGACGATACCATTAAAGGACACATCGTGCGCCTTACGCCTCAGCAGGTAACAGTGCTTACTACTGAGGGGTTTGAATTAACTTACCGCCCTGAGGAAATAATAGTTATTGAAGAGGAAGCGCCTTTAAAAGGTGCTTTTACGAATATAGATGAAGAGAGTTTGCGCAAAGATGTGGTGAGCAAGCGCAAGAACAAATCGCCTCTCACTAAAAAAGAGCGTAATATCCCTCCAATGGAAGTAGATTTGCACATTGAGCAACTGGTCAATTCTACTAGGAATATGACCAACTACGATATGCTTACCCTACAACTCGAAACCGCTCGCCGGCAGTTAGAGTTTGCCATTGCACAGCGTATCCAGCGGGTAGTGTTTATTCACGGAGTAGGTGAAGGCGTGTTGCGCACCGAATTAGAATTCCTGTTGGGACGTTATTCTAACGTTACTTTCTACGATGCCGAATATGCTAAATACGGCATAGGTGCTACCGAAGTATATATCTATCAAAATGCCAAATAAATGATTCAAGCTACCAATATTCATAAAACTTATAAAGATTTAGAAGTGCTCAAAGGCGTATCGGTGAACGTTTCCAAAGGCGAAATCGTATCGATAGTAGGAGCTTCAGGAGCAGGAAAAACTACCCTGTTACACATCTTAGGTACTTTGGACAGTCCAGATACCAATAAACCATCATCGTTGGTGATTAATGGTACGGATATATTGTCGTTATCCTCCAAAGCCTTGGCAAAATTCCGCAATGAACACATAGGCTTTATCTTTCAATTTCACCAGTTGTTGCCCGAGTTCACTGCTTTGGAGAATATCTGTATTCCTGCACTCATCAAAGGGGTAGGCAGGAAAGAAGCCGAAAAGCGCGCGATGGAGCTCTTAGACTTTTTGCACCTTGCATCGCGTGCCGACCATAAGCCCAATGCCCTTTCAGGAGGCGAACAACAACGAGTGTCGGTAGCACGCGCCCTGATGAACCACCCTTCGGTAGTATTTGCTGATGAACCCAGTGGGAACCTCGATTCCGAAAGTGCTGAAAAACTACACCAACTCTTTTTCCAACTGCGTAATGAGTTCCAGCAGACATTTGTAATCGTCACCCATAATGAAGAATTGGCTACTATGGCAGATAGAAAACTCGTAATGGTAGACGGTCGTATAATTATTCCCAATTCTTTCCAAAATTAGGTCATATCTTTGCCCCGTTAAACTTAAAAACAGATTAAACGATGAAAAAATTAGTATCAATTATCGCCACTTTTTTATTGACTGTAATAGCAGTACAAGATTTGTCAGCTAAAGACACTCCTATTACTTTTGAACAATTACCAGCTAAGGCGCAAGCTTTCGTGAAACAACACTTTAAAGTAAATGATATCGCATCGGTATGGAAAGACGACGATTTCCACGACCAAGATTACAAAGTGTATTTTAACGATGGCACTCAAATTGAATTCTATAGCAATGGCGACTGGGAAGAAGTAAAAACTCGCACTCAGGCTGTACCTGCAAAACTCATTCCTAATGGTATCGCTCAGTACGTAAAGAAAACCTACCCTCAAACGGATATCTACAAAATCCAAAAGAAACGCTATGGCTATGAGGTAGAGCTCGCTAACGGACTCGATTTGGAATTCAATGCTAAAGGACAATTTTTAAGAATAGATGACTAATAAAAAGTACCATTCATTTGGTACTTTTTTTATTTTTAGCTACTTTTGTCGCCTTAAATATATCAATTATAAAAAGATGAATACATTCAAAACATTATCAACAGTAGTCTTCTCTTTACTTGCTTTTGGAGTAGCTACCGCTCAAGACGAAGGTCTTGTACCTATAAGTACTTTGCCTGCTAGTGCACAAAGTTTTATTAATCAACATTTTTCTGCTAATAGTATCGTTTCGGTATGGCAAGATACCGAGAAAGGCAAAGTAGAGGACTACACCGTGCTCTTTGCTGATGGTACAGAAATAGAGTTTCGTGCTGATGGCAATTGGAAAGAAGTGAAATCACGCAACGGACAAGTTTCGCCCAAGATTGTTCCTACAAAAATTACTAAGTATGTGCACAAAAACTACCCTAATGTAATCGTTAAAGAAATTAAAAAAGGGCGTACTAAATACGAAGTAGACCTTTCTAACGGGGTAGAACTCATTTTTAACTTAAATGGTAAATTCTTAAAAATAGACGACTAAAATGAAACGATTTTTATTACTCATTGCTGCTACACTTACCTTCAGCGTAGCCTCAGCACAGGACAAAAAAGTAACTTTTAACGACCTCCCTGCTGATGCTATCAACTTTGTACGCGAGCATTTTTTGGTAGACCACATCGCTTCGGTATGGAAAGACACCGATTACAAGGACGAAGAGTATACCGTCATCTTCCGCGATGGACTTGAAATAGAGTTTAACGGAGATGGCGATTGGAAAGAGCTTAAAGCTCGTCACGGCAAAGTGCCTGATCACGTAGTACCCGAAAAAATATTAGCACACGTACGTGCCACTTTCCCTTTTGAATCTATCAAAGAAGTATCGCGCAACCTTAGTAAAAAGAAATATGAAGCAGAACTTACCGACGATCAAGAACTTAAATTTGACGATAAGTTCAACTTTATTGGGGTAAAATAACTATGTACGACCTTCTTATTATCGGTGGAGGAGCTGCTGGCTTCTTCACCGCTATTAATACTGCTGAAAAACACCCTAACTTTAAGATTGCTATCCTCGAAAAAAGCAAAGAAGTACTCCACAAAGTGCGCATTTCAGGCGGAGGACGTTGTAACCTCACCAACGTTACTTTTACTCCTCAAGAACTCGTAAAGAACTATCCTCGTGGCAGTAAGGAACTCCTCAGTCCCTTCCACCGCTTTATGTGTGGTGATACAATGGACTGGTTTGAAGCTCACGGTGTCCCCCTCAAAACTGAAGCTGATGGTCGTGTATTTCCTATTTCTAATACTTCGGAGAGCATCGTAAATTGCTTCCTCAACGAAATAAAAAAACACCATATAGAGCTCTTCACTGAGCAGAATGTACAAACCTTCTCTCCTACTTCCGAAGGTTGGCAAGTAAGTACGCCCAAGCAGACCTACATTGCTCGAAATGTAGTCATTACCACTGGCAGTAACTCTAAAATATGGCAATTGTTAGCTAATTTGGGGCATACTATCATACCACCAGTCCCCTCGTTATTTACCTTTCATACTTCCGCCCAATGGACAAAAGAACTATCGGGTATTGCTGTAAATGCCTCTGTGCGTTTGCTTAACAAAGAAGGAAAATCACTAAAAATAACTGAGACTGCTCCGCTACTTTTCACCCATACGGGTTTTAGTGGACCTGCGGTATTGCGCGCCTCGGCTTGGGGAGCTCGTGTGCTAGCTGAATGTAACTACCAATGCTTAATGGAAGTAAATTTCACTGCTAACGTCACAGAGGCGCTTTCTTATGACGAAACGCTCTCTGTTCTCCAAGAGTTTAAACAACACAACGGACGCAAAACAATGCAAAGTTTCTCACTTTTTGAACTCCCCAAACGCTTATGGTCTGCTCTTTTAGGAAATGCAGGTATCGCCCCTGAACAAGTGTGGGCAGAGCTCAACAAAACACAATTGCGTCGGCTGGCTGAAGCTCTTACCCAATATCGTTTTCCCATAGAGGGCAAAGCTTCCTTTAAAGAAGAATTTGTAACAGCAGGTGGTGTAAAACTCTCTGAAATCAACTTTAAGACTTATGAGAGCAAGCTATACCCTCAGCTCTATTTAGCAGGAGAAGTACTAGATATTGATGCTATTACTGGAGGGTTTAACTTCCAAAATGCGTGGACGGGTGGTTATATCATTGCAGAAAGTATTCAATAATAATCCTATTATAAACTTAATACTTGGCATTATTTTTGTTTTATTTCCATATTATTAATAATAACTATATTTTATGGCAAATATTACGTTTCACGAACAACCAGCTCATACTGTTGGAGAACTTCCCAAAGTGGGTACTATAGCTCCTAATTTTTCAGCTGTAAGGAATGATTTAGCTGAAGTAACGCTCAAAGACTTTCAAGGAAAGAAAGTTGTACTAAATATTTTTCCGAGTGTAGATACGGGGGTATGTGCAGCTTCTGTACGCAAATTTCACGTGGAAGCTTCTAAACTCAGTAATGTAGCTATCCTTTGTGTATCTAAAGACCTTCCTTTTGCACTTACTCGTTTTTGTGCTGCTGAAGGAATAGACAATCTCACTATGCTTTCAGACTTTAGAGGTGATTTTGCAAAGCATTACCCTATTGTCTTTACTGATACTCCCTTAAAAGGGTTATTATCACGTTGTGTAATAGTTTTAGATGAGCAAGGGAAAGTGGTTTATACAGAACAAGTAGCTGAAACCACAGACGAACCTAACTACGTTAAAGCGTTAGAGGCTTTGAAATAGGTAGGGGAACAAATAAAAAAAGAGGTTATTGGAATAGTATTCTAATAACCTCTTTTTTATTTTATATCTCTTATTTGTAACTGCAAACTTACTCTGCCATTCCACTCATTTTCTTCTATTGAATATACTATGCTGAAAGGTCTGCCAGAGGTTACTATGGGGAGTTTATGTGCTAAGCCAAAGCCTACTGCGTCGTAATACGAGGTAGTACCTACTTCTTTTAAGGTGAGTTTTAAGTGTTCTTCATCTTTACCGATACGTTTGGCAAAGCCTGTATCTATTACGTTTTCGGCATAGAAAAGCGGAGGGAGATTTAGAGGACCGAAAGGCTCGAACTGTTTGAGTACGTTATACAACTTTTGGGTAAGTTTGCTCAATGGCAAAGCGGTATCTATAAAGAGTTTAGGAATGCGAAGTGAAGAGTCTATGGTTTGTTTTACTACTTCTTCAAAGGCATTTTTGAAAAGCGGATACTGTTCAGGGCGCAAAGTGAGTCCGGCAGCGTATTTATGACCACCAAACTGCTCCAAATACTCACTGCATTGTTCCAAAGCTTCGTAAATATCAAATCCTTGTACCGAACGCGCTGAAGCAGCATACTTATTACCACTTTTAGTAAAGACTACCGTAGGACGATAATAATGCTCTATAAGGCGAGAGGCGACAATGCCTATCACCCCTTTATGCCATTCTTCATTAAACACTACCGACGTATAGTGTTCTTGCTCGCCATTTGCCTCTATTTGGTTGAGAGCTTCGGTGGCGATAGTGCTGTCCAGCTCTTTTCTATGTGTATTAAGTGCGTCTATTTCCTTAGCTTTAAGTACAGCTTGCTCTTCATCGGTTTCGGTGAGGAGAGCAACGGCGTATTTGCCGTGTTCTATACGTCCTGCTGCATTCACACGAGGTGCTGCTTTGAACACTACATCGGTTATGGTAATTTTACCTTGATGCTCACCAAAAAGCGCTTTTACGCCTGCCGATGGATTATTATTGAGCACTTCTAAACCAAAGTACGTCAAGCAACGGTTCTCGCCGTTCATTGGTACGATGTCGGCAGCAGTAGCAACGGCTACTAAGTCTAAAAGGGGAATGAGTTCGCTGAACGGGCGTTGTAAATACTCGTGATAAGCTTGGGCTAATTTAAACCCTAAACCACAACCACAGAGTTCTTTATATGGGTAAGGACAATCAGCTTGCTGGGGGTCGAGCACGGCAATAGCATCTGGCACTTGTTCCGAAGGACGGTGGTGGTCGGCAATAATAAAGTCAATAGCTTTTTCTTTGGCATATTCTACTTTATCAATGGCTTTGATACCGCAGTCAAGCGCAATGATGAGGGTACAACCTTGCGCCTCGGCATAGTCTATTCCTTGAAAAGAAATACCATAGCCTTCGGTATATCGGTCAGGGACGTAGGTGTGCAATTTAGAAGTGAAGTTACTAAGATAACGCTCCATTAAAGAAACGGCACTAGTACCATCGACATCGTAATCACCATAGATAAGGATTGTTTCATTACTTTTTAAGGCTCGATCTAAACGAGCAACGGCTTCTTTCATTCCTTTCATCAGGAAAGGATTATGTAATTGTGAGAGTGTAGGACGGAAGAAATCTTTTGCTTGCTGAAAGGTAGTCACGCCTCGTTGTGCTAAAAGAATCGCCAAAGGCTCACTGATGTTGAGCTCTTGTTGTAAAGTAGCAACAATGGCTTGCGGTGGTAGTGGTTTAAAGTTCCAAGTGTAGTCCATTATTTAGGTAAGAGATAAGAGGTAAGAAAAAAACTTTGCCAAAGTGTGAAACTTTGGCAAAGTGTGTGATATTATTGCTTGTGTGGCTCGCACTTAGCCTAAGTATGTTTTTAGAATTTTACTACGGGAAGTGTGTTTAAGGCGACGTATTGCTTTTTCTTTGATTTGACGTACACGCTCGCGGGTGAGGTCGAAGGTTTCACCTATTTCTTCGAGGGTCATTGCGTGCTGGTCGGAAAGACCGAAATACAAACGAACTACATCGGCTTCGCGAGGGGTAAGCGTTTCGAGCGCGCGCTCTATCTCGGTGCGCAAAGAATCTAATATTAAAGCCTTATCGGGGTTAGGTGACTCGTTACTGCGAATCACGTCGTAAAGGTTAGAGTCTTCTCCTTCTACCAAAGGTGCGTCCATAGAAATGTGGCGACCTGCATTCTTCATAGATTCCTTCACATCATTTACCGACATATCAAGTTCGCGCGCAATCTCTTCGGCTGAAGGTACGCGTTCATTGGCTTGCTCGAGGTAAGCATACATCTTGTTAATTTTGTTGATAGAACCTATTTTATTCAGCGGTAAGCGCACAATACGCGATTGTTCGGCTAAGGCTTGGAGAATAGATTGGCGAATCCACCATACGGCGTAGGAAATGAATTTGAATCCACGAGTTTCGTCGAAGCGTTGTGCTGCTTTAATGAGCCCTAAGTTCCCTTCGTTGATAAGGTCGGGCAGGGTAAGCCCTTGGTTTTGGTATTGTTTAGCTACTGATACCACGAAGCGCAAATTGGCTTTGGTGAGTTTTTCTAAGGCGGCTACATCGCCTGCCTTAATGCGTTGTGCCAATTCTACCTCTTCATCGGCAGTTATCAAATCTACACGACCAATCTCTTGCAAATACTTATCAAGAGACGCAGTTTCACGGTTGGTTACCTGTTTGGTAATTTTTAGTTGTCTCATTCAGAAAAAATCCTTAATTTTGTCGATTCTTATACGCATATTATACGTATGGTATTATAGAGATGTTACAAAATCTTTTAATTTTAACATTACTTTAACAGATGAAATATAGTTTTATTATCCCTATATACAATCGTCCTGAGGAACTTGACGAACTGCTAAACAGTCTTGCATCACAAACTTACGAAGGTGATTTTGAAGTAGTAGTGATAGAGGACGGTTCTACTATTACCTCAGAGCAGATATGTAAAAAATACCAAAACGATTTATCAATCACCTATCTTCCTAAACCTAACACAGGCCCTGGTGACTCTCGCAATTACGGTATGCAACGCGCTCAACACGATTATTTTCTCATTTTAGATTCCGATTGCATTTTGCCTTCTCATTATTTGGAAGCAGTAGATGACTTCTTGCAAGCCTATTACGTAGATTGTTTTGGGGGCTCGGATACTGCTACCGATGACTTTACCGATATTCAGAAAGCTATTAACTATACGATGACTTCTTTGCTGACTACGGGGGGCATTCGCGGTAGCCAAAAGCGTATTCAGCGGTTTGAACCTCGCAGTTTTAATATGGGTTTATCGCGTAAAGCTTTTGAGGCGACGGGAGGTTTTGGGAAAATACACCCTGGTGAAGACCCTGATTTGGTGATACGCCTTTGGGAAAAGGGTTTTGATTCGGCTTTTATCCCTACTGCTTTCGTGTTTCACAAACGGCGCATTTCGTGGGCGAAATTCCGTACCCAAGTGAGCAAATTTGGACAAACGCGGGCTATCCTTAACCATTGGCACCCGCAAACGCGCAAGCTGACTTTTTGGTTGCCTACTTGCTTTGCCTTGGGACTTTGTGGCGCTATACTGTTAGCCTTTTTTGGATACATTGCTCCCTTACTTGTATACGTTTCTTATTTTATATTGATAGGGTGGGACAGTGCCCGAGAGAACCACAGTGTGAAGATAGGATTTTTATCGGTTTGGGCGCTTCTGGTACAGTTTTTTAGTTATGGTTGGGGATTTCTCAGAGCAACATTAAAAATAGCTTTCGTTAAGAAACCAATCGAAACTCTTTTCCCGCATTTATTCTTTAAATAACCTCTTTTTTAGTAGTAGGGAGCTTATAGAAAGCTTATAGGAAGCTTATACGAATCTTGGACGATTGGTATAGGATAGCTATATAAAGATTTGATTTTCAAACTGCTATAAAGGGTATTTACACAGAAATAAAACGAAAGAAAACAGACCTCCAATAGGAGGTCTGTTGTTTGTAAGAGGGAGGTGTTTTATTCTAATATTGCTTTTTGCGTTACTCTCCTTCGCCTTCTCGGTATACGCTTTCTTCGCCTTTTAGGATTTGAAGATAGCTTTTGTAGCGTGACCAAGCGATTTCATCGCGGTCTAAGGCTGCTTTTACAGCGCATTGAGGTTCATCGGTATGGAGGCAGTTATTGAACTTACATTGGTGTTTGAGAGCGAAAAACTCGGGGAAATAGTCGGTGAGTTCTTCTTTTTCGATTTCTACCATACCAAAGCCTTTGATACCTGGAGTATCGATAATGCGTGCCCCAAAAGGTAAATCGAACATCTCGGCAAAAGTGGTAGTGTGCTGACCTTGCTGATGTTGCTGAGAGATTTCGGCAGTTTTGAGATGTAAATTGGGAGCTATGGCATTGATGAGAGTAGACTTGCCCGCACCAGAATGCCCTGATACCACGCAGGTTTTTCCTTTCATAGTGGCTTTTACCTTATCGATATTTTTGCCCGTAGTAGCCGAAATACCTATACATTCATAACCTGCCTTGCGGTATATTGAAGCGAGGTATTTCACTTCGGAGAGCTCGTCTTCTGTATAAGTATCTACTTTGTTGAAAAGCAATACGGTTTTGATGCCGTAGGCTTCGGCAGTTACCAAAAAACGGTCGATGAAAGTAGTAGAGGTAGGCGGATTGTTGAGGGTTACTACCAAAAAAGCGAGGTTGATATTGGAAGCGATGATATGAGTTTGCTTAGAGAGGTTTACCGATTTACGAATGATGTAGTTATCGCGTTCTTTTATCTCGGTAATGACGCCTCTGTTGCTCTCTTCCAAACGAAAGAGCACGCGGTCACCCACAGCTATGGGATTTGTGTTCTTAATGCCTTTTAGGCGGAATTTGCCTTTGATGCGACACTCGTAGAACTGCCCCGTAGTGGTGTCCTTCACTGTGTACCAGCTTCCTGTAGATTTATAGACTAACCCTTCCATTTATTATTCACTTTTCTCTTCTTTTTTCTCTTTCTCGGGAAATACATTGGCGTATACTACTTGACTGATACTCTTTACGGGTTTGTACAGAAGAGATTCACTCAAAGCCGAGGCTGAGAGCCACTTTTCGGTTTGAAAGGTGCGCTCTAAAAACAAGAACATCGACCCTGCAATTACAGCCACTTTGAGTAAGCCAAACAAGGCTCCTGCTAAACGGTTCAGAAGACCGAGTTCGGCAATTTTGAGCATCTGGGTAAGGACTTTAGCTAAGAGCGTTACCCCCAGCATTAATACAATGAGAGTAATACCAAATGCAAAAATCTCCAAGGTTTGCTTTTCGGCAGGTAGAATCTTGTCTAACAACGAGGCAGTAAAGAACGAAAAGTGTATCGCCCCATAGATACCTATCACAATAGCTAATAGCGATGCCATTTCGATGATAACCCCTCGCATAAAGCCACGTACAGCTCCGAAAGCCAGAATTACCAGTAATAAAATATCTATCTTATTCATTCATCAATTATATTTTTAGTAGTATCATTTTACGTATAAAATTCCTTTTTTGGCTTGTTGTTGTCCTTTTAAATAGTAGGTAACCACATAGAAATAAGTACCTGCTAAGCGTTTGCTACCTACCACTCCTTTTACGTTAGGGTAGCCTCTGAAATAGTCACCATTTTGCTGATAGTGGTTATTTTCGTACACTTTTAAGCCCATTTCATCAAAAATAAGTAATGAGATAGGGCGATCTTCATCGGCATTTTCTACCTTGAAATAGTTCTCGGGGTTAGTAGTTGAGACAGCATTATATATTATAAGTGCCGCAGAGGGTGATTTGGACGGGTCGGACGGATTAGGTTGTGGGTTAGGTTGAGGTTGTGGGTTAGGTTGAGGTTGTGGGTTAGGTTGAGGTTGTGGGTTAGGTTGAGGTTGTGGGTTAGGTTGAGGTTGTGGGTTAGGTTGAGGTTTAGGTTGGGGTTGAGGTTGGGGTTGAGGATTTTGAGCGTTAGGGTCAATAGTGATTACTTGTTCATAACGGTTTTCGTTATGAGCACTATCTTCTACAAACCACACATAGCGCACTATTTTTTTACCGTCTTTGGTTTCACTGCTTTGGCTAGATACTACTTGTAAAGCCCCATCACAATTATCGGTTGCAGTGAGGTTTTCTCTTACAGGTACATCGGCGTCGCTCTTTACGGTCATACTTGGGGGGTAAGACGAGAGCACTGGTTTTTGAGTGTCCCTGAGGAAAATTTGTTGGGTATAACGGATAGGCAAAGCTCCATCGGCATAGGCTATCCAAGAGCGAGTGAGTTTGTAGGACTTACGGTCGCCTTCTCTAAACTCTTCTTCATAGTCTATGTGAATGTTATCGGCACCCTCTGCTTTTACTTCAGTTTTAGCAGGAATATCGCCTCTGCATTGTACGTGTTTATCCTCAGGAAGAGGAGCTACAAATCGTAAGGTTTTAGTAGGTGGTTCTTTTTCGTAATAGATAAATTGCTGTGCTGTAGCTGAATAGTTGCATTTATCTTTTGCTACCCATTTGCGCAATAAATAGGTGGTATGGTCTTCTTGTGAGAAAGTTACCTGAGCGACTTTATTAGTACCACAATAATGAGATTCGGCGGTAACGTTAGGTTTTTCGGGAATAGCATTCTTTTTAACAGTTATCACAGGCTCTGGTAAATTTTTAAAGGTAATGTCAGGGCTGTGCATATCCAAAGTGCCTGGGGTGTCAGTGCTCACAGCATAGGCAATATGGTTGAGTACTTCTATTTTAAAGATTCCTTCTACAAAAAGAGTACCTCCATTCCAACCTCTAGCTTGTGTAGGAAAAATAACAGTAGCTTTGCCATCGTTAGGAATTCCATCAGCCAACACATATTTATAACTCTTTCCATAATCGTCTGAAAAGAGAATGCGTACCTTACTATCTTCACCAAAGATATTTTTATCAACTTGCCAATTGATAGTTACTTCTTTACCTCGTTTAAAATATCTACTACTTTTGCTTATGGTGGTTATCTTAAAAGGCGTACCTCCTACTATATTTACTTTGGTTTCATACACATCATAAAGAGGCACGTGGGGTTTGCCATTTTTGTAAGCTCCTATTTTACCATCGGATACACCTAACCAAAAGGTAAAGACACCAGTTTCATTTTCTTCGGTAAACTTATAAAGTACTTTTTCCCATTCATTAGTGTTATTATTTTTCCTATAGGGTTGATAGAACTCTATATGGTTGCTTTCGGTAGGGCGATTAGAAGGGAAACGCGCTTTGCCAAATTGATTAAAATCGGCTTGGTGTGCCATATAGAGAAGGGGGTCACCATCGGGGTCAGTTGCTTCTATATTGAATTGAAAGTAAGTATTAGGAGGCAGTTTGTATTCCTTCTTTAGTGTAGAACGTTGGATTACAGGGGCACGGTTGGTAGAAACTTCACCGTAGGGGATATTGTCTTGTGGCAAGCCTACCAACTGTGTACGGGCTTTATCGCTATAATAGGCATCGTGCAAATTGGTACGGTTGCGAATGGTGTATATAGAAGGAAGTGAGAAATATGTGCCATTAGGGTCGTTGATGTAACTCATAATAGAGTTCCCTCTATCGGGCTCGGTATGAGAAGAAGCTGTTGCTCCTCCTATGGTAAAAGTGTGTGCTGAGCCTAATAAGTGTCCTAATTCGTGAAGGATGATATAAAACTCGTGATTGGCGATACAGCCACCTTTTAGTTTCCCTGTAATTTCACCCAAATGCGCCAATCCACGGTTGTCACGGTATATAGAAAAGACAATACCTGCATCGTAATTCTCTTCGCCTATGAGATTGTTAAAATCTGAAGTAGCTCTATCCACTACCTCTCTCACCACAGGGCGATCGTATACTTCTTTGTCTTTGGTAGTGATGATAAGACGAGGGTCGTTCACCAAAGCAAATTGACAGCCAATCTCTCTACCGCATACCTCGTTGAGTCCTGCCTCTACTTTTGTCATAAATTCTTTTACCTTGTTTATATCACCATAACAACGTTCTTTGTAGAAACTGTAATCGATGAGCATTGCCAAACGATAGGTTCTGAGTACATTGGTATTGTAAAGCACTTTTTTGTCGTCAGACGGAAGTGCCTCTTCGTGCAGTATTGCCCCACGTGCAGTCATTGCATTAGTAGGTACTATTTGCATAGGTAGTCTTTGGGAAGTGAGCGTTGTAGCTTGGGAGCATTGCCCATCGGCGCAAGTGCCACAAGTGAAGTATTCTTTATCAGTAGTAACTTTCAGTATCCCGTTTTCAGTATTGATGAAATAAGAATGACCATCGTGCCATACTTCACCTGATAGGGTACTCTTATTCATTGAGAGTGTTCCTGCAAAATTGCCATTGTGATAGGCAACGAAAGTGCGGAAGCCTTCTTGGGCAAGGCTATTGGGGCGTGCTTGCCAGTCGAACGATATAGATTTTCCTTCGATAGGAACATTCCATTGTACTGAGGTGTTTGTACCGAAAAGGCGTATGACCTCAGTAGCTTTTTGTTGTGCATTTGTGGTTCCTGCTACGAAGAACCAGAGTAGTAAAAGTCGTGATATTTTCATTTTTTGTTAGTTATTAGTCGTTAGTATTAGTTAACAGGTAAGAATTGTGATTATCTTACATATAGGAATCCTTTCTTTTCTTCTAAGTTACCATCTTTATAATAGGCAACTATATAGAAATAAGTACCTGCAAGAGGTTTGTTACTTATAGTTTTTAGATTAGAGTAGCCCCTAAACACTTCACCGTTTTTGCCGTAATAATTGTTCTCGTATACTTTGAGTCCCATTTCATCGAAGATGAGCACCGAGATAGGGCGATCTTCGTCAGCATTTTCTATTTTAAAATAGTTCTCGGGGTTAGAAATGGAGACACCATTATATATAATAGGTGATTGAGACGGAGTGGGTGGTACTGACGGGGCTGACGGGGCTGACGGATCAGACGGGTCGGGGTTGGGTCGGGGCGTTGGTTTAGGTTGTGGGGCTGGTTGTGGGGCTGGTTGTGGCTGTGGCTGAGGGGTTGGTTTGGGTTGTGGACTCGGCTGAGGATTAGGCTGTGGGGCTGGTTGTGGCTCAGGGTCAGGAGTAGCTTCTGGTTTTGTAGGGTCTTTTTGTATCATAAAACCTCCTACGTGATAAGGTTTTGTACAAGACAATGCATAAGCCAAGCCATCAATCACTTCTATTTTGATGATGCCTTGTCCTCTTTGTTTGCCAAAATGTCCGCGAGTAGTACCTACGGATATATTGGGAAGCTCTACTTGGCAAGTGCCATTATTAGCTACTTCTTTTTTCAATACATACTTATAGGTTCTACCAGAGTCGGTTGAAAGAAGGATACGTACCTTACTATCTTTGGTAAAAATAGCCTCGTCTACCTGCCAATGAAGCAAAATTGTCTGACCTCCTTTGTAGGTCTTGTTCTGCTCCCAACTACCATTGTCGAAATTTTGTATTTCAAAAGGTTTACCTTTGGCTATTTTCACTTGTACCTCTTCTACATCGTATTTCACTACGTGGTTGCTATCGCTTTTGTTATGATCGGCGGCAGCTAACCAAAAGGTGAAAGTACCTTTTTTGTAAGAATCGGCAGCTCCTATAGGTACAAAGGTATTGCGCTCACTCTCAAACCAAGTGGTTTCAAAGCATATATTACCATCAGATTTTCCTTTGTAGGTCATAAAACGAGCGTTAGATTTGGTAGAGTGAAAACGCCTATCAGCGGGGTGAGCTATATAAGTAAGCGCATCGCCTTCGGGGTCGGTAGCGTTGAGATAGAATTGGAAATATGTTTCTTCGGGTATGGTATAAGTTTTCTTTAAATGCGTTCTATCGAGCACTGGGGGGCGGTTGTTGCTCTTTACTCCATAAACAAGATTAGAGCCTGTTCCCTCTACACGCTTGCCTGCCTCTTGGGTACGCGCTTCATCGGCATAATACGCCATAGAGTTACCCAAGAATTTGCGTATTTCTTGCAGACTTATAAGCGAAAAGAAATCGCGTGGGTGCTCGTGACCGTAACTCATAATCGATTGACCCGAGCCAGTTTCAGTTTTGCTAGAATACTGTCCTCCGTTAGAGAATGTATGGTCTGCACCAAACATATGTCCTATTTCGTGGGCAATGGTAGAAGGCTTTATGGGGCGTGCTGCCGCATTAGCTTTTTGGTGTTGTTCATAAGCCGCATAAACCGCTGCCAAACCGTTGTAGTTCTCGCGATAATCGGTGATAATCACCGCTATATCGTATTTGTTTTTATCGTAACGTTTGTTGAGAGTGATAGTACCGTCATTCACCACATCATTAGCAGGAGTGCCTCGGCGGAACATTTCTTTTTCGGGGGTAGTGATGATAAGCGCCTCATCATCTACCAAAGTAAAATCCACCCCCACATCATTCCGATATAACTCATTCAAAAAGGTAATAGTAGCATACCAAAACGTTTTGATTTTATTTATCTCTCTATTGAAACGCTTAGAGTTGTAATAACTATAATCTACTGGTATTGCCAAGCGGTAATGCCTAAACACTCCATCGGTGTGAATGAGCGCTTTAGGATAAAGTGAATTGTAAATCTCGGGTTGCTCGATAGGAGGGTCATTCTTATCTTCATCGCTTTCGGGAAAGAAATTGCGTGCACTGAGGGCTTGTTTTCCCAAAGAACTCGCACCACAATCGTGCTCGTCGGTTACTGCCTCAACAGTAAGCATTCCTTGGGGGGAAGTACCCAACACATAGGAGTTTCCTCTGTAAAACACTTCACCGCTTAACTGCTGTTTGTCAAAGCTGATGACGCCCACAAAATGGTCTTGGTAGTAGCCTACAAACGAGCGAAATTCCTTAGAAGTAGTTCGCGCTTGCCATTGTACGAGCATAGAAGATGAGTTAGGAATAGGGGGTGCCCATTCTACAGAAGGCTTTTCAGCAAAAATAGCTATAACACTTTGGATATTAGTTTGTGCATTGGCTACCTCTATGCTTAGGCATAGCCAAAGTAAGTAGTGTAATATATGTTTCATTAGTTTGGTTTTAAAAAACGGCGCAAAGGTACAAAACAATTAACAAATAGCAAGCAAAATTTAACAAGTTATCTTACATATAGGAATCCCTTTTTTGTTTCTTGCTGTCCTTTGAAATAGTAGGTAACCACATAGAAATAAGTACCTGCTAAGCGTTTGCTACCTATCACTCCTTTTACATTAGGATAGCCTCTAAAATATTCACCTTTTTGTTGATAATGGTTACTTTCATATACTTTCAAGCCCATTTCATCAAAAATAAGTAAGGTAATAGGTCGGTTTTCATCTGTATTTTCTATTCTGAAATAGTTATCAGAGCCTTTTTCAGTAGAAACAGCATTGTAAATCACCACTTCTTTAACAGAAGGAACTATTGGCGGTGTAGGTGGCTGTGGTATTACTGGGGTAATGATAATGGTTTGCGTATACACTCTTTCGTTGCCACACACATCACGCGCTACCCACCTATAAACGACTTTAGAGAGCTTTCCGTTAGTGAGGGTTTCTTCTTTTGGAGACATTGTAACGGTAGGTTGTCCTGCACAAGTATCTTCTGCTGAAATACTCTGTTGTTGAGGGACAGGTATCCCTTCTTTAATCGTGAGGTCTTGAGGTAAAGTCCCTACAAAAGTAGGTGGGGTGGTATCGGCTACGGTAATAAGCTGGGTATGGGTAAGAGTTGTGCAACCATCGGAAGCGGTAAAAGTACGCTCTAACGTGAAGTTGTTGAGGCATCGCTTATTGAGTTCCTTGTCTGCGCGAGTAATCACTACCTTAGCACAGCCTCCTTGTGTGGTGGGGGGTTGCACAGCTGGAATAGCTTTGGCACAATCAACGGTTATATTGTTAGGAAGTGTTGCCCAAGTGAGAGGTATAGGAGTTGTTTTGGGCACAATGGTAATAATTTGTTGGTGGGTAGTAACATTGCCACAAGCATCTTTAGCTTCCCACATATAGATAAGCTGAGAGACTTTTCCATTAGTTTTTACTTCTTTATGAGAAGGCGTAACAGTAGCGGTGCCACAATTATCAGTAGCGGTGAGCGTTACTTGGGTAGGGATTGTTTCACCTTCTTTAATACTCATATTTTGGGGTAAAGCCTCTACAAAAGTAGGGCGAGTTTTATCTATTACGTTAATAGTTTGAGTATAAGTAAGCGTTTGGTTACAAGTGTCGGTAGCTATAAA
Organism: Capnocytophaga sp. oral taxon 323; assembly: GCF_001278825.1. Taxonomy (NCBI): domain Bacteria; kingdom Pseudomonadati; phylum Bacteroidota; class Flavobacteriia; order Flavobacteriales; family Flavobacteriaceae; genus Capnocytophaga; species Capnocytophaga sp. oral taxon 323. The sequence goes on from NZ_CP012589.1 coordinate 1,234,125, forward strand.
AATGCGTTTGAGAGTATAAGTATAGTCACAATTACCTTTGATGCGTTCTTCTTTTTGAAGAGTAACAACAGGATTACAACTACCTGTAACAGTAGGAAGTGTTACTGCTGGAATAGATTGCTCACACGAAAGGGTAAGATGATTAGGGAGTGATGCCCAAAGGAGAGGTTCGGGAAGGGCGGGGTTCTTTTCAATGGTAAAACCACCGCTTTTAGGGTTGTAGTTAGTAAGGTCAAAGGCTAAACCATCGATTACTTCTACTTTTAAGACGGCTTGGGTAGTGCTGATATTAGGCAAGGTAATTTCTTTACTGCCGTTGTTATCAGCTTCTGCTACTACCATATGTTTAAACGTCTTACCTAAATCATCTGAGAGCAGGATACGCACTTTGGTGTCTTTGAAAATAGTATTATCTACGTTCCAACTAAGGGTGAGTTGAGCGCCTCCTTTGTATTCGTTTTTTGGGGTAGTCGTAATTTTGAACGGGGTACCGTCTTTTACTGTTACTTTGGTTTCAGCCAAATCGTATTGTACTATATAGTCGGCTGACGGTTGGAGTGGGGCATCGCTCACTCCCAGCCAAAAGGTAAAAGTACCCGTAGTTTGTTGTGCTAAGCCACTATTGGCTATTACACTACCTGAGTCTTTGTGGTACTCTGTTTTAATAGTTACAGGGTTAGCAGGAGTAGGTTTGTAGATAATGTATTGCGTTATAGGGGTTTCATCTCCATTACGTACATCGTGTTGGTTTACGGCGTATAGCAGTTCTGCACTATCGGGGTCAATAGCAGGGATATAGAATTGAAAGAAAGTACCCTTGGGAATCGTATAATGACTTTTAATCTTGCTGTGGTCTATGCGAGGAGCTTGAGTAGTGAAAGTCTTGTCGTGAGCTTTCACGGGTACTTTCGTCAATAGTTCCCGTATGCGCTGAATGCTCGACAGCGAGAAAAAGTCACGCGGACTGCCATAGCTCATCACCGAAGTACCTCTGTCATACTCAGTCTTTTCACTATCGTAGGCTTCTGAGCCCTTATAGCTACCAAAAGTGTGTTTACCCCCGAATAAGTGTCCGATTTCGTGAGCTATGACTTCTTTGGTAAGTACTGCTACGGCATCAGCTTTGGTATTAGCCTGATAAACACCTTTAAGATAAGCTAATCCTCTTACTCCTTTTTTTAAGGAAGCGGTATATGCAAGAGAGATACCCACGTCATAACTATTTTCCCCTATAAGTTCGTTGATAATCCTTGTTGAATTATCCTTAACGTAATTGGCATCGCGATAGCTTGCAAAAGTCTCTTTGCTTTCGTCTTTGATGATGAGACGCTCATCGTTTACCAATTCAAAACGCACTCCCAAATCGCGTAGGTACACTTCATTCAGGAAGTTTTCAGTATCTGCCCAAAACGTTTTTACTTTTTGTATGTTTTTCCCTAAGTGTTCTGTGCTGAAGGTGCTATAAGGGATATGCATTGCCAAGCGGTATATTCTTAGTGTTTGTGTGTTGGCAATGGTAGGAGTGGTTTCTTCGGCTAATATTGTAGGACGTGCTGTCGAACGGCTTGGGTGCGAATGAGGCGTATCGGTAGTGCCACATCGGAAATCTTTATTAGGCGAAAAGACCAATTGTCCTTTTTGCTCGTTTATCTCATACGATGTATCTCCATAGTGAAAACTCCCCGACACGCTCTGTCCTCCTACCGAAAGGGTCGCTACAAAATTGTCTTGGTAGTAACCCACAAAAGAGCGAATTCCCTCTGAGGCAAGAGAGGTTTTGCGCTCCTGCCACTCAATGGCAATACCCTGTTGTGCCGATACTGCTTTTAGCCATTTATCCGCCTCGCTCTCTGCTTTCCCAAAGAACACACACCCTATTAGCAATCCTATTGTAATGATGTTCTTCATAAGTTTAATTTGAGTATTTTATCCATAGCATTAGTGTCTTCTTTGCATCACAAACTTTTGCCAAAGTTCAAACTTTGGCAAAGTTGAAAAAGTCACAGGAGAGAGGTTACTTAAAGCAATCTTGGAGCAACTATTAACCATTAATGATTCATCATTATAATAAGACTTGTCTTACCTGCTACTTCCAAAGTATCCCCTAAAACAATCTCTTTCCCCGAGATAATATCTCTCCCCCTCAAAAATCCCGCCAAACTCTCGGCAAAGCGGTTTAGGTGGAGCGTTTGGCTCTTTTCGCTGTTGTTGAGCACTACCATTACGGTCTCGGTATCATTGTAGCGGAAATAGACATACACTTCATTTTCAGGTAAGTATTGCTTGGTCTTCCCGTAGTGAATTACGGTTTTGTCCTTACGCCAATTGAAGAGTTTAGCCGTAAAATCGTAATACTCTTTCTGAGTAGCCGTACGCCCCGAAGCGCTAAAAGCGTTCTGCGTATCGCCTGCCCAGCCACCAGGGAAATCTTGTCGTATATCGCCATCGCCTTTGCTCTTGTCGCCTGTCATTGCTATCTCACTACCGTAGTACAGTTGTGGAATGCCTCGTGCCGTTGCTAGCAATGTGATAATCATCTTATAATCCTCTATCTTAGGATATACGTGATTGATACGTGCCGTATCGTGATTTTCTGCAAAGATGAGCAGATTGTTGATGTCTTTATACAGAAAGTCGTTCGCAAAGTTGTCGTAGAGTTGCATCATCCCTTTGTTCCACGAAGGTGTGGTACGGAAAGCCTCTCCTATTGCATCGAAGAGCGGGAAGTCCATTACCGTAGGCAAGTAAGTGTTATAGCTTTGTATCGCACTAATAGGGCTATCCTTTTGCCAATACGACACTTGTGCGCTCTGAGTAAGCCATACCTCGCCCATAATGTTGAAATAAGGATATTCATCAGTAATAGCTTTCGTCCATTGGGCAATGCCTGCTTTGTCGTTATACGGATAAGTATCCACACGCAAACCGTCGAGGTCGGCGTATTCTATCCACCAAATCGCGTTCTGGGTGAGGTAGTTTAGTACCAATGGGTTCGCTTGGTTGAGGTCGGGCATAGAACGTGCAAACCAACCTTTTTCGCAGTACTTTTTGTCCCATTCCGAGGCATTGCTGTCCATCTGAGTTGTTATCTTAAGAGAACTCTGTCCATAACCAGGAAATTGGTGTAACCAGTCGTAGCAAGGCAGGTCTTTCACGAGCCAATGCTGACTGCCCCAGTGGTTGGTTACATAATCTTTGATGAGTTTCATTCCGCGCTTGTGCAAAGCCGCTGAGAGCTGTCGGTACTCTTCATTAGTACCATAACGCGGGTCTATTTTGTACACATCGGTTTGGGCATAAGTGTGATAAGAATGTTGTGGTTCGTTGTCCTCACATAAGGGCGTACTCCATATAGCCGTAGCACCTAAGGATTGTATATAATCCAAATGGTCGATAATCCCCTGAATGTCCCCCCCGTGACGACCGAAAGAATCTGAGCGGTTGAGCTTATCAGTAAGTGCGGGGTGCGAATCGTTGTCGGGTTTACCATTGGCAAAGCGGTCGGGCATAATCAGGTAAATCATATCACTGCTGTCGAAACTCTTGCGGTAAGCCGAGCCCTCACGACGCGCTTTTAATTCATAGCGAACACTGCCCACTTTCTTTTTCTTTTGCAATAGCGAAATGGTATAGTTGCCCGCTTTTTTATCTTTGGTATCAACAGTTACAAACAGATAGTTAGGGTTCTCTGTTTTCAGTATGTTTACAATAGGCAAATCGCTCTCCACATTGTACTGAGCGATGTTTTTGCCATAGAGCAATACCTGCACTTGGCTGTAGTGCATTCCTTCCCACCAAAAAGGCGGTTCTACACGCTGAATCTGAGCGTGAGTCATTCCAAAAGTAAATAATCCCATAAGGGTAATAATGTATTTCATAGTGTAAGTTACACGGGTGTTTATTCGCGCAAAGATAAGCATTTCTTTTTAAATAACAATGAAAAATAGTAGTTAGTTATTTTAGGTCAGGCAAGTTCGACCCACAGAACGAGAGATACAGTTGATAGTAACAACATTGTAAGTTCTATTAGTATTCTATTAATCTTTGGTTAGTCTTCATTGTAGACCCACTGTAGAGCCACTGTAGACCCACTGTAGACCCACTGTAGACCCACTGTAGACCCACTGAATACCCACTGAATACCCACTGAATACCCACTATAAAGCCATCATAGTTCCGTTTAAAGTCTATCTAATGCCTCTCCCCTATTCAATTGTCAATTATCAATTGCGAATTGTCAATTGTTTTGTAACTTTGCCCCGTTAATTATATATCACTATGAAAATCGTTATCTCTCCTGCCAAAACCATTAACGAAACATCAGCCCTACCTACTACCGTACACTCTTCGGCTATTTTTCCAAAGGAAATTGGCGAGGTAAGCACTGCCCTTAAAGCACTCTCTCCAAAGCAACTTATAAACCTAATGCATATCTCCCAAAAGCTCGCCGACCTGAATTGGCAACGACACCAACAGCTCTCGTTGCCCTTTACCCCACAAAATGCGCGTCCGGCGCTCTTTGCTTACAATGGCGATGTGTATGAGGGACTCGATGCCTATTCACTCTCTAAAATGCAAATTGACAAGTTACAAAGGTCTTTGCGTATTCTCTCGGGGTTGTACGGACTGCTTAAACCCTTAGACCTTATCGCGCCTTATCGGTTAGAAATGAGCATCAAACTACCCGTAGGGAAGGCTACAAATCTATATGCTTTTTGGAAAGACAAAATCACTCAGGCATTAAACGACGAATTGCAAGAAGGAGAATTGTTTATCAATCTCGCCAGTGAAGAATATTTTAAAGCAATTGATACCACAAAGCTAAAAGTGCCCGTGATTACACCTATCTTCAAGGATTATAAAGGAGACACGCTGAAAGTCGTTAGTTTTTATGCGAAGAAAGCGAGGGGTCGTATGGTGCGTTTTTTAGCAGAAAACGAGATTCACTCAGTAGAAGATTTGAAAGGGTTTAACGCTGATGGATATGCGTTTTCAGAAAAGTTTTCGAAAGGAAATAACTTGGTATTTGTAAGATAAGAAATAAGAGGTATTTACCAATAAGTAATCCTTCTTTCGATGATATTTACCTCTTTTCCATCATAATAGACGGTTTTTTGTACCCAATTACCCTGTTCATCTAATTTGTACTTAAAAGTATATGTTTTTGGGGGTTGGTATTCTTCTTGTTTTACAGTAAATGTTTCAGGAAAATCTCCATTACCATACGTATAATTTAACTCAAAACCTTCAATTCCTTTCTTGTTGATTGTTAAAATATGGCGTTTTAAGAATCCTTCAGATGTATATTCATACTCTTGAAAGTAGTAGGCTACTCTATTAAAGATTTTGTTACCTTTTTTATCGTATTGATAGGTAGAAGTACTTCTTTCCTTACCCTCATCATCATAGTAAGTGCAATAGGTCGGTTGGTTATCTTTATTCAGAGAGCAAGTGCTCAAAAGGCGTTTTTCTTTTATTTCTCCGTTATATATATATTCTTGTCGAGTTTTATTTTTATCGTCATAGACAAAAGTATATTCGTATCTTAAAAAATCCCCTCTTTTGTATTCCTTTATATTGATAGGTCTATCCTTATCATCATAAGTAATTTTAGTAGTATATTTAATAAAATCATTTGTAGTATATTCAGTAATAAAGCCTTTGTTATTTACTGAAATATCCATTGCTTTTTCTTGTTCAAATATTGGAGTAGTTATCCATTTTGTTTGCTTTTCTGTACTCTCAAATACCGCATAAATTTGGATATTGACTGTTTTTACCTTTCCTTTTAAGAAAAGTTCTTTTAAGGTAGGAATTTCCTGAGAGTTGACTATTTGTATAATAAAGAGTGATATATAAAGAATAAAGTGTTTCATCGTTAATTGTTAATTGTCAATTGTCAATTGTTAATTGAATCACCAGTCCTTCGTTACCTCGTACATTAAAGACGGTATTGTCACTAAAAATAAGGTATTGCCCTTTGATGCCCATTAGTTTACCACTATAAGTAGGGGTTTGCACCAGTTGCAGAGAGCGTACTTGGGTAGGGTATTTTTCTACGGGGAAATGAATGTGCAAAGGGGTGATATCTTCGGTGATGTAAGGTTGTACTTGGTCGGGGACAAAGTCGCGCACCTCTAATTTTACTCGCAATAAATCTACGGGAGTGATTTGGTTGGTGAGCATTTTGCGCCAGTTAGTTTTATCGGCTATATGAGCTTTAAGAGCGACTTCGGCAATGCCTGCCAAATAGCGATTGGGTACTTCGGCAAGTATAAGGGCTTCGTGCGCCCCTTGGTCGATCCAGCGGGTTGGAGCTTGTGATTTGCGTGTTACCCCCACTTTTACGTCGCTGGAATTGGCAAGATACACATAATGTGGTTGTAACTGCATTTGTTGCTCATAGCCTAAATCGCGCTCTTCGATGTTTAAATGCGCTTTGCTAAGTTCGGGGTGCATCACCCAATCGGCGGTTTGAGGGACTTCAAAAAAGCACTCTTTGCAATAACCCTGACGGAAGATAGGCTTATTTTCGCCACAATTCATACACTGAAAGCGCACAAATTGGAGCGTTATCTCCTTTCCGATGAGTTGGTTCATCAGCACAAAATCGCCTTCCATTGGCAAATAATACCGTATGGGGTCAGCCCATTCGGTAAGCATTTTCTGAAGTACTCCTTGAAACATAGTTTTAACAGTGAAATGAGGGGACAAAGATACAAAAAAAGTCCTAACACAACAAGCAAAACAATTAGCAAATTAACAGATTAAGAAATAGGAAGCAACCTCCGCTGGTGCGTTTCTTATAGCTCCTACCTCCCTTTGAAAGAGAAAACAGATTACAGCAGAAACAGAAGATATAACAGTGTTATTTTTTACACAAGTAAGGAAAGGTAAAGAGTAGAAAGTTTAAAGAAGAAGAGATTTAAAAAGAATTAAAATCTGTTGTTTTTAGCCCTAAACTTGTTAAAACTGTGTTAATTATTATCTTAGTATAGAGAGATGTAAAAAATCTTTACTAATTTTGCACCCAAATAATCACTAACAATGTCTTTTTATAAAACAAGAATGAAAAATATCACTAAAATCCTATTAGCTATAACATTTTTCTTAATCTCTTTTGAGGAGATAGAAGCACAGGTGCAATCTTGTAATGCTATGCCTGAACCTGTGAGTTACACACAGGTTGGAACTCCAACTAATAAGAAAGTAACAGAGTTTACTACTATTAGAGGGGTACGGGTTGAGCGTGTTTTAGAAGCAGGAAATCGAAGTATAGATAATATTCAGTATGCTACTGATGATAATACACCTGATGAAACCTATTGTGGTAAAGATCGTAAAACAACTTTTAAAGGTGGAAATAAGAAGTATCCCTTTATGGACTCTAATAAGGTAAGCAAAATTACCTATAAGTTTAGTAAGCCGGTAAATGATATTGAGGTTTTCTTAGCTGCTTTTGGGTATAATGGGGAACGAGAATGGTGGAAACAGAATAAACCTCACAAAGATGTTGTAAAATTCACCGTGAACAATGGGGAAATAAACTTAGCCTTACGTTCTAGTTGTACAGCTGGTGCAGTTACTATTTCAGGAGCTGAAGTATCTTCTGAAGATAAAAAAACTACAGACGCAAAAGTTGGTATTTCCTCTTCTGCACCTTTTACAGAACTTACTTTAGAATTTTTAGAACCTTCTGGACAAACAGGTGGTTATGGTTTCTTTGTGGAAATTTGTCTAGCATCTATTGTTACACCTATAGAAAGTAGTTCTTGTACTCCACCCACTATAGGAGATCCATTTAATAGTTTTCCTAATCAAACAGTTTCTGTCGCAGGAATGACTGTTACTCGAAAAGCAGATAGTGGTGTTAATAAATCTGTTTCTTTTCCTGGCTCTCATTGTGGTTCAACTAAAACATATCCAAGCAAAGATCCTTTGCTGAAAGATAGTAAGAAAATAGTGTATGAGTTTAGTACTCCTGTTAAAAGTGCAGAGATTTTCTTACTTGCCTTTGGTGATAATACACAAGTTAATTCCTTCGATAAAGCAAAATTTGAAGTAAATGGAGGAGGTGCTATCTCTCTTTCTAAAAGTTATGATTGTAATCCTATAGTATCTACGATCAATAATAACGTAGTAGAGAGTGTTAGTAATAGAAAACTCACTACTGATGTGGGTATAAAAGTAACTTCGAGCAAGCCGTTTAGTAAAATTACGATTACTGATGTGGGAAGTACAGGATTGGGCTATTTGGTGGCTCTTTGTCCTACTTCTATCGTCAAAGCTACTGATGATGATATTTTTACAATAGATAAAACTCTTACTGCACAAAGCGTATGTGAGGACACTATGACAGGAGTTCCTCCTTCTTATGAAGCACAAGCTACTTCAAAATTCAATGGAGGTTCCTTTAAATATGAGTTACAAGCTAAGAAAAGTGGAAGCAGTTCTTGGCTAACTATTGCAACACAAGATAATAAAACAAGTGGTACTAATATTAATTTTGTAGAAGCTAATTTAGGTACATTACCTTATGATCAAGCTAATATCAGGGTTAAGTACACTTATAAAAATCCTTCTGAGTTCTCTGAAGAGATTGTGCGTTACTCCAATGTAGCTACCTTAACTGTAAGTGAAGCAAAAGTAACAAAACTTACAGCTACTCCTCTTTCTATTACACAAGGAATTACTACCAATGTAGCGTATAGAATAGAAGGAACTTCTAATGCTACAGTTACTTACCAAGTAAATGGAGGTACACCTCAAACAGTGGGGCTTAACAATTCAGGGGTAGCAACCGTAACCCTCCCTACTTCACAAGCTACTACTTTTAAAATAACACGTGTACAAAAAGGAGCTTGTAATATTACTCAAAATAAACAAGTACAAGTAACAGCAGCTTTTAATAATGCTGTTTGTACAACTAAGCCTAATAGCTTGTTTGCAACTACTAATGATGCTACTTATACTATTAATAATATTACTGTTACTCGTAGCTATGTAGGTGGAACAACACCTAATAACTTCTTAACAAGTAGTTTAAACGATCCAACTGAATATTGTTCTGTATATCCTGCTAATTCTAATTATCCTTGGTTGCAAAAAGCAAATAATAGAATTACTTCTGTTACTTATAAATTTAGCCAACCTGTGAATAATGTAGAGGTATGGCTCTTGATAATGGGAAAAGGAGCAGTAGGTACTGTTGATAAAGCTAAATTCAGTATCAACGCAGGTTGCGGAAATCCTACTCTGAGTTTAGTAGCTGATTGTAAAGGTACAGCTACGATTAATGGAACTACTGTAAGTGAAAATAATCTCATAGGTACAGATTTAGCAGTAAAAGTAACTGCCACTAAACCTTTTACTGAACTTACCATTACCGATGATAATAGTACTGCTGGAGGTTTCTTAGTAGAACTTTGTCCTGCTTCAATCAAAAAGCAAGGTACTGGTAATACCGATGCGGTAACCATTACTACGCAACTTACCGCTACAACTACTGCTTGTGTTGGGTTTACCACTACCCTTACTACACAAGCTACTTTAGCCAGTCCTTTCAGTGGTAGTCTCAGTTACCAATGGCAAAAGTCTACTAACAATGGTACTACGTGGAGCGATATAAGCGGACAAAGTGGTAGTGCAACTTCAGGTGCTAATGTCACCTATAGCTTTACGCCTACTACTTCTGATAACAATGCGCTATACCGTGTAGCATATACTTATACCCACGCCGGTAGTTTCTGTGGAACGATGTCGCTTACTACTAATGCTACTAAATTAGTAGCTAATGCAGTATCTTCAGTAATTACAGTAAATGCACCTGCTTATACTGATGTAGCTGTATGTGCAAGTGCTACTGGCACTACTACTATTACCGCTAAGGCAACCGTTAATGCAGGTATGGGAGGCTCAAAGGTTACTTATCAGTTACAATATCGCCCTACAGCTACCGGTACTTGGGTAGATCGCGCTACTCAGAAACATACGCTTGTAGCAGGTGGAGCAGAAAGAATACTTACAATAGAGAATGTAGCTTCTAACACAGGTTATTACCGTGTGAAGTATACCTCCGATGCCTCAGTATGTGGCGGTGGAGAAAGCTATTCTAATATATTTAAATTTACGGCTCTCACTGTTACCGATGTGCTTACTATCAACCCTACTACTTATCCTGATAAAGTAGTATGTACAGATGCTAGCTTTACTATCAATGCGCAAGCTACAGTAGCTACAGGTACTATAGCTAATGATGGAAGTGGTAATAAATTCGCTTATGAATTGCAGTACAAAGCCGATAATTCTGCCAATTGGGTAACCTATGTGCTCCCTAATGGAGGAGCTGCTCAAATCTATAGCAATAATAGAAAAGTAGGGGCTACTCGTGTCTTTACTATTAATACTGCCAATGTGGCTAATGGTGGTAAGTTCAGAGTGCGCTATGCTGTAGACCTCATAGGTTTATGTGATGATATCTCTGCATACTCTGGTGAATTTACCGTTACTAAAGCTTCAGTACTCAATAACATTACTGAGTTTTATGCTACTCCTGCAACACTCAATGAAACTGGGGCTACCAATGTAGTATATACTATTAAAGGCGTTCCAGGTACGCAGTTGCTACACAAATTCAATAATGGTACAGCTACAGCTGCCTCTATACCACCAGGAGGAGTTTTAACAATATCTAAACCAGGACAAACTGCTACGGCTACCTTGGCAATTACACAAGTAGCCAACGGTACTTGTACCCTCACTACTAACTATTTAGTAGAAGTAGGTAAAGCAGGAGGAGCTTGTACTAGCTTCCCATCACCTCAGTTTGCTAAAACAGCTACTGCAGCAGCACAAATAGGGGGACTAACAGTAAACAGAACTATTACAGGAACTCCACAGTTTTTTGACGCCTATACTTATGATTCAGGACAGATGTGCCAAAGCACTATATTGGCAGGCTATCCTATAATGAAAGGTGGACAAGCAACTATTAAGTATACATTTAGCAAACCTGTAACCTCTGTACAAGTATGGCTTTCAGGTTTCGGTGGTAACCCTAGTGTTGCCAATGCCGATAGCGTAACCTTTGCAGTAAACTGTGGTGGCACAGTAGCAGTAAACGCAGTAGGTTGTGGTACCGATGCTGGAAAACTCACCGTAGTTGGTGGAAAAGTATCACACCAAGCCAATGTGTATACTCAAGCAAAAGTAGTCGTAACCTCTGATAAACCGTTCACCGAACTCACCCTTACCGACCCTGATAACAGTAGCGCCGGTGGGTATGTAGTAGAATTGTGCCCTACTTCTATAGCGTCTACTACCCTCAGTGTAACTACTAACCCAGTACCTCAAACAGTTTGTAAAGGCGAAACTGTTACCCTCACAGCGGTAGCTTCTGTAAGAAATACTAATTATCAATGGCAACAACAAGTGGGCGGTGGTGCTTGGACGAATATAGGTTCAGCGGTAGCTACTAACAATGGTACGGCTACTCTTACGCTCAATACTAATAATAGTCCGTATAACCAAACAGCTTCTTATCGTGTGGTATTTACCATCACTTGTGGCAATACTATCACAAGTACAGTTGCTGTGATAACTGTACACACTGCAGCGGCAATGCCAACAGTAAGCAGTACTACTACGCTTTGCCCTACAGCAAATAGTAATATTGTATCGTTTGATAATTATGTAACCCCTGCAGTAGGTACTACCTTGCGTTGGTATGCTACCCCTACAGCTACTGCAAGCACTACTGTAGCTCCTACTATCAATACGAATGTAACTACTCGTACTACTACAACAGCCTATGTACGAGCTATCAATAACAACGGCTGTACTAGTGGGCTCGTAACCGTTACCCTTACAGTGAACGATACCACACCACCTACTTTCGATGCTCCATCTGCTTTGAATATATTGTGTAACTCAACTACAGCTACTACAGCTATCAACACTTGGCTCGGTACGGCTACTGCCACCGATGCTTGTGGTGCAATAGCAACTATTACAAATAACTATAATGCCCCAGCTGACTTTTGTACTGTACCTGGTGGCGTTATCACAGTTACCTTTGTAGCAAAAGATACCTTTGGTAATGTAACTACTAAAACATCAACTATTAAGTTAGCAGCTACACCTCTTACAGTAGCAAGCGATACCTTTACGGTAGGTAACGGAGTAACAACCCAAACAGCGGGTAATATCCTTACCAACGACAATTTAGGAGGCAATACTCCAACAGCAGGCCCAACAGGTAGCGTAACCATCACTGTGGTTACCCCAGCAACGCCGATAGGAGGAGGTAAAACCCCAACCTTAGATGTAAACACAGGTATAGTAACTGTACCAGCAGGAACTAAGTCAGGCACATATACCATTACTTATAAAGAGTGTGAAAGCTTGAACCCAAGCAGCAACTGCCAAACACAAACAGTAGTAATCAGCGTAGGTTCAGCTAGTCTTACAGTAGTGCCAGAAACACTTACAGTAACGCCAAGCACCAGCACTCAAACAACGCCAAGCATTTTCGATAACGATAGCATAGGCGGAGTAACAACGCCAACAGCAGGCCCTGGTGGTAATGTAACAATGACGGTTCATAATCCAAGTGGTAGCAAAGTACCAACAATGGATCCAAACACAGGTAAAGTAACCGTACCGGGCAATACCCCAGCAGGTAACTATACAATTACGTATAACTACTGTGAAGTGTTGAACCCAACTAACTGTACAGGAACGCGCACTGTAGTGGTAACTGTAGGTGCAGCAACCCTTACAGTAGCAAGCGATACCTTTACGGTAGGTAACGGAGTAACAACCCAAACAGCGGGTAATATCCTTACCAACGACAATTTAGGAGGCAATACCCCAACAGCAGGCCCAACAGGTAGCGTAACCATCACTGTGGTTACCCCAGCAACGCCGATAGGAGGAGGTAAAACCCCAACCTTAGATGTAAACACAGGTATAGTAACTGTACCAGCAGGAACTAAGTCAGGCACATATACCATTACTTATAAAGAGTGTGAAAGTTTGAACCCAAGCAGCAACTGCCAAACACAAACAGTAGTAATCAGCGTAGGTTCAGCCAGCCTTACAGTAGTGCCAGAAACACTTACAGTAACGCCAAGCACCAGCACTCAAACAACGCCAAGCATTTTCGATAACGATAGCATAGGCGGAGTAACAACGCCAACAGCAGGCCCTGGTGGTAATGTAACAATGACGGTTCATAATCCAAGTGGTAGCAAAGTACCAACAATGGATCCAAACACAGGTAAAGTAACCGTACCGGGCAATACCCCAGCAGGTAACTATACAATTACGTATAACTACTGCGAAGTGTTGAACCCAACCAACTGTACAGGAACGCGCACTGTAGTAGTGACTGTAGGAGCAGCAACCCTTACAGTAGCAAGCGATACCTTTACGGTAGGTAACGGAGTAACAACCCAAACAGCGGGTAATATCCTTACCAACGACAATTTAGGAGGCAATACTCCAACAGCAGGCCCAACAGGTAGCGTAACCATCACTGTGGTTACCCCAGCAACGCCGATAGGAGGAGGTAAAACCCCAACCTTAGATGTAAACACAGGTATAGTAACTGTACCAGCAGGAACTAAGTCAGGCACATATACCATTACTTATAAAGAGTGTGAAAGCTTGAACCCAAGCAGTAACTGCCAAACACAAACAGTAGTAATCAGCGTAGGTTCAGCTAGTCTTACAGTAGTGCCAGAAACACTTACAGTAACGCCAAGCACCAGCACTCAAACAACGCCAAGCATTTTCGATAACGATAGCATAGGCGGAGTAACAACGCCAACAGCAGGCCCTGGTGGTAATGTAACAATGACGGTTCATAATCCAAGTGGTAGCAAAGTACCGACGATGGATCCAAACACAGGTAAAGTAACCGTACCGGGCAATACCCCAGCAGGTAACTATACAATTACGTATAACTACTGCGAAGTGTTGAACCCAACCAACTGTACAGGAACGCGCACTGTAGTAGTGACTGTAGGAGCAGCAACCCTTACAGTAGCAAGCGATACCTTTACGGTAGGTAACGGAGTAACAACCCAAACAGCGGGTAATATCCTTACCAACGACAATTTAGGAGGCAATACTCCAACAGCAGGCCCAACAGGTAGCGTAACCATCACTGTGGTTACCCCAGCAACGCCGATAGGAGGAGGTAAAACCCCAACCTTAGATGTAAACACAGGTATAGTAACTGTACCAGCAGGAACTAAGTCAGGCACATATACCATTACTTATAAAGAGTGTGAAAGCTTGAACCCAAGCAGCAACTGCCAAACACAAACAGTAGTAATCAGCGTAGGTTCAGCCAGTCTTACAGTAGTGCCAGAAACACTTACAGTAACGCCAAGCACCAGCACTCAAACAACGCCAAGCATTTTCGATAACGATAGCATAGGCGGAGTAACAACGCCAACAGCAGGCCCTGGTGGTAATGTAACAATGACGGTTCATAATCCAAGTGGTAGCAAAGTACCAACAATGGATCCAAACACAGGTAAAGTAACCGTACCGGGCAATACCCCAGCAGGTAACTATACAATTACGTATAACTACTGCGAAGTGTTGAACCCAACCAACTGTACAGGAACGCGCACTGTAGTAGTAACTGTAGGTGCAGCAACTCTTACAGTAGCAAGCGATACCTTTACTGTAGGTAACGGAGTAACAACCCAAACAGCGGGTAATATCCTTACCAACGACAATTTAGGAGGCAATACTCCAACAGCAGGCCCAACAGGTAGCGTAACCATCACTGTGGTTACCCCAGCAACGCCGATAGGAGGAGGTAAAACCCCAACCTTAGATGTAAACACAGGTATAGTAACTGTACCAGCAGGAACTAAGTCAGGCACATATACCATTACTTATAAAGAGTGTGAAAGCTTGAACCCAAGCAGCAACTGCCAAACACAAACAGTAGTAATCAGCGTAGGTTCAGCCAGTCTTACAGTAGTGCCAGAAACACTTACAGTAACGCCAAGCACCAGCACTCAAACAACGCCAAGCATTTTCGATAACGATAGCATAGGCGGAGTAACAACGCCAACAGCAGGCCCTGGTGGTAATGTAACAATGACGGTTCATAATCCAAGTGGTAGCAAAGTACCAACAATGGATCCAAACACAGGTAAAGTAACCGTACCGGGTAATACCCCAGCAGGTAACTATACAATTACGTATAACTACTGCGAAGTGTTGAACCCAACTAACTGTACAGGAACACGCACTGTAGTGGTAACTGTAGGTGCCCCTGAATTAGTAGTACCTTCTAAAGTATATCCTTTAGCACCAGGAACTACTTCAACAGAAACTGTAATAGATACGGCAACTTTAGGTGGAAACCCAGTAAGTTCAACAGCTGTAACTATAGCAGTAGTAACTCCAGCAACAAGCTTAGGAGGTACACCTACACCTACTTTAAACACCACTACAGGTAAGATAACTGTACCAACAGGTACTAAGTCAGGTACTTATAATATAGTATACAGAGTGTGTGAAGTATTGAATCCTTCTAACTGTAAAACAGCAACCGCTACAGTAGTAGTAGGCGAGGTTCCAGTAATTACACCAGATAATTTACCAATAGTACCATCAACACCTACAAGTACAACAACCCGTACAATAGGTAATATATTGACAAACGATACAGTAGGTACTCAGTCAGCAACGGCAGGTACTGGTGGAAATGTAACTATTACTATAACAAGTCCTATCACACCTAATACACCAGTGATAGATCCAACTACAGGTAATGTACAAATACCACCTACCACACCTCCAGGTGTATATACTATCACTTATGATGTATGTACAACAGCTACACCTGTAGCTTGTACAAGTGGTACCCTTACAGTTACTGTAAGTCAGCCATCACCTATTATCCGTCCTGAAAACCTTACAGTAACGCAAACAGGTACTAGTACAACACCAAGTATCTTGAACAATGATGATATAGTGAAACCAGACGGTACCACTACTTCTGCAACAGGAAGTAATGTAACTATTACCAATGTAGTAGTAACACCAGGTGCAGCACCTGGAGCTCCTACTCCTACATTGAATCCTGATGGTACTATTACAGTCCCAGGCACATTGCTTCCAGGAGTCTACACAATTACTTACGATGTTTGTACAACAGCAACACCAAGTACTTGTGTAAGTGGTACAACAGTACTCACTGTATCACCTACAGCAACAGCCACACCTACAGCAGGTGATAATACTTACGATGTGCCAACAAGTGGTACAGCAACAGTAGTAGGAACTATATTGAGTAATGATACTGTCGATGGAGTTGCATCAGCAACAGCTACTAATGTAACAGTAAGTGTAACTACTGCGCCAACAGGTACAGGAGTACCTACAATAGGAAGCAACGGTTCGGTAACGGTACCAGCTAATGCAATCCCAGGAGTTTACACATATACATATCATATCTGTTCAGTAGCAACACCTACAGCTTGCAGTACAGAAGCAACAGTGACAGTAACGGTGAGACAACCCGTACCAATATTGCCAAACAACAATATGGTATACACCGATACAACCACAACTACAGCTGGAAATATCACCACAGGAGGAACTGTAGGAACTCAATCAGTTACTACAGGCCCAACAGGTAACGTTACTATCACCGTAGTAACTCCAGCAACGCCACAAGTACCAGGAGGAACCGTTCCAACCTTGAATCCTGATGGAACAGTAACCGTTCCAACCGGCACAGCAAGCGGTACATACACTATTACTTATCAAGTATGTACAACGGCAACCCCTACAAGTTGTGTAACAGGTGTAGTAACAATCACTGTATCACCTACAACAGTAACTCCTACAGTATTGCCAGTAGCGGTAGACGATAGGGTTTCTACAGCGTTGAATACTCCTGTAAATATTGCCGTGTTAGCGAACGATACCCTCAACGGAGCGACTACTCCTAATGTAGTAACTCAACCTGCAAACGGTACAGTAGTTGTAAATGTCGATAATACGGTAGAATACAGACCTCACACAGGCTTTGTAGGAACCGATACTTTTGTGTATGAAATTTGTAACTCAGCAGGCTGTAGCAGTGCTACTGTAACGGTTGATATAGTGAATAAGCTCATACCTTACAACGGTATGTCAGTAAATGGCGACGGTAAAAACGACCACTTCCATATTGGTGGTATAGAAAACTATCCGAACAATGTGGTACGTATCTACAACCGTTGGGGCGTGAAAGTATTTGAGGTAAGTGGCTACGACAACGTAACCCGCGTGTTTAGAGGAATCTCCGACGCCCGTGCAACCGTCGAAGCTGCCGATAAACTCCCACAAGGTACTTATTATTATGTGATTGAATACTACGATCAGAATAATAATAAACAATCTGAAGTAGGCTGGTTATATATCAAAAAATAGTACTTTTATAATAAACTAAAAAGGGCTGTCCAGAAACTCTCTGGCAGTCCTTTTTGTTTTTAAGCCTATTTCCTCATTTTCTTTACCTTTAACTCCCCAAACTTCTATTACTCTTCTTCACCTGCTCGTATGGCACGCACCGTCTTACCGCCGCCACAATTCCCCTTTAAAGAAAGTCCATATTCGTCATTCGTCACTGGTCATTCGTCATTTCTTCTCTTTTCCCTCATATTCTCCCCTAGTGCCTATGGCCTAAGGCCTAGTACCTTTCCCCTTTCTTTCGCCTCGAAACCTCTTTTTTAACATTTTTAGCGCTGTTGTATTATATTATGAATCAACTATTTATATACCTTTTCTATACCAATCGTCCAAGATTCGTATAAGCTTCCTATAAGCTCTCTATAAGCTACCCCCACCCTTCTCATAGCCTTTTTTCACCAAAATTCCTCTCAGCTCTCTTTCGTTCTCCTCCGCTATATTTCGAACTCCTCAACCCTTCACATTTGCTAATTTTCTCATTTCCTAATTTGCTAATCTTTTCCCTGCCCGTGTGGCTCACACTTCTTATTGTTAATTAAAAAATGTTTCGTACCTTTGTCGCCATAAAAGTATATAACCAATGAAAAAAACATTATTATTAGCCATAGGTCTTACACTTATCTTTCTTTCTTGTAAAAAAGACAACAATGATGAAACTACCCCTGGCGGTGCTTTTCCTAAAACAATAGTAGAGGAAACTATTGGTAGTATAGGCACTGTTAAAACCACTGAAACCTATACGTTAAGTGGTAATAAAATTACTGCTTTTGAAAGAAAAGTAGTCGATAACGGTACCCCCACTACTGATGAAGTCTATACCATCACTTATAACGGCGAGTTGATAACTGCTATCAGTATTAAAAGTAATTCTCAAAGCAACAGAAACTATACCTATAACTTTACTTATAACGGAAATCACTTACAATCAATTGTCCGTAATGATAACGCTCAAAAGATAAGTTATGAATATGCCAATGGTAAGATATCCAAAAAAACTACTGAAAGTGGTAGTGAAATAAATAAATATAGCTACACTTATGATAAAAACAAAATAACAATAATAGCTCATAGCTCATTCGCTGGTTTTAACGACTATTATATTTATTCCCTCAATCCCGATGGTACAGTAGCTTCTCTTGAAAAAGCAACTTATGTAGGGGCTGTTCCTGACCAAAATACCAAAGGCACTTGTACTTACCAATACGATAATAAACCGAATATCTATCAGCGAGACCTCTTTAAATATTTAGCTGAAATAGAGTTGATAAGTAATTACAACTACTATGGCGATTATTACAGAGACCCTCTTATAAGAACCGCCGCTCACAATGTAATTTCTTATACTAAAAACCTCCATAATAACACCCAAGCTGACTATAAAGATTTAGAGAATGCCACTCGTACTTTTAGCTATCAATGGAATAGCAACAATACACCTAAGTCCGCTGAATATAAGAAAAACAACGCTCATAAAGCTACCTATACCTATACTTATTAGAAAAGCTAATCGCTGATGTTTATAGATTACCTCCTTTCGGCAGTGCTTATGCTTATCACCTTTGCGATAGGCAGTTCGTTGCGCTTCTCCGATTTCGAAAACATATTCAAAAAATCAAAGCCCTTGTACTTAGGGCTTTTCTTGCAGATGGTCTTCTTGCCTATCTGTGCTTTTATCATTGCCGAGTTTTCTAATTTACCCCCTGCCGAAAAAGTAGGACTCATCATCGTATCAATATGTCCTGGAGGTACTACCTCCAATTTCATTAGTTATCTCATCAAAGCCGATACCGCTTTGGCAGTAGCTCTTACCGCTATCAATAGCTTGCTCATACTGTTTACCATTCCGGTGTTGTCTAATTGGGCAGTAGGAGTTTTTATGGGGGGTCATACCGAAGTGTCGCTCCCTATATTCAATATGGTCTGGGAAGTAGCCAAAATCATTATAATACCAGCTTTGTTGGGCTTATTCTTCAACCGGTTTTTCCCTAATGTATCTCTTAAAATCCGTTTTCCTTTAAAAGTAACAAACACCATATTGTTGGGAATTGTATTCTTCATCAAGTTTTTCGGTGATAAACAATCAGGAGGAAGTGGTATTTCAGTAGATGAAATATTCCGACTCTTGCCTGCTACGCTTCTAATGCACCTCAGCGCGATGACACTTAGTTATTTTATAGCTCTGAAATCTTTTAAATTACCGGGTGTACAAGCAACGACTATCAGTATAGAAGTAGGTCTACAAAACACTGCTTTGGCGATATTGGTAGCAGGTACCCTTATGGGCAATACCGATATGACCAAACCTGCCCTTGTGTATGCCATATTCTCCTTTTTCACCACTTTTATCTTTGCCCTTATTACCATCAGAATTAGAAGATAACAGCAATTTAATAATTGACAATTAACAATTAAAAAAGCGCGATGTTTAAATAGTAAACATCGCGCTTTTTTATCTTTTACCTTTTATTCACATACCCAGCTGTAAGCCCTCGCTGGCTTTACCTTTTATCTTTTACCTTTTATCTTTTACCTTATTAAATCTTGCTTGCCAACAAATAAATCACTGCCATTCGTATAGCTACTCCATTTTCTACTTGTTGTAAAATAATCGATTGGGAGCTATCAGCTACTTCGCTGGTAATTTCTACCCCTCGATTGATAGGTCCTGGGTGCATAATCACTATTTCTTTATCGAGGCTATCCAATAGCTCTTTGGTGAGTCCGTATTGTTGTACATATTCACGGGTGGAAGGAAAATAACTGATGTCGAGTCGTTCGTTTTGGATACGCAACATATTAGCCACATCACACCAGCTCAAAGCCTTGCGCAAATTGGTTTCTACCTTCACGTCCAATTTATGAATGTATTTAGGAATAAGTGTTTGAGGTCCGCATAGCATCACTTCAGCTCCTTGCTTGTGGAGTGCAAAGATGTTCGAAAGTGCCACGCGCGAGTGTAGTATATCCCCCACTATCACTACTTTTTTACCTACTACATCTCCCAAGCGTTCGCGTATAGAATACGAGTCTAAAAGTGCTTGTGTAGGGTGTTCGTGAGCTCCATCGCCAGCGTTTACAATTGAGGCTTTCACGTGTTGTGAGAGGAAGACTCCCGCACCTGGGTTCGGGTGACGCATCACTACCATATCCACTTTCATCGAGAGGATATTGTTCACGGTATCTACTAAGGTTTCCCCTTTGGCTACCGATGATTGAGAAGCCGAAAAGTTAATCACATCGGCAGAAAGACGTTTTTCTGCCAATTCAAAGGAAAGACGAGTGCGCGTACTATTCTCGAAGAAGAGATTGGCAATAGTAATATCGCGCAACGAAGGCACTTTTTTAATAGGACGGTTAATAACCTCTTTGAAGTGGTCAGCTGTTTCAAATATTAACTGTATATCCTTTTCGGTGATATACTTAATGCCCAACAGGTGATTAACGCTCAATGCACTCATTTCTTTTTCTTTTTAAGTGGTTGTGCAAAAGTACAAAATAATTACAAACTACGAGTTACGATTGAAGATTTTTTTAGCTGTTAGCCGTCAGCAGTCAAAATAGAAATTAACTAATTGTCTACTCCGATAATCCCAAATCCTCCATTGCCATTTCTTCGTCGTCGTGAGTATCTTCTGTCTTTTTAGCAACTATTTTCTCCATTCTGCGGTCATTGAGATGATATTTTGCAAATAGAGCGTCTAAATCATCTAAAAAAGATTTAGTAATCGCCACCTTTAGATTACCATTTTCCATATTTAGGTGAATATTTTCATTGTGATGGTGCACAACAAAGTAAATAGAATGTTTCCCTTTGTGCTTTTGTAGTAAATCTTTGTATTTTGCAATCAAATCTTGGTTAATCTCCTCTATATTCACGTGTAAAGTAAGTTTTTTAGAGAGGGTTTCCATCACATCTTGCAACTGCATCATCTGTAGAAACTGTATTCGAGGTTCGCCTCTTTGGTTGGTTTCTCTATTGAGAAATCCTTCTACCACCTTAAATTTGATATACAAAAACGCCCCTGGTACCATATATTTCTGATAGTTCAAATAATCATCTCCAAAGAGTTTAAACTCGTAGGAGCCGTCGTAATCCTCAAGAGTAAAAAAGCCGTAACCTTTTCCGTTCTTAGCCGTACGATGTTGCAGGTCAGCTACCATACCCGCTACAGTGAGTTCACGGTTAATAAAAGGTTGTAAGTCTTGCAATTCCGATAGACTGATATTGCAAAAGTTTTGTAACTCGTGCTTAAAATCGTCGAGCGGGTGCCCTGAGATATAGATACCTACCACCTCCTTCTCACGGCGCAACTGCTCGAGGTTACCCCACGTTTCACATTTAGGCACAGCAGGTTCAGGGATATCTACTTCACTCTCACCACCAAACAGACTCATTTGGGCGGAGTTCTTACTCTCTTGGTATTTAGTACCAAAACGAATGGCTTTTTCGAGGAATGGAATACCATCGGCTTCAGCGTGGAAGTACTGAGCACGGTGTACATTGGTGAACGAGTCAAAACCTCCTGCCAAAGCGATACTTTCAAAGGCTTTTTTATTGATACTCTTATAATCTACGCGTTTTGCCAAATCGAAAATAGAGGTATAAGGGCGCTCTTGGCGTTGTTCAACAATCGTATCGACAGCTGCTTTTCCTACCCCTTTCACAGCTCCCATCCCGAAGCGTATATCACCGTTTTTATTTACGGTAAATTTATACAACGATTCATTCACATCAGGAGGTAACACCTTGATACCCATTCGGTGGCACTCTTCTAGGAAGAAAGTAATCGTTTTGATGTCGTTCATATTGTTAGAGAGTACCGCCGCCATATACTCGGCAGGGTAATTGGCTTTTAGGTAGGCAGTTTGGTAACCTACCCACGCATAGCAGGTAGAGTGCGATTTATTGAACGCATAAGCGGCAAACTTCTCCCAGTCTGCCCATATCTTTTCGAGTTTTTGAGCGTCGTGCCCTTTTTCGGAGGCTTGGGTAATGAACTTAGGTTTCATCTTGGCTAACACGGCTATTTGTTTCTTACCCATCGCCTTACGGAGCACGTCGGCTTCACCTTTGGTAAAACCTGCTAATTTCTGCGATAGTAACATCACCTGTTCTTGATATACAGTAATTCCATAAGTTTCTTTGAGGTATTCCTCCATATCGGGGAGATCGTACTCAATGGGCTCAATACCGTGTTTCCGCTTGATAAAGCTCGGTATATATTCCAATGGGCCTGGACGATAAAGAGCATTCATCGCTATCAGGTCGGCAAAGACGGTAGGTTTAAGCTCTCGCATATATTTCTGCATACCAGTGGACTCGTACTGGAAAATCCCGACCGTCTCACCACGCTGGAAGAGTTCGTAAGTCTTTTTATCGTCGAGCGGGAAAGCCTCTGCATCCAGCTCTATATTATGTGTTTGTTTGATATTTTCAATAGTGTCTTTGATAAGTGTGAGGGTACTGAGCCCCAAGAAGTCCATTTTCAGCAACCCTGCGCTCTCTACTACCGAGTTATCGAACTGAGTCACAAATAGGTCGGAATCTTTGGCTAAAGCTACCGGCACAAAGTTGGTGATATCATCGGGGGTGATAATTACCCCACAAGCGTGGATACCCGTATTGCGCACCGAACCTTCAATAATATTTGCCTGCTGAATGGTTTGGGTACTCTCCTCCTCCCCTTCTCCTGCTAAAAGGCGTTTCAGTTCGTCTACTTTTGGCAGTTCTTCACTGCGCACTTTTTCTTTGAGGGTTTTATCGTCCCAACCGAACATCTTCCCTAAAGATGACACCCCATTAGGCACTAAGCCCGCTAATCTATTCGACTCTTGTAGAGGTACATCTAATACACGAGCCGTATCTTTGATAGCCGATTTGGCAGCCATTTTACCATAAGTGATAATCCGCGCTACCTGACTCTCGCCATACTTATCAATCACATAGTTGATGACATCTTGGCGGCCCGAGTCCTCAAAGTCGATATCAATATCGGGCATTGACACACGGTCGGGGTTGAGGAAACGCTCAAAGAGGAGGTCGTACTTAATTGGGTCCATATTGGTAATATCCAAACAGAACGCCACTGCCGAACCCGCAGCCGAACCCCGTCCAGGGCCTACTGATACGTTCATACGTCGCGCTGCTGCGATAAAGTCTTGCACAATAAGGAAGTACCCTGGGTAACCCGTTTTTTCGATAATAGAAAGCTCGAAATCCAAACGCTCGCGCACCTCATCGGTAATTTCGGGGTATTTGCGTTTAGCCCCTTCATAAGTAAGATGGCGCAAATAATTGTTTTCACCTTTTTTGCCCGTAGGGTCGTCTTCCACCTGAAATTCTTCGGGGATATCAAACTTAGGCAAGAGGATATCACGTGCCAAGCCGTAGGGTTCTACCTTATCGATAATTTCTTGAATATTGAGAATTGCCTCAGGAATATCCTTGAAGAGCGCCTTCATTTCGGCTGAAGTTTTGAAATAATACTCATTGTTAGGCATCCCAAAACGATAGCCACGACCGCGACCGATAGGTGTTTTCTGTTTTTCGCCATCCTTCACACACAACAGAATATCGTGGGCATTAGCATCTTTTTTATGTAGATAGAAAGTATTGTTAGTAGCAATGAGTTTCACCCCATATTTTTTGGAAAACTCTACAAGGGTTTCGTTTACGCGATTTTCATCTTCTTGGTTATGGCGCATCATCTCTAAATAGAAGTCGTCGCCGAATTGCTCTTTCCACCACAAGAGCGCCTCTTCCGCCTGCTTGGTACCAATGTTTAATATTTTA
Organism: Capnocytophaga sp. oral taxon 323; assembly: GCF_001278825.1. Lineage (NCBI taxonomy): Bacteria > Pseudomonadati > Bacteroidota > Flavobacteriia > Flavobacteriales > Flavobacteriaceae > Capnocytophaga > Capnocytophaga sp. oral taxon 323. Next base: position 1,258,408 of record NZ_CP012589.1, read on the forward strand.
GACGGCACTTCGCCGTTCATACCTCCAGAAAGCACTATTAAATCGCTTTTATACTGCTCTACAATCGCTTTGTCGATACGAGGTACATAGTAAAACCCTTTGGTAGAAGCAATAGAAGCCATCTTGGTAAGATTGTGATAGCCCTGTTTGTTTTTAGCTAAAATCACCACTTGGTAGCCGTTGTCTTGTCGGCTTCTATCTAAGTGATTTTCGCAGATATTGAACTCACAACCTATAATAGGCTTGATGAGTGTTTCGGTAGGGGTTTCGCCCTTTTCTTCAGCCTCTTTGTTTTTAGCTTCCGCCTCTTTGTTATGTCCTTGTACGGCTTGCACAAAGTGGAAGGCAGCCATCATATTGCCGCTATCGGTAAGAGCCACGGCAGGCATCTTCTCTTTGGCAGTAATTTTTACGAGGTCTTTTATAGACGTAGTAGATTGTAATATAGAGTGTTGTGTATGGTTGTGCAGGTGAGCAAACACCGCATTTTCTAACAATGAAGCATCGGCGTGAGGTTCTGTAGTTTGCGCAGTGCTACTGCTTTTTCGCAAGGCATCGGAAGCCTCTTTGAGGTTCACGTGCTTGAGTCCGATAAGCCCTATAGGTGAGGTGTGATGCCCTTGAAATTCTTTGATATAGTCGCTACTGAAAGTACCTTCTTGGAAGCCTTCACCACGACGTATCAATTCAAAGAAACAGCGTGTAGTTGCTTCCACGTCGGCAGTGGCATTGTGCGCCTCGGCAAAGGGTACGCCAAAGAGGAAAGAGTGCAACTCGGTGAGGGTAGGCAACTTATAACGACCTCCTTTTCCACCAGCTATCTGGCAGAGATTGGCAGTTGCCTCAGTACAAGTGTCGATTACAGGCATCTGCGTAAGCGGACTCTCCACCCCATAGCGGTAAAACTCAGCCCCCATAATATTGATATCAAAGCCGATGTTTTGTCCCACCACATATTGCGCCTTGCTGAGTGCTTCGTTGAAAGCTTTGAACACCTCAGCGATAGGCACTCCTTGTGCTTCTGCTAATTGGGTAGAAATACCGTGTACTTTTTCGGCATCATAAGGCACATCGAAGCCATCGGGCTTTATCAAAAAGTCCTGATGCTCAATGAGCTCGCCCCACTGGTCGTGCAATTGCCAAGCAATCTGCACGGCACGAGGCCAGTTGTCACTATCGGTAAGGGGGGCATCCCAACGGCGGGGCAACCCCGTAGTTTCAGTATCGAATATTAAGTACATTTTTTAGGTAAAGCCAGCGTTAGCTGGATATGTATGTAAGAGTTTTATTGAGATTTAAAGTGAGAGGGCAAAGATACAAAACAATTCACAATTAGCAATTAACCATTGATAATTTTAACACAACGCCCATTCCACCATCAAGTGCAATTTTTCAGATTACTTTCTGATAGAATAAATCTTTAGGTTTTTCAAAATCTAATACTTTTCTTGGACTCAGATTCACCTTAGCTTCACTCCCCCATAGTTCATTGCCCGTTATATCGTATAAAACTTGTATAAGCTAACCGTAATATCCAAATCCACCAATCTACTAATAATTTATCTGTGTGACTTACAATGTTTTCTCTTCGCTCAAACCCTTTTTTACTCTACACTATTAAATCTTAATTTTTACCTTAAAAAATACTCTTTGGCACGGTTGTTGTACTATTTATAACCGTAAAAACAAACTTATATTTTTAATTTTTTATACTATGAAAAAGTTTTTAACATTTGTATTTTTAGCATTTTTTGGTGTAATGGCTTATGCCCAAGACGCTGAGATTTCTTTTAAATCTGAAGAAATTGATTACGGTAACATCAAACAAGGTGCAGACGGTGTGCGTGTGTTCGAGTTTACTAACACTGGTAAAGCACCCCTCGTAATTACTAACGTAGCTTCTTCTTGCGGTTGTACCGTTCCTTCTTGGACAAACCAACCCGTAGCACCAGGAGCTAAAGGAAAAATTGAAGTAAAATACGATACTAATCGTGTTGGACCTATCAGCAAAACTATTACTGTTACCTCCAATGCCAAATCAAGCCCTGTAAAAGGCTTACGTATCAGAGGAAATGTTCAATAATCCATAACTATTTATATTTTAATTTACTCCTTAGTCGCCTGCGCTTCTTTCCTTTGCAGGCGACTTTTTTGGTGTTAAACTTTTGTAAAAATGCAAATAGTAAGCATATTTTCCTTATCTTTGCACCCTATAAGAAAACTAAATAATTTAACAGATATGAAATTACACACACTCACTTTGTTCGCTGGGCTATTCATAGCTCAAGTGTCATTTGCTCAAGTAGACGAAATGGGAACTATGACCGATACCACTACTCCGGTAGTTGCTCCCGCTCCTGTTGAAGCTACTCAAGCTCAGTCTCAAGCAGAACTTAAAGCTCAAAAAGAGCAGTTAAAGGCTCAACAAAAATTACAAAAAGAGCAGGAAAAGGCTGTGAAAGCTGAACAAAAAGCCGCTAAGGAGCAAGAAAAAGCCGCTAAAGAACAACAAAAAGCTGCTGCTCGTGCTAAAAAGAACCAAGAACGCTTGTCCAAAGCTAACTCTGAGGTTTCTAAAATAGAGGCTAAAATTACCAAAGCTAAAACTGATTTAGCTAAGGAACAAAACAAGTATAATTTAAAGAAAGCCAAAGGAGCTCTGTCTCCTCAAGACGATGCTAAGTTCAAGGGAAGAATCCTCAATAAAGAACAAAAGATTAACAGCTTGAATCTCGACCTTATCAAGGCTAAAGAAAAAGTAAACAAATACCAAATGGCAACTTAGTCATTGTTTTATTTTTTAAAATTACATAAGGAAACCGAGTTACGAAAATAACTCGGTTTTTATATTTCCTGATGTAACTTACATTAAAACTCTGCACTTTGTGGTGTGCGTGGGTAAGGTATCACATCACGGATATTGGTCATTCCAGTAGCAAAGAGTACCAAGCGCTCAAAGCCTAAACCAAAGCCACTGTGTACTGCTGTACCGAACTTACGGAGGTCTAAATACCACCAAAGAGTTGCCTCGTCCATATGAAGGTCGGCTATTTTTTGTTTGAGCACATCGTAACGTTCTTCACGTTGTGAGCCTCCTACAATTTCACCTATTCCTGGGAAGAGAATATCCATCGCGCGCACCGTTTTACCGTCTTCATTTAAGCGCATATAAAACGCTTTGATATTTGCTGGATAGTCGTACAGAATTACAGGGCACTCAAAGTGTTTTTCCACCAAATAGCGTTCGTGTTCGCTTTGCAAATCTACACCCCATTCGTTTACAGGGTATTGAAATTTCTTCTTTTTATTGTGATTGCTATTCTTTAAAATATCTATCGCTTCAGTATAGCTCACCCTCTTAAACCGATTGTGAATTACAAATTCAAGTTTTTCGATGAGTGACATTGTGCTACGCTCGTTCTGTGGTTTAGTCTTCTCTTCTTCTAAAAATCTTTTGTTCAAGAACTCAAGGTCGTCACGACGTACTTCCAAGGTATATTGCAATACGTATTTAATAAAATCTTCCGCCAAATTCATATTGTCGATAAGGTCATAGAACGCCATTTCGGGCTCTATCATCCAGAACTCAGCTAAGTGACGTGAGGTATTGGAGTTTTCAGCACGGAAAGTAGGTCCAAAGGTGTAAATCTTACCAAGCGCCATCGCAAAAGTCTCACCTTCTAACTGACCTGATACGGTAAGGTTTGTCTCCCTACCGAAGAAGTCTTTCTTGTAGTCTACTTCGCCGTTTTCATTAAGTGGTGGATTTTTAGCATCTAAGGTCGTTACACGAAACATCTCTCCAGCCCCTTCGGCATCACTACCCGTGATAATAGGGGTATTCACGTAGAAAAAACCATTGTCTTGAAAGTATTTGTGAATAGCAAAAGCTAAAGTAGAACGCACGCGCATCACCGCACTAAAAGTACTAGAGCGCACGCGTAAGTGAGCGTTTTCTCTCAAGAATTCAAGTGAGTGTTTTTTAGGTTGGATAGGGTATTCTTCAGGGTTGCTATCGCCTAATATACTGATGTTACTTGCTTGTAACTCTACGTTTTGCCCTTTACCTTGACTCTCCACAAGTCGTCCTTTTACTTCAATAGCTGCTCCCGTGGTAATGCGTTTAAGCAATTCAGGGTCGGTATTTTCAAAATCTACTACTACTTGTAAATTGTCGATTGTAGAACCATCGTTCAGGGCAATAAAGCGGTTGCTGCGGAAGGTGCGCACCCAACCTTTAAGGGTGATTTCTCCTTGTATGTTTTTTCCGTCTTGTAATAATTTTTTAATAGAATACATAACGCGTCTTATTTCTTATCTAATTCTGACGGCAAAAGTAATAACTTTTCAATAAATAACAAAGGAGTTTGGCTAAATCTCTAATTGTTTTTCACTTCTTACACTGTTCTGTCATAAACTTTTCATAGGTTTCCATCGTCTTACTTTCGCCTTAGGTTAGCTATTCTTTCGCTCATCTTTCAAACAGCTCTTAATTATTAAACTCTTCTCTTTCCTATAAAAACTTTTCAAGCCTTACTTCCCTTTTGCTAATTCTCAAATCTGCTAATTACATCTACTCGCGTGGCTTGTGTCTTTTACCTATAAAAAAGTTTTTTTAACTTGCAGTATAAATTCTTTGTTGTATATTTGTAGCATTAAAATCGAGTATTTATTGTTTTATAAAGATGGAAGAATTCAAGCAAAATACCCCAAACGACTGGTCGTTTATTCACAATAGGCAATATAACGATAACAACGTAAATAACAATCTCATAGGTCTGGTGGGGTTCATAACGTCTGTAGTGGCAATATTCCTCGTATTGCTCCCTATTGTGAACATTATCATATGGCTCACCGGATTGATATTATCTATTATCGGAATGAGCAAGAAGCCTAAAACATTAGCCGTCGCAGGGCTTATTATTTCAGTAGTAACTTCATTGGTGCTCATAGTCATTATTGCTTGTATCGTGTTCATAGCCACTAATTCCCAATAGGTTTTCTCCCCCTTTTATCTTTTACCCCTACCTTTTACCTAACTAAAATTGGAAGTAAATAAACGGCTGAATATCGGTAGAATAAGCCTGATAGCAAATAAGCACTACTACTAAGGCTATCGCTATTTTCACAGCGTAATGGCTCTCGGCAAACACGTGTTCCACATAGTCTTTCCAATGCTGTGGTAGCCAATGGGTAATATAACCAATCAAGATAACGCCTAATGGAATATTGTTATGCCTAATCACTTCGGTAGCAGTATCCCAACTCATATTGTTCGCCACTTGTGCGAACCATAAGTTTATACTCTCCATATCATTACCTCGGAAGAATATGCGTGTAAAGGTAATAAAAGCAAAGGTAAAGGCTATCTTCCAAGCGCGAGTAATCCACAGCTTACTTTGCTCGTACGGACTCACCTTGCGCCAATACTTATAAGCTACCACACCCAAACCGTTCAATCCACCCCATATAACAAACTTCCACGAAGCTCCGTGCCACAATCCTCCAATGAGCATCGTGAGCATAATGTTGATATTGGTAGTCAAGTAACGCTCAAAAGGTTTGTAATAAAAAGCTACTACCGCACCTGCTATCAGCAATCCCCCTGTGATAAAAGTAAAGGCGAGGTTACCAATCGCTACTACCAATATCACTACAAAAAGCAAGGAAAACACAAAAGTTCCTAAGGTGCTATTGCGGTTACCTCCTAACGGAATGTACAAATAGTCCTTCAACCAAGTAGAAAGCGAGATGTGCCAGCGTTTCCAAAAGTCTCCACAGTTCAAAGCCTTATAAGGTGAATTGAAGTTTACAGGCAAATGGAAGCCCATCAATAGCGCTACCCCTATGGCTATATCGGTATAGCCAGAAAAATCACCGTATATTTGGAGCGAGTAACCTATCAGAGCTAATAAGTTAGAAAAGCCCGAGTGCATTTCAGGAGCATCAAATACCTTATCCAAAAAGTGCAACGCAATAAAATCAGCAAATATCATCTTCTTGATAAGTCCTTTAAGGATAAGGAATATCGCCTTATTAAACTCTTCTTTGCTAATCTCTGTTTTTTTGAGAATTTGAGGTACAAACTCTTCTGCACGTACAATAGGACCTGCTACTAACTGAGGGAAGAAACTCACATAAAAACCAAAGTCTAATATCGATTTCAGTGGTGCAACCTTTCTGCGGTAAATATCCACTGTATAGCTAATGGTCTGAAAAGTGTAGAAAGAAATACCTACGGGCAATATAATTTTATCAACTGAAAAGTATCCGTTATAGTCAAACCCGTTTGCCCAATAGGCTAAATAGTTAAAGGTTTGGTGATGAGTGTGAAACAGCGCATTGTAAGTATCAGTAAAGAAATAAGCATACTTAAAATAACTAAGTACCAATAAGTTCACACAAACGCTAATAGTAACCCCTATTTTGCGTCGGCGCTCTTCTTGTTGATTATAGATATAATGCCCTAAATAAAAGTCAGTAACAGTACTAAATACCAATAACAATACAAAAAGCCCACTTGCCTTGTAATAGAAGTAAAAGCTGGCAAGCAACAAAAACAAGTTGCGCACGTGCTTACGCTTATAGATGAGCACAAACACCGCATATACTAAAGCAAAGAATATCCAAAAGTCTATCCGTACAAAAGTAAGTGGGTGAGCCGACTCAAAGGTAAAGAAGTTTTTAAAGAAATCTATCATAGCTATTATTGCACCGTCGCAAGGTCGTTAAGTAGGCATTGGTAAAACACTTCCGAAATTAGTTTAGTCCCTTGTGGCGTAAAGTGTACGTAATCTGAAACAGCCATTCCTTTCTTCACCCACGCTGTCATCGAGTTTTCTCCTCCCATTGCTTCAAAGATACTAAAATAAGCAATCCCATTTTTCAAGGCTTCTTCCTTCATCAGCTTGTTCATTTTCGGTACAAAAGGGTAAGTAATAAGTTGCCCGTTATGCGAAGTTGTCATATCTCCAGGACCTAAAAGCATAAACATTGCATTGGGGTTGGCTCGCTTTACCCATTTGATATTAAATATCAACGCGTTTACATACTCCTGAAGCTGTTGGTCTGTTTTCATATAGGGGATTGTATTTCCTCCGTACTGAAAGATAAATATATCAGGCTTGCGGTCTGCACTCATTTGTCTGAAATGCTCGTAATTCATTCGTGTAAATATACGTCCTGCTTCACCGCGCATCGCTACGTTATCCATTCGCACTCCTGAGGACGCATCAAGAGTAATCCCATAAAAATCCGGACTTACCTTGCCTTCCAATTCCACTTTTAGCTCCTTAGGAGTAGATGCGAAATTGAGCTTATAATTATGGTATTTACCATCTGAGATAAGAGTATCTATTCTTAAAATATTCCCGTCCTGATACACACGTATCTTCACTTTTGCCATCGCATTGCCATAATGCAACCCAAAGCGCGTGTAGTTTCTTAAACGTGCATACGATTTATCCGAAGGCTTAATCGTAAAGCTGGCTTTTGCTACGGGTAAGGCAGTCGTATCAGCAGTATTGCTCACATAATTAGTAAAACGTGAGAAGGTAGAGAACAAACCATACTTATCGTGCGCTACCGTTTTGCGTTGTTTGCGGTCGAAGAAAGCGTAGCGCGTCCAGTTAGGCGAAGCAATAATGTCCACACTGTTCTGGCTATACACTACTTTTATAGGGATAAAACCCGGTCCTCCGCCAGTATATGCCAATTGCAATCGGTTGCGCACATAGCCGGTGATGCGGTCTCCTTCTATTTGCGAATCACCATAATGCACTATTTGGCAGGTAGGCTGACACAGTTTCTCTTTAAGTCTTCTGATATAATCCGTATGATTCCCCGGGTAATATATTTTCCCTTCTATATTAGTTTCCGAAGTTTGTACCGTGTCCTTAACAATAGTATCCTTTTTTGCTAAATTTTCGGTTTTTTCGTCTACAATGGTTTTAGTATCTTTAATAAGTTCGTCTACTTTATTATTTTCCTCTTCCCCTTTAAAGAGCATTCCCAATATATCAGGGGTCGGATAGCGCAACATCGCGTCACCAAACACTATACCCTCCCGCACCATTCCTTTGGCGGTGGTGTGATAACTGCTGAAAAGGGTCATTGTAAAGAGGGCTACTAGCACCCCCACAATAAAGAGTAAGATTTTTTTAGGTTGCATAACTTAACTCATTAATAATTCCCACTCGGTCATTAAATCCTCCAACTGCTGTTTTTTCTGTTCGTATTCCTTGTAAAAAGCATCGTTCTGTACGCCTTGTCCCATCTGCTCATTCATCGCTTTAAGCTCTTCTTCAAGAGCGGTAATGTTCTTCTCTATCTTGTTGAGCTTATTCTGAATGGCTTTCTGCTGTTTCTGCTCCTCAAACGAGAGTTTTTCTTCTTTCTGCGGTTCTTTTTCTACCTGCACAGGAGTGCTTTTGCTCTGCTGTTCTATCTCTCTAAAATTAACGGCAGCACGTTGTTCGAGGAAGAAATCAATGTCCCCAAGATATTCTTTCAGATGTTTATTCTTAAACTCGTATACCTTATCGGTAAGCCCTTGCAAGAAATCGCGGTCGTGCGACACAATGATGAGCGTCCCTTCAAATTGCTGTAAGGCTTGTTTGAGTACGTTCTTCGATTTGATATCCAAGTGGTTCGTAGGCTCGTCCATCACCATTACGTTAAAGTCCGAAAGGAGCATCTTTGCCAATGCCAAACGGTTGCGCTCCCCTCCCGAAAGCACTTTCACTTTCTTGTCTACCTCATCGCCACGGAAGAGAAAAGCCCCAAGTATGTCGCGTATTTTAGTGCGATTGCTGTCGTTAGCTGCATTAAACATCGTATCAAGCACGGTGAGTTCTCCATCTAAGTAGTCGGCTTGGTTCTGAGCAAAGTAAGCCAACTGTACATTGTGCCCCAGCCTGATAGTTCCTTCATAGGGTATTTCGCCCACTATCATCTTGGCGAGGGTCGTTTTCCCCTGTCCGTTTTGTCCCACAAAAGCTACTTTGCTGCCTCGTTCTATAAGCAAACTCACGTGGCTGAGCACCTCTTTTTCACCATAACTTTTCGATACATCGTCTATTTCCAGCACTACCTTCCCTGGCGTTACCGATACGGGGAAACGCACGTTCATCACCGCATTGTCTTCCTCGTCTACCTCTATGCGCTCTATCTTGTCCAACTTCTTGATAAGCGACTGTGCCATTGAGGCTTTGGTAGCTTTGGCGCGGAATTTTTCGATGAGCTTTTCAGTGTGTTGTATCTTCTTTTCTTGGTTCTTTTGTGAGGCGAGTTGCAGTTCGCGCATCTCTTTTCTCAGTTCCAAAAACTGAGTGTAAGGCTTCGGGTAATCGTATATTTTGCCTACCGAAATCTCAATCGTCCGATTGGTCACATTGTCTAAAAACATTCTGTCGTGCGACACAATTACCACCGCCCCGCTATAAGTAGAGAGGAACTGTTCTAGCCAAATAATCGACTCTATATCCAAGTGGTTCGTAGGCTCGTCCAATAGCAATATATCGTTGTTCTGCAACAGCAGTTTTGCCAATTCTATACGCATACGCCACCCACCCGAAAAACTATCGGTGAGCTTGTCGAAATCACTCCGCTGAAAGCCCAACCCCAATAGCACTTTCTCGGTTTCACCTTGGTATTGGTATCCTCCTATAAGGTCGAAACGATGCGTATAGTCGCTGAGTTTATCAAGCAAATCGTGGTACGCCTCGCTCTCGTAATCAGTGCGGGTTTCTATCTGGTGATGAATATCGTCCAACTGACGTTCCAAAGCCTTAATCTCAGTAAATGCCTGATAGGCTTCTTCTAAAATGGTACGTCCTTTCACAAAATCAATATCCTGTTTCAGAAATCCGATGCGTACATCTTTATCGGTAGCAATGCCTCCGGTATCGGGTTTAAGTTCGCGTGAAAGCAATTTGAGCATCGTCGATTTCCCCGCTCCGTTCTTGCCAATAAGCCCCACACGGTCGCCCGCATTGAGCATAAAAGCAACGTCCTCAAAGAGGTACTCGCCCTGAAAAGAAACAGATAGGTTGTGAACGTTCAGCATATGATATTCGTTATTTCGGGCGCAAAAGTACAAAACTATAAGTAATTAGCAATAAATAATGCCTAATTATTAGGTAAAATCAGTACAACCCTTCGCAAAAAATCCCCAATCACTAAAATCAAATCTCAAAATTCACAGCATTTTCCACTGCCTTACCTTCACCCACCGCTCATTATCTCTTCATTCATCAGCCTCTTTTTCTCCGACTTTCCGTCACCACATTCCCTTTTTTCCGTCATACTTCCCCTAGTGCCTATGGCCTAAGGCCTAGTGCCTTTTCCCTTTCTTTCGCCTCGAAACCCCGATTTTAACATTTTTAGCGCTGTTGTATTATATTATCAATCAATTATTTATACACCCTTTCTATACCAATCGTCCAAGATTCGTATAAGCTTCCTATAAGCTCTCTATAAGCTACCCCCACCCTCCTCATAGCATTTTTTCACCAAAATTTTTCTTAGTCTCCTTATGAAATTTTCCGTTTTCTTCCGAAAACTCAGCTATGTCACTTTTAGGGGTATACACTTTGCCAAAGTTTGAAACTTTGGCAAAGTTGAATAAACTGACAATCTTTTCGCTGTCATTTATTGTAGCTCGCGCCCCATTTCCTAATTCTCTAATTCTCTAATTCTCTCATTTCCTAATTCTCCCATTTTCTCATTTCCAAATTTCCAAATTTTCTCATTTTCCAAATTTGTCTATTTGCTAATTATTCTATACTTTTGTCCGATAAATAAGCGCAGATGTTAAACAGAATTTACCAATATATCACCACTCATAAACTCGCAACCTTCTCATTCTTCACCGCTTGGGCGCTCATTGCCATTTATGGTTTGAGTCAATTGCGGTTTGAAGAGGATATCACCAAAGTACTCCCTCAAAACGATAAGACGAACCTCACTTCCAAGGTACTTAAGCAACTCAATTTCGCCGATAAAATCTCGGTAATGGTAACAGCCGAAAAAGGCGGAACACTCACCGATATGCAGACAGTTGCCGAAAATCTGCAAGATACGCTCAACGCTTCTATGACGAAGTATATCACCAGTATTCAGGGGATTATAAACGAAGAAGAGATAGACGAGACTTGGCAGTTTGTAAACGACCACCTACCTCTTTTTCTAAACGATGAAGATTACGCTTATTTAGAACGCCGTTTAGCCCCCGATAGTCTCAAATCAATGGTGGAGAGTCAGTACAAAACGATGCTCACTCCTGCGGGTATGGTGGCACAACAGTTTATCCGTAAAGACCCTTTTGGTCTCACTTTTCGCGGTTTGCGCAAACTTCAAGAGCTCAATACAGGTAACGATTTTAAGATTGCCAATGGTTTCCTCACTACTAACGACGAGCAGCATATCCTCTTCTTTATTAACCCTAAGTACGATGGCAACGACAGTGAGCACAATGCCGCTTTCGTCGCAAGTTTAGATAAGTTGCAAGACCATCTCAACGCTCAGTATCAAGGAAAAGTGCGCGTAGATTTTTTTGGGGCTCCCTTTATCTCGGTGAGTAATGCCTCTCAAATCAAAACCGATATCCTCACCACAGTACTCATTTCACTATCAGCACTTTATTTATTGCTTGTCTTCTTTTATCGAAGTGTCTATATCCCGTTTATTGCCTTTATCCCTTCAGCTTTTGGGGTGCTCTCCGCTTTGGCAACACTCTATGTGCTCAAAGGTAGTATTTCGGCAATTTCTATCAGTTTAGGAGCGGTACTCTTAGGAGTTACTATCGACTATTCGCTGCATATCCTCACTCATTACAAGGTAGCTAAAAACACCGCCGAGTTGTACCGTGCTGTAACCGTGCCTATCTTGCTCAGCAGTATCACTACCGCCATTTCCTTCCTCTGCTTGCTCTTTGTGCATTCTGAGGTGATGCAAGATTTAGGCGTGTTTGCTTTCGTGGGCATAATGGTATCAGCCATATTGTCGTTGGTGCTCGTGCCTCATTTTTATCGTGGCAATCGCACTATCGAGGTGCGCAAAACCTTTTTAGACCGTATAGGGGCTTATCCATTTCATCACAACAAGTGGGTAGTAGGGGCTTGCTTACTGCTGATAGCGGTGAGTTGTTTTACTTTTCATAATGTCCGTTTCAATGGCGATATTGCCAATATCAACTATATAAACGAACGTTATAAGGCAGCCGAACATCAATTAGAGAACATCACCGATAGTGAATACAAATCACTTTACGCTGCTGCTTATGGCAACTCTTTAGAGGAAGCCTTAGAGCGCAATTATACACTATATCAGCAGTTACAAAGTTATAAAGCACACGATAGTATCAAGCAATTCAGTTCTATCGGGGGATTGTATTGCCTAAAAAAGAACAAGAAGCGCGTTTACAACGATGGAAAGATTTTTGGAATGCCGAAAGACAGCAATTTCTAAAACAACAACTGATAGGAAAAGGAAATGAGGTCGGTTTTAAAGAAGAAACCTACGCACCTTTCTACCAAAGTATAGCAGGTGATTTTGAAGTGATAAAAAACCTTGATACTTATAAAACTCTTTCAGCTATTCCGTTAGAAGATTTTATCACCGAAAAAGAAGGTTTTTATACTATTGCCAATCTCGTAAAACTCACTGTTGCCGAGCGTGACCCTTTTATCCATTCAGTAGAAAAACACACGCCTACTGTTGTTATCGACCGCAAGAACCTAAGTGAAACGTTTTTAGGCAAACTCAAAGATGATATATTGCTGTTAGTAAACTATTCGTCTATCGCTATTTTCCTCATACTGCTCTTGTTCTTTAAGCGGATAGAGTTGGTGTTACTCACCCTTATCCCTATTGGTGTTACAGGGATAGTTACGTCCGCTTTAATGAACTTTTTTGGCATAGAGTTCAATGTGTTTAGTATGATTGTCTGCACTTTGGTATTAGGACATTCGGTAGATTTTAGTATTTTTATGACTTGTGCACTGCAAAAAGACTATACCGATGGTAAAAATGAACTTCCTGTGTACAAAGTGTCAGTACTTTTGGCGTCTATTACTACCTTTTTGGCTATCGGTACGCTTATTTTCGCCAAACACCCTGCCTTAAAGTCAATTGCATCGGTATCGGTGATAGGTATTTTCACTGCTTTGACAATAACTTTTGTATTTTACCCTACGATATTTAAGTTTTGTATCTTCCGCCGTCCTGATAAGGGTCGTTCCCCAGTGAGTTTGCGTCTTTTATTGCAATCCATACTGCTAACTACCTATTATGCACTATCGTCTATAATTCTCTCCAATATAGGTTGGCTACTTGCTAAAATAACTCCTAAACACACTATGTGGCTCAGACGTTTGGCTACTTCGCTCACTACTTCAGTGCTTTATGCCGATCCTTTTGTGCGTAAAAAGGTAGAGAACCCACACCATATACAGCTTACAACTCCTTCGGTAGTGATTGCCAATCATACCTCGTGGCTTGATACTTTGGCAATAGGGCTTTTCACACATCGCGTTAGTTATATGGTAAATGATTGGGTGTATAACTCGGTAGTATTTGGACGTTATGTGCAGGCAATGGGCTTCTTTCCAGCCTCTGAAGGTATAGAAAAAGGAATGCCCTTATTCGAAAAGAATTTGAAAAATGGTATTTCAGTAATGATTTTCCCAGAAGGCAAACGCTCTGATACTAACCAAATACACCGTTTTCACAAAGGTGCTTTCCTGATAGCCGAACATTTCCAAACGCCTCTCGTGCCCGTGTATATTCACGGTTGTTCGGAAGTGCAACCTAAAGGCGATGTGATTATCTACGATGGTGCTATTACGGTAGTAGTAGGCGACCCTATAACACCTGATGATGAACGTTTTGGCAACACTCCGCGCGAACGAGCCAAACAGATAGGTGCTTTCTACCGCCAGCAATTCCTCGCTTTGCGCAAGCGATTGGAAGGAGTAGATTACCTAAAGAAGAAACTGTTTTTAAACTATTTATACAAGGAAAATTACGTAGTGAATGCTGTAAAAGGAGATTACCAGCAGCATCGCGAACACTATCACGAACTCGTGCATTCATTACCCGAAAAAACGCGTATTTTGCATATCACCAATGATTATGGTCAGTTAGATTTTTTGTTATTGCTCACTTATCCTGAACGTGAAATGGTATCCGTTATCACCGATGACGAGAAGCGCGCCATTGCACAGCATAGTTACCTCACCAAAATTCGTAAAATACAATACGTGAAAGAGCGTCCAGAGGGAGATTTTGAAATAGTACTTGAAGGGAGAGAAGTCGTAATAGGATAAGGAAGTAGCACTTAATTAGGTTGAAAGATAAGGCTTATTCGAACCTAAGACGAAGGTAAAGCGAAGCTAAGATGAAGGAGAAGGTGTTGGCGAAGTTAATTGGTAAATTTTAAGTGATATTCTTTTGATAAAATTATGGTTAGTAGTCTTTTTCAAGTATGAAACCTTAAAATTATACTAAAATAAGGAAATAAAGTAAAATTCATACTATAAATATTTGCACTTGCTATAAAAAATGAAGACTTTTGCCGACAGAATAATTTAAAAATACGTACATAACGATGGAAGAAAAAGAAATATTAGACAATGAGGAGATATTCTCAAAAGTTTTAAGAGCAGGCAGACGCACCTATTTTTTTGATGTGAGAGCAACGCGCGCTAATGATTATTACTTGACTATTACTGAAAGTAAGAAGTTTACTCACGATGATGGCTCATTTCACTACAAAAAGCACAAAATCTATCTGTATAAAGAGGATTTTGAAATGTTTAAAGATATTTTAAACGAAATGACTAACTATGTTTTTGATGAAAAAGGAGAGGAAGTAATTTCTGAACGTCATCAAAAAGACTTTAAAAAGAACTATTACAATGAACGATTGGAAGGCGTAAGCAATAGTAATGGTGTTTACAAAGACCTTGATTTTGAAGACCTATAGCTAAAAAACTAATAAGGTAAAACTTCACTCATCTGTTTGTAATAGAGTGATGACATAATAGGCTATTGGGTAAAGTTCATTTTATGGCGTGGGTGGTATTTCACCAAAGCTTCCCTCAAATATGACTTCTCTACGTGTACGTATATTTCTGTGGTAGTAATATTCTCGTGACCTAACATCATCTGTATGGCACGCAGATTCGCACCGTTCTCCAATAGGTGTGTCGCAAAAGAATGTCTGAAAGTATGTGGGCTAATGGTCTTCTGTAATCCTATGTTTTCAGCTACTTGTCTTACAATAGTAAATATCATTGCGCGAGTAAGTTGTTTTCCTCTTCTGTTTAGGAAAACGTAATCTTCGTGACCTTTTGCTATCTTTAATTGTTTGCGCTGGTTATTGATATAATTGTTAATTTGTTTCTGCGTATAGCTTTCAATAGGCACTAAGCGCTGTTTGCTACCCTTCCCCATTACTCTAATGAAATCTTCTTCAAAAAACAAGTCGGATAGACGGAGAGAGACCAATTCCGACACTCGCAATCCACAACCGTAAAGCGTTTCTATAATAGCTTTATTACGATGCCCCTCATCGGTGCTGAGGTCTATGGAGGCGAGCATAGCATCTATTTCTTTTAAGGAAAGTGTATCGGGGAGTTTTACACCTATTTTAGGGCTGTCGATAAGGCTCATAGGGAAGTCTTCACGTCCTTTCTCAGAAATCATAAACTTAAAAAAACTCTTTAAAGCCGATATGAGTCGGGCTTGTGAACGTGCATTGAGTTCTTTGGAGACTTCGTATACGAACTGGCGCAAGGTATCTACTTGAATAGTATCGGGGGGTTCAGTGATATTGTATTTTTCCAAATACCCTATGAGTTTCTCAATATCTAAGCCATAAGACACAACAGTATTCTGCGATAAACCACGTTGTAATCGCAAATAATTCTGATAATCGGTATTTACTTTACGCCACACGTTTTTAGGTAAAAGATAAGAGGTAAAAGGTAAAACCAGCGATAGCTGGAAATGTGAGTAAAAGGTGTGTTATTTATCAATTGATAATTTTTCGCTGTCGTTATAATGCTTTTTATCGATGATAGTACCCTTGGAAAGCACTATAAGTCCAGGATTAGAACGTATCATTGTTTTGAGGGTAGTAGCATCGTTATAATAAAAGTTGAAATTGAGTTCGTATTTCTTTACAATATAAGGAGCTTTCTCCATTTGTGAGGTAAGACCTATCACGGTATATCCGTTTTTAAGAGCTTTATCGGTTACTGTTTTGATTGCCTTAAAAGCCTCTTGGTTAGCAAGGTCAAGGCGATAAGAAACTACCATCAAGAGCTTTTCTTCTGCCATAAATTGTGGCAAATAGTCTGTTTCTCTATCTTTATCTTGAATATAAAAATCGTGTATAGGAGGCAATTCGGTAGTAGAGGTAGAGCTTACATATTCACCATCTACTTTTGGGAAACTTGCATCTTTAGTTACAATCACTTTTTCTTTGCCGTTTACTTTGAAAGTCCAATAATAAGTAACGGCATTGGGTGGTAATTCCATACCTTTGGGGATATTTGTTCCTATCTTATATGGACGAAAATCTTTTATGGGTAAGTGATTGTAGACGTAATATACAAAGCATATGCAGAAAAGCACAGAGATTACTGTAATTAATAAAGGTAAATTGCCTTTGGTAATGGGTTGTACATATTTTTGCCCCCAAAAGACGATGAGAGCTAAAACTAATAGTACCATATCTTTGGTAAACGATTGCCAAGGTGTAAATTTGATAGCATCACCAAAACAACCACAATCAGTTACTTTGTGAAAATAAGCCGAATAGAAGGTAAGGAAGCCGAAGAATACTAACATAGCCAGCAAAAGCCACAAAGTGAGCTTCTTTTTATAGCCTACCAATAAGGTTACCCCCAAAACTACTTCGAAAATACATACCAAAATGGCAAAAGTTAAAGTGTATGGTACAAAAAAGGGCATATTGAGCACATCGGGAGCAAAATAGTCCTCCAATTTAAATGAAAAACCCATAGGGTCATTGAGTTTTATCATTCCACTGATGATAAAAGTAACGCCTAATAATATGCGACAAAGCTGGATAAGATATTTCATATAAGTTGTTATTTAGTTGTTATGTTGATTGTTTAAATGTATGAGAGCAAACACTGCATAGTTTATCATATCTTGATAATTAGCATCAATGCCTTCACTAACTAATGTTTTTCCTTTATTATCTTCAATTTGTTTTACACGCAAGAGCTTTTGCAGGATAAGGTCGGTAAGAGAGCTCACCCGCATTTCGCGCCACACCTCGCCATAATCGTGGTTTTTAGCTTCCATAAGGGAGCGTGCTTCGGCAACTTTGGCGTCGTATAGAGCCGTTGCCTCTTCGAGACTAAGGTCGGGTTGGGTAGCTACTCCTTTGTCTATTTGAATAAGAGCCATCAGGGCATAGTTGATGATGCCTATAAACTCGGCTGTCTCGTCTTCATCGATTTTATGCTCGGTATTCTCTTGTAGCCCTCGAATGCGTTGTGCTTTGATGAGAATCTGGTCAGTAAGAGAAGGGAGGCGCAAGATACGCCAGGCACAGCCATAGTCTTTCATCTTGTTGATAAAGAGCGTACGGCATTGTTCAATAACCGTGTTATATTGTTTAAGAGTGTTCATTTTAATTAGGTGACAGGTAATGAAAGTGCAAAGGTACGAAGTAATTAGCAAATGGACAAATTTGGAAATTTGGAAATGAGAAAATGGGAGAATTAGAAAATGAGAAAATTTGGGAATGAGGTAAATACCAATAATGCCAATAATATCAAACAATCAACTTTGCCAAAGTTTCAAACTAAGGTTGTAAGGAACATTTTTAACTATCTGAATAAGAATACATTTTTGAAGGATCTCCTCCGCAATGGATTACAATTTCTTTAATTATTTCATCTTGTAAACCATAACAAAATCGCCTTTTAGGGATTTTATAGCCTTTCAATCCTTCTTCTTTTATGTATGTCAATAGTAATATTGATGCTATTAATATCACATACATCATTACTTGTATGCCATTGAGATTTCTTGAAAAGAAATGTTTAAAGTTAAGCTTTTGCTTTATAAAACGAAAATACTGCTCTATCTTCCAACGATTTCTATAAATTCCGGCTATTTGCTCATCACTAAAATCATCGGTTAAGTTACTTAAAAACAGTATCTTCTCTTCTTTAATTTCTCCTCTCTTCTCATCCTTCTTTAGCAGTCTACCCTCTATCAAATCTGTCTTTCATTCCTCTGTCGAACACTGCTATATCTTCCTTATTAGCAGTATGTTCCTTGAGAATATCACCAAGTGCTAAATCTTCACTTATCATTTCTTGCTGGTGATGAATTTTACACTTGAATGGTAAGTTTGAAAATCCTATGGTGAATTTTAAGCTTAGCTTTCCTTGCTCATCTTTTTTATTCTTCTGTCCATTTTGCATTCCTAAATGGAGTAGTTTGGATGAGATACTCACTATTGTAGAATCATAACTACTTATTTTAGAAGTAATTCCTTCTTCTAAAAAAGGTGCATACTTCTTTACGCAATAAGCAAAAAGTCTTTCAAAGAAAACTACATTTATTTTAGCAATCCTTTCTGCAATGCTACTGTGTGATATGACTTTAGTAAGTGATATCTTAGCAATCATTTTAAAGAAATTCGTGATATAAAAGTTTTCAAAGGTTCTTAGACTAGCTCTATCATCTGTCAAAGTACCGAAAATTAGTAACTTAAATATTTCTATTCCTTTAAGTTTTTTGCTATATTTATCGACTCCTGTTTCTTTTACAAGAAATTCTAACTCTTTATCTTCTATCTTAGAAAAGATATTTGAAATTCTTTTTCTATTCTTTATTATAGTGGTCATAACTTTTTTTTTGCAAAGATAATACTTACACAGTATTCCTACAAAAAAACATAGTTAAAAATCAGTACTTTATAAATCTTCCTTACAGTTTTGGTTTCAAATCTTTGGCAAAGTGTGTGCCACTAAAAGTGACACATCGGAGCTATCGGAAGGAAACGGAGAAGAACGGAAGAGGGCTGAGAAGAATTTTGATGAAAAAAGGCTATGAGAAGGGTGGGGGTAGCTTATAGAGAGCTTATAGGAAGCTTATACGAATCTTGGACGATTGGTATAGGAAGAGTATATAAGTAGTTGATTCATAATATGATACAGCGAGTATAAAAATGGTAAAAATGGGGTTTCGAGGCGAAAGAAAGAGGAAGAGGTGATAGGCCTTAGGCCATAGGCACTAGGGGGGGAGTATGACGGAAAAAAGGGAATGTGGTGACGGAAAAAATAATGAAACATCCCCCTAGCCCCCTTCAAAGGGGGAGTGTAGCGACTGAAAAATGATGAAAACTTCTTTATATTCAGAAGCTCCGCTCTGGCGGGGCACATACCCAGCTGTCGCTGGCTATCTTCAAAGGGGGAATGGGGTGACGGAAAGGCGAAGAAATGAGGAATGACAGGGGGACAAATGACGAGTGATAAATGACGAATAACAGATTTTTGAATGAACAATACATAGAGATAAAAGGAAGATAACTTGCGAGAGTTATTAGAGGAAGGAGATGTACGGGCAGTTGTTGGACGAGGCTGATGGGGCGGAGAAGAAGGACGGGATAGATAGGATAGACAAGATGAAGTGAGCGGACAAGGTGGATAAGGCAGAGCAATTGGACGTTTCTGACGACTAAAATTAACCCCTTATAACTAAAAATTAACTGCTAAATATTGCTTTTCGTCGATAAAATAAGGCTTTTCGTCGATTATTTTTGCGGACTCCGGCTGTATTGCACTACCTTTGTCGCAACTAAATGACAAAAAGTTGCTTAAAAACTAAAAACGATGAAAAGAACTTTGTACATATCTCTTTTGTGTCTCTGTCCTTTGTTAGCAGGGGCTCAAGCGAAACAATGGTCGCTGGCTGACTGTATCAACTATGCGGTACAGAACAATATTTCTGTAAAGAAGACGGAACTGAACCAGCAGACGGCTGAAATCAATTACAGTCAGGCGAAGAGCAACCGCTTGCCTACGGTAAGTGGCTCGGCTTCGGCAAACCAGAATTACGGTTCGGCAATCAATCAGATTTCTAACGAGCGGGTGTCGCGCCGTACGTTCTCCAACAACTTTGGGGTATCGGCATCTATGCCACTCTATCAGGGCAATAAACTGAACCTACAAGTAGACCGCAGTAAGTTATTGCTCGAACAGAATGAACTGTACGTGCAAGAGGCGAAAAATAACATCACTTTGAGTGTGCTTGAAGCCTATCTGCAAGCCCTTTACAGCTATGAGGGCATAGAGGTAGCTAAGAATACGGCACGCTCTTCGGGTGAGGAACTCAAGCAAGCACAGGGAAAGTTTGCCAATGGGTCTATTGCTAAACTGAGTTTAGCTGAGATAGAAACGCGTCACGCCAACAACGAGTATGCTATTATCAAAGCAGAAAATGAATACGAAAGTAGGGTACTGACCCTCAAACAACTGTTGGAGCTTCCTCCTAATAGTGATTTCGCTATTGCGCTCGACCTTCCCGCAGATGATGAAACAGCGATTATCCCTAATAAAGATGTGGTATTTGCGGAAGCCAAACAAAAGCTTCCCAATCTAAAAATCTATCAATCACAACAAAAGATAGCCGAAAAGGATATCAAGATAGCCAAAGCGGGCTATGCCCCTACTCTATCGCTACAAGCAGGGGTAAATACAGGATATTCAAACTTCAACGATTTGAGCTATCGCACGCAGTTGGACAGCAATTTCGGTCAAACCATAGGAGCATCGCTCAATATTCCTATCTTTTCGCAGTTCAGAAATAAGAACAATGTGAAACTGGCTAAGGTTACCCAACAGCAAGCGGTGCTCGACGAACAACAAGCGGAAAAAGACCTCTATACCAAAATAGAAACCGCTTGGCAGAATGCTACCACTTACCAAGCACAACAAGCAGCTTCGCGCACGGCTCGTGACAATGCTAAATTGGCATACGATTTGGCAGTAAAAAAGCACGAATTCGGTGGACTTACCAATACCGAGCTTCTCGTAAGCGAAAACGCTTACCTCAACGTGGAACAAACCTATTTGCAAAATAAGTATATGCAGGCGCTGTATGTACAGTTGCTGAAGTTTTATATGGGAGTCCTCCTCCTAACCCCCTCCCAAGGAGGGGGAATGTAGCGATGCTCATCTTTCTAAAAACTAATCTATAAAATATTGTCTAACAAATAATGACTAAAAACTAACAACTAAATACAATGAAAAAGCACATTAAGAAAATCATCATTATCGTACTATTAGCCGTAGTGGCTTTTGGGGTGTATCACTTCTTTATGAAGGAAAAACCTACTTTTATCGTCTTGCAAACCGATAAGGTAACCGAAGGTGACGTTACTACCGAAGTAACTGCTACTGGTAGCGTACAGCCAGTGGACGAGGTGGAAGTAGGTACCCAAGTATCGGGATTGGTAAGCAAGATTTACGTAGATTACAACAGCCAAGTGAAGAAAGGACAGCTACTGGCGGAACTCGACAAGACGAACCTACAAGAAATGGTTGTAAATGCTACTGCCAATTACCAATCGGCACTCAACGAACTGAATTACTACCGTCAGAATTACGAACGACAACAGAAAATGTACAATGCCCAAGTGATTAGCAAATCGGACTACGAGCAGGCATTGTATCAGTTCAACAACGCGAAAACAAATGTAGCACAACGCCTTACGACCCTCAATCAAGCAAAAACCAATTTGGGGTATGCCAATATCTATTCGCCTATCGATGGGATTATCCTCAGCAAAGAGGTAGAAGAAGGGCAAACGGTAGCCGCCTCGATGAGTGCGCCTACACTTTTTAAGATAGCCAAAGACATCAAGCGTATGCAGGTGGAAGCCGATGTAGACGAAGCCGATATAGGACAAGTGAAAGTAGGGCAACGTGTGAGCTTTACCGTAGATGCTTACCCCCAAGAGGAGTTTTCGGGGAAGGTAACCCAAGTGCGTCTATCACCTACTACGACTTCGAACGTGGTGACCTATACGGTGATAGTAGAGGCTGAAAACCCCGACGAGAAGCTCAAACCTGGGCTTACTGCGACCATCGCTATCTATACTAATGAGCTGAAAGGCGTAACCATAGTGCCTGCAAAAGCGATGAATTTCACCCCAGACATCGACCTACTGATGCAGTACTACGCTCAGAAAGGCATTAACGCCCCCACTCCAAAAGCAGAACGTTCCCGCGGTAAAAACAAACACGTGTGGGTGGTAAACACCGACGGTAGTCTTGCCCAAAAAGCGATAACCATAGGCAGTAATGATGGTATCAACGTGCAAGTAGTAAGCGGACTCAGTGTTGGAGAGAAAGTAGCTACCAACCTGCAAAGCAATCGCCCTCAAGTAGCAGAAGGTGACAAAAATAACGACGACAGCGGTAGTCCGTTTATGCCTAAACGCCCTCGTCGTGATAACTCAAAAGCTAAATAAATGAAAAAAGCAATCATCGACATACGCGATATGAAACGCGAGTTTAAGATGGACAACGAAATCGTTCACGCCCTGAAAGGCATTAACCTCACTATTCACGAGGGGGAGTTCGTAACCATTATGGGACCCAGTGGGTCGGGTAAATCAACCTTATTGAACATATTAGGTTGTTTAGACCGTCCGTCGTCAGGCGATTACATTTTGGACGGCATCTCGGTGAAAGATATGAGCAAGAACGAACTCGCAACGGTACGCAACACCAAGATAGGATTTATCTTTCAGTCGTACAACCTTTTGGCGCGTACCTCAGCTATCGAGAATGTAGAGCTCCCTTTGATGTACAACTCTAAAATCTCGGCTAAAGAACGTCGCGAGCGCGCTATTGAAGCTCTCATCAGCGTAGGTTTGGAAAGCCGATTGAACCACTTGCCCAGCGAGCTGTCGGGGGGACAGCAGCAGCGGGTAGCCATTGCGCGTTCCTTAGTGAACCACCCGGTGATACTTCTTGCCGATGAGGCTACCGGTAACCTTGACACTAAAACCTCTTATGAGGTAATGGAGCTTTTCCAACGCCTTAACGACCAAGGTAGTACCATAGGCTTTGTAACCCACGAGAACGACATCGCCCTTTTCAGCAAGCGCACGGTTGTACTCAAAGACGGACATATCATCAGTGATAAGGAAGTAACCGATAGACTGAATGCAAAGGAAGAACTGGCACAATTACGAATGACAAGTGATGAATGACAAAATACGAATGACGCAGATTGAATCTTTTTTAATTAAAAATTTGCAGGTTAAAAAAAATGTACTACTTTTGTAAAAATAACAGATGTTATATTACATATGTTATAACAAAGTTTTATGCCGAAATCAACAATAATAACGCAAGAAGTAATTATAGGAACCGCTTTTGAAATGGTGCGAAAAGAAGGCTTTGCAGTGCTTTCAGCCCGAAATATTGCCAAGCAAATAGGTTGTTCCACTCAGCCCATCTATTGGTGCTATAAAAATATGGATGACCTTAAAGCTGAAATCTGCAAAAAAGCACTGCCCTTCCTGCAAAGTGTAGTGCTCAGTTACTCAAAAACAGGTAATACTCTTTTAGATTTAGGACTGGGGTATGTGCGGATGGCACACACCGAACCCGCCTTATTCAAGGCTTTTTATATGGATAATGTTACCAATGTAAAACTTACTGACATTTTTCCCGAAAGTGAGCGAGTTGTAGAAATAATGAAAAATAGCGAGGAATGCCAAAACCTACCTGATGAAGAGCTGAAGAATGACATTGCTAAAGGTTGGATGTTGGCACACGGTATCGCCTCATTGGTTGCAGTTGGTATGCTTGTTTACGACGAAGATAAAATTTTAGAAATATTAAAATAAACCTACCTTGAATATGAGAACCAATAAAAAAACACTACGCAATGTAATCCTATTTAGCTTGGTAGCCATCTCTTGCGGATGGATAGGCGTTGGGGTAAACCAGATACTTGGTGAGCCTTCTAATTTAGAGTCACTAGGGTCGTTGATTTTTATTGCTACACCTATTGTGTGTATGATTTTGCTCCGCCTTTTCGGTGGCGATGGTTGGAAAGATTTCTCTTTAAAACCTCGTTTCAAGCAAAACACTCGCTGGTATATCTTTGCTATTGTAGTCTATCCCGTGGTTGTTGGTATAACACTGTTTGTTGGCAAGCTATTAGGTTGGGTAGATGTGAGCAAGTTTAGTATTGCTGCCTATCTCCCTGTTTTTGCTACTGCTTTCTTACCCATTTTTATCAAAAATATCTTAGAAGAGACGGCTTTTCGGGGGTATCTTACAGTGAAAATGGAACAACTCACCAAAAACGAATGGGTGATTTATGTAGTGGTGGCATTCGTCTGCCAAATATGGCACCTGCCATACAATCTCATATTCTTAGACGATGCTTATCAGGCAACCTTTTTCTCTTATAGCAAAGTGTTATTTGTTTTCGTGAGTTTTGTGGTTATTGCTGTTTGGACAATAATGTACACCGAAATTTTCTTTCTCTCGCGTTCACTTTTATTGGTAGTTTTGATGCACTCAATGAAAGACGCTCTTAACCCTCTCATTTCAGAAGGATTTACTGTTATTTCACCCGATAAAACACTTTTAGTATCCCCTCTTTTTGGTCTTATTCCAACATTGATATATTTGGCTATAGGCTTGTATTTAAGAAGAATACGCAAAAGTAAAGAGTGTCTTCATTCATAATGAATAAATCGTATAAACTAAAATTTCAATAATATGAGTTCAAACACTGAAAACCCTGTAAATGTTGCTTCTTGGGATAAGATTTTCCCTAAAAGCGATAAAGTTGAACACAAAAAAGTGTCATTCAAAAACCGCTATGGTATCACCCTTATTGGCCACTTGTATTTCCCAAAGAACAGCGAAGATAAAAAACTTGCTGCCCTTGCTGTTTGCGGTGGGTTTGGAGCTGTAAAAGAACAAGCCTCAGGATTTTACGCCCAAACGATGGCTGAAAGAGGCTTTGTAACCTTAGCTTTCGACCCTTCTTATACGGGAGAAAGTGGTGGAGAACCTCGCAATGTAGCATCACCTGATATCAATACCGAAGACTTTTCGGCTGCGGTAGATTGCTTAGGAACTCAACCTTTTGTAGATAGAGAAAAAATAGGAATCATCGGTATTTGTGGTTGGGGAGGCTTTGCACTGAATGCTACGGCTATTGATACACGTATTAAGGCAGTGGCAACGATGGTAATGTACGATATGTCGCGTGTTTTTAGCAAAGGCTATTTTGATGCCAATACGCCCGAAATGCGTTTGGAAATGAAGCGTTCACTCAATGCTATCCGTTGGAAAGATGCCGAGACAGGAACCCCTACTCCAGGTTACCCTATGCCCGATACCCCTTCCGATAAAGTTCCTGAATTCTTGAATGATTATATTGAGTTTTACAAAACGCCACGAGGGTTCCACGAGCGTTCAGTTTCTAATCACGTTTGGACAGCTACTACACTGCTTTCATTTATGAATTTCCCTCTGTTAGCCTATGCGAACGAAATAGAAGTGCCAACCCTTATGATTGCAGGAGAAAATGCTCATTCGCGCTATATGAGTGAAGATGCCTATAAGTTAATTGGAAGCGAGAAAAAAGAACTGTTGATTGTTCCTAATGCACGTCACACCGATTTTTACGACAATCAAGCTGGAGTAATTCCGTTTGATAAGTTAGAAGCGTTTTTTAGTGAGAATCTTCAATAAAATAAAGTATAAAAACAAGTCGCAAGCTAATTTTACTGAAAGAGAGAGGTAAAAGTAAGAAGAACTTAAAATAACTTTATCCCGCTTTGTTTTTGATACATTATGAGGTCTGCTGGCAAATAGTAAAAGGCGAGTACAAAACGCGTATCATAGGAGAACCTTTCTAGTCTCACAGAATTTGCTAATCTGCTAATTTTCTAATTCACTAATTAATATTATGAATATACAAAACCTTTTTAAAATAGCGTGGCGTGCCCTCTTGCTCAACAAAACAAGGGCGATGCTTACAATGTTGGGCATCATCATCGGGGTGGGCTCAGTCATTACAATGCTTGCCATTGGAGAAGGCTCTAAAAAGAGCATCAAGGAGAATATCTCTAAAATGGGTACTAATATGCTCAATATCCGTCCAGGTGCGGGTATGATGGGTGGTGTGCGTATGAGTATGAGCGATATGCAATCGCTGAAAATGACAGATTACGAAGCCCTCAAAAAAGAAGGTACCCTACTGAAATATGTATCGCCGGTAGTCAGTGGCAACGGACAAAGTATAGCTGGTGGTAATAACTGGCCTACCTCTATCTACGGAGTGAATACCGAATATTTGCCCATACGGGAGTGGAGTGTGGCTGAGGGGAGTATGTTTGGCGAAGATGAAATTACTAACTTTGCCAAAGTAGCCGTGATAGGGCAAACGGTGGCTAAGAACCTCTTCACTAATGGCGAAAACCCTATTGGGCAAACCATACGCTTTAAGAATATCCCTTTTAAAGTGATTGGTATCCTTACCAAAAAAGGTGAAAGCAACTTTGGTCAAGACCAAGACGATGTGATTATTGCCCCTTATACTACGGTACAAAAGCGTATTTTGGCGCAAACGTTCTTGCAAAGTATTGTGGCTTCGGTTATAGATGAAAGTCAGTCGGAGAATGCAGTAAACCAAGTAAAGAAAATTTTGGAGCGCACGCATAACCTTTCGGCTACACAAGAGAATGATTTCAATGTGTTTTCGCAACAAGAACTTATCAGTACGTTTAGCTCTACCAGCGAGATGCTCACTATTTTATTGGTAGCTATTGCCAGCATTTCGCTCATCGTGGGCGGTATAGGCATTATGAACATTATGTACGTATCAGTAAAAGAGCGCACTAAGGAAATAGGCTTGCGTATGGCTATTGGGGCTAAGGGCAAGGATATCTTGGCGCAATTCCTCATCGAGTCGGTGCTTATTAGCATCACTGGGGGGTATTAGGGGTAGTGATTGGTTTATTAGCCACCGTAGGCGTATCGCTGTTTATAGGTTGGCCAGTGAGTATCACCTTGTATTCTATTGTAATATCATTTTTAGTATGTACCATTACAGGGGTATTCTTCGGTTGGTATCCTGCCCGAAAAGCAGCCGAGTTAGAACCTATTAGCGCCCTTAGATACGAATAATGCGAGCCGCACAGGCAATTAGAAATAATAAAAACAGATGAATATAACTTTACCTCCTTATGCTACAACAGAAGACCTGCAAAAATGTATGGTTATTGTTAGAGAAATATTAGATAGCAAAGCCATTACTATTAATGATGAGCAGTGCCAAACTATAGCTTTAGAAGTTATGGGTATCTCTTATGCCAAAGGAGGAGACTATTCTTCTGAAATCTTCAAGAGTTTTGCAGAAAGTTATTTAAAAATAATATCAAAGTATAAAGAATGAAATTTTTAACACACATAGCTGCTTGGGCAGTGGTTTGTATTTTGCCTGCCCTTATTTTTATCTCCGAAGGCAATCACCGATTTGAGGAGGCACTTTACCGTTCGCTCATATCATTGCCTTTCTTGATGTTTTTGTTCTACATCAGTTTCTATTGGCTTATTGATAAACTGTGGTTTAAAAAACGATATATACTTTTTATATTGGTAGCAGTGGCACTCATTTTATGTATTTCGTACAGCAAATATGAGCTTTTTTCGTACTTTAATCCCCGCAAAGATGGACGTAGGATGCCTCCTTTCCACGCTTTTGTCTATTTTGATTTCCTTTCAAACCTATTGCCGGTAGTCTTTGCAATGGCAATACGCTATGCACAACGCAACTTTTCTTTGGAAATCGCTCAGAAAGAAGCCCAAGCGCACAAACTACAAGCCGACCTTACCCAACTGAAATACCAACTTCAACCGCATTTCTTTTTCAATGCGCTCAACAATATCTATTCGCTTATAGAGTTTGACTCTCAAAAGGCACAACAGAGCGTGCATAGCCTTAGCAAGCTGATGCGTCACTTTATGCAAAACAGTGACCAAAAGCAAATTAGCCTTGCAGAGGAAGTAGATTTCTTGCAACAGTACATCAGCTTAATGCAGTTGCGCCTGACTGATAAAACTACTGTACGGGTAGATTTCCCGAAGCAAGTACCCCCACTCACCATAGCGCCTTTGCTGTTTATCAGCTTGGTGGAAAACGCTTTTAAGCACGGCGTATCGGCGACTGAGGTAACAGAATTGTCGTTTAGCTTGAGAGTGGTAGAGAATAAGGTAATATTTAGAAGTGAGAACACTATAATTCCTAAACAAGAAAGTTTGTATAACTCAGGTATTGGCATTGAAAACTTAAAGAAACGCCTAACACTTCTTTATCCTAAAAAACATCAATACAACATCGAAGAAAAAAACGGAGAATACATTGCTCAATTGACAATTGAGAATTGACAATTGACAAATGTGAGGTTTTTAGACCAAAGGCAAGAAATTTTTTAAAAAAGAAGTACTTTCGATGTAAGGAGAGTGTAGCTTACGCTACAGAAATCTTACAAATCAAACAAATAAGTAGCAAGCTACCTGAAAGTCTCGAACTGACCTATACTTCATAATTTTGCGCAGTTGCTCTGCGGGGCGTATGACGGACTTTTAACAAACCTTAAGCGGAACTACAGTGGTTTTATAGTGGGTCTACAGTGGCTCTACAGTGGCTCTACAGTGGCTCTACAATGAAGACTAACCGAAGATTAATGGAATACTAACTGAATACTGATTGGACTTATAGTGCTATTATCTGCTCATATCACTGGTTCTACTGGTTAGATTTGTTGTACTTAAAATAAGTAACAACTTAAATCAAAGGCTCGAAATTTTCTTAAAAAAAAGAAATACACCTGGCGGTACAGAAATTGGAACAGATTTAATTGATTTTCACATAATTTATATAGCATAAGCTATATTTCCTCTTTTGGTGTGTTTGGTCTGTGGTTTTAGTAGGCACTTTTTGGTAATACAGCATTATTTTCGTATCTTTGCCCCAAAATAATAATAGCTAACAATTGTGGAAACCAAAATATCAGTTATCGGAGGAGGAAGTTGGGCGACGGCTCTGATTAAGATTTTTACCGCCAATATCGACCAAGTGTGTTGGTATATGCGCAATGAACAGGCTATTGAGCACATCAAAGCGACCAAACACAACCCTAACTACCTTAGCGATGTACATTTAAACATCAGCAAGCTACACCTCACTAACGACATCAACAAGGCGGTAGCTTTTAGCGATTATGTCGTCTTTTCTATCCCTTCAGCTTTCTTGAGTGACGAATTAGAAAAACTCACCGAACCGCTATCTAATAAAAATATATTTTCTGCTATCAAAGGTATCGAACCTAAGAGCGGACTTATAGTAGGTGAATATTTCAACAAAATACATCACGTGCCTTATGCACAGATAGGCGTTATAGCAGGTCCTTGCCACGCCGAAGAGGTAGCTCTCGAACGTCTGTCGTACCTCACTATTGCCTGTCTCGACGAGGAAAAAGCGCGTTTTATGGCTGAAGCTATGAAACGCCATTATGTGAAGACCAAAATATCCGACGATGTGGTAGGTATTGAATACGCTGCTATGCTGAAGAACATCTATGCCCTTGCTGCGGGTATTGCACACGGATTGGGCTATGGCGATAACTTCCAAAGTGTGTTGATGAGCAACGCCATTCGCGAGATGCGACGCTACATCAAGCATATTTACAAAATCAAACGCAATATTAACAACTCCGCTTATTTAGGTGATTTACTCGTAACCGCCTACTCGCTTTTTAGTCGCAACCGTATGTTCGGCACAATGATAGGTAAAGGCTATACTGTAAAGAGTACAATGGCTGAAATGAATATGGTAGCCGAAGGCTATTACGCCACCAAAAGCGCTTACCTCATTAACAAAAATCAAGAAAAACCCAGTCGCACTCCCATACTCGATGCCGTCTACAAAGTGTTATACGAAGGTAAAAGAGCCAATGTAGCGTTTGCAGAACTGACAGGAGAACTGGATTAGAGGATTAGAAAATGAGAAAATTAGAGAATGAGGAAATGAGAAAATGAGAAAATGAGAAAATTAGAGAATGAGAAAATTTGCTAATTAACTTTATGTTCACAGGAATTATAGAAGAAATAGGTAAAATCGTGCAGATAGAACGCGAAGAGGCGAATCTGCATTTATACGTAAAAAGTTCGTTTACAAATGAACTAAAAATAGACCAAAGTGTTGCCCATAATGGGGTATGCCTTACGGTAGTGGCTATCGATGGCGATGTATACCAAGTAACCGCTATTGCCGAAACTCTTGCCAAAACCCACTTGGGCAGTTTGCAAGTAGGTGATGCGGTAAACTTAGAGCGCGGTATGCTTCTCAACACGCGCTTAGACGGACATATCGTGCAAGGTCACATCGACCAAACGGGCACTTGTAGTGCTATCCAAAAAGAAGCAGGTAGCACCCGTTTTACTTTTGAGTACGACCCCTCTACTGGCAATGTGGTAATTGAAAAAGGCTCTATTACTGTGAATGGTGTAAGCCTAACGGTAATAGATGCGACTTCCCATAGTTTTAGTGTAGCAGTAATCCCCTATACTTTAGCACATACCAATCTGCAATACTTACAAATAGGTAGTGTTGTAAATTTAGAATTCGATGTGATTGGTAAATATGTCGCCCGACTTATGCAACGGTAAGGCGTTGTAAAATAAGAGAACGTACTTCTTCGCGTAAGGACTCTTTATCGTCAAGGGTTTTGCCTTGGGTAGGAATAGAGCGCAATATATCTACTCGCATTGTGCCCATACTGCCGGCAAAGAAGCGGAAGGGGAAGCGTTTTTTAGTATCGTAGAATACCATTGGCACTATGGGAATTTGGCATTCTATCGCAATGCGAAAAGCACCATCTTTAAAACTATCGAGGACTATACTTTCATCATCGGGGACACCTCCTTCGGGGAAAATACAAATGCTCAGCCCTGCCTTTATTCTCTCCATCGCTTGGGCATAAACCTCCTTCCTACTCTTCGGACTCTTTCTATCTACCATTATGGCAACACGTTTGTAGAAATAACCAAACAATAGCGTCTTGCTCAGTTCCTTCTTCCCTACAAATACAAACGGATTTTTACTACAGTAGAACATCAGCATTATGTCCATCATACTGTAATGATTGGCGACTAGCATATAGCTATGGCGGTCGTTAGGCACGGTATATTCCCTGTGTATTTTCGGTAAAAAGCCCATACCATACAATATAGGCGTTGCCCATAAGTTCCGGGCTACCCAATAAAATGAGCGATACCATTCTGCCCGTGCTGTAAGAATAAACAACAAGGGTAACCACAGGAGAATAAGAATGAGTACAAGCAAGTAAAACCAGCTCTTCCACAAGAGCCAAAAGGTGTATTTCAGGAATTTCATTTAATGTAATCTTACTATTATCCAGTAAAAGCAAATATATTACTGATTTCTACATATATAAACCTCAACATCACCGCTTAACGCTCTCTTTTTGCAATGTAAAAGTATCGTTAAAACAGTAATAAAGTTTTGTTAAAATCGATTTTTTCTTTGGTAATTCAAAAATTTGCCGTACCTTTGTCAGCGCAATGAGGGTGGTAGCTCATTGTAAAACTTCAAATAATAGTTTTCATAATTTAAAGTTTTGGTTGGTTAATGGAAAAGTCCGATATTATTATCGGACTTTTTTTCTTATACAGACCACCATAGCTTCCAAGGAATCATCGAGAGCAAGCACACCAGTGCAATACCGTAAAACAAGGCTATTTTTCCGTACATCTTGCGCACTTCTGTCTGTTTTTTAAGTTTTATCCAGCCCACAGTAATCAGCGTTACTGCTATGATGTTCATCATAGGGTGCTCCACTAATAATTGGCGCAATAAGCTGTCTTTCATCACCACTTTAGCCCCCTCACTCCACATCTGCAAACGAGGGGTAGTTACATAGACTAATAAGCCTAATAATAATTGAATATGAGAGAATACCAGAGCAAACAAACTCAAGCGGAGGTCTTTTATTCCAAAGTATTTTCTTTTGCCAAAAAATCCCATAAGCGCATTGATAACTGCTATGATAAGCACTGCCAATACTAAATAAGCACATAGTGAATGTGTCTGTTTAATTAGTTGATACATAATATTCTTTATAAATTTGCGGGCAAAAATACAAATCTTTTTGAAATTCTTTTCTTTCTTCGAAGTATTTTTTGTACCTTTGCCTTTGGATGATAGTTATGAATTATTGACGAATGAGGAAATGAGAGAATTGGAAAATGAGGAAATTAGTGAATGAGAAAATTAGTGAATGAGAGAATTGGAAAATTTGACTAATAAAACAATAATTAATTATAACAACCTTTTTTAGGAGGTGACAATCAGTTTATTCAACTTTGCCAAAGTTTGAAACTTTGGCAAAGTGCGTACCGCAAAAGCGATGTGTTAGGACTGTTAGGAGCGCTCGGAAGGAAACGGAGAAATTCGCAAGAAGATTGAGAGAAGGTTTAGTGAGAAAAGGCTGTAAGGAGGGTATGGTTAGCTTATAGAGAGCTTATAGGAAGCTTATACGAATCTTGGACGATTGGTATAGAAAGGGTATATAAGTAATTGACTTATAACACGATATAACAGTGCTAAAAATGTTAAAAACAGGGTTTCGAGGAGAAAGAAAGAGAAAAGGCAATAGGCACTAGGGGGAGTATGACGGAAAATCAAAAGAAACCTACTCTCTAATTCACTTAGTTGGCAATTGCTGATACCCCTCGAAAGGAGGAATTGGCGATAATCATTATAGGCGAGTTATATAATTTACAGTGAAACAATACATTAATTCTCCTACACTCGATTGACACTAATGATAATAACTAACGACAAAAAACTAACAACTATATGACAGAACAAGTATTTGCCTTACACGTGGCAACCCGCAACAATCTTTTAACTTATTTGGAGAATGTAAGTCCTGAACAGTTAGCGCAAATCCCCACAGGGTTTCACAATAACATCTGGTGGAACATCGCTCACTGCGTGGCACAACAACAAATACTCTGCTACAAGCTATCAGGACTCAATTTTGTTGTACCTGAAACTTTTGTAGATACTTATAAAAAAGGTACTTATCCCGATGGACACATTCCTACCGCTGAGGAAATTCAAGAATTGCGCAGTCTGCTCATCAGCAGCCAAAAACAACTGCAAGCCGACTACGAGCGTGGGGTATTCTCTAATTTTACTCCTTACACTACCAGCTATGGCTATGCGCTTACCTGCATTGAAGATGCGATACATTTCAACAATACTCACGAGGGAATGCACCTTGGGGTGGTAATTGCTTTAAACTATTTTGCTAAATGATAGAAGATAAAACGCCTCACCGTACCTCATTAGCCGATTTGGGTGAATTTGGACTCATCGACCGCCTAACGAAGGGATTTGAAATTCACAATCCTTCCACTCTTAAAGGCGTAGGCGACGATGCGGCGGTAATGGATTTTAAAAATAAAAAAACTGTCGTCTCTACCGACCTGCTTATTGAAGGTGTACATTTCGACCTTAGCTATGTACCGCTGAAGCATTTAGGATACAAGTCGGTAGTAGTGAACGTATCGGATATCTATGCGATGAACGCTACGGCTACCCAGATAACCGTATCGATAGCAGTATCCAATCGCTTTCCGTTAGAAGCCTTAGAAGAGTTCTATGCAGGCATTCGCCTAGCCTGCGAGCATTATAAGGTAGACTTAGTAGGAGGCGACACGACCTCGTCTACACGCGGACTCATCATCTCGGTAACGGCGATAGGTGAAGCGGAAGCATCGGACTTAGTATATCGCAACGGAGCGCAACCTAACGACCTTGTGGTACTCACGGGCGATATAGGGGGTGCCTATATGGGTTTGCAGATATTGGAACGCGAAAAGGCGGTCTTTCAGGTAAACCCAAACTCTCAACCCGATATAGAGATGTATTCTTACATTTTGGAACGCCAGCTCAAACCCGAAGCCCGCAAGGACATTCCGCCACTGCTCAAACAATTAGGTGTAAAACCTACTGCTATGATGGATGTAAGCGACGGATTGTCGTCAGAGATATTGCACATTTGTAAACAATCGGGAGTAGGTTGTAGGTTATATGAAGACAAAATACCGCTTGACCCACAAGTGATTAGCACTTGTGAGGAGTTCAATTTAGATAGCACTACCATAGCCCTAAGTGGCGGTGAAGACTACGAACTGCTGTTTACTATTGCCCAAGCAGATTACGATAAGATAAAAGGCAATCCTAATTTCACGGTCATAGGTTACATTACCGATAAAAGCGAAGGAGTAAACCTCGTCACCCGTGCAGGACAGTTTATACCGATTATAGCGAAAGGGTGGAACGCTTTAACAATTAACAATTGATAATTAACAATTAACAAGATATGAAAAGAAGAGCATTTTTTAAACGTGGGGCTTTAGCAGCTTTAGGAGGCTTAGTACTTCCTTCATTCGATTTACAAGCGCAAACCCTTGGGGAAGCCCATAAAAACAAACGCACTAAAAACATCATCTTTATGGTGAGTGACGGTATGAGTTTCGGCACTTTGGTAATGGCTGACCTGTACCTAAAACGCAAATTCGGTCGCCCTTCCAGCTGGATAGGATTGTACGAAAGTAACCTCGCACAGCGCGCCGTAATGGATATGGCATCGGCAAGTTCAGTAGTCACCGACTCCTCAGCAGCGAGTTCGTCTTGGGGCGGTGGCGTACGTGTGAAAAACGGTAGCCTAAATATCAGCCCAGATGGCAAAGAGAATATGCCTATCTTACAAAAGTTCAAAAAAGCAGGCAAGAAAGTGGGTTGTATCACTACCGTAATGGTAAACCACGCCACTCCGGCAGGCTTCTGTACGTGGAGCAAGAGTCGGAATGCTATGGACGAGATAGCCCTCAACTACACCGAATTAGGCTTCGATGTGATGTTAGGTGGCGGTAGCAAATACTTCGACCCTGCCCATCGCAAGGACAAGAAAGACCTCTTTGCCGTTCTCAAAAAGAAAGGTTATACCGTAGCCCGCACTCGTAGTGAAATGCAGAAAGCACCTACTAATAAACCTCTCTATGGACTCTTTGCTGAAGATGCCCTCCCCTACTCTATCGACCGCGCTCAAAACAGTGAAGAACAAGCTAAATTGCCTACGCTTGCCGAGATGACTGCTAAGGCTATCGACCAACTTAAAAGTCACCCTAATGGCTTTGTAATACAAGTAGAAGGCGGTAAAGTAGACTGGGCGGCACACGGCAATGATATAGGGGCTTTGCTGTACGATCAAGTAGCTTTTGACGAGGCTATAAAAGTAGCCCTCGATTTTGCAAAAGCTGATGGCAACACTCTTGTAGTGCTTACTTCTGACCACGGCAATGCCAACCCTGGACTCATCTACGGCAAAGAATGTAATGACAACTTTGACAGATTGCAAAACTTTACCCATTCTAACGACTGGATATTGCAACAAATCAACTCTAACGACTCGGTAGCCAAAGTGCGTGAGCACGTTGCTCAATACTGCGGTGGAATGAACATCAATGAGGAACAAGCTAAAGAACTCTTAGGCTATTACGCTAAAACCGAAAGAAAAGAAGATGGCTTGTACAACTACAAACACCTGCCTTACCGATTGTTTGCCGAAATACAAAAAGCACATACTTCGGTAGGATGGATAAGTATGGATCACTCATCGGATTACACCGAATTGGCAATGTATGGACCAGGTAGCGAGCGACTTAAACCTTTTATGCGCAATACCGATATGCACAATTTCTTGTTGGAGGCAGCGGAGGTTAGAGTTTAGAAGTTAGGAAATAGAAATCAGAAATTAGAGGGTGAAAAGTTTTCAGTTTCAGAAGCTCGTTACTTTTATAGGAATATTGCTCTTCATCGTGAAGTTGATAGCGTGGTACATTACCAATTCTAACGCTATCTTTTCGGACACGATGGAGAGCATTGTGAATATCATTGCCGCCTTTATGGGGCTCTATTCGCTATACCTCTGCAACAAACCTCGCGATACCGACCACCCTTATGGACACGGCAAGGTAGAGTTTGTTACCGCTGGCATTGAGGGAATGCTCATCGCTATCGCTGGGGTACTTATTCTCATCGAAGCCTTTTCATCACTCATAAAGGGAATACATCTTGATAAATTAGGCTGGGGGATTGCCCTTTTCGGGTCTACCGCCATAGTGAATTACACTATGGGGTATATTTCTTACCAAAAAGGAAAAAAAGAGAACTCGTTAGTACTGATGAGTGCGGGCAAACATCTGCAATCGGATACTTTTGCCACCTCAGCTATTGTGCTGAGTTTGGTGTTGGTACACTTCACCGGTTGGCTATGGCTCGACCCTTTAATCGCTATTGGTTTTGGTAGTTATATCATTGTGATAGGCTGGAAGATAGTGCGCAAAGCCCTCAGTGGTATTATGGACGAGCGAGACGAAGCCCTCTTTGCCGAACTCGTAAATATACTACAAGCTAACCGCAAAACCGAATGGATAGACATTCACAATATGCGCATTCAGCAGTTTGGGGCTCACTTACACATTGATGCCCATATCACTCTGCCTTACTACTATTCGCTAAAAGAAGCCCACCAAGAGATGGAAAAGGTGATTCATTTATTGGTAGAAAAAGTAGATAGAACGATAGAATTCAACTTTCACTTAGACTATTGCAAGCCTTTTTCTTGCGAAATATGCGCTATCGACTGTCCCTTTAGAGAAAAACCTTTTGTGCGGACTATACAGTGGGACGTGAAAAACATCGCTGGAGTAGCGAAGCATAGATATGAACCACTAAAACAATAATGCAAATTAGATACTATAAACATTGGTTCTTTGAGGTTTAATTTTGATATACGACCTATTGTAAATAACTAACAGTATTCTTCTTGCTCGTTTAAAGTATATTTATTAATTTTGCACCAAAATATTGCCTTTATAATATGATAACTACTTTCTTTTCAGAAAATTTAGGGTTTACTACCATATGCGTTTTTCTACTCTCTTTGGGAGTAGCATACTTTTCTTTGCCAAGTATTATATACGTGTCAAAGTACAAGAACCTAATGGATAAACCTAATGCACGTAGTTCACATAAAGAAAAAACACCTACCCTAGGAGGTTTTTCTTTCTTCGTGAGTTTAGTTTTTACTCTCTTTTTACTCCGTTTTTTTGATAATGACAATGTAGGTATTAACATCTTATCTGGTGTAGGTGTACTCTTTTTCGTTGGCTTAAAAGATGACCTCGTAGGTGTAAATCCTAGTACTAAAATTATAGGCCAAATTATAGCTACCCTGATGCTTTTCTTAGGGACTGGGCTTAAAATCACTACTCTCGATAATTTCTTAGGCATTACTGATATTCCATATTGGCTTTCTATTTTTATGAGCTGTGGTATGATGATGATGATTGTAAACTCTTACAATCTTATTGATGGTATTAACGGCTCAGCTGCAATGGTAGGTATTGTGATTTTTGGTGCCTTTGCTTATGTTTTCTACGATGCTCAACTGTACTACTACTTCCTGTTATCAATCCTATGTATAGGTTTCTTATTAGCCTTTTTACGCTATAATCTATCGGTAAGGAAACGCGTTTTTATGGGAGATACAGGCTCTATGATTGCAGGTTTTCTCATTGCAGTTCTCGCTATTAAATTTTTTGCCCTAAACACTGAAGCCTTAGAAAGTGCTATTATACACCCCACAAATAAAATATGGGTACTTCTTGCAATTATTTTCATTCCCTTTTTTGATACTACCCGCGTATTCACCACCCGCCTATTGCGTCACGGACAACCTTTTAAAGCCGACCGCAGTCATATCCACCACGTGATGATAGACTATATGAAACTGTCGCACTCACAAGCAAGTGTACTATTAGCATTCATCAATTTAATCGTTTGTGTGGTGATTTTATATCTCAATACTTTTCTATCTTCTCTTTATTTAGGAATTGTTTTAGGAGTTATTTTTATAGGATTGGCAGGACTCCTCTTTTATGTAAACAGAAGCTATCACACTCGTAAGAAAAAACAAAAAATAAGACATATTGTGAATGAAATTATAAAAAAGAAATAATTTTTGTACCTTTGCGCCCTATCTCATAAGAAATGCTCAAACAGAATTTACAACTTAAACTCTCACAGAAACTCTCACCTCAGCAAATACAGCTGATGAAACTCGTGCAACTCCCCACTCTTGCTTTTGAACAGCGCGTGAAACAAGAGATGGAAGAAAACCCCGCTTTAGAATCAGGGCGCGAAGAAGATGATGCTTTTGATGAGTTTCACGATGAGTTCGACAACTCTGCCGATGAATATAACGATAACGATGTGATTGATATGGACGATATCAACATCGATGAATACCTCAGTGATGATGAAATACCCGACTACCGTCTGCACGCTAATAACTACAGCGACGACGATGAAGATCACGATATTCCTTTCAGTGCCGAGGTGTCGTTTCACCAATCCCTTATCAACCAATTGAACACCTTTACCCTCTCCGATGAGGATTACTTAATTGCTGAGTTCCTTGTGGGTAGCATAGACGATACAGGCTATATACGCCGTTCTATTCAAGACCTTACCGACGATCTCGCTTTCACCCAAAATATCTATACCGAAGAAGATCACGTAGAGCAAATACGCCAACAGATTATTTTCCAATTAGACCCTGCAGGGGTAGGCGCATCAGACTTGCAAGAGTGCTTGCTCATACAACTGCGCCGCAAAAAACAAACCCCTGCTATAGAATTGGCAATCAAAATGCTTACGGAAGCCTTTGAGGCATTCACTAAAAAGCATTATACTAAACTGCAACAGCGCTTTTTGGTAACTGAAGAACAGCTAAAAGAAGCGGTACAAGAGGTAGAACGCCTAAACCCTAAACCTGGAAGTTCTTACGTGGGCAACAATGTGCATATAGAGCAAATTATCCCCGATTTTACTGTAAAGGTGGTAGATAACGAGTTGGAACTCTCCCTCAACGGACGCAATGCTCCTGAGCTACACGTTTCTAAGGAATACAGCACTATGCTCGATACTTATAAGAAGAGTAAAGAAAAGAGCAATTCACAAAAAGAAGCAGTGTTCTTCATCAAACAGAAGTTAGATTCTGCTAAGTGGTTTATAGATGCCATTCGTCAGCGACAACAAACGCTCCTCATCACGATGAACGCCATTATGGAGCACCAACGCGAGTACTTCCTCACAGGTGATGAGCTGAAAATAAAACCGCTTATTCTCAAAGATATTGCCGATAAGGTAGGTATGGACATCTCTACCGTATCTCGGGTAGCGAGTAGTAAATACGTAACCACCCCTTACGGTACAAAACTCATTAAAGATTTCTTTTCGGAATCTATGAAGAACGACCAAGGAGAAGATGTTTCTACCCGTGAAATCAAGCAGATATTACAACATATCATCGCTAAGGAAGACAAGAGTAAACCTCTACCCGATGATGAATTGGCACAGCTTCTCAAAGAGAAAGGTTACCCCATTGCGCGCCGCACTATCGCCAAATACCGAGAACAAATGGATATACCTGTAGCACGCCTCAGAAAAGAGCTGTAAGTGTGAGTCACACAGGCAAAATGTAAAGAAACTCCAGTATAGTGACAGACTGTACTGGAGTTTCTTTGTCGTAACACAACAAGCCGTTTTACAAATTAAAAGCTTCTTTTAATTCATTATACACCTGTTTGATAATCGAAGTTGGTTGCTCAAAGATGTGGAATATACATAGCTACAATTTCTTTATTTCCTACTTTGTAATAATAGAAGCTCTTGCCTTTATCGATGAGTGCGTTTTCTTCAGATTGATATTCACCTGTATTTTTAGGGTAATCTTTCAATCTTCTTTTTCAGTAAATCCGAAAGACTTTGGCAGAGTTTTCAACTCATCATTAACCATTATTTCACTATCTTCATCTCATTTAGCAAATACCCTGCTCCGGCGTATTTATCGATGATAAACAGCACATAGCGAATATCTACCATAATATTACGACATATTTTAGGGTCGTAGTGGATATCGCTCATTGTGCCTTCCCACACGCGGTCGAAATTGAGACCGATAAGGTTACCTTGTGCGTCTATCGCAGGACTGCCCGAGTTGCCTCCCGTGGTGTGATTGGTTGCTACGAAACACACAGGCATCTTGCCGTTTTTGCCGTAAATACCATAGTCTTTTTTCTCATAGAGCTCGCGCAGTTTGGCGGGCACATTAAATTCGTAGTCGTTAGGCACGTATTTCTCCATTACACCGTCTAAATAAGTCATATAATCATAGGTTATAGCATCCGAAGGTGAGTAACCCGCTACCTTGCCATAAGTAACGCGCAAAGTGCTATTGGCATCAGGGAAAATGCGGTCTTGAGGTTTCGAGAACTCCAAGATAGCCTTCATATAAGTACGCTGTAAGGCGGTAATCTCGCTGTCCAACTGTCGGTAAGTAGGCACTACAGTTCCGTAGAAATGAGCGACAATTTGCTGTACAAATTGTACGCCTATGTCATTTTTGAGGCGCCTTTCAAAAACTTCATCGGGTAGGTTGAGTACTTTTTCCATTTCGGTTTTAGAAGCCAAAAACGACTCTTTATAGAGTTTGTCAGCCAGTGTGTGTATCTCAAACTGCTGTAAGTTAGGCGAGAGTAGCGTTTTAGGCATCGCCTGAGCATAATACACTACCGCTTTTTCAAATACGGCTTTATCTACATTCACATCGTAGTTTTTAAATACCGTTTCAAAGTTGTTTAAAAGGTTCTTCTTGCGGTCGTTGAACGATTGTGTTCCTTTCTCGTGCAGCGCATTTTGCAGTTGAAGGATTTTATAGCCATTTGCCAGCAAGTCGATATTGCGCTGTACCAACTCCGAAAAGAGGTCTACTGCCAAAGCATAGTCTTGTATTTGAGCGTATTTTTCAGTAAACTGAGGTAAAATATAACCATATTCAGCAGTTTTACCTGCTTTTTCTATCTCTTTTTGAAATTTCTGTTCTTGAGCGCGTTTGATAGCTACCGCATCCGATTTTTTCAAACCTTGTGTTTCACCTATCCACTTTTTCCAATAGTTGGCAACGCTGGCGTATTTAGAGGCGTATTTTATTTTTATTTCGTTGCTGTTGCGCATAAAGCCGTCTTGCACTTTGAGCACCACATCGCGAATGCCTATCTTAGCAGGATTCAATACATTCACAATTTGTTCCACTGCTACGGCAGGTAAATATTCTTCAGTACGACCTGGATAACCGAAGACCATTGTAAAATCGCCTGCTTTCACGCCTTTTAACGAGATAGGAAAGAAGTGTTTGGGGCGATAGGGCACGTTGTCTTTGGAGTAGGTTGCGGGGCGGTTGTTTTTATCGGCGTATACACGGAAAAGCGAGAAGTCCCCCGTATGGCGAGGCCATACCCAATTATCGGTATCCGAACCGAATTTGCCTATAGCCGAAGGCGGTGCACCTACTAAACGCACATCTTTAAAAGTTTCTACTACAAAAAGGATATACTGATTGCCCTCGTAGAAAGCACGAACCCGATTCTCTTGCCACGCTTCTTTAGGCGAGTTTTTCACCAAAGAGGCAATATTGCGTTCTATCTGAGAGGCGCGAACGCTCTCACTACTTAGGTTTTGAGTATCGGCGAGTACTTTTTGGGTAACATCTTCAATACGTACAATAAAAGTAACTTCTAAATTCTTGTTAGGCAACTCTTCCGATAGATTTTTAGCCCAAAAACCATCGGTAAGGTAATCGTTTTGCACTGAGGAATGCGCTTGTATCTGTCCGTAACCACAATGGTGATTAGTGAGCAGTAGCCCTTTATCCGAAATCATTTCGGCAGTACAGCCTCCATTGAAATGAGGCACGGCGTCTTTCAAGCTCGACTTATTGACGCTATAAATATCACTCACCGACATTTTCATACCTAAGGACTTCATTTCTCTGGCATTCATACCCTCCAAAAGCGAAGGAATCCACATACCTCCTTGTTGTGCCGTTAAAGTAACAGGTAACAAGTAAAAGCTAAAAAGTAATAAAGAGATAAACTTCTTCATAGTCACTGTTTTTAAAGTGCAAATATAGGGAATATTTTCTAAAAATTTGGTTTTAACTGTTGTTTGTTGTTGTAGAAATCTTCAATGACTTTAATCACTTCGTCTTCGGTGTCTACTAAGTGAAACAAATCTAAATCCTCAGCACTAATATTATTAAATTTCTCTAATAATATCTTCTTTATCCAGTCTACAAGCCCGCTCCAATAATCTGTACCGACTAAAATAATAGGAATTTTGTCTATTTTATAAGTTTGCACGAGAGTGAGGGTCTCGAAGAGTTCATCGAGGGTACCAAAGCCCCCAGGCATTGCTACAAATGCCTTAGAATACTTTACAAACATCACCTTACGCGCAAAGAAGTAGTTGAATTTAATATTCTTGTCGTGGTCGATATAAGAGTTATTCGTCTGCTCGAAAGGTAAATCAATATTCAGCCCTGCCGATACACCTTTGTTCAGGTGTGCACCTTTGTTGCCCGCCTCCATAATACCAGGCCCACCGCCGGTTATAATACCGAAGCCTTCATCTACTATCTTTTGGGCAATACGCACAGTGAGTTCGTAATAAGGTGTTTCAGGCTTAATACGTGCCGAACCAAAAATACATACACAAGGCCCTATGGAGCTCATCTGCTCATAGCCGTGTACAAATTCTCCCATTATTTTAAAAATCGACCAAGCGTCGTGTGTTTTAGTTTCGTTCCAAACTTTTGAATGTTTTTTCATTGAGTTAAATGTTAAAAGTGAATAGTAAAAAGTTGTATTTATTTCAGTTTTATCCCTCTGTATTTCTTTATCTTCTCCTATTTTTATAATCAATCTTTTATCTCCAATCTGTAAGGGCGAATTGCAATTCGCCCTTAATAAGTCAATCTCAATCTTGATTTGTGTTAAGTTTAAGGAGTATAGTTTTTCTAACCATATTCGTAATATTTTTCAGTAGGCATAAATTCGACAGCTCCACCGTCTAAATCGTCATCTATATAGTCATACAAAAATCGGTTTTTGTTATCTACATACCATTTAACGAATAGCTTTCCTTTAAAAACACCCGTAGCACTCTGTTTAGGGTCTTCTTTCAGTTCATAGGTAGCACAAAAGTGCTATTACACTTCCTTATCTGTGCGACTTGCTCTCTCAAATTTCTTTAGGTCATTCCCTTTGAGGGCGTTCTCTACGAGTTCGGGAAGGCGGTCAGGAGTACAGGCAAAGCAGGCGATGCCGAGTTTGCTGATTTCTTTACCGAGTTTCTCATCGTAATCAGGACGACCACTGTCAGAAAGAGCTAAGAGCACCAATACCTTTACGCCTTCTTGGTGCATCTCGTTCAGGCGACGCAAGAGTCCAGCGCGTACACCTCCTTCATAAAGGTCAGAAATGAGAATAAACATCGTTTTGCGCGGATTCTCAATAAGTGTTTGGCAATACGCCACCGATTT
This sequence comes from Capnocytophaga sp. oral taxon 323, assembly GCF_001278825.1. Classification (NCBI taxonomy): domain Bacteria; kingdom Pseudomonadati; phylum Bacteroidota; class Flavobacteriia; order Flavobacteriales; family Flavobacteriaceae; genus Capnocytophaga; species Capnocytophaga sp. oral taxon 323. The sequence continues at coordinate 1,302,047 of NZ_CP012589.1, forward strand.
ATTAATGTCTGTCCCTCCTCCTAACTGTACCCCAAAAAGCATATCCACGGGGTCTTCACGACAGACTTCCGTAAGGTCGGTTACTTCTGTATCAAACACTACCACGTGCGTATCAAGGGCTGGCATACTCGCAAAGATAGACCCCATTACTGACGAATATATAATCGAATCACACATCGAACCACTCTGGTCGATGTCTAAAATCACTGTCCAGTTCTTTTGGCGCTGAGTGCGTTCAAAAAAATAGAACTTTTCAGGAATAAGTCGCTTGGTAGCGGTATCGTAGTTCTTGAGGTTGCGCTGAATTGTACGCTTCCAGTCGGTCGACGAGAAGTTGGCAATAGGCGTATGCGCTTTTTTGTTGAGCGCACCAGTAACAGCACGGCGTAGGTCTTGCTCCATACGCTTCATAATCTCATCGACTACCTCTTTCACCAATTCGCGTGCGGTATTTTTAGATTTGGCAGGTATTTGCCCTTTGAGTGCCATCAAAGTGCCCACCATAGAGATATCGGGCTTTACGTTTTTAAGGGTTTCAGGTTCAAATAGTAGTTTGGTGAGTCCTTTGCGCTCAATGGCATCACTTTGAATCACACTTACCACATCGGGAGGAAAGAACGAGCGCACATCGGTGAGCCACTTAGCTAAGTTGGGTGACGAACTGCCTAAGCCTGCCGAGCGTTTGCCTCCATTATTACCGCTGCCTTCGGTATCGTCGTAGAGGGCAGCCAGCGTGGCGTCCATCAGCGATTGCTGCTCATTAAGCGATACCTCACCCAAAGCATTCAAATCCTGACCCAAGATGAGTCGCCAACGTGTAATTAGGTCGTCCATTATAAAATATAAAAAAGTAATCCTAATTGTAACACATTCGATTTGAGGCTCGTGCCATCAGTAGTTTTAGCGTCTTTCAGCAAAGGGGTAAGATTGTACTGCACATAGAAGTTCAACGCGTTATACCCAAAGGCAATAAAAGGCTTTACCTGAAACGTATGAGCTATATCGGAGTTCTGAAAAGCTATCGAAACACCATCGGCAGTATACAAACTTCTACTGTTGAAGATATAGGCAAAACGTGCTCCTGTATACACGCGCCAAAACTTATGACTGTAAGGGGTAGAGGTGCGAAAGCGAAACTCTACGGGTATTTCTACCGAATGCGTCTCGAAGAAATTACGAGTGATGTTCCGGTCGCCGAAACGTTCTACTATCTCATAGCTCACGCCCGAAACCGTTTTGTTAGCCACCATATTGTTGTACACCAAATCGTAAGCATAGCCTATGCCCACCCCAAAGCCTATATTACGCGCTTTGTTCATAGGTAGGTCGCGAATAAAACCTACGTGAATCCCCCTTGAAAGGTTGTGTTGCACCACGTTATTTGCTTTACCAGCCAAATAGTCATAAGTAAGACCAAAGTAAAATTGGTCTTCGAGGTAGTGCAGGTCTGCCTCCGTATCGGTAGCAGTAGCCGTTTGTGGGGTGCTTATCATTCCATCATCGTTATTCTCTTGAGCAAAAGTAAAGAGCGAAAAGTGAAGAGCGAAAAGCAACAGTATCCTATTTAGTTTGTTCATCTTTTTTGTTGCATATTTTGGGCAAAGGTAAGAATAATTAGCAAATTAACAAATTTGCTAATTTCCAAATTTTCTAATTCTCTAATTTCCCAATCCGCCCATTCTCTTTCCGTCCCTACACTCCCCTTTTGAAGGGGCTAGGGAGATGTTTGTCACCTTTTCCAGCTTGTCCCCCTTCGGGGGTTCGGGGGCTTACCGAATAAATAACTCGCCACAGTTTCCCTCTTGAAGGTAGCCAGCAACAACTGGGTATGTGCACCGCGAGAGCGGAGTATGTGAGAAGGGGGAGGTTCCTTTCGCTTCCCCGCCACACTTCCCCCCTAGTGCCTATGCCCTAAGGCCTATTGCCTATTCCTTTTCTTTCGCCTCGAAATCCCGTTTTTACCATTTTTTATGTCGCTGTATTATACTATGAGTCAACCACTTATATACCCTTCCTATACCAATCGTCCAAGATTCGTATAAGCTTCCTATAAGCTCTCTATAAGCTAACTCCACCCATCTTACACCTCTTTTTCACCAAAATTCCTCTCAACCTTCTTCTGAAATCTTCCGTTTCCTTCCGAATCCTCCACCCCCTCCTCCGACTTGCCCGACCCGTCTGAAAAGACCGACCCATCCATTCCTCTTGTTAGTAGTATTATTGATATTTCTGGCATTATTGGCATTTACCCCCATTTTCTCATTCTCTCATTTCCTCATTCTCTCATTTCCTCATTTCCTAATTCTCTTGCCTTTCTGAATGATTAAAATAAATGTAATAAAAACTATTTGTCTATTTAGAAAATTATTTTTACTTTTGCGCCTTTCAAAATCAATATAAAAATAATAGCGTTTTAACACAGAATTATTTTCCGATTAGAGTATCTGAAAAAGAAAATAATTCTAAATATATCTAAATGCTTTTCATATAAACTATTTCGCAACGCCTTTATGTCCGATATTCTACATTACCCTCTTACTGATTTCGTTACCTCTTGTGGGGTGCGTATTCCCGCTCTTAGGGTATATTATCAAGTGTTTGGAAAAGCCTTAGGCACAGCTCCGGTGGTAGTGGTGAATCACGCTTTTACAGGTAATTCACAAGTAACGGGTGAAAACGGCTGGTGGAAAGAAGCCATCGGTGAAGGGAAGTTGATAGATACCCTCAAATACACGGTAGTAGCTTTTAATATCCCTGGCAATGGTTTTGGAGCACGCGAAGAAGATATGATTCCTAACTATGAGCATTGGGCGGGTATAGATATAGCGCGCATTTTCAACCAAGGGCTCACCGAGCATTTAGGACTTAAAGAGGTATTTGCCCTTGTAGGGTGCTCGTTAGGTGGCGGTATTGCTTGGGAAATGGTTGCCCTCGCCCCTACCCTTTTCAAAGAATTGGTAATCGTAGCTGCCGATTGGAAAGCAACCGACTGGATTATAGGCAACTGCCTCTTGCAAGAACAGATACTCAAAAACTCTACTCACCCCTTGCACGATGCACGCCTCCACGCGATGTTGTGTTACCGCACTCCTCAATCGTTGAAACTGAAATTTGAGCGCACCACCAACATTCCGTTGCAGTTGTACAATGTAGAAACGTGGCTCTTACACCACGGCGACAAGCTGCACAAACGCTTTTCACTCTCCGCCTACAAACTGATGAACCAATTGGTAAAAACGATAGATATATCAAAAGAACGGGGTAGTTTTGCCGAGGCTGTAGCGCCTATCACCGCACACATTACCATCGTAAGCACCGATTCTGATTTGTATTTCGTTCCTCAAGAGAACCGCGATACTGTAACTGAACTGCGCGAAATGGGCAAACCAGTAGATTATTACGAAATCCACTCAGTACACGGTCACGATGCTTTCCTGATAGAACACAAACAGTTAGAACAGTATTTAAAGAAAGTGTTTAATTAATGATTGATGATAAATTATTGATGGATAATGAGCTCAAAATTATAGCTAAAAGCAACGGAGCTCAAAATGCAAATATAAAACTCCTCTTATTATTGCTATTTTTTATAAGTACATATGCGTTTACTTTTGCGCAGAGAAAAATAGAAGGTAAGTATTATATAAAGGAGAAAGAAATGCACATAGAGTGTTGTGCTACTGATACCTACACGTTTTATAGCAATGGCATTTTTGATTATGCTGAGGAAGGCGAGTTAGGAATTGTTCATTATGGCAAAGGTCATTACACCCTCACGAAGGATTCTTTAGTGTTAAAATACGATTTAACAGAGGTAAAATACCCTGGATATTATATCGCTAAACCATATACTAATTATAAAGATTACATCACTTTAAACTTAACAGTATACGATTTAGAAAAGAAGCCTTTACCGAATGTAGATGTTTCTCTGTTTAAAGAAGGAGCGTCTACAGGAGGTGATACTGACGAAAATGGAAATTTGATTATAAAAGTACCTAAGACGAATGAAAAGTGTGCTTTATTACTCACCTATAATCACGAATCTATGTATAAAGTGGAATCTATAGACCTTAATTTATGCTATGATTTAGAATTTTACCTCACTAAAACTCCGATGAGCTTTTTTGATATAGGAAATGCTATTAAAGATGAGGTAAGTCGTTTTAAAATTGTAAAACTTAGAAGAGATGAGTTTGTAGTGCGTAATGATAAAAAAGGAGAAGTTATTTTCAAGAAGGTAGAAGATAAAAAGTAAACAAATGAAGATATTAAAATTTGGTGGAAAATCACTTGCCAATGACGGCATTGAAAAGGTACTCAGTATCATTGCTGGGCTTGCTAAAACTGAACCTATATCAGTAGTAGTTTCAGCACGAGGCAACACTACCGATGAATTAGAGGCTTTGCTCGAAAAAGCGAGTAAAGGCGAGGATTATACTGCCGACTTTCAACAACTGAAAGACGAACAGCAGTATGACTCTCGTGTGTCGTTCGAGCCCGAATTTCAGTTGCTCGAAAAACTCCTTGAAGGCGTTTCGCTACTGAAAGACTACAGCCCTAAGACCAAAGATTTGGTATTAGCACAAGGCGAACTGATGTCGGCTAAGCTTGTGGCAGCACTACTCCAGCACAAGGGCTTGGAAAGTACTTTTGTGGATAGCCGTGAAATCTTCAAAACCGATGCGGTGGTAGGCAATGCACAAATTATCAACTCAGTATCCGAAAAACTCACCCGCGACCGCTTTGCAACCATTCCTCCTCATCACGTGGTGGTGGTTACAGGCTTTATCGCTTCCACCGAAAAAGGCGACACTACTACGTTGGGACGCAATGGCAGTAACTACTCGGCAGCGCTTTTAGCTAACTATCTCAACGCTTCCGAACTGCAAAACTACACCCACGTCGACGGTATCTTCACTGCCAATCCTGAGTTAGTACCCGAAGCCAAAATTATACGTCATCTTTCTTACGAAGAAGCCAATGAGTTGGCTAACTTTGGAGCTTCTATACTCCACGCCAAAACCATTATCCCACTCATTGAAAAAGGTATTCCGTTGCGTATCAAAAACACTTTCAACAGTGAGGACGCCGGCACACTCATTCACCAAGAAAGCGTGCAAGAGGGCATCAAATCAATTTCGGTAATTAAAGACAATGCCCTTATCGTGATGGAAGGTCGCGGACTCTTGGGCAAAGTGGGCGTAGATGCTCGTATTTTTAAAGCGCTCGCACAAAAAGGTATCAGTGTGAGTATCATCTCGCAAGGTTCATCGGAGCGCGGGGTAGGCTTGGTAGTAGCTTCAAAAGATGCTAAACTTGCCAAAGCTGCTATAGACGAGGAATTCTCACACGATTTCTACACCAATGATGTGAGCAGTGTGAGCATCGTAGAAGATGTAGCTGTAATTTCTATCGTAGGACAACCACTTGCTACTTTCCACCACCCTTATAACGCTTTGATACGCAACCAAATCGTTCCTTTGCTCATCAATAATGCCGTAACGGGCAAAAACGTGAGTTTGGTACTCAAAACCAAAAAACTCCACAAGGCATTGAACGTAATTCACGGTGAAATCTTTGGGGTTTCACGCCGTATCAACTTGGTAATCTTTGGTAAAGGTACCGTAGGGGCTACCCTCATCGACCAAGTGATTGCCGCACACGACAATATACTTCACCGCAAGAATATCAGTTTGCGCATCGTTGCGATTGCTAATTCACAACGGCTACTAACCAATGCAAAAGGAATAGGCAACAATTGGCGCTCTGCCTTCGATAAAGAAGCTGTGCCTTATAGTTTTGACACTTTGCAAGCCTTTGTAGATAAAAATCACTTAGAGAACCTCATCGCCGTAGACGTAACCGCCAGCAAAACCTTTGTAGACAACTATATTCCACTTATCAAGAGCGGTTACGACTTGGTTTCAGCTAATAAAATAGCGAATACTATTTCGTTTGACTTCTATCAAGAACTGCGCAAAACTCTCAAACAACACCAAAAAACTTATCTCTACGAAACCAATGTAGGGGCAGGCTTACCCTTGATAGACACGATTCGCCTTTTGCATCATTCGGGTGAGAATATCACCCGTATTAAGGGAATTTTCTCAGGAACGCTCAGCTATCTGTTCAATACCTTTTCAGCGGAAAACAAGCCGTTTAGCGAGGTGCTCCAACACGCTATCAACAGCGGTTATACCGAACCCGACCCTCGTGAAGACCTCTGTGGTAATGATGTAGGGCGCAAACTGCTCATCTTAGCCCGCGAACTCGATTTAGGTAATGAGTTCACCGATGTGAAGATACAAAACCTTATCCCCGAACATTTGAGAGAAGGCTCAGTGCAAGACTTTTTGCAACGTTTAGACGAGTTCAATGCACCTTATCAGCAAATCAAAGAAGCGCAAGCCCCCGACCACGTACTGCGTTATGTAGGTGACCTTCACGGCGACTTAGCTTCTACCGAAACGGTACAGTTAGACGTATCACTCGTATCGGTTCCGCGCAACAGTGCCCTCGGTCAGGTAAAAGGTGCTGACTCTATCTTTGAAATTTACACCGAATCTTACGGCGATAACCCTATCGTGATACAAGGAGCAGGAGCAGGCGCTTCGGTAACCGCACGTGGGGTATTCGGCGACATTTTAAGATTAGCAGAGAAAAGTAGGTTTTAGGGGGTAACACTATGAACCAAGAAGAAAATCCTTTGTTAAAAATGTCGTTGCAGGAATTGTGGCAACTGTTCCCTATCAATCTTACGAAGCACAACCCGTTGTGGAAAGAATGGTATGAGGAAGAACGCAGTTTCCTTTTAAAACAATTACCCTCTAACGAAGTGGTACGGCTAAGCCATATAGGCAGTACTGCTGTGGAAGGGATACAAGCCAAACCTATTGTAGATATGTTATTAGAAGTGAAAAAGGACAGTTCATTTCAGAAACTAAAAGAAGTCATTTTACAATCAGGTTATCTATGTATGAATGAAACAAACGATAGGATTTCTTTTAATAAAGGCTATACTATTAATGGGTTTGCAGAACGTGTGTTTCATCTGCACTTGCGTTATGAAGGCGATAATGATGAACTCTATTTTCGCGATGAACTGCAAGCATACCCATTGGTAGCCAAAGAATATGAAACGCTTAAATTATCACTTTGGAAGCCTTTTGAGCACGACCGAGATGCTTATACCGCTCATAAAACAGACTTTGTGAAACAATATACACTGATAGCAAAAGAAGAATTTAAAGGAAAATATGAAAATAACAGACCATATTAAGAATGCCAAAGGAAAAACGCTCTTCTCCTTTGAAGTAGTACCTCCTAAAAAGGGAAATAATATTGAAGAACTATACCGAAATATAGACCCCTTAATGGAGTTCAATCCTCCGTTTATAGATGTAACTACCTCACGCGAGGAGTATTATTACATTGAACACCCTAATGGGTTATTGGAAAAGAAAGTAACCCGTATGCGCCCTGGTACGGTGGGTATTTGTGCGGCTATTCAACATAAATACAAGGTGGACACAGTGCCTCACGTGCTTTGTGGTGGTTTTTCAAAAGAAGAAACTGAGTACCTTTTGGTAGATTGCCTCTACTTGGGTATTGACAACGTAATGGCTTTGCGTGGTGATGCAATGAAAGAACAACGTTACTTTCAGCCTACTGAGGGCGGACATACCTATGCTACTGAACTCGTTACTCAAATCAGCAATTTGAACAAGGGGATTTACCTCAACGGCATTGCTGCCGACCATAAGGCTAATTTCTGTATAGGAGTAGCAGGGTATCCTGAAAAGCACATTGAAGCTCCCTCACTCACCTCGGACTTGGCGCGCCTAAAAGAAAAGGTAGATGCTGGTGCCGACTATGTGGTAACACAAATGTTTTTTGACAATCAGAAGTATTTTGAGTTTGTAGAGAAAGCCAAAGAAGCAGGCATCAATGTGCCTATCATACCAGGTATTAAACCTATTGCTATTAAAAAGCACCTCAACCTACTGTCACAAGCCTTTAAAATAGATTTCCCCGAAGACCTCATCAAAGCAGTGGAATCCTGCAAGAACAACAACGAGGTAAAACAAGTGGGTATAGAATGGGCAATTCAGCAGAGCAAAGAGCTCAAAGCCGCTGGGGTACCTGTTTTGCACTACTATTCAATGGGAAAATCGGATAATATAGTGAAAGTGATATCAGAAGTATTCTAACAATTGTCAATTGTTAATTATCAATTGTCAATTGATTTATTGATTTGTTCGATATAATGGGTAAGTTCTTCTTTGCCGGTTTTATTTTCGGTTGAAGTGATGAAGTAAGGCGGAAATTCTTCCCAAGTTTCGAGGAGTACTTGTTGATAAGCAGCTATATTGCGCTCAATAGCTAAAGGTTTGAGTTTATCGGCTTTGGTAAAAACAATAGCAAATGGAATACCGTGTTCGCCTAACCATTGCATAAACTCCACATCTATCTTCTGAGGTTCGTGGCGCACATCTACTAATACAAATGCACATACCAATTGTTGCCGTTCCTCAAAATATTTAGTAATAAATTGCTGAAATACCTTTTTAGTTTCTTTGGATACCCTTGCATAACCATAACCAGGGAGGTCTACTAAAAACCAACTATTGTCTATTTTGAAGTGATTGATGAGTTGGGTTTTCCCTGGACGACCCGAAGTTTTAGCCAAATTCTTGTGATTGGTAAGCATATTGATGAGCGAGGACTTCCCTACATTGGAACGCCCTATAAAAGCATACTCAGGTAAGTTTTCCTTGGGGCACTTACTCACCTGAGAGTTACTCATCACAAATTCAGCTTTTTTTATCACCTTACCTCCTTATTTTCAAGCCACTTATTTAAAATCTCATTAAACTCTTGGGGGTGCTCCATCATTGGGGCGTGCCCACATTTGTCTATCCAATGCAGTTCGGAATTAGGCAATAGTTCGTGGAATTCTTCAGCTACTTTAGGAGGGGTTACATTGTCATTCTTACCCCAGATAAGGCAAGTAGGGGTGTCCATTTTAGGCAAATCCTTTGCCATATTGTTGCGGATAGCACTTTTGGCAAGTGCCAAAGTTTTGATAAGTTTAGAGCGATCGGAGATATTAGCAAATACCTCATCTACAATTTCTTTAGTAGCTACGGCAGGGTCGTAGAACACCTCTTCGCATTTCTTTTTGATGAAATCGTAATCACCACGACGTGGATAGCCATCACTCATTGCTTTTTCGTACAACCCAGAACTACCTGTAAGCACTAATCCGAGTACGTTTTTAGGATGCATTTTAGCATAAAGCAAGCCTACGTGTCCGCCAAGTGAATTGCCGAGCAGGATTACTTTTTCAAACTTCTTGTGTTTGATGAATTTCTGTATATATTTAGCCAAAGTTTTCACCGAAGTTGTGAGCAATGGCATAGAGAAGAGAGGCAGTTCGGGGACTACCACTTTATATTTGCGGGAAAAAAAAGAAATTACTTCTTCAAAGTTACTAAGCCCCCCCATCAATCCGTGTAAGATAATGATAGGAGTACCCTCACCTTTTTCGATGTATGTAAATTTACCTTCTTTTTTTACTTCTACTGTCATTGGTTTTTATCAAAAAGTTTTTTTGAGCTACAAAGGTAATATTTTTATTTCTATTTACGTGCAGGAAAGTGAAAATATTTTTTATCCTCTTTTGCTATTATTAACGCAAATAGTTATTTATTAAGCAAATACAATAAAATATCCCATTGTACAACAATGTTTTTTCTAATGACAAAAATAAGAAATAGTTACAATTGAACTTTGCCAAAATTTGAAACTTTGGCAAAGTGTGCGACTCTTTCACGGTGCTAATCGCTGTAATTTCCAATCGTAGTCTTCGGTAAGGGTATAACGCAGGCGGTCGTGTAGACGATTAGGGCGTCCTTGCCAAAATTCAAGGCTTTGTGGTCGGACTAAGAAACCTCCCCAATGCTCAGGACGAGGTACTTCTTTGCCTTCGTATTGTTTTTCTAATGCGTGCAGGTGCTCTTCGAGATATTCTCTTGAAGGGATTACTTCGCTTTGTGGTGATACTATTGCCCCTAACTGACTGCCCAAAGGGCGAGACTCAAAATAACCGTCGGAGGTATTGGCAGGGACTTTCTCAGCAATACCTTTGATGATGATTTGCCTTTCGAGAGATGGCCAGAAGAAAGATAAACACAAGTGAGGATTGGCGAGAATGGCTTTCCCTTTTTCGCTGTTGTAATTGGTGTAGAAAATAAAGCCTTCGTAAGTGTACTGTTTGAGGAGTACTACGCGGGTTTTTGGGTAACCATCGAGTCCTATGGTACTTACTGACATCGCATTGGCTTCGTCTACACTGTTGTTCTCATCGGCTTCGTAAAACCAGGTTTGAAAGAGCTGCATAGGATTCTCAGGAGCATCGCTTTCTAAAAGAGCGCGCTTGTTATACGTTTTTCGGTAATTGCTTAAATCCATTTGTTTAGGTAAAAGATAAAAAGTAAAAGGTAAAAAATTGGTGATGCAAAGATAAAAAATAATTAACAAATTAGCAAATTTGAAAAATTACTAAATGTAAGAAAACAGGAGTTAAAGACATACATCTTTAACTCCTGTTTTCTATTTTCCTAATTTCTATTTATTAATAGAAAGCACTTAGGTTTTCTTTAATAGTAGCAGTGCTTTCCAATGATTTGAGAATACCTTGAGCAGCACGGTCGGTGCGGAGTTTCTCAACAGTTTCAGCATAGGTTTTGTAGTTATCCAATGCAGGAGCTACAGTAGCTGAGGTAAGTTGGATTACGTATACCGCATTTTCGCCGTCGATAGGTTTAGAAAGCTGACCTTGTTTGAGTCCGAAGGCTGCACCTACTACTTTAGGTTCACGTCCTTCGCCTATGATAGTTGGGTTTTTCATTATGAGGTTGGCAGCGCTTTTCACTTCGGTTTTGTTAGCTGAAGCGATAGCTTCGAGGCTATTACCTTTGGCTTTCTCTTTTAAGATAGCGGCTTTTTTCTCGCGAATGAGAATTGGTTTTACCATAGGAGTAGCCTCTTGTACTGAGCTAATACCTTCTTCGCCTTGTTTTACCAATTGGGCTACAATATAGTTACCACCACTGGTGAATTTCTTGATATCACCTATTTTAGTGTCCTTTTGGAATAACCATTGTACGATAGAGCGGTTTGAGCCCAATCCTATAATTTGGTCGTCGTTCTTATGTAGGTTATCGGCACGGAGCACTGAAAGTTCACTTTTTTTGGCAATATTAGCAAACTCTTTGGGGTTTTGAGCTGCCTTCATTTCGAAGTTGGTTACCTTAGAGAAAAGAGAGTTGATAGTCGCTTCGGAAGGGTCTACTTTACGGCTGATAGTAGCAATGTTCACTGCTTCGGCTTTATCAGTTACTTTTACTACGTGGAAGCCAAAATCGGTTTCTACTAACCCAATAGTACCTACAGCATTGTTGAAAGCAAATTCTTCAAAAGGTTTTACCATAGCACCTTTGGAGAAGAACCCGAGGTCGCCTGCACTGTAAACAGCTCCTGGTTCTTCGGAATTTTCACGAGCGAGTTGCGCAAAATCAGCACCTGCTACTTTGGCTTGAGCTAAAAGCTCTTCGGCTTTTGCCTTAGCTTCTTCCTTAGTGCGGGTAGTATTAGGCGTAGCTGCCTGACTGCCGGCGTAGGCTATAAGAATATGACTTGCTTTCACAGCACCGCCTGGTTGTTTGGCAATCATACGGCTGAGTTTAAGACTTCCGTCTTCTTCATAAGGACCGAACACTTTGCCTACCGGAAGGTTGAAAAGAGTATCGGCGTAAGAAGAACGAAGATTGTCTTTATTTACAAAAGTGCTATCGTAAGGCACATCGGAATGACGGTCTACGAAATCTTTGATGTTTTTTGTTTTAGCAAAGCCTGCAATAGTATCGTTTTTATTGGTTTTGCTGTTAAACACTACTTCGGGTTGCAAGAGCTTGAGTAGGCTTTCTTTTTCGGTTTCAATATCGGTTTGCGATGGTTTTTCGCTCACTACTATATATTGGATATTGCGATAAGCCTCTTGTTTAAATTGTTTTTCGTGTTTCTTGATATAATCTTGTATCTCGCTATCGGTTACCTTTACGCTTTTATCATCGATAGAGCTGTATTGCAACGCTACATAGCTGATATCGGCGAGGTCTTTTTCTTGATGGTATTCCATTTCGGCTTCGGTATTGGTAACGCCGAGACCTGCGCGGATAAGGCTGAAATACATTCGCTGTTTAGCATCTTCGATAATAGCATCTTCTTGCATTTTCCACTGAGCATAGGCTTGTGGATTGGTGTTTTTGAGGGTTGCCAAATAGTTGGTGAATTTATTTGCGTCGAACACTCCGTACTCATTCACAAACTGAGGGTTTTGAGCGAGCGGTGTTTTAGCAAGAATTGCTAAAATCTGGTCTTTTTCTACACTGAGACCTAATTTTTCGATTTGTTGGTTGAGTAGGATTTGTTGGACGTTTTGTTCCCAGACGTATTTAGCGGCTTCGATGCTAGATACTTGTCCGTTAGCTTGACGGGTAGCATTTTCCACTTGCTGACGGAATGCATCGATAGGTACCTCTTCGCCATTTACGCTACCTATTTCGTTGGGCGTATGGTTGCTAAAGCGCCCTTTACCTATGAAGTCGGAGATGATGAAAGCGAAGAGGGCGAGCCCAATAATCGCAATAAGGAATACGGTTTTACTTCTAATCTTTTCGAGTACTGCCATTGTTTATAAATCGTTTATAAAAGTATAAATTGTGAATCAGGTTGGATTAAGGAATGTTTAAATGTTTCATTAAAAGCCCCCGTTCCCCGAAGGGGGACAAGCTACAAAGTACAACTCTCAATAAAACAATATGCCATTTTTAACCCTTGATTCATATATAAAATTGTTTGATGTTATTAATCAAACGGCAAAAGTAATGCTTTTTGTGGAAATGCAAAAATAATTCTGAAAATTATTTAAGTAAAAGGTAAAAGGTAAAAGGTAAAAGGCTGTTGATTAAGTGGTTAGTGGTTAATGGTTAGTGGTTAATTGATAAATTAGAAAATTTGGGAATTAGAAAATGAGGTGCGAGTTAAGATTGAACCAAAGGAGATTAACTTTACCAAAGGTCGTAGCAAGACAGGCTTTTAACTTTGCCAAAGTTTGAAACTTTGGCAAAGTGTATACCCCTAAAAGTGAGACATCTGAGCTATCGGAAGGGAACGAAAAAGTTCGGAAGTAGGTCGGGAGGATTTTTGATGAAAAAAGGGTGTAAGGAGGGTGGGGTTAGCTTATAGAGAGCTTATAGGAAGCTTATACGAATCTTGGACGATTGGTATAGGAAGGGTATATAAGTAATTGACTTATAATATAATACAGTGATGCAAAAAATAGCAAAAAGAGAGTTTCGAGGCGAAAGAAAGAGGAATCCTCACCCCGTCCCTCTCCCAAGGAGAGGGGGAATGTGGTGACGGGGAAGCGAAAGAGACCTCCCCCTTTACACATACTCCGCTCTCGCGGACTTCCTTCAAAGGGGGAAATTGTGGCGAGTCATTTATTCGGTAAGCCCCCGAACCCCCGAAGGGGGACAAGTTGGAAAAGGTGATAAACCTTCCTCCTATCACATACTCCGCTCTCGCGGTACACATATCCAGTAGTCGCTGGCTACCTCAGATAGGAGGAAGGTAGTGACAGAAAAAGGGAAGAAATGACGAGGGACGATTGACGAAGGGAATATGAGAGCATAGCGCGACTGGTAATTTAATTAGCCTATTTGAAAATTAGAGAATTAGGAAATGTGTTTGTGAGTTCTGTTAAAAATATGTACTTTTGCCCCCTAAAAACATCAGAATAATGACTACCGCTATCTACAAACACTTCTTTTTGGGTTTTCTCTTTTTAAGTCAGTTTATCTTTGCACAAAAGGGATTGGAGGCGCTTATCATCAGTGATGGGGCACTGCTGAAATGCGACAACAGTAAGTTGCCCCGCGATGGAAGCATCGAACTGCCTCGCACTGTAAACAGAATTGCCAAAGAAGCCTTTAAAGATTGTCTTCCACTGAAATCTATCAGCATTGCGGGAGCGGTAACTACTATTGAAGAGGAGGCTTTCTCGGGCTGTACTAACCTTACGAAAGTGGAAATATTGCCTAATTCGGTAACCTATATAGGAGCTCGTGCTTTTGCGAATTGTACTAAACTATTGATGATATTTCTGCCTAATTCGGTTACTAATATAGGGGAAGAAGCGTTTAGAGGATGTTCTTCACTGAAAAAGATAGAGATTCCAGAAAATGTGAGTGAGCTGGGCAATCGGGCTTTTATGGATTGTTCGAGCTTGCAACAGGTGAATTTTCTCGGCGAAAAACTATCGGTGATTTCTTCACAACTCTTCTACCAATGCAAGCAGTTACAGAAGGCGGTGCTTCCTGAAAGCGTGAAAAATATAAGAAGTAGTGCTTTTGCGTACTGCGAAAACCTCTCTTCGGTAACATTTCCTAAGCAATTGGAGAGTATAGGTGATGATGCTTTTGAGTATTGCAGACGATTGATAAGCATTGATATCCCTGATAGTGTAGTGTTTTTAGGGGCAAGTGCTTTCAACAGTTGTAGCAGTTTGATGAAGGTGAAACTGCCTTACGGGTTACGCCATATCCTAAACGATACTTTTTTGGACTGTACGAGTCTTACTGCTGTTGTGATTCCGGATACGGTAGAGAAAATCAATATACAGGCTTTTAAGAATTGTAGTTCGCTAGTGCGGGTGCAGATGCCTTTGGCTCTCACCAATATTTATTACGCAGCTTTCTACGGCTGTAAGAGTTTGCAATACATTGATTTGCCTGATGAGGTAAAATATATAGGAGGTCTTGCTTTTGGTGAATGCCAGAATATACAAACGGTAGAACTACCCAAAGCGGTAACCGTAATTGCTTCGAAGGTATTTTACAACTGCACAAACCTCATAGAGGTAAAACTATCAAAGTTTACGACTTCAATAGGGGTGCAGGCGTTTTACGGTTGCGCGAATTTAAAAGAGCTGAATTTGCCGAACACCATAGAAAAAATAGATTTAGGAGCCTTTGAGAATAGTGGACTTATGGAATTACACAGTAAAGCTACAACGCCTCCTATTATAAATAAAATAGGCTACCGCGGTAAAGTGGTAGTGCCACATAGGTCAATAAGTTTATACAGAGAAGCGGTAGGGTGGAAAGATTGTGCTTTGGAATAATGGGAAGTGGAGAAGAAAGGTAAAATAGGTGAAAGATAAAAGATAAAGGGTAAAAGAATTAGGTAGGGAAGAATAAATATTAAAAAAATAATATAAAAAGTTTGGCGGATTGAAAAATTCGCCGTACTTTTGCCACCCAAAAGCGCACATAAATAGGCGTAATATTACTCACTTATAACACTAATAAGTTATGATTCAATACATTAAAGAGTCTTATGAAGAGCTAACGAACCACGTTACGTGGCCTACTATTTCGGACGCACAGAGAGAAATGGTGGTAGTAGTGGTGTTTTCCATCTTATTTTCATTAGTAATTTGGGGAATGGATTCTTCATTTGAATACCTTATAGGTAAGTATTTTGAATTTATGAAATAAAAACAGCGAGGATGTCTGGATTAATAGAAAAAAAATGGTATGTAATTAAAACCGTTACCGGTCAGGAGAACAAAATAAAGAACTACATAGAGAACGAGACCTCACGATTGGGGTATGCGGACTATGTGGAAGAAGTATTAGTGCCTACTGAAAAGGTGGTTCAGGTGCGCAATGGCAAGAAGACCACTAAGGATAGGGTTCATATGCCCGGTTATGTAATGGTAAAAGTTCACTTAGCAGGTGAGGTAGTGCATATCATTAAGTCTATCCCAGGAGTAGTAGGTTTTTTGAGTGAAACCAAAGGAGGTGACCCGCTACCCTTGCGCAAAGCTGATGTAAGCCGTATGCTCGGTCAGGTAGATGAATTGGCTGAGACGGTAGAGACGGTAGCGATTCCGTTTGAAGTAGGTGAAATGGTGAAACTTATAGATGGACCTTTCAATGGCTTTAATGCTACCATAGAGCGCGTAAATGAAGAGAAGCGCAAACTTGAAGTGATGGTAAAAATCTTTGGGCGCAAAACGCCATTAGAGCTAAGCTACACCCAAGTAGAGAAATTGTAACAAAGCCCTCGTAAAAGAGGCATTTAAATAAATTATTAATTATAAACAATGGCAAAAGAAGTTAGTAAAGTAGTTAAACTACAAGCTCGGGGAGGTCAAGCGAATCCTTCGCCACCAATTGGACCCGCATTAGGTGCTGCCGGTGTTAATATTATGGAGTTCTGCAAGCAGTTCAACGCACGTACGCAGGACAAACAAGGGAAAGTACTTCCTGTGGTTATCACCGTTTACAAAGACAAGTCATTCGACTTTGTTATCAAGACTGCGCCTGCTGCTGTTCAGCTATTGGAAGCCGCTAAGGTTAAAGGAGGTTCCGGAGAGCCAAACCGTAAGAAAGTAGCAAGTATCACTTGGGAACAAGTGAGAGCAATTGCAGAAGACAAAATGCCGGATTTGAGTGCATTTACAATTGAATCTGCAATGAGTATGGTTGCTGGTACGGCACGTTCAATGGGTATTACAGTAACTGGAGAAAAACCTTTTTAATCGCAAAGCAATATGGCAAAATTAACAAAGAAACACAAAGAAGCTCTTGCAAAAGTTGATAGAAACAAACTCTATTCATTAAAAGAGGCTTCAGCATTACTCAAAGAAATCACTTACACTAAATTTGATGCTTCTGTGGACATTGCAGTGCGTTTAGGGGTAGACCCACGTAAAGCAAACCAAATGGTGCGAGGCGTAGTTACGCTTCCTCACGGAACAGGTAAAGACGTGCGAGTGCTTGCCTTAGTAACTCCAGAGAAAGAAGCAGAAGCTAAAGCTGCTGGAGCTGATTATGTAGGGCTTGATGAATATCTACAAAAGATAAAAGATGGCTGGACAGATGTAGACGTAATCGTTACTATGCCAGCAGTAATGGGTAAGTTAGGTCCTTTAGGACGTGTATTGGGTCCTCGAGGCTTAATGCCAAACCCTAAAACTGGTACTGTTACTATGGAAATCGGGAAAGCTGTACAAGAAGTAAAGTCTGGTAAAATCGACTTCCGCGTAGACAAAACAGGTATCGTTCACGCCTCTATCGGTAAAATATCCTTCACTGCCGATAAGATTGTAGACAACGCCAATGAGTTAATTCAAACATTAATAAAGATGAAACCTACTGCCGCTAAGGGTGCGTATATGAAATCGATTTATCTTTCATCTACTATGAGCCCAAGTATTGCAGTAGATACTAAAACAGTTTAATTTGTAGTTAAAAACCGAAATTATGACAAGAGAAGAAAAATCATTAGTAATAGATAATTTAACTGCACAGTTAGCTGAGAGTAATGTTATTTATGTAACAGATTTAACTGGTTTGAATGCTCAGGACACAAGCGCATTGCGTCGTGCTTGTTTCAAAGCAAATATCAAATTGGCAGTTGTAAAGAACACTTTGCTTGCCAAAGCAATGGAAGTTTCAGAAAAAGAGTTTGGTGAATTGCCAACTATTCTTAAAGGAAATACCTCATTGATGTATGCTGAAGTAGGGAACGCTCCTGCTAAGCTCATTAAAGAGTTCCGCAAGAAATCAGAGAAACCTATCTTGAAAGGGGCATATGTAGATGCAGCTGTATTTATCGGCGACAATCAATTAGACGCCTTATCAGCTCTCAAATCTAAGAACGAAGTTATTGGTGAAATCATTGGCTTGCTCCAATCACCTGCCAAGAACGTTGTTTCAGCTCTTAAATCAGGAGGAGGTAAATTGGCTGGTATCATCAAGACCTTATCTGAAAAATAAAACTAAACGCACAAAATTATTTTTAAACAATTAAACAAAAACGATAGAAAAATGGCAGATTTAAAAAAATTCGCAGAACAATTAGTAAACTTAACCGTTAAAGAAGTAAACGAGCTTGCACAAATCTTGAAAGATGAGTACGGCATTGAGCCAGCAGCTGCAGCAGTAGCAGTAGCCGCTGGAGGTGCAGTAGCCGGAGGTGCAGCAGAAGCTGGTGCTGAAAAAACAGAATTTGATGTATTCTTGAAATCAGCAGGTGCTAACAAATTAGCGGTTGTTAAATTAGTAAAAGACTTAACTGGTCTTGGACTAAAAGAAGCTAAAGAAGTAGTAGACGGCGCTCCTTCAAAAGTAAAAGAAGGTGTTTCTAAAGAAGAAGCTGAAGGGCTTAAAAAATCTTTAGAAGAAGCTGGTGCAGAAGTAGAATTGAAATAATTTTACTTATAAACCCTATAAGGTTTAGGTCTTTTTCAGTAGGAATTAGACCTAAACCATTTTGTAATTTAAATAATAGGCTATGGAAACTCTATTGAATACAGAAATAGATGACCCTAAACATTCTTTTGAAAAAGAAGATTTTTACTATCAATTAACACCTGATGAGCTAAAGAGTTTAGCGATTGCAGAAGAGCAATCAAAATTAGGAATGATAATGAGTAGTGAAGAAGTACGGAAAGAAGTACGGGAAAGATATGCGAGTAAGTTGGGTAATAGAGGCTAAAAGAAAATATTACGATGCTCTCGACTATTGGGAGAAACACAATGGTTCTTTTGATTATTCATTTAAGATAATACAAGCTGTTGAAGCCTTAGAAGATGAGTTAGTTGAAAACCCTTATTTTTTAGCAGCTTATAGTGAAATTAAGGATTTATATAGAAAATATTTCCTAAATAAAAGGTTTGTAATTTATTATAAAGTATACAAAGAACTTAATGTAATAGAAATAAGAGATTTTAGAAGTAATTATCAAGAACCTTTATTTTAGTAACTTACTTAAAAAAACAACAATACAACAACGATATTATGGCAAGAGATTTGTGCCATATCAACTTAAAAAAAGTTTAGGACTTTGACAAAGTCTTAACTATGATAAACTCACGACTAACGACTTACTACTAACGATTAAACAATAATATTAAAGTAAAGAAAATGCTTACGAATCAAACCGCAAGAGTGAATTTTGCTTCCGTGAAACACGTTCCTGAATATCCTGACTTCTTGGATATTCAAATCAAATCGTTTCAAGAGTTCTTTCAGATGGAGACCAAATCGGAAGACCGAGTGCACGAGGGATTGTATCATACCTTTAAAGAGAACTTTCCTATATCGGACACTCGCAACCAATTCGTATTGGAGTTTCTCGACTATTTCGTAGACCCTCCTCGCTACACTATCCAAGAATGTATAGAACGCGGTCTTACTTATAGTGTGCCTCTGAAAGCCCGATTAAAGCTTTATTGTACTGACCCCGAGCACGAAGATTTTGAAACTATCGTACAAGACGTTTATTTGGGCACAATCCCTTATATGACGGCAAGCGGAACATTCGTTATCAACGGAGCTGAGCGTGTAGTAGTATCGCAGTTACACCGTTCACCAGGGGTATTCTTCGGTCAGTCGTTTCACGCTAATGGTACTAAACTCTACTCTGCACGTATTATTCCTTTCAAAGGTTCGTGGATTGAGTTTGCTACCGATATCAACAACGTGATGTATGCCTATATCGACCGTAAGAAAAAACTTCCTGTAACAACTCTCTTCCGTGCAATTGGTTTTGAACGCGATAAAGATATATTGGAAATATTCGACCTTGCAGAAGAAATAAAGGTTTCTAAAACAGGGCTTAAAAAATACATCGGTCGTCGTTTAGCTGCCCGTGTGCTCAACACTTGGCACGAAGACTTCGTAGACGAAGATACCGGAGAGGTAGTGTCTATCGAGCGTAATGAGATTATCCTCGACCGCGATACTGTACTCGATGAAGATAACATTCAAGAAATCTTAGAAGCTGATGTAAAGACCATTCTTCTTCACAAAGAAGATAGTCAGGCTACTGATTATACCATTATCCACAATACTTTACAAAAAGACCCTACCAACTCTGAAAAAGAAGCAGTGGAACACATTTACCGACAGTTGCGTAATGCTGAACCACCCGATGAGGAAACTGCTCGCGGTATTATCGACAAGCTATTCTTCTCAGACCAACGCTACAACTTGGGAGACGTAGGGCGTTACCGTATCAACAAAAAATTGGGATTGGATACCCCTATGGAAAAGCAAGTGCTTACCAAAGAGGATATCATCACCATCGTGAAATATTTGATTGAGCTCATCAACTCTAAAGCAGAGGTAGATGATATCGACCACTTGTCTAACCGCCGTGTGCGTACGGTAGGAGAGCAATTGGCAGCTCAGTTTGGCGTAGGTCTTTCTCGTATGTCGCGCACTATTCGCGAACGTATGAACGTACGTGACAACGAGGTATTTACTCCTATCGATTTAATCAATGCGAAGACCCTTTCGTCTGTGATTAACTCGTTCTTTGGTACAAATCAATTATCTCAGTTTATGGATCAAACGAATCCATTGGCTGAGATTACCCACAAACGCCGTTTGTCCGCCTTAGGACCTGGAGGTTTGTCGCGCGAGCGTGCGGGCTTTGAGGTGCGAGACGTACACTATACTCACTACGGACGCTTGTGTCCTATTGAAACCCCAGAAGGGCCAAATATCGGTTTGATATCTTCGTTGGCGGTATTCTCGAAGGTAAACGGTATGGGCTTTATAGAAACCCCTTATCACAAAGTTACTAATGGGAAGGTAGACCTTAAAGATATGACCTACCTGACTGCCGAAGACGAAGAAGGACTCAAAATTGGTATGGCTAATATCGCATTAGACGATAAAGCTAATATCATTGAGGAAAAAGTGGTTGTAAAAGAAGATGGTGACTTCCCTGTAATTGAACCTAACGAAGTACAATATATAGACGTGGCGCCTAACCAAATCGCTTCTATTTCGGCTTCCCTTATTCCGTTCTTGGAACACGACGACGCGAACCGTGCGTTGATGGGCTCGAATATGATGCGTCAGGCAGTACCTTTGTTAAGACCTGAAGCGCCTATCGTAGGAACAGGTTTGGAACGCCGTGTAGCTTCAGATGCTCGTGTGCTTATGAATGCAGAGGGTGATGGTACCGTTGATTATGTAGATGCTGATAAAATCATTATCACTTATGACCGTACTGATGAACAAAAATTGGTAAGCTTTGATGCTGATGAAACAGTATATAACCTTATCAAATTCCAAAAAACAAACCAAGGCACTTGTATCAACCTAAAACCGATAGTTGAAAAAGGTGAGAGAGTGAAAAAAGGTCAGGTGTTGTGTGAAGGTTATGCTACTGAAAACGGAGAGTTAGCACTCGGTCGTAATATGAAGGTAGCGTTTATGCCTTGGAAAGGTTATAACTTTGAGGACGCGATTGTGATTTCGGAACGCGCTGTACGTGAAGATTTATTCACATCTATCCACATTGATGAATACGCTTTGGAAGTGCGTGATACTAAATTGGGAGCTGAAGAACTTACCAATGATATCCCTAACGTATCGGAAGATGCAACCAAAGATTTGGACGAATACGGTATGATTCGCATTGGAGCAGAAGTACGCCCAGGGGATATTCTTATCGGTAAGATTACTCCTAAAGGAGAATCAGACCCTACCCCTGAAGAGAAACTCCTCCGTGCTATCTTTGGTGATAAAGCAGGTGATGTGAAAGACGCTTCTCTAAAAGCTTCACCTTCACTTTACGGGGTGGTTATCGACAAAAAATTGTTCTCACGTGCGGTAAAAGACAAACGCAAACGCAGTAAAGATAAAGAAGATGTAGCACAATTAGAAGCTGATTACAACGCTAAGTTTGAAGCTCTTCGCTCTAAATTATTGGAAAAACTATATAGTTTGGTGGCTGAAAAGACTTCGGAAGGAGTAGTAAACGACCTCGGTGAAGAAATTGTGCCTAAAGGTAAGAAATATAGTAAGAAAGTGCTTGAAGGTATTGAGGATTATGCTCACCTTACTTCTGCAGGTTGGACTGACGATAAGCACATCAACGGTCTTATAGACGACCTTTTACACAACTATCGCATTCGTGAAAATGACCTACAAGGAGGATTGCGTCGCGATAAATTTACCATTGCTGTGGGAGACGAATTACCTGCAGGTATCCTCAAATTAGCTAAGATTTATGTGGCTAAGAAACGTAAACTAAAAGTAGGAGATAAGATGGCAGGTCGCCACGGTAACAAGGGTATCGTAGCACGTATCGTTCGCGATGAGGATATGCCATTCCTTGAAGACGGAACTCCGGTAGACATTGTGTTGAACCCTCTTGGGGTGCCTTCACGTATGAACATCGGTCAGATATACGAAACTGTATTGGGTTGGGCAGGACAAAAGCTCGGCAAGAAGTTTGCAACTCCTATCTTCGATGGAGCATCGCTTGAGCAAATTAATGAGCTTACTGATGAAGCAGGCGTACCGCGTTTCGGTCATACTTACCTATACGATGGTGGTACTGGTGAACGTTTCGACCAAAAAGCCACTGTAGGGGTAATTTATATGATTAAGCTCGGACATATGATTGACGATAAGATGCACGCGCGTTCTATCGGTCCGTACTCACTCATCACTCAACAGCCATTGGGAGGTAAAGCTCAGTTTGGTGGTCAGCGTTTTGGAGAGATGGAGGTATGGGCATTAGAGGCTTATGGAGCATCTAGTACCTTACGCGAAATCTTAACTGTAAAATCCGATGACGTAGTAGGTCGTGCCAAAACTTACGAAGCGATTGTAAAAGGTGAGACAATGCCAGAACCAGGATTGCCAGAATCTTTCAACGTATTGATGCACGAGCTTAAAGGTCTTGGATTGGATATTAGACTTGAAGAGTAATGATTAATTATTAATGGTTAATGGTTAATAATTAATTGTTGAAATTATAATAAAATTCCAAACTATTGAATATTCAGTAGTTTGGAATTTTTGTTTTTTTTCAAAAGGGAAAGTTTTTTTTGATATATTGGTTAATTCGCTAATTATGTTTACCTTTGCTCTCATTATCAATGATTATTTGTTATATTGAATATGAATTTTATCACTGAAAACCAAATAGAGTATCAAGCATTCTTTACCTTTTGGCATAAAAAAGAAGCTGAAATTGTAGTCCGTTTTGATGCTGAACACCACTTTACAGAAGAAGAAAAGCAAGAAGTATTTCAGCAAGTAGTAACCAAAATACAGTGGTTGGAACAGCACAAGGAAGCTGTTTTAGAGTTTCTCCTCAAAAATGAAGAGGTAAGAGAACTTTTTGAAGAAGCCCAAGAAGAACGCGAAGAAGAAGGCGAGCAAGCAGTTTCTGATGAGCAGTTTTGTGAGGCGGTGTATTTGCATAATTTGTATTGTGAAGTAGGCAAAGAAATAGCCTGCACTTTTGATATAGATACCGCCCCTGACTACTTTCTTGGTCATTTGGTGAATATAAAACTTGATGACAGCTATCATCTTAGCTTAGAAACTATTAGCGGATAATGATACTGAACTATAACTTAATATACCAATATGAATATACGTCCTGCCATCACAACTGATATAGCCTTATTGCAGGCTATTGGCAAACAAACTTTCTATGAAACCTTTGCTGAGACTAATACTCCAGAGGATATGGAGCAATATCTCACTACGAGTTTTGGAACAGCCAAAATACAGCAAGAACTATCAAATCCAGATTCTCTTTTCTTCTTTGCCGAAGAAGAAAACAAGGTGATAGGTTATTTGAAGCTCAATTTTGCCTCTGCTCAAACAGAACCACAGGACTCTAATGCAATGGAAATAGAACGTATCTATGTGTTAAAGGAATTTCACGGCAGTGGGGTAGGTCAAGCGCTTTATCAAAAAGCTATTGAAGTAGCTAAAGAGCGAAGGGTACCCTATGTATGGCTAGGGGTATGGGAGAAGAACAAAAGAGCCTTACGTTTTTACCAAAAAAATGGATTTGTAGCTTTTGATACCCACACCTTCGTCTTAGGCTCTGATGCTCAAACCGATATTTTAATGAAACTGTCGATGTTTTAAAATATCCCCCCTTACTTTAAAAAATACAATGATTAGTTATACGCAAAAAGAACACGGATGGGCGAAGGTAGTGATAAAAAAGTTTTTTTGACTGGTTTGGCTTGCCGGACAAATCAGACTGGTCAGGATTTTCGGAAGGAAACGGAAGAAATCATAAAAAGACTGGGAGGTTTTTTGATGAAAAAAGGGTGTAAGGAGGGTGGGGTTAGCTTATAGAGAGCTTATAGGAAGCTTATACGAATCTTGGACGATTGGTATAGGAAGAGTACACAAATGATTGACTCATAGTATAATACAGTGATATAAAAAATGGTAAAAAGAGGGTTTCGAGGCGAAAGAAAAAGGAAGAGGCAATAGGCCTTAGGCCATAGGCACTAGGGGGAGTGTGACGGAAAATCAAAAGAAACCTCCTCCTAGCCCCCTCGGAGAGAAGGGGAATGTGGCGAGTCATTTATTCGGTAAACCCCCGAACCCCCGAAGGGGGACAAGCTGGAAAAGGTGACAAACCTCCCTCTTTACACATACTCCGCTCTCTCGGGGCACATACCCAGCTATTGCTGGCTACCTCGAAGAGGGGAAAGATAGTGACGGATAAGGGAAGAAATGACGAGTGACGAATGACGAATGATGAAGGTAATACGGAGGAGATTTCAACTTTGAGAAAGGGCATAGCACGACAAGCAAATTAGAACCTTTGGCAAAGGCTGTAGCAGGACAGGCGAGTAGAAACTTTGAAAGTTTAAAAGTTTGAGACTTCGATAAATTTTATACTACTAACTATCAACCTCTTAAAATATTCTTCTAAAAATATTACGAAAAAATAATTGCTATTTTAAAAAATAGTTGTACTTTTGCACGATATTTTGTAAATAGGCTTCGTGGGGAGACCTCTATGAAGCCCGATAAATTTATTATATTCACCATAAATAATATGGCAAGAGAAAAAAATACAGCTGTTCCTAAATTTGATAAGATTTCGATTGGTTTGGCCTCTCCTGAATCTATCTTAGCCGTTTCACGCGGTGAGGTTACTAAACCTGAAACTATCAACTATCGTACTCACAAACCTGAACGCGACGGGTTGTTTTGTGAGCGTATTTTTGGTCCTGTAAAGGACTATGAATGTGCTTGTGGTAAATACAAACGCATTCGTTATAAAGGCATCGTCTGCGACCGTTGTGGCGTGGAAGTAACCGAGAAAAAAGTACGCCGCGAAAGAGTAGGACATATCAACCTTGTGGTGCCTATCGCTCACATTTGGTATTTCCGCTCATTACCTAACAAAATAGGTTATTTGTTAGGGCTTCCTTCGAAAAAGTTGGATATGATTATCTACTACGAGCGCTATGTAGTTATCCAACCAGGTATTGCCAAAGGACCAGAAGGTGAAGATTTACAATACTTAGACTTCCTTTCAGAAGAAGAATATCTCGCTATTACTGAGAGTCTTCCTGCTGATAACCAATATTTAGAAGATACTGACCCTAATAAGTTTATCGCTAAAATGGGGGCTGAGTGTCTTCTTGAGCTCTTAGAACGTTTGGATTTAGACGCACTTTCTTACGACTTGCGTCACAAAGCTAATAACGAAAGTTCTAAACAACGCAAAACTGAAGCTCTTAAACGCTTACAAGTGGTAGAGGCGTTCCGCGAATCTCAAAGAAACCGCGAGAACAAACCTGAATGGATGATAATGAAGGTGATTCCTGTGATTCCGCCTGAATTGCGCCCGTTGGTACCACTCGATGGGGGACGTTTTGCGACTTCCGACCTTAACGATCTTTACAGACGTGTGATTATTCGCAATAACCGTCTAAAACGCTTGATGGAAATCAAAGCGCCTGATGTGATTTTGCGCAATGAGAAACGTATGCTTCAAGAGTCGGTAGATTCACTTTTCGACAACACACGTAAATCATCAGCTGTAAAAACAGAGTCTAATCGTCCGCTTAAGTCACTTTCTGACTCATTGAAAGGTAAGCAAGGGCGCTTCCGTCAGAACCTCCTCGGTAAACGTGTAGACTATTCAGCACGTTCGGTAATTGTGGTAGGTCCTGAACTCAAAATGTACGAATGCGGTTTGCCAAAGAATATGGCAGCCGAACTCTATAAGCCATTTGTAATACGTAAGCTCATCGAGCGCGGTATTGTGAAAACGGTGAAATCAGCTAAGAAAATCATTGACAAGAAAGAGCCCGTAGTATGGGATATTTTGGAGAATGTAATTAAAGGTCACCCTGTACTACTGAACCGTGCTCCTACTTTGCACCGTTTGGGTATTCAGGCATTCCAACCTAAGCTCATCGAAGGGAAAGCAATACAGTTGCACCCACTTGTGTGTACAGCGTTCAACGCCGACTTCGACGGTGACCAAATGGCGGTGCACTTGCCATTAGGTCCTGAGGCTATCTTAGAGGCACAACTCTTGATGTTGGCTTCACACAATATCCTCAACCCTGCGAATGGTTCGCCTATTACTGTACCTTCACAAGATATGGTCTTGGGGCTTTACTACATCACCAAAGGTCGTAAGTCTACCCCTGAATATCCTATTAAAGGGGAAGGCTCAGTTTTTTATTCAGCAGAAGAAGTGAATATCGCTTATAACGAAGGAAAGCTCAGCTTAAACGCTTTTATTAAAGTGAAAGTGCGTGACCTCGACGAAAATGGCAATGTATATTATCCCGTAGTAGAAACTACCACTGGACGTGTGCTCTTCAATGAGCTTGTGCCTTTGGAAGTAGGCTACATCAACGAGGTACTTACCAAAAAATCATTGCGTGATATCATCGGTCGTATCCTCAAAGCTACTAGCATTCCTGTAACGGGAGACTTCCTTGACAAAATCAAGAATATGGGATACCGTTTTGCCTTTAAAGGCGGATTGTCGTTCAGTTTAGGGGATATCATCATTCCGCAAGAAAAAGCTGATATGATAGCCGAAGCTAACGGACTCGTAGATGGTATTATGATGAACTATAATATGGGGCTCATCACCAACAACGAACGTTATAATCAGGTGATTGACGTGTGGACATCTACCAATGCGCAACTTACTGAATTGGCGATGAAACGCATCAGTACAGACCAGCAAGGGTTCAACTCAGTGTATATGATGCTCGACTCGGGAGCGCGTGGTTCTAAGGAACAAATTCGTCAGCTTACCGGCATGCGTGGTTTGATGGCAAAACCTAAGAAATCGAGCGTAGGGGGTGGTGAAATTATCGAGAACCCTATCTTGTCGAACTTTAAAGAAGGTCTATCTATCCTCGAATACTTTATCTCTACCCACGGTGCCCGTAAAGGTCTTGCCGATACCGCTTTGAAAACAGCCGACGCAGGTTACTTAACTCGTCGTTTGGTAGACGTATCGCAAGACGTGATTATTAATACAGAAGACTGTGGAACCTTGCGTGGGGTAGAAGTACGTGCCCTCAAAAAGAACGAGGAAGTAGTAGAAACTCTTGGCGAGCGCGTTTTAGGACGTGTATCGCTCCACGATGTATACAATCCTCTCACCGAAGAACTTATTGTGGGTGCTGGTGAAGAAATTACTGAAAAAATAGTAGATAAAATAGAAGCCGCTCCTATTGATATGATAGAAGTACGCTCGGCACTTACTTGTGAAGCAAAACACGGTATTTGTGCAAAATGTTACGGTCGCAACCTTTCTACCGGACGTATGGTACAGAAAGGGGAAGCCGTAGGAGTAGTAGCTGCCCAGTCTATCGGTGAACCAGGTACCCAGCTTACCTTGCGTACCTTCCACGCAGGTGGGGTTGCGGGTAACGTATCAGAAGAAAATAAAACTGAAGCCCGTTTTGACGGTGTACTAGAAATAGAAGACTTACGCGTAGTTCGTGGTAAAGACAACGAACAAAACCCTGTGGACGTAGTAGTGCGTTCATCTGAGCTCCGCGTGCTTGACCCTACTACCAAAATGGTACTTCAAACACACGATATTCCTTATGGAGCGCATATCTTTGTAAAAGACAAAGAAGAGGTGAAAAAAGGAACTTTACTCTTCCAGTGGGATCCCTATAATGCGGTAATCATCTCGGAATACTCTGGTAAAATCGCTTACGAAGATATCGAACAGGGCGTTACTTACCAAGTGGAAATAGACGAGCAAACAGGCTTCCAAGAAAAAGTGATTGTAGAATCGCGTAACAAGAAGCTAATTCCTACCTTGCTCATCACTGATAAGAATGGTGAAACGCTCCGCTCTTACAACTTGCCTGTGGGCGCCCACATTATGGTGGACAACAACAGCAAGATTGAAGAAGGTAAGGTGCTCGTGAAAATACCGCGTAGCTCTGCCAAAGCTGGGGATATTACAGGAGGTCTTCCTCGTGTTACCGAGCTCTTCGAAGCACGTAACCCATCGAACCCTGCCATCGTATCCGAAATTGACGGGGTAGTATCGTTCGGTAAAATCAAACGCGGTAATAAAGAGGTAATCGTTACCTCACGCTCAGGCGAAGAACGTAAATACTTGGTGAAATTATCGAGCCAAATCTTGGTACAAGAAAACGACTTTGTACGTGCAGGTAAACCACTTTCTGACGGCTCTGTAACACCTGATGATATCTTGCGTATTAAAGGGCCATCAGCAGTACAACAGTATTTAGTAAACGAAGTACAAGAAGTATACCGCTTGCAAGGGGTGAAAATTAACGATAAACACTTTGAGGTTATCGTTCGCCAGATGATGCGTAAAGTGGAAATCCAAGACCCAGGTGATACTCTTTACCTCGAAGGTCAGTTAGTTCACAAAGACGACTTTATCGAGGAAAACGACCGCTTGTTTGGTAAAAAAGTAGTAGAAGACGCCGGAGATTCCGAAAACTTAAAAGCCGGACAAATAGTGAGCCTGCGTGAATTGCGCGATGAGAACTCACTACTCAAACGCTCCGATAAGAACTTGGTAATCGCCCGCGATGTGATTCCTGCTACAGCTATGCCAGTGCTACAAGGTATCACTCGCGCATCGTTGCAAACAAAATCGTTTATCTCAGCAGCTTCTTTCCAAGAAACTACGAAGGTATTAAATGAAGCAGCGGTAAGTGGTAAAGTAGACTTCCTCGACGGCTTGAAAGAAAACGTAATCGTAGGTCACCGTATACCAGCAGGTACCGGACTCAAAGAATACGAGAAAATCATCGTAGGTTCTAAAGCCGATTTAGAACCCGTGGTAGAAAAGAAAAAATCGAGATAGACAATGGACGAAGTAGAAGAAAAAGAAGGACAGTTGAGCATTGAGCTCGACGACAAGGTTGCCAAGGGAGTATACTCTAACTTAGCAATTATCAACCACTCGTCTACCGAGTTCGTAGTCGATTTTGTGAGCGTAATGCCAGGTATGCCCAAAGGGAAAGTGCGCAGTCGCATTATCCTTACACCTGAGCACGCCAAACGCCTGCTATTCGCCTTAGATGATAATATCCAGAAGTTTGAACAAGCCAATGGCACTATCACCAATAGCGACGACCGTCACGCCATACCTCTCTTTGGTGTAACCGGACAAGCTTAATTTAATTAGAAATAATCATAACTTTGCCAAAGATGTTAACCGCCTGTGTGGTTCACACCTTTGGCATTTTTTTATTACACTTTCTTCAAAAGCCAATTCCTTTTTTAGCTTTTTACCTTTTATCACCCTACTAAACTTACTTTTAATGTCGTTTTTCTTCGCCCTCTATTCTTCTCATACATAGTGCATTATACACCCTTCCTATACCAATCGTCCAAGATTCGTATAAGCTTCCTATAAGCTCTCTATAAGCTCCCCATACCCAAAATACATCTCTACCACCAAAAAAATATATCTTTTTCTTACCTTTTCTTTCTATCAATAAATCAGTGACTTAAGTAATTCTATTACAAAAATATTGATTATTTCTGGTACTATGTATTGCATAATACTTATTTTTGTCGTATCTTTGCCCCGAATTTAAAAACATCAAAACTATGGAAGAATTTAATGTCGAAAAAACAAGAACACAAATGCGCAAAGGCATCTTAGAAATGTGTATTCTTTCCATTATTGACAAAAACAAAGAAGCTTACGTTTCCGACCTGATTGAGGCGCTCAAAACAGCCGATATGATAGTGGTTGAAGGAACGTTATACCCTTTGCTTACCCGATTGAAAAACAGCGGGCTACTTACCTATCAATGGAAAGAATCTACTTCAGGTCCTCCTCGTAAATACTACATCCTAACCGAATCAGGCAGACGCTTCCTAAACGAAACCGTAAAAGCCTGGCGTGATTTACAAACAATGATTGATAAAATTATTTAAATTATGGACAAAATAAAAAACATCAGTTTGGGTGGTTTTTCTTTTATCATCGAAGAAACCGCCTACAATGCCCTCAATAACTATCTCAATGAGGTGCGTAATCATTTGAACCAAAATACCGATAGAGAAGAAATTCTCTACGATGTAGAGCAACGTATGGCTGAACTACTCAAAGTTCGTCTTAAAGAGCGCGAAGTAGTAATCGGTCAAGACGTGCAATATCTTATAGAAGTATTAGGTCGCCCCGAACAATACGTCGAGGGTGAAGAAACCTCTTCTGCTGAAACCAAATTTACCTTTTCTTCTTTAAAAGGACGAAAGCTATACCGCGATATCGATGATAAGAAAATCGGTGGTGTACTCTCAGGCATAGCTCATTACCTTCAATACGACGTTACTTGGGTACGCATCTTCTTTCTATTAGTCTTACTGGTGAATATCTTCATTCTTCACTTTTTTACCTCTGCTCTGTTGCTTTTGTATATTGCGTTTTGGGCTGTGGTACCCCCCGCACGCACAGTCGCTCAAAAGTTAGAAATGAAAGGTGAAGCCGTAACCATCGATACCCTTTCCAACTTCTCTTTTACGGGCAAAGAAACCCTAAAACCTCAAAGGAATGGCTTCCCTATCTTACTGAAAGTAATACTCTACTTTATCGCAATTCTATTACTATTGCCATTGCTTATATCCTTAATAGCCGTAGTGCTCTCCTTATTTGGCATAACCGTATTCGGAAGCATTAGTCTTCTTGCCCTTAACGATTTTCTTCCCTTTATAGTGACGGCAACTTGGCAACACTCTTTGTTGTACCTTTCAGCAGTATTATTGCTCTTGTTTCCTGTTTCAGTGATTTTACTGCTTTGCTTCAAACTTTTTGTAAAGGATTTTCATACCCCAAAAAGCTGGATAGTGTTCAATGTGCTGAGCTTAACCATAGGTATCATAGGAGGTTTCACAGTCTTAGGAACTGTTTTAAGAGACTTTACCTCCGAAACCGTTATACAAGAAAAAATACCCGTTGTTACCACTTCCGATACTTTGGTAGTACACCGTAACTATACTCACAAAACGAGTCTTATGGGTATCAAAAACGATAGCCTTGTGGTTGCCGATTGTAATTTCAATGTTAATGAATTACCCGAAGACGCACAGCCCTATATTGAAGTCTCTACCCATTCAAGAGGCAGGAACATAGGTCAAGCCGAACAATATACTAAAAATATCCATTATACCTTACAAGTGAAAGATAACCAAATCACTATCCCTGAAACCTATCAAATAGCAAAAGGAGATTTCTATCGCGCACAACGCCTGCAAATCACTCTATTTGTACCCAAAGGTAAGGAAGTAAAAAGAGATTAATGTAATTTTTTTGTCATTCGTAATTTGTAATTCGCAATTATTTCGTACTTTTGCACGGTTTTCGTTATAAGATGAAAATCTATAGAATTTAAATACGTAATTAACTAATAGAATGAAAAAATCATTTATCTGGGTTGCCTTAGCAACTTTCCTATTTGTGGGCTGTCGGGCTACTAAAGTTAGTGCCGATATGGACAAAGCTCCCACAACACCTTTAGCTCAGAAAACTTACAATGATGCTACCCTCAAAGGTTGGCCTCACGAAGGTTTTAAACAAAACTTCCCTGGACTGAACTTGCAAGAAGCCTATGCCCTACTCAAAGGTCTTACCCCTAAAAAAGTAATCGTAGGAGTGGTAGATTCTGGTGTGGATATCAACCACGAAGACCTTAAAAACGTAGTGTGGGTAAACACTAAAGAAATTCCTGACAACGGAATTGACGACGACAAAAACGGTTATGTAGACGACGTACACGGCTGGAACTTCCTCGGTAATATAGCGCAAGAAAATACCGAGATGACTCGTATTTACAAAACTAAGGATAAGAAAAATCCTGATTATGCCAATGCTAAAAAAGAATTCGATAAAGAAACTGCCGAAACTAAAAAACGCAAAGGCTATTATGAGCAACTTATCCAAATAACTGAATTTGCCGATAACAACTTGCGTAAAATCACAGGTAAAGAAGTGTATACCGCCAAAGACATCGATGCTGCTACCAAAGGCAAAACTTTCGATGCTCCCACTACCGAGATGATTCAGTTTATGAAACAGCTATTAGCAGATGTCTCTAATTCTGGTGATATCAAAAAAGAACTCAACGACGCTATTGAGTATTTCGATACAAAACTGAAATATCACCTCAACCCCGATTTTTCACCTCGTAAAACTATCTTAAAAGATAATGAAAACGACTTTACCAAAAAGTATTACGGCAATAATAACGTAATAGGTCCCAATATCAAAGATGCCTTACACGGCACACACGTGGCAGGTATCATTGGTGCTGAACGCAATAACGGAATCGGTATGAATGGGGTTGCCGATAATGTACTCATTATGGCAGTACGCGCTGTCCCCGATGGTGATGAGTACGACAAAGATGTCGCTCTTGCTTTGCGCTATGCAGTAGATAACGGAGCCAAAGTGATAAACACCAGCTTTGGTAAAGCTTTTTCTCCTCACAAAGAATGGGTGTATGACGCTATCAAATACGCAGCTTCTAAAGATGTTCTTATCGTAAACGCTGCGGGTAACGACTCTCAAGATATCGACGTGAAAGATACTTATCCTAACGACGAAGTAAACAAGAAAGAAATCTCCGATAACTTCCTTACCGTAGGGGCTTTGAACTATGAATATAACAAGAATTTAGTAGCTTCTTTCTCAAACTATGGTAAACGTAATGTCGATGTATTTGCCCCTGGGGTAAAAATTTATTCTACCACTCCTGAGAATAAATACGAGTTTTTGCAAGGAACCTCAATGGCTTCTCCCGAAGTTGCGGGAGTTGCAGCCTTGTTGCGCTCTTACTTCCCAAGTCTCAGTGCAGCCGAAGTGAAGAAAATCATTATGGAGTCTGGTGTAAAAGTAGATATGAAAGTACTCGTAGGTGAAGATGATGATGAAGGTAAAAAACGCAAAGAAATGAACTTCGCCGATCTTTCTACTACAGGTACTATTGTAAATGCTAAAAATGCAGTAATCTTAGCCGCTAAAATTACTAAAACAAAACTTAGCAAATAGAAATTTATATAATACAATGAAAAGCCGTATGAGAAATTCTCACACGGCTTTTTTCATATTTGCTTGTTATTCAATATAAGTCGTTAGCATTTTAAATGCCTGTCGTGCTACGACTGCTACGACTTATTTATGAGCGTTGTAAAGTTCTGCAACTTTCGCCCAATTAATCACGTTAAAAAACGCCTCAATATAATCAGGACGACGGTTCTGATAGTGCAAGTAATAAGCGTGTTCCCACACATCTAATCCCAAGATAGGAAAACCACCGCAACCAGTGTTAGGCATTAGCGGGTTATCTTGGTTTGCAGTAGAGCAAATCTCAAGCTTACCTCCTTTGTGTACACAAAGCCACGCCCAACCAGAGCCAAAACGAGTAGCCGCAGCCTTGCTAAAAACTTCTTTAAAGGCTTCAAAACTTCCAAAAGCCTCTTCAATTGCCTTAGCCAATTCTCCCGTAGGTTTACCTCCGCCATTAGGGCTCATCACTTCCCAAAAAAGATTGTGATTGTAAAAACCGCCAGCGTTATTGCGAAGAGCAGCATTGTTCATATCAAGTGAGGTAAGAATTTCCTCAATAGTTTTGCCTTCTACCCCTGCTGGAGCCAAAGCCGTATTCAGGTTCGTGGTATAAGCGTTGTGGTGCTTAGTATAGTGTATTTCCATTGTACGCGCATCGATGTAAGGTTCAAGCGCATTGTAAGCATACGGTAATTTAGGTAATGTAAACATAGTATTTTCTTTTTAAATTTTTAGCAAAAGTACTATAAAAGTTAATTGGTTGAGATACTTTAATGATAGATTTTCCTTATATAGGTATAATTATATTTGGAAAGTATAATTATTTTCATACCTTTGCAGGGTATTTTTCTTTTACAAAAACCCACTACCCTATAATTATGAAACATTGTATCTTTTTTCTCCTTTATAGCTTTATTTTCGCTACTTATGCTCAAAAACCTAACGTCCTCATCATTGTAGCCGATGATTTAGGCTATGGCGACCTAAGTTGCTACGGCGAAAAGACAATTCATACCCCGCAGGTAGCCTCACTCGCCAAACAAGGAATGGTCTTTACGAACGTACATTCCACCGCTGCCACTTGCACACCTTCGCGCTATTCACTCTTCACGGGCTTGTACAATTGGCGACGCAATGACACTGGTATTGCTCCTGGTGATGCTGCTATGGTCATTCGTCCTGAGCAAACCACCATTGCCGATGTGTTCAAAGCAGCAGGCTATACTACTGGCGCTATTGGCAAATGGCACTTAGGCTTAGGAGGCGAACGCGGTAAACAGGATTGGAACGGCTTTATCACCCCTGGACCTTCCGATATAGGCTTCGAATATTCCTGCCTAATGGCTGCCACAGCCGACCGTGTACCTTGCGTGTGGATAGAAAACCAACGCGTAGCCAATTACGACCCCTCAGCACCCATCGAAGTGAGTTATAGCCTGCCTTTTGAAGGTGAACCTACGGGTAAGAACAACCCCGAACTGCTCACTAAGCTCAAACCTTCCTTACACCACGGTCACGACCAAGCCATAGTGAACGGCATTTCGCGTATCGGCTATATGAAAGGGGGTGGCAAAGCACTCTGGACAGACGAACATCTCGCCGATACCATTGTAGCTAAAACGGTAAAATACATCGAAAATCACAAATCACAACCTTTCTTTCTCTATGTGGGTACTAATGATATACACGTACCTCGCTACCCCAATCCGCGTTTTGTAGGCAAAAGTGGTATGGGTTACCGCGGTGATGCAATTCTCCAATTCGACTGGACAGTGGGTGAAATCGTAAAAGCCCTCAAAGCTAATAAGCTATACGATAATACGCTCATCATTATCACCAGCGACAACGGTCCTGTGATAGACGATGGTTATCAAGATCAAGCCGAAGAGCTCTTAGGCAGACATCGTCCGTGGGGAGCTTTTCACAACCACGGAGGCAAGTACAGCAATTACGAAGCGGGTACGTGTGTGCCCTTTATCGTACGCTATCCTAAGATAGTGAAAAAAGGTACTTCCGACGCTTTGCTTTCACATATCGACCTCTTTGCCTCTTTGAGTAAATTTATTGGTACTGAGATACCCGCAGGAGCAGCCACCGATAGCGAAGATTACCTCAAAGCCTTCTTAGGCAAGGACAAGAAAGGTCGCCCTTATGTAATAGCCTCTGGGGGAGCGCTCTCCATCACCGATGGTCGTTGGAAATATGTAGTCCCCAGCGATAACCCCTCTTATCAACCCCTCACTCGCACACATCTGGGCAACTATCCTGAGCCCCGATTGTACGACCTTAAAGAAGACATAATGGAGCTCTACAATGTAGCAAAAGACCATCCCGAAGAGCTCACCAGACTCAAAACAACGCTCGACAATATTAAAAACAGAAAATAGCGCTTTAACAATCAATAATAAAATTCGCTCCAAAAAAGTATCTACCTTTTTTGGAGCGATGTAATATCAATACTTTTTCTCCTATTCTCCCTTCTATTTCCGCTTTTCTTTCGTTTATTCTTCATCTGCCCGTGTAGCTCGCTCCATCTTTTGTTCGTTCTTTAGTCATTGTAGAGCCACTGTAGACCCACTGTAGAGCCACTGTAGACCCACTGTAGACCCACTGTAGACCCACTGTAGACCCACTCATCGTTCGCCTTACCTTCGCCTTTCCGTCGCTACATACTTTGCCAAAGTTGAAATCCCCTTCGCATTACCTTCGTCATTCGTCATTCATCATTCGTCATCTCTTTCTTTTACTTTTTACATAAATCCCATTTTTTGTCATTTGCCAATTATTTTCTATTTTTGCACTTTAAACAACATCTGTTCCGATGGAAGACAATACACCTCAAAACACTACTCCACAAGGAGATAGCATCATTAAAGTCACAGGTATGTACCAAGATTGGTTCTTGGATTATGCTTCGTACGTAATCCTCGAACGCGCTGTACCAGCAATCGAAGATGGCTTTAAGCCCGTACAACGCCGTATTATGCACTCGCTTAAAGAATTAGACGATGGTCGCTACAACAAGGTGGCTAACGTCGTGGGGAA
Organism: Capnocytophaga sp. oral taxon 323; assembly: GCF_001278825.1. Classification (NCBI taxonomy): domain Bacteria; kingdom Pseudomonadati; phylum Bacteroidota; class Flavobacteriia; order Flavobacteriales; family Flavobacteriaceae; genus Capnocytophaga; species Capnocytophaga sp. oral taxon 323. Next base: position 1,338,579 of record NZ_CP012589.1, read on the forward strand.
TACAATGCAGTATCACCCTCACGGCGATGCGAGTATAGGCGATGCTATTGTACAAATCGGTCAGAAGGACTTGCTCATCGATACGCAAGGTAACTGGGGAAATATCCTCACAGGCGACGATGCGGCAGCTCCTCGTTATATCGAGGCACGCCTTTCTAAATTCGCCCTCGATGTGGTTTTTAGCCCTAAGGTAACCGAATGGCAATCTAGCTATGATGGTCGTAAAAAGGAGCCTATCAGCTTGCCAGTGAAGTTCCCGCTCCTCTTGGCACAAGGTACCGAGGGGATAGCCGTGGGGCTTTCTACCAAAATATTACCTCACAACTTCATCGAGCTTATCGAGGCTTCCATTGCTTACCTCAAAAATAAACCTTTTGAGTTATACCCCGATTTCCCTACTGCGGGTATTATGGACGTAAGTGGCTATAACGATGGGGCAAGAGGCGGACGCGTGCGGGTGCGTGCTAAGATTTCACAACTCGACAAGAGTACGCTTTGCATCACCGAAATTCCGTTTACTACCACCACTACCTCGCTCATCGACTCTATACTGAAAGCCAACGAAAAAGGCAAGATAAAAATCAAAAAGGTAGACGATAACACAGCTGCCAATGTAGAGATATTGGTGCACTTGCCCAACGGCACGTCGCCCGATAAGACTATCGATGCACTCTACGCCTTCACTGCCTGCGAAACGGCTATTTCGCCCATTACTTGTGTGATTGAGGACAACAAACCGCATTTTCTCACCGTTTCAGAAGTGTTGCGTCGCAGTACCGACCGCACAGTAAGTCTGCTCAAACAAGAGCTCGAAATTGAACTTTCTGAACTCGAAATGCAATGGCACAGTGCCTCGCTCGAAAAGATTTTCATCAGAGAAGAGATGTATATCGACTTCAAGAAATACACCGATAGAGAAAGTTTGTACGAGTACTTGTACCAGCGTTTTGAACCTTTCAAAAAAGATTTGATCCGTGAGATTACCGATGACGATTTGGCTAAACTCACCCAAATACCAATGATTCGCATCACCCGCTTCGACTCTTATAAGGCTGATGAAAATATCCTCAAAATTGAAGCCGATATCGAGGAAGTGAAAAACCACCTCGCAAACCTTATCGACTATGCGATTTCCCATTTCGAACGCCTTAAAAAGACTTATGGTAAGGGGCGCGAACGGAAAACCGAAATGCGCGTATTCGACACCATTGAGGCGACCAAAGTAGTGGTGCGCAATACCAAACTCTATGTGAACAGAGCAGAAGGTTTTGTGGGTACAGGCTTGCGCAAAGACGAGTATGTAGGTGATTGCAGTGATATCGACGATGTGATTGTATTTACCGAAAGCGGTGCGATGTACGTTACCAAAGTATCCGATAAACAATATATAGAGAAAAACATCATACACGTAGCGGTCTTTAAGAAAGACGATAAGCGCACCGTGTATAATATGATTTATAAGGACGGACAAACGGGCTTCTCCTATATCAAGCGTTTCAACGTTACGGGTATTACCCGCGATAAGAAATACGAGCTCATTCCTCAACACAAAGAGTCGCGTGTACTCTATTTTACAGCCAACCCTAATGGTGAGGCCGAAGTGGTAACCGTGAACTTACGTCAGTTAGGCACTTTGCGCAAACTGCGATGGGATATTGATTTTGCCGATACCCTCATCAAAGGGCGTGGCGTGAAAGGAAACCTCGTGAGCAAATACGCTATCAAGCGCATCGAGCTAAAAGAAAAAGGCGTATCAACCCTCAAACCGCGCAAGATATGGTTCGACGATATTGTAAAACGCCTCAACACCGAAGAACGTGGCACGCTACTCGGCGCTTTCAAAGGCGATGACCGTATGCTCCTCATCACCAAAGAGGGCGTCGTGAAGACCATTATCCCTGAATTGAGTCTGCATTTCGAGAACAATATCGCCGTAATGGAGAAATGGGTGCCCGAGAAACCTATTTCGGTAATTTACTACGATGGCGAGAAAGAACGCGTGTTTGTAAAACGCTTTGTGGTAGAGAACGAAAATCGCGAAGAGTTAGTCATTACCGAACATCCTAAATCGCAATTGCTCTTTGTCTCTGCCGATTGGCGACCTATGGCTGAGGTAGTTTTTACTAAAGAGAAAGGAAAGGAGAAAGAGAACCTCATTGTGAATTTAGAAGAGTTCATCAGTGTAAAAGGCATCAAAGCCTTGGGCAACCAGCTCACCACCGACAAGGTGAAAACTATCAACACCCTTGAATCTCTCCCCTACGAAGAACCGCAAGAAGAGGAACCCGTAGAAGACCTCGGCGATGAAGAAATTGTCCCTCCTCCCTCTGAAAATGAGAGCGACGGCACCCAAACAGAATTAGAATTCTGAGATAACGATGAATAATTAAGTCGCTTTTGCGTCGCTACACTTTGCTAAAGTTTTTAATTGCTCGTCGTGCTACGACCTTTGGCAAGTTGATTGAGCAGTATGTCCAAAGTTTTAAAAAACAAACCTTATGAAAAACTATATTACACTCTTTATCATATTGTTGTTGGGAAGGGATGCAGCCGTGGCACAAGAGAGTAAAGAGGATGTGCTCCACCGGCTCAACCAAACCATTGAGCAGAGTGCCACTTATATACAAGCCAAAGAACAGCGTATTACTTCCTTGAAAAAGGCTCTTAAAAAAGCCTCTCAACCAACAGAAAAATACGACCTGCACAAACAATTGTATACCGAATACCGAAAATTTAAGGTCGATTCGGCAGTAGCCTATTTGCTGAAAAACGAACAAATAGCAATAGCTTTAAACGATGCTGAAAAGGAAGACGAAACCCATATCCTACTCTCTAAACTCTACTCGGTAAAAGGAATGTACGTAGAAGCGTTGCAACTGCTAAAAGCTATCGATAAACACCGATTACCCAAGAAATCACTGTGTGAATATTACGATTCGTGTTATGCCTTGTGCAGTCATTATGGGCAAAGTATCAATAATAGTGCTTATTTAAGTGCCTCCAACCGCTACCGTGATTCCTTATTATTGTGCATAGACAAACAGTCGCTTACTTTTAAGGTAAACAGTGCTATTGATGAGTTCTTTACAGGAGACAAAAACCGCGCTATGCAACAGTTTCAGCAACTATTGCCTCAAACTACCGAAGAGGAACCTGAACGTGCTATAATAGCTTATTATTTAGGACTTGTAGAACGAGAAAAAGGAAATGACAACCTTCAAGAATACTATTTTGCCCTTTCTGCTATCGCCGACATCAAAAATGCAATCAAAGATAACGCTTCCTTGCAGAGCTTAGCGCTTACTTACTACAAACGAGGGAATATAAGCAAAGCCTATCAGTTTATCAAAATGGCTATCGATGATGCTGCCTTCTGCAATGTGCGACACCGCGCCGAAGAAGGTGCCTCTTTCTATTCCATCATCAACACCGCCTATCAAGAGAAAGAAGCCAAACAAAAGAAAGAATTACAATTGTATTTGGTACTCATCAGTGTGTTATCAGTAGCCCTGATTATCGCTTTGGTATATGTGTACAAACAAGTAAAGCGATTGATAAAGATACGTAAAGAACTCTCTTACAGTAATCAGCAACTTGAAAAACTCAATACTGACCTACAACAGATGAACCAAAACCTCGAAGAGGCAAACTTTAACCTCGAGGAGGCAAATCTTATTAAAGAAGAATATATTGCTCATTTCTTCAACCTCTGTTCAGCGTATATCGATAAGATTGAAAACTACCGAAAACTACTCTACAAAAAGGCTTCTAAACATCAGTTTGACGACCTTACCAAGGTGCTAAAATCTACCTCCGTAGTAGAACAAGAATTAGAGGCTCTCTACAAGAATTTTGATACTATCTTCCTCAATATATATCCACATTTTGTAACCCACTTCAACGCTCTTTTAGAAGAAGGCGAACAAATCTTCCCTAAAAAAGGCGAACTACTCAATACCGAATTGCGTATCTTTGCCCTTATTCGTTTAGGCATCACCGATAGTAATAAGATAGCCGAATTCTTGCGCTATTCTCTTCGCACAGTGTACAACTATCGCACCAAAGTACGGAATAAAGCGAAAGGAGAACGCGATACTTTCGAAGAAAAAGTGAAGAAAATACGTAATTAATAGGTGAAATTTCAGTACTTTTTTAAGCTTTTTTCACAATTCAATTAGCTAATATTCAATTGGATATTTTTTGAAAGCAGTACTTTTCTAATACCCGATTGCACACAAGTGTTTTTTTGCTGTACTTTTGGAGCAACTAAACAAACGTAATGTTTTTATTTTATGAAAGTACTCAAAGAACATTTAATGCTAATGATGGTACTGTTAGTAGGCTTTGTAGGTTTTGCCCAAGCACAATACAGCAGAGTAACAGGTACCGTAACCGATGACAAAGGAACACCTCTTCCTGGTGTTTCTGTAGTAATAAAAGGTACTACCAAAGGCGTAGCTACTGATTTCGACGGTAAGTATACACTTACTGACGTAGCTCGAGGAGCTGTTTTAGAGTTTTCTTCTGTAGGCTACAAAACCCTCGTTTTAAAAGTAACAGGTGAACAGCTCAATGTCAAACTTTCTGAAGTTGCCCAAGACCTCGATGAGATAGTAGTAGTGGGTTATGGTACTCAAAAACGTGGTGATGTAACCACGGCAATCACCTCAGTAAAGACCCAAGACCTCGACCAACGTCCTGTAACCTCAGCTGCACAAGCCATTCAAGGGCGTGCTGCGGGTATCCAAGTAGTGCAACCTAGTGGTGCTCCAGGCGCAGGCTTGGCAGTGCGCATTCGCGGGAATACCTCTATCAGCGCTTCTAACGACCCTCTATATGTGGTAGATGGTATCCCTGTGCAAGACATCAGTGGGATTGCCCCTACCGATATTGAGAGTATGCAAGTACTTAAAGACGCTTCCTCAGCAGCTATCTACGGTTCACGTGCTGCTAATGGCGTAGTGCTTATCACTACCAAACACGGAAAACGTAACGAGCCTAAAGTATCTGTTAATACTTATGTGGGTATCTCGCAAGTAGCCAAACGCATAGAATCCTTAAATACGGCTCAATACAAGGAACTGATGGACGAAACAGGTGCTGTTACTCTTCCTTCAGGTCTTACCGACAAAACCGATTGGTTCGACGAGACCTTCCGCAAGAGTATTATCCGCAATACACAGCTTTCTTTCTCAAATGCAACTGAAAATACCAAGTATTACATTTCAGCAGGGAACTCTAAAGATGAAGGGGTTATTCGCTCTTCTTTCTTCGAGCGTTATAATGTGCGCCTCAACTTAGAAACCAAAATGCGCAAATGGCTCACTTTTGAAACCAATCTATCCTATTCCGATTACTCGTCTAATGGTATTATTACCGGTACAGGTTCTAACCGTGCAGGGGTAGTGCTTTCGGTAATCAATACTCCTAAATACGCCCCTATATGGAGCGATAAACCCGGTGAAGAAGGTTGGTATTACTACAATTTCTATGGAGCAAACCTCACTCACCCTGTAGAGAATATCTCTCGTAATGCCGACAATACCTCTAAGAGCAATCGCTTGGTAGGAAGCGTATCGGCTATCGTAACTTTCTTGCCGAGCTTGAAGTTCAAATCTACAGTAGGTATCGACCGTTTAGGACGCACTCAAACTCATTGGACTGACCCTAAACTCACCGAATATGGACGTAAGATCTTCGGTACTGCCGACGATATTCGTACTAACAACACCGTGATAACTTACGACAATTTGCTTACCTTCGATAAGAGTTTCGGCAAGCACAACCTTTCTGCTTTGGCAGGTACTTCAGGAACGGTATCTAAATGGAACGAAAGCTATTTGTATGCCTCTCACTTCCTTACACCCGACATCAAAACCCTCAACGCTGCCAATAAAATAGAACAAGGTAGTGGATCAAGTGCTGCCGAATGGGCGATTATGTCGTATTTAGGTCGTATTTCTTATAACTACGATAGCAAATACCTTCTCACAGCTAATTTCCGCGCCGATGGTTCTTCAAAATTAGCACCTGGAAAACGCTGGGGGTACTTCCCTTCTGTATCCGTCGGTTGGCGTATCTCACAAGAAAACTTCTTGAAGAATGTAGAATGGCTTAGCGAACTCAAATTGCGCGGTGGCTGGGGACAAACAGGTAACCAAGCTGGTATATCCGATTATGGCTACTTACAACGCTTTTCTATCACTCGTCAAAACTGGTGGGAGGCAGGCAAAGGTGATGCAATGGTAACTTTGCGCCCTAATTCATTCTCTAACCCTAACCTCACTTGGGAAACCACCACTCAAAGCAATATAGGGCTCGACCTTTCACTTTTCAAAAACCGTATCTCTTTAGCGGTAGACGCTTACCTTAAAAAGACTACCGATTTGCTAATGGATGTGCCTCTTCCTGCTACTTCACCAGTACCTTCTATCTATCGCAATGAGGGCGAAATGACCAATAAAGGGTTAGAGTTCTCTGTGGATAGCCGTAACCTTACAGGTAATTTTGAATGGAATACAAACTTCAATATCTCGTTCAACCGCAATGAGCTAACTAAACTTACCCTTCAAAAAGTGTATTACTACGCCAGCACTTCCGAAGCTATTACTGAACAAGTCGTGCGTATTACCGAAGGGCAGCCTTTAGGCAAGTTCTGGGGATTTATAAGTGAAGGAGTAGACCCTCAAACAGGTAATATCAAATACAAAGACCTTAATGGTGATGGTAAAATCTCAGTGTCCGATAAAACTTATATAGGCGACCCTAACCCCGATTTCACCTTTGGGCTTACCAATGACTTCACTTATAAGAACTTTTCTTTGAGTGTTTTCTTCCAAGGTTCTTATGGTAATGATATCTACAACGCTTCTCGTATAGAAACTGAAGGTATGTACGATGGTAAAAACCAATCAACAGCGGTACTCAACCGTTGGAGAAAACCTGGTGACATTACCGACATTCCTCGTGCTGTAAGAAGTACCGATAACATCAAAGCCTCTTCGCGATGGGTAGAAGATGGTTCGTATTTGCGTCTCAAAACGCTTACTCTGGCTTATAACCTTTCCAATGAGGAATTGTTGAGATATGGTATTCGCAAGATACAACCTTATTTCACAGCTCAAAACCTTTGGACACTCACTAACTACAAAGGATTTGACCCCGAAGTAAACCAAGGGCTTTCAGGTCCTACGATGGGTATCGATTGGGGTACTTATCCTCAAACCAAAACTTTTATCTTTGGCTTAAATATTGATTTTTAAGAAGAAACTTTCATTTATTAATAACTTACCCTAATAGTTCGCCTTTGCGGATTGTCCCCCTTCGGGGGTTCGGGGGCTAATAAAACTATACAAAAATGAAAAGATATATATACCTTGCACTCTCGTTAGTAGCACTAACGGCGTGCAGTTTAGATAAAGACCCTATTTCGGAGTTCAACGAGAAAAACACAACTGCCGAGGGCAAAAGCTCTTCTGCCATAGAAACCAAAGCACAAATGCAAACCCGCTACGAGGCTATCTATGCTTTCGTACGAGGTAGCGCGCAAGAGTTCTGGACGTTAGACTTCCTCCAAAATACCGAAACTCGTGCCGATAACGCTTATGCAGGTACTTCTGGCGTCGAGATTACTTCTATAGAACAGAACAGCCAAGATGCATCTAACGGAAATATCAAACGTGATTGGCAAAAATACTTAGAAGGTATCAACTTAGCTAATGTAGTGATTGCCAATGTAGATAAAGTGCCCGATGCCTCGCTTACAACAACTGAACGCAAACAGTGGAAAGCCGAAGCTAAAATACTCAAAGCGTGGCTTTTATTCGATATGGTACGCTTTTGGGGAGCAGTCCCTATTCCTCCTATCGAAGTCCCTGAAATATCATCTGAAAATGTAGAAGAAACCTACAAATTGCTCTTTCCTGAACGCACTTCAGTTGCCGAGGTGTACAACATCATTCGCACCAACCTTGAGGAGGCTCTCGTCGATGCTCCTGCTGTGAAGGCTAACGATAAGTTCTTCTTTAGTCGCGCGGTTGCCAATGCACTCTTAGCTCACGTATATGCCGAAAAACCCATACGCGACTACAACAAAACCATTCAGTATTGCGCAGCCGTAGAAGCCGATGGTTTTACTCTCTTGCCTAATTACGCCGATTTATTTCAAATCAACGATGCTAAAACCGATGTAAAAGTGCGTAACTCTGCCGAGTCTATCTTCGAGATTACCTACTCTCAAGGCGGACAAACTTGGTTACCAGGGCTCTTCGGCTTAAACTACACCAACCCCAATAGCACTTACGACTGGGCAAAATGGGTAACCCCTTCACGCGACCTCATAGCTGCTTTCGATGCCGAAGGTGATACCGTGCGCAAAGATCAAGCTATCGTTTGGGGGCAACCTTCTTGGAAAAATTATTACCCTTCTGAACACTATCCTTTTATGTACAAAATACGTTCAGGAGGCAGTAGTATCATCAAGCTGCGTTTAGCCGATATCCTCTTGCTAAAAGCTGAAGCTTATGCCGCTTTAGGTCAAACCGCTCAGGCGGCTGTCTTAGTAAATCAAGTACGCGCAAGAGTAGGACTTGCTGCTATTTCCGCCTCTCTTTCACAAGAACAAATGAAAGCAGTCGTACTCAAAGAACGTCGCCTTGAATTGGCATTTGAAGGTTTCCGTTGGTTCGATTTGGTGCGTAACGATAAAGCCATTGAAACAATGAACTCTCTCAACGCAAGAGATACTGGTAGACTAAAACAAACCTACCCGCTCAACGAGAACACAGTGCTTTATCCTATCCCACAAACTGAATTAGAAAACAATAAAAAACTTACCCAAAATCCTGGTTACTAATGAAATTATTCCCGTCTTTTTTACTTGTAATACTCTGGAGCATCGCTTCTTGCAGCTGCCAGAAAAAATCCAACACAGGGGAGGAACCTACTCCTCCCCCTGTTGTTGAGCCATCGGTAGGTAAAGTGAGCGTATTGCTGACTACAGCCAATCGCCAAAAAGAATTCTACAAAGAGCAAACCGACCTAAAGCTCATCAAAAACCCTAACGCATCTTATAGTATCACCCTAAAACCTGCTGAAAAATTCCAAACTATCTATGGTTTCGGGGCTGCCATTACAGGTTCTACCTGTTATAACTTGATGCAGATGTCCCCCGCCGATAGAAAAAATTTCCTCATTCAAACCTTCTCCGAAACCGAAGGCTTTGGACAAAATTTTGTGCGTATATCCATCGGCTGTTCCGACTTCTCTCTAAGTGAATACACTCTTTGCGATACCAAAGGAATTGATAACTTTGCCCTTACGCAAGAGGAAACAAAATACGTGATTCCTATACTCAAAGAGATTCTCGCTATCAACCCCAAAGTGCAAATCATTGGCTCTCCTTGGACACCTCCGCGCTGGATGAAGGTCAATAACCTTACCGATTTGCAACCTCATAACCAATGGACAAGCGGTCAGCTGAACCCCGCCCACTATCAGGATTATGCGCTCTATTTCGCCAAATGGTTGCAAGCGATGAAAGACAATGGATTGAACGTCAAAGCCATCACTATACAAAACGAACCTCTCAACAGAGGCAACTCGGCTTCTATGTATATGGGATGGGACGAGCAGCTCGCCTTTATCAAAAACGCCTTAGGGAAAACTCTGCGCGACAAAGGTTTCACTGAGGTTAAAATCTACCTCTTCGACCATAATTACAACTACGATAATAAGCCTTCACAACAGCAATACCCCTTGCATATCTATAAAGATGCCGATGCCTCTCAGTACGTTGCGGGGGCTGCTTACCATAACTATGGGGGAAATCCTAACGAATTGGGCAACATTCATAACCAATATCCCAATAAAGAACTTATTTTCACCGAAAGCTCCATAGGTACTTGGAATGACGGTCGCAATCTTGAACGCCGTCTCACCGAAGATATGCAAGAGCTCGGTATCAAAACCCTCAACAATCATTGCAAGGCGGTGATTGTATGGAATTTGATGCTAGACGAGCACGGAGCTCCCAATCGTGAAGGCGGTTGCAAAACTTGTTTTGGTGCGGTCGATATCCAAACATCTGATTATAAGACGATGCAACGCAATTCACACTACTATGTGATAAGTCATCTTTCGGCAGTCATCAAGCAGGGAGCGACCCGTATAGGCGTTGAGAAAACCACCGACGACAACGTGCAATGTACCGCATTCGAGAACCCCGATGGCTCTTTGGCTTGTGTGTTGTTGAATAAAAAGAAAGAAGCAACCTATCTGACTCTAAACACCGGCAAGCACTATTTCTCTTATGAAGCACCCGCTAACAGCGTGGTATCCTTTTTGATACCTAAAATATAAACAGAAATTGTAAACTTTGCCAAAGCTCGTAGCACGAGAGGCTATAATAACTTTGGCAAAGTTGAACATCAATAAATTAATTAAGCAAATGAAAAGAATATTACTGTTGTTATTCCTATTAGTAACAACCTTTGCGAGTGCGCAAACCGCAACCCCTACAACCCTTATCAAAACCGTTATTCCATTTGAACAACGCGACGAAACTTCTTGGATTACCCGTTATCAAAAGGATATTACCAACTACCAAAAGGAGAATAAACGCTTAAAAGACCTCTCTTGCGACGTACTCTTTCTGGGGAGTTCATCTATCAATCTGTGGGATACTATCTATGAAGATTTCGCTCCACTGAAACTCATTCGTCGTTCCTACGGAGGGGCTACTTTGCGCGATATGATTTACAATTACAACACTATCGCCAAAGGCTATACCCCTAAGAGCATTTTGCTATACGTGGAAAACGATTTGGGCAATCATAAGGAAGGTGTAAATGCCGTGAAGTGCTTTGATCTTTTCCGTATATTTATCGACAAACTCAAAAAAGACTACCCCAATACGCCTCTGATTGTAGTATCGCTAAAACCCTCACAACACAAAGCCGACCAGCTGAAAGACCAGCTATTGGTAAACGCCCTTTTAGAGGAAAACGCCTCCGCACAAGGCTATACTTATGTAGATATTACCAAAGTAATGTACGATGAAGCGGGTAATCTTCGCACTGATATCTTTAAAGAAGACAACCTACATATGAATGCCGAAGGTTATAAGCTCTGGACAGCCATTCTCAAACCGCTTCTTATTAAAAAAGTGAGAGGAGAATAGATTAGCAAGTTAACCGATTAACAGATTTGTAAATGAAGAGTGAGACGTATAATATTTTAGATTGCTGAAAAAATGTTAAAGTATGCTAAAAGGACAAGAAAAAGACAAACTTTTTTAGGAGGTACTCATTTTTCACCTTAAATAACTAAAATACTAATAATCATTTTATTACATTACTTTTTATGTTTTACTTTTCAGCCACTTTGGACGAACCTAAAGCGAACCTAAGGCGAAGGTAAGGCGAAGCTAAACCGAAGATAAGGCGTTACTAAACTGAAAATCAATTGGCTAAAAAGAGGTATGAAAATCTGAAGAAAATATGTTAAAAATTAGTTTTTGACGAAAAAAACGCAAAAATATTATCTCTGAAAAAAAATGAAATTTGTTTTATTAAGAGGTAGTATTTCTATTTGCTCAATTCTAAGAACACTAACAACTAAAAATGACTAATATGAAAAATATAAAAACTTTACTGCTTTGCTGTGTCGTAGGTACGCTCTCAGCCCAGCAAACGCCTGTTTATTTAGACGCTTCGCAACCCATTGAGAAACGTATAGACGATGCCCTCTCGCGAATGACCTTAGAGGAAAAAGTAGCTATGTGCCACGCTCAATCTAAGTTCAGTGCCCCTGGCGTGCCCCGCTTGGGTATTCCCGAAAACTGGATGACCGATGGTCCTCACGGCATACGCCCGGAAGTACTCTGGGACGAGTGGAATCAAGCAGGATGGACAAATGATAAATGCACCGCTTTCCCCGCTCTCACTTGCCTTGCTGCCACGTGGAATCCCGCTCTCAGCAAAGCCTACGGAAAAGCCATAGGTGAAGAAGCCCGCTATCGCAACAAAAACGTACTCTTAGGTCCTGGGGTGAACATCTACCGCACTCCTCTCAACGGTCGCAATTTCGAGTATATGGGTGAAGACCCTTATTTGACTTCCAAAATGGTCGTGCCTTATGTACAAGGCGTGCAAGCCAATGGCGTTTCCGCTTGTGTGAAGCACTATGCACTTAACAATCAAGAAATCAACCGCCATACAGTGAATGTAAAGGTAGACGACCGCGCCTTGTATGAGATTTACCTCCCCGCTTTTAAAGCCGCTGTGCAAGAGGGAAAAGCGTGGAGCATAATGGGGTCTTATAACAAATACAAAGACCAATGGGCTTGCCAAAACCAATATCTATTGCAAGACATCTTGCGCAAAGAATGGGGCTTCGACGGTGCCGTAGTATCCGATTGGGGTGGAGTGAACAACACCGATGGTGCTGCCCTCCACGGATTGGATATGGAATTTGGTACTTGGACTGACGGAATGGCTGAAAACCGCTCGAATACTTACGACCATTACTTCCTTGCACAACCTTTTCTCGAAAAACTGAAATCAGGAGAAATAAAAGAAGAAGTAGTAAATGAAAAGGTGCGCAATATCCTCCGACTCATATTCCGCACCAATATGGCAGCCAATCGACCCTTTGGGTCATTCGCCTCACCAGAACACTTTGCTGTAGCTCGCAAGATAGGACAAGAAGGTATCGTACTGCTCAAAAACGATAAAAATGTACTCCCTATCGATGTTAAAAAAGCGAAAACCATAGCCGTAATAGGTGAAAATGCTATCAAAATGATGACTGTAGGTGGAGGAAGTTCCTCACTGAAAGCTGTTCACGAGATACTCCCCTTAGACGGAATTAAAAATCGTGTGGGCAATACTGCCAAAGTGCTCTATGCACGTGGCTATGCCAGTGACGATTACAAAGACCAAGACGGGCTTGCTGCCAACGACATTACCGACAAACGTCCTGCGCAAGAACTCCTCGCCGAAGCTGTTAAAACCGCTAAACAAGCTGATGTAGTCATCTTTATAGGCGGACTTAACAAACACGATGGTCAGGATTGTGAGGGGAACGATCGTAAACAATACGGCTTACCTTACGGACAAGATGCCGTGATTGAGGCTTTGGCAAAAGCCAATAAAAACTTAGCAGTAGTGCTTATTTCCGGCAATGCAATGGCGATGCCTTGGGTGAAAAGCGTACCGGCTATCGTACAAGATTGGTATTTAGGCTCCGAAGCAGGTAACTCCCTCGCCGATGTACTCTTCGGTGATGTGAACCCCTCAGGAAAATTGCCTTTCACTTTCCCAGTGCGTTTGGAAGATAATGGAGCTGTAGCCTTAGGCGAATACCCTGGGGACAAAGATGTTACCTACAACGAAGGCATTTTGGTAGGTTACCGCTACGCCGATACCAAAGGTGTAAAACCGCTATTCCCTTTCGGTCACGGACTTTCTTACACTACTTTCAAATACGGCAAACTCACCGCCGACAAGAAAACCACCAACGGCGATATCAGCTTCTCAGTAACAGTACAGAATACCGGCAAACGCGATGGCGCTGAAGTAGTACAACTCTATTTGCATGACGAAGAAGCCTCAGTATTACGTCCGTACAAAGAACTCAAAGGTTTTGAGAAAGTATTCTTGAAAGCAGGAGAGACTAAAACTATAACTTTCCACATCACCAAGCAAGACCTATCTTTCTTCAATCCTGAGCAACACGCTTGGGTAGCCGAAAAAGGCACCTTCAAAGCCTTAGTAGGCACCTCTTCAGGCGACATTAAAAGCACAGTAGATTTCACCTTAGAATAATTTTTTTTTTACTTTTCATATGAAAAAAGCTTGAAGTCTTGTGGACTTCAAGCTTTTTTGCTTAAAGGAGCTTGAGACATTTTGCCAAAGTTGGATTGGCGACAACATTTTTTCATCATTTATCATTTATCATTCGCAATTGTTTTTTATCTTTGCCACATTATTAAGTGTCTATAATGAAGAAAAACATACTCCTCGCCCTGCTTTCAGGGGCTTTACTCGCTTGTGCGTGGGTAACTTACGGCATTACTGCCCTTATATTCATTGCCTTAGTGCCTCTCTTACTAATGGAAGCGCGTATTAGGCGTGATTACCAACATACCAAACGCAAGGTGTTTGCACTCTCTTATTTGGCTTTTCTCACTTGGAATATCCCTACCACCTGGTGGATATGGTACTCTACCCAAATAGGAGCAATTTTTGCTATTTTGGCAAACACTCTCTTGATGACACTCACTTTCTTCCTCTACCATATCGTAGCGAAACGTATGAACCGCAAAGTGTCGCTCGTTTTCTTAGTAGCGATATGGCTCTCTTTTGAGAAATTCCACCTCACGTGGGACGTTTCTTGGCCTTGGCTCAATTTGGGCAACGTCTTTTCCGAACAAGTTACGTGGATACAGTGGTACGAATATACGGGCACCTTCGGGGGCTCACTATGGGTATGGCTTGTGAATATCGTACTTTTTATAGGCTTAACTAATTATCTTTCTACTAAAAACCGTAAAGCATTTGCTCGAAAAGTAGGGGTGGCAATGCTCCTTTTTGCTATTCCTGTGGTGATTTCGTATTTCCAGTATATCAATTATAGCGAAGCAGGCAAAAAGACAATCAATGCTATTGTTTTACAACCTAATATTGATCCTTATCAAGAAAAATACGCACTTTCCAATCAAGAAGTAGGTAGACTCTTGGTACAACTTGCCGCTGAAAATATAGACGACCAAGTGAATTTTATCATCACTCCCGAAACGGTTTTTGCTGAGAATATTAAGTTACAAGATTTACCTGTTTCGTGGGAAGTATCTATTTTGCGTACTTTACTCAGTCACTATCCTAATGTAAACTGGATAACAGGAGCTTCTATGATTGAGTTTGTAAGAGACAAAGCCCAGACAACCTCACAAAGCAACTACTTGCCCGACTATGGTTTTTGGTACAACGATTATAATTCGGCTTTCTTGCTCAATCGCAATGCCGAAGTACCATTGTATCACAAGAGCAAACTGGTGGTAGCAGTAGAAAATTTCCCTTATCAGCAGGTGCTAAAACCTATTTTAGGCGAAACCCTTATCAACCTTGGCGGTACGGTAGCCCTGAAAACTACCCAGCCTGAACGCACTGCCTTTGCAGGAGTAGACACCGAGGGCAAGGCAGCACCTATCATTTGTTATGAGACTATCTATGGTGAGTTTGTAACGGGCTATATTAAGAAAGGGGCTAACTTCTTGGCTATCCTTACCAACGATGCGTGGTGGCGCGATACACAGGGTTACAAACAACTACTCAGTTACACCCGCTTGCGTGCGATTGAAACCCGTCGCAGCGTAGCCCGCAGTGCTAATACAGGCGTTTCGGCTTTTATCAATGGTAGGGGAGATATACTCAAAACCCTTCCTTACGGCACCCGAGGTAGTTTGAAAGGTACCATCGCCTTAAACGACGAACTCACATTTTACGTTCAAATGGGCGACTACATCGCTCGCATTGCGTATTTCTTGGCGTTTTTTGTTTTCTTGTATGCGGTATTGAGGAAACGTGAAAAAAGGTCGTAGCACGACGGGCAATTAAAAATTTTGGTAAAGTTGAATAACCTCTATTTGCATCACTTTTCTAACGACTAAAAAACTAACGAGTAGTAAATCGTATGGAACACTACATTTCAAACGAAGTCCTTCTGCTTGAGCAACTAACGGCTATTATAGAAGGCGATACACAACTGAAACTCTCAGAAGAAGCGGTAATTAATATCGAAACTTGTCACCGTTTTCTCAGTGATTATCTCCAAAAAGACCCCAAAGCTCTGAACAATCTTTCGGTAGATTCTATGTCACTCTTGCGCCATTATGCTTGTGGCATAGGAGAGCGCATTCCTAACGAGATTGTCAAGCTGATGCTTTTCCTAAAAATACAATCCTTCTCCTACGGCTATAGTGGGGTGCGATTAGCTTTGGTACAACGTCTCATTGACTTTTATAATCAGGGGGTCTTCCCTGTAGTTTATTCCAAAGATATCCCCGATGAACGCATTGCCTTAGCACACCTTGCCTTGCCTCTGTTTGGTGAAGGCGAAGTGTGCATACAGCACAAAGTCTATTCGGCTCAAGAGTTAGAAGGCAAATACGGTTGGCAACCTCTATCGTCAGAAGGACGCGAAGCCGATGCCCTGCTGAATGGTACCCAGCTCACCACCGCTTATGGCATCTACAACCTTAGCAAATCGCTCAAACTTATTCAGTGGGCTGATTTTGTAGCATCGGTTTCCACACAAGTATTTGGAGGTAACCTCTCGGCATTCTCGGAAGCAATGCAAGTGGTACGTCCGCACAAAGGACTTGTAGAAACTGCCGAGCACCTTCGTATGCTTCTGAAAGACAGTGTCCTCTCTGAGCACCCACAAGCCTTCTCGTCTATGCCCGAAGCTTTTTGCTCTATCCCTCAAATACACGGAGCCGTCCGAGAGTCGATTGCGGCTATTCGTAAGGTAATTAAAACCGAGATGAACTCAGTTACCGATAACCCTATTCTCTTCCCCGAAACTCAAGAAGTTATCTTCGGAGGTAATTCACATACTCTGCCTCTCTCATTGGCAATGGACTTTTTGGCGATTACCCTCACCAGCTTAGGCAATATCAGCGAGCGACGCGTGTTCTACCTGCTTTCTAATATCGGTAAAGAGATAGAAACTGAAATAGATTACCCCATTTTTCAACGAATTATTGAAGGAATATTGAACGAAAACCGTCGTCTTTCCACTCCTGCGAGCATCGAGAGTCCGATTTTATTTGAAAAAACAATAGACATTAAAGGAATGGGTGGTAGTTCGGCTATTAAATGCGATCAAGTAGTGAAAAATATAGAAGAAATATTAGCTATTGAACTCATTTTGGCTACTTCACTGTGGAAAAAGAAACAATTTGAGCATCATTCAGCTTTATTTAAGGAATATCTCTCTTTTATGGCAGAAGAGGAAGTAACTACCCTCAAGAAGCAAATAGAGCACACAATAAGGTTTTTTGAAATGAACAATGAATAATTGATAATTAATTCATATCTTTGGGGCAAAATTGTTCAATTTTAATTGTTAAAAAGTTATGCTGAAATTACAAACTGTTCTTTCTTTGGTATTATCGATGTTTGCGTTTCATATATTTGCACAAGGCGAAAAACCTAATAACTTGACGATGTTTGTAGGCACTTATACCGAAGGAGGCAATTCTAAAGGTATTTATACCTACCGTTTTAATCAGGAGAATGGAACTTTCGAACTGCTGAGCAGTGCCACCGCAGCCAATCCTTCTTTCTTGACGTTATCCCCCGATGGAAAACATCTGTACGCAGTAAGCGAATATAACGACGGGCGACAAGGAGCTTATTCGTTTGATTTGAGTCAAGATAAAGCGCATTTGAGTTATCCCGTTTTTCAATCTACCGTCCCTAAGGAGGATTCTAAGGAAGAGCCGAAACAGGCGGGTGCTGACCCTTGTCATATTGTTACTGACGGGAACTATGTAATTACGGCTAATTATACAGGGGGCGACATCAGTGTTTTCCCGCTAGATGCAGAAGGTAAATTAAAAGCAGAGACACAGCATATTGCTTTTGTAGGAAAGACACCCAAGCGCGTGGCACATATCCACTGCATTATTCCCACCCCTGATAAAAAGTATATATTAGCAACTGATTTGGGCAACGACCGCGTGTATCGCTTTCGTTACAACAAAAAAGCACGTAAAAACGCTGAGTTACTCACCGCTCAGCGAGTAGCTTATGAGATGAGCGACGGACAAGGACCTCGTCATCTTACGTTTAGTAAAGATGGACGTTTTGCTTATTTGATAGGCGAATTGGGCGGAGAGTGTGTTGTGCTCGGCTATCACAAGGGCAAACTGAAAGAAGTGCAACGCTTAATGGCTGATGAAGGTGGCGGACGAGACAGTGCCGATATACATATCAGTCCAGATGGGCATTTTTTATATACCTCACACAGATTAAAGAAAGACGGCATTGCTATCTTTGCTATCGACCCTGAGAAGGGTACTCTCACGAAAGTAGGATACCAACTCACAGGTATTCACCCCCGCAATTTTGCGATTACCCCCAATGGTAAATATCTTTTAGTAGCTTGCCGAGATGATAATAAAATACAAGTGTTTCGGCGTGACGAAGCAACTGGTAAGCTCACCGATACGTCGCTTAATATCAGTGTAGATAAACCTACTTGTGTGGCGTTTGCAAAATTGAACTAAAATCAGTACTTTTGTCACACAAAATTAAACAAACCAAAAAAATGAAATCTTTAAAAGATAAAGTCAAAGACTTTATAATGTATTTATTTGACAGTGTAAAACAAAACAAGATAATTTCTAAAGACTACCTTATTGCAGAACTTACACCAGATGCTATGGTGGTGTTACAATCAATATCAGATATTCAGTTTAGGTATAACATAGCTTATGTATCTGTTAACCCTTCAGAACTAAAACATATTTTTGATAGACATTATGGTGAAAATGAAAAGGCACCACAACAAGGGAAGCCTCTTACAGATACAGATATTGCTCTTATGGTAGATGTTTTGGATAAACCTGATAAACTTATTTCATTAGGGTATATAGAAAAACATCAAGCTGAAACTTATTTGTTTTTGAAAAAGAATGAAGATAATACAGTTGTAATTATCGAAGTATTTGGTAGTAAAAATAATAAATTACGGCTAAAAAGTATGTATAATAGTGTTAAGTCAGAAGAAAAAATAATAGAAGATGAGTTAAAATCCTTACTCAACACGCCCGATAACGCTTCTGGGTTATTAGCCCAGCGAGTCTATGACTTTAACTCATCTCCGGGTACAAAAGTACAACATCTTTTGCAATTTACCAAAGAATTGCCAATAAAATAAGTTCTATTCCACAAAATTATTAATTATTCTCAATTGTTCATTGTTTATGACCGACTTAGAAATCGCCCAAAAGGCACAGATGCTCCCTATCAGAAAGGTAGCTAAAAAATTAAACATCAGTGAGGACGACCTCGACCCTTACGGGAAATACAAGGCTAAACTACCGTTGCACCTCATCGACGCTGAGAAGATGAAAAACAGTAAGTTGGTGCTCGTTACGGCTATTACTCCTACCCCTGCTGGCGAGGGAAAAACAACGGTGAGTATTGGTCTGACGGAAGGACTTAACAAAATAGGCAAAAAAGCGATTGCCGTATTGCGTGAACCGTCGTTAGGGCCTGTTTTTGGTATCAAAGGAGGGGCAGCTGGTGGAGGATACTCACAAGTAGTACCTATGGAGGACATTAACTTGCATTTTACAGGCGACTTTTCGGCTATTGAGAAGGCTAACAACCTATTGGCGGCTGTCATTGATAATAATATCCAAAGTAAAACACACTCTATTGGCATCGACCCACGCACCGTAGTTTGGAAGCGCGTAATGGATATGAACGACCGTGCGCTACGCCATATAGTGGTAGGTTTAGGCGGTGCTACTCACGGAGTACCTCGCGAAGACGGTTTTAACATCACCCCTGCTTCTGAGATTATGGCAATACTATGTCTTGCCGAAAGTTTTTCTGACCTGAAAAAACGTATTGGCAATATCTATGTAGGCAAGAAATTTGACGGTACCCCTGTATTTGCGCGCGACTTGAAGGTGGTAGGGGCTATGGCGCTTTTGCTCAAAGAAGCCATCAAGCCTAACCTCGTGCAAACGCTCGAAAACAATCCTGCTATCTTGCACGGAGGCCCGTTTGCTAGCATTGCCCAAGGTACGAACACTGTATTGGCTACCAAAATGGGACTATCGTTAAGTGACTACGTGATTACCGAAGCAGGTTTTGGCGCTGACCTTGGGGCTGAGAAATTCCTCAATATCAAATGTACTTCAGCAGGATTAGCTCCCGATGCAGTGGTGATTGTAGCAACTATTCGCGCCTTGCGTCATCACGGAGGGGCTAAAAAAGAAGAATACAACACTCCTTCCTTGCAAAAAGTGAAACTCGGTATTGCCAATTTGGAAAAACACATCGAGAATGTGCAACTTTTTGGTCTCAAAGCAGTGGTAGCGATTAACTATTTCCCTAACGATAGTGAAGAAGAGATAGCCTATGTAAAAGAAGTATGTGCTCAAAAAGGGATAGAAGCTATTGTGAGCAAAGGGTTTAGTGAAGGAGGTAAAGGTACTGAAGAGCTCGCCCACGCGGTGGTCGCTATAGCCCAAAGTGGTGAGAGTCATTTTAGTCCGCTATACAGCAATGAAGCGAGTATAGAAGAAAAAATAACGGCAGTAGCTACTAAGATTTACGGAGCGAGCAAAGTGAATTACAACAGTAAAGCCGTAAGTCAGTTGAAGCAAATCAAAACATTAGGCTTTGATAAAATGCCTATTTGTATAGTGAAGACGCCTAAATCGCTCAGTGATGACGAGAAGAAACTCGCCCGTCCTACCGATTTTGAGGTAACCGTGCGAGAGTTTGAGTTTGCCTCAGGGGCGGGCTTTGTAATCCCAATCTTGGGCGATACTGTGCGTATGCCGGGACTCCCCAGTGTGCCTGCCGCCGAAGGTATGGATATAGATGACGAAGGAGTTATCACAGGACTCTCTTAAAAGGTAAAAAGAGCTTGTTCGGAAAGTTTTGCTTTGAAGAGTCTTTGCAAAACACCCCTACGAATGTAACGAAAATATGATTGATTAAGTTAGTTTTCAACTTTGCCAAAATTTAAAACTTTGGCAAAGTTTGCGATGCAAAGCCAGCGAATACTTGTAGCTGGGTATGTGACGATTTTTAGACTTTTTGGACACTTCTTTACTCAGCTTGTACTCATACTACACTTAAAACGGATAATTGATACCGAAGTTGAACACGGTTTCTTTGATTCTGAATTTCTTTATCCAGCGGTTGCTCATTTCTTCGGCAGGGTCATATGTAGGTATACCCATATCGAGGCGAATTACAAAGAAGTTGAAGTCGTAACGCAAGCCAAATCCGGTACTTAACCCCACATCTTTTAATGAAGAAAGGTCTTTAAACTTATATTCATCAAAACGAGTATTATCGGCTACGTTCCAGATATTTCCCACATCGGTGAAGAGGGCGCCTTTGAGTGCTCCTAAGATAGGGAAACGATATTCGAGATTGAGCGTAATCTTCATATTGGCTTCGTTGTAATCTAAAATTGAACCACTTGAACCAGGTCCTAAACGATAGGCTTTAAAACCACGGTTATCGGTAGTACCTCCGGCAAAGTAGCTTTGTGAAAACGGAATATTATCGGAGTTACCATAAGGGATAGCTATCCCTAAGAAGGAACGGAATGCTAATGAACTCTGTTTGGCTATGGGGAAGTGCTTGATAAAATCGACCTCAGCTTTGGCATATTGAGCGTATTCTACCCCAAAAATCTTATTCTTAGTACTACCTTCGGTATTGACCACTTTATAAGTAGCTGTCAAAGCATTGAGCAAACTCCCCGCTCCTTCTATCTTGAAACGCAATTGTGAGAAGTTGCGTTCAAAAAACTGTGATTTGCTATTGATGATATAAGTAAAACTACTTGATACAATAAAGTCATTATTTGTAATACGACGATAGCGTTCAGAAATAGCATATATAGGCAAAATATCTTCACCTTGAACTACCAAATTCCTTTCGAATACATCATTTATAAAGTTAAAAGTCCCCTCAGTAGGGGTAAGATTGCCTTTGTCGTCTACATATCGGCTACCTAAACTGTATTTTTTAGCAATATCGTTCAGCCTTTCATAAGTACTTTGGTAAATATTGAAGAAATTACCTGGGTTGATATTGTTTACGTATTGTACGTTTATCAGATCGAAAATGACTTTGTTCTTTTGCTTACGCGGATTCCATACATAGCGCAACAAACCCGAAGTGGTACGTTTGTCGAGCCCTATATTTGTTTGGTAGCTCATACCCGTTTGCAAGATAGTTTGTGGGGTCATATAATAGGGGATGAGCTTGCGCGTATTCAGCGGGAAAACGATAGAAGGAAAGATGAAACGTATATCACCACTGACTTCTGAGGTATTGAAAAAGCGTGTATCTTTAAGCGTAGGTTGTGAGGCAAAAGTACCTTGCAAGTTCAGTTCTAAGGTTTCTGCTCCACGAAAGACATTGCGTGCTGCAAACGAAGTTCCTACCCCAAAACCTATCGCCTCAATCTCAGAACGCTTTACCTCATTGGTAAGTCGCAATGAAAACTTATCTAAGGACGAAAGGTAGATATTCGCATCGAGTTTGTTTTGCAAGGTGTCATTGGTAGCGTATTTGAAGTCCATATTTGGGTAGCGGAAGACGCGCAGGTTGTTGAACTGTCGGTAAGTATTTCCGCGCTCTAAATCGGAGTAGATTTGTCCTTTTTTGAGGCTTGTAGCGTGATACAACACCCGTGGACGATAACGCAACTTGTCCTTGTAATAAATAATCATATTGCGGTACTCCAAAGAATCTAAAGAGCTCTTATCTACCTTGTTGTCGTAATCGGTATACAGACGTACTTTATTGATGTAGTGCATCTTATACTTCTTGGCGGTAATTACATCGCCATCGCGTTCTATAAGGTCGCCTATATCAGTAGTTACTTGCAGTTTGTTGTCTTTTTGAGTTTTAACCGTATCGCGCTCGATTTGGAAGTTGATAGAGCTTTGCTGAAAGGTATAAAAACCGTTGTTGCGAAAGAGCTCGTATAGGCGTGAACGTTCATTGCTAAAATCGGTAAGCTGGTAAGGAGCTCCTGATTTTAGGAACGTTTTTGCCTTGTTTTGTTGGTAAACTGAATCTATTTCAGGGGAAGTGATATGGGTCTTTAAGCTATCGATATAATAGCGCTCGCCGGTAGTGATATAATAGCCCACTTTGGCTTGTTGTTTTTCTTCATTAGGGAGAATAAAGATGCTATCAGTTACTTTGTTATTGAAATAGCCTATACTTCTGAAATAAGCTCCCAACTGCTTGGTGGATTTGTGTACGCGTGCTGTATCTAAAACCGATGGGGCTTCGCCTATCTTCTGCAACTGGTGATCGATGCCTGAAACGAAAAACGACTTCTGTAAGCGACCTACTTGTTTTTTAGAGAGAAAACCATCTAAAAACCTATGCCAACGAGGGTGTGTATCGAGCCATTGGACAAAATCCTTTTCGGCATTAGGGTTTCCTAAATTGTAGATATATAGACTGATAGGCATTCCTAAAACATACGAATTGGGCTTTTGTAATACAAAATTGTTTATCTTTGCATCGTCGGTCTTAGTGCCATTCACATATACGAGGTTTTCACGGAGCAAATGGCGGTCGTTAGGGACACGCTTGGTAGCATCGCACGAAAAGAGAGCAATGGCTAACACGAATAACAGACTGATAACGCTTAGTTGGGAAAGAGATTTTCTCACAAGTTTTTGTTTTTAGGGCTCAATAATAAGAATTTTCAAAGAAACAAATCTCTTTTTTAGGAGAGAAATTGAACAAATTAAAAGAATCTCCCTAAAGGGAGAGAAATCGAGCAAACCACAACAAATCAAACAAAAAGCAACCATTTATTTGTTTGATTTGAATAGATTTATTTAATTTCTAAGGTGCAAGCCTTATCATTTTTTGGCAAAAATACACAATTATTTTATGCTTAGCAAAAATCAAGTAAAATTAATTCAGAAATTACAACAGAAGAAATACCGCAATGAGCTGAATCTCTTTATAGTAGAGGGAAAAAAGAGCATTGTGGAATTTCTGCAAGCGGGTTACCGTTTAGAGTTACTTATCGCTACCGAAGTGTTTGGCACAGCGCTGAACGGTCAGCCTATTACCTTAGTGAGCAAAGAGGAACTGCGGAAGGTGAGTAGCCTTAAAAATCCCGATGAGGGCTTGGCGATTTTCCACCAACGCCAACATAAGGGCATCTTGCAAGAGGGTGTAATCCTCGCCTTAGACAACGTGCAAGACCCTGGTAATTTGGGTACGCTTATCCGCCTCTGCGATTGGTTCGGTATCGAAACGCTTATCTGCAATAGCCAAACGGTGGATTGCTACAACCCGAAAGTAGTACAAGCCTCTATGGGTTCTCTCACAAGGGTTGCCGTGCATTACGTGGATTTAGCAGGCTTCTTGGCAACTTGTGCGCTACCTTTATACGCAATGGATTTGGACGGTGAGAACCTCTACACTACCGAATTTCCCGAAGATTGTGTGCTAATCTTAGGCAACGAAGCTAACGGTATTAGCCCCGAAGTACGCGCCTTGGCTGATGGCATTATCACCATTCCGCGTTTTGGCAAACTGCAACAGACGGAAAGTTTAAATGTGGCAATGGCGGGAGCGATAGTGGTGAGCCAGGTAAGAAAATTAGCAAATTAGAAAATGAGAAAATGGGAGAATGAGGAAATTGGCAAATTGGGCGCGAGTTACAAGCTTGAACTAGCAGAGGGATTGTTAGTTTATTCAACTTTGGCAAAGTTTAAAACTTTGCCAAAGTTTGAGATGAAAAAGCGATGTGTTAGAAGGGGTTGGAGGATTCGGAAGATAACGGAGAGATTCAAAAGAAGGTTAAGAGAAGTTTTGGTGAAAAAGGGGTGTAAGATGGGTGAGGTTAGCTTATAGAGAGCTTATAGGAAGCTTATACGAATCTTGGACGATTGGTATAGGAAGGGTGTATAAGTAGTTGATTCATATTGTGATACAACAACGCTAAAAATGTTAAAAAAGAGGTTTCGAGGCGAAAGAAAAGGAATAGGCAATAAGCCTTAGGCCATAGGCACTAGGGAGGTAACATTCCCCTTTGCACATACCCAGCTGTCGCGGGGCACATACCCAGCTATCGCTGGCTACCTTCAAAGGGGGAATGAGGAGAGGCTCATTGGGGGGCTTCTGTCAAATTGTCACCTTTTTAGCCTTTGGCAAATTATTTGCTACCTACTAACGAAATAAACTAAAAATGAATCATTATGATTACCGAAGATATTAAAAACGATGACTTAGAACTTGAACAAGAGGCAACTGATAACACTCCTTCGGAAGAAGTTGAAGAACCTACTTCTGTTGAAGAGCCCGAAGAGCCCGTTAAAGAAACTTCAGAAGACCTTCTTGCGAAAGAGAAGGACAAGTTTTTGCGTTTGTTTGCTGAGTTCGAAAACTATAAGAAGCGCACTGCGAAGGAACGTGCAGAACTCTTTAAAACTGCTGGACAAGACATTTTGTCAGCCTTGTTACCTATAATAGACGATTTTGACCGTGCTTTGGTAGAATTGGCTAAATCGGCTGATGAACATACTCTTAAAGGGGTGGAACTCATCTATAATAAACTAATAAACACTCTCAAATCAAAAGGATTAGAGAAAATAGAAGTTGCCCCTAACGATACTTTTGACAGTGAACATCACGATGCAGTTACCCAAATTCCTGCCCCTACTCCTGAAGACAAAGGCAAAATTGTAGATGTTGTGCAAACAGGCTACAAATTAGGCGATAAAGTAATACGTTTCCCCAAAGTAGTAGTAGCACAATAAGGAGGAAGGAATGAAGAAAGATTACTACGAAATATTAGAAGTACAGAGAACGGCTACCGCTGCTGAAATAAAAAAAGCATATCGGAAGCAAGCCTTGAAATATCACCCAGACAAGAACCCTGGTGATAAACAAGCTGAAGAGAACTTTAAATTGGCTGCCGAAGCCTATGAAGTGCTCAGCGATGATAACAAACGCGCCCAGTACGACCGCTTTGGTCACGCTGCCTTTGAAGGAGGTATGGGAGGCGGAGGCTTCTCGATGGACGATATATTCAGTCAGTTTGGAGATATTTTTGGTGGGCATTTCTCGGGCTTTAGTGGTTTTAGTGGTTTCGGAGGAGGAAGCGGTCAGCAACAAGTGTACGTAAAAGGAGAAAACTTGCGTATACGGGTGAAAGTTACGCTTGAAGATATCGTAAAAGGCACTGAGAAGAAAGTAAAAGTACGCCGTAAGGTAAAAGCTGAAGATACTACTTATAAAACTTGTCCTACTTGTCACGGACGCGGACAGGTAGTACGCCAAATGAATACGATGCTAGGCGTAATGCAAACGGCTACTACTTGTACTGCTTGTGGAGGCTCGGGCGAAGTGATTGACAAACGTGGTGCTGACAGCGATTCGCAAGGATTAAAAACCATAGAAGAGACTATCCCTATCACAATTCCTGCAGGAGTGATAGATGGTATTCAGTTAAAGATAAACAACAAGGGTAATGAAGCGCCTACGAAAAATGGTGTAGCGGGTGATTTGCTTGTGCTCATTGAAGAACAAGAACACGAAACCTTAAAACGCGAAGGCGACAACTTGCATTACGACCTTTATATTAGTTTTCCTGAAGCGGTTTTAGGTGCTTCTAAAGAGATTG
Source organism: Capnocytophaga sp. oral taxon 323 (assembly GCF_001278825.1). Taxonomy (NCBI): domain Bacteria; kingdom Pseudomonadati; phylum Bacteroidota; class Flavobacteriia; order Flavobacteriales; family Flavobacteriaceae; genus Capnocytophaga; species Capnocytophaga sp. oral taxon 323. The sequence continues at coordinate 1,365,015 of NZ_CP012589.1, forward strand.
AAACGGTTACAGGAAAGGTGCGCATTAAACTAGACGAGGGAATACAGTCAGGGAAGATATTGCGCTTGCGTGGTAAAGGTGTACCTAACTTGCAAGGACGGGGTGCCGGTGACCTTATCATTCACGTGAATGTATGGACGCCTAAAAAGCTCACTGAAAAGCAAAAAGCCTTCTTTAAGGAAATGCAAGAAGACGAGAACTTCGCTCCTAAACCCGACAAGAACGAGAAATCGTTTTTTGAGAAAGTAAAAGAAATGTTTTCATAGGTTATTATTTTACTTAATAAACAAAGAGAGACTGCCAAGAAGGTGGTCTCTTTTTTGTTAGGTAAAAGGTGGAAACCGCAGAGACAGATTAATTAGCAAATTAGAAGATGAGAGAATTAGAAAATGGGGTGCGAGCCTAAGTTAGAAAAATAAGGCTGTGCTTTGTAAAATGGGGAGGTGTTTAGTCGTGTACTTTCGGAGAAAATCGGAGGAGTTGGGAAAAGGAGGTAAAAGAGAAAAGGCAAAGACAGTAATAGATAGTATGTATGTGAAATAATATGGAAGAAATATTACTATTGTTTATATTGAGGAAAAGTTGTACTTTTGTATTTTAGTAATAGAGTCAAATCGGGCAAGGTGAACGATTCAGAAGGGTTTGTCTTTGGCGAACTAATTATATGTGAGCGAATTGCCTTTCGCCTTTACGATGACTAAAAACTAACGAACTATGTTAAAAGATATATTGAACTTTAGGAGAGCAGTGCGTTATTATGCGCCTACACCCATAAGTGAGGAGAAGGTGCGCGAATGTCTTAAACTCGCCACACTGGCACCTACCAGCTCTAATATGCAGTTGTACGAGCTCTACCACATCACCGATAAGGCTTTGTTAGAGAAATTAGCACACGCCTGCCTCGAACAGCGTACGGCTACCACGGCACAACAAATGGTGGTTTTCGTTACTCGTCAAGACAAACACCGCGCTCACGCTCGTGCTATCTTGGAGTTTGAGCGTGGCAATGTACAGCGGAACAGTCCGCCCGAAAGGCAAGCCAAGCGTATTAAAGATAAAGAGGCATATTACAGTAAACTGATGCCTTTTGTGTATAGTAGATTTTTCGGGTTGCTAGGACTCTTCCGCAAAGCGTTTGGGGTGGTTACCAGTTGGTTTCGTCCTATGATGCAACAGCTCTCGGAAGGCGATATTCGCGTAAGTGTACACAAAAGCTGTGGACTCGTAGCGCAGACCTTTATGCTGGCAATGGCAGAGGAGGGTTACGATACGTGTCCGTTAGAGGGTTACGATAGCAGGCGCATTAAGAAGTTGTTACACTTGCCTTGCGGAGCAGAAGTGAATATGGTGATTACTTGTGGACTTCGTGAACAGCGCGGTATCTGGGGCGAAAGGTTTAGATTGCCGTTTGAGGAAGTGTACAGACATAATGATTAATGGTTAATGAATAATGATTAGATATAATAACTGTTTAATAATTCAAATATATGAAACTTAGGAACATAATTTTTACTTTTTTAGTTGCTATTAACTTGGTAAATGCCAAAACAGAGCCTGTAACTATTCAGGGAGCTGTAGGAACACTTCGCGGAGTGGTAACCACTCCTGATACTGTGAAAAAGTCACAGAAAATCCCTACTGTGATTATCTTCCACGGACTGACTAGCAATAAAGACAAAAAGCTATATGCTACTTTGGCAGATAGCTTAGCGGCACACGGTATTGCCTCAGTACGCTTTGACTTTAACGCACACGGCGAAAGTGAAGGAGATTTTAAGAAAATGTCGTTAGATAATGAGTTAGAAGATGCACGGCGCATAATGGCATTTACTAAAAGACTCCCTTTCGTAGGAAAAATAGGTTTGATAGGACACTCGCAAGGAGGGGCTATAGCGATGCTTTTGAGTGCAGAATTAGGAAAGAAAAACGTTAAAGCATTAGGCTTATTAGCACCTGCTTCTACAATTCACGACATACTATCACAAGGGGTACTGTTCGATGCCACTTTCGACCCATTGAATGTACCTGAGGAGCTTTCCTTTTTTGGAGGGAAAGTAACTGTAGGGAAGGACTATATCCTCTCAGCACAACGGTGCAAACTCATTCAGAAAGCGAGAGCATATAAAGGCAATGTATTGGTAATTCACGGTACAGGCGATAGGATGCTCTCTTATACTTACAGTGAAAATCTGCCTTATTTCTATAAACATTGTAAAGTAAGTCTCATTGAAAAGGGAGACCATTTGTTTACCTCGAAAGAAGCGCAAGCAGCAGAGATGATGACACAATTTATGCTGAAAAACTTAAAATGATTAGTAAATGTGCTAACAACTGATTGGCTAATTAAAAAAATATTCGTATCTTTGCACTTTAACTAACAACCTTAATAAAAATGTATCCAATAAAATTTAAACCTATCCTCAAAGAACGCCTTTGGGGAGGTACTAAACTAAAAACATTATTCAACAAACCTATTGAAAGCGATATTACAGGCGAAAGCTGGGAAGTATCAGGCGTACCTGGTGATATCTCGGTAGTAGCCAATGGGGCTCTTGAAGGTAAAAGTCTGCAGGAACTCATTGATTTGTACTCTAATGAACTATTAGGCAAACACGTGCACGAGCGTTTTGGTCACGATTTCCCTATCCTTATTAAGTTTATAGATGCACGCGAAGACCTCTCTATACAAGTACACCCTAATGATAAATTGGCAAAAGAACGCCACAACTCTTTTGGTAAAACCGAAATGTGGTATGTGCTTCACGCCGATGCAGGAGCTGAACTGATTGTAGGCTTCAACAAAACAGTAACCAAAGAGGAGTATGAGCAGCACCTCAATAGCGGTACACTCACAAATATTCTCAATTACGAAAAAGTGAAAGATGGCGATACTTTCTTCATCAATACGGGCAAAGTACACGCCATAGGTAAGGGAATTATCATTGCCGAAATACAACAAACCAGCGACATCACCTACCGCGTGTACGATTTCAACCGTCGCGATAAAAATGGTAACCTGCGCGAACTCCACACTGAACTCGCTCTTGATGCTATCGACTACGAGAAGAAAGACGACTTTAAAGTGGCTTATACCAAAGACTCTAACACGGTAAACAAAGTGGTGAATTGTCCTTATTTTATTACCAATTTGCTACCGCTTACCGCCGATTATGAAAAACAACTTTCACAAGACGATTCTTTCCATATCTATATGTGCGTAAAAGGCGAAGGAACCATCGGTGATGGCACTACCGAATTGCCTATCAAGCAAGGTGAAACAGTGCTTTTCCCTGCTTCTTGCCACCAATTAGAGGTAAAAACCAAAGGAATGGATTTATTGGAAGTATATATTTAGACAACTAAAAACTAAAAATATGTTATATCGTTCAAGAATTAAGGGATTAGGATTTTACGTCCCTGAAAACGTAGTTACTAACGACGACCTATCCAAACTAATGGATACCAGCGATGAATGGATTCAAGAGCGCACCGGTATTCAGCAGCGTCATCACGCACTAAGAGGTAGTGACACTACTACCTCAATGGGTGTAAAAGCAAGTTTGAAAGCTATTGAAGCCGCTAAAATCAATAAAGAAGAAATAGACTTTATTGTGTTTGCAACCCTCAGTCCCGACTTCTATTTCCCTGGTTGTGGGGTATTGGTACAAAAAGAATTGGGGTTGCCTACTGTGGGAGCTCTCGATATCCGCAACCAATGTTCGGGCTTTATCTATGCTCTTTCAGTAGCCGACCAGTATATCAAAACGGGTATGTACAAAAATATCCTTGTGATAGGAGCTGAAACCCAATCGCCCGCGCTGGATATGACCACTCGCGGTCGCAATATGGCAGTGCTCTTTGGCGATGGTGCAGGTGCTGCTATTGTTTCCCGCTCTGATGATTCCGAACGCGGTATTCTCTCCACTCACTTGCATAGCCAAGGTGAATACGCCGAACAATTAGCAATGATTACCCCAGGGGTAGGTACCAAATGGGTAACCGAATTATTGGCAGAAAACGACCCTAACGATGTGAGTTATTACCCTAATATGAACGGTCAGTTTGTATTTAAAAATGCTGTGGTTCGCTTTGCGGAAGTGATAGAAGAGGGATTGAAAAGCAATGGTCTTTCTCACAAAGATATTAATATGTTGATTCCTCACCAAGCTAATTTGCGTATCTCACAGTTTGTACAACACCAATTCAAACTCACTGATGAACAAATATTCAACAATATAATGAAGTACGGTAACACTACCGCAGCTTCTATACCTATCGCCCTTACCGAAGCAGTTCAACAAGGCAAAATCAAGGACGGAGACCTCGTAGTACTTGCTGCCTTTGGTAGTGGCTTTACTTGGGCAAGTGCTATCATCCGTTGGTAGGCTATAGCGTGGCAGGCAGTCACAGTGTGACATAGAATAAAAAGGCTGTTGAACAGATAAGTTTGTTCGACAGCCTTTTTTATATGTACAAATTACTGGTGTACGCCACAGTAACGATTTATCATTGAGCACTAAGCATTATAATAAGTTCTTTGCGGAGGTCAGCTTCTGTGAGGTTATTAGTAGCACCTAATCCTTTGCTTTTTAGGTCTATTTCACGTAAGGTAGCTATGATAGCGCTTACGCGCTTCATTGGGTAATGTTGAGCGCCTGAACGAAGGTCTTTGATACCAAAGATAGGTACTTTTAGGGTCGCCATTACATTCTTATCACTTTGGTCGGTAAGACCGTGAAAGCCTAAGAGCTGTTGAAAATAACCGTAAAGCACCGTGAGTGTCATCACCAAAGGGTTATCTTTAGGATTATCGGCGAAGTGTTTCAAAATACGCGTTATCTTGTACATATCGTGAACTGCAATAGCATTCTTGAGTTCATAATTATTAAACTCCTTGCTAATCCCTATATTCTTCTCTATAATATCAGGCGTTACTTCTGTATTTTCGGGGACGATGAGCGCCAATTTGTTTACCTCGTTTTGTATCCTACTCAGGTCGGTACCCAAGAAATCTACTAACATCTGTATTGCTTTAGGCTGAATGCTGAGATGTTTCTTCTTCAACACATCAGGTAACCACGTAGCTATCTGATTCTCGTAGAGTTTTTTGCTTTCCAAGAGCACGCAATCCTTATTCTTTTGCAAGGTTCTCAACAATTTCTTGCGAGCGTCTAACTTCTCGTATTTGTAACAGAACACCAGTACGGTCGTAGGCGTAGGGTTCTCTACATAAGGCACGAGTTGGTCGATAGTGCTTTTAAGGTTTTGCGCCTCTTTTACGATAATCACTTGGTGGTCGCTCATCATCGGGAACCGACGTGCATAGTCGATAATAGTCGGCACACTCACATCTTGACCATAGAGCACTATCTGGTCAAATCCCTTTTGGTCTTCTTGTAATACGTGGTCTTCAATGTAATCAGAAACGATATCTATGAAATAAGGTTCCTCCCCCATCAGGAAGTAGATAGGGGCTATAATTCCTTTTTTTATGTTAGCTACAATAGTTTTTACTTCATTCATAGTGCAAAAATACAAAAAATATTCTACTTTTGCAGTATGGAAGCTCTAAATTTCAAAAACTACTCTTTTCGCCTGAAAAAAGCTGACGATAAGCTGTGGATATTCGACCTTATTCGTCGCAAGTACGTGGTACTACAACCCGAAGAATGGGTGCGCCAACACGTAGTACATTTCCTCATAGAAGAAAAAGGTTATCCAAAATCGCTCATCAATGTCGAGAAAAAGCTCTCTGTAAACGGACTCACTAAGCGTTACGACGTGGTAGTCTATTCCAAAAAAGGAGTCGTGTTCTTGGTAGTGGAATGCAAAGCGCCTAGCGTGACTATCACCCAACAAACATTCGACCAGATTGCACGCTATAACCTCAGCCTCAATGCCCAATACCTAATGGTCACTAATGGCATTACTCATTATTATTGCCAAACAGACTATAACCAATACAAATATATATTCTTAGCAGACCTTCCTCATTATAACGACCTCACACTATGACTCTCGCCATCGTAATACTCAACTGGAACGGCAAAACACTGTTGCAACAATTCCTCCCCTCGGTAGTACAATATACTTCCGAAGGGCAAATCTATGTGATTGACAATGCTTCTACCGACGATTCCGTCGCTTTTCTACGCTCACACTTCCCCGAAGTAACTATCCTAAAAAACCCTACTAATAGTGGGTATGCAGGGGGGTATAATCACGCTTTACAACACATTGAAGCTGATATCTACTGTCTGCTCAACTCCGATGTACGAGTAACCGAAGGCTGGCTCACTCCCATATTACGCACTTTTGAAGACGAACGCATTGCCGTAGTACAACCCAAGATAAAAGATGAAAAACGCCCCTCTTATTTCGAGTACGCAGGAGCGGCTGGGGGCTTTATCGACAAGTACGGGTTTCCGTATTGCAGGGGGAGAGTATTTGAGCGCGTAGAAGAAGATAAAGGTCAGTACAACACCCCTTCCCCCTCCCCTATCTTCTGGGCATCGGGGGCGTGTTTTTTATTCGCGCAGAAATATTTCACCTATTAGGTGGCTTCGACGAAGATTTCTTCGCACATCAAGAAGAAGTCGACTTGTGTTGGCGGGTACATCACCTCGGCAAGCAGGTAGTGTATTGCGCCGAGAGTACCGTCTATCACGTGGGAGGGGCAACACTCACGGCTACCAACCCTAAGAAAACCTACCTCAACTTCCGTAACAGTCTTTTTATGTTACTGAAAAACCTCCCTTCCAAAAGCCTTTACACTACGCTCTTCCTCCGTATGGTGTTGGACGGCATTGCAGGAGTGCGTTTCCTTTTGCAGGGCAAGCCGCGTTTTATGTGGGCGATTGTGAAGGCACATCTTCATTTCTATAAAAGATTTCACTTCTTTAAAAAGAAGCGTCCTTCTCAACTTATCACTGATTATTACCAAAAGAAATCCATTGTGTGGGAACACTTTGTTGTAGGCGATAGATAAATAGATGTCTGTTTGATATATAACAATTATCTTTTCTGTCACACTTCCCCCCTAGTGCCTATGGACTATAGCCTATCACCTCTTCCTCTTTCTTTCGCCTCGAAACCCCGTTTTTAACATTTTTAGCGTTGTTGTATCACAATATGAATCAATAACTTATATATCCTTTCTATACCAATCGTCCAAGATTCGTATAAGCTTCCTATAAGCTCTCTATAAGCTAACCCCACCCTCCTTACAGTCTTTTTTTATCAAAACCCCACCCTTCTCTCTTCCGCTCTTTTTCGTTTCTTTCCGAATACTACAACCCCTCCTCTGACCTGTCCGACCCGTCCGAAAAGTTCGACTTGTCTATTCCCCTTGGTGGTATTATTGGCATTTCTGGTATTATTGGCATTATTGGCATTTACCCCATTTTCTAATCTGTTAATTCTCTCATTTTCTAATTCTCCCATTCTCTCATTCTCTCATTTTCTCATTTTCAAATTTGCTAATTTACTAATTGTTTTATACTTTTGCACCTGAAAACAACTTCACTATTATGAAAAGAAAAACCGTTCTCATTATTTTAGCCGTTATATTGCTAATTATCATTTTGATTATTGGTAAAAAAGCTGGTTGGTTTGGCGAAGAAAATTCTGCCATAAACGTCGAAACTCAAAAAGTAATTCCTACAACACTCATCCAAAAAGTGTCGGCTACAGGAAAAATACAACCCGAATTAGAAATCAAGTTATCGTCGGAAGTATCAGGCGAAATTATAGAACTCCCTGTAAAAGAAGGGCAAATGGTAAAAAAAGGCGACCTTTTGGTGCGCATCAACCCCGATATTTACCAATCGGTAGTAAAACGTAGTGCTGCAAGTTTAGAAACCGTACGCGCCAGCTTACAACAGTCCAGCGCTACCCTCAAAGAAGCCGAAGAGAGTTATAAGCGCAACAAAGTGTTGTTCGATAAGGGCGTAATCTCAAAATCCGATTGGGATAAAGCTGTTTCAGCCTACGAGGTAGCCAAAGCCTCTCGCGAGTCAGCTCGTTTTAACGTACAGAGTGCAATGGCAAGTGTTTCCGAAGCCCAAGACAACCTCAAAAAAACGATTATTTATTCTCCTACCGATGGCACCATTTCTAAGCTCAGCGTAGAGTTAGGCGAGCGCGTGGTAGGTACGATGCAAATGACGGGTACCGAGATTATGCGTGTGGCAAATCTTCATAATATGGAAGTGGAAGTAGATGTAAATGAGAACGATATCGTAAAAATAAGCGTAGGCGACTCGGTGAATGTCGAAGTAGATGCTTACCTAAAACGCGTGTTCAAAGGTACCGTTACCAATATCGCCAATACCGCCAATGCCACCACCAGCGCAGACCAAGTAACGAACTTCAAAGTCAAGATACACATCGAAGAAGCATCGTATAAAGACCTCTCGGAAAACAAACCGGTTGGCTATTCGCCCTTCCGTCCAGGTATGACCGCAACGGTAGACATTATCACCCAAACCAAAAAAGACGCAGTTGCAGTACCTATCAGTGCCATTATTGTAAGGAAGAAATCTGAAATCGACCCTAAAACTCCTAAGGAAGAAGCCGACAAAAAGCAGGAAGCGGTGTTTGTACTCAAAGACGGTAAAGCCGAACTCCGTGCGGTAACTACTGGCATTCAAGACAATGTGAATATCGAAATCCTTTCAGGTGTAGCCAAAGACGAGACTATTATCACCGGACCTTATAATGTGATATCTAAGACTCTTAAGAATAATGAAAAAGTTAACAAATTATCAAATTAGAAAGAACAGTAGAATATCAAAAACTATCTGACGAAGAGAAAGAAGAAATATTTAAAATAGCAAAATATGAACGTGAAGCAAATCCTAACAATCTTTGTAATTAGTCTTCTAATATTTCTTAGTAGTTGCAATTCTATGAAAAGGCAAATAGATCCTTATCAAGAGAAAATTGGCAAGAAAGGCGATGATTACTCATTGTCTTATTATAAAAGTAAAAGGGCGTCGGTTAAAAGTATTTTAAATATTAAAATTTTTGAAGGAGACGGCTCTTTGTCAACTAGTAATTTGTATTTACATATTAATGGACTGCCTATTATTTCAAATTATAAAGAAGCTAATTTTTATCTTCTTCCTAATAGAAAATACGATGTGCAAGTCACTACTTTTTCAGGGTATAAAGGTGTGTATATAAATAATATAAAGATGAAAGAGAAAGATTCGGTAGTGCTAAATGTATATCTGAAAGAACCTGCTCTGATATTTTGTGAGTAGCACAAAATGAAGAAAGGCTATACACACCGTGACAAATTAGCAAATTATTTTGTATAATAAATAAAAAGTATTACTTTTGCGCAAAATTTATAAAATTCTATTAGTTTATGTATTGGACGTTAGAACTTGCATCTTATTTAAGTGATGCTCCTTGGCCTGCTACTAAAGACGAGCTTATCGATTATGCTATCCGTACAGGCGCTCCTATGGAAGTGGTGGAAAACCTTCAAGAAATAGAAGACGAAGGTGATATGTATGAATCTATCGACGAAATCTGGCCTGATTACCCGTCGGAGGAAGATTACCTATGGAATGAAGATGAATATTAAAAACAAAAATAAAAGTCTCTCTGAGGAGACTTTTTTTAATTTGCAAATCAGCAAAGTAGCAGATTAGCAAATCAATATAGTGACAAATTGTCAGTTCTCGCCTTTTGGTATATTTATTGACAAACTTGTAGGGTCACCTTTACCAAAGTTTTAAATTGCCTGTCGTGCTACGACCTTTGGCAAAGTTAATCATTAATTATTAATCATTAATCATTATAATGAGCATTATCAATTCCCTTATTAAAATTTTCGTTGGCGACAAAGCCAAAAACGACTTAAAAGCAATCCAACCTATCGTTGAAAAGATAAAAACTTACGCCTCTCAGTTAGAAAATATCTCTAATGATGAGTTGCGCGCAAAAACTATTGAGTTCAAACAAAGAATAAAAGACGCTCGCGCCGAGTTCGATAATAAAATAGCCGAACTCGAAGTCCAAGCAAACGCTACCGACGATATCGACGCTAAAGAAGACCTCTATACCGAAATAGATAAACTCAACGGCGAAGCCTATCAAGTCTCCGAAAAGGTATTGAACGAGATTCTTCCCGAAGCCTTCGCTACTATGAAGGAAACTACCCGTCGTTTTGCTAATAACGAAACAATTACCGTAACAGCTACCGAACACGACCGCGAACTATCGGCTACCCACGACTATGTGACGATTGAGGGTGATAAAGCCGTGTGGAAAAACCACTGGGACGCCGCTGGTAAAGATGTTACTTGGGATATGGTACACTACGATGTACAGCTCATTGGAGGTATTGCCCTTCACCAAGGCAAGATTGCCGAAATGCAAACAGGGGAAGGTAAAACCCTTGTGGCTACCTTGCCAGTCTACCTCAATGCCCTAACGGGGAATGGAGTGCACCTGGTAACCGTGAACGACTATTTGGCACGCCGAGATAGTGCTTGGATGGGACCTTTATTTGAATTCCACGGTTTGCGCGTGGATTGTATCGACAATCACCAACCTAACTCCGAAGCCCGTCGCCGTGCTTACAACGCCGATATTACCTACGGAACTAACAACGAATTTGGGTTTGACTACCTCCGCGACAATATGGCGCACACCCCCGAAGATTTGGTACAACGCGCTCACAACTATGCCATTGTCGATGAGGTCGACTCTGTATTGATAGACGATGCTCGTACACCGCTCATCATCTCAGGTCCTACCCCTAAAGGCGAATTGCACGAGTTCAACGAACTGAAACCTTTAGTAGAAAATTTGGTAAACAAACAGCGTACTTACCTCACCAAAGTATTAGCCGATGCCCGCAAACTCATCGCCGAAGGGGATACCAAAGAAGGGGGATTCCAACTCTTGCGCGTGTATCGTGGTTTGCCTAAAAACAAAGCGCTCATCAAGTTCCTCAGCGAAGAAGGGGTAAAACAACTGCTCCAAAAAACAGAAAATTACTATATGCAGGATAACAATCGCGAAATGCCAAAGGTAGATGCCGAATTGTACTTCGTGATTGATGAGAAAAATAACCAAATCGAGCTTACTGATAAAGGTTTTGCTGATATTGCCTACGATGGCGATAAAGATTTCTTTGTTTTACCTGATATTGGGGTAGAAATTGCCAATATCGAGAACCAAGGTCTTCCTATTGAAGAAGAAGCTAAACTAAAAGATAAATTATTCCAAGATTTTAGCGTAAAAAGCGAACGCATTCACACGCTTAACCAATTGCTCAAAGCCTACACTCTCTTTGAAAAAGATGTAGAGTATGTAGTAATTGATAACAAAGTGCTCATCGTCGATGAACAAACAGGTCGTATTATGGACGGTCGTCGTTATTCCGATGGTTTGCACCAAGCGATTGAAGCCAAAGAGAATGTGAAAATTGAGGCAGCTACCCAAACCTATGCGACTATTACCTTGCAAAACTACTTCCGTATGTATAGCAAGTTAGCGGGTATGACGGGTACTGCTATCACCGAGGCAGGTGAGTTCTGGGAAATCTATAAACTCGATGTAATGGAAATCCCTACGAACCGTCCTATTGCTCGTAAAGACCACAACGACCTTATCTATAAAACAAAACGCGAGAAATACAACGCCGTAATCGATGAGGTAGTAAAACTATCCGAAGCAGGTCGTCCTGTGTTGATAGGTACCACTTCTGTAGAAGTGTCCGAACTCCTCAGCCGTATGCTTACAATGCGCAAGGTGAAACACAATGTGTTGAATGCGAAATTGCATAAAAAAGAAGCTGAAATCGTAGCCGAAGCCGGACATAGTGGTGTGGTAACCATCGCAACCAATATGGCGGGACGTGGTACCGATATCAAGTTAACTCCCGAAGTAAAAGCTGCAGGAGGTTTGGCAATTATAGGTACCGAACGCCACGACTCTCGCCGTGTCGATCGTCAGTTGCGCGGTCGTTCTGGTCGTCAAGGTGACCCTGGTAGCTCACTCTTCTTCGTTTCTCTCGAAGATAACCTAATGCGTCTCTTCGGTTCTGAACGTATCGCCCGACTAATGGACAGCTTAGGTCACAAAGAAGGCGATGTAATTCAGCACTCTATGATGACCAAACGCATCGAGGCAGCTCAGAAAAAGGTAGAAGAAAACAACTTCGGTATGCGTAAACGTCTGTTAGAGTACGACGACGTGATGAACGCACAACGCAAGCAAATTTATAAACGCCGTCGCCACGCTCTTGAAGGTGAACGCCTAAAAGTGGATTTGGCAAATATGATATTTGATACTTGCGAGAATATAGTAGAAAACAACAAAGGTGGAAATAACTACAAGAATTTCACTTTCGAGCTCATCAAATATTTCTCACTGAAAACACAAATTTCAGAAGCCGAATTTGCTAAACAATCGCCAAACGACCTTACTTTCACCTTGTATCACGAAGCGCTCAAACACTATCAGGAAAAAGCTGAACGCAGTGCCGCTCAAGCCTTTCCAGTGATTAAAGAGGTATACGAAAATCCTAATAATACTTACGAGCGCATCGTCGTGCCTTTCACCGATGGCGAAAAGATGCTCAACATCGTAACCGACCTCAAAGAGGCATACGAAACCCAAGGTAAGAAACTCGTAAGCGATTTCGAGAAGAATATTACCCTTGGCATCATCGACGAGGAGTGGAAAACGCACCTCCGCCGTATGGACGAGCTTAAACAATCTGTACAATTAGCGGTACACGAACAGAAAGACCCACTACTCATCTATAAGTTCGAAGCCTATCAGTTGTTCAAAGCTATGGTCGATAAGGTAAACAAAGAGATTATTTCTTTCTTGTTCAAAGCCGAATTGCCTACTCAAAATCCACCCGTACAGGAAGCCCACGCGCCACAACGCACTCGTGAACGCTATCAAACCAATAAGGAAGAAGCCCTCAACAGCGATGAAATGGCGCAACGCGCCCGTGAAGTAGGGCAACAAGCCTCACAGCGCCGTTCGGTAGTAGAAACCATCGTACGCGAACAACCTAAAATTGGTCGTAACGATAAGGTAGTAATCCAAAACATCCGCACCGGTGAACGCAAAGAGCTCAAGTTCAAACAAGCTGATCCCCTAATAAACAGCGGAGAGTGGATTTTAGTATCCAATAAATAGATCACTAAGGTAATGGACAACCAAATGAACAACCAAATGGGAATGTTGCTAAGCTCTGGCATATTCTTTCTGTTTGCGCTTGTATTCTTGGTTACTGCTGAGATTAACAAAAGAATTACCGAAAAGAACAAAAAACTATATCAAGGGAAAGCACAAGGAGAAGTATTAGAAATTGTCAAATCAGGCAGTCAAGGTATAGGGGGTATTGGTTTTAATAATAGGACTTATGTAGTCTATAAGTATACTGTAGGAGAAAATACTTATATTGTAAAACCTCTTGTTCTAAACTCAAACGCCCCTATAAACTTGAAATATGCTAATTCGGCTCATACTTTTTGTGTAACCTATTTTGGGGCTCATAGTGGTAGCCGTCAAACCAATTATCGAGCAGGCGAGAGTATTACAGTAGCTTATTTGCCCGAAACTCCCAGTGAACACCAGATAGTAGACGATAAAGATAAAACGTTTTTTTATAAGGGGTTTCGCGTAGCAGGGTTTGCAATAATGTCCATTGCAATAATTCTCTTGATTGTTTCCTTTTTCATAAAAAAATAAGCAGAAACACAATATAAATTATTTATTATACTTTGCCAAAGTTTCCTGCCTGTGCGGCTCGCACCTTTGGCAAAGTTTTTTCTTCTTAATTGTCAATTATCAATTGTCAATTGAAAATATTGTTGTACCTTTGCGCTTTAAAATACATTAGCAAATTGGCCAATTTGCTAATTTACAAATTGTATTAATGAATTTATTTGAACAATTAGGTCTTGATGAACCTATCCTCAAAGCCATCAGCGATATGGGCTTTGAAACTCCTTCTGAAATTCAGCAAAAAGCCATTCCTACTCTTTTGGCAAATGGTGCTGATATGGTAGCTTTAGCCCAAACAGGTACTGGTAAAACAGCCGCTTTTGGCTTTCCTCTCCTCCAACTTATCGATACTGATAGCCGTGTAACCCAAGGGCTTATCCTTTCGCCTACACGCGAACTCTGCTTGCAAATCGCTTCTGAACTCCGCAATTATGCTAAGTACCTCCCTAAGGTGAACGTAGTGGCGGTATATGGCGGCGCAAGTATTGAGGAACAAGCGCGTAGCCTCAAAAAAGGCGCACAAATTATCGTGGCTACTCCTGGGCGTATGCAAGATATGATACGCCGTAACTTCGTAGATATCAGTCATATCAACTATTGTGTGCTCGACGAAGCCGACGAAATGCTCAATATGGGCTTCTATGAAGATATTACCGCAATTCTATCGCATACCTCTCAAGAAAAAAGTACTTGGCTCTTTTCGGCTACTATGCCTAACGAGGTGGCTAAGATAGCGCGCAAGTTTATGCGTAAACCTATCGAAATAACAGTAGGAACTCGCAATCAGGCTACTAACACCGTGCAACACGAGTACTATATAGTGAGCGGTCGCCATAGATACCAAGCCCTAAAACGCCTCGCCGATGCTAATCCTGATATCTTCTCGGTAGTATTTTGCCGAACCAAACGTGATACGCAGGCAGTAGCCGAAAAACTCATCGAAGACGGCTACAATGCTGCTGCCCTTCACGGTGATTTGAGTCAGAATCAACGTGATTTGGTGATGAAATCTTTCCGCGCACGCCAAATACAAATGCTCGTCGCTACCGATGTAGCAGCCCGCGGTATTGATGTAGACGATATCACTCACGTAATTCACTACCAATTGCCCGATGAAATAGAAACCTACAACCACCGCAGTGGACGTACAGGTCGTGCTGGTAAATCGGGAATTTCGATGGTAATTTTGCCAAAAAGTGAGGTGAAGAAAATAAAAACTATCGAAAAGATGATAGGGCAACCTTTTGAGCAGAAACAATTGCCGTCGGGTATGGAAATCTGTGAAATACAGCTCTATCACTTGGCTAACAACCTCAAAAATACAGAAGTAAATCCTGCCATTGACGATTATTTGCCAGCTATCTATAAAGAACTGCAAGAAGTAAATCGTGAAGAGCTCATCAAGAAAATATTCTCAGTAGAGTTTACGCGTTTCTTCAATTATTATAAAAATGCCGAAAACTTATCGGTAGAGAACGAGCGCGAAAGTCGCAGTGGGGGTAATAGCGATGAAGTGCGTTATTTCATCAACATAGGTGAACGCGATGGCTACGACTGGAAATCTCTCAAAGATTTCCTCAAAGCAACCCTTAATTTAGGTCGTGATGATGTTTTCAAAGTAGATGTAAAGAACAGTTTCTCTTTCTTCAATACCGATGCCGACCTCTCCGATTTGGTGATGAGCACCTTTACCGACTTCCAAATGGACGGTCGCTTTATCAATGTAGAACTCTCTACCAAAGGAGCTGGCAGAGACCGTGGCGGACGCAAACGCGGAAATGATGACGGTAGAAGACACGGCAACGATGAGAGTAGAAATCGCAAAAAAGGACAAAGAGAAAGTCGCAAACAAAAGACTGCTGAAGCTCTCCAACAAGCTTTTAAAAAGAAGAAAAAACGTAAATAATGTTAGAATACCTTATAGAAACGGATAAGCAATTGCTCTGTTCCCTCAATAGTTGGGGGACACTCGAAGTCGATAGCCTTTGGTTAGTAATCACCAATGAACTCTCGTCTATCCCCCTCTACGCTTTTTTGTTATACTTGTGTTTCAAGTATTTCCATTGGAAACGAGTGTTGCTCATCTTGGTATTCATCGCCCTTCTCATCACCACTACCGACCAGTTGGCGAACGTTTTCAAGTACGGATTCCAGCGCTTGCGCCCTTGTCACGATGAGAGTCTTATCGGACAAATGCGAATGGTGATTTGCGGTGGTAAGTATGGGTTCTTTTCAGCACACGCTGCCAATACAATGGCAATAGCCGTATTTTTTAGTTACTTGCTTAGAAAAAACGCCCGATATATCGTCACTCTATTGCTCTGCTGGTCAATTATTGTAAGTTATAGCCGTATTTATTTAGGCGTGCATTTCCCAGGTGATGTATTGGTAGGTTGGATTTTCGGTACACTCTTAGCTACTCTTTATTATTTTCTCTTTCTATTTGTGGAAAAGAAGTTAAAAAACCCCCGAACCCCCGAAAGGGGACAATCCTCAAAAGCTACCTAAACTTGTTATCTATTACTCACATATCCAACTCTGAGTTCTCGCTGGCTTTACCTCTTATCTCTTATCTCTTACCTAAACAAAATGAAAGAAGATTTCTTACACTACCTATGGAAATACAAAAAAGTACCTCTCAGCACTGTACTTACTACAGGAGAGCGCTTGCAAATTCTCTCATTTGGTGAGTATAATTCTCTTTCAGGTCCCGATTTCCAAAGTGCCCAACTGCTTATAGGTGAGCAGCAATGGGCAGGTAATGTAGAAATGCATCTCAAATCATCACATTGGTATGTGCACGGTCACGAGAGTGATCCTGCCTATCGCAATGTGATTCTGCACGTAGTTTGGGAACACGATATAGAAGTATTCGATGCTAACAACCAGCCTATTCCCACTTTAGAACTCCGAGGCCTTATCTCCCCCGAACTCTTAGAGCGATACAATACGACTGTAGCCTCACACTACCAGTTTATTCCTTGTGAAAAAGAATATACCACTATACCTGCCATTACTTTGCTTTCGTGGAATGAGCGTTTGTTAGTGGAACGTTTAGAAGAAAAAGCCACTGTTGTAAACGAGTTGTGGAAAGCTGCCAATTTCGATTGGGAGAAAGTACTTTTTTGTATGCTTCTCAAGTCTTTTGGAGGTACTGTAAACGGCGAAGCCTTCCTGCAATTGGGCAAACATCTCGATTTTGCTATTATCCGCAAAGAGCGTTCACACCCCTTGTATTTAGAAGCACTACTATTGGGGCAAGCAGGCTTACTCCCCGAAGAAACTGAACTCACCTATCCACGTGAGCTATTGCAAAATTATCACTACCTACAACAGAAATACAACCTTTCTGCACCCGTAGTAAAAATACATTTCACCGGTTTGCGTCCGCAAGGCTTTCCCACTATCCGACTCTCGCAACTCGCACAGCTATACGAACTAAATGAAGGTTTGTTTTCACAAATCCTTGAAGTGAATGATTTCAAAAGTATCCAAAAACTCTTTGCCGTAGGGGTCTCCGAATTTTGGGAAACCCACTATACCTTTACCAAGACTTCTAAAAAAGTAAAAAAGCCTATCAGTACGAGTCTCATCACACTTATTTGGATAAATGTATTCATTCCACTCAAATATACCTATTACCAAAGTTTAGGCAAGGACGTGAGTGAATCTCTCATCGAAGAACTTAAAACAATGACAGCTGAGAGCAACAGCATTATCACTCAATACCAACAATTAGGAGTCTCTGTTGCCACTGCTTTCGATACCCAAGTACTTCTACAACAATACAAACACTATTGCCTATCCAAACGCTGTTTAGATTGTGCTATAGGGATTTCGATTTTAGGGAGAAAGTAAAAAAAATTGATAAAAGCTATTAAACTTACTCTCATATCCAGCTTTACTTGTTATCTGTTACCTATTACCTGTTACCTGATGTAGCGCTTCGTTATAAGCACTCTCAAAAGCGAGCAGGTTTATACCCGTAGGGAGGTGTTGGGCTTGGAAGAAGGTGAGGAGTTTTTCAGTAGGAAGATAGCCACCATAACCTTTGATAGCACTATAAAAACGCGTAGTACCAGATCGGTAGGCAGTAGCTAAACTGCTAATAGTAATACCTTGTTTTGCAATAGCAGGCAGTTCGTCGTCTAAGAGCAGAATTTTAGTTTGGGTATTTGAAAAATCTAAATGACAAACTAAAGGGTGTAGCTCGGCTCTGAGGGCAAGACCATAAAAACCAACAGCCAATAAAGATTGTAAATAATCCTCATTGGCTATCGTTACACATTCTATGAGTTGTATATTACTGTTTGTCATAAAAGTTCTTGCATTGAATGGATAAGTAGGTCAGCTTGACTTAAATCTTGTCCGCCAGATAGCGGGTTGTCAAAACCTATACATTTCATATTAGCACTTTTGGCAGCTTTCACGCCATTGGTACTGTCCTCTATCACTGTAAATTGTGTTGCTGGTAATCCATACCATTGGGCTACCTTTAGGAATATTTCGGGATTAGGTTTGCTGTATTGCACATCATCGCCACTCATTATCACTTCAAAATAGTGTGCTATATTTGTTTGTTGAGTAAAAATATCAATGAGTTTGCGTCCAGATGAAGAAGCTAATGATAGGTGTTTTCCTTCATTCTTAAATTTCTCTAACACTTCTTTTATGTGAGGCACTAAAGGTACTTTCATTTCGGGTAATCGTTTAAAAAAGTAATCGCGGTGAAACTGCATTAGCTCCTCTACACTTTCTGTTCGCTGGGCATCGCGTTTTACCTTTTCCCACATTGGAAAAGCCGACATTCCCGTGAGAGTTTGTATATACGCCTTGTCTAACGGAATACCTTTCAGCTGAAAAGTCTCATAAATAATCTCTTGGTGCATTGGTTCACTGTCTAATAGCACCCCGTCCATATCAAAGATAATATAGTTGTTAGTCATTAGTCGTTATTAGATTTAAGTTGTTGTCTAAAGTCTTTTAGAAAAACATTACCTATTCCTATAATGAGTCCTACAAACGTCCAAATGGCAATAATCATCATTCGTTTAGGTTTAGAACGTTCGTTAGGTACGCTCACAGGCTCAATAATGGTAAATATTGGTTGGTCTTCCTTCATCTTAATACGTTTGGTTTCAAGTTGCTTAGCTAATTCAGTATATACATTAAAAGCTAAGTTATACTCAGCTTGTAGTTGTTGCAAACGCGTTTGAGGCAAATTGCTAAAAAGGTCACGATTGCGGTCTTGAAAACCTGCCACAGCATATTGTTTTGCCTTAAAATCTTTTTCAGCTTCGATAAAACGTTGTTGTACAAAGTCGAACTCTTCTTTTGCTTTTTGCAATTTAAACTCAGTTACTGTTTCTTGCAATAACTGTTGCGCACTTTGCAACATTTGTGCCGCAGGAAGTGCTTCAGGCATTGCATACGATAGCGTAATATAACCCTCTTTTTCGTTTAAATTCAACTTGATATTATTATCGATACTATTTAGAATAGCCCTCTCCTCTCTACTAATACTCGTAATATGAGTGGTGTCTTGTATCTTAATAGACGGTTCAGAAGGATTTGAACGGAAAATACTCATCACACTGCTCCAAATGCTCGGTTTCGCATAGTTTTTACAATATTGCTCATAGGTAATTGGATTAGGAATACCTGAAAATGTAAGCTTCGTCTGTGCTAATTTCTTTTTAAACGGAACACTTTCAATAATCTTGGAGTAGGTAGTAAGTGGAATAGCATCTGCATTGTTTCCTCCTAAATTAATCCCTGCCATAGCTGCAAGTCCCCCCAATCCTCCTGTCGATTTGCTATCAGTTGCTTGTGGTACCATAATAGTGGTAGCGGTATATTCTTTAGCCGAAAATAAGGCTACTAATACCCCTATAACCATAAATATCAACGTAAATACAGCAATTGATTTCTTAGCCCTCCAAAGCTTATTGATAAGCTGTAACAAATCAATTTCATCTTCTTCTCTTATCGTATTGTGATGATTATTTTCCATACTTATTTTTTAAAAGCACTATAAATTAACACTCCCATAGTAGTAATAGCCGAAATGATACCCACCGTTTCTCCGGTTGTAAGACGTTGTTTTTCGGGTTTTGAAGGTACTATAATAATAGCCCCAGGCTCTATTTTTGGGTAGTTTTTAAAGAATAGAGAGGTGCGTGTTGCCTTTATATCTCCATTGGCATACATCACATAAATAGCACTCCTCTTCGCTCTGCTGGCAAAGCCTCCTGCACTACTGACATACTGATGTATAGAAGCTCCTTTTTCATAACGCACTAATGAAGGCGCTAATACTTCTCCTCTAATTTCCACAGTTTGTTTTTCTGAAGGGACTAATAACATATCTCCGTCATTGAGCAAGAGGTCATATTTGCTGTGTTTTCGGTTTAATATCTTTTTTACATCAAGCCCTATGCGATACTCATTGCTTTTTTTAGCTACTCTTCTTAGTGTTTTATTCGAAGTGCTACTGCTCGTGTCGTTCTCAATCTCAATGAGTTCTTTTAAGAAATCTTCTTGCTGAATATCACCCTCATCTGTCTTCTTTCTCACAAGAGTAAGTCCTTCTTTATAGGCAAAGGGAGTAAAACCGCCCACACGTTCTAATAAATCCGAAACACGTTCGTCTTTAGATTGAATACTATAAACACCTGGGTAGAGCACTTCTCCCATTACCGTTACAGTTTGCATAGGAGTAAATCCTTTGATATAACGTACCGATACTACATCGTTAGGTTGCAAGGTAAGTCGTTCTCCTTGGGGCTCTAACTGGTGGTTAGACGATACTTTAAAGGCTTGACTTAGTTTCTGAAAATTACCATCGTTAGTTTCTCTAAATACCTCAATCATCGAAGGGTCTGCACCATTAGCCAAACCTCCTGCCAACGAAATCACGTCTTCCACTGTCATATTGTCCATAAAAGGTAATTCTTTAGGCTTATTTACAGCTCCTTCTACCTTTACAAAGCGTTTGTACTGAAGAGAATCTCTGTAGAAAATATGAATACTATCATTGTCTTTTAGTGGAATATCATTTTTCTTTTCTATGAGGTCTTTTACCGAAAAACTAAGTGTTTGGTAATCTACACGGTTTTCAGTGCGGAAGATAAGACCTCTATTCAAGGAAGCATCTTTTCTCACACCGTTAGCTCTGTTGAGTAAGTCGTAAGCCGTCATCCCCTCTTTAAACTCGTATACCCCAGGCTGATATACCGCTCCGCCTATACTGAGCCTATTATGGTATTCATCAGTAATAGCGTGTACATTTAGGCGGTCACCATTTTGCATTTTTACTTTTGAAATATCAGCAAAAGGAATCTCTTTTACTTCTCGTTTAGCATCTTTAATGCGCTCTAATACCAAAGTATTGGTAAAAGCATCAGAGGTAAAACCTCCAAAGAAGGTGATAAGGTTCGCCAGCGTCTCATTGTCTAAAGTCTCATAAAAACCACGTCGTTTTACTTTCCCGTCCACCCATACGCGGTTTTTATATGGGGGTACAATAATCACATCTTGGTCTTTAAGACCTATATTGCCTTTTTCTGAACCATTTATTAGGAAATTATACACGTCAAAAGTAGCAACTTTTTTACCTCCACGAAAGATGTTTATTTCCCTAAACGAACCACTTTCTGAAGGGCCTCCACAAGCATATAATGCGTTAAGCACTGTTGAAAGCGAACTAAGCGAATAAGTTCCAGGAACTGCCACTTCGCCTATGATATTCACCTTTACTGTACGCACCTGACTAATGGTTACCCCTGTATAAATTTTCGCATAACTACCCTCAGGAGCCGAAATACCAGAATAAATGCGCTTGAGCTGTGAATTAATCTTAGCCTTCACTTCACTGAACGAAAGTCCTCCCACGTGAATGCGCCCGATACCATTTAGGAATATATTCCCCTCAGCATCTACTTTTTGCTTAAAAGAACCTTCTGTCGCCCCCCAAACTTCCACGAGTAGTTCATCACCCGGACCTACTTGATAGTTGTCGGGAGTTGCCATATTGAGATTAGGAGTAAAAGATATTTTAGGATTCTTGAAGAAACTCATTCCAAATATAGAATCCTTTTTCTGTTTAGTAGTGATAGAATCTTTATTTTCTTTGCCGGTATAACCAAAAATATCATCACCTTCAGCCGGGCGTCTACCTGTTTTTGTGTTTTCTTTAAGTTTGTTTTTAATATCAGAAGAAGTGCTGAGTTGCATAATGCGCTGCTTGAGCTTCATTACTTGCGTTTCTTGCATACCACGACTGCGAGCCAAAGCAACGAATTGGTCTAATGAATAACCTTGTGCTTGAGCGCGATCCCAATAATTTTTAATTTGTGCATCACTCAAGTTATCCACATTCACAGTAGTGATATCCACATTGTTATAGGTAGCATTAGGAGAGGTCACCTGTGCTACTGCCTGAGAGATAACTAAAAGTAAGTATATAATAAGTAATTTAATCTTCAACATTATTGCATAATTGATTTTGGGGCAAAGATACAAAACTATTAGCAATTAGCAATCAAGATATTGTTTTTTTAGTCCGCTCTTTTTAATTCTCCTACTCTCCCTCCAACTCGTCCTTCTCCCTTCCAAGCAGTCCTACAACTTCAAACAATAAAAAAAGAGCAATTCTTTATCAGAATTGCTCTTTATAAGAAGGCGGCGACATACTCTCCCACAACAAGTGTAGTACCAT